>NZ_CP016539.2:1292500-2492500 GCF_001687605.2 Planococcus plakortidis
TCGTATTACCGGATATATCCAATAGTACGTATTCTGAACTGGCACGGGGCATCGAAGATATCGCAACGATGTACCGCTATAACATCATCCTGTCCAATTCCGACCAGAATCCAAACAAGGAGCTTCAATTGCTCGAAACCATGCTCGGCAAGCAAGTGGATGGCATTGTTTTCATGAGCGATGTCATTTCGGATGAATTGCGCAAGGAGATGGAACGTTCCCCTACGCCGATCGTCTTGGCGGGGTCCATCGATGATACAGCATCGATCGCTTCCGTTAACATCGATTATTATGCCGCTGCTTATGAAGCGGTCAAAAAACTCATCGACAGCGGGCATAAGAAAATTGCTTATATTTCTGGCCCTCTATCGTCCGAGATCAACCGTGAACATAAACTGAAAGCCTATCAGGACGCATTGCAGGAAGCGGGTCTGGGGTATGATGAACACCTGGTCATCGAATGCAATAACACCTATGAAGAAGGGCTGGAAGCCGTAAGTGAACTGGAAGCGATCGAACCGACAGCTTATTTCGTCAGCAACGATGAAATGTCGATAGGGGTCATCCATGCTGTGGAAGCTAGCGGGAAGCGCATCCCTGAAGATGTGGAAATCATCACTTACGAAAACTCGAAACTCGCACGCATGGCCCGTCCGATGCTGACGGCAGTAGCATTGCCGCTTTACGATATCGGCGCAGTGTCGATGCGCTTGTTGACAAAATATATGAACAATGAGGAAATTGAAGAAAATCAGGTCGTGCTCCCGTACCGCCTGGAAGAACGCCAGTCGACCAAACACTGATAACCGCTATGGGCAAACCATGTCCAGCAGGAAAACCGCCCTTGCTTCAGGATTGAGTTCAATCCCGTCGCAAGGGCGGTTTTATGATGCAAACTGCGGAATATTCCGACTAAATAAGTTGTCGTTTATTGATTGCGGATCATGTATAGTGCCTTATCCAGCATTTGTTGGTTTTTTTCGGTGATTTCCGCTTTTCTTGGAATCGGTTTGTACATGTTTTCCGGATCTTCCCATGTCTCGATCAAAGGGACGGGCGATTCCGGTTGCCAGCGCTTCAGCCATGCTTCCGGCAATTTCCCGTGAGGCAGTGGATAGTTGTTCATTTCCATCCATAGAAGCGACCAGGCGCGTGGCACGACCCGCCAAATATCATAACCGCCACCGCCGACAGCGATCCACTTGCCCTCGCAGAACTCATGCGCCAGTTCATGGGCGATCTTCGGGATTTCACGGTAAATTTCCATCGTGCTGCTCAGGTGTGTCAAGGGATCCAGATAATGTGCATCGGCGCCATTTTGGCTTAAAATGACATCCGGTTTGAAATGTTCAACAATCTCACGCATTGCGGTCCGGTAGATATCCAGGAACGATTCATCTTCCGTGAATGCATCAATCGGGAAGTTGAATGAAGTGCCGTAGCCTTGGCCACTGCCACGCTCATTGATATTGCCTGTGCCAGGGAATAAGTAGCGGCCCGTTTCGTGGATCGACACCGTACATACTTCGGGGTCGTCATAAAAACACCATTGCACCCCGTCACCGTGATGCGCATCCGTATCGATATACAGGACACGCGCGTTGTATTTTTCCTTTAGATAATGGATGGCGACCGAACTGTCGTTATAGATGCAGAAGCCCGAGGCCTTTCCGCGGAAACCGTGATGGAGGCCGCCGCCAAGATTCAAGGCATGTTCGGCTTTGCCTTCCATCACTTGATCGACTGCGGTCAGTGTGCCGCCGACCAAGCGGGCACTCGCCTCGTGCATATTTTCGAAAATCGGCGTATCGTCCGTCCCGATGCCATAGCCTTCTCCTGCTTCCGGCGTGATTTCGCCTCGGCTCGCTTTTTTGACGATATCGATATAGCGCTGGTCATGTGCCAGCAGTAATTCTTCATCCGTTGCAGTCCGTGCGGGCACGATCAATTCCTCTGGAAGGGCGTCCATTTCCCTGAGTAAATCGATCGTTAGGATAAGGCGTTTTTGGTTGAACGGATGCGTTTCAGAAAATTTATACCCCAATTGATCTTCTGAATAGATGAAGACGGCGTGCTTTTTCATTCCTGCATAAGATTCGGCCATAGGACATCGAAACCTTCTTTGCGCAAATCTTCAATGATGGAAATGGGGTTCATCGTCTTGATGCGGAACGCTAAAATCTTATTGGAATTGTCTTCCCGGTCCGGGTAGACAAGGACACTCAATACATTGACCTTGTGCTCATAGAACACTTTGCTCACTTCGTAGAGTGCGCCTGAACGGTTTGGCACTTTGATTTCGATTTGGGATCCGGGCTGATGCGCACCGGTCAATTCGATATAGGTATAGAGCAGGTCGGTTTCGGTCAGGAAGCCGACGAGTTCATTTTGGCTGACGACCGGCAGGCAGCCGATTTTATTCTCATAGAATACCAAAGCGATCTCTTCGACGAAATCCAGCGGATGGGCTATGATCGGATTTGCTGTCATGATTTCCGAAACTTTCTTCTCGTAAGGATTCACTTTTGGCGTCACCGTAAACATGGAAGGCAACGCGTCTTTCAAATCGCGGTCGGTTACGATCCCGACGACTTTCCCGTCATCAACGATGGGGGCGTGGCGGATCCGTTTTTCCTCGAACAGATCCAGCACATCCTGTACGGTCTGGTCTGAGCGCAATGTGAAAACATCCTTTTTCATGATTTCTTCTACTAACATATAAGCACCCCTTCAGTAATCAGTACATGTAGCGGTTCATGAAACGCAGCTGGTCGAATTTTTGGATCGACTCGGTATCGACGCGGGAACCGATGCGCGCCATCAGCGTATTGGCCGGATGGGAGCTGATTTCGGGATCATCCGTCGCGAAATATTCCAGCCCTCCAGCTTGCATCATCTTTTCCATTATCTTGCGGTATTCCCAAACATTCAGCCCGGTGCCCTTTAAATCCCAATGCCAATAATATTCTGTCGTGATGACGATAAAGTCATTGAAGGCATCGTCCATCATCGATACTTGGAGCAAGGCTTTGCCGACGCCGGCACCACGGTATTTCGGGATGACTTCGATTGCCCCAAGCTCAATCAAGTTATCCATTTTCCCCTCGGACCACCGTTCAAGAGGATCCGGGTAGAGATATGTTACATAACCGACAATGGTATTCCGGTCGCGTGCAATCAGAATGCGCCCTTCCGGCAAATCCGCAATTTCCGTAATGGCTTTATGCTGCTGTTCCGGTGGGCGGAAAGCGACCAAGCCCTCGTGGAAGTCAAGCTCTTTCAATTCCTTGGAGGGGACTGGGCCTTCGATGATGAGGGGCCCGTGTTTCGTTTTCAATTCCATCGCATTGTACGTCTTCTTATGTTCCATCATTTCACCGCCTGTGGTTGCAATTAGCTTCATTATACATGAAGGGCATCCGGAAAAGAAAGTTGCTTGGGTAAATACACCGTATTTTCTAAAGAATTAAAATTATTAGCATTTCCCTTCCAGGTTGATGTAGAATATAGAGAAACAAAGGGAAAGGGTGATTTATGTGAAAGTGGAAGCGTTACCAGCAAAACCAGGGGAGCATCATTTACATAATTACGAAGAGCAGTCGGCGAGTTTCGATTGGTCGGAAGTTGAAAAAGAGTTCAGCTGGTCCAAAACCGGTAAAATCAATATGGCCCATGAGGCGATTGACCGTCATGCTGAATCGGACCGCAAGAACAAAGTCGCTCTCTATTATAAAGACCAGCATCGCCATGAGACCTACACATTCTATGAGATGAAACGCATGACCAATCGTGCGGCGAATTTGTTGAAATCACATTCCGACTTGGAAAAAGGCGACCGCATCTTCATTTTCATGCCGCGTTCGCCTGAACTGTATTTCCTCATGTTCGGGGCTTTGAAGATGGGCCTGATCGTCGGGCCGTTATTTGAAGCATTCATGGAAGGGGCCATCTATGACCGCCTGGACGATAGTGATGCGAAATCGATCATCACCACACCGGAATTGCTTCCGCGTATCCCGAAAGACCGCCTTCCGAATCTGAAGACGATCTTCATTGTCGGAGAGGAAGGGGAAAGTGAAGGCCATATCGATGTGCTGAAGCATCTACACTCCTGCTCAGATAAATTCGATGTTGAATGGCTCGATAAAGAAGACGGATTGGTGCTTCATTATACGTCGGGATCTACCGGGAAGCCGAAAGGCGTGCTGCATGCACAATATGCGATGGTGCAACAATACCAGACCGGCAAATGGGTGCTTGATTTCCAGGAGCAGGATATCTATTGGTGCACCGCCGACCCTGGTTGGGTGACAGGGACAGCTTACGGCGTGTTCTCCCCGTGGCTGAATGGTGTCACTACGGTCATACTAGGGGGGCGTTTTTCACCTGATGCTTGGTATCAAGCGATCGAAGATTTCGGCGTCACAATCTGGTACAGTGCGCCGACTGCGTTCCGTATGCTGATGGGGGCAGGCGATGCACTGGTGAAAGAATATGATTTATCGACATTGCGCCATGTGCTGTCTGTCGGCGAGCCGCTTAACCCGGAAGTCGTCAAATGGGGAGCGCAAGTGTTCGATAAACGCATCCACGATACGTGGTGGATGACGGAAACAGGCGCGCAAGTCATCTGCAATTACCCTTCGATGGCGATTAAGCCTGGTTCGATGGGCAAGCCTGTTCCGGGCGTCAAAGCGGCGATCGTCGATGATCAAGGCAATGAGCTGCCACCTAACCAAATGGGCAACCTGGCAATCAAAAAAGGCTGGCCATCCATGATGCGCCAAATCTGGAACAATCCGCAGAAGTACGATTCCTACTTCTTGAATGACGAGTGGTATGTATCCGGTGACTCGGCCTATATGGACGAAGACGGATATTTCTGGTTCCAGGGAAGAGTCGATGATGTCATCATGACTTCAGGCGAACGCGTCGGCCCGTTCGAAGTGGAAAGCAAGCTGCTCGAGCATCCGGCAGTCGCAGAAGCGGGGGTCATCGGTAAGCCCGATCCTGTGCGCGGGGAAATCATCAAGGCATTTGTCGCGCTGGTAGAAGGCCAAGAGCCTTCCGATGAGCTGATCGAAGACATCCGGCAATTCGTCAAGAAAGAATTGGCCGCACACGCAGCGCCGCGTGAAATCGAATTCAAAGACAAGCTGCCGAAAACACGGAGCGGTAAAATCATGCGCCGTGTCCTGAAAGCTTGGGAGTTGGATTTGCCGACTGGCGACTTGTCCACCATGGAAGACTAAAAAAAGCCCCTCTGCATTTAGCAGAGGGGCTTTCGTTATGCTGCGTCTTCTTCACTTTCCGGAGCTTCGGTGTCAGGTTCTGTTGGTTCTTCCGGTTCTTCAGGTTCCTCCGGTTCTTCAGGCGGAGCTTCTTCCTCTTCTTCCGGTTCTTCCGGAGCTGGAGTTTCCTCTTCCGGTTCTTCCTCGGCCGGTTTTTCTTCCGGCTCCTGTCTTTCGGTTTCTTGTGATGGAGCCGGCGCTTCTTCTTTCTCCGGTTCCGACTTTGGTTCTGGTTTCGGTTCTGGTTTCGGCGCTTCAATGGTCACGCCATTGGAAGCTGACGATTGGCGGCCGGTAATGTCTACAGCGACGACAGTGTACGTCCCAGGGCCAGATGCGCTATAGGAGTTGCTGCTCGATTCGGAAACAGAAGCGACTCTGCTGCCGCCGCGGAAAACGCGGTAGCCGACGACATCATTGGATGCGGAATCGCTCCAAGTGATCGTGCGTCCATTGATCGATGTTCCGACCGGTGCAGGTGCTGCACTGTCTGCGTCAAATTTGGCGCTGGAAACGACATTGCTGAACCTGGAGTTGCCTGGGAATAATTTGCTGGCGTCACCGCCGAATGGTGCGAGCATACGATCGACGTATTCTTCTGAAACGCCGAGGCCGCCGCCTGATACAAATTCACTTGGCGTATTCGATAGGGCGGCATAGCGTTTGCCGTTGATGGTTGTATACGATCCGCTGCTCAAGCTGTCATCGCCATCTTTTGGCGTCATGATGTCAGCGATGAACAAGTCGGAACGGACTAGGCCTGCTTTTTTACAAGCCTCGCTCGGTGCATAGCCTGAGATTCCGCAGAATGAGCGGGTGACAACGCCTTCCGGTTCCTGGAACTTGTCTCCCGAACCGATAGCGTCAGGGGCTACATCATAGGTTGTATTCATCAAATTCGCCCATAATTGGTTGACTCGGACGGATGGCTGCAAGTTCTGGTTCCGGAAATTATCTAGAGAGTATTTCTCTTTGTCGTAGCCGAGCCAGACACCCATCGTGATGTTAGGGTTATAGCCGACGAGCCAGACATCGCGTGTTTGTTGGGTGGTTCCCGTCTTGCCCGCGAAATCCGCATTGAACTTCAGCATGCCGTTTGCACGGTTGGCTGTACCGCGGTCTGTCTTGAAGACGTCGCGCAGCATATCGGTCAATACATAAGAAGCTTGAGGCGTGAACACGTCTTTCGCTTCAGTTTCGTGTTCATAAATGACATTGCCGTCTGCATCTTCGATTTTATCGATCATCGTCGTTTCCATATGCTTGCCGCCGTTTGCTAAGGTGGCATAGGCATTGGCGACTTCTTCAACGGATCCTTCGATACCGCCGCCAAGTGCAGCTGATACGACGCTATCGTTTTCATCTACACGCGAGAAGCCGTTATCGATCATGTATTGAATCGGCATTTCATCACGCATTTGCGCAAATAAACGCAAAGCGGGAAGGTTCTGTGACTGTGCGAGTGCATCGCGAGCCGGCATGATGCCTTGTTCACTTGTAGGGATGAAGTTTGTCGGTTCATAGGTATTGCCGTTGTCGTTCATGGTGAACTTCACATCGACAACCGGGCTGCCGGCGCCGATCACGCCATTTTCCAGAGCCGGTCCGTAGACGAGCAATGGCTTCACCGTCGATCCGATCGAGCGGTAGGCTTGCGTCGCGTGATTCAAGTTCTCGATTTCGTGATCACGCCCGCCGATAAAGCTCAAGATCCGGCCGGTGTCATTTTCCAAGGTGACACTGCCGACTTGCACCGGCAGCTGGCGGGTTTGTGTTTCGCCGTCTTCATCAATATAATCCTCGGATAAGGTCGTTCCGTATCCTTGATAGGCTTTCTGCGTTTTTTCCTGTGCAATATAGAGTTCTTTGTTGATGCTGGAATGGATGCGGTAGCCGTTCGAGCGTACAGCACGATCGGCAAGAATCGCATATTCCTCGTAGAGGTTTTGGTCTTGGTTCAGCGTTTCAGGATCTACGCCGTTTTGCTCTGCCAACACATCCATGATGATGCGGGTGGCACGTTTTTCAAGTTCTGCAGTGACAAACGGATAATCATCGTAGGAACGGGTTTCGCCAGTTCTGAAGCTTGAGACGATATCATAAGCCAAAGCTTCTTCATACTCGGCTTCTGTTATATATCCCGTTTCGAGCATGCGGTAAAGTACCGTTTTCATGCGATTAAGGCCAGGTTCAAGCCCCGCTTCATCTTTTAGTTTACCTCTATTGGTATATGGCGTGTAGCTGAAAGGCGCTTTCGGGATCCCGGCGATGAATGCCGCTTGCGGCAAATTCAACTCGCTTGCCGGCACATCGAATATCCCCTTAGCTGCCGTCTCAATCCCGGCGATATTTGTGCCCGCTGAGTTCCGCCCATAAGGGATGATATTCAAATAAGCTTCCATGATGTCTTCTTTGTTCATGAATTTCTCAAGGCGCATCGCCAAGAGGATTTCTTTCGCTTTCCGTTCGTAAGACACTTCATTTGTCAAAATCTGGTTTTTAATCAATTGCTGTGTCAAGGTCGATCCGCCCGATTGGCTGTCCGAATTGGAGACATCCTGGAACAAGCCGCGCATGATCGCTTTCGGGACAATGCCTTCGTGTTCGAAGAAATACTCATCTTCTGTCGCCAAGACAGCATCGATGGCGACATCGGAAACATCTTCCAAAGTCGTCTCCTCGCGGTCCAGGTCGGTCTGCAATTTGCCGAGGTACGTATTGTCGGCGAAATACAATTGGGAAGTTTCTTCGTAGCTATAGATGTCCGACAGCATTTCCTCTTCGGTTCGCAATTGTTCTTCATCTACCAGTGAAGCGAAGTACCCGGCTCCTGCCGATGCGGCAAATACGCCGCCTGCCACCAGTATAATAGCCAGAATGATTGCCAAATTCCAAATGACGCCCGTGGTGATTTTAAATCGCCTGAACCATTTATGGGAAGTCCATCTATCGGTTGTTTCCTCTGCTTTCACTAACCATCTTCTAAATTTATCTTGCACATTATCCCCCTCCTAAAAATCTTTTCCATTATAGCATAATCCGATAATTGAAACGAAAGATATTGACAATCTTTAGGATTCAAGTACACTACATAATAGAATCTTCATAATCAAACGGAGAACGGCCCGCAGTAGGGCATGCGATTTTGAAACCAGAGAGCCGGTGGAAGCTGCGAACCGGCCAAAATGCATGCGCCGAATTACAGGCCTGGAGTTTGCGGAAGTGCCCCGTCTGGCACATTCGAGTGGGGGGATGCGTCCTCCAAGCTGGGTGGTACCGCGCATATGCGTCCCTGCATGAATTCCATGCAGGGGCTTTTTTGTGTCCCGGCAATCAAGTGAAGCAGAACAAGGGAGGAAATTTACATGACGAATGCATTGATCGAGGATTTAAACTGGCGTGGGCTTATGTACCAGCAAACAGACGAAGAAGGAATGGCGGATCTACTGGAGAAAGAGAAGATTTCCTTATATTGCGGAGTTGACCCGACGGCTGACAGCATGCACATCGGCCATATCGTGCCGCTTTTGACTTTGCGCCGTTTCCAGATGCATGGGCACCGCCCGATCCTTTTGGTTGGAGGCGCAACCGGCATGATCGGCGACCCATCCGGACGCAACGAAGAACGCCAATTGCAGTCGACGGAACAGATCGACCGCAATGTCGAATCGATCAAAAAACAGATGGAGCAGATTTTTGATTTCAAGACGGAAAACGGTGCGAAAATGGTCAATAACCGGGACTGGATCGGCGGCATGAGCGTCATCGAATTCCTGCGCGATTACGGTAAATTGATTTCCATCAATTATATGCTGGCGAAAGACTCTGTCGCCTCACGTCTAGAAGGCGGGATCTCGTTCACGGAGTTCTCCTACACCTTGATCCAGGCGATCGACTTTAACCATTTATACAACGAATACAATTGCCGCGTTCAGATCGGCGGGTCGGACCAGTGGGGCAATATCACTTCAGGCCTTGAAGTGATCCGCAAGACGCACGAGGAAGAAACGAAAGCGTTCGGCATCACCATCCCGCTCGTGACGAAAGCGGACGGCACGAAGTTCGGCAAGACGGCGGGCGGTGCCGTGTGGCTCGATGCGAAAAAGACTTCGCCATATGAGTTTTACCAGTTCTGGATCAACACGGCCGATGCGGATGTCGTCAAATACTTGAAGATCTTCACGTTCCTCGAAAGACAGGAAATCGAAGCACTTGAGAAAAGCGTTGAAACGGAAGCGCACCTCAGAAAAGCGCAAACCGTCCTCGCCGAGGAAATGACCAAGCTCATCCACGGGGAAGAGGCGCTTCTGGACGCACAGCGCATCACGAAAGCCTTGTTCAGCGGTGACTTGAAAAGCTTGAGCGCAGGTGAAATGAAGGCGGCTTTCAAAGACGTTCCTTCGGTCGAGATGCCAAAACAAGCGAAGCCGATCGTCGATTTGATCGTTGATGGCAAAGTGTCGCCTTCAAAACGCCAAGCGCGCGAGGATATCACGAATGGCGCGATTTCCATCAATGGCGAAAAAATCCGTGACCTTGAATACGTTGTCGATGATAAAGACCGGTTGGATGATGAATTTGCGATCGTCCGCCGCGGCAAAAAGAAATACCATATGATCCATTTCGTTTAAACACTGACACCGCCAGCCTTTGCTGGCGGTGTTTTCTTGAGGTTACGGAATGTTTAGCACATCTTCGATGGGGAAACATATTCACTAAGATATATGAACAGGATTCCCAAACATGAAATGGAGGACGAGTAACATGTCACGAGTGGTCGGAGCATACGGTACGGAAATGGAAGCGGTGGAAGTCATTGAAGATCTTCAGCGGCAAGGCTACCGCGACGAAGATATTTCAGTTATCAGTAAAGATAAAGGTGACGTAGAGCGCGTAACAGAAGAAACCGGAACACAGGCCGGTGAAGGAGCCGCTGCCGGAGCTGCTACGGGCGGAGCATTAGGCGGTCTCGGCGGCGTCTTGGCGGGACTCGGGGCATTGGCGATTCCTGGCATCGGCCCAATTGTCGCAGCCGGGCCGATTGCAGCCGGCCTGACAGGCGCAGCGGCAGGAGCAGGCGTAGGCGGGATAGCCGGTGCCTTGATCGGCCTCGGCGTGCCGGAAGATGAAGCAAAAGGCTATGAAGACCAGTTCAAGGAAGGGCGGATACTCGTCTTGGTGGAAGAGGATGGGGCGAAGCAGCCTGACCGCAATGACGTGGACAGATTTACGGAAAAGGAAGATCCGTTGATCGGTACGGAACGCTCAACGAATATCCGCGGTGATGCCGGGCCAGGACGCGACCGGCTCTGATGATCCGCACCCAAAAACCCCGCAGCGCTTTAATGGCGCTGCGGGGTTTTGGATGTCCCAGATTTATGCATGTGATTGCTTTTCCTTGATGAAGGATGGGAGCGGGAAGTCTTCGAAAGCTTGTGGATGGACAAGCTTGCCGAGCTTGATCGCCCCTTCGATCAGCCGTGGCGACGGCCGGCAGAACAAAGCCTCTTCCATGACGTGGATGTGTTCGATCGCTTTCATCGATTGCCAGTCCGGGCGTTTCAGTACGAGTTCCGGCTTTACTTTCGAGGTCATGATGCCGACCCAAGCGAGGAGGATGAAGTCCGGCTCGCGTTTTCTCACGGCTTCCCAGTCGGTTTGGATGTTCGCGGTTTCCTCGTCCTCGAAACAATTGTGGGCGCCGACAAGCCGGCTGATTTCACTGAGCCAATTGACGCCTCCCGGAGTGAAGACCGGTTTCGGCCACCATTCCCAGTACAAGGAAGGCGAGGAAGATGTGCTGTCGCCGCGTCTTTTCAGTTCAGCGATAGCGGCGTCATATTCCGCGAGGACCGCCGCGCTGTCGAAATGGATGGCTTCGGCCACCGTTTCCAGGTCGTGGCGGATGTCGGCGAGTGATTGCGGGTCCAGGATGAGGTGCGGAATGTTGCGTTTTTCGAGCTCTTCGATATTTTTTTCCATGCCGGGCACGCTGAGCGATGCCAATACAAGGTCCGGCGCCAAGGCTTCGACTTCATCCATTCGTATGGATAGGTCCGGGCCGAGGCGCGGAAGCCGTTCGATGCTCTTCGGCCAGTCGGAATAATCATCGACGCCGACCAGCAAATGATCGGCATTCAAAAAAGCGAGCAACTCGGTATTGCTAGGGCATATGGATACGATTCTCATAAAGATGCCTCCTTTATATGGCTACAGTGTAGCATAGCTTGGAGGAGGAATCGACGGAACGGCAAGAGCTGGCGATTTTCAATCGATAAGCTTAAACTATTTATCAGGCATAGGACGGCACAGTTAAGAACGTGGATCCGGCTTGATTGAGAAGGGAGAGGGAACGGTGGATGCAGGAAAGATTATTTTATTGAATGGGGTCTCGAGTTCTGGAAAGTCGAGCTTGGCGAAAGAATTAGCTTATCAGCTGGAGAGTTACTTTCATTTAAGTATCGATGACTTTGACTTGGTAATCGAAAAAATGGAAGACCGCAACACGGAAAAGCTGATTCCGATTCCGACGGAAGTGTTTTTTCATGAGGCCGTCAGGATGTTCTCGGATAAAGGGGTCCATTTAGTGGTGGATCAAATTCTACATGATGAAGAAACGATTTCGCACCTCCTATCCGTGCTGAAGGGCTATCCTGTCTTGTTTGTGGGAGTTCATTGCCCTGTAGAGGAAATCGACCGGCGTGAAAAAAACAGGAGAGACCGCACAATCGGCCAAGGCCGGGCTCAACTGGCGTTTGTCCACCGCCAAAACGAAACCTATGATATTGAAGTCAATACAGGAGAAATCCCGCTTAAGGCGGCGGCTGAAAAAATCATCAACAGGCTGGAAAGCGGAGAAGCTCTTAATGGCTGGCAGGCTTTTGGAAGACAGCGGGCTGGCGGCCTGCTATAAATAGCCACGAAAAAACCCTCCAGGAGAACCTGAAGGGTTTTCGTCAATCATTAACGTGAGTAGAACTCAACGATCAATTGTTCGTTGATTTCAGCAGACAATTCGCTGCGCTCTGGGAGACGTACGAATGTGCCTTCTTTTTTGTCAGCGTCGATTGAAACGTATTCTGGAACGAAGCTGTTCACTTCGATCGCTTCGTTGACTACGTCAAGGTTGTTTGATTTTTCGCGGAATGCGATAGTTTGTCCTGGTTTCACGCTGTAAGACGGGATGTCTACACGCTTGCCATCGACAAGGATGTGGCCGTGGTTTACCAATTGGCGGGCTTGGCGGCGAGTGCGCGCAAGGCCGAGGCGGTAAACGACGTTGTCAAGGCGAGTTTCAAGCAAGATCATGA
Organism: Planococcus plakortidis; assembly: GCF_001687605.2. Lineage (NCBI taxonomy): Bacteria > Bacillati > Bacillota > Bacilli > Caryophanales > Caryophanaceae > Planococcus > Planococcus plakortidis. The sequence continues at coordinate 1,305,102 of NZ_CP016539.2, forward strand.
AGTTCTCACCGTGTTTGCCTTCCATTTTGCCGGCTTTGTTGAACAAAGTTTTGAACTGGCGTTCGTTTACTCCGTACATGAAGCGCAGCTTTTGCTTTTCTTGCAATTGCAAACCGTATTCAGAAACTTTACGGCGTTGGTTAGCACCGTGTTGACCTGGTGCGTAAGGGCGTTTTTCGAGTTCTTTACCTGTGCCGCTCAAAGAAATTCCAAGGCGACGTGACAGTTTCCATGCTGGACCTGTATAACGAGACATAATGAGTCTCCTCCTCTGATTTGGTTTTTAGAGTAAAATAAAAACCAGATGTATTCATGCTGCAAGCCATTTTGTTTTCATGTACCTTCGCTCAGCAGCCAAGAGTTACGCGATACACCTCCGCAGAGGAACAAAATGGGCAAACCCGCACATACAACTGCTGCGATTATTTTACACAAAGGCTAGTATACCTGATATCGGCTGCAGGAGTCAATGGGTAAAGGGCGGGAAGTACAGAAATGAGGCTTTCTTTTTCGGTATCCTCAGAGTAAAATGGAGATAGCTGTAAATGTAAGCGCTTTCTATTTTGTCTAAGGGGTGTATGAATGATGAAACAAAAGAAGAAGTTTGAAACGGCCATCATCCATGAGGGCTACGACAGTTCCGTGCATCATGATAGTCTTGCTACGCCGCTTTACCAGACGTCCACGTATTCGTTCGCGAATGCCGAGCAGGGAGAAGCCCGTTTTGCCGGTGAACAGGATGGCAATATCTACTCGCGCCTCGGCAATCCGACAGTGCGCGTCTTGGAACAACGCATGGCAGAGATTGAAGGAGGGGCGGCTGCGCTGGCATTCGGGTCAGGGATGGCTGCTGTCAGTGCAATTCTGGTTCATTTAACTAAAGCCGGCGACCATGTCCTATGTTCGCGCGGTATTTATGGATGCACATTCGGCTTATTGGAAATCATGGAGGAAAAGTACGGCATTACGCATTCACTTATCGCAATGACGACGGAATAGCAGATTGAACAGGCAATCCGGCCCGAGACGACAGTCATTTATGTCGAAACGCCGATCAACCCGACGATGGAACTCGTCAATTTGCGGGCGGTTGAAGCAGCTGCCAAAAAACATGGGTTGCGGGTAGTCATCGACAACACGTTCAGCTCGCCGTATTTGCAGAACCCGCTTGAATTCGGAGCCGATTTCGTGCTCCACAGCGCCACCAAATATTTGAATGGCCACGGCGATGTCATCGGCGGTGTGCTGGTCGGCGCGGATGCAGAAGAGATGCAGTTGATCCGCATGACCGTCCAGAAGGATTTCGGGGGCATCATGTCGCCTTTCGATGCCTGGCTATTGATCCGCGGCTTGAAAACCTTGCACGTGCGCATGGACCGCCATATCGATAACGCAGAAAAAGTCGTCGCCTTTCTTCATGGCGAACAGGCGGTCAAACGCATTTTGTATCCATTTGACGCAGGGCATCCGCAAGCGTCGATTGCCAAAGACCAGATGCGCCGCGGAGGCGGGTTGATCTCATTCGAACTTGAAGGAGGAAAGAAACAGGCCCAGGAGTTCCTGAATGCATTATCGCTCATCAAAATCGCGGTCAGCCTTGGGGATGCTGAAACCTTGATCCAGCATCCGGCAACGATGACCCATGCGGTTGTCCCTCCGGAAGAGCGGGAGCGGATGGGCATCAGCGATTCACTTGTGCGCTTGTCGGTAGGGCTTGAGAACGTCGAGGATATCATGGCCGATCTCGAGCGGGCTTTCGCACACATCAAATCCAATTTGCAGGAAATCTAAAAAAGATCCCGGCAGGATATCTGCCGGGATCTTCTGTGTTTAGATATGCTTCAACAATGTTTCCGCAAATTTTTCGAGCCCGATGCGGTCATCTTCCGTGAAGCGGGCAAGTTCCGGGCTGTCGATGTCGAGCACGCCGTAAGCTTCGCCGTCTTTGAAGAGCGGGATCACAATCTCCGAACGGGAAGCGGCATCGCAAGCGATATGTCCAGGGAAGGCGTGGACATCTTCGATCACCATCGTTTCGTTCTTATCGATGGCCGTGCCGCATACGCCTTTTCCGACGGGGATGCGGACACAAGCCGGCATGCCTTGGAACGGCCCGAGGACAAGCCCGCCGTCTTCCATCAAATAGAATCCGACCCAATTGATGCGGTCGAGAAATTGGCCGAGCAGTGCGGAAGCATTCGATAAATTGGCGATGCGGTTCGGTTCGCCTGCGAGCAGGGCATCCAGTTGTTTATTGAGCAGATTGTACTGTTCTTCGCGTGTGCCGCTGTAAGTGGATGTAGCAAACATGGAATCATCTCGTTTCTATAAGTTTCTATTTAATAGTGTTCAGTATAAAAGCGTTCGGCGAATTTGTGCAAGCCTTCAGCACTGTGGGCATCCGAACCGAAGACGAGCGGGATGCCGAGTTCGCGTGCATAAGCGATATAAGGCTGCGGCGGGTAAAATTCCAGGCAGCCTGGTTTCGACAAGCCGGCGGAATTGACGTCCAGTTCGTAGCCGTGTTCTTTGATCATCCGGAGGATTTTGCGGATGCGGGCATCATCGTCAATATGTTCCCGATGGATATGCTGGAATTTATGGCATAGAGTCGGATGCCCAATGCGTTTCGGTTTATGGGGGCCAAGATCCGCAAGTATGGATGCTTCGACGGTATCGTAATACAAGTCATAGACAGCCTGCACGGATCCCATGTCTTTCGCGAGATCCATAAAAGCGCCTGCACTGAAATCAAAACAGATATAGCGGTCAAGGCAGCGCAGGAAATGGACCGACAAGATGGCATCTTCCAGTTCAGTCCCGGCTTGCCCGAGCAGTTCGGCTGTCTGTTTTTCGAACCCTTGGATATAATCCACTTCTAGCCCGCTACGGATCCGCATTCCTGGAAATTGCGCTTTCGCCTCTTCCAGTGCATTGAAATACGCAGGCAATTCGGCCAAGCCCATGCCGCTATCTTGATCAGGCGTCGTATCCGTAAAACCTTCCGGCAAGGGAGCGTGTTCGGTAAAGCTGATGTCCGTGAACCCGGATTTTTCCGCCTTTTCGATATAGGCGCGGAACGGGTCGCTTGTGCCGTGAGGGCAGAACGGGGTATGGATGTGGCCATCGCGTTTTTGCATAAAGTTCACCATCTTTTCAATTTGATAAAATTATTCCCTGTTTTCTTCTAATTTGGCAAACAAAAGAGTAGAATACATGTTAAAATAAAAGAATCATTAAATATACTTATGTAACCGGTAATGTATTTGGAACAGGGGGCTAAATGACTTATGATGGAGTATATCATCATTGCGGTCATCATTCTATTGGCGCTGCTTATCATCGGCATGGTGTTTCGAAAAAAACACAATGCGGAAATCGAGCGTCTGGAACAACTGAAACTGCAACTAAAAGAGAAACCGATTATGGAAGAGCTTACCAAAGTGAAACAATTGAACTTGAATGGCCAGACAGAGGAAATGTTCGAGCGATGGCGCAATAAATGGAACGAAATCATGGATGTCGACATCCCGAAAATAGACGCAACACTCTATGACGCAGAAGAATCGATCAAACGCTTTAATTTCCCGAAAGCTTCCAAGCTCGAAAAACAAGCTGAAGTGAAAATAGATGATACAGACCAGCAAATTGCGACTATTTTCTCTGAACTGGATGAACTGATCGGCAGTGAAGAGAAAAATCGCAGCGAAATGGATCTGATCCAGGATAAATACGTGCGAGCGCGCAAAAATCTGCTCGCCCACAAGTCTTCCTACGGGGCGGCTGCCGGCCCGCTTGAAAAACGCTTGGAGTCATTCGTCCAGCGCTTCGAGGAATATGATCAGCTGACCGATGAAGGCAATTACTTGAGAGCGCGTGAGACAGTGATCAATTTATCGGCAGACAGCACGGAAGCTTTCATGCTAGTGGACGATATCCCGATGATGCTGGCGGAAATCGATGACAAGATCCCGCAGGACCTTGCGCAATTGCGCCAAGGCAAGCAAGAAATGGAAGAGCAATCGTATTACCTCAATCACCTGGGATTGACCGAGAAAATGGACGAAATCGACCAAGAACTTGCGGCATTGAAAAAACAATTGGAGACTCTTGAAGTAACCGATAGCAAGAAACAAATCGACGAAATCAAGGACCGTATCGATGCGATGTACGACCTTTTGGAAAAAGAAGTGGCGGCAAAGCATTATATCGACCAGCACTTGATGGAGACGGAGCGCCATCTGCAAGTCGTAGCGCGTGACACCCAGGAACTGGAAGAAGAGAGCCGTTATGTGCAGCATAGCTATAAAATCACGGACCAGGAAGCGGCGATACCGAAAACCTGCCTCGAGAAAGTCGAGCAGTTGTCGAAACGTTTCGAGCTTCTGGCGAATCGACTCGAGGAAGACCAATCCGCATACTCAAGCCTGCAAGATGAGTTGATGCATATCCGTGAAGACCTGACGATCGTCGATTCCACGCAAATGGATTTCACCGATGCGTTGAAAAATTTACGTGTCGAGGAAAACAAAGCCCGCATCCATGTAGAGGAATTGAGACGCCGCCTTCAAGAGACGGACCGCATGCTCCATAAAGCGAACATCCCGGGCATTCCGGAAGACATGGATGTGCGGCTGGAGGAAGCGGAAGAGCATCTCTTTGTCGCGATGCGGGCGCTTCGTGAAGTGCCGCTTAATATGAAGCTCGTCGACAATTATATGGAACAGGCAGAAACAAGCATTACAGACGTTGAGGCGAAAGCGAAAGAGATGATCGAAAACGTCTTGCTTGTCGAGCGCATCATCCAATACGGAAACCGTTACCGGAAAACGAATCCGCAGCTTCACGCAAATCTTTTGGAAGCGGAAGAATCATTCCGCCAGATGCGCTATACGAAAGCGCTCGAAGAAGCGGCGACGGCTGTCGAGAATTTCGAACCCGGCTCGATGAAACGCATCGAAGTGCTCGTGAAGGAAAACGACTAAGAAAATAACGAAACCACCAGCACATGAGCTGGTGGTTTTCTTTTCGGAGGGATGGCAATGATTTATTTGGACAATAGCGCAACGACCGAACCGGACCCGCAAGTGCTCGAAACCTATGTCAAGGCGAGCAGCCGCTATTTCGCGAATCCGGCATCGCTTCACCGCTTAGGAAATGAAGCGGAAGACCTGCTCGAGACAGCGCGCAGCCAGATCAAGGGGCTGCTCGGATACGAACGTGTCATTTTCACATCGGGCGGGACTGAATCGAATAACCTGGCGCTTCGCGGCGCGGCCTATGCCAATCAAGAAAAGGGCCGACACATCATCTCATGCAAGACCGAACATCCATCGGTTCTGGAGCCGTTAAAGCAACTCGAAAAAGAAGGGTTTGAAATCACGCTGCTGCCGGTTGACCGCGAAGGGGCGATCAACCTGGATGAATTACAGCAGGCGCTTCGCGAAGATACCATCCTCGTCAGCATAATGCAGGTCAATAACGAAATCGGCACGCTCCATCCGCTGGCACGTATCCGAAGCATGCTTGAGAATCACCGTGCGCTGTTCCATGTCGATGCTGTGCAAGGCATTGGCAAACTGCCGCTCAGCGAGGGGGAGCGTCCGGATTTATTGACCGTCTCAGCGCACAAGCTGCACGGATTGAAGAACAGCGGGGTCCTAGCGGCCAATAAAGCGGAGCTCGAGCCGCTCCTGCTCGGCGGTGGGCAAGAAGGCGGGCTTCGCAGTGGGACGGTCTCGGTACCGAACGCTGCGGCGCTGGCAAAAGCATTGCGCCTTGCCACACCAAAGCCTGATCACTTAAAATGGAACGCGGAATTGCGCAGCTTTTTTTCAGGATACAAAGATATCTATATCGTCAGCCCAAACGGCGCAGCCCCGCACATCCTTGCGATTGCGATTAAGGGCGCGCGCGGGGAGACCTTGGTCGGCGCCTTGCAACAGGAAGGCGTCATCGTCTCCACTTCGAGTGCCTGCTCTTCCAGGAACAAGCAAGCAAGCCACGTCATCGAAGCGATTGGCTTGCCGCGCGAATACCGGGACGGCACGATCCGCATCAGCTTCGGCGCCATGACCACCCATGAAGACATTCTAGAACTGAAGAAACGTTTCCATAAAGCGCATCAAACGATCAAAGGAGTCGAACCATCATGAAAACCAATCAAATCCTCATCCGGTATGGCGAGCTGTCGACAAAAGGCCGCAACCGGAAAGCATTTATCTCGCGGCTCCGGAATAATATCCAGACTTTATTCTCAGACGTCCCGGCGCTGCGCATCAAAGCCGAACGCGACAGGATGTTCTTGTTCTGCGACGATGAACAAGGCATGGAAAATGTCTTGGAGCGCTTGCCCCAAGTATTCGGCATCCAGTCATTCAGCCCTGTCACGCAGACCAGCCTGGAGCTGGATGAAATGAAACACACCGCTTTGTCGATCGTCAGGAAAATGGACACGGCCGGCAAGAGTTTCAAAGTTTCCGTCAAAAGGCCGTATAAGGATTTCCCATACGAAAAACCTGAAATCATGCGCGCAATCGGCGGCCATGTGCTCGGCAACACGCCGGAACTGACCGTGGCGATGAAAAATCCCGACATCGACTTGAATGTTGAAATTCGCCAAGACGCCGCTTATATGATGGCTGAAACGATACAAGGGGCTGCCGGGTTGCCGATCGGGGCAGGCGGCAGGGCGCTGTTGATGCTGTCAGGCGGCATCGACAGCCCTGTTGCCGGATATCATATGCTGAAGCGGGGCGTAAGGCTTGAACTGATCCATTTCTTCAGCCCGCCGTTTACGACCGAGCGCGCAAAAGAGAAAGTGCTGGATTTGGCGGAAAAATTGAGCGGCTTCGGATCGCCAGTGACTTTGCACATCATCCCGTTTACGGAAATCCAGCAGGAAGTCCATAAACAAGTCCCGGATAATATGACGATGACCTCGACCCGCCGGATGATGATGCGCATAGCCGATGCGGTGCGCGCAAAGACTGACGCCAAAGCGATCATCACAGGCGAAAGCCTCGGCCAAGTCGCCAGCCAGACGCTTGAGAGCCTGCAGGCGATCAATGCCGTGACGACGACACCGATTTTGCGCCCGTTGATCGCACAGGATAAACTTGAAATCATCGAAACGGCTCAAGCCATCGGAACTTACGATATCTCCATCCGGCCGTATGAGGATTGCTGCACGATCTTCACGCCGGCCAACCCTAAAACGAAGCCGAAAACGGACAAGGTGGAACATTATGAGAGTTTCGTGTCTTTCGGCGAAATGATCGACCAAGCGGTAGCGGAGCGCGAGGTCATTGAATTCCCAAGAAAGAAACAGCAGCGTTTCGAAGATTTGCTGTAACCCGAACCCTTCTAGCAGCCCGGCCAAGGACATGTCCTTGGCCGGGCTATTATTATGCAGTAAATTCGTTATTCTATTAGAACAATCATTTAGTGAATTAGTATTGATATCAGAAAAAGATTGACGATGTGGAGTGGTTTTTTGCGCGGTTGTCCTTATTAATAGAAGAATTGCTTTAAAATAATTATTTTGAATAATTAAATATTTATTGTATAATAATATAAGAATAATATTAGTTTATTGGCAAAGGGGAGATTGGGATGAAACGCGAACAATTGCTGGCACCTGAAAACTATAATTTGGTGGAAGAATTCGAACGCTTTGCGACGGGAGATGGACGCAAGGCAATCATTTGGGAGAACGATAAAGGGGAAAAGAAAGAAGTTACATATGATGAATTGATTCAACAGGCGAACCGTGCAGCGAACAGCTTTGAAAAAGCAGGCCTGAAAAAAGGCGATGTCGTGCTGGTCATGGTGCCCCGGCTGATCGAGGCGTACATTGTGTATGTGGGCGCATTGAAAGCAGGGCTCGTCGTCATTCCGAGTTCTGAAATGCTGCGGGCGAAAGATATTTCCTACCGCCTGAACCATAGCGAGGCCAAAGCGGTCATAGCATATGAACCGTTTTTGAGCCAATTTGAAGGAGTCGCTGAAATGGAAGGGCTGACCAATTTCGTCATCGGCCAGGGACCCGATTCCTGGATTTCATTGACCGACGAAATCGCTTCAGCTTCTGACCATTATGAAGCGGCACAGACCAAGAATGACGACATGGCATTTCTTTCCTACACATCCGGAACGACCGGCAATCCGAAAGGCGTGGTCCATAGCCACGGCTGGGCTTATGCGCATTTGCGCACATCCGCCGAGCATTGGCTCGGTGCGGAAAAAGGGGATCTGGTCTGGGCGACGGCGAGCCCGGGCTGGCAAAAATGGATCTGGAGCCCGTTCCTCGCTACACTCGGGAGCGGGGCGACGGCATTCGTCTATAATGGCAAATTCGACCCGGCTGTCTATCTTGAATTGCTCGAAAAACGGAAAATCAACGTGCTATGCTGTACGCCGACGGAATACCGGCTGATGGCGAAGCAGAAAGATTTGGCGGATTACGATTTAAGCGCGCTCCACAGCGCCGTGTCGGCAGGAGAGCCTTTGAATGCTGAAGTGATCGATGTCTTCCGGAAGCATTTCAATTTGGATGTGCGCGACGGTTACGGACAGACCGAAAACACCTTGCTTGTCGGCACGATGAAAGGCACACAAGGGCGCAAAGGCTCGATGGGCAAACCGACGCCAGGAAACCGGGTGGACATCATCGATGACAACGGGGTGCCATGTGCGGTTGGAGAAGTCGGGGACATCGCCGTACACGTCGAGACGCCGGCTTTGTTCAAGGAATACTTCAAAGATGCGGAGCGTACGCAAATGCAATTCCGCGGCGATTATTACGTCACCGGCGACAAAGCATCAAAAGATGAAGATGGCTTTTTCTGGTTCGAAGGGCGCGGGGATGACATTATCATTTCGTCGGGCTACACGATCGGGCCGTTCGAAGTGGAAGATGCGCTCGTCAAGCATCCTGCCGTGCAGGAATGTGCCGTCGTCGGTTCACCGGATGAAATCCGCGGGGCGATCGTCAAAGCTTTTGTCGTCTTGACAGAAGGCAACGAAGGCGGGGAAGGGCTCATCACGGAACTCCAGAATCACGTCAAGGAATTGACAGCGCCGTATAAATACCCGCGCGCTATCGAGTTCCGCACCGAACTGCCGAAAACGGCATCAGGCAAGATCCGCCGCGTTGAACTGCGGCAAGCGGAAAATGCAAAAAAATAATGATTTTGCCAAAAGCCCCCGCTCACACCGGGGGCTTTTGCTGTATTTACTTTCCAATAGGGCAGGCATATAATGGGTCTATTATTTCGTGAATAAAAATATTTTAAGAATGGTGCGCGATGCGAAGATGACTGAAGAGAAAAAAGGAACATTGCTGACGATTTTGACCTATACGATCTGGGGGTTCCTCCCGATATTCTGGAAGCAAGTTGACCATGTACCCGCCGACGAATTGCTGGCCGGCCGGATTTTTTGGGCGTTTTGGCTGACGCTAGGCTTTATCGTGCTGACAGGGGGCGGCAAGCGATTTATGGAGGATATAAAGTCCTTGTGGAAGTCGAAGAAAACCTTCTTCATGCTCATGCTTGCTTCGTTCCTCATTTCGGCCAATTGGTTTTTCTATATTTATGCCGTGACCAACGACCGGATCGTCGAAACGAGCCTGGGCTATTACATCAACCCGCTCATTTCCGTGTTGCTCGGTTCGTTCTTCTTAAAGGAAAAACTTTCGCCTGCCGTAAAGGCCGCTTTTGTGCTTGCCGCTATCGGCGTGGCGGTCATCACGATTTCCTACGGGACTTTGCCGTGGCTGGCGCTCGGCATGGCATTCAGCTTTGCGTTCTATGGATTGATCAAGAAAACCATCCAGCTGAATGCATTAAGGGGCCTGGCGATCGAGACGATGTTCGTGCTGCCGTTTGCGACTGCCTATTATATCTATCTATTTTCTGTCGACCGCGCAGCGTTTTTGCATAGCGGCGTGCCGACCGACCTGCTCGTCATCCTCAGCGGATTCCTGACCGCCTTGCCACTACTGCTTTTCGCCATGGGGGCGCCGCTCATTCCGTTATATATGATCGGCTTCCTTCAATATATCGCCCCGAGCTTGATGCTGTTGATCGGCGTCTTTCTGTACGGAGAGGCATTCGGGACCATTTCGGCCATTTCCTTCTCCTTTATCTGGAGCGCCCTGATCCTGTTCACGGGGTCGAAAATCATGGAAGCGAGACGGATAAGAAAAAACCGCCATATAGCAGGTGCCGAATTTGGCGGAAAGTGAAACATATTGAGCGTTGTATCGTATAGTTAAATGGAATACTTAAGGAGGGAAATGGAACATGATGAACACAAAACGATGGATCGCTTTAGTCGCCGCTGCTGTATTGCTAGTGATCTCACTGGTCATTAACTCGGCATTCAGCGTACTGCAGTCGGATTTCACTTCAGGATTTGATGATTGGACGGGAATGGATCAGACAGCCTTGAGCGAACGAGTGGTTGAACCGGGTGATGCTTCCAACCGCATTGCAGTGTTGAATGTGGACGGGGCGATCCAGGATACGGGCGAAGCTTCCGTTTTTGCAGCTGCTGGCTATAACCATGACCTGTTTATGGAGCAATTGCAAGCCGTCAAGGAAGACAGCAGCGTCAAAGGCGTTGTGCTGCAAGTCAATTCCCCTGGCGGAGGCGTGGTCGAGTCCGCTCAAATCCACGACAAGATCAAGGAAATCCAGGAAGAAACCGGCAAGCCGCTTTACGTGTCGATGGGCGCGATGGCTGCATCAGGCGGTTATTATATTGCCGCGCCGGCTGAAAAGATTTTCGTCAGCGAAGAAACCTTGACGGGTTCAATCGGTGTCATCATGCAAAGCGTCAATTATGGTGAATTGGCAGAGCGCTATGGCATTGATTTTGTCACCATCAAATCGGGGCCATACAAAGACATATTGAGCCCGACGCGGGAGATGTCCGAAGAAGAACGGGCGCTTTTGCAAGACATGCTCGACAGTTCATATGAAGAGTTTGTCGATGTCATCGAAGAAGGCCGCGATATGACCGAAGCGGAAGTGAAGGAATACGCAGATGGGCGCATCATGAATGGCCGCCAAGCAGTCGAGGCGAACCTTGCGGACGATTTCGGCTTTGCGGAAGATGTCATCCAGGCTATGCGTGATGATTTCGATCTAGCCGACGGTGAAGTATTCGAGTACGGGGCCGGAGATAACTGGTCTTCACTGTTCGCGATGAAGGCCGGCTCATTCTTCGGGATGGACATGGAAACGAAATTCATTTCGGATATGCTGTCCCAAAACAGCGGGCCGCGGATGATGTATCTATACGGTGAAAACTAAGGAGGTGGAAAAGCATGACTGATCACGTCAATACGGATGCGGCGGAACGGGCAGCTGCCACTCCGCCGTCCCAGCCGGAAAACGATTTGGTGCTTTTCTATGAACGCAAGCCGGCAGGGTTCTGGATGCGCTTCTGGGCATATTTGGTCGATATCCTGCTCATTTCAGCAGTTTCCTCTATTTTGATCCGGCCGTTGTTCGCGCTTTTCGGGTGGGAGGCCACAGAAAGTGTTTGGTATGCGCCATATGCAATCTTGACCGCGGTTGTCTTTTACGGTTATTTTGTCTTGATGACCAAATTCTTTGCGCAGACGGTCGGCAAGATGATTTTCGGCTTGCGCGTCGTTTCGCTGAAAACGGATCGCTTATCATGGGCCACTTTATTGTTCCGTGAGTGGATCGGCCGCTTTATCTCGGTGACGATCCTGCCTTTGTACTGGATTGTCGGCTTCACTCCCTTAAAGCAGGGGGTCCATGATTTCATCGCGGATACGACCGTCGTCCACGAGGAAGCCTACCGGAAACAGCAGATGGCGAGGAAACGGCTGGAAGGGTCTCGGTTGCAAGAGAGTGAAGGCATTTAGTATGATGAAGGTAATCTGAAAGGGAGGCGTTGCAATTTGGTACAAATCACATTCAAGCAAAACCCTGTAACATTGCCAGGAAATGAAGTGAAAGTAGGCGATGCGGCACCGGATTTCACGGTGCTATCGAACAGCCTGGAACCGAAGACACTTAGCGATTTCAAAGGCAAAGTGCTGTTGATCAGTGTCGTCCCGTCGCTAGATACAGGAGTATGTTCCGATCAGACGAAACGATTCAGCGATGAAGCGGCATCATTGGGTGACGAGGTCGAAGTATTGACGGTTTCCTGCGACCTGCCATTCGCGCAGAAACGCTGGACGGAGATCAATGGCGTAGATTCGATCACGACATTGTCCGACCACCGCGACCTTTCCTTCGGCGAAGCATACGGACTGACGATGCAGGAGCTGCGCTTATTGGCACGTTCCATCTTCGTTGTCGACAAAGACGGGAAAGTGACATATGTGGAATATGTAGCAGAAGGCACCGATCACCCGGATTACGAAAAAGCACTCGCAGCAGTGAGAGAGCTTACAAACTAATACCAGGAACCCACTCTAGCCGAGTGGGTTTCCTTATTGAGGACGGAGATTTATGAATTCATCTATGGAAAGCATTTTTACGGCGATCGACAATGAAACTGTGTCGATCCAAAAACAGGAAGAGACATCCTATTTGGAAAGCTTGCTCACAACGACTGAGCGCTGGCTGGACGGGCAATTGACTATTGCCGAAGGCGGCACAAAAGAAGACGTGCGAAAAGCGATCCAATTGTCGATCCTGAAAGGCATGAAAGAGCATGTCCAGCCCCACCATCAAATGACGCCGGATGCGCTTGGCTTGTTGATCGGCTATCTGGTGGAGCTGTTCGTCAAGGAACAACAAGCGACGGTTCTCGACCCGGCGGCGGGCACGGGGAACCTGTTGTTTACAGTGATGAACTATTTGGACGGCCGCATGAGCGGGACAGCTGTCGAACTCGATGACCTGTTGATCCGCCTGGCTTCGAATATCGGCAATTTAATCGAACAGCCAGTGACATTTTATTTGCAGGATGCCCTGCAGCCGCTATTGATCGATCCGGTCGACTGCGTCGTGTCCGATTTGCCGGTCGGTTATTATCCCGACGAAGCGACTGCCTCGAATTATGAACTGAAAGCGGAAGAAGGCATGTCCTATGCCCATCACCTGTTCATCGAGCAATCCTTGAGACATACGAAAGAAGGCGGCTATTTGTTCTTTGTCATCCCGAGGAACATTTTCGAATCGCCGCTCGCCGGGCAGTTGCATAGTTTCCTGAAGCAACAGGCGCATATCCAGGCCGTGATGGAATTACCGGAAAACATCTTCAAAAATGCCCAGCACGCAAAAGCCGTCTTGGTGTTGCAGAAGAAACGGGAAGGCTTGAAAGCGCCGAAAGAAGTGCTTCTTGCACGCGTCCCGAATATGTCGAAACCTGAAACGATGGCGAAATTCTTCACGCAAGTCAATGGATGGTTCAAAGAAAACAAAGCATGATGCAAGCCGGCCCCATCCGGATGGGGCCGGTTTTTTCATTTCAGGAAATAGGCAGGAACTTTTGGAGGGACGGCGAATAGCGTAAAGAGACAGGGAATGATCAGTATGGAAGGAGTGGGAGTATGTATCAGCAAATCTTGTTGGCTGTCGACGGGTCGGAAAACTCAATCCGCGCGGCGAGGGAAGCGGTAAAGATTGCCAGCCTGGTTGAAGGAGCGGAAGTGACGGTCGTCTATGTCTCCGATTACAAGGAAGATGAAAATGAAGTGATCCACGACGCTTCGGCGATGGAATTCGATTTGGCGAGGCGGAAAAAAATCCAGCCGGTAACCGAGATGCTCGACAGGGAGAAAATATTCCATCATGTCGAAGTACTGCACGGCATACCTGGCCCGGCTATCGTCCAGATGACAAAAGACAAGCAATACCACCTGCTTGTCATCGGCAGCCGCGGCCTGTCACCGATCCGTGAAGTGATGCTCGGCAGCGTCAGCCACAAAGCCGTCAACCATGCAGAATGCCCGGTCCTTGTGGTCAAATGAAATTGGCCCCATCACCGCCCATGCGATTTGGTATAATGAGAAGATCCACCGATGCACGATGCATCGTCACTTTTAGGAGATGAGAACTGAATGATGGCTTTACCGAATTGCCCGGAATGTGGTTCTGGATACACATATGAAGATGCAGGGATGATGGTTTGCCCGGAATGTGCTCATGAATGGAACCCGGATGAGAAGCAGGAGGAAGTAGTGCGCGATGCCGTCGGAAACGTTTTGCAGGACGGGGACGCTGTCACGGTCATTAAGGATTTGAAAGTGAAAGGCAGTTCCAATCCGTTGAAAATCGGCACGAAAGTCAAGAGCATCCGGCTCGTGGACGGAGAACATAATATCGATTGCAAAATCGACGGCTTTGGCGCAATGCAGCTGAAATCGGAGTTTGTGAAAAAAGCTTGATTAAAAAAACCGGCCGTTCCCATAATAATGGGAACGGCCGGTTCTGTAGGTGGCTCCTTACACGCCGCGCTTATTGCCCCATAACAAGGTGTGGAGCTGCGGCAATACTTTTGCGTCATTGAGCGAAACGGAAGCCAAATGCCTGTCGATCAGCCATTGGTAGCGCCCGAGCAGATGCTGGACTAACTTTTCGTCTTCGCTCGTCTGTGTATCGTCATTGCCGACTTGCAAAAAGAACGGGAATGATGGATAACGCAAGTGCAGCTGTTCAGCGAAAAAGAAATCCGCTTCATCGAATACGACAACTTTCAGGCTGGCTTGAGATGACGATAGCTTGCCGAGCATGGCATCGAGTTTGGAGTAGTCCAAAATCATGCCAGAACTCGGGGGCTTCGGGGAAACGGTCACTTCATCGATTTCCGAGAGCCAATCCTGCCAGATGCTTCCTTGCGTTTCGACGGCGGTACGCCAGCCGTTCTCTTGGCACAATGCGACCAGTTCTGCGATGCCTTTATGAAGTGCCGGGTTGCCTCCGGAAATGGTGACGTGTGAAAAGCTGTCTTTTCCGAGATCCTCAAGCTGCTGGGCTATGTCATCTGCAGTCATCATGACGCTTTTTCCGGTGCCGTCCCAAGTGAATTTGGAATCGCACCATGAACAGGAATAATCGCAGCCAGCGGTCCGGACGAACATCGTCTTCTGGCCCATGACCATGCCTTCGCCTTGTATCGTCGGGCCGAATACTTCCATCACGGGAATCTTCATGAAGACACCTCTTTCGGACGGTAGATGACATAGCTTGTCGGGGTTTCCCGGACGATGACTTGAATGCATCTTGGGCGGTTATCCGAACGGTCAAGCGTTTCCTGCACCAGCTCGTGTATTTGCTGCGCGAGCTGTTCGGTCGTCGGGAAAGTATCCCCAAATTCCGGATGGTCATTCAAGACGCTATGGTCGTAGCGTTTATGGATCAAGTCTTTCAATTGTTTAAAGTCGATGAGAAAACCGGTGCCGTTCAATCGATCGCCGGCAATCGTGATATTCAAATGGTAGGTATGGCCATGCATTTTTGCGCATTTGCCGGCTTCGTCGGCCGGGATATAATGAGCTGCGGAAAAATGCATATCCTTATTCAATTCAAAGCTATAGGGGTGCGGGACAGATGGGTAGAATTGCTGCATCAAGAGTTCGCACCTGCCTTTTGGGACAAATACGTCTGCAAGCCTTCATTTCGCAGTACGCAAGATGGGCATGTCCCACAGCCTGAGGCCGGAATGCCGTGATAGCAGGTCAAGGTTTCGTCTTGGACGAAATCGAATGCGCCGAGTTCGTCGGACAATGCCCAGACGCCGGCCTTATCGAGCCACATGAGCGGCGTATGGATGACGAACTGCTTGTCCATCGATAAGTTGAGGCTGACATTGAGCGAACGGATAAAGGTATCCCGGCAATCCGGATAACCGCTGAAATCCGTTTCGCTGACGCCGGTCACGAGGTGGCGTGCGCCGAATGCATCGGCGTAGATCGCTGCAAAAGACAAGAACAATAAATTGCGGCCAGGAACGAATGTGGAAGGAGGGCCGTCCTGTTGTTCTTCGACTTTGATCGAATCACGTGTCAAAGCATTGGCGGATAATTGGTTGATGAGCCCCATATCGAGCACTTGAAGGGACACGCCGAGCTTCTCGGCGATGCGTTTTGCGTGGTCGATTTCTTGCGCATGGCGCTGGCCGTAATCGAACGTGACGGCAAGCACTTCGCTGAATTGTTCCAGCGCCCAAAATAGGCAAGTGGTGCTGTCTTGCCCGCCGCTGAAGACCACGACTGCTTTTTCATTTTTCATTTACATACAGCTCCTTAGTTTTTTAGAGAGGGAGTTTGCGAACCTCTTTTATGAAACAGTATCCATAATAGCATAGTCAGTGAAGTTCTGGCGCTTTTTCATGTGTAGCAAGATGGTCTCAGGGTATATAAGGGATAAAAGGGAGGAGTGGGTGCAAATGAAAGCGATCGTTATTGATCAGTACGGGGGTAAAGAGCAATTGAAAGAACGCGAAGTGGAAACGCCGGTTATTTCGGCGCATCAAGTATTGGTGGAAGTCCACGCGACTTCAGTCAACCCGATCGATTGGAAGTTGAGGGAAGGCTATTTGAAAGAAATGCTGCCATGGGAATTCCCGATCATTCTCGGGTGGGATGTTGCAGGGATCGTCAAGGAAGTGGGCGAGGGCGTCCGTCATTTTCATCCTGGCGACCGGGTTTTTGCACGTCCGGCTACAACACGCCAAGGGACCTATGCTGAGTTCGTCCCGGTCGATGAAAACTTGCTTGCGCGCATGCCCGAAAGCATGAGCTTCGAGGAAGGTGCAGCGATTCCTTTGACAGGGCTGACTGCCTGGCAATGCCTGGTAGAGAGCGGCCATATCAAAAAAGGCGATAAAGTGCTCATCCATGCAGGTGCAGGCGGCGTCGGGAGCATGGCGATCCAGATTGCCAACAGCATTGGCTGCTATGTAGCGACGACAGCGAGCGATAAGAATGACGAACTGGTCACGTCTCTCGGCGCGAATCGCGTCATCGATTACCACGAAGAAGATTTCTCGGAAGTGTTGGAGAACTTCGATTTCGTGTTGGATACTTTGGGCGGGGAGACGCTCGAAAAAAGTTACGGCGTGTTGAAGCGCGGCGGCAGGCTTGTCAGCATCGCCGGCCAGCCCGATGAGGAAAAAGCGGAAAAGCTCGGCATCCATGTCAGCGGTTTCTGGTTGGAACCGGATGGCCAGCAATTGAAGAAATTGGGCGATCTGTTCGTCAGCGGGGAAGTGAAACCGGAAATCGGCCATCTCTACCCATTGACCGAGGAAGGGGTGCGGGATGCGCATGAACTAAGCGAATCCCACCATGCCAGAGGAAAAATCGTCATTAAAGTGAAAGATTAGGCATAATAAAAAGCACACGGCCCGGATGAAGGCCATGTGCTTTTATATGTGTCACTCAGGTTTTCCGGAGCGTTCTTCAGAATAGTATTCATCCGGTGCGTCACTTTGGGCTTCGTCTGTACGGACAACAAGCACGTCGCATTTAGCGGAGCGGACGATGTGTTCTGAAACGCTGCCGATAAGGAAACGTTCGACTGCATTCAAACCGGTTGCGCCGCAGACGATCAAGTCGGCTTCGACTCTCTCAGCGAGTTCGCGGGGGATCATCGTTTTAGGTGAGCCGTAATCGACCACAATGTTGACGTTTTCAACACCGCCGGCTTCGGCTTCTTTTTTATAGTCCCCAAGTAAGTCTTCCGCGAATTTTTGGGCGCGGTCGGCAATCGAGCGGTCATAAGCTTCGATCGCAGCGAACGACCGGGTGTCGATCACGTTCACCAGGTTCAAGGTCGCATGGTTACGTGTGGCGATACCAATGGATTTCTTAAATGCCCATTCCGCTTCTTTTGATCCGTCGACAGCTACCATGATTTGATTATACTTTAAGGTCATCTGTACATTCCTCCTTTGTCTATACTGTATCTTTCGAGGCATGGGCAATTTGTTCCTTCCTAAAGAGTGAAATTTATTGATTTATTTCCTATTTCTTTTGCTTTCACTATACCGGTATATCTTTCATTCTGGATATAAATGCTTTTGCGCCGCGTTATGGCAAGTAAAAAAATATCTTTTGAAAAGACAAAATTAAGGAGCAATATCCAACAATATCTGTTAGAATGGATTTGGTTTCAAATGCTAGTATTTTCGTTTATTTTATTATTTCAGACACAATAAATGGAGGGTTTTGTAATGCGTATTGGGGTACCTACAGAAGTTAAGAACAATGAAAACCGCGTGGCGATGACGCCGGCGGGAGTAGTGAACTTGGCACTTTATGGCCATGAAGTTTTCATCCAATCCGGTGCAGGGCTCGGATCGGGCTTTACGGATGCCGATTATGAAGCAGCAGGCGCCACAATCGTGGCGGATGCCGACCAGGCGTGGGCGCAGGACATGGTCATGAAAGTAAAAGAGCCGGTAGCTAGCGAGTACAAGCATTTTCGTGAAGGCCAAGTGCTGTTCACTTACTTGCATTTAGCGCCGGAAGTGGAATTGACAAAAGCCTTGCTTGAATCGAAAGTAACCGGTGTCGCTTACGAAACGGTCCAACTCCCGAACAATTCATTGCCGCTCCTTACGCCAATGAGTGAAGTGGCAGGCCGTATGTCGACACAGATCGGTGCCCAGTTCCTTGAGAAAATCCACGGAGGCGGCGGCATCCTGCTCGGCGGCATCCCTGGCGTTTCGCGCGGCAAAGTGACCATCGTCGGCGGCGGTGTCGCAGGGACGAACGCTGCGAAAGTGGCGATCGGGATGGGTGCAGATGTCACGATTCTTGACTTGAACCCAGAACGCTTGCGCCAATTGGATGATTTGTTCGGCAAAGATGTGCAAACATTGATCTCGAACCCATTGAACATCGCCCAATCGGTCGAAAAATCGGATTTGGTCATCGGGGCGGTATTGATTCCTGGAGCGAAAGCGCCGAAATTGATCACTGAAGACATGATCAAATCGATGAAGCCAGGTTCTGTCGTCGTCGATATCGCCATCGACCAAGGCGGAATCTTCGAGACGAGCGACCGCATCACGACTCACGACGCACCGACTTACGTGAAGCACGATGTTGTCCATTATGCCGTTGCGAACATGCCAGGCGCAGTTCCCCGCACCTCGACAATCGGCTTGACGAACGTGACGGTCCCTTACGCAGTGCAAATCGCCAATAAAGGGCTTAAGCAAGCGGTCCTTGACAACGAAGCATTGAAAAAAGGCGTCAACACAATGGATGGCCATGTAACATATAAGGCTGTAGCTGACGATCAAGGCCTCGAATACAAATCGGTAGACGAGTTGCTGCAATAATGATGAAAAAGAGCTGGCCCAGGAAAATCCGCCAAATGGATTTTCGGGCCAGCTCTTTTTTCTAACGGTTGATGATCGTCAATTCTTTCGGGTATTTGGTCAGCACTTCATAGCCGTCTTCGGTGACGACCAGGTCGTCTTCAATGCGAACGCCGACCTGATCCGTAACATAAATGCCCGGTTCGATCGTAAAGACCATGCCCGCCTCGAGCGGCATATCATTGCCTCCGTGGATCGACGGAAATTCGTGGACGGAAATCCCAAGGCCGTGGCCAAGGCGGTGTGTAAAATATTGTCCGTATCCCGCGTCCTCGATGACCTTTCTGGAAATGCCGTCAAGTTCAGCTGCCGTGACGCCCGGGCGCACCGCCTCGAGTGCTGCTTGCTCAGACCGCTTGACGACTTCATATACTTCTTTCGCTTGTTCGCTCGGTTCACCGAAAGCCAGTGTCCGGGTGATATCCGAGCAATACCCCTCATAGATGACGCCGAGGTCCATCAGCACCAGGTCGCCGCGAGCGATTCTACGTTCACCGGTTTTGCCGTGCGGGGAAGCGGCTTTTGGCCCTGTCAGCACAGTGGTGTCAAACGACATATGGGTGATGCCGCGTTTCTTCAACGCTGTCTCGATTTCGGTCATCAATTCGATTTCCGTCATGCCTTCTTGCATCACGTCAGCTGCCACTTCGATGGCGTAATCCGCAAGCGACGCGGCATGGCGCAGGATGTCGAGTTCGGCCGCATCTTTGATGACGCGCATCGCGTTCATCTGCGCATCGATCGAATGGATCTTGGGTGACTGGAAATAATGGTTGATTGCGTCGTAGCGCTCGACGTTCATATGCGCTTTTTCGATGGCGATGTGCTCCAGCGGCAAATTCCGCGTAGCTGCTGTTTCGTAAAGCACTTGCATCGCGTTTTGCGTATCGGCATGTCCTGCAATTTCGCCAGTCCAGCCGGCTGCTTTCGCATCGGGCGCTTCCATTGCCGGGCAGATGAGGAACGGCTCAGCATCAGCAAACACCATGACGGCGAGCAATCGCTCTTTCGGGTCGCTATTGAAACCGGTCAAATAAAAGACATTATGCGGGTCGGTGATGAGCGCCGCGTCGAGTTGCTGTTGCTTCAAAAAACTTTGCAAATTGGTCAATTTGTTCATATGTATTCCTCCCCTTCATGTGTAGCATATCAAAAATCAGGGTATAAAACAGCAGAAAGCAAGGAGCCAAAACTCTATTGGAGGGATATCATGAAAATCTCATATCACGGTCATTCGGTTGTGAAAATCCAAACCGGCGGCAAAACGATCCTTATCGATCCGTTCATTACCGGAAACGAATTGACGGACTTGACAGCAAGCGAAGAAAAGCCGGACGCGATTCTGTTGACGCATGCGCATAACGACCATGTCGGCGATACAGTGGACATCGCCAAATCAAGCGGCGCGGTCGTCGTGGCGCCTGTCGAGCTGGCCAATTACCTGGGCAGTCAAGGAATCGAGACAGTTGGCATGAACCTCGGTGGCGCTAAAGAATTCGACTTCGGCAAAGTGAAATTCACGAAAGCATTCCATAGCTCATCCTATACGACAGAAGAAGGCGAGGTCATCTACGGCGGCATGCCAGCCGGGATTCTCTTCGAAGCCGAAGGGAAAACGGTGTACCATGCGGGCGATACGGAAGTGTTCGGCGACATGGAAATCATCGGCAAGCGCCATTCGATCGACTTGGCATTCGTCCCGATCGGCGATTTCTTCACGATGGGACCGGAAGATGCCGCCTACGCCGTCGAGCTGATCAATCCAAAGCAAGCGGTGCCGATCCATTACAATACCTTCCCGCCGATCAAGCAGGACCCAGAAAAATTCAAGCAGGCGGTCAAGCAGGCGGAAGTCCAGGTCATGAAGCCTGGCGATAGCATCGAATTATAGAATCTTTTAACAGAGAACAGGCAAGGGAGACCAATGATTTCCCTTGCCTGTTTTTTTTTATTGCCTCGACCCGAACTTGGCTTTTGAAGGCGGCTGCCCGGGTTGTCGACTTCCATTCGGATTGTGATAAACTAAGGGATAAGGATAGCAGAAGGATTGGTGAAATAATGGCTACGAAACACGAACAGATTTTGGACTATATCGAGACCTTGGCTGTCGGGGAGAAAATCTCCGTCCGCCGGATTGCCAAGGAGCTCCAAGTATCGGAAGGCACGGCGTACCGGGCCATCAAGGAAGCGGAAAACAAGCGGCTCGTCTCGACAATTGAACGGGTCGGCACCATCCGCATCGAGCGCAAGAAAAAAGAGAACATCGAACGCCTGACGTATGCGGAAATCGTCAAAGTCGTTGATGGCCAAGTCCTCGGCGGTCGGGCGGGCCTCCATAAATCACTGAACAAATTCGTTATCGGGGCGATGCAGCTCGAAGACATGATGCGCTACACGGAAGCCGGAAATCTGCTCATTGTCGGAAACCGCTACAAAGCCCATGAGTATGCCCTTCAAGCAGGGGCCGCCGTTCTCGTCACAGGGGGCTTCGATGCGTCGGATCAAGTGAAGAAGCTGGCCGATGAACTGGAATTGCCGGTCATCTCCACCAGCTACGACACGTTTACGGTAGCCACGATGATCAACCGGGCGATTTACGACCAATTGATCAAAAAAGAGATCCTGCTCATCGAAGACATCTTGATCCCCTTGGAAAACACCCATTTCCTCCACATCAAAGATCCGGTCAGCCGCTATAATGAGCTGAACAATGAAACGACGCACGGCGGATTTCCGGTTGTCGACAGCAACGGCAGGCTGGTCGGGATCGTTACGTCTAGGGATGTCATCGGCGCTGCGGATGGTGAAACGATCGATAAAGTGATGACCAAAGACCCGATTACCGTGTCGCTGCAGACGAGCGTCGCGGCTGCAGGGCACCGGATGATCTGGGAAGGCATCGATTTATTGCCGATCACCGACGACCACCACAATCTCATGGGTATCATCAGCCGGCAGGATGTATTGAAAGCGATCCAGACTGCCCAGCGCCAGCCGCAGCAAGGCGAGACCATCGATGATATCATCAAAAGCCAGTTGACCTTGGTGCAAGAAGACAAGCTAAGCCTGGAATTCCGTGTCACGCCGCAGATGACGAATGCATATGGTTCATTGTCCTACGGGGCTTATACGATGGTGCTGACAGAGGCTGCGACCGTTGCACTGAAAACGAAAAACCGCAAAGACAGCGTGCTTGAAAATATTACGGTCTACTTCCTGAAACCGGTTCAGCTCGATGCTTCATTGACCATCCGGCCGGCCATCCTGGACATTAGCCGAAAATCGGCGAAAGTCGATGTTGAAGTGCTATATGAACAGCAAGTGATCGGCAAATCGATGCTGACGTTCCAATTGCTCGACCGTTGATGGGCGGCACCTTGGCAGGGGAGCGATCCCTTCCTTACACCGATCGCACGAAAAAAAACAACCTCTCCGCATGGGAGGGGCTGTTTTATGGATTCAAGCGGGTTTCTTCATCGAGAAATGCTTGGTAATGGCGATTCGCCTTGAAGTTATGGACGATCAGCGCCAAGCCGAGAACGATGAAAATGCCGGCAATGATATACGTGACGACGGTTTGGAAAACGAATAGCTGATTGATGCCGAAAAAGGCGATAAAGCTGCCGAGCGCAATCTGGGCGCGGCTGGCGTACCAGTTTTTGCGAACCGGCAAGCGGGTGCGGATCTGCTTCGTTTTATAGTAGAGATAGAATACAGCTGAAATGATAATCAAAAATACGAATATGAGCATGGGGAACCTCCTGTTGTGCAAATCTATCTCCATTGTAATGGGGATGGCCAGAAAATGCGAATGGATTTCCCTGCCTACTGGAGGATTGAAACAATGTACAGTCAAATCATCGACACAATTAAGCAATACGATACGATCATCATCCATCGCCATGTGCGCCCCGACCCGGATGCATACGGGTCCCAGATCGGCCTGAAATACATACTGGACCACAACTACCCGCAAAAGCGTGTGCTTGCAGCGGGAGAGCACGATTACAACATGGATTTCCTCGATTTCCCCGATATAGTCGAAGATGACGATTTCGAAGGTGCTTTAGTGATTGTCACGGATACCGCCAATACGGACCGGATCGACGACCAGCGCTATCGAAGCGGGGCGAAATTGGTGAAAATCGACCACCATCCGAATGATGATGATTACGGGGATATTTGCCAAGTGGACACAAAAGCGAGTTCCTCATCTGAAATGATCTATGAACTATTCACATACGGCCAAGTGGAAGAGAATTGGTCCATGCCCGATGCGGGTGCCCGGCTGCTTTATGCGGGAATCATCGGCGATACCGGCCGGTTCCTGTTTCCGAGCACCACGCAGAAGACGTTCGACGTGGCAGGCGAATTGATCAAGTACGATTTCGACCGCAACGAACTCCACAACGGCATGTATGAGATGGACCGGAAATTGCTGCATTTACAAGGGTATATGTACCAGAATTTCCAGATGAATGAAGATGGCGCGGCGTTTGTGAAAATCACCAAGGATATCCTGGCGAAATTCGAAGTCACCCCGGCAGACACTTCCCTTTTGGTCGGCTCGCTCGGCAATGTCAAAGGCATCAAAGCCTGGGTCATCCTAATAGAAGAAGATTCTGAAATCCGCGTCCGTTTGCGTTCAAAAGGTCCGGTCATCAATACGCTCGCCAAGGAATTCGGGGGCGGTGGGCATCCGATGGCGTCCGGGGCAGTCGCATATTCCTGGGATGAGGCAGACCGGGTCATCGGGCGATTGAAAGAAATTTGCGCGAAGGCATAAGGAAAGAAGGTGTTGAAATGGTCTATCCGCATATTGTGACGGCGGCTGATCCGCTCAAGAGCACGATCCGCCTCGATGAACTGTTTGCGGTTCTCACCGAGCAAGGCGCTGGCGCGGCAGCTTTGGTCAATTCCAAATTATACGGCGTCCTGCCATTTTGGGACGCCTGCAAAAAGGCCGGCATCCACGGGGTGCTCGGCCTTTCCGTGCCCGTCGACTTTGACGGGGCCGCATTGCCTGTAGTGCTGTATGCACAGAACAACACCGGCTACCAGATGTTATTGAAGCTGTCGAGTGCTTTGTCGACCCGCGATGTGGACGCCATCCCGCAAAAATGGCTGGCAGCTTATCAGGAAGGTTTAGTATGCGTGATTCCTGATCATGCGGAGTGGGTGCTGACAGACCGCAGCGAAGCGCTCGGCATCTTGTCGCGGTTGTTCGGGGAGGGCTTGTTCGCCAGCATCGAACGGCCTGGGGGGATGGTGCAGGAGACAGAACAAACGTTCATCGAGTACTGCTCATCCTTCGGTCTCAAATTCATGGCAAGCCACGAATGCCGATACGTAAAGCCACAAGATGCCTTTGCGTATGAAGTGGCAAGGTCAATCGGCGAAGGGTTCAAGCTAAGTGACCCTGAACGCCGGAAGCCTGAACATTCAATGGCATTCGTCCCGACGCAAACGCAATTATCGGAGTGGTTTTCAGACCATCCTGAATGGCTTGAACAAAGCCGGAAGCTGCTCATGGACTGCCGGGTCACGATTCCGTTGAACCGGCAATTGCTGCCGAGATTCCCGGTGAAGGAAGGCAGCGACAAAAGCGACGTGATCCGGGAGCTTTGCCTGAAGGGCCTGGAACAACGTATCGGGAAATTGGAACCAAGCTATTTGGACAGGCTCGATTATGAACTTGGCATCATTTCGAAAATGGGCTATATCGATTATTTCCTCATCGTTTCCGATTTCATGGCTTATGCAAGAAACAGGGGCATCTTGACCGGCCCTGGACGCGGATCCTCCGCCGGCTCGCTTGTCGCTTTCGCGATGCGCATCACGGATGTCGATCCGCTCGCTCATGGGTTATTATTCGAGCGTTTCCTGAATCCGGAGCGCGTCACCTTGCCGGATATCGATATTGACTTCGCGGACCATCGCCGCCACGAAGTCGTCGAGTATGTCGCGAAAAAATACGGTGCCTTGCAGACGGCACAAATCATCACGTTTGGCACTTTGTCCGCAAAAGCGGTCGCGAGAGACACGGCGAGGGTATTCGGGTTCGAAGCCGAAGAACTCGAGAAGATATCAAAGCTCATCCCAAGCCGGCCAGGCATCACTTTGCGCGCAGCTCTTCGTGAATCGAAAGCGTTGGAAGACTGGATTGTCGGAAATGAAACACGAGAGCGCTGGTTCAAGACGGCACTGAAGCTGGAAGGCCTGCCCCGCAATTCCTCAATCCATGCAGCCGGCGTCATCCTGAGTCCGGGCCCATTGGTGGATTATGTCCCGATCGAAAAAGGCCATGACGATATTTTCATCACTCAATGGCCGATGCAGGAGCTTGAAGCGATCGGCTTATTGAAAATGGATTTTCTTGGATTGCGCAATTTGACGATTCTGGAAAATATGGCGCATATGCTGAAACGCGACCGCAATTTGCCGATTGATTACCGCAGTTTGCCGCTTGACGATAAAGGAACCTATAGCTTATTGGCAAAGGGCGACACAGCGGGCATTTTCCAACTGGAGTCACCGGGTATGCGGCGCGCTTTGATGCTCATCAAACCGAGCGCGTTCGGCGATATTGTCGCGGTCAATGCCTTGTATCGGCCAGGACCGATGGAATTCATCCCGCTGTATGCGCGCCGCAAGCATGGCGAAGAGGCGGTAGCCTATATCCATCCGGTGCTGGAACCAATTTTATCGGAAACATACGGCGTCATCGTCTATCAGGAACAGATCATGAAAATCGCCGCTGACATGGCGGGCTTCAGCTTAGGCGAAGCCGATCTTTTACGCCGTGCCGTCAGCAAGAAAAACCGTCAGATCCTTGATGAAGAGCGCCAGCATTTCGTAGGAGGCGCCACCGCTAAAGGCTATACCGCAAAAGAATCGGGAGATGTCTATGACTTGATCGTGCGGTTTGCAGATTACGGCTTCCCGAAAAGCCATGCAGTCGCCTACAGCATGATTTCCTACCAACTGGCTTATATGAAAGCCCATTATCCCGTGCAGTTCTATGCCGCGCTGTTATCGAACAGCCAAGGGAACAACGAGAAGACGGCACAGTTCATGCGTGAAATGAAAGAACGCAGAATCCCGCTTGCGGCACCGTGCATCGCAAGGAGCCGCTACGGTTTTTCATCGGAAGAACGCCAGGTCCGCATAGGGCTCAGCGCAGTGAAAGGGGTTCCCGGAACGGCAGTCAAAGCCATTCTCGAGGCGAGAAAAGAAGGGCCTTTCCAAAACCTGTTCAATATTGCCGAACGGATTTCGGCTGTGCATTTCACCCGCAAGGCTCTCGAGCCACTCATCAAAGCCGGCGCTTTGGACGTGCTCGGAAAAGACCGGGCCGTCCTGCTCGCATCTCTTGATAGTGCGATCAAGCACGCAGAACTGGTCAAACCGAACGAAGACCCGGGTTTGTTCGATGATATGGGATCGAGCTTCATGAAACCGAAATACACAAAAGCAGATCCGATGCCGGACGGGCTCAAGCTCGACTTCGAGAAAGAAGCACTCGGCTTCTATTTGAGCACCCACCCTGTGGAGCGGGAAAAAGAACAGCGCAATAAGGCGTATACAGCGCTAAACGAGTTGCCGAAGAAAAAAGACCGTGAGCGTGTAGAAGTGCTCGGGCTGGTGGAAGACGTACGGCGCATCCGCACGAAAAAAGGCGATGCGATGGCGTTTGCCACATTGCAGGATGAAACAGGGGTCGCCTCGGTTACGCTGTTCCCGAAAGAGTATGCGCAGTACAACGAAATATTGGATAAAGACGCCTTGCTTGAAATCCAAGGAACGGCTGAAACCCGCCAAGGCAAGACGACCATCATCTGCAAAACCATTTTATGAAGGAACAAAATGATCCAGACCCATATAGGAGTATCGACAAAGAACTGCATTTCTTAAAAAGAAATACAGTTCAGAGTGTTGAACAAGTCTATGAACAGCTATAAATTGGAGCGAAAATTGTTTTTTCTACATTTTCTAATTCAAAGGTCGATCTAAGTATTGGGAGAAGCGTTTGATCGGAAAACATTCTGCTCAATAATGCTAGGCATTACTTCGCAAAGATAAGGTCTCCCGTAGGTCGATCTTATCTTTCCTGCGGGAATAGCGGGTTTGAGAGACCCTACAGGCAATGAATGAGCGAAGCTATGCTGAGCCTATTCATTTGCGACGCATCTGCTGGCAGATGTGGGAGCACAAGGGTTTTCGGTAGCGACCGAGGAGGCTCGATTCCCGCCCGCGGAAAGCGATCAATAAGCTTTGGAAAATACGACTTCATAACTTTCTCGACAGCTTGGACTGCATTTCTTAAAAAGAAATGCAGTTTTTTCTTTACGGCGGCCGAAATTTTTTGTAGAGTATAGGAAGATTAGTGGTCAGACCACTTTCAAAAAAATGGAAACAAAAGGAGTTTTCATGAATCAGCCAAAGCGCTATTTAAATATCGTAAGTGAAATGCGGGACATGATTCGGGAACAGGACATCCGGCCGGGCGACCGGATCCCGTCGGAACGGGAGCTGGCCGAGAAGCTGGCGGTCGGTCGTTCGACGATCCGCGAGGCACTCCGGAGCCTGGAGTTGCTGGGGCTTATCGAAACACGACGCGGTGAAGGGACATTTTTGGCCGATCCGAGAAAGCACCGGCTTGTGGAATTGTTGGCGACCTTCATACTGCAGGACAACAAGACGCTGGAAGATGTCCGCGTGACGATGTGCATACACGAAACCGCAGCCATCCAGGCGATCTGCGCAAGCGACGCCGCGAAACTGCCTGTATGGGAAAGTTTCCGTGAACGGCTCGATGGCCATGAGTTCATAAGGGAGGATTTCGTCCGTGAATTGATGGTGCTGTCAGGCAACCGCCTATCGTTGAAAATCTGGTTCTTATTGAAGCAATACGGGGGCAATCCGTACGATGGCGAAGTCACGACGGAAGAGAAAACCCTGCTGAAGAATATCCTGCAGGCGATCGAAAAACAGGATGCCGAAACAGCCATCCGGGATTTTAAAGCCTGGAGCAGCGTCTTAATCAAAGGAGAGAATGCACAATGGCAATGATACGCGATATATTCAAGCGAAAACGAGATGAAAAAGAAGCGACGATACCGTCCAAAGCGGCAAAAGATGTGCCGGAGGGTTTGATGACGAAATGCCCGAACTGCAAGCACATCACCTTGACGAAGGAATTGGAGAATCTGAACAAAGTATGCCCGAAATGCGACCATCATTTCAAAATGACGGCCCATGAACGAATTGTGCATCTGATGGATGATTCAAGCTTCGAATCGGTGGATGATCATTTGAAATCGGGAAACCCGTTGAATTTCCCGGGGTATAGCGAAAAAGTCCAGGCCGACAGTGAAAAGACCGGCTTGAACGAGGCGGTGCTCACAGGGACCGGTTCGATTAAAGGCCAGCAAGTAGTCGTGGCCGTAATGGATTCACATTTTAGAATGGGGTCGATGGGTTCGGTCGTAGGCGAGAAAATCACCCGTGCAGTTGAACTGGCCACCCGATTGAAAGTGCCGTTTTTGATCTTCACGGCAAGCGGCGGGGCGCGTATGCAAGAAGGCGTCTTATCGCTCATGCAGATGGCCAAGACGAGCGTCGCGTTAAAGCGCCATTCCAATGAAGGCTTGCTATTCGTCTCGATCTTGACGCATCCGACAACTGGCGGCGTGTCCGCGAGCTTTGCTTCTGTCGGCGACATCAATTTGGCGGAGCCGAAAGCGTTGATCGGATTCGCGGGGCGCCGTGTCATCGAGCAAACTGTGCGCGAGAAATTGCCGGAAGACTTCCAGACGGCGGAATTCCTACTGGATCACGGCCAACTCGATGCGGTTGTGCATCGCCAGAAAATGCGCGAGACTTTATCGACCATCGTACGCTTGCATGTGAAAGGGGCTGAATCCGATGTCTAAAAAGAAAATGAAGACGATGGCATTTGAAGAACCGCTGATCGAATTGAGAAAGAAGATTTCCGAGCTGAAGGAATATACGGAAACGGCAGATGTCGACCTCAGTTCAGAAATCACTTCCCTCGAACAGCGTTTCGCTAAGCTAGAACAAGAGATTTATGAAAACATGAAGCCCTGGGACCGTGTCCAGGTGGCGCGCCATCCTGAACGCCCGACGACTTTGGATTATTTGCCGCTCATCTTCAAGGATTTCATTGAATTGCATGGAGACCGGGTCTACGGAGATGATGAAGCGATCATCGGCGGCATCGGGAGTTTTGAAGGGCAGCCGGTAACGATCATCGGCCATCAGCGCGGCAAGGATACAAAAGAAAACGTCCGCCGCAATTTCGGGATGCCGCATCCTGAAGGCTACCGGAAAGCGTTGCGCTTGATGAAGCAGGCGGAGAAATTCGGCCGCCCGGTCATTTGCCTGATCGATACGAAAGGCGCATATCCAGGGAAGGCTGCGGAAGAACGCGGGCAAAGCGAAGCGATCGCCCGTAACCTCGTGGAGATGGCAGGGCTTGAAGTGCCGGTGCTGTCAATCGTCATCGGGGAAGGCGGCAGCGGCGGGGCACTCGCGCTTGGCGTCGGCAACCACATCCTGATGCTTGAAAACTCGACGTTCTCGGTCATTTCACCGGAAGGGGCCGCATCGATTCTTTGGAAAGATGCAGCGCTTGCGAAAACCGCAGCGGAAGCCATGAAGATTACGGCTCCAGATCTATTGGAAATGGGGATTATCGAGCATATGATTCCAGAAGTCCGCGGGGGCGCCCATCACGACACGGCCCGCCAGGCCCAATTGATCAGCGGTGCCATCCGTCATTCATTGAAGGAACTGGAAAGCATGGATGCACAACAATTGATTGCCCAGCGATACGAGAAATTCAGGTCAATCGGTGTCTTTTCGGAATAACAATCAGGCCGCACAGAGCGGCCTTTTTTATTTTTTCAAATCCAGCAAAAAACCCATGCCACGCAGGAGTTCTGGACTGACAGCACAGGCCCTGCGTGGTAAGGTGAATAAAGTAAAAAGGAAGTGCAGGAGGCGGTTCTGGTGAAGAAAATTGGAGTATTGACAAGCGGCGGCGATTCCCCGGGGATGAACGCGGCAGTACGCGCAGTCGTCCGGAAAGCCATTTACCACGATGTTGAAGTGGCTGGCGTCTATTATGGCTATCAAGGCTTGATCGAAGGAAACATCGAAGACTTGCAGGCTGGGGATGTCGGCGATATCATCCAGCGCGGCGGCACGAAGCTCTATTCCGCACGCTGCGATGAATTCCGCACAGACGAAGGGCAATGGAAAGCGATCGAGCAGATGAAGAAAAAAGGGCTTGAGGGCTTGGTGGTCATCGGCGGAGACGGTTCGTACCGCGGGGCGATGGCCTTGACCAAAAAAGGATTCCCGAGTGTCGGCGTTCCTGGGACGATCGACAACGATATCCCGGGAACGGATTATACGATCGGTTTCGATACGGCCTTGAATACCGTCATCGAGGCGATCGACAAAATCCGTGACACAGCGACAAGCCACGAGCGGACATTCATCATCGAAGTGATGGGAAGGGATGCGGGCGATCTGGCCTTATGGGCTGGCCTTGCTGGCGGCGCCGAAACCATCCTTATCCCTGAAGACCCGTTCGATATCGATGATATGCTAGAGCGTCTCGAGAATGGCCGCAAGCGTGGCAAAAAACACAGTATCATCATCGTTGCGGAAGGTGTCATGAGCGGCGGGGAACTGGCCGATCTGATCGCAGGCAAGACCAATGTGGAAACGCGCGTGTCGGTTCTTGGGCATATCCAGCGCGGCGGTTCACCGACGGCCCGCGACCGCGTGCTCGGCAGCCTGTTCGGCGCCCGGGCAGTGGAAGTGCTGCTCGAAGGAAAAGGCGGCTTGGCGATTGGCATGAAAAATCATCAGGTGGTAGACTATGATATGACAACGGCGTTCGAAAAAGAGCACGATGCCGATATGAGTTTGTACAAGCTTTCTAAAGAATTATCAATTTAAACAGTTAATTGGAGTGAGTCTATTGAGAAAAACGAAAATCGTCTGCACCATTGGGCCGGCAAGTGAATCACCGGAAGTATTGGAACAATTGATGAAAGCGGGCATGAACGTAGCACGCCTGAACTTCTCGCATGGCGACCATGAGGAGCACGCCTTGCGCATCAAACGCATCCGCGAAGCTTCTGAAAAGACCGGCATCACAGTAGGGATCCTTTTGGATACAAAAGGCCCGGAAATCAGAACCCATAAAATGGAAAATGATGCCATCGAACTCGAAACCGACCAGGAAATCACGATTTCCATGACAGAAGTGCTGGGCACGAAAGAAATGTTCTCAATCACTTATGATAAATTGATCGAAGATGTCCATGAAGGCTCCATAATCCTGCTGGATGACGGCCTGATCGAATTGCGCGTGACAAGCATCGATAAAGAACGCGGCCAGATCCATACGATCGTTGAAAATGCCGGCACGCTGAAAACGAAAAAAGGCGTCAACGTTCCTGGAGTTTCCGTTCAATTGCCGGGCATCACCGACAAAGACGCGGCTGATCTTTTGTTCGGGATTGAACAGGACGTCGATTTTGTCGCAGCTTCATTTGTCCGCAGACGTTCTGATGTCATGGAAATCCGTAGCCTGCTGGAACAAAACAATGGTTCTCACATCCAAATCATC
This sequence comes from Planococcus plakortidis, assembly GCF_001687605.2. Classification (NCBI taxonomy): domain Bacteria; kingdom Bacillati; phylum Bacillota; class Bacilli; order Caryophanales; family Caryophanaceae; genus Planococcus; species Planococcus plakortidis. Next base: position 1,337,098 of record NZ_CP016539.2, read on the forward strand.
CCGAAAATCGAAAACCAGGAAGGCGTCGACAATCTGGATGAAATTATCATGGTGTCTGACGGCTTGATGGTGGCGCGTGGAGACCTTGGGGTGGAAATTCCAGCGGAAGAAGTGCCGATCGTCCAGAAATCGATGATCGACAAATGCAATAGCGCAGGGAAGCCGGTCATCACGGCTACCCAGATGCTGGATTCCATGCAGCGCAACCCGCGTCCGACGCGTGCGGAAGCGAGCGATGTAGCGAACGCCATTTTTGATGGCACCGATGCGATCATGCTATCGGGTGAAACGGCAGCGGGGCTTTACCCGGTGGAGTCGGTCGAAACGATGCACCGCATCGCCGAAACGACTGAAGCTGCCCTGAACCATAAGCAAATCGTTTCCAACCGCCGGAAGGAAAAAGAATCGAACATGACAGAAGCGATCGGCCAAGCTGTCGCATACACCGCCCTGAATTTGCGCGTGCAGGCAATCCTTGCGCCGACCGAAAGCGGCCATACGGCAAAAATGATATCCAAGTACCGTCCGGGCTCGCCTGTCATCGCAGTGACATCGACTGCCCGTACTGCACGTAAATTGACATTGATCTGGGGCGTGCAGCCGATTGTCGGGACACGCGTCGAATCGACGGATGAAATGCTTGAAGTCGCAGTAGAAGAAGCGCTTAAGCACGGATTAATCAAGCATGGAGACCTAGTGATCATCACAGCTGGTGTTCCAGTCGGCGAAGCTGGCACGACCAACTTGATGAAACTGCGCGTCATCGGCGATATTTTGGCAAAAGGCCAAGGCATCGGCAAGAATGTCGGCTTTGGGGAAGCGGTTGTCGTACGCAATGCTGAAGAGGCATTGGCGATGGATACCGAAGGAAAGATCATCGTCACGTACGGCACCGACCGCGATATGATGGATGCCATCAATAATTGCTCAGGCATCGTGACGGAAGAGGGCGGCTTGACAAGCCATGCTGCGGTCGTTGGGCTGAGCCTTGGGATCCCGGTGATTGTCGGCGTCAAAGATGCGGTGGCGAAAGTGGAATCCGGCCAGGAAATCACGATCGATGCGGATGCCGGTGTCATTTACCACGGTCATGCAAGCGTATTGTAAAGAAATTGTGGAGGCCGATTGACTATGATGAAGTGGATTTTCCTGGCATTGGTGATCGTACCGACTCTTGAGCTTGCGATTTTGATCTGGGCAGGCGGGCAGATCGGATTTTTCTGGACGCTTGCGTTGATTGTCGCGACTGGGCTGCTCGGCGCTTATTTGGCGAAACGCCAGGGGCTTAAAGCGATACGGGACATACAGTTGAGCATGAGCCAGATGCAGCCTCCCGGCGACCGCCTGATCGGCGCGGCCTTTATCCTGGTCGGCGGCGCTTTGCTGCTGACACCGGGATTCATTTCGGATGCAGTCGGCTTCAGCTTGTTGTTCGGGCCGACGCAGAAGCTCTACAAGCCGTTCGTTTACCGGATGCTTCAGAAGAAGATGAAAAATACCCGGATTATCGTAGGATAATTCCGGGTACATTCATCATTAGGCAATCGTTTTTAAATTTTACCAAGCGTTTTCATTCACAAATTGTACAAAGTTGATTATAATGACTAGGTAAGTCCATTTACGGAAAAGTGCATGAAAGCAGATGGCTCATTATTCTGTTTTTTTTTTGGAATGATGAAGTAGAATGTAGAAGGAGAGATTTACATGACATCATCAAAAGGTTTAGAAGGTGTAGTCGCAACACAATCGGCGATCAGTTCGATCATCGATGATACCCTTACATACGTCGGCTACAATATCGACGATCTGGCGGACAACGCCAGCTTCGAAGAAGTGATCTACCTATTGTGGCACCAGCGTTTGCCGAAGGCGGACGAACTGGCCGAGCTCAAACAGCAGCTCGCGGACAACATGGCCGTACCGCAAGCGGTACTGGACCACTTCAAGACATACGACATCAAGAACGTCCACCCGATGGCGGCACTGCGCACTGCGGTCTCCATGCTCGGCCTCTTCGATGAAGAAGCCGAAGTGATGGAACCGGAAGCAAACTACCGCAAAGCGGTGAAGATCCAGGCGAAGATCTCGACGCTCGTGACGGCATTCGGCCGCATCCGCGCAGGGAAAGAGCCGATCCAGCCGAAAACGGACTACAGCTTCGCAGCGAACTTCCTATACATGCTGTCCGGCGAAGAGCCAAAAGACATTGAAGTCGAAGCCTTCAACAAAGCGCTCGTGCTTCACGCAGATCACGAGCTGAACGCATCGACGTTCACGGCGCGTGTGGCGGTCGCGACCTTGTCTGACGTCTACTCCGGCGTAACCGCTGCGATCGGCGCCTTGAAAGGCCCGCTCCATGGCGGCGCTAACGAGCAGGTCATGAAGATGCTCACGGAAATCGGCTCTGTCGACAACGTCGAGCCTGTAATCAAGGAAAAGCTTGCGAACAAAGAGAAGATCATGGGCTTCGGCCACCGTGTCTATCGCCAAGGCGACCCGCGCGCGAAACATTTGCGCGACATGTCGAAAAAGCTCACCGAGCTTCGCGGCGAATCGAAATGGTATGAAATGTCCGTGAAAATCGAGGAATTGGTGACAAGCGAAAAACCGCTTCCGCCAAACGTCGATTTCTACTCGGCATCCGTCTACCATTCGCTCGACATCGAGCACGACCTGTTCACGCCGATCTTCGCGGTCTCCCGTGCCTCGGGCTGGCTCGCGCATATCCTGGAGCAATACTCGAACAACCGCTTGATCCGCCCGCGTGCGGAATACATCGGGCCTGGCATGCAGACCTACGTGCCGGTTGAAGAACGTTAATCTAAGCAATATAATAAAATTTGATGGGGCTGTCACACTGTGCAGCCCTATGACTTTGAACTCAGGAGGAACTTACACATGACGAACGGCGAAAAAATTTCTGTAGAAAATGGCGTCTTGAACGTCCCTAATAACGCGGTTATCCCATTCATTATCGGTGATGGAACTGGACCGGATATCTGGAATGCAGCTTCACGCGTACTTGAAGAAGCGGTAAACAAAGCTTATAACGGCGAAAAATCAATCGTATGGAAAGAAGTTTTGGCTGGCCAAAAAGCTTTCGACGAAACAGGCGAGTGGCTTCCACAAGAAACGCTTGACGTTATCCGCGAATACTTGATCGCAATCAAAGGACCGCTTACTACGCCAATCGGCGGCGGTATCCGTTCATTGAACGTGGCACTTCGCCAAGAGCTAGACCTATACACTTGCTTGCGTCCTGTACGCTATTTCGAAGGCGTGCCTTCACCGGTTAAACGCCCTGAAGATACAGACATGGTCATCTTCCGTGAAAACACTGAAGACATCTATGCTGGTATCGAATACGCTAACGGCAGCGACGAAGTGAAAAAATTGATCTCATTCCTGACTGACGAAATGGGCGTTAAAAACATCCGCTTCCCTGAATCATCAGGTATCGGCATCAAACCGATTTCTGAAGAAGGAACAAAACGTTTGGTACGCGCTGCAATCAACTATGCGTTGACTGAAGGCCGCGACTCCGTAACGCTTGTCCACAAAGGGAACATCATGAAGTTCACTGAAGGAGCGTTCAAAAACTGGGGCTATGAAGTGGCTGAGCAAGAGTTCGGCGATAAAGTCTTCACATGGAACGAATACGATGCAATCAAAGACGAAAAAGGAACTGACGCTGCGAACAAAGCACAAGAAGAAGCTTTGGCTTCCGGCAAGATCCTTGTCAAAGATTCCATCGCTGATATCTTCCTTCAGCAGATCCTTACACGCCCAAGCGAGTTCGATGTTGTGGCAACAATGAACTTGAACGGCGACTACATCTCTGATGCGCTTGCTGCCCAAGTCGGCGGAATCGGAATCGCGCCTGGTGCGAACATCAACTATGACACAGGACACGCGATCTTCGAAGCGACTCACGGTACAGCCCCTAAATATGCTGGCCTTGATAAAGTAAACCCATCTTCTGTCATCTTGTCAGGCGTATTGATGCTTGAACACCTTGGCTGGTCAGAAGCGGCGAAATTGATCTCTGAATCAATGGAGAAAACAATCGCGTCTAAAGTTGTCACTTATGACTTCGCACGTCTGATGGACGGCGCAACAGAAGTAAAAACATCTGCATTCGCTGATGAACTAATCAAAAACATGTAAAATGAAAGAGGAGGCTCCGGCCTCCTCTTTGTTGTATCATCCGACGGAAAGGGGAGTTTTACATGACATTCAAACGGAAAAAGATTTCGGTAATCGGTTCTGGTTTCACTGGTGCCACGACGGCATTCCTGCTGGCGCAGAAAGAGTTGGGGGATGTGGTCATCGTCGATATTCCGGCAATGGAAGACCCTGTTAAAGGGAAAGCGCTGGATATGGCAGAAGCGGCACCTGTATTGAATTTCGATGCACATATTACGGGGACTTCGGATTACGCGGATACGAAAGACTCCGACCTTGTCATCATTACGGCAGGCGTGGCCAGAAAACCGGGCATGAGCCGTGATGACTTAGTGCAGACCAACCAGAAAGTCATGAAATCCGTTACAAAAGAAATCGTCACTCACTCGCCAAATGCGACAATTCTTGTGCTGACCAATCCGGTTGATGCGATGACCTACACTGTTTTCAAAGAATCCGGCTTTCCGAAAGAACGGGTGATCGGCCAGTCCGGGGTGCTCGATTCCGCGCGATTCCGCAGCTTCGTTGCCGAAGAGCTTAATTTGTCGGTTAAAGACGTTACCGGATTCGTGCTGGGCGGCCATGGAGATGATATGGTGCCGCTTGTCCGCTATTCATTCGCCGGAGGCATCCCGCTTGAGACCCTGATTCCGAAAGGGCGCCTCGAGCAAATCGTGGAACGGACTCGAAAAGGCGGTGCCGAAATCGTCGACCTCCTTGGCAACGGCTCTGCTTATTATGCGCCGGCTGCCTCCTTGGTGGAAATGGCGGAAGCGATCCTGCTTGACCAAAAACGCGTCTTGCCGTCGATTGCCTATTTGCAAGGTGAATACGGCATGGATGGAATCTATTTGGGTGTGCCGGCAGTCCTTGGGGCGTCCGGAATCGAGAAGGTCATCGAGATCGAGTTGAATGAAGAAGAAAAACAAGCGCTCGACAAGTCGGCTGCCTCGGTAAAAGCGGTCATGGATATATTGGCGTAAAACACGGAGCCGGGCAGGATTTCCTGTCCGGCTTTTTCTATATATCTATATAAGGGTTCGGCTGTTCATTCAATGGGCAGCAAAGCGAGCGAACTTGCACTTGTGCGCATGGAATTGATACTATAAGGATATGAAACACCTAGGGGAGGGAAAGCCTGTGTTGCTCGGGAAAAAGCGGAAACTAGGCAGAAAGATTGAAGATATCACAGTCGGCGAGAAGTTGAAGCTGACGGAAAAGATCGAGGATAAGGATTTGCTCTTGTATCTTGGGCTGACAAACGATGGAAATCCTTTATACATCCAGCATGACTTCGCTTCAACGACCAGTTTCGAGAAGCCGGTCGTGCCGAACATCATGTTAACGGGAATCATTACATCGGCAGTCTCCAAGTATATGCCGGGGCCGGGCTCATATATTTGCGAACAGCAACTGGTATTCAAGAAGCCGGTTTACCATTACGCGACAGTCGATTTCCTTTTGGAAGTGACCGACGTGGATGTAAGGGGGAACTTGGTGACCATCCGTGTAGAAGGGACGGATGAAGAAGGTAGCCTTTGCATAGAAGGAAAGATCGTGGCACAGCCGCCGAAGACGTCGACTCAATTGACGACCCAGGCGATGGAGAATTTCTAGAGCGGTTTGGGATGGGGGTTCCAAATTGAGTGTGGAGGATGCAAAATGCCGAAGAAAATTTTGATCATTGAAGACGAACATTCGATTGCAACGCTGTTATCTTATAATTTGGTGCAGGCCGGATATGAGACGATTATCGCAAATGACGGGAAGCAAGGTTATGAACAGGCGCTCAGTGAGAACCCGGACTTGATCGTGCTGGATTTGATGCTTCCTTCAATGGATGGCGTGGAAGTGTGCAAATCATTGCGCCAGCAGAAAGTGAATACGCCGATCATCATGCTGACGGCAAAAGGCGATGAGTTCGATAAAGTTCTTGGCCTGGAGCTGGGCGCGGATGATTACATGACCAAGCCATTCAGCCCGCGTGAAGTGGTCGCCCGCATCAAAGCGGTACTGCGCAGGGCAGAAACGAGCCCTGTTATCCAGCAGGACGGTTCTGCCCCATATGTGTTCGGTAAGTTGCAGATTTTCCCGGATAGATTCGAAGTATTTTTGGATGAAAAACAATTGGAATTTACGCCTAAAGAATTCGAACTGCTCGTCTACCTGGCAGAAAATAAAAACAGAGTGTTGACCCGCGACCAATTATTGAGTGCTGTGTGGAAATACGATTTCGCAGGCGATACGCGTATTGTTGACGTCCACGTCAGCCATCTGCGCGAAAAGATCGAAGCGAATACACGCAAGCCGACTTTTATCAAGACCATCCGTGGCCTGGGCTATAAATTCGAGGAGCCGAAAAGTTCATGACTTTCCGGCGCCGCCTGCTATTTTCCTTGCTGTTATGGATCGGTACGCTGCTCGTCGGTCTCTATTTGATTGTGCTCCAGTTCCTTCCATTATATGAAGAGGCGGAAAACAAATCCGCAGTCTGGGTGGCGCTTGGGCTTATTTTCCTGATCGGCCTGGGAATTTCCGCTGTCATCGGAAACCGCATAATCCGCCTGCAAGTAGAACCGGTGGAAAATGCGACAGAAACCGCAGTGGAACTGGTAAAAGGAAATTACCGCGCTCGCGCCTATGAATCCGATGCCCAGGGCAGCTTGGAGTTGAATAAGACGATCAATGTGCTTGCCCGGAACTTGCAGGAAGTCGCCGCTGTCCGCTTGATGGAACAGGAAAGGCTAAAAACATTGATCGAGAATATGGGCAGTGCTTTAGTGATGATTGACCGCCAGGGAACGATTTCATTGGTCAACCGGGCGTTTCTCGAGGAAACCGGCCTGAGCAGTGAAGCGGTCCTTGGCAGCCTGTACAGGGAAATCGATATTGCGCCAGAGCTTAAATCCTTCATTGAAACAGTATTCATGACAGAGACCCGTTCCCGCGACCAGATCGAGTTTGCCGAAGGGCTGAAAATGAAAAACTTGGATGTCTACGGGGCGCCGGTCATCGGAGAGCATGAGCGTTGGCTCGGGGTGGTCATCGTTTTCCACGATATTACCGAGTTGAAGAAATTGGAGCAGGTGCGCAAGGATTTCGTCGCGAATGTTTCCCACGAATTGCGCACGCCCGTCACGTCGATCAAAGGTTTTTCAGAAACCTTGCTGGACGGGGCTTATCAGGACAAGGACACGTTATTGTCCTTTCTGGAAATCATACAGACGGAAAGCAACCGATTGGAAATGCTTATCAATGATTTGCTTAACCTGTCGAATATGGAACGTTCCGCTTTCGAAATCGAATTGACGCCGACCGACATGAAAGCCGTGATTGAATGGGCTGTCGAAACGGTACACCCGAAACTGGCAGAAAAGAATATAAGCCTTGAATTGGACCTCGCGCCAGTTATCGTCAACGGCGACGGGAACCGGCTCATCCAAGTCATCGTCAATTTATTGATCAATGCCGCTACTTATTCACAGGAAAATACCACGGTGGCGATAGGGCTCTATGCTGAAGAGGGCCGCGCAATCGTGAAAGTGGCAGACCAGGGAATCGGCATCGAGGCGGCCGAAATCGGGCGCTTGTTTGAGCGTTTTTACCGTGTAGACCGTGCCCGCAGCCGGAATTCAGGGGGCACGGGACTTGGGCTTTCAATCGTCAAACATATCATTGAAGCGCATCATGGCAATGTCGAAGTCGAAAGCGAAGTCGGCGTAGGGACGACCTTTACTGTCTATTTGCCCCTTGCGGAAGAAATTTAGGAGGAACATATGGAAACCAAACACCCATTTTTGCCGATCATCGTCGGTACGGATATGAATGCATACAATATGGCGATTTCATTTCATGAAGCGTATGGCATCAAGCCGATCTTGATCGGGAAAGAGCCGTTGTCCTTTACGGAGATGAGCTCGATCACTGAAACCATCGAATTTGACAAGAAGTTGTCTGAACCGGAACATTTTGCGGATATTTTGATCGGCATGGCCGAGAAATACAGGGCCCCAGGAAAAACTTTATTGCTGGTCGGCACGAACGATCTATACGTGCGCTTGATCATCGAAAATGCCAAAGTGCTGCGCGAACATTATGTCTTCAATTACCCGACTGAAGAGTTGATGAACAAATTGCAGATGAAGGCGAATTTTTACGAACTATGCAAAGAACATGGGATCGACACACCGACGACGTATTTCTATAATTGCAGCCAGGATGTCCCGTTCGACGATAGCGATATGATGTATCCGGTCGTCGTCAAACCGAGCAATGGCATCGAATACAGCCGCAACAAGTTCGAAGGGCAGGAAAAAGTCTTTAAAGTGGACAGCCCGAAAGCATTATTCGAAGTCATCCAGAAAATCAAGGCAAGCGGCTATCGCGACGAATTGATCATCCAGGATTTTATCCCAGGTGACGATACATATATGTGGGATTCCGTCATTTACGCCAATTCCAAAGGCCAGACGCAATTGGTGACGTTTGCGCAAGTCGTCTTGCAGGAGCACACCGTCACGGCCATCGGCAATTACACGGCGCTCATCACGCGCTTCGACAAGGAAATGATGCAAAAGCTCCAGCATTTCCTTGAAGCGGTCGGCTATACCGGATTTGCCAATTTCGATTTGAAATACGATTCGCGCGATAAGAAATTCAAAGTCTTCGAAGTGAATATCCGTCAAGGCCGCTCGAGTTATTATGTAACCGCGCTCGGCCACAATATGGCAGAGTACCTGGTCGATGATTTGATCTACAAGATAGATAAGCCGATCACTTATTTGAATGAAGATTTCCTGTTCACGGTCGTCCCGAAAGTGGTATTGCGCAATTTCGTCCAAAACCAGGCGGTCCAAAAAGACATCAAGCGCTTGATCAAGGAAAAGAAATGGGGCAATCCGCTATTCTATAAAAAAGATACCCATATGAAACGCAAGCTGTATCTTTTTGCGCGCCAAGTGAATTATTATAAGAAATACAAAAACAATCAATGGTAAGTTTACAATGGCTTAACACCAGCTTCACAATCGGGTGCTATTCTTTAATAGAACCCCCTTCAACCGCATGACTTGAAAAAGAGCCCCTCCCCGGGCTCTTTTTCCATTTTCCTGAAACTATTTCACAATCATTCCGTATACATAGATATAAAGATAAAAGGGGGAAACACCATGACGACAAAACGAGTGCTGTCGATTATCGGCTTATCGATTGCGGGCATACTTTTATTGGTCGCTGTCTTCACTTCCTGGTATACCGTCGATGAATCGGAGCAGGCAGTCATCATCACATTCGGTGAAGCGGGGGAACCGGTGACGGAATCGGGGCTTCATTTCAAGATGCCTTGGCCGATCCAAAAAGCGGAAGTGATGTCAAAAGAAACGTATAGCCTTCAATTTGGCTATGACCAAAATGCGGACGGGGAAGTTACATCCTACGATAAGGAAACCAAAATGATCACGGGAGACGAGAACATTGTCCTGACGGATCTTGTGGTCCAGTGGAAAATCACCGACCCGAAAAAATTCCTGTTCAATGCCGAAGACCCCCGTGAAATGCTTCACGATGCCACATCCGCCTCCATCCGGTCGATCATTGGCAGTTCCTTGATCGATGATGCCCTAACTTCAGGGAAAGCGGAAATCGAAGCGGAAACACGTGACTTGCTGTCATCGCTTATCGAGGAATACGATATCGGCATTTCGGTGTTGGCTGTGAAGTTGCAGGATGTAGAGCTGCCGAACGAAGAAGTCCGCGCGGCGTTCACGAACGTGACGGACGCACGTGAGACGATGAACACCAAAATCAACGAAGCGAATAAATACGAAAACCAGAAGCGCAACGAAGCGTTGGGTGAAAAATCCGCCATCAATTCCCGGGCGGAAGCGCAAAAAGTCGAGCGCGTCGAACAGGCTCGAGGAGACGTTGCCGTATTCGATAAACTCTACGCCGAATATGAAAGCAACCCGGAAGTAACAAGACAGCGTTTGATCATGGAAACCCTGGAATCGGTATTGCCGGACGCCAAGCTGTATATCATGAATGACGACGAAGGAACGATGAAATATCTGCCGCTCGGCGAAATGCAGACCGCGATACCGCCGGCAACAGAAGAACAAACTGAAGAAGGGGGCGGCAACTGATGGATCCGAAACAGCCATTCGGCAATTCCAATACAACGGATATCTTCGGCAATAAGAACCGGGCGAAAAAACCGAGAGAGCAGAGGGAACCGATCAATTACAGGAAATACTGGAAACCGATCCTTATCTCGACCATCTTATTTTTCGCTTTGTTGATCGTCCTGACCAATACCTATGTCGTGAAAGAAAATGAATACCGGGTCGTCCGGCAATTCGGCGAAGTTGTCAAAGTCCAGGAAGAACCGGGCATCAAGATGAAAATCCCGTTCATCCAAAGCGTCACGACCATTCCGAAATATCAGATGACCTATGACGTAACGGAAGCGGAGATCAATACGAAAGACAAAAAGCGCATTTTGATCGATAATTACGCTGTCTGGCGAGTAACCGACCCGCTGAGCATGATCTCGAACGCCGGTACAATCATCAATGCCGAATCGCGCATGGAAGAGTTCATCTATTCCGTGGTGCGGACCGAGCTCGGGCAGCTGAATTATGACGAAATCATCAATGATGAGAATTCATCTCGGGGCAGCCTGAACGACACAGTGACGGAAAGGGTCAATGAATTGCTCGAAACCGACCATTACGGCATCAAAGTCGTCGACGTCCGCATGAAGCGGACCGATTTGCCGGCAGAAAACGAACAAGCCGTCTTTACGCGCATGATCTCAGAGCGGGATTCAACGGCACAGGATTATTTGTCGCAAGGGGACGCGCGCAAGCGTGAAATCGAAGCGCAAGCCGACCGCGAGGCACAGGAAGTGATCGCGACCGCCAAAAAAGAAGCGGCCTTGATCCAAGCGGATGGGGAATCGGAAGCAGCCCAAATCTATAACGAATCGTTCTCGAAAGACCCTGAGTTTTATGAGCTGTACCGTTCACTCGAATCATATTCGAAAACGGTCGGTGAAGATACGGTGATCATCATGCCGTCGGATTCTCCTTATGCAAGGCTGCTATCCGGAAATCTTGAATAGCTGACGAGCCGTCATTTCTCTTCTATTTGCCTGCGTGGTAAAATAAAGGGAATGACGGCTTTTTTTATGGAAAGGGGTAATTTTGTGTCAAAGAAAATTCTATTGCTCGATGGCAACAGCCTGGCATACCGTGCATTTTTCGCGCTGCCATTATTGACGAATGACAACGGGGTGCACACGAATGCAGTATACGGTTTTACAACGATGCTGCAAAAGCTATTGGAGGAAGAAAAGCCGACCCATATGATGGTGGCATTCGATGCCGGAAAGACGACATTCCGCAACGAAGCTTTTAAAGAATACAAAGGTGGCCGGCAAAAGACCCCACCGGAGCTGTCTGAGCAATTCCCGTATTTGCGCAAATTGCTTTCAGCTTACCAAATCAAACAATACGAACTCGATAATTATGAGGCGGATGATATCATCGGCACGCTGAGCCTTCAAGCCGAACAGGCAGGCGACCAAGTCGTTGTCGTTTCCGGCGACAAGGATTTAACGCAACTCGCCTCGGATTCAACGGTCGTCTACATCACGCGAAAAGGCATCACCGATATCGAGAAATATACGGTGGACCATATCCAAGAGAAATACGGCCTGACGCCGCTGCAGATCATCGACATGAAAGGCTTGATGGGCGATTCATCCGATAACATTCCGGGCGTTCCGGGCGTCGGGGAAAAAACGGCGTTGAAACTGCTCGCCAAATACGGGTCCGTGGAAGGCGTCTACGGGGCGATCGAAGAGCAGAAGGGCAAAATGAAGGAAAAGCTCGTGGAAAACGAGGAGCTCGCCTATTTGTCTAAGAAGCTCGCGACGATCGAGCGCCAAGCGCCGGTGGAAGTGTCGATCGATGAACTCGATTATGCAGGGCCGGACCAGGATGAACTGGTGCGCATCTGGAACGAGCTTGCTTTTAAATCATTGCTGGAGAAGCTGGATTACACGACAGAAAAAACCGAGAAGGAAGACTTGAAATTCGATGTGCTCGATACAGTCGATGCGGGCCTGCTTGAAGACGGCATGGCGGTCCATCTCGAACTGTACGATGAGCATTACCATAGCTGTGATTTGCTCGGCGTTTCATTGGCATCCGAAAAAGCGACATATGTCATCCCGATGGAAGTCGCGGAACAATCAGAAGCGCTGAAAGCCTGGCTCGAGGATCCGTCGGCGAAGAAATACATGTCCGATTCAAAAGCGGCGACAGCGGCGTTCCTCAGAAACGGCATCAAGATCGATGGGGTCGACTTCGATTTGATGCTTGGCGCCTATATCGTCAATCCTTCGCTGAAGTATACGGATTTGGCTGATATTGTCCGTGAATATGGTTATTCGGATGTGTCGACCAATGAACAGGTTTACGGCAAAGGAGCGAAGAAAAAAATCCCTGAAGCGGCTGATTTGAATGAGCACATGGCGAGAAAAGCGAGAGCGATCTACAACGTGCGCCCCGTCGTCGTCAAAAAGCTGGAAGAAAATGAGCAATTCGATTTATACGATAAATTGGAACTGCCGCTCGCCAAAGTGCTCGGCGAAATGGAATCGCTCGGCGTGAAGGTGGACCGTGGGCAATTGGCGGATATGGGCGTGGAATTAAAGCGCCAGCTCGGCATGATCGAACAGGAAATCTATTCGCTGGCCGGCCAGGAGTTCAACATCAATTCGCCGAAACAGCTCGGAGTCATCCTTTTCGAGCAGCTTGGCTTGCCGGTAATCAAAAAAACGAAGACCGGTTACTCGACTGCAGCGGATGTATTGGAGAAACTTGAAGGCAAACATGAAATCATCCACCATATCCTCATGTACCGCCAGCTGGGCAAATTGCTGTCGACATATATCGAAGGCTTATTGAAAGAGATCCATGAGGACGGCAAGATCCATACCCGTTTCCAGCAGGCGTTGACGACGACCGGCAGGCTCAGTTCGACCAACCCGAACTTGCAGAACATTCCGGTGCGCCTGGAAGAGGGGCGCAAGATCCGCAAAGCATTCGTCCCATCAGAATCCGGATGGGTGATGGTCGCAGCAGACTATTCCCAGATCGAATTGCGCGTACTCGCCCATATGTCGAAAGACAAGAGCTTGATCGAAGCTTTTAAGGCAGACCTTGACATCCATACGAAAACGGCGAGCGATGTCTTCAATGTCACGCTGGAAGAAGTGACATCGGATATGCGCCGCGCCGCCAAAGCGGTAAACTTCGGCATCGTTTATGGCATCAGCGATTATGGCTTGTCCCAAAGCCTGAATATCACCCGGAAAGAAGCGGCTGATTTCATCGAGAAATATTTAGCCAGCTTCCCGGGCGTCCAGGGCTATATGAGTTCAATCGTCGAACAGGCAAAAAAAGACGGCTATGTCACAACCCTGATGAACCGTCGCCGCTATTTGCCGGACATCAATAGCTCGAACTTCAATTTGCGCAGCTTTGCCGAACGTACCGCGATGAATACGCCGATACAGGGCAGTGCAGCCGATATCATCAAACAGGCGATGATCGAAATGGATGCGGCGCTTGAGCGTGAAGGCTTAAAATCGAGAATGCTCCTGCAGGTCCACGATGAGCTCATTTTCGAAGCGCCGCCCGAAGAAATCGATCGATTAATGAAGCTGGTACCCGAAATCATGGAATCTGCAGTGGAACTGAATGTCCCGTTAAAAGTGGATATCGCGACCGGGGACACCTGGTACGATACCAAATAAGGAGGAATATGCGATGCCGGAACTTCCGGAAGTAGAAGGGGTGGTCCGGCAAATCCGCCCCGTATCGATCGGCAAGCGGATCGTTTCGGTCGATGTGTCCGATACGATCCGAAAATCAAAGCAAGCAGGCAAGGATGCGATCTTGAAGCGCATCGAAGCGGATGATTTCCAAGAACGGCTGGCCGGAGCCCAAATACTCGCCGTCGAACGGCGCAGCAAATATATCTATATGACCATGAAAAACGAGCAGGAATTCCTGCTCGTCAACCATTTGGGGATGTCGGGGGCCTGGTTTTTCGTCGATAGCCTGCTGGCGATCCCGGAAGATAAGTTCAGGCGCCACGTCCATGTGGTGCTGACGCTTGATGATGGCAACCTGCTGGCCTTCTCGGACATCCGGCGTTTTGGGGAGATGCGGGTGCTGGAGACCGAAGCCGATTTCCCGCCGCTCCTATTGATGGCGCCGGAGCCGTTTGCAGACGGGGCGCTGGAGTGGTTTTTACAGCAAGCGGAAAGCCCGAAATTCCGCAACAAGCCGATCAAGGAAGTCATCATGGACGGCACGGTCATCTCGGGATGCGGCAATATATACGCCACCGAAGCCTTGTTCCGCATGAAGATCCATCCGAAGCGTGCCGCAAGCCGCATCAGCCGCAAGCGGAAAATTGAATTGTTCCAGGCGATAGCCGCCATTTTGCTTGAGAGCATTGAAGCGGGTGGCAGCACGATTTCCGATTACCGCAACATCAACGGGGAGTCGGGCAGCATGCAGAACCGTTTCGGCATGTACGGCAAGAAGACGTGCACAATTTGCGGCACAGAGACCAAAACAGTGAAAATTGCGAGCCGGGCGTCTGTCTATTGCCCGTCTTGCCAGAAATGAGGAAACTACATGATCATTGGACTCACGGGTAGCATCGCGAGCGGCAAAAGCACTGTCTCGCAGATGCTCAAGGAATTGGGATATCCGGTCGTTGACGCCGACCTGGTCGCCAGGCAAGTCGTCGAACCCGGAACGGAAACCTTGCAGAGCATCGAGCAAGCATTCGGCCCGGAAGTGATACGTGCGGATGGCTCGATGGACCGCGAGAAAGTCGGGGCGATCATCTTCAATGATCCTGCGAGCCGAAAAAAACTGAATGATATCATCCACCCGGCAATACGCCGGGAGATGCTTAGGCAGCGCCAAGCATTTTTGGCTGAAGGATATGAAACCGTTATCATGGACATCCCGCTCCTATTTGAAAGCAAGCTCCAGCATATGGTCGATAAGATCCTGGTCGTCAGCGTATCGGAACAAGAACAATTGAAACGCCTCATGGAGCGTAACGGCTTGACTGAACAGGAGGCAAAGGCGCGGATCGCCTCGCAATTGCCGATGGTCGTCAAAGAAGAAGGGGCGGATGAAGTGCTCGACAACAACGGTTCCGTGGATGATACAAAACGCCAATTGAAGCGCATATTGGACAATTGGCTGACACATCCGTAAAAAAGTATGCGCTTTCTTCTGTTTTCAGGTTCTCTAAAGAGAATAATGTGTTATACTATATATCGAATTGAAAAATATGAGTATGACTTATTTAATTGGAGGACAAATACATGACAGTTTCGATTGCAATTAACGGGTTTGGCCGCATCGGCCGTATGGTTTTCAGACAAGCGGTATTGATGGATGACGTGACAATTTCGGCGGTAAATGCCAGTTATCCGGCTGAAACGCTTGCTCATTTGATTAAGTATGACACAAACCACGGTACTTTTGCCGGAGAAGTGAAAGCTGAAGAAAATGCGTTGGTTGTAAACGGAAAGCGTATTCAATTGGTGAGCGAGCGCGATCCATTGAAACTCCCATGGGGCGAAATGGGCGTCGACATCGTCATCGAAGCCACAGGCAAGTTCAATTCGCGCGATAAAGCGGCGCTTCATCTGGAAGCCGGCGCGAAAAAAGTCATCCTGACTGCTCCTGGTAAAAATGAGGACATCACGATCGTCATGGGCGTCAACGATGATAAATTGGATGTCGAGAAACACGATATCATCTCGAATGCCAGCTGCACGACCAATTGCCTGGCTCCTGTCGCGAAAGTCTTGAACGATGCATTCGGCATCGAAAATGGCTTGATGACGACTGTCCATGCCTATACCAACGACCAGAAGAACCTGGATAACCCGCATAAGGACCTTCGCCGCGCCCGCGCTTGTGCACAGTCGATCATCCCGACTTCCACAGGGGCTGCAAAAGCATTGTCGCTGGTTCTTCCTGAGCTGGAAGGGAAATTGCATGGCCTGGCACTGCGTGTACCGACGCCGAATGTGTCACTTGTCGACCTGGTCGTCGATGTCCAGCAGGATGTCACGGTAGAACAGGTCAACCGCGCATTCACGGAAGCATCGGAAGGCGCGCTTGCGGGCATCCTCGATTTGACCATGGAACCGCTCGTGTCGATCGATTTCAATACGAACCCAAGCTCTGCAATCGTTGATGGATTGACCACCATTGTCATGGGCGACCGCAAAGTGAAAGTGCTCGCTTGGTATGATAACGAATGGGGCTACTCGGCCCGCGTTGTCGACTTGATGAAAAAAGTAGCCAATTCCATGGCTGTCGCTTCAAAATAATGCTGAAAGATTCCGCATTCCTCCTTATTGGAAGAGCGGAATCTTTTTTGTTTTTATATTGAAAAAATTTTTCTTCGGGAGCATTTATTTATTGCATTTCGAAAACATTCATCATATACTATGAATCGTAGCCGGAAACGGATGCCACTTCTCAATTTCTATTTATCATGTAGAGCAAGGAATTAGGAGCGTATATACTTATTCTTATGGCTGCTTAAAGGGTTAGGACCTCTCTGGACTAACTTTCCCCCGTGGTAGTCAACTTTGAATATTTTGCGCAAAACCAAAATGTTATCAAAGGGGGAAACGAACCATGGAAACTATGGGACGTCACGTAATCGCAGAACTTTGGCAGTGTGATTTTGACAAATTAAACGATATGGATTATATCGAAAAGACTTTTGTTGATGCAGCACTCAAATCAGGTGCGGAAATCCGCGAAGTCGCTTTTCATAAATTTGCACCACAGGGTGTCAGCGGCGTAGTCATCATTTCGGAATCACACCTGACCATCCACAGCTTCCCGGAACACGGCTATGCAAGTGTCGATGTGTATACTTGCGGAGATCTTGATCCGACAATTGCAGCTGATTACATCGCACAAGCTTTGGATTCAAAGCAGAGCGAAGTAACGGAAGTGCCACGCGGCATGGGGCCAGTCGGCGCTGGAGCGACCAAAGTGTCACTGACAGTGTAACCGGCCGTTAATAATGCAAAACACAAGCAGAGGAGAAAATCCTCTGCTTTTTCTAATGTTTGGGGAATTTTTTTGTTATACTGTTACTACTAGATAGAGAATTTTCGGGGAGATGTCTACCATGAAATGTCCAGCTTGCCAGCATAACGGCACCCGCGTAGTAGATTCGCGGCCAATAGACGAAATGAAATCAATCCGCAGGCGCCGTGAATGCGAAGCTTGCGGCTACCGCTTCACTACGTTCGAGAAGGTGGAGGAAATGCCGCTGATCGTCGTGAAGAAAGACGGCTCCCGTGAGGAATTCAGCCGCGAGAAAGTGTTGCGCGGCTTGATCAGGGCATGTGAAAAACGGCCGGTCTCGCTCGATAGGCTTGAAGAGGTCGTATTCGATATTGAAAAAGAACTTCGCCGCAGCGGCAATCCTGAAGTGAAATCAGAAGAGGTCGGAGAACTGGTCATGAACCGCTTGGCGGATATCGATGAAGTCGCCTATGTCCGCTTCGCTTCCGTCTATCGCCAGTTCAAAGACATTACGGTCTTTATCGATGAACTGAAAGAACTGCTCGACCGCAATCCCGGCGACAAAGACAGTAAATAAGGCGGTGAGCACATGATGTTATACAATGAACTCCAGCCCGCCGATTCGTACCGGATCCGCATGCCATACCCGTTCTCCAATTATGACCGTCAATTGCTGACGCTGCTCTATCAGCCGATGGTCGGTCCGGATGCCGTCTCCCTCTATTTGACGCTATGGGCAGACGGGGAGATGGGCTCTGGGGATTCGACGCATTACGCATTGATGAACACGCTCGGAAAACCGGTCAAGGCGATTTTTGAATCCCGTATCCAGCTCGAAGCGATCGGGTTATTGAAAACTTTCCGCAAGGACGGGGAAGGCCGTTCTTTCATATATGAACTGTGCCCGCCGCTCGACCCGAAAACTTTTTTTGCCGATCCGCTTTTGTCGATGTTCTTGTTCAGCAAGGTCGGGGAATCTTCGTATCGCCGGGTCCGTGACCGGTTCCTCATACAGACGCCGCTCGCCGAAGGATATGAAGAAGTCTCCAGGACCTTCACCGATATTTTCCAGCCAGTGCACGCCAAGTCTGGCTACCCTGCAGATCAACAAGATTTTGAAGCGCGGACGGACGGGAAATACGAGATGGAGCAGGATTTCGATTTTGCGCTGTTGCGACAAGGTCTCTCCGAGCAGCTTGTGCCGAAGCGTGTATTGACGCCGGCCATCCGTAACTTTATCGTAAAGCTTTCGTTTCTCTACGGGTTTGGCCCGCTTGAGATGCAAAAAGTCATCTTGCTGGCGATTGAAGATGATTACCGGATAGATGAGGAAGGGCTGCGCAAGGCTGCTTCCGATTATTATAAGATGACCGTCACCACCACTGCGCCAAAGCTGGAGCCAGTCAAGGAGGCAGAGCCGACAGCGAAGGAACCAAAAACGACACAGTCGTCGTCAAACAAAGAAGACGAGTTGATCGCTTATTTGGAATCGGCATCGCCGATCCAAGTATTGCGGGATATCGCAGACGGAAAAGAACCGCTGCCAGCGGATGTGCAATTGGCGAACCAATTGGTAACGCAGCATGGCATGGAGCCGGCTGTCGTCAATGTGCTGCTTCAATACGTCCTGTTGCGTACGGATATGAAATTGACGAAAGCATATGTAGAAAAGATTGCATCGCATTGGTTGAGAAAAAATGTCACGACAGCCAAGCAGGCGATGGAATTTGCACGTATCGAACACGAGCAATACATGAAATGGAAAAACGAATCAAGTACCGCACCGAAACGTGCGCCATCTTCCGGCCGCAAGCCGATCCGCGAAGAAAAATTACCGGAATGGTTCAATAAAAAAGATGAAGTGGAAACACCTGTGCAAGGGGCTTCGAGCGAACAGCTCGAACAAGAAAAGCAGAAGATGCTTGCGAAGCTTGCGTTGAAGAGAAGGAAGGGTGATTAAATGGAACCGATTCGTGAAACGATGAAGCGAGTTGTCAATGCGCCCTCATTTTCCGAGCGCTATGATGCAATGAAGAAAGAAGTGCTGGAACATCCCGGCGTCCTCAAGTTCCTGAAAGAACATGAAGAGGAAATTGACGGGCCGACAGTGGAAAAAGGCATGGGCAAGCTATATGAGTATATTGACCAGTCGCATGACTGCAATAAATGCCCAAATCTCGGTGGCTGCATCAATCATTTAAAAGGATTCGAACCGAATCTGGTGCTAGAGCGGGGCAATATCGGCATCTCCTACACGAAATGCCGTTTGAAAGCAGTGGAAGACAATAAGCGCCACGCGTCATCGTTGATCCACAGCATGTACATGCCAAAAGAAGTCATGCAGGCGAGATTCGAAAGTTTTGAATTGGATGACCGGAGGCTCCCTGCCTTCCGGGCAGTCGATGAATTCTTGGAACAAGCGAACGGCCCGGATTCCCTTCCGGAAAAAGGATTGTATCTGTACGGGAAATTCGGTACCGGCAAATCATATTTGCTCGGCGCAGTGGCGAATGAACTGGCGGAAGTCAATGTCAAATCGGTTCTAGTGTTCGTTCCGGAATTCATGCGCGAAATGAAGCAGGCGATCGGCGACCATACGCTCCAGGAGAAAATCGAATACGTCAAAAAGGCCGACGTCCTCATGCTCGATGACATCGGGGCTGAAGCGATGTCGAGCTGGACGCGCGATGAAGTGCTTGGCACAATCCTTCATTACCGGATGGCGGAAAAATTGCCGACATTCATGAGTTCGAACTTCAGTTATTCAGAACTTGCGCACCATCTGACGTATTCACAGCGCGGCGAAAAAGAAGACTTGAAAGCAGCGCGCATCATGGAACGGATCCAGGCGCTGACAGTCCCGGTCAAACTTGAAGGCGAAAACCGCCGCAACAAGCAATAGAAACTATTGCCTTTTGATTTTTTTCATCGTATAGTAAGAATCATCAATATTGATTTACATGCAATGACAAGGACATGATCGATTGCGCATGGCACACAGAGAGGGAAGACATGGCTGAAAGCTTCCCGGCACAGCGTTTTCGGTTACCCCCTTCGAGCAGCGCCTGCGAACTCCAGTAGCAGGCGACGGTACCGGCCCGTTAGCCGATGCAGAGCTTCATTCCGCGCGCAAGAACGGTGCGGAAGAGAAGAAGGGTGGAACCACGAACAGAGCTTCGTCCCTTTTGGGATGGAGCTTTTTGTGTGGAAAAAAAGAAAAGCGGAAGCTGCCGTTATGCTCCGACAGGCGTAAGCCGGGTTCCCGAAGCGGCGCTTTTTGCTGCATAGGGAAACTGGCTTACGACCCGAGGAGCAGGCAGCTGAAGCTAGACACCAAGAAAAGCGGAAGCTGCCGTTATGCTCTGACAGGCGTAAGGCAGGGTTCCGAAGCGGCGCTGTTTGCCGCACAAGGAGGCTGGCTTACGACCCGAGGAGCAGGCAGCTGTAGCTGGACACCAAGAAAGCCGGAAACGCTGAACCAGACCCTGTGGTTCGCGATTCACCCAAATCACTTAAAGGAGAGATTCATATGACAGACATGATTCAACTAACATTTCCGGATGGCGCAGTAAAAGAGTTCGAAAAAGGAACATCCACTGAAGAGATCGCTCAATCGATCAGCCCCGGCCTTCGCAAAAAAGCGGTAGCGGGCAAACTGTCAGGCAAGTTGGTCGACTTGAAAGCCCCACTCGAAGAGGACGGCGATATCGCGATCATCACTCCGGAATCCGAAGAAGCCTTGGAAGTGCTGCGCCACAGTTCAGCGCATTTGATGGCCCAAGCAGTCAAACGCCTGTATCCCGACGCCAAGCTTGGCGTTGGGCCAGTCATCGAAAATGGTTTCTATTACGATATCGATACTGAATCGGCGATCACAAGTGAAGATCTGCCGGTCATCGAGAAAGAAATGAAGAAAATCATCAATGAGAACTTGGACATCGTCCGTGTGGAAGTCTCGAGAAACGAAGCGCAACAACGTTTTGAAGCAATCAGCGATCCTTACAAACTGGAGTTGCTTGAAGCAATTCCTGAAGATGAGCAAGTATCGATCTACGAACAAGGTGAATTTTTCGACCTGTGCCGCGGCATCCACGTGCCATCGACTGGTAAATTGAAGGAATTCAAATTGTTGAGTGTCGCAGGTGCCTACTGGCGCGGTGATAGCGACAACAAGATGCTCCAGCGCATCTACGGCACAGCGTTCTTCAAAAAAGAAGAACTGAAAGCTCATCTTGAAATGCTGGAAGAAGCGAAAGAACGTGACCACCGCAAAATCGGCAAGGAGCTCAATTTATTCATGAACTCCCAAAAAGTCGGGCAAGGCTTGCCGATGTGGCTGCCGAAAGGCGCGACCATCCGCCGCATCATCGAGCGCTATATCGTCGACAAAGAAGAGCGCATGGGCTATGACCACGTCTACACGCCGGTCATGGGCAGTGTTGAACTGTACAAGACTAGCGGCCACTGGGATCACTACCAGGAAAACATGTTCCCCGTCATGAGCATGGACAATGAAGACCTTGTGCTGCGCCCGATGAACTGCCCGCATCACATGATGATTTATAAACAGGGCATCCATTCTTATCGCCAATTGCCGATCCGCATCGCAGAACTGGGGCTCATGCACCGCTACGAGATGTCAGGTGCCTTGTCCGGCCTGCAGCGCGTACGCGGCATGACATTGAACGATGCGCATCTATTCGTGCGTCCGGACCAGATCAAAGAAGAGTTCAAGCGCGTCGTCAATCTCGTGATCGAAGTGTACAAAGACTTCGATCTGAAAGATTATTCATTCCGGGTATCCTACCGCGACCCGGAAGACAAAGAAAAATACTATGACGATGACGCCATGTGGAACCGAGCGCAATCGATGCTGAAAGAAGCGATGGATGAACTTGGCCTCGATTATTTCGAAGCAGAAGGTGAAGCGGCATTCTACGGTCCGAAACTCGACGTTCAAGTGAAAACAGCACTTGGCAAAGAGGAAACGTTATCGACTGTCCAGCTCGACTTCCTATTGCCGGAGAAATTCGATTTGACGTATATCGGCGAAGACGGCAAACAGCATCGCCCGGTCGTTATCCACCGCGGGGTCGTGTCCACGATGGAACGTTTCGTCGCTTTCCTGATCGAAGAATACAAAGGCGCTTTCCCGACTTGGCTCGCACCAGTGCAGGTGGAAATCATCCCGGTATCGCTTGATGTACACAGCGAATATGCAAAAGAGCTTCAAGAGAAAATGCAGCAGCATAAATTGCGCGTCGACATCGATGAGCGTGATGAAAAGCTGGGCTATAAAATCCGCGAAGCCCAAATGCAGAAAGTTCCTTATATGCTCGTTATCGGGGATAAGGAACTGGAAAGCGGCTCGGTCAACGTCCGCAAATACGGAGAGCAGAAGTCGGAGAGCATGCCATTTGAAGACTTCCTCAAACTCGTCCAGTCCGAACTTCGTTAAAGTGCTTGACAGTGAAAACACTGCGTGCTATTCTTATTTAGGTTATTGAATACTTATATGTGCAAGCAGGAGCGCCCGCTTCTCACCTGATCGACCGATTGTTGGCAGGTAGACACGATTGACTTTTACATGCAGTTAGCATGTGTCATATTATGGCGGGCGGACTCCTCGGGGTTCGCCCGCTTTTTGTTTGCGCCTGTGAACCGGAAGATCCGGTTTACACATTTAAGCTATTCGCGACACTACCCGGAGGTGGATCATTATTAGCAGAGACAACAATGTAAACGAAGGCATTCGTGCACGTGAATTACGGGTTATTGACCAAAATGGTGAACAGCTCGGCATCAAATCACGCAACGAGGCGCTCGAGATTGCAGCCCGTGTCAATTTGGATCTAGTGCTTGTGGCTCCTCAAGCTAAGCCACCGGTCGCACGGATCATGGACTACGGCAAGTTCAAATTTGAACAGCAAAAGAAAGAGCGCGAAATTCGTAAAAACCAAAAAATCATCAATGTGAAAGAGGTTCGTTTGAGCCCTGGCATCGATGACCATGATTTTAACACGAAGCTCCGCAATGCCATCAAGTTCCTTGAAAAAGGCGACAAAGTGAAAGCTTCAATCCGTTTCAAAGGCCGTGCGATCACGCACAAGGAAATCGGACAACGCGTCCTTGAACGCTTCGCAGAAGAGTGCAAGGAAGTCGCGACGGTTGAACAGCGCCCGAAAATGGAAGGCCGCAGCATGTTCCTGATGCTGAACCCGGTCAACGAGAAGGAATAATAGCATAATTGTTTAGGAGGAACCCGAAATGCCAAAAATGAAAAGCCACAGTGGAGCGTCTAAACGCTTCAAGAAAACTGGAACTGGTAAAGTAAAACGCAACCGTTCCCACACAAGCCACTTGTTCGCGAACAAGTCAACTAAGCAAAAACGCAAGCTCCGCAAGAGTTCATTGGTTTCTGCCGGCGACTTGAAACGCATCAAATCTTTGATCTACAACATGAAGTAAGAACGAAAAGCGAAAACGGCCGTTTCAGCTCCGGCAGGCTTAAGATGAACTTCCGAAGCGGCGCCCTATGCCGCACAGGATGGGCAGCTTGAGGCCGAGGAGTTGGCCGTTGCAGTCTAGACACAAACAACTACAAAAATCGAATTTTTCATATTCAAGCAGGAGGTAATTCAATATGCCACGCGTAAAAGGCGGAACAGTGACGCGCAAGCGTCGTAAAAGAGTATTAAAATTAGCTAAAGGTTATTACGGTTCTAAACACTTACTATTTAAAGTAGCGAACCAACAAGTCATGAAGTCAGGTAACTATGCTTACCGTGACCGTCGCAACAAAAAACGTGATTTCCGTAAATTGTGGATCACACGCATCAATGCAGCAGCTCGTATGAACGATATTTCATACAGCCGTTTGATGCACGGATTGAAACTTGCTGGCATCGACATCAACCGCAAAATGCTAGCTGAAATCGCTGTATCTGATGCAGCTGCTTTCACAGCTTTGGTTGACCAAGCGAAAAAAGCATCTAACAACTAATTCACACTGGGCCTAGCGCCTGGTTGGATAGAAGGAAGGCCGGCTGATTGCCGGCCTTTTTTTATTGAAACCGTCCGGGAGGGAAGACCATGGTCATTTTGGCAGCGTATTTAGCCGCTATGTCGAGTTTTGCCTTTATCATGATGTGGGCAGATAAGCGTCAGGCTCAAGCCCGCGGCCCGCGCATTCCTGAAAAACGCCTATGGCTCGTCGCAGCAATCGGCGGCGGCATCGGGGCCTATTCGGGGATGATGCTGTTCAGACACAAAACAAAGCACACGAATTTCCGCATCGGATTTTTTGCTTTGGCAGTTGTTCAGGCCGGCTTGCTCATATGGTTCGCAACGGCATAAGAAAAGAGGGGGAAGCTCAGGCTTCTCCCTCTTTTTTCATCAATTGTTCAATTGGGCTTTTCCAGGAGATGTCTGCGTCGGGGTAATTCATGCGGATTTCCTTCTCCAGAAAATGAAAATCCTCTTTTGTGAAACCGATCAGCTTATCAGGCGTCTCGGTCCACACGAAAATGGACACGACATCAAAAGCTTCTTTCGTCGTCCCCAGATACTTCTCGCCTTCAAACAGGACGCCGCGCATGGCAATGAAAAAATTCCTGCGGACGTTCCCCACGTCGTCATGAAAATAATAAGTGCCGGATTCAAGCGCGGCATCGAGCTTGCGCTTCGGATCGAAAATGAATTTCAGGAGACGGTAAAACAGGTAAATGATCAAGGCGATGATGATCAAGCGGATCAAAAATGCCATCGGATTGCCCCCTTATCGAGATAGTCTTGTGTATAATACGTAACAGGAACCTGAAAGTTTCATTATTTTATCGAAAAGGGGAAAGCCTATGAACCTCCAGGAATTATTTCACATGCAGCGGGAGCTCGACCGCTATATCCAGTCGAACCGGAACGTCGAGGAATCCGTGTTCCGCAAGAAAGTATTGGCTCTCCAAGTCGAATTATCAGAGCTCGCGAATGAAACGAGATGCTTCAAGTTCTGGAGCACGAAAGGACCGTCGGGCAAAGAGACTTTATTGGAAGAGTATGTCGATTGCATTCATTTCATCCTGTCGCTTGGCATAGAGAAGGGCTTTGATTCACTGGAGCAATGGCCCGAACCGTCCGCTGAACAAGATTTGACAGAACTGTTCCTCGCTGCCCACCAAGAAGTCGGGCGCTTCGCTCAGCAAGCGACTCTGGAACAATACCGGAACTTGTGGCGGGTATTCGGTGCATTGGCAAAAGCGCTCGGCTTCAGCTATGGGGACGTGCTGACGGCATATGTGGAAAAGAATGAGACCAATTACAAACGCCAGCAGCAAGGATATTGAATGAATCTTTTGATAAGGGTAGCGCTTTCATATATACTAAAAAAGCAATGACTATTTAGGAGGTCGAAATAATGTCGAAACTAGATGAAACACAACAAATGTTGAAAGAGCTAACAGATGCGAATGGCATTCCCGGCAACGAACGCCAATCACGCGAGGTCATGAAGAAATACATAGAGCCGTTTGCTGACACGATCGAAACGGATAACCTCGGCAGCTTGATCGCCAAAAAAGAAGGGCTTGCAGACGGACCGAAAATCATGGTCGCCGGGCACTTGGATGAAGTCGGTTTCATGATTTCCCAGATCGACGACAAAGGATTCCTGAAATTCCAAACGGTCGGCGGCT
Organism: Planococcus plakortidis; assembly: GCF_001687605.2. Lineage (NCBI taxonomy): Bacteria > Bacillati > Bacillota > Bacilli > Caryophanales > Caryophanaceae > Planococcus > Planococcus plakortidis. The sequence goes on from NZ_CP016539.2 coordinate 1,363,130, forward strand.
GGTGGAACCAGGTCATGCTAGCCCAGCGCGTGACGATCACGACACGCAGCGGGGAAGAAATCACAGGAGTCATCGGATCCAAACCGCCGCATATCCTGTCTCCGGAAGCACGAAAAAAACCGGTGGAAATCAAGGATATGTTCATCGATATCGGCGCCTCTTCACGTGAAGAAGCAAAAGAATGGGGCGTCACCCCAGGCGATATGGTCACTCCTTATTTCGAGTTCACGGTCATGAACAACGACAAACTGTTGATGGCAAAAGCTTGGGACAACCGCATCGGCTGTGCTATCGCCATCGATGTCTTGAAAGGCTTGAAAGGCGTCGACCACCCGAACGTCGTGTATGGCGTGGGGACGGTCCAGGAAGAAGTCGGCTTGCGCGGTGCGAAAACGGCAACTTCATACATCCAGCCGGATATCGGTTTTGCAGTGGATGTAGGGATTGCGGGAGACACTCCTGGCGTCACATCAAAAGAATCCAACAGCAAAATGGGCGATGGCCCGCAAATCCTGTTGTTCGACGCTTCAATGGTCTCTCACCGCGGCTTGCGTGAGTTGGTAGTCGATACAGCGGAAGCGTCAGGAATCCCGTACCAGTTCGAAACGATCGCGGGCGGCGGAACAGATGCCGGCTCGATCCACTTGACGGCAAACGGCGTGCCGGCCTTATCAATTGGTGTAGCGACACGCTACATCCACTCGCACGCAGGCATTTTGCACCGCGACGATTACGAAAACGCGGTGAAATTGATTGTAGAAGTGATCAAGAAATTGGATAAAGACACTGTCACACGCATTACATTTGATTGAATAATGAAAACCCCTCCAACTTTTGTGGAGGGGCTTTTTGTTGGGCGGAAGCCGAAGACGAATCGGCAAAATAAGGTTTATATTTCGCAAATAAACTAAGCCGGCTCGCAATCAACCAGAGGAATACCGCAAATAAATCATGGGGTTTTGCAAAGAACGGTAACCATCCCGCAAACAAAATGATTGGAAAAGTCCATAAGTGTCAATTGGTGGTGAAAGAGACTTTGCGGGATGCTATACTTCAATTATCATACTAGGAGGTGTTCAATGGGCAAAAAAGAAATAGCGTTATTAACTGAAATGGAGTCATTGGAGCGGTTGTTATATCGATTGCCTGACAATCATTCACGCCGGGAATTTATCCAAGTTGAAGCTTTTAAAGCAGCTGCCGGAAAAAGAGGGGAAAAGAGACTGCACCGGAAGCTGGTTGAATTCGAGATGGAGGAGCAGTACCGATTTTTGAAAAATGTATGCTTGTCGAGAGGGCAGTGGAAAGTCCAAATGGATGGGTTGTTATTGACGGAGCGCGGTGCGATTGTCATTGAATCGAAAAATATTAGCGGCCAACTTTATTTTGATGATAAAACCGGCGAATTTTCAAGAACCAATATAGAAGGTGTAAAAACGATAATGGAAGATCCGACGATTCAGTTGAACAAGCATATTCGTTTCTTGACCTTGTTTTTCAAACAGCAGAAAATCGATTTGCCCATTTCGGGAATTGTCGTATTTACATCCAAACACTGTGAATTTCTGGCGAAGCCAGTCCACCATCACATCTGCAAAACGTATCAATTGGTCGATTATTTATTCAACATCCTTCAGGAATTCCCCCTAAAAAGCAACCCTCACGATTTATCGGAAATTCAGAAACTCCTCGAACGATCCCAGGCCCCTTATGAGAGGAAACCGTTGTGCCATTTATATTCAATAGCAGAAACCGAACTGCTTACGGGCATCTTGTGCAAAAACTGTAAAAACCTTAACGTGATGCGAAAGCATAAGAAAGGATGGGTTTGTGCCGACTGCCAAGCGGTGGATCCGCTCGCTTTTCAACATGCAGTCCAGGAATATTTTTCCCTGGTTCATACACATCTAAGCAATAGGCAACTCCGGAAATTTTGCAAGATCGAATCGCCTTATATAACTTCCCGTTTGTTGGCCGTATATGATTTAGGGACTGCTGGTGCTTTGCGCAACCGGACATACTATTTAAAGAAAAAAGACTAGCTTTTCGCGAAATGCGGAAAGCTTTTTTTGCGGTTTTGCAAATAACTTGAGGTATTCTGCAAAAAAAGAATAGTTTTCCGCAAATAACTTAAGGGATTTCACAAATAACCTCATACATTCGGCAAATAATCATCTATAATCCGCAAACATATCGAAACTCCGCAATTAAATAATTGCTTCTAGATTAGCTTTACTTGATAAAATGTTAAGTTTAATGTACATTATGTAATGTAAACATAACATATTTGAAAAAAGGGTGAAGCGGATGCTGAGAAACCGGGTGAAAGAGCTGCGGGCGCGCTATGGGTACACGCAAAGCGACTTGGGCAAGCAAGTGGATGTGACGCGGCAGACGATCGCGTTCATCGAGAAAGGCGAATTTTCACCGTCGATTACATTGTCTTTGAAGCTCGCTAAAGTCTTGCAGGTGGAAGTAGGCGAATTATTTTGGCTGGAGGAGGAGTAAAGATGAAACAGGATTTTCGCATGACATACCCGCTTTGGAATATGGCATTTATCTTAATATTGGCGGTGATGGCGGTCGGGTTCACTTCAAGTTTTGTCAATGTCTCGAAGACTGATTCGAGTTTGAGCATCGAAGCGCAAGCGGTGGAAGGGTTCTTGCTATTCATAGCACTGATCGCGTATTTAGTTTTGATCACGATCTATTTGATCGCTCTGCAGTCGTACAACCGAAAAAATCCAGAAAGAAAAATACCGGCGTTCTCGATCCGCCCCCCTGAGTATATGGAACAAGATGAAGGAATGACCTTCATCACGAGAAAGGCCGTGCAGAAAGTCTATACATTCATCACGTGGTCACTGCCGTTTTTGGCGCTCATCGTCATGCTGGCGCCGATTCCAAAACTGTTGATCGTCTGGGGGATCCTCGCGGTCGCATTCGGCCAGAACTTGATTTACTATGTGGAGATGCGCAGGCATCTCAAGGGGGCGGCTGAATGATTTATGAATACGCATTAATATTCCTCGGGGCGGCGATTCCGTGGTTTGAAATCGCGCTCGTCATCCCGCTCGGCATCGTATGGGGCTTGTCGCCGGCGTGGGTCATGATCACCGCATTCGTTGGCAATATGCTGACGGTGTTGCTGCTCATTGTCGGCTTCGATAAATTCCGCATCTGGTACGATAAGCGCCGGGAAGCGAAAGGCAAAGAGCCGTCGAAGAAAAATGAACGCGCGGTGCGCATCTGGAATAAATACGGGCTACCGGGGCTCTCGCTTTTAGGGCCAATCTTGATCGGCACGCATATCGCGGCGTTCATCGGCATGACTTTGGGTGCGACAAAACGCAATACGACCGTCTGGATGGTCATCAGCATCGGGGCCTGGACGCTCGCGTTCGGCATTTTGACAGCGCTCGGCTTTGATTTCTTCACTGCGTAAATCGGGCCTATGCTATACTGAAGCTATTCTTTGAAAAAGTGGTGAACGCATTATGAAACGAATTGAATCATTGCAGAACTCGCTCGTCAAACATTGGAAGAAACTGAGCACAACCCGTAAAGAGCGCGATAAATTCGGGGAATTTCTCATCGAAGGCTTTCATTTGACGGAAGAGGCGTTGAATGAGAAAGACGGCATCAAAGGCTTGATCGTCCGCGAAGGTACGGATATTCCGGATGCTTGGGACATCGAAGGCCTCACGCTTTATGTGGTGACGGCACAGATTGCCAAAGAAATTGCGGAAACCGAACATACGCAAGGCATTTTCGCGCATTGCGCACAGCCAGAGTACGATGAATCTATTCAGGCACAATGGCAGACGCTGCTGTTGATCGACGCGGTACAGGACCCGGGCAATGTCGGCACGATGATCCGCACCGCGGCAGCTGCCGGAATCGACGCAGTCGTTCTCGGCAAAGGTTCAGCAGATGCCTATAATCCGAAAACGGTGCGCTCGGCGCAAGGCGCCCATTTCCAGGTACCGATCGTCAAAGGCGATTTATTCGACTGGGTCGAACGCTTGAAGAGCCGAGACGTCCCGGTTTATGGCACGGCGCTATACCAATCGGTGCCAATGTATGAGGCGGAGTCGAAAGAGCGGTTTGCGCTCATCGTCGGCAACGAAGGAAGCGGCGTCGAGCCGCAACTGCTCGAGCAGACCGACCAGAACCTCATGGTGCCGCTTTACGGCCCGGCAGAATCATTGAACGTAGCCGTAGCAACTGGAATTCTATTGTATAGCCTCGTTCCCAAAACTGGTGTTTGATTAACCGGCGGAAGTTCATTATAATAGAAGAGAAATAAACAAGCGTTGACCGGGAAAAGTACGTAGTTCCCTGCATCCAAGGAAGTCCGCCCTCGACTGAAAGCGCGGATATGCAGGAACTCCGGAAGTTCACCCCGCGAGCTGCTAGACGGGGACCGGCCGCGTGCCGTAAAGTCTGGCCGGTGATGAGCCGTTATTCAATGAAGTGATCGCATGCGTGCGATAACTAGGGTGGTACCGCGAATCAATGCCTCGTCCCTTTTTGGGGGCGGGGCTTTTTTATGTTCAAGGAGGAGAGAAAATGGAAGCAAGATTGCAGGAATTGAAAAATGAAGCCTTGGAGAAAATCCAGGCAGCGCAAACAGTCAAGGAATTGACGGACGTGCGCGTCGCATATTTAGGGAAAAAAGGGCCGATCACCGATGTCTTGAAAGGCATGGGGAAATTGCCGGCAGAAGAACGACCGAAAATGGGTGCGCTCGCAAATGAAGTGCGTGCGGAAGTGACAGAATCACTCGATGCGCGCATGACACTGTTGGAAGAACAAGCAATCAATGAAAAGCTTCAAAGCGAAACGATCGATATTTCCTTGCCAGGGCGTCCAGCGAAAACGGGCAACCCGCATCCATTGACGCGCGTCGTCGAGGAGATTGAAGACCTGTTCCTGTCGATGGGTTACGAGATCGCGGAAGGCCCGGAAGTCGAAAAGGATTATTATAATTTCGAAGCGCTCAATTTGCCAAAAGGCCATCCGGCACGCGATATGCAGGATTCCTTCTATATAACGGAAGACATTTTGCTGCGCACACACACTTCACCGGTGCAGGCACGCACGATGGAAGCGAAAGGCGGAGAGCCGATCAAGATCATCTGCCCGGGCAAAGTGTATCGCCGCGATAACGATGACGCGACGCATTCGCATCAATTCACGCAAATCGAAGGGCTCGTAGTCGGCGAGGATATCCGCATGAGCGATTTGAAAGGGACCTTGTCCGTCTTCGCCAAGAAGATGTTCGGCGAAGACCGTGAAATACGCTTGCGCCCAAGCTTCTTCCCGTTCACGGAGCCTTCTGTTGAAATGGACATCTCTTGTTTTAAATGCGGCGGCGACGGCTGCAATGTCTGCAAAAAGACCGGCTGGATCGAAATTCTCGGCGCCGGCATGGTGCATCCGAACGTTCTGGAAATGGCCGGCTATGATTCGAAGCGCCTGACAGGATTCGCATTCGGCATGGGGCCGGAGCGCATTGCGATGCTGAAATACGGCATCGAGGACATCCGCCATTTCTACACGAACGACGTGCGTTTCTTGACGCAATTTCAACGGACGGAACTTTAAGGAGGAACATTCATGTTAGTATCGACAAAATGGTTGAAAGAATACGTAAATACACAAGATTTGCCCCCTGCGGAACTCGGGGAGAAAATCACGCGCGCAGGTATCGAAGTCGACGCGGTAATCGACCGTTCGGAAGGATTAGCGAATTTGGTCGTCGGTTATGTGACGGATTGCGTGAAGCATCCGGAAGCCGATAAACTGTCGATCTGCCAAGTGGACGTCGGCGGCGGGGAAATCGACCAGATCATCTGCGGTGCACCGAACATCGCGCGGGGCCAGTCGGTCATCGTGGCACGTCCTGGCGCGAAACTTCCGGGTGGCATGAAGATCAAAAAAGCGAAGCTGCGCGGGGAAGTGTCAAACGGCATGATCTGCTCATTGCAGGAGCTTGGCATCGAAACGAAATTGGTGCCAAAAAGCTATGCGGAAGGCATTTATGTCTTGCCTGAAAAAGCGGAGCCTGGCACAGATGTGCTGCCGTATCTGGACTTGGACGATACGGTCTTGGAACTTGGCCTCACGCCGAACCGTGCGGATGCGATGAGCATGCTCGGTGTCGCATATGAAGTCGGCGCGATTTTGGAAGAAGACGTTAGCTTACCGGAAATCAGCTATGCCGAAGCGGCAGAGCGCGCGGAAAGCATGCTGTCGCTTGAAGTGGATGCGCCAGATGCGAACCCTCTCTATGTCGCGAAAGTCGTGCGCAACGTCGAAGTGAAGGAATCCCCGCTATGGCTGCAGCAGCGCTTGATGGCAGCGGGTGTGCGCCCGCATAATAATGTCGTTGACGTGACGAACTATATTTTGATGGAATACGGCCAGCCGCTCCATGCGTTCGACTATGATTCCCTTGGTTCCGGTAACATCACCGTGCGCCAGGCCAAAGAGGGCGAAAAGATCACGACGCTCGATGACACAGAGCGCACATTGTCTGCTCATCAATTGGTCATCACCAATGGCACGGATCCTGTCGCGCTGGCAGGAGTCATGGGCGGCGCGAATTCAGAAGTGAGCGACGAAACGACAACGGTCGTCATCGAGTCCGCTTATTTTGCTTCCGATTCGATCCGCCGTACATCGAAAGACCATAACCTGAGAAGCGATGCGAGTTCACGCTACGAAAAAGGCGTCGACCCGAACCGCGTTATCCCGGCCGCGGAACGTGCCGCACAATTATTGGCTGAACTGGCTGATGGTGAAGTGCTGGCTGGATCGCTCATCTTCGACCAGCTCGATAAGCAAGAGCGCATCGTCAAAGTTTCACCGGATTTCATCAATAGCCGCCTTGGCATGAAGATCCGCCTCGAGGACATGCTCGACATCCTCAGCCGCCTGAAGTTCAAGACGGAAGCGGTGAACAACCAATTGATCATCGAAGTGCCTACGCGCCGTCAAGACATCCAGATCGAAGAAGACGTCGTGGAAGAAATCGCACGCCTTTACGGCTACGACGAGATTCCGGCAACTTTGCCGCGCACCGATGCCACACCGGGCGGATTGAGCCCTTACCAGGCGAAACGCCGCATCGCGCGCCACTTCCTTGAAGGTGCTGGGCTACTTCAAGCAACGACTTATTCCTTGACTTCGGAAGCGGCAGCGACGCAATTTGCGCTGGAGCCGACGGAAACGACGCGGCTTTTGATGCCGATGAGCGAAGAGCGCAGCATTTTGCGCCAAAGCCTGTTGCCTCATTTGCTCGAATCGCTTTCGTACAATACGGCACGCCGCATCGATTCGGCTGCTTTGTATGAAACGGGGTCGGTGTTCTTGAAAGGGCAGGAGGAACTGCTTGACGAGCAAGAACATTTGGCGATCGTCATGACCGGGTTGTGGGTCGATCACAGTTGGCAAGGCGAAAAGAAAGCCGTCGACTTTTTCGTGGCAAAAGGCATCGTGGAAGGGTTGGCTGGAAAGCTGGGCCTTGAATTAACGTTTGAACGCGGCGAAATGGACGGCTTGCATCCAGGCAGAACCGCTTTTATCCTGCTTGATGGCAAGCGCATCGGCGTCATCGGCGCATTGCACCCGTCCGAGCAGAAAAAGCGTGATTTGAAAGAAACGATTGCCGTGGAATTGAACTTGGCGACTTTGCTGACGCGCGAAACGGAAGCGCTTGTCTATACACAAGTGTCCCGTTATCCGACGATTTCACGCGACGTAGCTCTGGTCCTGTCGAATATCGTGGAAGCACAGACGATTGAAGGTGTCATCCGCAAAGCGGGCGGCAAGCTTTTGAAAGATGTCCGCGTCTTCGATTTATACGAAGGTGACCGGATGGAACAAGGCAAGAAATCCTTGGCATTCTCGCTAAAGTATTTCGATCCGGAGAAAACATTGACCGATGACGAAGTGAACGCAGTGCATGAGAAAATCATCAAAGCGCTCACGGAATCAGGAGCGGAACTCCGCTAAAAACCAAAAACAGTCTTGGGCTCATCGCGAGCCCAAGACTGTTTTTATGTGCGTTTTTTCTTTGCTGCCAAAACTTGCGCTTTCTTCGTGTTGGCAAAATGGGCTTTCGTGATGTTTTTCAGGAACACTTCCCCGCGCGACAGCAGGATCTTCGCGGCGGCTTCGTCAACGATCGCCCCGGCGCCTTTTGGCAAGGTGACACCGGCAATCGTGCTGAGCCGGTCCATTTCCTCTAAGAAAGCGACCCGTGCGATGATCGATGCGCAGGCAACCGATACATGGAGATTTTCCGCTTTCGTGGAAAACAGCACATTCTCGCGGATGATCTCCGCCTCATGGGCGATATGTCGATAGTAAATGCCGCGCTCTGCGAATTGGTCGATCAGGATCGCTTCGGGTTTTTCCGGCGCTATTTTCCGCAGCACATGCTTCAAGGCCTGGTTATGGAGCAAGGCCTTGATCTTTCCTTGCGACCAGCCCTGCGCCTGCACTTGATTGTATTTCTCGTTATTCAAGGTCAGCACACTATGGGGAAATGCCGCTTTTAAGTCAGGGGCGATTTTCCGCATATAGTCATCCGTCAATTGCTTGGAATCCTTGACGCCAAGCTCTTTGGCGAGTTCGACTTGCTGTGCAGGGACGTAACATGCGGCGACCGTGATCGGGCCGAAAAAATCGCCCGTGCCCGTTTCATCGGAACCGAGCACGGAGCGTTTGGCGAAATCAGGAGGAAGCTCATCGCCTTTTGTCTTGGCTGTTTTTTCCTTGCTGCTGTTGGCGGCACCCCATTTAGCGGATTCGCGTTCGGCGCCAGCGCCTTGGAACATGACTTTTCCGGATGAGTAGACGGTAATCATCGCATCCGGCAGCTTAGCGGCAAAGCGGGCGTGGGGATTTTTGGTTTTTATTTCCTTATTACGGTAATGGTCCATTAACCGTTTCAAGGCTTCTTCAGGCAGTTTCAGGACGCTATTGGTCATAGGGAGTCCCCTTTCTTATGATTCACAATCGGCTCGTGTTCGTGTTATGATGGTCTATAGAATTCCAAAGGGGGAACGCGCATTGCAGGAGCAGCATAAAATTCGCACTGTCGTTGATATATATGGCCATACCTACAAGATGCTCGGTACTGAGACATCCGGCCATATGCGGCTTGTCGCTTCCATGGTCGACAGCAAGATGCGGGAGATCAACGCCGCCAATCCATCGCTTGACCAGGCGAAACTAGCCGTATTGACCGCGGTAAATGCGACACATGAATATCTTAAACTGAAAGAGCAGCTAGAACAAATGGAAATTGAATTGAATAACTTGAAGGGCTGACGGATATGCTTGATTTAATCTTATTGGTATTGCTTCTGGCCGGGATCCTGGTCGGCTTCAAGAGAGGGCTTGTGCTGCAGTTCTTGCACATGGTCGGTTTCATCGTCGCCCTCATTGTCGCCTATACGTACTATAAACCGCTAGCAGAAAACTTTGTGTTATGGGTTCCATACCCGACGGTCGACGAAACATCGCGCTTTGCGATTGCCGTCGAACAATTGAACCTGGACGAAACCTTTTACCAGCTCTTGGCATTTGCACTTATTTTCTTTGTTGTGAAATTTTTGCTGACGCTGATCGCTTCCATGTTCGATTTCATTAAATACATACCGGTGCTCGGATTCCTGAGCCGGATTTTTGGTGGGATCCTCGGGCTCATCGAAGCGCACATCCTGTTGTTCATCGGCTTGTATGTATTTGCGCTCTTGCCGATCGACGGGATTCAAAATCAGATCGAAAACTCCGGGATCGCACGGACCATCCTGGAGCACACGCCTTATTTCTCTGAGAAAGTGAAGGAATGGTGGTATATTTATATGTAGTAGGAACTTCTCTCTTACGAGGGAAGTTTTTTTATGAACCGATTAGGGAGGTTTGTTTCGCATGAATAAAAAAATCATTATCCGCACATTGGAAAATATTGCGTTATATATGGAATTAAAGGGGGACAACCCGTTTAAAGTATCGGCTTTCCGCAAAGCTGCCCAAGCACTCGAACTCGACCAGCGCAGCTTAGATGAGATTGATGATGTCACGAAGCTGAAAGGCATTGGCAAAGGGACGGGCGATGTCATAACGGAATTGCTCAACGACGGCAAATCGTCTGTCCTCGAAGAACTCCAGGAAGAAGTGCCGAAAGGGCTTGTACCGATGCTCAAGCTGCAAGGGCTTGGCGGCAAGAAAATCGCCAAGCTTTACAAAGAACTCGGCGTGGATTCGATGGAATCCTTGAAGCAGGCATGCATCGACGGGCGCGTCCAGGCGCTTCCGGGATTCGGCAAGAAATCAGAGGAGAAAATCCTGCTCGAACTGGAAAACTTTGAAACCGATCCGGGCCGACACCCCATCTGGAAAACGGAAGAAACCGTCGCTTTCATCGAAAACCTGTTGACGACGATTTCCGATGTCGCGGAATTTTCAGTTGCCGGAAGCTTCCGCCGCACGAAAGAGACGAGCAAAGACCTCGATTTCATCGTGGCGACCGATGAACCGGCGAAAGTGAAAGAGCAGCTGCTCGCCGGCCTCCCTGTAAAGGAAACCATCGCTTCAGGAGATACGAAAGTGTCTGTAGCGGTGGAAGTGGTCGAGCCGATCGATGTCGATTTCCGGCTGGTCGCACCTGAAGAATTCGCGACGGCGCTGCATCATTTCACCGGCTCGAAAGACCATAATGTAAGGATGCGCCAACTGGCCAAGGCGAAAAAAGAGAAAATCAGCGAGTACGGGGTGGAGCAGGAAGACGGTTCTGTCTTGACGTTCGAATCGGAAGAAGCATTCTTTGCCCATTTCGATTTGTCGTTCATCCCGCCGACCGTACGTGAGGATGGCCGCGAAATCGACCGCATCGATGAATTGCCACACCTTGTCACAGTTGATGATATCCGCGGTGATTTGCATATGCACACGACCTGGTCGGACGGGGCGCATTCCATCGATGAAATGATTGACGCGTGCCGCGGGGAAGGATACGAATACATGGTCATCACCGATCATTCGCAATACCTGAAAGTCGCGAACGGCTTGACGCCTGAGCGCTTGATTGAACAAAACGGGAAAATACGCGAAGCGAATAAACGCCATGAGGGCATCGAAGTATTGTCCGGTACGGAAATGGACATCTTGCCGGATGGCAGTTTGGATTTTGATGACGAAGTGCTCGCAAAACTGGATTTTGTCATCGCGAGCATCCATTCAAGTTTCCAGCAACCGCAAGAACAGATCATGGCGCGTATCTTGACGGCGATGAAGAACCCGTACGTCCATATGATCGCGCATCCGACCGGCCGTATCGTCGGGAAACGCGATGGCTACAACCCCGATGTCGAGCAGATCCTCGACTGGGCCAAGGAATACGGCAAAATCGTCGAGTTGAACGCGAGCCCATATCGCCTCGACCTCGCAGTCGAATGGCTCGTCATGGCACAGGAAAAAGGCGTCCCGGTCGCCATCAATACCGATGCCCACTCAATCGAAGGATTGGACGTCATGGCAACAGGCGTCCGCCACGCACAGAAAGCATGGCTGAAAAAAGACAATGTGGTCAATACATGGCCGCTTGAGAAGTTAAGAGATTTCTTGAAACGATAAAGGAGGAGTTTATATGATCGCAGAGCGCGCATTACGAACTCTCGAATTCTATAAAATCCGCGAAGAAGTGGCGGCATTCTGCACCTCATCACTTGGAAAAGGGTTAGTGAAAGAATTGCTGCCGTCCACTGACATCGCGGAAGTGAACCGCTTGCTCGAGGAAATGGACGAAGCAGCGCAATTATTGCGCGTCAAGAATAATGTGCCCATGGGCGGCATTTCCGATATCCGCCCCCATGCGAAACGCGCACAAATTGGTGGCTCTTTGAGTCCGGTAGAATTGATGGAAGTCTCGTCAACGATCCGCGCGAGCCGCATTTTACGGCATTTCCTTGAAGCGTTCGACGCAGAAGAAGATGCCCCCATCCCCCATTTCATGGAGAAAAAAGAAAGCATGCCGATTTTGACACAGCTCGAACATGACATCAACGCATGCATCGATGACAACGGCGCAGTGGTCGACAGCGCAAGCCCGGAACTTCGCAGCATTCGCCAATCGCTGCGTGCGCAGGAAAGCCGCGTACGCGAAAAACTCGAAAGCCTGATCCGCGGGCGCAATGCCTCGAAAATGCTGTCGGACTCAATAGTCACCATCCGCAATGACCGCTTTGTCATCCCGGTCAAGCAGGAATACAGAAGCCATTATGGCGGCATCGTCCACGATCAATCATCTTCTGGCCAGACATTGTTCATCGAGCCGAATGCTGTCGTACAGGCGAATAATGAAGTGCGCCGCCTCAAGCTGAAAGAAAAAGAAGAGATCGACCGCATTCTCCAGATGCTGTCTGCCAAAGTGCAGGAAGTCGCGCATGAATTGTTTACCTTGGTCGGCGTATTGGCAGAGGTGGATTTGATTCTTGCGAAAGCGAAATACGGGCAAGCCCATAAATGTTCGACTCCCGAAATGAACACGGAAGGCTATATCAATTTGAAGAAAGCGCGCCATCCGCTCATCCCGCAGGACGAAGTGGTGCCGAACGATATCGAGTTCGGGAGGGACATCACCGCAATTGTCATCACCGGCCCAAATACAGGCGGGAAAACCGTCACCTTGAAAACGGTCGGCCTGTCGACTTTGATGGCACAGGCAGGGCTGCCCGTGCCGGCACTCGAAGGATCGGAACTGGCCGTATTCGATCAGGTTTTCGCTGATATCGGCGATGAGCAATCAATCGAGCAAAGCTTGAGTACGTTCTCGTCCCATATGGTCAACATCGTCGACATCCTCGAGAAATTCGACGAGAATTCACTCGTCATTTTCGATGAGCTCGGAGCCGGCACCGATCCCCAGGAAGGGGCGGCGCTTGCCATTTCATTGCTGGACGAGGTGCATGGCAGAGGCGCACGCGTCATCGCGACGACCCATTATCCGGAACTGAAAGCGTATGGCTACAACCGGGAAGGGGTCGCCAATGCCAGCGTCGAGTTCGACGTGGAGACATTGAGCCCGACGTACCGGTTGCTGATCGGCGTGCCGGGGCGCAGCAACGCATTCGAAATTTCCAAGCGTCTCGGCTTGCCGGAACATATCATTTCCCATGCGAAGAGCTTCACGGGAACCGACCGCAAAGAAGTCGACTCGATGATCGCCTCGCTCGAGAAGAGCCGGCGAGAAGCTGAACGGGATGCGGAAGAAACCCGTTCCGTGTTAGAAGAATCTGAGGCCTTGAAAGAAGGATTGGCAAAACGCCTCGCGGAGTATGAAAGCCGCAAGGAACAACTCGAAGATAAAGCGAAAGAAAAAGCGCGCAAAATCGTCGACCAGGCACGGGCGGAAGCAGACGCCGTCATCAAGGAACTGCGCCAGATGCAACTTGCCCAGCAGACAGGCGTAAAAGAACATCAGCTGATCGATGCGAAAAAACGGCTGGAAGATGCCATGCCGGAAAACCGCGTCTTGAAAAAAGCGAAAAAGAAAAACGAACCGGTCGCCCTGAAACCGAACGACGAAGTGAAAGTGCTGTCCTATGGCCAAAAAGGGACATTGGTCGAAAAGGTTTCAGATACGGAATGGATCGTACAGGTCGGCATCTTGAAAATGAAGCTGCCGGAATCCGACCTCAGCTATACGAAGCCCGAAAAGCAAAAGGAAACACGCACGATGACCAGCTTGAAAGGCCGCGAAGGCTATACGAAAATGGAGCTGGACCTTCGCGGGGAGCGGTACGAAGATGCCTTGTCGCGCGTGGAGAAGTATTTGGACGATGCCTTGCTGGCGAATTACCATCAAGTCTCCATCATCCACGGAAAAGGGACGGGCGCGCTTCGCCAAGGCGTGCAGCAATACTTGAAAAAACATCCGCGCGTCAAAAGTTACCGTTTTGGCGAAGCGGGTGAAGGCGGCTCGGGTGTAACGGTCGCTGAATTGAAGTAAGGGCGGAAGGGGAGCTTGCAGATGTTCGAAGAAGGATTTTGGACCCACCCGCTCGTCGAGACAGCTGGCTATTTCAGTGTGGTGGTGCTGTGCTTGATCGTGGCGATGGTCATTTTTGAAATCGTGACGAAGTATAAGAACTGGGAAGAAATCAAGAGCGGCAACTTGGCCGTGGCAATGGCGACAGGCGGGAAGATTTTCGGTGTCACGAATATTTTCCGCTTCTCGATCGAACAGCACACGACACTGTTCGAAATGATCGGCTGGGGACTATTCGGTTTCGTGCTCTTGATCTTTGCTTATCTCCTCTTTGAGTTTCTGACACCGAAATTCAAGGTGGACGAAGAAATTGCCCGTGACAACCGTTCGGTCGGCTTGATTTCGATGACCATTTCGGTCGGCTTATCGTACGTTATCGGGGCAAGTATTTCATAGGAGTTGGAACGAATGGAAAACCTGATCAAAATCTTAATCGTTTTTTGTATCTTGTTCGTGCTTGTAGGAATCGTCTTCCTATTTATCTTTTGAAAACGGCCTTTGTGCCGTTTTTTTTTTTAATCGAATAAAACAAGGCGAAAATTAAACCGGAAAGTGAATACAGAAAAATAGAGCGATCAAATCGCTCCAGGCGGACGCTTTTATGCCTGCCGGAAAGACGGAGGTGTTATAGAATAGTACTAGGGCTGAATATAAAATGAAGAGTTCCTCCTTTATAGAAAATAATGTTTGAAAGCGCTATCATAATTCTTTATACTTAATGTAGGAATATTCTCACGATTCCGATAACAGAGGGGGAGGTAGAAAGTATGTCCGAAAAACCGTGGTTAGCCCATTACCCGCCGGAAGTACCGCACACGCTTACGTATCCGAGCATACCGGTCCAGGATTATTTAACGAAAGCCTATGAAGACTTTCCGCAGAAAACCGCCATCCATTTCCTGGGCAAGGACATTAGCTATGAAGAGTTGTATCAATCTGCCATGAAAATGGCGAATTACCTTCAAAAGCTGGGCATCGAAAAAGGGGACCGGGTATCCATCATGTTGCCAAACTGCCCACAGGCGGTCATCAGCTTCTATGGAATCCTTTACGCTGGGGGTGTCGTCGTCATGACGAATCCGCTTTATACGGAGCGGGAAATTGCCTACCAGATGAAAGATTCCGGTGCGAAGGCAATCATCGCACTTGATATTTTGTTCCCGCGGATCAACAAAGTGATCAAAGAAACGGATCTTGAGAATGTTATCGTTACGGGTATCAAGGATTATTTATCATTCCCGAAAAACCTGGTCTACCCGTTCATCCAGAAAAAGCAATATGGCATGACTGTGAAAGTCGAACACCGGGGAATCAATCACCTCTTCACGGAAATCATGAAAACAGCTTCGCCGCAAATCACACAGCCACCATTCGATTTCGACGAAGATTTAGCGCTTTTGCAATACACCGGCGGAACGACCGGCTCGCCAAAAGGCGTCATGCTGACACACCGCAATTTAATCTCCAATGCGACGATGTGCGACGCTTGGCTCTATAAATCGAAGCATGGCGAAGAGACGATCATGGGGATCATCCCCCTATTCCATGTATATGGATTGACGACTGTCCTGATCTTGTCCGTCATGCAAGGCAATAAGATGGTGCTATTGCCGAAATTCGATCCAGAGCAGGCCTTGAAGACCATCAATAAGCAAAAGCCGACACTGTTCCCTGGCGCACCGACGCTTTACATCGGTTTGTTGAACCACCCGGATATCCAGAAATACGACCTGTCTTCGATTGAAGCATGCTTGAGCGGATCAGCGCCGCTGCCGACGGAAGTGCAGGAGAAATTCGAACGCATCACGGGCGGCAAGCTCGTCGAAGGCTACGGCCTGACCGAAACCTCACCGGTTACCCACTCGAATCTCGTATGGGGTGAACGGACAAAAGGCTCGATCGGCATGCCGTATCCGGATACGGATTGCGAAATTTTCCTCCCAGGGACTACTGATCCGGTACCGAACGGCCAGATCGGTGAAATCGCCATCAAAGGGCCGCAGGTGATGAAGGGCTATTGGAACCGTCCTGATGCAACGGCAGCTACGATCGTCGATGGCTGGCTATTGACTGGCGATCTTGGCTACATGGATGACGAAGGGCATTTCTTTATCGTCGACCGTAAAAAAGACATGATCATCGCCGGGGGCTTCAATATCTATCCAAGGGAAATCGAGGAAGTGCTGTATGAACACGAAGCGATACAGGAATGTGTCGTCGCCGGAATCCCGGACCCGTACCGCGGTGAAACGGTAAAGGCATACATCGTGGCCAAAGAAGGGTATACTGTTACAGAAGAGCAATTGGATAAGCATTGCCGCGAACATCTTGCAGCTTTCAAAGTGCCGCGTATCTACGAGTTCCGTAAAGAACTTCCGAAAACGGCAGTCGGCAAGATTCTGCGCAGATCGCTGGTGGATGAAGAAATCGCCAAACGCAACGAAGCGGTGCCTTCGTAACTCAGGCAAAAGCTTGACACAATTTATACAAAACGATAATATGAAAATATGAATGAATCGCCATTCATATTTTCATATTTTTTTGGGTGGTGACAGGATGGTAAAGAAGGATAAACCGAAATATAAGCAAATCATCGATGCTGCGGTCATCGTCATCGCAGAAAATGGTTACCACCAAGCGCAAGTCTCGAAAATTGCCAAGCAAGCCGGTGTAGCGGACGGGACGATTTATTTGTATTTCAAGAATAAGGAAGACATTCTCATTTCCGTTTTCCAGGAGAAGATGGGCGTGTTCGTCAGCGAATTGGAAAAGATCATCGCGAAAGATGCAAGTGCAGCCGACAAGCTGGGCATGATGATCAACAGCCATTTCAGCTTGCTCGCAAGCGATCTGCATCTGGCGATCGTGACGCAGCTGGAACTTCGCCAGTCCAATCACGATATCCGCATGAAAATCAATAATGTCTTGCGGGGGTATTTGAAATTGATGGACCGGATCCTGGTCAGCGGCATGGAATCAGGAGAATTTGATCAAAATATGGATATTCGTTTAGCCCGGCAGATGGTTTTTGGTACAATGGATGAGACCATTACTACCTGGGTGATGAACGATCACAAGTATGATTTGGTCGAACTCGCACCGAAAGTGCAGCGCTTATTGCTGAAAGGCATGCAAGCGTAAAGGGAGGGGATGAGCAGGTGGAATTTATCAGTTGGAAAAAAGAAGATGGGGTAGCGATCGCGACGATCAACCGGCCGCCGGCAAATGCATTGTCTCGCGCGCTGATCTTGGAAGTCGATGCACTTCTGGATGAGGTGAAAAACGACCCCGATGTCCGGGCAATCGTCCTGCACGGGGAAGGGCGTTTCTTCTCGGCGGGCGCAGACATCAAGGAGTTCACGGAAGTGACTTCAGGCGAGGAATTCTCGAAACTGTCAGCAAGCGGCCAAGCCGTATTCGAGCGTGTGGAAACATTCCATAAGCCGGTCATCGCCGCAATCCACGGCGCCGCACTCGGGGGCGGCTTGGAGCTTGCGATGAGCTGCCATATGCGTTTTGTCACGGAAAATGCTAAACTGGGATTGCCGGAACTGCAACTCGGCTTGATACCTGGATTTGCAGGGACACAGCGCCTGCCGCGCTATGTCGGAGTGGCAAAAGCCGCTGAAATGCTCTTGACGAGCGATCCGGTCACAGGCAAAGAAGCGGTGCAGCTCGGTCTTGCCAACCGTTCCTTCGGCGAAGAAGACCTTCTTCCGCAAACGCTTTCAATTGCGAAGAAAATTGCGAAAAAGAGCCCGGTTTCCGTGAAGGCGGCAATCGACATGCTTCAGTATTCGAAGCGCGGCGCTTTTGATGAAGGCGTCAAAGCAGAAGCGGATTCATTCGGTACAGTGTTCGTATCGGAAGATGCAAAGGAAGGCATCGGCGCTTTCCTGGAAAAACGCGAAGCACAATTTAAAGGGAAATAATACTTGGGAGGTTTACGTTCATGAACATTTATGTATTGGTAAAACGCACGTTCGACACAGAGGAAAAACTGGTTGTCTCCGGTGGCCAGATCCAGGAAGATGGCGCGGAATTCATCATCAACCCATATGACGAGTATGCGATCGAAGAGGCCATCACGGTCCGCGACGCTCACGGCGGCGAAGTGACGGTTGTCACAATCGGTGATGAGGAAGCTGAAAAGCAATTGCGCACAGCTCTTGCCATGGGTGCTGATAAAGCAGTCTTGATCAACACAGAAGACGATGTGGAGGAAATGGACCAGTTTACGGCAGCTTACATACTGGCAGAGTACTTGAAAGACAAAGACGCGGACTTGATCCTTGCAGGGAACGTCGCAATCGACGGCGGGTCCGGCCAGGTCGGGCCACGCGTCGCCGATTTGCTTGACATCAACTACGTAACGACAATCACAAGCCTTGAAATCGAAGGTGAAACGGTGAAAATCGTCCGTGATATCGAAGGGGATGCAGAAGAGCTCGAAACTTCATTGCCGCTATTGGTAACTGCCCAGCAAGGCTTGAACGAGCCGCGCTATCCGTCTCTTCCAGGAATCATGAAAGCGAAGAAAAAGCCGCTTGAAGAGCTTGAGCTCGACGACCTGGATATCGACGAAGACGATGTAGAAGCGAAAACGGAAACGATCGAAGTATACTTGCCGCCGAAAAAAGAAGCCGGCCGCATTTTGGAAGGCGAAATTCCTAGCCAAGTCTCTGAATTGGTCAGCCTGCTTCGCTCTGAAGCCAAAGTAATATAAATATACGCCAATCATTTATTTTCACATCTACTTAGGGGGTTAACGGACTATGTCGAAAAAAGTATTAGTATTGGGCGAAACGCGTGAAGGCGCTTTGCGCAACGTATCATTTGAAGCAATTGCCGCAGCCAAGAAAATTTCAGGCGGCGGGGAAATCGTCGCTGTCCTGCTTGGGGAAGCGGTGAGCGAATTCGGCAACGAATTGGTAGCGTACGGCGCAGACCGTGTCATCACAGTGGAGCACCCACACTTGAAATCCTATACATCCGATGGCTACGGCCAGGCATTCATGGCGGTCGTCGACCAGGAGCAGCCGGAAGCGATCGTCTTCGGCCACACTGCGGTCGGCAAGGACTTGTCGCCGAAAATTGCCTCGAAATTGCAAACGGGCTTGATCTCCGATGTGACGGATATCGAAGGGGAGGGCGATGACGCTGTCTTCATCCGCCCGATCTATTCCGGTAAAGCTTTCGAAAAAGTGAAACTGAAAGAAGACGGCGTTCTCTTCGTTACCGTGCGCCCGAACAACATCGCGCCGCTTGAGCGCGAAGAGCGTTCCGGCGACGTATCGAGCTTGTCGGTCGATATCACGAACTTGCGCACGATCATCAAAAATGTGGTCCGCAAATCCGCAGAAGGCGTCGACCTTTCCGAAGCGAAAGTCATCATCGCAGGCGGGCGCGGCGTCAAGAGCAAGGAAGGATTCGAGCCATTGCAGGAATTGGCTGACCTTCTCGGCGGTGCAGTCGGAGCTTCACGCGGCGCGTGCGACGCAGATTACTGCGATTATTCCTTGCAGATCGGCCAGACAGGGAAAGTCGTTACACCTGATCTCTACATCGCAGCAGGAATTTCCGGCGCGATCCAGCACATGGCCGGGATGTCCAATTCCAAGGTCATCGTGGCGATCAACAAAGACCCTGAAGCGAACATCTTCAAAGTGGCAGACTACGGAATCGTCGGGGACCTATTCGACGTCATCCCATTGCTCACGGAAGAATTCAAGAAAGTGATGTAATCACGACAGCCCGCAATTTAGCGGGCTGTTTTTATTCTGCAACTCGAGATGGAGCGGAAGGGGCCGACTCCTGCAGATAAAGTGGGTTTGAGAGACCCCGGAATGAGCGTAGCGAATGAGGAGGCTCGATGCCCACTCCGCGGAAAGCGTGCCCCTGCAGCGGAATCTCCTGGTCTTTAATTACATTGACTGCATCAAACCGAGGCAGTTTAACGGAAACAACAGCCGGGTATGGAAGGACTAGGCAAATAAATAGCTAGCGTAAATCACGTCTGCTATAATCGAAATATAGTTTGGTTATCACTTAAGGAGGAATTATACATGGCAATCGTTAAAGGTACAGACCAGAATTTCAAACAGGAAGTTTCAGAAGGACTCGTATTGGTAGACTTTTGGGCAGCATGGTGCGGGCCTTGTAAAATGATCGCTCCAGTTCTTGAAGAACTCGATGCGGATATGGACGATAAAGTGAAAATCGTGAAATTGGATGTTGATGAAAACCAACAGACAGCTAGCGAATACGGCATCATGTCCATCCCGACACTTCTTTTGATGAAAAACGGCGAAACAGTCGATAAAGTAGTCGGCTTCCGTCCGAAAGAAGCTTTGGCTGAATTGGTTGAAAAACACGCATAATTCCAAAACCGGGTCCCATTCGTGGAACCCGGTTTTTTAAATAGGGTGAGGAAATGAAAAATGAAATGATTCAACATAAATTGGCAGTTTTGCCGGACCAGCCAGGCTGCTATTTGATGAAGGACCGGCAAGGGACGGTCATCTATGTAGGCAAGGCGAAAGTGTTGAAGAACCGTGTGCGTTCCTATTTCACAGGCAGCCACGACACGAAAACACAGCGCCTTGTCAATGAAATCGAGGATTTTGAATACATCGTCACGTCTTCCGACAAAGAAGCATTGATCCTTGAATTGAACTTGATCAAAAAGCATGATCCGAAATACAATATTCGCCTGAAAGACAATAAGACCTATCCGTATTTGAAAATCACGGGCGAACGCCATCCGAAATTGGTCATCACGAGACAGGTCAAAAAAGACAAAGGGAAATATTTTGGCCCTTATCCGAACGCCTACGCGGCAAGTGAGACAAAAAAGCTGCTAGACCGTTTGTATCCACTCCGCAAATGCCATACAATGCCGGACCGCGTCTGCCTGTATTACCATCTCGGCCAATGCCTTGCGCCTTGCGTGAAGCCGGTGGAAAAAGATACGTACAGGGAAATGATCGACGGCATCAGCCGATTCCTGAACGGCGGCTTCCGCGAAGTGAAGCAGGAGCTGACCGAAAAGATGAGCGAGGCGGCGGAGAATCTGGAGTTCGAACGGGCGAAAGAATACCGAGACCAGATCAGCCATATCGAATCGGTCATGGAAAAACAGAAAATGGCCATGAATGATTTTACCAACCGCGACGTCTTTGCCTACGCTGTCGACAAGGGCTGGATGTGCGTACAGGTATTTTTCGTGCGGCAGGGAAAGCTGATCGAGCGCGAAGTGTCGATGTTCCCGTTGTACCGCGACCCGGAAGAGGAATTCTTGACCTTCCTCGGCCAGTTCTATGAAAAGCCGGATCACATCAAACCGAATGAAATCCTGCTTCCGGAAGCGGAAGATGAAGTATTCCTGAAAGAATGGCTCGGCGCGAAAGTGCTTGTCCCGCAGCGCGGCAAGAAAAAAGATTTGGTACAACTCGCGCAAAAAAACGCGGAAATCGCCATCAAAGAAAAGTTCCAGCTGCTCGAGCGCCAGGAAGAACGGACGGTCGGTGCCTGCAATGAACTGGGCGATGCGATGAACATCCACACGCCGCTGCGCATCGAAGCATTCGATAATTCCCATATCCAAGGGGCGGATGCCGTATCGGCGATGGTCGTCTTCGTCGACGGCAAGCCATCGAAGAAGGATTACCGGAAATACAAGACACGTTCCGCGGAAAAACCGGATGACTATGCGGCGATGCGTGAAGTGGTCCGCAGGCGTTACAGCCGTGTGTTGAAGGATGGATTGCCGCTGCCCGACTTGATCATCATCGATGGGGGCAAAGGCCAGATCGAAGCGGCACGTGAAATCGTTGAAGACGAACTCGGGCTCGATATCCCGATTGCGGGCCTTGCAAAAGATGCCAAGCACCAAACGTCTCAACTTTTGTACGGCAGCCCGATCGAAATGGTGGAACTCAAACGCACAAGTGAAGCATTTTATTTATTGCAGCGCATCCAAGACGAAGTCCACCGTTTTGTCATCACATTCCACCGCCAATTGCGCGGCAAGAATTCGATTCAATCGGCGTTGGATGGGCTCCAAGGCGTCGGCCCGAAACGCAAGCAGCAATTGCTCAAGCATTTCGGGTCCGTCCGGAAAATCAAGGAAGCGACAGCTGGCGAAATCCAAGAAGCGGGGATCCCCGAGAAGCTGGCAGCTGAAATCGAACGGCATTTCAAGGAACAGCCGTTGCAACAGGAATAACTTCATGGTATTGTAATAACACAATTGAATCACTTGTAAAAAGTGATGATAGAGGAGCGGACGTCAATAGTAAGCATTCCGAGATTTGCAGAATCTGTGAAGGATGCCGAAAGGGACGCCCGCCGAAGTTTACGCGCACTGCTTGCGCGTATGCTGGTCCTGCATTTAAGAGATGCAGGGCTGTCAGAGTTTGACTCTGGAGGGCTATCTCACATGGACGCTTGAAATCGTACATGAGAAGAGAGGTAGCTTGCCGGGCAATCGGCAAGTTGCCTCTTTTTTATTGAGGGCCACTTACTTTAAGTGGGAGTGAAGAGAATGACAACAATCGTAATGAAATTCGGGGGGACGTCCGTGGCGTCCCCGGAGAAAATCGTGGGCGTGGCAAAGCGTGCCATCCGTGAAAAACAGCAAGGCAAGCGCGTCGTCATCGTGGTGTCGGCGATGGGCAAAACGACGGACACGCTGCTCGGCCTCGCCGGGGAGATTTCCGCCGAGCCGCCTAAGCGTGAAATGGACATGCTGCTCGCGACAGGGGAACAAGTGACCATCTCGCTATTGGCGATGGCATTTAAAGAACTCGGCCATGATGCCTTGAGTTTCACGGGATGGCAGGCGGGCATCGAAACGGAATCCGTCCCGCGCAATGCTCGTATCGAGACGATCCATACGCAGCGCTTGGAAGAGGCGCTCGATCTCGGCTTGTTCTGCGTAGTCGCAGGTTTCCAAGGCGTCGACAAGAACGGCAACATCACGACGCTCGGCCGCGGCGGATCCGATACGACTGCGGTAGCGCTGGCGGCTGCTTTGGGCGCTGAGAAGTGCGAGATCTACACGGATGTCGACGGGGTCTACACGTCCGACCCGCGTTATGTTACAGGCGCGCGCAAGCTCGAACAGATTTCATACGACGAAATGCTCGAACTGGCGAACCTCGGAGCGGGAGTCCTTCATCCGCGAGCCGTGGAATTCGCCAAAAACAACCAAGTGCCCCTCTCTGTGCGGGCCAGCTACTCGGATGAACCGGGGACTATCATACAAGAGGTGATCACTGTGGAAAAAAATCTTATCGTGCGTGGTGTGGCATTCGAAAACGACATCGCCCGCATCACTGTCAGTTACACCAAGCCGTTTAATGGGTCGCTTGCCAATATATTCACGGTCTTGGCGGACCAGCTGATCGATGTCGACATCATCGTCCAAAGCATCAGTGAGGAGTTTCCGCCGTCCGTCTCGTTCTCGATCAAGGAAGACAGCCTGGCAGAAGCGCAGCGCGTGTTGTCGAAAGCGCAGGAGCAGATCGGCTACAACGCCCTCGATATCGAAACCGGCTTGGCGAAAGTATCGATCGTCGGCTCCGGCATGGTGTCGAATCCCGGCGTCGCAGCGAAGATGTTCGACATACTCCGCGGGCAGAACGTGCCTGTGAAAATGGTCAGCACATCCGAAATCAAAGTGTCTGTCGTCGTGCCGGCGAGTGAGATGGAACGCTCGGCAAATGCGCTCCACGATGCATACGGCCTGACGCCAGCGACAGTACAGTAAGCAAAAGCCCTGCTGGGTGGTGCGTCCTGAAAGTTGGCATTTTAGCCTGACCTTCAGGAAGCGCTACACTTGGCAGGGCTTTTATAAGTTTCCGAAAGTTTGTGTAAAAATTCACAATTTGTTCAAATTTGAAATCTTGCCATTATGGCCCTATATTTGCTCATAAAAGCTCGGAACAGATGCCTGTATCCCGCTTGTTTTAAAATAAAAATATAGCTTTTCGTGAATTCTTTCCTATTTAATATCCCAAAACGCCTTCCAAAAGCCCGGACAGTATGCGCCCAAAAAGCTTTCCTTGCCTTGACGCTCCCAAAAGTGGGGAGTACAATAAATATGTCATATTCTTGTACATGATGCTTGCAGTATCGCAGAGATATTTTCCTGATATAGGAAAGTTTTGCGGTGCCAACTAAAGTTTTTGAGGGGGGTAAAATTTTTGGATAACAATCGTGAATTTTTAATGCGCAGGCTGCACTCTTTACTCGGGGTCATTCCAATCGGTTTGTTCTTGACGCAGCATTTGATCGTCAACCATTTCGCTACGCAAGGCGTGGAAGCGTTTAACCAAGCTGCCCACTTCTTGGCAAATCTCCCATTCGTCATCTTCCTGGAGATTTTCGTCATCTACTTGCCGCTCATGTATCATGCTTTCTACGGATTATACATAGCGTTCACAGCGAAAAACAACCCGGGGCATTACAGCTACATGCGCAACATCCTGTTTGTTGCACAGCGTTACACCGGGGTTTTCCTTGTGGTCTTTATCGCATGGCACGTGTTTGAGACAAGGTTCCAAGTTGCGATTGGTGCAGCAGAGGCAGATTTCAACATGATGGAAAACATCCTGTCGAATCCGTTCATGTTCGCCTTCTACGTATTGGGTGTCCTGTCCGCGACGTTCCACTTGGCGAACGGATTGTGGTCTTTCTTTGTGACGTGGGGAATCACGGTTTCGGAGAAAGCACAGCGCTACTCAACTTACTTCACACTTCTAGTCTTTATTGTATTATCGATCATTGGTATCAGAGCATTGTTTGCATTCATTTAAGGATGTCCCAAACATTGGTGAATTAAAAGAGGAGTGAACACTACAATGGCGAAAGGCAAAATTTCTATCGTCGGTGGGGGCCTAGCAGGTCTAATGGCAGCGATCAAAGTTGCCGAAGCAGGGTCACCTGCCGACCTATTTTCCATCGTTCCCGTTAAACGCTCCCACTCTGTGTGCGCACAGGGCGGCATTAACGGTGCGGTGAATACAAAAGGTGAAGGGGATTCACCGGACATTCACTTTGATGACACCGTTTACGGCGGTGATTTCCTGGCGAACCAAAAGCCGGTCAAAGCGATGGCGGATGCAGCACCTGGCATCATCCGTTTGCTCGACCGCATGGGCGTCATGTTCAACCGGACGCCGGAAGGTCTTCTTGACTTCCGCCGTTTCGGCGGCACGATGCACCACAGAACGGCTTTTGCCGGTGCTACCACTGGCCAGCAATTGCTATATGCACTCGATGAGCAAGTCCGCCGCTATGAAGTGGCTGGGCTCATCACGAAATACGAAGGCTGGGAATTCCTTGGCCTGGTTCTTGACGATAACGGCGTGTCCCGCGGAATCACTGCACAGAACTTGACGACGATGGAGATCAAATCGTTCCGTTCGGATGCGGTCATCATGGCAACCGGCGGACCGGGGATCATCTTCGGAAAATCCACGAACTCTGTCATCAACACAGGATCTGCAGCATCGATCGTTTATCAGCAAGGCGCATACTATGCGAACGGCGAATTCATCCAAATCCACCCGACAGCGATCCCTGGCGACGACAAGCTCCGCTTGATGTCAGAATCTGCACGCGGTGAAGGCGGACGGATCTGGACGTATAAAGACGGCAAGCCTTGGTACTTCCTCGAGGAAAAATATCCGGCTTACGGAAATCTCGTG
Source organism: Planococcus plakortidis (assembly GCF_001687605.2). Lineage (NCBI taxonomy): Bacteria > Bacillati > Bacillota > Bacilli > Caryophanales > Caryophanaceae > Planococcus > Planococcus plakortidis. The sequence goes on from NZ_CP016539.2 coordinate 1,388,909, forward strand.
CCACGTGATATCGCGACTCGCGAAATCTTCGATGTGTGCGTTAACCAGAAGCTCGGCATCAACGGCGAGAACATGGTGTACTTGGACCTTTCCCATAAGGATTCAAAAGAACTCGACATCAAACTGGGCGGGATCATCGAAATCTATGAGAAATTCACAGGTGACGACCCTCGCAAAGTACCGATGAAAATCTTCCCGGCTGTCCATTATTCAATGGGCGGGCTATGGGTCGACGATCATCAAATGACAAGCATCCCTGGCGTTCTTGCAGCTGGTGAGTGCGATTACTCGCAGCACGGCGCAAACCGTCTTGGCGCAAACTCGCTATTGTCTGCCATCTATGGCGGAATGGTTGCAGGGCCGTACGCTTTGGATTATGTCAAAGGCTTGGACGTCCTGGCCGAAGATCTTCCAAACGATATTTACGAGAAGCACGAAGCTGAAGAGCAGCGTAAATGGGAAGAGATCCTGGCATTGGATGGAACTGAAAATGCCTACATCCTGCATAAAGAGCTTGGCGAATGGATGACGGACAACGTGACGGTCGTGCGCTATAACGATCGCCTCGAAGAAACGGACCGCAAAATCCAGGAGCTTCTCGAACGCTTCAACCACATCAGCATGACGGATACGCAACTTTGGAGCAACCAAGGGGCTATGTTTACACGCCAGCTGAAAAATATGCTACATTTAGCACGTGTCATCACGCTTGGCGCATTGAAACGCAACGAAAGCCGCGGTGCTCATTACAAGCCGGAATTCCCGGAACGTAATGACGAGGAATTCCTTAAGACGACAATGGCGAAATTCAACGGTTACGATGAGCCGATCTTCCATTATGAAGATGTCGACACTTCTTTGATCCCGCCACGCAAACGCGATTATTCCGCGAAAGCATAGTAATAAAGAAGGGAGCTAATTTACCATGGGTGAAGCAGCAAAAACGGTTATTTTTGAAATCGAACGCCGCAATTCCACAGACGAAAATTCGTACTGGGAAAAGTTCGAATTACCATATCGCGCCAATATGAACGTCATTTCCGCATTGATGGAAATCCGGCGCAACCCGGTCAACATGGACGGGAAGAAAACGACGCCAGTCAACTGGGACATGAACTGCCTGGAGGAAGTATGTGGCGCATGTTCAATGGTCATCAACGGCAAAGCGCGCCAGTCGTGCACAGCTCTTGTCGACCAGCTGGAACAGCCAATCCGCCTTCAGCCGATGAAGACATTCCCGGTCGTCCGCGACTTGATCGTAGACCGCAGCCGCATGTTCGATTCGTTGAAAAAAGTCAAAGCGTGGGTGCCGATCGACGGTACGCATGACCTTGGCGAAGGTCCGCGTATGCCTGAGCGCAAACGCCAATGGGCTTATGAATTGTCTAAATGCATGACGTGCGGCGTATGCCTCGAGGCGTGCCCGAACGTCAACGACAAATCCGACTTCATCGGTGCGGCTCCGCTTTCCCAAGTCCGCTTGATGAACGCGCATCCAACAGGTGCCATGAACCGTGACGAGCGTTTGAACGCGATCATGGGTGAAGGCGGCCTTGCGGATTGCGGTAACTCCCAGAACTGCGTGGAATCTTGCCCGAAAGGCATTCCTTTGACGACTTCCATCGCAGCTTTGAACCGCGACACGAACATCCAAATGTTCCGCAACTTCTTCGGAAGCGATCACATGGTCGACTGATCCACACTCCGCCTTTTAGGCGGAGTTTTTTTGTTTCACCTGAAAATGCCCAAGCTTGGCTGAAACTGATGTTCTTTGCGCGAGTTTTTGCTATACTTACAAAATGAGTAACATATACAGGGGGAACTGGAATGAGAGCGTCTTACATAGAGGATTTAAACAAATGGCAGGAAGGCTTTTCGTTTTATGCACCGGTGCACGTGCGATTTTCAGAGACGGATATGTTCGGCCATGTCAACAACACGGTCCCGATCGCCTATTTCGAGTATGCGCGGATCGAGTTCATGAAAGAGATCGGCTTGATGCAAAGATGGCTCTCCAAGGACAGCGATTTGATTCCCGTCGTGGCGGATATGCAAGTCGATTTCGTCCGGCAGGTATTCTTCGACGAACAATTGAAGATTTATGTCAAAGTGGATACGATCGGGAATTCTTCCGCAGATGTCCATTATTGGGCAGTGAACGATGAGCAGGAGACGTGTTTCACCGGCAGGGGCGCAATCGTCCAAATCTCCAAAACTAGCGGCAAAGGCCATCCATGGAGCGATGCGGAGAAGGTGATGTTGCGGAGCGGGAGTTTGGCTTCCTCCGGCAAATGAAGCAATCCTTGCCTTATTGGGACGAAAGCGTCATTATGGAAAAAATACCAGTAGCTAGGGAGTGAACCAAGTCCATGACTGAAGACAACTCAAACCGCCGCCACGACTTGGAGCGTGTGGCATTTATGGAAAAGGAATTGCGTTACATATCGGGGATCATCAAACAGAAAGGCCGCGAAATCCTGAATTCGTATACCATTACGCCGCCGCAGTTCGTGGCGCTTCAATGGCTGTTCGAACATGGCGACATGACCATCGGCGACTTGTCGAACAAAATGTTCTTGGCGTTCAGCACGACGACCGACCTGGTTGACCGGATGGAAAAGAACGATTTGGTCGTCCGTATCCGCGAAGAGCAGGACCGCCGTGTGGTGCGCATTAAATTATTGGAAGAGGGCGAGCGGATCATCGAAGAAGTGATCAAGAAGCGCCAGGATTATTTAGAGGCAGTACTCGAAGACTTCAGCGAAGAGGAAGTCGAGCAATTTTCAAGCTTGTTGGAGAAAATGCATATCAACATGAAATAGGAGCGGGGCTATGACATTGAATGCGCCAATCGGAGTCATCGATTCGGGCGTCGGGGGGTTGACCGTCGCCAAGGAAATCATGGAACTTTTGCCAAACGAAAAAATCTGTTACATCGGCGACAATGCACGCTGCCCTTATGGCCCGAGACCCCTTGCGGAAGTTAGGCGCTATACGTGGCAAATGGCAGAAGCGCTCATGAAAATGAATATCAAGATGCTGGTCATCGCCTGCAATACGGCAACGGCGGCAGCGCTCAATTCCTTGCAGAAGAGATTGCCGATCCCGGTCATCGGCGTCATTTTTCCGGGAGCCCGCGCTGCCATCAAGTCTTCTTCGACGAAGAAAATCGCGGTGCTCGGCACGGCAGGGACCGTAAAAAGCGGAGCGTACGAAAAAGCGCTCAAGTCGCTCGTCTCAGCGTCGGATGTCATCCAATTGGCATGCCCGCGTTTTGTCCCGCTCGTTGAAAGTGATGAGTACGAAGGGGAGTTCGCCCGGCGCATGGTGGCGGAAACCTTATCGGCAATCAAATCCAAGGAGTTCGACACCGCCATTCTCGGATGTACCCATTATCCGTTGTTACAGCGCTTTATCGAGCAGGAACTCGGTGATACGGTGACGGTGCTGTCGTCGGCCCAGGAGACGGCTAAGGATGTATCGCGCCACTTGAGCTATCAGGATAAATTTGCGGACCGCCGCAAACCGCCCGTCCATCAATTTTATACGTCCGGTTCGACGGAGATTTTCCGCACGATCATACGAAAGTGGCTTGCCATCGACGATCCGTGCATCCGTTCGATCAAGTTCCCGAAAACCTGACGGCCTAGCCGCCGGGTTTTTGTCGTCAAAGCAGAATTATGGTAAGATTTTTTGAGTACATGAGGAGGATTCAATGATGACAAGAATTGATAATAGACAAGCAGATGAACTGCGCCCGGTGGAAGTGGAGACGGATTACCTGATCCACCCGGAAGGATCGGTCCTGATTACAGTGGGCCAGACGAAAGTGATCTGCACAGCGACAATCGAATCGCGTGTCCCGAGCTTCTTGAGAGGGCAAGGCAAAGGTTGGGTAACAGCGGAATATTCCATGCTCCCGCGCGCAACGGGTAGCCGCAACCAGCGCGAAGCGACGCGCGGCAAGCTCGGCGGGCGCACGATGGAAATCCAGCGCCTGATCGGACGTTCATTGCGTGCTGTCGTGGACCTCGAGAAGATCGGTGATCGCACGCTATGGATCGATTGCGACGTCATCCAGGCGGACGGGGGGACGCGTACTGCTTCCATCACCGGGGCGTTTATCGCGATGACCATCGCGCTCGGCAAATTGGATGTGCCGGTATTCCCGGTGACGGATTATTTGGCTGCCACAAGCGTCGGCATCAACAGCAATAAGCAAGCCATCCTGGACTTGAACTACGAAGAAGACTCCACGGCAGCGGTCGATATGAACCTGGTCATGACCGGATCTGGCGAATTCGTCGAGATGCAAGGCACCGGCGAGGAAGCGACATTCAGCCGCAAGGACTTGAACGAGATGCTCGACCTCGGCGAAGCCGGAATCCGGCAATTGATCCAGATCCAAAAACAAGCGATCGGTGATTTGTCTGCGCGGATCGGCGAAAAGGCGGAGACGGCATTATGAAAAAAATCGTCATTGCGACACAGAACAAAGGAAAAGCGAAAGACTTCGAAACCTTGCTCTCCCCTCTGGGCTATGAAGTGCTGACCTTGAGAGATATCGCAAAAGACCTCGATATCGAAGAAACCGGCACGACATTCGAAGCCAATGCCATACTGAAGGCGGAAGGGGTCGCAAAAGAACTCGGCATCCCGGTCATCGCCGACGACAGCGGCCTGGAGATCGACGCCTTGGACGGCGAGCCCGGCGTCTATTCCGCGCGCTATGCGGGAGGCGAGAAAAGCGACGATGCCAATATCGATAAAGTGCTGGAGAAATTGGCGAAAGTGCCGGACGGTGAACGCACAGCGCGTTTCCGCTGCGTGTTGGCGGTCGCGGTTCCTGGGGAAGAGACGCAGACGTTCTCTGGTTCCTGTGAAGGCGAGATCTTGCGCATACGCAGGGGTGACAACGGCTTCGGCTACGACCCGATCTTTTACGTGCCTGCCCAGGAACGTGCCATGGCGGAGCTCGAACCCGAAGAAAAAGCGGCGATTTCTCACCGAGGACAGGCGCTCAGCAAGCTCAGCGAAGCAATGCCGGAGTGGCTGAAATAAGAAAAAAGATATTTTTTTGAAATAGCATTGACTTTTCTCTGGATGATTTCTATAATTAAAATTGTCTTTCGTGAGGAAAGTCATGTCTCAGTAGCTCAGCTGGATAGAGCAACGCCCTTCTAAGGCGTCGGTCGGGGGTTCGAATCCCTCCTGGGACGTTCCAAACCTTGTTTTCCCATTATGGGGAAACAAGGTTTTTTATTTGATGGAAAGTGCATGTGTAAAAATGATGGACATTTGATTTTTCGCTGTTTATTTGTGTGGCATGACGTATAATGGAAAAAGATAGAGAAAAAACAGACCTAAAGGTGGAAATGTAAGGTGTTCAAAAAATATTGGAAGCGGATTTTGCTTGTTCTTTCATTTATCCAACTCATCCTGATCGCTGCAACGGCGGTGAGCATCTGGTCATTTTCCGGTGAATCGGAATTGCTGGAAGCCGACGCGGCGATCGTGCTCGGCACGAAAGTCATCGGCGGGGAGCCCTCTCCGGTGCTCGAGCAGCGCATCCGCCACGCCATCGATTTATACGAAGCGGGCTATGTCGAGAAAATCATCTTTACAGGCGGCATTACAGATGGGGCGGATTTTGCCGAGTCGGTCGTGAGCCGGGATTTCGCGATCCGCAATAATATCCCTGAAGAAGATATCCTGATCGAGACCGAATCGCTCATAACCGAAGAGAACTTCCTCTTCGCCGGTGAAGTAGCCAAAGAAAATGGCTTGTCGAGTTTTCTTGTCGTCAGCGATCCCTTACATATGAAGCGTGCGCTGCTCATGGCAGAACACGCCGGAATCGACGCCCATTCTTCGCCGACGCCATCAACCGAATTCAAGGATTTTACGAACATCGCCCCGTTCTTCGCGCGTGAAGTCGTCTGCTATATGGCGTATGTTGCAATGCATACTATCATTTCATGAAACTGTCCCGCTGATGCGCGGGCAGTTTTTTCATTTAACAGATGAACACCGCAGCTTCAGGTGATACACTAATAAAAAGCTGTGAGGGGTGTGTTGTGCATGGAAACCGATCAACTGAAACTCAGCACGAAATGGCAAGGGGATTTTGTATTTGAAGCTACGGGACAGGGTGGGCACACCCTCCGGATGGATGCCCATCAAGGAGTCGGGAACGATCAAGGAATCCTTCCGATGCAAGCGATGCTCGGATCGCTTGCCGGATGTGTCGGCATGGACGTCGTGATGATCTTGCGCGCAAAGATGAAAGTCGTGCGCTCCATCGAAATCGTCACGGAAGGAGACAAGCGCCGGAACCCGCCGAAGGAATTATTGGCGATCATGGTGACGTTTATCATTGAAGGCGACATCGACCAGGAGAAAGCCTGGCATGCCATCGAAGTGAGCGGGGAGAAGTATTGCCCGGTGGCCCATTCCTTGAAAGCGGAAGTCACTTACAAACTGGTCTTGAACGGCAAGGAAGCTGGCGCAAAATAGCGCCGGCTTTCGTTTTCACAGTGCATTTTCCTATGGTATGATGAATGGACAAAGAGGTGGTAGGATGCGGAAGAAGTTTGGGGATTTGAAGCGCAGGGGCAATGTCATCGTTTTCCCGACGACAGTCACACGGCTGCTATCGGAAGGGATGACCAGTTTAAAGAATGAACAATACGATGATGCGCGCGATAAGTTATACCAAGTGCTCGTCTACGAGCCGGAACATGCAGCGGCGCTAGGTGGCTACGCATACAGCTTGTACGAGCTGGGGGAATTCGAGGAAGCGCTCGAAGTGGTACAGGAATTGCTGCGCATTGGGCCGATCCATTATTTGGAGACGATGGAGCTATACATAAGCATTTTAATGCAAGTGAAGGAATTCGAGGAAGCCGAGAAGATGATCGAAGTGCTGATTGAGGAAAATGTCCTGCCGAAAGAGCGTTTGGAGCAATTCCACCAATTGCGCGATCTGAACGAACGCATTGCCGAAAGCACCGCCTCGGCCAAAAAGGAAACGGGCCAATTCAGCTTGGAGCAATTTCTGCCGCTCAGCGCTGCCGAGCAAGAGCAACGTGTGACCGAATTGCCGAAAGAAGCTTATGAAGCCATGAAGAACCAATTGATAGAACTGATTGGGCACCCTGAAGTGGATTGGGTGGCAAAATCCTATTTGCTGCTCATGCTTCGTGAACAACAGATAAGCGGGACTGTGCGCGTAGAAAAATTCTACTATCACAATGAATTGGCAATCGAGGAATTGCCAGACCCATTGAAAGACAGCCGGCTGCTCGGGATCCGCATGCGTTTGGAAGAGTCTTTGGAAAAAGAGCCGGCCAAGCTGCAGATGGCGATGGAACTTGTCGACCGGCACATCTACCTGCTCTATCCGTTTTTCTGGGAAGAGTTCGAGGAAGCGGAGATTGCCGAAGCTTACCATGCGTATCTCGATAGTCTGTTCAGCGTTGAAGCGGCAGCAAAAGCCGATCCCAAACTGCTGGAAATGCTCATGCAGGCCGAGGCATACATAGAATTGCGCAATGGATAGAAATAGTTGAACCTGCTCGTATGTATGATATAATGTGGAGGTTGTCAAAAATCGTACAAAATTCGTACATGACTTTGTAAAAAATTGTTTGGAGGGCTTATACATGTCAGCAAAATGGGAAAAGCAAGAAGGTAATGTCGGAGTTCTTACAGTAGAAGTACCGGCTGAAGAAGTAAACGGCGCGCTCGATAAAGCGTTTAAAAAAGTCGTTAAGGAAATTAACGTACCAGGATTCCGCAAAGGGAAAATGCCGCGCCAAATGTTCGAAAAACGTTTCGGCGTAGAATCTCTTTACCAGGATGCTCTTGATTTCATCTTGCCGGACGCTTACGCGAACGCAGTCGAAGAAGCAGGCATCAACCCGGTTGACCGCCCTGAAATCGACATCGAGAAATTGGAAAAGAACGAGCCATTGGTCTTCACAGCTAAAGTGACTGTGAAACCTGAAGTGGAACTCGGCGAATACAAAGGGCTTGAAGTTTCCAAAGAAGACACGGACGTGACGGATGAGGAAATCGAAGAGCAATTGAAACAAAGCCAGGAGCGCATGGCTGAATTGACTGTCAAAGAAGACGGGCAAGTTGAAAACGGCGACACAGCTGTCATCGACTTCGAAGGATTCGTAGACGGAGAAGCGTTTGAAGGCGGAGCAGGCAACGACTACTCGCTTGAAATCGGATCCAACTCATTCATCCCAGGCTTCGAGGAGCAATTGATCGGCGCTAAAACAGGCGAACAAAAAGACGTTGAAGTCACTTTCCCTGAAGAGTACCACGCTGAAGAGCTTGCTGGAAAGGCGGCAACTTTCAAAGTGACGGTAAACGAAGTGAAAGCGAAAGAATTGCCTGAGCTTAACGACGAGTTCGCTAAAGAACTTGACGAAGAAGTAGAGGGCCTAGACGCGCTTCGCACGAAAATGAAAGAAAACTTGAAAGCGGAGAAAGAAAACGCTTCTGAAACACAAATGCGCGATCAGCTTGTCCAAAAAGCTGCAGAAAACGCTACAGTTGAAATTCCGCAAGCGATGATCGATTCCGAAATCGACCGCATGATGCAAGACTTCGAACAACGCCTAAGCCAGCAAGGCATGAACAAGGAATTGTACTTCCAGTTCTCAGGCCAAGACGAAGATGCGCTTCGTGAGCAAATGAAAGCTGACGCTGAAACACGCGTACGCGTATCATTGACGCTTGAAGCGATCGCAAAAGCGGAAAACATGGAAGTCACTTCTGAAGACATCGACAAAGAGCTTGAGAAAATGGCTGGCCAATTCAACATGGACGCTGAACAGATCAAAACAGCCCTTGGCGGCACTGAAATGCTAGAAAACGACATCCGCATGCAAAACACGGTTGAGTTCCTAGTGGAGAACGCTAAAATCTCTGACGCAAAAGCGGCTGAATAACACATAAGTTTTTTAATAGGACAAGGTGCGGCAACCGCACCTTGTTTTCTATACATAATGGCAAACAAATTCAAGTTCCTACATATAAAGTCAGTTTCTTTGGCATAGTTCTAATTAGTTGATACAATCAAAATAATCTTGTAACATAATGGCTTGAATAGGGGTGACTACATTGTTCAAATTCAATGATGAAAAAGAGCATTTGAAATGCTCGTTTTGCGGCAAACCGCAGGAACAAGTACGTAAACTGGTCGCAGGGCCAGGTGTATATATTTGCGACGAGTGCATCGAACTTTGCACGGAAATCGTAGAGGAAGAACTCGGGACAGAAGAGGAAACTGAGTTCAAGGAAGTGCCAAAACCGAAAGAGATTTTGGACATCCTGAACGGCTACGTCATCGGACAGGAAAAAGCGAAGAAATCCTTGGCGGTAGCGGTTTATAACCATTACAAACGTGTCAATTCCAACAGCAAGATCGACGATGTCGAGCTTTCGAAATCGAATATCGTCTTGATCGGGCCTACAGGGAGCGGGAAGACTTTGCTCGCGCAGACACTCGCGCGCATCCTGAACGTGCCGTTTGCGATTGCCGATGCGACATCGCTCACTGAAGCCGGTTATGTCGGGGAGGATGTCGAAAACATCTTGCTCAAATTGATCCAGGCGGCAGACTACGATGTAGACCGCGCAGAAAAAGGCATCATCTACATCGATGAAATCGACAAAGTGGCACGCAAATCCGAGAACCCGTCGATTACACGCGACGTTTCCGGTGAAGGCGTACAGCAAGCCTTGCTGAAAATCCTGGAAGGCACGACAGCAAGCGTCCCACCACAAGGCGGGCGCAAGCATCCTCACCAGGAGTTCATCCAGATCGACACGACGAATGTCCTGTTCATCGTGGGCGGCGCATTTGACGGTGTCGACCAAATCATCAAACGCCGCCTCGGCAATAAAGTCATCGGCTTCGGGGCTGACCCGAACAAAGACGAAATGGATGAAAAATCCCTTCTTAGCCAATTGATTCCAGAAGACTTGCTGAAATTCGGCCTGATCCCGGAATTCATCGGCCGTCTGCCGGTACTCGCAAGCCTTGAGCAATTGGACGAAAATGCACTTGTGCAGATTCTGACAGAGCCGAAAAACGCACTCATCAAGCAATACCAGAAAATGATGGAGCTTGATGGAGTGAAATTGACATTCGAACACGATGCGCTCATCGAAATTTCCCGTCTTGCCATCGAGCGGAAGACAGGCGCCCGCGGACTGCGCTCAATCATCGAGAACATCATGCTTGATGTCATGTATGATTTGCCATCCCGTGAAGACATCGTCGAATGTATCATCACGAAAGAAACAGTGACCGAGAATTCACAGCCGAAACTGATGCTGGAAGATGGCACTGAATACGATAACGGCAATAATGAAAAAACATCCGCTTGATTTTTGGCTGATGCACAAGAATAGGATGATACGGGCTGACTCTGAATCGTGCACATCCGCGCGTATGGGGGTCAGCCCTTTTTCAACGAAAAAACGATAGTCTGCCTGGACCTTGACACAGGCTGATAGAGAGAAAGAGAATTGACGGAGGTGCACTTAGTTATGGCGAAGAAAAAAGTGACAAAACAAGTCCCGCTCTTGCCGCTCCGCGGTTTGCTCGTTTTCCCGACGATGGTCTTGCATATTGATGTCGGACGGGAACGTTCTGTAGCTGCGCTCGAGCAAGCGATGATGGATGACCAGATCGTCTTTTTGGCGACACAAAAAGACATGGCAGTGGAACACCCGGAGAAAGACGATTTGCATAAGATCGGCACCCTGGCATATGTGAAACAAATGCTGAAACTGCCGAACGGCACGATTCGCGTGCTAGTCGAAGGCCTTGAACGCGGCCAGTGGAACCAATACGAGGAAGGCGAAAAGTTCACGCAAGTGGAAGTGACTTCGTTCCCGGATGAGCCCGAGCGCGATGCCGAACAGGACGCCTTGATGCGCATCTTGCTGGAGCAATTCGAAATCTTCGGGAAAGGCTCCAAGAAAGTGACGACCGAGACTTTCAATACGGTAGCGGATATCGAAGAGCCGGGCCGTTTGGCGGATATGGTGGCATCCCACCTATCGCTGAAGTTGCCGGCAAAGCAGGAAGTGCTGGAAACTTTCGATATCACGAAGCGCCTGGAATTACTGATCAGCCGCCTGCACAATGAGCAGGAAGTGGCCGATATTGAAAAGCGCATCAATGACCGCGTGAAAAAAGCGATGGAACAGACACAAAAAGAGTTCTATCTCCGCGAACAGATGAAAGCGATCCAAACCGAACTTGGCGACAAGGACGGCAAAGGCGCAGAAGTGGCCGACCTGAAAAAACGCATCGAGGAAGCCGGCATGCCCGAATCGACCGAGAAGACGGCATTGAAGGAATTGGACCGCTATGAGAAATTGCCATCCGCTGCGGCGGAAAGCGGCATCATCCGCAATTACATCGAATGGCTCGTGACGATTCCTTGGTCTGAAGCGACAGAAGACAGACTGGATATCAATTACGCAGAAGAAGTGCTGAATCGTGACCACGATGGCCTTGAAACGGTCAAAGAACGCGTGCTTGAATATTTGGCAGTCCAGCAAATGACCAAGTCGCTGCGCGGGCCGATCCTGTGCCTCGTCGGCCCTCCGGGTGTCGGGAAGACATCGCTTGCCCGTTCGATCGCCGATTCACTCGACCGCAATTTCGTCCGCATCTCGCTCGGCGGCGTGCGCGATGAGTCCGAAATCCGCGGGCATCGCCGCACTTATGTCGGCGCCATGCCGGGCCGCATCATCCAAGGCATGAAGAAGGCGGGCACTGTCAATCCGGTCTTCCTGCTGGATGAAATCGATAAGATGTCCAACGACTTCCGCGGAGACCCGTCATCAGCGATGCTTGAAGTATTGGATCCGGAACAGAACAATTCCTTCAGCGACCATTACATCGAAGAAAGCTATGACCTTTCGAATGTGCTGTTCATCGCGACCGCCAATGACCTTGGATCGATTCCAGGGCCGCTGCGTGACCGCATGGAAGTCATTTCGATTGCCGGCTATACAGAACTGGAAAAGAAATTGATCGCCAAAAACCATTTGGCGCCGAAACAATTGAAAGAACACGGCTTGACGCCGGAACAATTGGATTTCCAGGAAGACGCCTTTGTTTCCATGATCCGCTATTATACCCGCGAAGCTGGCGTACGCGGGTTGGAACGCCAAATCGCTTCCGTCTGCCGCAAAGTGACCAAGCAGATTGTCTCAAAAGAAAAAGAGCAAGTGACGGTCGGCGCAAAAGAAGTCGAGGAATACCTCGGCAAGAAGAAATTCCGCTACGGCGTAGCTGAAAGCGAAAACCAGATCGGTGTGGCGACTGGCCTTGCGTATACCGCTGTCGGCGGCGATACATTGCAGATCGAAGTATCGTTGTCTGCAGGCAAAGGCAAGCTGCAATTGACCGGTAAACTGGGTGATGTCATGAAAGAGTCGGCACAGACAGCGCTATCGTTTGTCCGTGCACAGGCAGAGGAGCTTGGCATCGACCCGAATTTCCAGGAAGCGCATGATATCCATATCCACGTGCCGGAAGGAGCTGTCCCGAAAGACGGCCCTTCCGCCGGTGTGACGATTGCCACAGCGCTCGTATCTGCACTTACGAAGCGGCCGGTGCGCCGCGACGTCGGCATGACAGGGGAAATTACATTGCGTGGCCGCGTCTTGCCGATCGGCGGGCTGAAGGAGAAAACCTTGAGCGCCCACCGAGCAGGGTTGAAGACGATCATCGTCCCTGCAGAAAATGAACGCGACCTCGACGATATTCCGGAAACGATCCGGGAAGAACTGGAATTCCACCTCGTCAGCCAGGCGGAACAAGCGCTTGAAATCGCGCTGGAAGGAGCAAAACAATGAATGTCAACAATGTAGAGCTGGTGATCAGTGCCGTGCGCCCTGAGCAGTATTCCGAGGGGGAGCTGCCGGAATTTGCGCTGGCCGGGCGTTCGAACGTCGGAAAGTCATCGTTCATCAATAAAATGATTGGCCGCAAGAGCATGGCCCGCATTTCATCCAAGCCGGGCAAAACGCAAACCTTGAACTTCTACAAGATCGAAGAGGACCTGTTCTTCGTCGACGTTCCGGGTTATGGGTATGCGAAGGTATCGAAAAGCGAACGCGAAGCCTGGGGCAAGATGATCGAAACCTATATCACAGGCCGTGAACAATTGCGCGCCGTCGTGCAGATCGTCGACTTGCGCCACCCGCCGAGCGCGGATGACCGCATGATGTATGATTTCATGAAGCATTACGGCATCCCTTGCATCATCATCGCGACAAAAGCCGACAAGATCCCGAAAGGCAAATGGGACAAGCACAAGAAAGTCGTCCGCGAAACACTCGACATGGATAAAGGCGATCCATTGATCGTTTTCTCTTCCGAAACAGGCCTTGGCAAAGATGCTGCCTGGCAGGAGATCGAAAAACGCATGTAAGCAAGCAGGCAATACACCTGAACGGCTTGAAATAAGACAGGGCCCGGAAAATCATTGATTTTCCGGGCCCTGTTTTTAGTTGCAGCGAATAGCTGACACAGATTGTAGACGAGATAATTAGAAAAGTGAGCGAGGTAGATTGTTTTTTTGTAGGATTCGTCGCAAGATAGCCGCCTCCCGCTTGGGGCATGCCTCCCACAATAAGCCAAGAAGAACACTTGTCTTATTGCTCCGGCTCGCCCGTGTACGCGGTTCGGCTTATAGATTTCTTTGAATGTTAGGTGCGAAGAAGTGTCACTGTTAATTGTTTTTATCTGTTCTTGGCGACGCTTAGCTGGACTTGATATTGCAGAGAACTTCCGTACGCTATTCAATTTGAATTTACGAAGACAATTAAGTTTTTCACGCTTACTTCAGTGTATGATGAATTTCATTTCTTCTTTAAAACTAGAGATGAAGCGGAAAGGGGCGACTCTGGAGGGATCAGGACGAGCTGAAGACCCTGGACTGAGCGCTAGCGAGGGAAGCGGCTGAAGCCGGCCCCCTCAGAAAGCGTCCCCTTGAAGCGATATCTCCACCAAATGCATTTCCTATTTAAATTCGTTAATTACAATTTTTCCTAATTCAACATCATGAAAATCACCATTCATTGTGCATAAGTTCACAGTCAATTCCGACTACGAGCGTTATACTTGTGACTGCATAATCGCTTTGCTAGAATTGTAATCAAGTTAAGTTTAGAATCATTATAAAGTGGAGTTTCCGAAGTGGAAACCCTTTCAGGATAAAGCAATGTTCGAGCAGGTTCATGCCTTGTTCACAAAATCGCAGGCATAATCTGATGGAAAAGTGGTATACTTAGGGAAATGAAATATGGAACGCGAAAGGTGTTTTAAACCCATGCATACACTCGTAGTCGGGGTCAACTATCGTTCAGCGCCTGTATCGATCCGCGAGAAGCTGTCGTTCATCGAAAGCGAGCTTCCGAAAGCGATGCAAGCCCTGCAACAACAAAAAAGCATATTGGAGAACGTCATCGTATCGACATGCAACCGGACGGAAATCTATGCCGTCGTGGACCAGCTGCATACCGGGCGTTTTTATGTGAAGCAATTTTTGGCTTCTTATTTCGACATTCCGATGGAACAGTTCTCCCAGTATCTGTTCATCCATGAACAGGACGAAGCGATTGATCATTTGTTCCGTGTCACTGCCGGAATCGATTCGATGGTCCTTGGCGAGACGCAGATTCTCGGCCAAGTGAAATCCAGTTTCCTCGCAGGCCAGGAGATCGGCACGACGGGAACGGTATTCAACCAATTGTTCAAGCAAGCGGTGACGCTGGCGAAGCGTGCGCACAGCGAAACGGCGATCGGCGAGAACGCCGTTTCGGTTTCGTATGCGGCAGTCGAACTTGGCAAGAAAATCTTCGGTTCATTGAAGAACAAGCATGTCGTCATTCTCGGCGCTGGGAAGATGGGCGAACTCGCCATCAAGAACCTGCAAGGGAGCGGTGCAGACCGCATCACGGTCATCAACCGCACGTTCGAGAAAGCGGAAGTGCTGGCGGATAAATTCGGCGGCACGGCGAAACCCTTGAATCAATTGCAATGCGCTTTACTGGAAGCGGACATCCTCATTTCGTCAACGGGATCGACGGATTTCGTCATCGATCTCGAATTGATGCAGTTTGTCGAGAAGCTCAGAAAAGGCAAACCTTTGTTCATGGTCGATATCGCGGTACCGCGCGACATGGATCCGCGCATCGGCGACCTCCAGAATGTCTTCTTATATGATATCGATGATATGCAGGGCATCGTCGAAGCGAACCTTGCTGAGCGCGAACGGGCGGCCAGGCAGATCGCCGGCATGATCGAGGATGAAGCGGAGCAGTTCAACGACTGGCTTGGCACGCTCGGCGTCGTACCGGTCATCTCTGCACTCCGCGAGAAAGCACTTGCGATCCAGGCGGAAACGATGGAAAGCATCGAGAACAAGATGCCCGATTTGACGGCTCGCGAGAAGAAAATCCTCAACAAGCATACGAAATCGATCATTAACCAATTATTAAAAGAGCCGATTTTGCAGGCCAAGGAAATGGGCACGGCGAAAAAATCGCGCGAACAGCTTGAATTGTTCATGCAGATTTTCGGCATCGAAGAAGAAGTCGAAGAGCAGCGTGAAAAACAAGCGCTTGCGGCGCGCCAAAAGGCAGAGCGTGTACGCCTTGAAAAGCAACAGGAATCGCTGCAGGGGCAGGAAAGCCCGGGCTATACAGTATAAAACCACTTCCGCTTGCCTTGGATTCCCATCGGCAGCGTCTAAAGTGACCCAATCGGACCGCGCAGGCGGGCACAAGCTATCTTATAATGAGGCGTTTTCGAATCTATATGTTAAAATGTAGAGGCGAAACGCCTTTAATTATGGAAACGAAGGGGAATAGGATGGCTGATATAACAATGGCAAGGCTGCATGAAGCTATGGTTATACTATATGCTGTCAGCCTTGTCTTTTATTTTGTCGATTATTTATATACTACGAAAAAAGCCATCCGGATCGCCATGTCATTTCTTGGGGCCGTGTGGTTATTGCAGACCGTGTTCCTGGTGCTCTATATCATCGAGACGCAGCGTTTCCCGGTTCTGACTTTGTTTGAAGGCATTTATTTCTATGCGTGGCTGTTGGTTACGCTATCGCTGGTCCTGCGGATTTTCTACCGTTTCGACTTTGCGGTATTTTTGATCAATATCATCGGATTCATCTTTATGGTCATCCACACGTTTGCGCCGGTCCAGATCGAACGCTCGCCGGTGGGGGAAGCGTTGGTGTCGGAGCTGTTATTCATCCACATCACGTTCGCCATCCTGTCCTATGCGGCCTTTTCGCTATCGTTCGTCTTTTCCGCGCTGCATCTGATTTTGTATCGACTGTTGAAGCAGAAGAAATGGACGAAGCAATGGAGCAGCTTGCCGTCACTAGGGCAGACCGAACAGGGCATGACCATTTCCATCCTGGTCGGGATCCCGTTGCTGTTCGTCTCGCTCGTCCTCGGGTTCCAATGGGCCGTCGTATCGTTGGAGGAATTTTCCATAATGGATGTGAAGATCGTGGGTTCGTTCATCCTGCTGGTCGTTTATAGTTTTATTCTATGGCGTCACCGGCGGGGGAACTTGAATGGCATGAATTATGCCTGGGCCCACCTGTATGCATTTTTGTTATTGCTGCTTAATTTCTTTTTTGGCAGCCGTTTATCGGAATTTCATTTTTGGTATTAATAGAAAGGTAGGATTCAGTTGAGAAAAATCATTGTAGGGTCAAGAAGAAGCAAGCTTGCGTTGACGCAAACCAATCAATTCATCGAGAAAATGAAAGCGGCAGGTGCGCCGTTTGAATTCGAGATCAAGGAAATCGTCACGAAAGGCGACCGCATCCTGGATGTGCAATTGTCGAAAGTGGGAGGCAAAGGGCTTTTCGTCAAGGAAATCGAACAGGCGCTTTATGCCAAGGAAATCGATTTCGCCGTCCACAGCATGAAAGACATGCCGGCCGTTCTTCCGGAAGGGTTCGTCATCGGCTGCATCCCGGAGCGCGAGGACCCACGGGATGCGTTCATTGCCAACGATCACGTGAAATTGATGGACTTGCCGGTCGGCGCTGTCGTCGGCACAAGCAGCTTGCGCCGGAGCTCACAACTTCTTTTGTTGCGCCCGGACCTTGACGTCCAGTGGATCCGCGGAAACATCGACACGCGTCTTGCAAAACTCCATTCAGGCGATTTCGATGCCATCATCCTGGCGGCCGCCGGATTGAAGCGCATGGGCTGGGGCGATGACATCGTCACGGAATTCATGGATACAGAAGATTGCCTGCCGGCGATCGGCCAAGGCGCACTTGCGATCGAATGCCGTGAAGACGACGAAGAGCTTCTTGCGGAACTGGCAAAAGTGAACGATAAGGAAACTGAACTGGCTGTCACGGCGGAACGCAAATTCCTCAAAGACATGAACGGCAGCTGCCAAGTGCCGATCGCAGGCTACGCAACGGTTGCGGGCGAGGAAGTGTCTTTCACCGGTCTCATCTCCTCACCTGAAGGCGACCAAGTGTATAAAGAGTCAGCTGCGGGTACGGACCCGGTTGAAGCGGGCCGCATCGTGGCTGAGAAGATCAGTGCCCAAGGCGGCTACGATCTGATCCAGCGCGTCATCGCCGAAAGCAATGTGTAAGAAAAAACCGGTCATCATTTTCACCGGCAGCCGATTGCCGCGGGAAGCTGCAAGATTGGCACGGGAAAAAGGCGCGGACGTGGAGTATCTGCCATTGATCGAAACAGTGGTGCGAAACACGGACGCGCCGGACTTCAGCCGCTACGGCTGGCTTATTTTCACGAGCCGCAACAGCGCAGAAGCTTTTTGCAAGCTGCATCCTGAAACCGATGCGAAAATAGCGGCTGTCGGCGATAAGACCGCTGAAATGCTGGAACAACACGGCTATACGGTCGACTTCATCCCATCAACGTTCAGTGCCGATGTCTTTGTCCAGGAATTCCCAGACATCGCCGGCAAGGAACGCTGTTTGTTTGTCCGGGGGGCACTCGCCAAAGACACGATTTTGTCGATGCCGCTCGCGATCGATGAATGGACCGTCTACGATACCGTCAAAAAGCGCAATAATGCACAAGCACTCGCCCGGATGTCCGATGTCACGATCATTTTCGCCAGCCCCTCAGCAGTTGCTGCTTACCGGGAAGCAGGCGGGAATTTCCAGGGTGTCCAGACAGCCGCCATCGGCCACATTACCGAACGGGCGATCATCGAAGCAGGGGGAGAAGTCCATTTCCGCCCTGAAACCTATACGTATCTAGAAATCATCCAGACAATAGCGAAAGGAAGATGCAGCTTATGAAAGACTTGAAATTCGACCGCCACCGCCGCCTGCGCGGTTCAGCGAATCTTCGTGCAATGGTCCGTGAAACCTCCGTACAGAAAGAGGATTTCATCTATCCGATCTTTGTCGTGGAAGGCGAAGACTATAAACAAGAAATCTCCTCGATGCCAGGCGTCTACCATTATTCAATCGACCGCCTTGGCGAGGAATTGGATGAAGTGGTCGAGCTCGGCATCCCGTCCGTCATTTTGTTCGGTGTCCCGAAAGACAAAGACCCGGTCGGCTCGCAGGCTTACCACGATCACGCCATCACGCAGGAAGCGATCCGTTTTGCCAAACAGCGCCATCCGGAACTCGTCGTCATCGCCGATACGTGCCTGTGCCAATATACAGACCACGGCCATTGCGGCGTCATCGAAGACGGCGTCATCCTGAACGATGAGTCGCTCGACCTGTTGGCGCGCACCGCTGTGTCCCAGGCGAAAGCCGGGGCAGACATCATCGCCCCGTCGAATATGATGGACGGCTTTGTCGCAGCGATCCGCTACGGCCTTGATGAAGCGGGATTCAGCCATATCCCGATCATGTCCTACGGCGTGAAATATGCTTCCGCTTATTACGGCCCGTTCCGTGAAGCGGCACACTCAACGCCTCAATTCGGTGACCGCAAGACCTACCAGATGGACCCGGCGAATCGCATGGAAGCGCTTCGTGAAGCCTCGTCCGATGTCAATGAAGGCGCAGATTTCATGATCGTCAAACCGGCATTATCCTATCTTGATATCATCCGCGAAGTACGCGATAACTTCGATATCCCAATCGTCGCTTATAATGTATCGGGCGAATACGCGATGGTCAAAGCAGCCGCTCAAAACGGCTGGGTCGATGAAGAAAAAATCGTCCTTGAAACATTGCTCAGCATGAAACGTGCAGGAGCGGACATTCTGATGTCGTACCACGCAAAAGACGCGGTACGCTGGCTGGAGGGGAAATAATATGGGATACGAACACTCGAAACAAGCATTCGAAGAAGCGAAAACATTGATGCCAGGCGGCGTCAACAGCCCGGTGCGCGCATTCAAATAGGTCAATATGGACCCGATTTTCATGCAGTCCGGAAACGGCGCGACCATCACGGACATTGACGGTAATACGTATATCGATTATGTCCTGTCCTGGGGCCCGCTGATTTTGGGCCACGCCCATCCGGAAGTGGTGAAAGCCATCCAGGAACAGGCGACACTCGGCACATCTTTCGGCGCACCGACCGTCCTTGAGAACGACATGGCGAAACTCGTCCAGGAACGGGTGCCATCGATCGAAATGGTCCGCATGGTATCGTCGGGCACAGAAGCGACGATGAGCGCACTGCGCGTCGCACGAGGCTATACGGGCCGCAATAAGATCCTGAAATTCGAAGGCTGCTACCACGGGCATGGCGACAGCCTGTTGATCAAAGCAGGATCGGGTGTTGCGACACTCGGATTGCCGGATTCACCAGGCGTTCCGGAATCGGTGGCGAAAAACACGATCACCGTTCCGTATAACGATTTGGAAAGCGTGCGTTTGGCGTTCCAGGAATTCGGCGATGACTTGGCGGCCGTGATCGTCGAGCCGGTTGCCGGCAATATGGGCGTCGTGCCTCCAGCTGAAGGCTTCCTTCAGGAACTGCGCAATTTGACGCATGAAAACGGCACCGTCCTGATCTTCGATGAAGTCATGACCGGCTTCCGTGTCGGCTTTAATTGCGCACAAGGCCATTACAGCGTTACGCCGGACATGACGTGCCTCGGCAAAGTCATCGGTGGCGGTTTGCCTGTCGGCGCCTTCGGGGGCAAGCGCGAAATCATGGAGCAAGTCGCACCGAGCGGCTCGATCTACCAGGCGGGCACTTTGTCCGGCAACCCGCTCGCGATGCGTGCAGGTTATGAAACTTTGTCCCGCCTTGATGAAGCGAGCTATGAGACGTTCAATGAACGCGCGGACCAGCTCGAAAAAGGCTTCCGCGAAGCGGCGGAAAAATACAATATCCCGCATACGGTCAACCGTGCCGGCTCGATGATCGGCTTCTTCTTCACGAATGAGGAAGTGACGAACTTCGAGACCGCTTCGAGTTCCGACCTGGAACTGTTTGCGGATTATTACCGCTTGATGGCGGAAGAAGGCATTTTCCTGCCGCCATCCCAGTTTGAAGGCATGTTCTTATCGACTGCCCACACACCTGAACATATCGAACGCACAGTCCAGGCATTCCATAATGTGTTTGCGAAACTGGCGAGATAAATGAAGCGAACCGTCCTTGAAGGCCATTGTGATTGGCTTTTGGGGGCGGTTTTTTTATGAATGAATGAAAACTTCGATGCCCATTGCTTCATTTACCTTGATTGGGCCACGGAAGAAGAGTGAAGCTTGAAAGGTGAAAGTAAAAAGATAAATAATTAATGAAAGGATAATTTGAATGGAAGTTCATTTTCTGTCTGATTGTCTGGTAATATAAAACTAATGGATATTTTAATTAGCGAAAGTTGGTAACGAATTGAAACGTTTTCTTATAACCTTGGCCATCGCACTCGGAGCCGGCTTTTTGTTCAGCCTGACCGGCTTGTTCCTGCCGTGGCTATTGGGCCCGATGGCAGCTTTTCTCATTTTGCGCCAAATGACCGATATGAAGTTCCATTGGCCGAAAGTGTTCCGCACGCTCGGGTTGTTGCTGCTTGGCATCCAGATCGGCGCGGCATTCACCCAGGAATCGGTGTTGTTGATGGCGGCGGACCTGCCGTATATGTTCGTCATGACCGTTGCGGTCGTCGCGTTTTCCATCGGCCTTGGCTGGTTGTTCCAGCGCATGACGCGCGTGTCGATGTCGACGGCATTGCTCGGCTCGATGCCGGGCGGCTTGTCTCAGATGGTATTGATCGCTGAAGAAGTGAAATCCGCCAATGTGACGGTCGTATCGGTCATGCAGACCTTTCGTATCCTGCTCATCGTCTTCACTGTGCCACTCTTTGCGGGATTGCTGTCGGGACGGTCACCGGGAGAAATGGCGGAAGCGAGTTTCCGGTTCTCGCCTTATGCATTCGGCATCGCGCTCATCCTCGGCTACGTATTGTATTGGATCATGAAGCGCATTTCGTTCCCGGCCCGTGAATTGATGGCGCCTGTCCTTGCGATGGCGGTCGTCCAGACCGTGACCGGCAGCGATCTTGTCGACCTTCCGAACCTGGTCATCATCATCGCGCAAGTATTGATCGGCACGCATCTCGGCTTATCGATGGAAAAGCTCGGCGATTCGATGGACGGTCGGATTGCAGGTGCGGTTTTCCTCAATACGGTACTGCTCATCGCGTTTTCGGCAGGGATTGCTTACGGGCTCGAGCTGGTGTTGCCGGATTACCTCTTCCTGGACTTTTTCCTGAGTGCGGCTCCTGGCGGTATGGCAGAGATGACGATCACGGCGCTTGAAGCAGGGGCGGCCGTTCCGCTCGTGACGAGCTTCCATTTGTTCCGTTTGTTCTTCATCCTGCTCGTCGCGGCGCCACTCGTGACATACTACGTGAAAAAGCTTGACGCTAAATCAGGCTATTGAGTACAATGAATTTAACAGGATATTGATGCGTTGATGAGGATAGTAAAGTGTCGGGGACATTTCAGAGAGAAAGCCGAGTGGTGAGAGGCTTTCATGTTCCGCATTTGAATGTCACCTCGGAGCAGTTGCCGTGAACAGAGTAGCGGAAACCGGATGTGAATCCGTTATCGAACTTGAGAGCCAGGCGAATTCTGCCTGTGTATAAAGGTGGTACCGCGAAAAACTCCTTCGTCCTTTACGTGACGACAGGAGTTTTTTTGTATCCATTTTTAAGTTCGACAGAAAACAGGGCCGCATGTTGGCCAAGAGGAGGAATTTGGATGAGCAAGCAATTATCAACGAAATACGAACCGCAGGCGATCGAACAAGGGCGTTACGACTGGTGGGTGGACAATAAATTCTTCGAAGCGAAGCCGGAAAGCGGCAAGACGCCGTACACGATCGTCATCCCGCCGCCGAACGTAACGGGCAAGCTCCACCTGGGGCACGCCTGGGATACGACTTTGCAGGACATCATGACGCGCATGAAGCGCATGCAAGGCTATGACGCACTGTGGCTGCCGGGGATGGACCATGCCGGCATCGCAACACAGGCGAAAGTCGAAGGCAAGCTGAAAGAAGAAGGGCGTTCACGACACGACATGGGCCGCGAAGCCTTCCTGGAAGAGTCATGGAAATGGAAAGAGGAGTACGCCGGCCATATCCGCCAGCAATGGTCGAAGCTCGGGCTTGGGCTCGATTATTCCCGCGAGCGTTTCACGTTGGATGAAGGCTTGTCAAAAGCGGTACGCGAAGTATTCGTCAAATTATACGAAAAGAAACTAATTTACCGCGGCAAATACATCATCAACTGGGACCCGGCAACGAAAACGGCGATCTCCGATATCGAAGTCATCTACAAAGACGTACAAGGCGCGTTTTACCATATGCGCTATCCGTTGGCAGATGGATCGGGCCATATCGAAATCGCGACGACCCGCCCGGAGACGATGCTCGGCGATACGGCAGTCGCGGTTCATCCGAAAGACGAACGCTACCAGCATTTGGTCGGTAAAAAAGTCATCTTGCCGATCATCGGCCGTGAAATTGAAGTCGTGGCAGACGATTATGTCGACCGTGAATTCGGAAGCGGCGCCGTGAAGATCACGCCGGCACACGACCCGAACGACTTCGAGATCGGCAATCGCCACAACCTGGAGCGCGTCCTCATCATGCACGAAGACGGCTCGATGAACGAAAACGCCGGCAAATATGAAGGCATGGATCGCTTCGAATGCCGCAAAGCGATCATCAAGGACCTCCAGGACATGGACGTATTGTTCAAGATCGAAGAGCATCTTCACTCGGTCGGGCATTCCGAGCGCAGCGGCGCAGTCGTGGAACCGTATTTGTCGACGCAATGGTTCGTGGACATGCAGCCGCTCGCAAAGAAAGCGGTCGACAGCCAGAAGAGCGAAGACGGCGTCAATTTCGTGCCGGACCGTTTCGAGAAAACCTACCTACACTGGATGGAAAACATCCGTGACTGGTGCATCTCCCGCCAATTGTGGTGGGGCCATCAAATCCCGGCTTGGTACCATAATGAAACCGGCGAAATCTACGTTGGCCATGAAGCACCAGCTGACGCTGAAAACTGGACGCAGGACGAGGACGTACTCGATACGTGGTTCTCATCCGCACTATGGCCGTTCTCGACACTCGGCTGGCCGGAAGAAAACGATGAGTTGAGCCGTTATTACCCGACCGATGCACTCGTGACGGGCTATGACATCATCAATTTCTGGGTATCGCGCATGATTTTCCAGGCACTTGAATTCACAGGCGAGAAGCCGTTCAAAGACGTGCTCATCCACGGCCTCGTACGGGATGCAGAAGGCCGCAAAATGTCGAAATCACTCGGCAATGGCGTCGACCCGATGGATGTCATCGAACAATACGGCGCGGATTCCTTGCGCTACTTCCTCGCGACGGCATCATCTCCAGGGCAGGATCTTCGCTACTCGAACGATAAAGTCGAGTCGGTATGGAACTTCGCCAATAAAATCTGGAACGCCTCGCGCTTTGCGATGATGAACATGGAAGGCATGGAGCATAAAGACATCGATTTGACAGGCGAGAAATCCGTAGCCGATACGTGGATCTTGACGCGTCTCAACGAAACGATCGAGCAAGTGACAAATCTTGCAGAACGTTACGAGTTCGGGGAAGTTGGGCGACTGCTTTATAACTTTATCTGGGATGATTTCTGTGACTGGTACATCGAAATGGCGAAATTGCCATTGTACGGTGAAGACGAACAGGCGAAAGCGATGACGCGCTCCGTGCTCGCGTATGTGCTCGATAACACGATGCGCTTGCTGCATCCGTTCATGCCGTTCATCACGGAAGAAATCTGGCAAAACCTGCCGACAGAAGGCGAATCGATCACGATCGCCGCTTGGCCGGCAGTGAACGCTGAACTTAGCGACAATAAAAAAGCTGATAGCATGAAGCTATTGATGGACGTCATCCGTTCTGTCCGCACGATCCGCGCGGAAGTGCAGACGCCGATGAGCAAGAAAGTGCCGATGACGATCAGCGCGAAAGACGAGACGACGTTGTCGGTGCTCGAAGAAAACGCAGCGTATATCGAACGTTTCTGCAACCCGGAAACCTTGACGATCGGGCTCCATATCGAAGCGCCCGAAAAATCGATGTCCGCGGTCGTATCCGGAGCGGAGCTGTTCATGCCGCTCGAAGGCTTGATCGATATCGAAGAAGAGCTAAAACGCCTGCAAAAAGAACTCGATAAATGGGCGAAAGAAGTCAAGCTCGTCCAAGGCAAATTGTCGAACGAACGCTTCGTGTCGAAAGCACCGGAAGCGGTCGTGGCGGAGGAGCGCAAGAAAGAAGCGGATTACCTCGAGAAGCACGCAACCGTAGAGAAACGCATGGAAGAATTGAAGAACCTGTAATAGGAAAAAGCGATTCCCAACGAGGGGATCGCTTTTTTTCAGGCTGACGGGAAAGTGAAGAAGCCGTATTTTCCGAAGCTTATTGTGCGCTTTCCGCGGGGTTAGATAGACCTTTGAATTATAAAGAGTAGAAAGAATAACTTTCGCTTTAATTATAGATGTTCTTAGATTTCTTCAACACATTGAGCGATTTCCCGTAAAGGGGGAATCGCTTATTTTAATTCCGGTCATTTTCCCGGAACGGATAGTTTTCTTCGAGTTTCGTGAAATGCCTTGCCAAGAGCTCGGCG
This sequence comes from Planococcus plakortidis, assembly GCF_001687605.2. Classification (NCBI taxonomy): domain Bacteria; kingdom Bacillati; phylum Bacillota; class Bacilli; order Caryophanales; family Caryophanaceae; genus Planococcus; species Planococcus plakortidis. The sequence continues at coordinate 1,414,101 of NZ_CP016539.2, forward strand.
ATATTGTCCTCATGTGTTTGATAAAACGAGCGGGCGCCGACCGGGTCTTCGATTTCGTTGAACAGATGACGGCCGTCGTCCAGCAGCAGGAAATCCACGCCGATATAATCGCTCTTCAAGGCTTCAGCGATTTTCTTGGTATCTTCCCGTTGTGCGGAAGTCAGTTCAAAGCGTTCGACGGAAGCACCGAGCGAATAATTCGCTTTAAAGGAATCATGTGCGCTGCGTTTAACCGCGCCGACGATTTCCTTGCCGATGACATACGCCCGGACATCCGCCGTGTGTGGCACCACTGGCTGATAGAGGAGGGTGGCTTCGGTATCCGCCACATCCTGTTCCGATTTGACGAGCCACACTTCCGAACCGCCGTGGCCGCCTGCGGTTTTTACGATATACGGGAGAGCGAGCGGTGTTTTTTGTGTCGGGATCACCGGCACACCGAGCAGCTGGAATAATTGATAGCTCTGCCATTTATCGTTCGCGATGCGGTTCACTTCCGCGCGGTTGATGAGCCGTACGCCATGGTCTTCCAAGAAGCGGGCGGCATGCGGCTGGCGGACACGGAAAAAAACGGACTGTCCCTTGAGGCGCGGCAACAAATCTTCGAGCCCCGCTTCGCTCCAGTCATCCCAGGTGAGCAACTCGATCGAACAAAAGCGCTTCAATTCATCGATAAATCCCCGATTGTGTTGTGCGGATGCCGTTTCGTACAGAACGATCATGACAAATCCTCCTGGATATAACGGATCATCGCGTCTCCGACATTGATGCCTGTCACATTGAGGATATTGCGGATATGCGCAGCCGCATTGACTTCACAGACGAGCGGTTGGCCATTCGGGCCGTATAACAGGTCGACACCGGCAAAGACCGCACCGACAGCCTCGGCCGCCTCCAAGGCGAGCTGTTGTTGTTCAAGTGTCAATTCAACCGGGAATGCGCGGCCGCCGTTCGTGATGTTTGCGCGGAAGTCTGTATCGGACTGCCGTTTCATCGCCGCGACGATCTTTCCGCCGACGATATTGACGCGGATATCGCGCCCGTGGCTTTCCGCGATGAATTCCTGGAACACGTAATCGACGCCGGACAGGCTCTCGACTTTTTCATAAAACTCATTTTCCGTTTCAATCAAATACACTTTCATGCCGAACGACCCGTGCCCTTCCTTGATGATCATCGGCAAGCCGAGGTCATCCAGCACCCCTTCGAAATAGCCGGAATCCCGGATGGAGAATTTCGGATAGACTTTCGGCGCGACGATCGTCTTCGGCATCGGGATGTCCCGTTCTGCCAGCCGGATGTATTGCGTCGCCTTATTGTCGCATAAATCGATGATCGCGGGATCGTTATAGACGGGGACCCCGCGGCTTTTCAGGAAGTAGCCGAGCAGGATGTCCTTGTCGAGCAGCACCGCAAAATCCGGGAACTTCTGCTGGTGCGATAAGGACATCGGGATTTCATAATTCTTCTTGATTTCCGCTTGTATTCCCTGGCGCTCGGCGGCTTCGGCCATCAATTGCGCCTGGTCTTGAAATTTATCGGAAACGAGGCTTCCGTTATAGATCACCCAACAACTCAACATTTCCATTCCACCTTCATGATATACTCATACTAAAAAAAGTGTATCACGTTTAGCAGAGAAAAGAGGCTGGAAAATGATTAATGGCTTAGCTGAATACAAAAAGAGATGGGATATAGAAACGGATAATGCGATCAAGCCCGGGCTGGATGCCATCCGTTCAGCACTCGGGGAACTCGGGAGCCCGGAAGCCGAAGGGCGTTTTGTTCATATAGCGGGCACCAATGGCAAAGGCTCGACCGCTGCGATGCTGTCGGCGGTATTGCAGGCGCATGGGAAATCGGTCGGTACATTCTACTCTCCGGGCATCATCGACCTTCACGACCAGATCCAGATCAACGGCGAGCCCATCTCCCCGCAAGCTCTGGACGAAGCCATGAAGGAACTGTCGGGAATCGAGACGGCGCTCACGGATTTCGAATTACTGACGGCTGCCGCTTATGTGCACTTCCGCAATGCATCGCCTGATTACGTGATCATCGAAGCGGGGATGGGCGGCCGTTTCGATTCGACGAATGTCATCGACCCTGAAGTCGCGATCATCCCGTCCGTTTCCAAAGAGCATACGAATTTCCTCGGCGAAGACATCAAAGACATCGCCTGTCATAAAGCGGGCATCATCAAAAAATGGCGGCCGGTCGTCGCCGGCCCACTTGAAGAACAGGTGATGGAAGTCATTCGTGAGGAATCGCAGAAGCAGCACGCGGAACTTATCGTGCCCGGAACGCCCTATCAGGGGATGCTTTCATTAAAGGGGGCGCACCAACAATGGAACGCGCAAATCGCCCTGGAAGCGGCAAAGGAACTGCTTGGCACAAGCTTTGATGGGCAGCTAGCGCAAGTGGCCTTATCAAAGGCTTCGATCCCGTACCGATTCGAGGCTTACGCGGAAGGCTTGATATTTGACGGGGCCCATAACGAAGCGAGCATCGACGCGCTGGTCGAGACGATCCGGGCGGAATTCCCGGAAAAAAGCATCCGGATTGCCATGGGCATGCTGAAGGATAAACCATATGAAAAAGTGTTGCGCAAGTTGGAGGCGATCAGCGATGACTTCGTTTTTCTGGATTTCAACAACCCCCGTGCACTCCCGGCTGAAAAATTATTTGCTGTTAGTAACAGTAAAATAAAGACAATTAAAAACATTTATGATATATTACCTGTTAACGGATACGGTGAAGTGACTATAGTCACAGGTTCTCTTTACCTCCTTTCGACCCTCAAAAACCCCGATGTACTTTTTCTAAAACATTACCGAAACAATTGAAACAGCTTGAATCCCGCGAGGAGTAGATGTCATGAAAAATAGCCAAAAAAGAATACCGCTGTTATGGTCGCTTTGGGCCTTGATCGTTCCTGCCGGTTTGTATATTGTGTACGCGCAGTACCCGCCTGAGGTGCTGTTGGACTGGGAATTATTGGCGTTCATCGCATTTGCAGTCTTGACGTCTTTATTGCCGCTCAATATCAACGGCACGCCGATGTATCTCGTGCAATGGGTGACCATTGCGGTGTTCTTGAAGTATGGGCTATTCGTTGAAATCCTCGTTTCCCAATTGACCATGCTCATCCTCCTGTTCCGTACGAGAAGCGCATCGCCGCGCACGGAACGCTTCCCGTTCAATTCGCTCATGTTTTTCGTGTTGTCGGCCTTCACAGGAATCGTGTTTTTCTCGGTAGGCGGCGAAATCGGGTCGGTGGAGTTTTCGCATATCGTCATCTATGGCCTGCTCTACCAGCTGGTATACCTCATAGCGAATCATCTCTACCTGTATGTGGACGATGTGCTGATGAAAACATCCAAAACCTTCATCACTCTCGATACGATCTGGGATTTCCTCATCACCCTGTTGGTCTTTCCGTATGCCATTACGCTTTACGTCCTTGAAGCCTCGATCGGCATCTATGCCCCGATGCTGCTCGGCTTGCCGTTCATGGTCATGACCGTCGTGCTGCGGCTCTACAACAGTTCGGAGAAAATCAATATCGACTTGAAAAAGGCCGGGGACATCGGCCATCAACTGGCCGACCGGCTGACACAGAATGAAGTGATCGACCAATTCGTCGAACAGGTATCGACGATGTTCAAAACCGATTACGCTTACGTCATCGATTACCGCGACAATCAGCTGCTCGTCTTGCGGATGTTCGAGGACGGCAAGTTTGTCGAAATGGACATGCCCGCCCTCCCGTACACAAAAGGGATCGCCGGGCAAGCCATTGCCTATAATGCCCCATTGTTATACGGCAAGAAAAGGCAATGGGCCGACCTTGTCACGGTACAGATGCGGGAAGATATCGAAAGCATCATGGCGACGCCGATTTCAAGGAACAATAAAATAGAAGGCGTATTGCTCGTCGGCTCGAGAAAGCCGTTCGCTTTTTCCGAGAACCAATTGCAGATCATGGAAATCCTCAGTACCTATTTCGCGGTATCGCTTGAAAAGGCGGGCTATATGGAAAAAGTCATCGCCAAAAGCGAGCGTTGCGGCTTGACCAAGCTCTATAATTACCGCTACCTGGACGAAACGCTCGAAAACTCCATGAAAGAAATCCATGCCGGCACTTTGGGCCAACTGTCGCTCATCATGATGGACATCGACCATTTCAAATCGATCAATGACACATACGGCCACCAGAGCGGCAATGAAATCCTCATCCAACTGGCAGATTTATTGAGGGAGGCAATCGGCGATGAAGGCACGGTCGCGCGATATGGCGGGGAGGAATTCGTCATCTTGCTGCCTCATTACAGCAAAGAGCTGGCATTGATCCTGGCTGAAAACCTGCGCAAGGAAATCGCAAACCACGCATTCAAGATCCAACAGAGCATCCAAAATGAAAAACAAGCCGATGAACTCCACATCACCATGAGCATCGGCGTCGCATCCGCACCGGAAGACGCGGAAGACGGCACCGGCATCATCCGCAACGCTGACCGCGCCCTATACACAGGCGCCAAACAAGCGGGCAGGAATAAAGTTGCAGCCTACACGAAATAAGGCTACAGAACGGCATTTGCCGTTTCTGTAGTCTTTTTCTCTTATGAAATATGGGAATAAAAGCTAAAGTTTTATTAAAAAGTATAGATTATCCTGTAAAAATACCGTGTCAAAAGCGAGTAAACATGCAATAATATAGGCGTAGTATGATTTAGATAAAAAGACTTCAGTAAAAGGAAATTACTAACAATAAAACAGACGAAAATAGGGGGAATGCTGGAAATGAAAAAGCTGAAATCGCAACAAGGCTTAACGCTGGTCGAAGTACTGGCGGCGCTCGTTATCCTCGGGATCGTCTTTATCGGCATCATGACCGTATTTCCCCAGATGACCTTCTTCAACAACAAGACCGAGGCGAAGCTCGATACGATGAACTTGGCGAGGCAGGAAATGGCGATGATCACGAATGCTGACTGGCTGGGGGACCGGGACGAACTAGATCCGGTCATTTATGAAAAGTTTATCGATAACTATGAAAGTACAATGAACAGTTTGGGTTATACAAAAGTTTCTGAGGAAAACGGTTATGCTCGTTTCGAAAAGCAGGATGGCTACACGTACGAAGTCGAACTTGCGCTTGAGTGCACCCCGTTCCTGACCGAAACAGAAACCAGCCTTCTTCAATGCGACGATCCCACACTTGCCCAATTGCATAAAACCCACTTGAAAATTTATGAAGAAGGCCGAGTGAGCAGTGAGACCTACGGATATATCCAATACCGCATAGAGGAGCAAAACTGATGGAGAGGCTCGATGAAAAAGGGGTAAGCCTCGTCGAAGTGCTGGCGGCGCTTCTTCTCGTATCCATCATCGCGACCGCAGCATGGACCGCGCTGTCGATCGGAATGAAACATACCACTGCAGAAACGAGCAAAACTGAAATCCAGCAGGACGCAAATCTCATTATCGCTAAGCTATCAGCTGCCCATCGCCAGAGCGATTCATACACGATCAAGTTTGAAAACGGCCAAATGATGCTGGGAACGGTTGATGCATCGGGATCGGGAAATTTTGAGCGGGTGCTGGACAAAGACTATGACTACACCGGCACTGTAATAGCAGGAAACGCGAATTTAACTGCCGAAACATTGATCGAACCGAAAAAGAACCATGCAAATATCGACCTGAACTTAACCAAAAACGGCCGCAGCCTGAACATCCAGACGACGTTGACACGCATCCGCACTGACCGGCCATAGGAGGCGCAATATGGAGAAGATAAAAAACGAAAGAGGCTATGCGCTCGTCATCGTCCTGCTCATCATCGTGCTGTTTATGGGGTTGGCGGCCACGTTCATGGCGGGCTCATTAAATCATGCGAAACAGGAAAAAATCGTGGATACAGGAAACCAAGCGGTAGCGGCCGCAGAAATGGGAACTATCTATTATAGTTCGGACTTTGAGCGCGAATTGAAACTACTGAAAGAGGAAATGCAGCAGGAAACACAACTCAAATTGAACGAACTCATTGCATGCATTGAATTGCCATTAGGGACAACTTGCGATAGCGAACTAGAACGCACTATGTGGGAAGAAAAAATCGATAGAGAAATGAAAGAACTTTACGTCGAAAAGATTCTCGAAAAAAGCAATGAGTTAGATGCATTAAAATTAGCTGCTGAAGAAAATCCTTTTGATGGAGAACAAGTTCAATACCATGTCAAATCAGCAACTGCCAAGAAAATGAATGCAGCACAAAATGATGTGAACGATATTCTGGTCGTCGACAAACAAGTCAAATGGATAGAGATCGCCCTAAATGTTGAAGGAAAAGCATTGAATAACCAAAAAGAACTAAACGCAATTTTTCAAGTGGAAATTCCAGATAGTTTTCTCGACAGCATAGAAACCCGAAAGATTAACACCATAGTCATTACTGAAGATGAAGATTTGACATACGATAAAGTGTTTTCACTAACACCGCCTACAATCTCGTGTGCAGAATTAGTAACTGCTGTTAAGTACAAGACAGCGGAAGCACCTTATGAATGCAAAGCACAGGCCAATGAAACGTTAAAAGGATTTTTAGCCTCACTTGATGATGATATGGATCCTAAAGATTTTCGTGTTTTTACAAATGACTATGCGGAATTTGTTTGTGAGAAAAATTGTAATAATACAGATTTCCAAGGTATCAATATAGTCGTGAATGAAAATGATGCAGGGGCCCCTAACAATATGAATAATCTAGTCAATGCAAATTTGTTTATTTCGGGCAAGCTCTCAGTCGGAAATAATATTATAAACCTTGGCAAGAACGGAGAAAAACAGACAATTGTCGTAAAAGAGCTGGATGTCGATGTAAATTTGAAAAACATGTACAACACAAATTTTCTCGTATTGGGGTACCAAGACAAAACGAGAAAAGCGCAAATAGATTGGAAAAACCATATTGAAGTCTCGAATCATTCCAACTTTTGCATAGATATTGACCGAATTGATCCGGATGATCTGTCACGTTTGGAGAGAGAGGTCGCGTTCTCGGATAGCGGTCATTTAATATATTATACGGAAGTGGCAGAGAAGAACTTTGTTTTAAGGGATAAAAAAGGAAGAACCAATCAAGAACTAACTAGCATTTATGTAACGAGAGCCAGCGATTATTCAACATTCTTAGAAAACTGCGGCATCTCGATGAAAGAAAGCAAAATCGTCCCGATTGATGTCTCGGTTCCAGAACCGATCGGATCCGGTTTTGGTCTGGAAGTTGAATATTAATAAAGAAATGCGCAAGTCGTAGGGGGAAAAGAAATGATTAAATTATTGATTTGGCTCATGATTGCGGCGGCAGTCATGGCAGGCGTGGTCTTCTTCAAGAAAACAGAGAATAAGAAAAAGACCTATATCGTGGCGGTCGGCAGTCTTTTGGCGGCGGCTGTCGCGCTTTGGATGCAGGGCAGTTTCGCCTGGCATATGAGCCTGCTTGCGATTCTCGGGCTGTCGCTCGTGACGGCGCTTCTTTTCATGAAAATGGAAGAGCGGGAGCAGCAGGAGAAAGAGCGTTTGAAACAGGAACGCAAAGATCGCAAGAAGCAAGCGGTCGAACCGCCGAAACCGCCAAAAGCGGAAAAGGAAGCCGAAAATGAAGCGCAACCGATAAGAGAAAAATCCGAGAGGGTATTTGGCATGGAGTCCATCGGCCCGGTCGGAAAGGGGAGTTAAGATGGACAATAAGCAATTCGGAAAAGTGTTCGGTGGCGTATTCGGTGCCGCCCTTGTGGTCTTCGGGACAGCCAATGCCGGCGCATATGCGGTGGATGAATGGGTGTTTCCGTCGGCTGAATACGGCGATTACACCTATATAGGCACGACCGATGTATCGAATATGGAAGTCGCCGATGCCAAGACCCTGTTCTTAAGCCAGGCTTCCGCCATCCGTGAATCTTCGGAACTGCATGTCAGCTATTTGGATGCAACGGCGAAGTATCCGCTCAAAGACGTGAAAATCTCACTCGATGAAACTTTGGAAAGGGCACAGAGCGGCGCGCAGAATGATTTCGTTTTCGATCTATCCGAAACGACGACGCGCTCGTTCCTGAAAAAGCAATTCACCGATGTGCCGTTTACGGAAGCGGACATCGCCAGTATCCACCAGCAGCTCGAAACCGCACTTGAAGGCGGGCAGTCGGTAACGCGTGTCGACATCAGCAGCGATTCGCTCCAGATGCCACAGGTCACCGTCGCCGAGTCGAGCTTTTCACATGATATCGAAAGCGGCTCCGCAAGAGAAATCATCGAGGCGCTCGACGGGACGGTCATCGCGCCGAATGAACAATTCAACTTCCTGCCCAGATTGGAAGAAGTGGCATTGCTCGATGCAACGGATGCGGAATTGACGGAAATCGCTTCCGCCATTTATGGGGCCGTGCTGCGGACGAATTTCCTCATCGAACAGCGCAGCATCGGGGAACAAGTGCCGAAAAATGTGCCCGCGGGGGAAGAAGCGGCAATCAACCGCTCACTCGGAGTCGATTTTGCGTTCTCGAACCCGAATGCGAGCTCTTTTACATTGAACGTCTATATCGAGAACGGCAAACTGGTTGCATCGATCCACGGGCAGCCGTTCGTCAACGAATATTTCATTTCCGCGGCAAGCGATAAGGAAGTCGAACCGCGTTTGATCAAGCAGTACAGCGCGTTCGTCTCGAGCGGCAAGAAAGTGAAGGAACAAGGCCGCGACGGCAAGCGCATCGAAGTCGTCAAGACCATCGTCGAGGACGGCAAGGAAGTAAGCGTCGAGCCGGTGTCGAGCGATTTCTACCCGCCGATCCACCGCATCGAAGTATATCCGCTCAAAGTGCCTGAAGCGCCGGCGACGGATGCGGACGGCCAGCCCGTGCCACAGCCAGGAGATGAAGGGTTTGTGGACGAAAATGATAATGGCGTCCACGACCCGGCAGAACAAAATCCGGAAAGCGGCACCCCATCTGGAAGTGAAGATGGCAGAAGCGGCGAAACGGGCGGCTCAGGGCAAGGTTCCGGAACCGGAACCGAAACGAATGACGATAACGAGATCGAAACCGATCGCGATGAAGACGGCGACCAGAAAGATAAAGAAGCCGTATACGATAAAGGCGGCAACCGGGTCAGCAAGTAACGACGCAGCAAGGGGGATTTGAATGGCGATACAACGGAGACGGCTCGGCGATATTCTCGTCGAGCAAGGATTATTGACGCAAGCAGATCTGCAAGGGACGCTCGATACGAAACAGAATGACCAGAAACTCGGGGATGCGCTCCTGTCGCGCGGGCTCATCACCGAACAGCAATTGATCGAAACGCTCGAAGTGCAGCTCGGCATTCCGCATGTCTCGCTGTTCCGCTATCCATTCGACCCGATGCTGTTCAATGTCGTGCCGAAGGAATTCGCGAAGCGCAAATTGCTGGTGCCGCTCAAGACGGAAGGCGACCGGTTGTTCATCGCGATGACCGACCCGACCGATTTCATCACGATCGATGATTTGCGCCTGGCGACCGGCTTCCAGATCGAGCCGACGATCGCCTCCAAAGAAGACATCATGAAAACGATTGCCAAGTATTACGAAGAGGAATCCTATGATGAGCTGCTGGAGGAACTGCCGGATGCCAAGGAGGACAAGGAAGATGCACTGACCGACCTCGATGCGCCGATCGTGCGGCTTGTCAATCAGCTGCTGTCGAACGCGGTCGCGATGAAGGCATCCGACGTCCATCTCGACCCGCACGAAAGCAAATTATTAGTGCGTTACCGGATTGATGGGACGCTTAGGACCGAACGGGTATTGCCGAAATCGATGCAGCAAATGGTGACAGCGCGCATCAAGATCCTCGCCAATCTCGACATCACCGAAAACCGCATCCCGCAAGACGGCCGCATCAAGACGACCGTCGACTTCCGGGCGATCGATTTGCGCGTGTCGTCCTTGCCGACGGTGTTCGGGGAGAAAATCGTCATGCGGATTCTGGACTTGAGCCAGAACTTGACCGATATCTCGAAACTGGGTTTCAACGAGCTCAATATGGAACGCTTCATGCGGGAAATCGAGAAACCGAACGGCATCGTCCTGATTTCCGGCCCGACCGGTTCCGGGAAATCCTCTACATTGTATGCAGCGCTCAATAAACTCAATTCCGAAGAAGTGAACATCATCACCGTCGAAGACCCGGTCGAGTATCAATTGGAAGGCATCAACCAGATCCAAGTGAACGCCAATGTCGGACTTAGCTTCGCCGCCGGATTGCGCTCGATCTTGCGCCAGGATCCGGATATCGTCATGGTCGGGGAGATCCGCGACAAGGAAACGGCGGACATCTCAATCCGCGCCTCGCTGACCGGCCATTTGGTGCTCAGCACGATCCACACGAATGACTCGATCGCCTCGATCACGCGCCTGATGGATATGGGCATCGAACCGTTTCTCGTCACGGCATCACTCAATGCGGTCATCGCCCAGCGCCTGATCCGCCGCGTGTGCCGTGATTGCCGGGAAACCCAGCCCGCCAGTGTGCGCGAAAAAGAGATCTTCGCGAAAAGGGGCTTGTCGATCGACACCATTTCAAGAGGCGCCGGCTGCCCGCAATGCAATATGAGCGGCTATAAAGGGCGCATGGCGATCCACGAAGTGCTCGTCGTCGATGATGCGATGAAAGATGTCATCAACCGCGGCGGCTCGGCTGCAGAGATCCGCAAGATCGCCATCGCCAACAAGACGATTTTCCTCATTGATGACGGCTTATTAAAAGTAAAGGAGGGCATGACGACGACGGAAGAAGTGCTCCGCGTTGCCATGAGTGACTAATATGACAGAAACCGCTATTGATTTTATCGATAAAGTATTGACCGCGGCGCGTGAACTGGGCGTCTCCGATATCCATATGACGACCGGCATCCCGCCGGTATTCCGCATGCACGGATCGCTCAAGCGCTTCGGGGAGGAGCGACTGTTGCCGGAAGATACCGAATCAATCGCGAAAGCCTTGATGCCGGAAAGCCTGTGGGACACGTTCCTGCAAAAAGGCGAGATGGATTATTCCTACTCGATTCCTGGCGTCGCCCGTTTCCGCGTCAACTCATTCCACCAGCGCGGATCCATCTCCCATGCGTTCCGGACCATCCCGACGGTCATCCCATCGATCGATGATCTGAAAATGCCGGATACTTTAAAGAAACTGGCCGACACGCACCAAGGCCTGATCCTCGTCACCGGCCCGACCGGTTCCGGGAAATCGACGACTTTGGCGGCGATGATCCGCCATATGAATGAACATTTGACGAAGCACATCATCACGCTCGAAGACCCGATCGAGTATATGCATAAGCACGGTTCATCGGTCATCGACCAGCGCGAAGTCGGATTCGACACGAAATCATTCGCCAACGGCTTGCGCGCAGCACTGCGCCAGGATCCGGACGTCATTTTGGTCGGTGAGATGCGTGACCTCGAGACGATCACGACCGCAATCACCGCAGCGGAAACCGGCCACTTGGTCATGGGGACGCTCCACACCTCGAGCGCCGCCTCGACCGTTGAACGGATCATCGACGTCTTTCCACCGGAACAGCACGCCCAGATCCGCACGCAGCTCGGCGGCATCCTGAAAGCGGTCATCTCGCAGCGCCTGCTTCCGACGGCGGACGGCAAAGGGCGCGTTGCCGCGACCGAGATCATGATCCACAACACGGCGATCGCGAACTTGATCCGCACCGAGAAAGTCCACCAGATCCCGAACGTCATCCTGACGAACCGGGCGGCGGGCATGCATCTCATGCAGACCTCCGTCCAGGACTTGCTCAATAAAGGACGCATCACGAAACAGATCGCGGCGCCTTATTTGATCGGAGGCGAAGAGTAAGTGGCGCGCTTTAAATACGAAGGCCGTGACCGGAAAAAGATCCGTGCCGGCTACGTCACATCAGCCAACCGGCGCGAAGCGGTGCAGAAACTGCGTGAAGAAGGCATACGTGTTATCGATATCCGCGAAGTGCCGGTCGGCGCCTTGCAAAAAGATATCAGCTTCGGCAGCCCGGTCAAGCGCGACCAGTTCATTATGTTCCTGCGCCAGTTCTCGACTTTGATGCGCGCAGGGGTCACGATCGTCGATTCGGTGAAGATTTTGTCCCAGCAAGTCGAATCAAAACAGCTGCGCAAGACACTCGCTGAAATCGAGGAGGAGCTGCGAAAAGGGAATTCCTTATCCGATTCACTGGCCAAATACCCGAAGATCTTTGAACCGCTGACGGTCAATTTGGTGCGTGCCGGAGAACTGTCCGGGAACATCGACGACTCACTCGACCGGCTCGCGACGCATTACGACAAAGCCTACCAGACGAGGCAGAAAGTCATCTCGGCAATGAGCTATCCGGTCGTCGTCGGCATCCTCGCGATCGGCGTCGTCATTTTCCTGTTGTCGACGATCGTCCCGATGTTCGTCGATATGTTCCAGGGCTTCGGAGGCGAATTGCCGCTTGTCACGCAACTCGTCATGGGGGCGAGTGAGTTCACCGTCCAGTATTGGTATTTGCTTATCTTGTTTGGATTGATATTCGCCGGTACGATTTGGCTGATGAAACGTAGCGAGCAAGGGCGCATGGTGCTCGATACCGTCGTCTTGAAAATCCCGATTTTCGGGAAGCTGCTGCAGAAATCAGCGCTCGCGAGGCTCACCCGGACGCTCAGTTCCTTGTTCACCAGTTCGGTGCCGATCCTGCAGGCGATGACGATGACCGAGAAAGTCGTCGGTAATGCCGTCATGTCGAAAGTGCTGTTGGCTTCACGCGATTCGTTAGAGCGCGGCGGCTCATTAACGGCGCCGATGAAGCAGCACTGGGCCTTCCCGCCGCTCATCCCGCATATGATCGCGATCGGCGAACAGACCGGCTCGCTCGATCATATGCTTGCCAAAGTAGCGGAATTTTACGAGAAAGAAGTCGAAGCGGAAACCGACCGCCTGAAAGCCTTGATCGAACCCTTGATGATCGTCGTGTTGGCGGCGCTTGTCGGGACTATCGTCTTGGCCATCATGATGCCGATGTTCGAGATGTTCAATAATGTGGACAATTTGTAGGTATTTTAGTGAAAATAAAAAGAAAAAATTTCTAAAAAAATATTAAAAAGATATTGTGTAATCTGCGACCATTGATATAATTAAGCTGTACTGAAATTGGTACTTACTTAACAAAATGATAGGGGGAAAAGAGAATGAAAAAATTCTTGCAAAAGAAATTGAAAGATCAAAAAGGGATGACGCTGATCGAGCTTTTGGCAGTTATCGTCATCATCGCGATTATCGCAGCAATTGCGATTCCGGCGATTAGCAACTTGATTCAGAATTCACGTGAGGATGCACTAGTTGCTGATGCACAAAATGTATTGTCTGCTGCAAGTTTGTATTTTGCGGAAAATGGTGGAGCTACCGCATTTGCTGATGATACTCCAAACGTTAATAATTATATTGAAACAACAGGTGAAATTACAGATTTTAATGTTACAAAAGGAACTCCAAACTCTATAACGTTTACCGGCACAGCTGGCAGTGAATCATTTACAGTGACTGCTACAAAAGAGCAGCTTGATGCAGGTAGATCAGTATTAGGCTCAGCAACAACACCAGCTGGTGACGGAAGCTAACTTTACAAACTTAGGAGCTGATCAAATGGCTTTACCGTTTTTCCAGAAAAAAGCGCGCGTAGCGACGATTACGATAGAAGAAGATGCAATCCGCTATGTTGAGTTGAAGTCTGCGGAGCCGGTGTCCTTGATCCAGGCGGAAGAATTATTTCTTCCAAAAGGGATCATGGACAGCGGCAAAATCGCAGACCCAGAAGCGCTTGCTGTGGAACTCGGTAAGGCGGTCGATCAGTGGGGTCTCTCCAAGAAGTCAGTCCGATTCCTCGCCCCTGACGAATTTGTTATCATCCGCAAAGTCCCTTACCCCGAAGACGTCGAAGCCGACGAATTAAAAGGGCATTTCTTTATCGAAATCGGATCCACTCTGTACCTGCCGTTCGAAGACCCGGTGTTCGATGTAGTGCCTTACCATGTGGATTCCGATGAACCGGAAGCGATCATCATCGCGTCGAAAGAGTCGGTCATTAAAGATTACGAAGACGTCTTCGACGGTGTGAAACTGAAACCGCTCGTCGCCGACATTACGCCGCTCGCGCTTTACCGCTTGGCGTATCTCGAACACGATTTCCCGGAAGATGAACACATCATGCTCATCGATATGCATGGCAAGAAAATGACGGTATCGATTTTCCATGAGCATTTCCCGATGTTCATGCGGCCGGTCGACCTCGAGGTGCTCGTCGCCGACCCGGAAGATTCTTCCCAACTCCTTGCGGCAGTCGAGGAGGAAGCCGAAAAGCTCGGCAATTTCTACCGCTACAATATGAACGAAGGCGAACAAGGCATCACGAAAGTCATCTGCAACGGCGAGTTCGGCGATTGGCACGCATTTTGCGGGCGCTTGTCCGAACGCTTCCAATTGGACGTTGAGCCGCTCGTGAAAGGCGGCATTGAAGCGGACGGCAAGACCGTGCCGCCGCGTTTTAACCGGGCGATCGGCCTGGCGTTGAAAGAGGTGTAGGCATGTTAGTCGATATCAATTTACTCCCACAAAAAGAGCGCGACCGGCCAGCTGTTTTAATCGCGGCGGTCGCGATTTTATTATTGGCGGTCATCATTTGGGCGGCGTTCTTCATGATGGCAAGAGCCGAGGCGAACGAGCAGCAGGCACTCGAGGCCCAGGCGCAAGGCGTTATGGCCGAGCAGGCGCAGATCCGCAACGAACTCGAAGCGCGGCAAGGCATGAACGAAGAACAGCAATTGCAGGCGACGGTCGAGTGGGCGGAAAGCTACCAATTCGATACGATCCCGTTGTTGGAAGAACTCGTCTCTTTGCTTCCGGCGCGCGGTTTTTTCCAGACCTTCTCGTATACAGGCCTCGACCAGGCGCAACTCGTCGTCCAGTTCGATTCGTCACGAGAAGCGGCCTATTATCTGGCGCAATTGAAATCATCTGAATTGCTTACGTCCGCAACGCTCGACAATGTCACGACGGAAATTTTCGATGAAGCTGAAGGGGAAGAAGTAATCACCGACCCAAGTGAACCGCGTTATTTGGCGACCTATACGTTAATGTTCAAAGATGAACGCATCCCGGTTGAAGGCGAAGACGCAGCGGAAGGCGAAACTGCAGAAGCTGCGGCCCAACCGGCAGAGGTGCCGGAAGAGGGCGCGGAAACAGAAGCGAATGAAACGGATGTAGAAGTGGACGTCGAAGTCGAGACGGACGATGAACAATCAGGAGATGAAGCCGCATGAGCAGCATGACGAAAAGCCAAAAAGAAAAAGCGCTCATCGCACTCGCCGTCTTGTTCTTGCTTGCCCTTGGGTTTTATTCTTATTTTCTCATGTACGCACCGGCAAAAGAAGCGCGCGAACAAGCCCAGCAATCGCTGCGCTCGGAACGCGACGTATTGATGGCGCTGCAGACGCAAGTGAAGGAATTGCCGGAAGGCGAAGCCTTCAGCACGCTCGAACTGCAGAAAAAAGTATCGATCGATCCGCTGTCGGAATTGATGGTGCTGCAGATCGAAGAAGCGGAACTCATCTCCGGAACGCAAGTCGAAGCGATCCAGCTGGCGGAAGCGGACGTTTCATTGCCGGTGCCGGTCGAAGGTTTGGAAAACTTGAAGGAAGTCGAGACGACTGTCGCTTTTTCTGCGGATGATTATAATCAGATCACCGACTTCATTACCGAAATCGAAACGATGGAACGCATTCTCGTCATCGAGTCGATCAATTTCGGCGCCAATCCGGAAGTGCGGGAAGTGGTCGAAGAAACCGAACGCCTGCAAGTGACGCTGTCGTTCGCGGCGTATTACCGCCCCGACCTCATCGCGCTTCAAGACACCGTACCGAAAATCGACGCGCCGGCACCTGCGGACAAGAAAGACCCACTGCCGGCAAACGACGGGACGGAATATGCGGCTGACGACGAAGAAGAAACAGATCCCGACGTGGACGTCGATGTCGAGATCACGGTCGAAGAAAGTGCATCAGGGGAAGAGTGAAGGAAATCATCGCGATTTCCTTTTCTTCTTTTACTGGGCAATCCTGCATTTATAATTTCGCTTTAATTACAAACCATCTTGAATCACAGAGTGAAATACACTTTATATAGCAAAGCTGCTGAGACTCCCGCAGGAAAGCGAGGTAGTTTTGCGAAACATTTAAAGCTGGAAATATAAATTGTACTGATAGCTAACAAATTCTACTAGTAAAAGAGGGACATTATGATTGCTGTCTATTCCGTTTTTGCTTCTGTCTTCGGCTTGGTGTTCGGCTCGTTCTATAATGTCGTCGGCTTGCGCGTGCCGAAAAACGAGTCGATCGCCTATCCGCCCTCGCATTGCACGACTTGCGAGCGGCGCTTGACGGCACTTGACCTCGTGCCGGTGTTTTCCTATCTGTTCCTGCGCGGCAAATGCCGAAGCTGCGGCTCTAGCATCCACTGGGTCTATCCTTTGATGGAGGCGATCACTGCCGTGTTGTTCGCCTCCGTGTTCCTGAAATTCGGCTTCACGCCGGAACTCGTCGTCGGATTATTGTTCGTATCGATGCTCGTCATCATCACGGTATCCGACATCGCCTATATGCTCATCCCGGATAAAGTATTATTGCCGTTTGCGATGGTTTTGCTTGTGCTGCGCTTGTTCGTGCCGCTCGATCCGTGGTGGGATTCGCTGCTTGGCGCCGCTGTCGGTTTTTCGGTGTTATTGCTGATTGCGACGCTATCGAAAGGCGGCATGGGCGGGGGCGACATCAAGCTGTTTTTCGTCATCGGGCTCGCGCTCGGGACGGCGGGGACTTTGCTGACCTTGTTCTTAGCCTCGTTCATCGGCGCGGTTGCCGGCATCATTTTGCTGAGGGTGAGAAAACAAGGGCGGAAAACGCCGATCCCGTTCGGCCCGTCGATCGCATTATCCGCCGTCCTCGTCTATTTGTGGGGCGAACAATTTATCGGCTGGTATGTGAATTTGTTTATGTAGATTATAATTTTATTATGTAATCTAAAAAAGATATAAGTATGAATTAGTATTTTAAATAATAAACAAGATATGGAGCAGAACACCGGAGACTCTCGCGGGAAGCGAGAAAGATGAGACCCCGCAAGTCGAGAAGCGACTGAGGAGGCTCAGCGCTCGCCCGTAGGAAAGCGAAGGTGTTCTGCGGAATATCAACACGCTAAATCCATAAAAAAAGCGACAGAACCAAATGGGTTCTGTCGCTTTTTATATTATCCGTTATAGCGGATCGGTGAAGCCGGCCCAAGATCAAGGCCGAACAACATCCAGACAATCAACATCGCTGTCCAGAAGATCATGAAGAAAATCGAGTACGGGAACATGACCGAGATCAATGTACCGATGCCCATTTTCTTGTCGTATTTCTGTGCGAACGCGATGATGATCGCGAAATACGTCATGAGCGGCGTGATGATATTTGTCGATGAATCGGCGATGCGGTACGCCATTTGCGTCAGTTCCGGCGAATAGCCGAGCTGCATCATGATCGGCACGAAGACCGGTGCAAGCATGGCCCATTTCGCGGAAGCGGAACCGATGAACAAATTGATGATCCCAACGACGATGACGAAGCCGATGATCAACGGGATGCCCGTCAGGCTCATGGATTCGAGCGCTTGTGCGCCGTAGACGCCGAGCACCATGCCGATGTTCGATTCAGCGAAGTAAGCGACGAACTGTCCGGCAGTGAACGCCAGGACGATGAAGACGCCCATCGACGCCATCGTGTCAGACATTTGCGCAGCGACGTCTTTGTCGCTCTTGATGTTCTTCGTGGCGATGCCGTATGCAAGGCCCGGCAAGAAGAACAAGATCGTGATGATCGGGACGAGCGAGCTCATGAACGGAGATTGGACGATGCCGCCATCTTCCCCGCGCAAGACGCCGCTTTCCGGAACGATGAGAAGGGCTGTCAAGATGACGCCGACAAGAGCCGTGATTCCAGCCCATAGCAAGCCTTTTTTCTCAAGCGTCGTCAAGCCGGTCATTTCTTCGCGGAATTCGCCTTTGTATTCGCCAAGGCGTGGTTCGACGACTTTTTCCGTTACGACAGCGCCGACGATCGTCAACAAGAACACGGAAACGATGATGAAGTAATAGTTCATCGCGATATTCATGCCTTCAGCGTAGCCCGGGTCGATGATCGAAGCGGCTGCGATGGTCAGTTCCCCGAGCATCGCGTCCGTTGCGGATAAGAGCAAGTTGGCAGAGAAGCCGGCAGAGACACCGGCAAACGCTGCGGCAAGGCCGGCTAGCGGATGGCGCCCGAGTGCGATGAAGATCACTGCGCCGAGTGGGGGCAAGACGACATATCCAGCATCGGATGCGACACTCGACATGATACCGGCAAACACCAAACCGCCGGTGATCAGGAATTTCGGAATCGACAAGACGAATCCACGCAGCACGGCAGAGATGAGGCCTGTGCGTTCCGCGACCCCGATCCCGAGCATCGTGACGAGCACGACGCCGAGCGGTGCGAAGCCGATGAAGTTATCGACCATGCTTGCGAAGATGTATTGAATGCCTTCAGCGTTCAATAAGTTCTTCACTTCCACGATTTCGCCTTCTTGGCCCGGATGCTCGACGGAGATGCCGAGGTTTGCGAGGATGGCGGAGATCACGAGTACTATGATCGCAAGGCCTGCGAACAAAGTCACCGGATGCGGCAGTTTATTACCGATCGTTTCGATGCGGTCGAGGGATTTTTGGAAAAATCCTCGTTTTTGGTTTTTCAAAATAGACAAACTCCCTTCAAACAAAAATGTGAAAACGACTATCAAATTATTGTGTAATAGTAATTTTCAAAAAATTAAAGACTCTACCCATTATAAAACCTTGAGAAACATAAGAAAAGCAATTTACGGAAGTGCCAATTGCGTTAATTTTGTATAATGTTTGACAAGTCCCGGAAAAGCGATGATGGCGCGGATGAGGGAGCATGGAATAATAATCTAAGGTGAATAATAATTTTCAGTGAGCCAGTCCAATCCGTGAAAGCGCTATCTTGAAAAGCGGGATTTATTCGCTCCTTCCTGGTCGAATTCAGTATTTCACCATTTTGCCGCTTCTTTTCGATAATGATATGATGGCTTGAAAAAAGGAGGGATCTTTCCCATGAAGTTCACCGCGAAACACCCGCTCATCTTGGCGTCGCAATCGCCGCGCCGTAAGGAATTGCTGGCCTTGCTTGGCATTCCGTTCGACATCGTGCCGAGCGACATACCGGAACCGGATCCACAAGGGTTCAAGTCACCGGTCGATTACGTCCGCGCATGCGCCGAACAAAAAGCGGCGGATATTGCCGGAAGCCGCCCCGAAGCGCTGGTCATCGGCTCGGATACCGTTGTCGTGCTGGGAGAAGAGATTTTATTGAAGCCGAAAGACAGACAGCAAGCATCCCGCTATTTGCGCAAGCTGTCCGGCAAGGCGCACGAAGTCATCACGGCCGTATGCGTGCAACAAGGTGCGGAGGAAGTGTGTTTCCACGAAAGCGTCAAGGTGAAATTCTACGAATTGCCTGCCGCTTGGATCGATGCCTATGTCGATACCGAAGACCCTTATGACAAAGCGGGAGCGTACGGCATCCAGACCGTGTCGGGCTTGTTCGTCGAAAAAATCGAAGGCGATTACAACGCGGTCGTCGGCTTGCCGGTCGCAAAATTGCTCCAGCAATTGACGCGCGCTGGTTACGTGAAAGTGGAAGGGGCGCATGATTATGCCAAATGACCAGGCTATGATGATCCGTGACGTCCACATTGCCGACCGGCCGCGCGAACGCCTCATCAAGCAAGGCGCGGTGAGCTTGTCCAATCAAGAGCTCATCGCGATCCTGTTGCGCACCGGCACACGCGAGGAATCGGTATTGCATCTCGCGAACCGGGTGCTCAAGCAATTCGAGCATCTCCATGAACTGAAGCACGCGGCGATCGAGGAAATGACCGCCATCAACGGCATCGGCGAAGCGAAAGCCGTCCAGCTGCTCGCCGCCATTGAACTGGGGCGCAGGCTTGCTTCCAAACAGACTGATGAACGCTTCACGATCCGTTCCCCGAAAGACGCCGCCAGTTTTTTAATGGACGATATGACTTCCCTGAAGCAGGAGCATTTCGTCTGTTTATTCCTCAACATCAAAAACCAGGTGATGCACCGGCAGACCATCTTTGTCGGCAGCCTCAACGCCTCCATCGTCCATCCCCGCGAAATCTTCCGCGAAGCGGTCCGGCGCTCGGCCGCATCGATCGTCTGTGCGCACAATCATCCGTCCGGCAACCCTGCGCCGTCCCCTGAAGACATCGATGTCACGAAACGGCTGATGGAAGCCGGCTCGATCATCGGCATCGAATTGCTCGACCACATCATCATCGGTGACCATCAATTCACTTCATTGAAAGAAAAGGGGTTCATGTAGCACTGTATATTTTTTTTCGGATGTTCTATAATGGGTGGTATTGCGCAAAGCTGTTGCCGGTACCCCCGGTTTACATAAGAAAGGACCGATTCATGTGTTTGGATTTGCTTCAAAAGATATCGGCATCGACCTCGGGACGGCGAACACGCTCGTCTATTTGAAAGGGCGCGGCATCGTGCTCCGGGAACCGTCGATCGTCATCAAGAACACCCGCACGAATGAAATTGTCGCCGTCGGAAAGCGTGCGCGCGATATGATGGGCAGGACGCCTGCGAATATCGTCGCGCTGCGGCCGATGCAGGATGGCGTCATTTCCGATTATGATACGACGCTCGCAATGGTCAAACATTGCATCGCCGAAGCGACGGGCAAAGCGCCTGGCAAATGGCGTGGCGGCAAAGTGATGATTTGTGTGCCATACGGCGTGACATCCATCGAACAGCGCGCGGTTTTGGATGCTGCGCGTGCGGTCGGGGCGGCGGAAGCCTATACGATCGAAGAGCCTTTCGCTGCGGCAATCGGCGCAGGGCTGCCGGTCTGGGAACCTGTCGGCAGCATGGTCGTCGATATAGGAGGCGGAACGGCGGAAGTCGCCATCATCTCGCTCGGCGGCATCGTATCGAGTGAATCGATCCGCGTCGGCGGGGACGAGATGGACGAAGCGATCCAGCAATATGTCCGCAAGCGCTATAATGTCCTCATCGGGGAACGCACCGCCGAAAACCTGAAAATGGGCATCGGCACGGCAGCTGTCCTGAGCAAGGAAGAAGCGGAGCTGGATATGGAAATCCGCGGGCGCGACCTCGTGAGCGGCTTCCCGAAAACCTTGACGATCACGGCGCGCGAAATGGAACAGGCATTGAAAGAGCCCGTGAAGCGCATTGTCGACGGCCTAGGAGCCACGCTCGAGAAGACGCCGCCTGAGCTCGCGTCTGATATCATGGACCGCGGCATCGTCTTGACGGGCGGCGGGGCATTGCTGAAGAACCTAGACAAAGTGATCGCGGATGCAGTCGGCATGCCCGTCTTCACGGCGGACGACCCGCTCGATTGTGTCGCGCTCGGGACCGGGCGCGCACTCGAGGATTTCGGGCGTTACCGCCATGCGATCGAAAGACGCTGAGTTTTACTGCTCGAAACGAGCCAATCAATAAGGAGGATGGCCTCATATGCCACAATTTTTATCGAATAAGCGGCTTATCCTGCTGTTGATCGGCGTCATCCTGCTCGTCGCCTTGATTTCCATGACGCTCCGGGACCGCGGCCAAGTGTCGCTGCCTGAACAGATCGTCAAGGAAGCGGTAGGCGCCGGGCAATCGGTATTTTCACGCCCTGCACATTTCGTGACCGGCGTCTTTGACAATATCGACTCGCTGATCAACACATTTGAAGAAAACCGCCTGCTGAAAGCGCGCCTTGAGGAATTCGCGGGCGTGCAGGCAGAAGTGACCGATCTCCGTTCCGAAAACGAGGAATTGAAGGAACTGGTCGGCAAAGAGGAAGATCTACGTGAATTCAACCCGATCCAGGCAGTCGTCATCGCGCGCAACCCGGATCAATGGGAAGAGAAAATCATCTTGAACCGCGGCACCAACCACGGCGTCAAGGAAAATATGGCCGTTATGACCGCTGGTGGCCTGGTCGGCAAAGTGACGATCGTCACACCGACCACATCGACCGTAGAACTGGTGACGACACAAAACCCGAATTACCGTGTGTCGGCGATGGTGCTCGGTGAGGATGATGTCTTCGGGTTGATCGAAGGCTACGATGCGGAACGCCGCGAGCTGCTGCTCAAACGCATCGATTTTTCTGTCGAACTGAAAGAAGGCGACCAGGTCGTCTCGAGCGGGCTCGGCGGCATTTTCCCGAAAGGCATCGTCATCGGGGAAATCACGGAAGTGACGATCGACGAATTCGGCTTGACGAAACTCGCCTATGTCAAACCGGCCGCTGATTTCTCGATGCTCAATCATGTCGTCATCGCAGACCGGCTCGCGCCGGAAGTCGACGGCGAAGACAACGGCATGACGGAAGACGAGGAAGAGGAATCATGATCCGCTTTCTCGTGCCCATCGTCTGCCTTGTGCTGTTTTTCGTCGAACCGATCTTTGGCTTGTTTTCGCCTTTATCGATCGGCGGATCGCTGTATTATGTCGTCCCGCGGTTCCTCATTTTATTCCTGGTCTTTTTAACCGTTTTCTACGAACTGCGCCATGCGTTGTTTTACGGTTTGTTCTTCGGCCTCTTGTATGATGTCTTTTACATTGATATTATTGGATTATATTCTTTTCTGTATCCGGCCGTCTGCCTGATCGCCGCGTACTTTTTCAAAAAGATTCCACAAAATCTGCTGTCGGCAACGCTGCTGGCACTTGGTCTTCTGCTCGCGATGGAAGTGGCACTTTACCTGTTCTTCCAATTGATCGGCTTGACCGATGCGCCAGCCGGGACGTTCCTCACATCCAGATTGTGGCCGACCTTAATCGCCAACTCCCTGTACTTAGGATTGCTTGGCTGGGTGTTCAGGTCGATGATGGTTACGCAAGATCCAAAGCGTGGCACTAAGTTCGGGTTATATTAATGAAAGCGCAGGTGACAGGTTTTTTGAAAAATACCGTGAATATCAAAGGAACGAACAAAGGGCTTCTCATCCAGCTCAATGATATGGCCTCCTATGCGGAAATCCTTGATGAGCTAAAGAAGAAAGTTTCCGACCCTGCGCTCGAAGGGGATGCGGAAGTGCAGGTCCAATTGGCGAAACGCCATTACAGCAACGGGCAATTGGAAGAAATCAAGAAAGTCATCCACGACAATTCGAAGATGAAAGTGATCGGCACGAAATGCGATGTCGTCACCGTCGAAGAATGCAACCGGATGATCAGTGAGCGCCAGTCGGAAACCTATGTCGGCATCGTCCGTTCCGGGCAAGTCGTCAAGGCAAAAGGCGATCTCGTCGTCATCGGCGACGTCAACCAGAACGGCCGCATCGAAGCGGGCGGCAACGTCTATGTGCTCGGCCGCCTCAAGGGCTTTGCCCACGCAGGCGCTAGCGGCAACAAGGAAGCGGTCATCGCCGCTTCCTGGCTCGAAGCGACGCATTTGAAGATTGCCGATGAACTCGAGACGATGACCGATGAACTCGACAGCTTGTCGGAGCAACCCGAAATGGAATGCGCTTATTTACATACCAGCGGCAAGATCATCATTGACCGTTTGCAGGAACTGAGATTCCTGCGGCCGCAAATTTCTACGTTTAAAGGAGGAAGCTAGTGTGGGAGAAGCTATCGTAATTACATCAGGCAAGGGAGGCGTCGGTAAAACGACGACGACTGCGAACCTCGGCACTGCATTGGCTCTTCAAGGCAAAAAAGTGTGCTTGATCGATACCGACATCGGGCTTCGCAACCTCGATGTCATTTTGGGCCTCGAGAACCGCATCATCTACGATTTGATCGATGTGCTCGAAGGCCGCTGCAAAATCCACCAGGCACTTGTCAAAGACAAGCGTTTTGAAGACAAATTATTCCTGCTTCCGGCAGCCCAGACGGCCGATAAGAACGACGTCAACCCGGAGCAGATGAAAGAATTGATCGAAGGGATGAAAACGGAATACGATTTCATCATCATCGATTGCCCGGCCGGCATCGAACAAGGCTATAAGAACGCCGTCGCCGGTGCAGACCGCGCAATCGTCGTGACGACGCCCGAGATTTCGGCCGTCCGCGACGCAGACCGCATCATCGGCTTGCTTGAGCTGGAGGAAAACCTGGAAGCGCCGAAACTCATCATCAACCGCATCCGCCCGCATTTGATGGAAGCGGGGGACGCACTCGATGTCAACGAGATCACGACACATTTATCGATCGACCTGCTCGGCATCGTGCCGGATGACGAACGTGTCATCTCGAGCTCGAACAAAGGCGAACCGGTCGTCATGGACCCATCGAACCCGGCAGCGCTCGGCTACCGCAACATCGCACGCCGCCTGCTAGGTGAATCGGTTCCGCTCATGACCATGGACAAGCCAAAACCCGGCATGTTCGGCAAGCTGAAATCCATTTTCTCAAGCAAATAATGTTCTTATAGTAGAAACGCCACTGCATTTGCGGTGGCGTTTTTGTTTTGTAGAATTTGAGAAAGGAGAACTGTAGTGGTTGGCTTGCGCTCCGGGCGGATGCTTTCCGAGGGGTGGGAATCGAGCCTCCTCGTTCGCTTTGCTCTCTGCGGGGTCTCTCATACCCACTGATCCCTCAGGAGTCACCGCCCTGCGCTCCAGCCATTGTTGCATGTGAAAGCTCTAGAGCATCACAATTTATTTGTAGTGAGAGATCTAGTTAAAATTTCATCACAAGCTATCGATGCAGAAGTTTCTATTCATAGCTCGTTACTAGTGCTAAACCATGACATCATGAGAGGGAAGCGATTTCCCCACGAGCCGGAAATTAACTACAGAAACAGATTTGTTTGAACAAACACATATCAACGTAATCTTTCAGCCGACCAGCGCCGAGGGTGAGCCGATGCCGTAAGACAAGTGTTCTTCTTGGCTTATGGCAAGAGGCCAACCCAAAGCCAGGAGGCGGAATTCCAATGTGAAGCAGAATTGAACAACTAGAACCTCTGTACATGCTTTACGTAGCAAATCGTATAAGCCAGCAGGGAAGCGATTCCCCCACGAGCCGGCAACTACCTATAGAAGCAGAACTATCTAAACAAACATGAACCAATGAAATCTTCCAGTCGACCAGCGCCCAGGGTGAGCCGAAGCAATGAGACAGATGTTCTTTCTGGCTCATTGTGAGAGGCCAAGCCAAAGCAGGGAGGCGGAATTCTAAAATGACAAAAACTCGAACACAAGCAATATTGCCACACACTTCATTCTGCAAATCGCATAACCTGACAAGGAAGCGATTCCCCCACGAGCCGGCAACTAACTATAAAAGCAGATCTGTTTAAAGAAAATGAACCAATGAAATCTCCGAGCCGACCAGCGCCAAGGGTGAGCCGATGCCGTAAGACAAGTGTTCTTCTTGGCTTATGGCAAGAGGCCAACCCAAAGCCGGGAGGCGACGCTCCAAAATGATGAAAATTTGAACACAAACGATATTGCCACATTCTTCATTCTGCAAATCACATAACTAGATAGGAAAGCGATTCCCCCACTAGCCGGCCACTGCCTATAGAAGCAGATCTATTTAAACAAACCTGAATCAATGAAATCTCCCAGCCGACCAGCGTCCAGGGTGAGCCGATACCGTAAGACAGGCGGTCTTTCTGGCTTATGGCAAGAGGCCAACCCAAAGCCGGGAGGCGACGCTCCAAAATGACGCAAACTCGAACACAAGCAACATCACCACACTCTTCATTCCAAAAATCACAAGCTAGTAAAGAAACAATATTCCCTTCCTTTGACCACAATCCCAGGAATCGAATGAACTCATCACCAACTCTTTTCAGTTCCCTGTTGACGCGGGTCTCTGCCGCATGATATTATTCTAATGTTATGTTTGTAGCGCACCCGTGCTACAACCGCTCGAACCGGGTCTTAAAGCATCGCGAGATCACCTGGAGAGGCGAGTCTTAGTCTAAGAGGAGGTGCAAGGATATGTACGCAATTATTGAAACTGGTGGAAAACAAATCAAAGTGGAAGCTGGCCAAGAGATCTACGTTGAGAAAGTGAACGCAGAAGCTGGCGACACAGTAACATTTGACAAAGTTCTATTTGTAGGTGGAGACGATACTAAAGTGGGTGTTCCTTTCGTAGAAGGAGCAACTGTTACAGCGAAAGTTGAAAAACAGGGCCGCGGCAAGAAAATCACTGTCTTCAAATACAAAGCGAAAAAGAACTACCACAAAAAACAAGGTCATCGTCAGCCATTCACGAAATTGACTGTTGATGCAATCAACCTGTAAGAATGATCCAGGTGACTATTCATCAAACCGGCAGCTATATCAAAGGCTTTGAAATGTCGGGACATGCGGATTTTGCCGAACATGGCAAGGATCTTGTCTGTGCCGGGGCTTCCGCTGTTTCCTTCGGGGCAGTGAACGCCATTATGGAGCTGACGGGAATTGAACCGGACATCGAACAGGCGGATAGCGGTTTTTTGAAAATCGCCTTTCCGGAGAACATGGACAAAAAGACGGATGAGCAGGTTCAACTGCTTGTACGCGCTATGGTCATTTCTCTGGAAACGATTGAACACGAATATGCAGACTTTATAAAAATAACCTTCACAGCTTAGGAGGTGGGACATATGTTGAAATTAAATCTTCAGTTTTTTGCATCCAAAAAAGGTGTTGGTTCAACGAAGAACGGTCGTGATTCGGAATCAAAACGCCTTGGCGCAAAACGCGCTGACGGGCAAATCGTAACTGGCGGATCTATTCTTTACCGTCAACGCGGTACGAAAATCTATCCAGGCGAGAACGTTGGACGCGGCGGAGATGACACACTTTTCGCGAAAATCGACGGAACAGTACGCTTCGAGCGCTACGGCCGCGACAAGAAAAAAGTGAGCGTCTACCCGGTTGCTCAGGAAGCTTAATAACAAACGAAAAGGGCTGCTTTCGCAGTCCTTTTTCTTTTGAAACAAGACCACCCAAAACCCGGTCAGGGAAATCCGGCCAGAAACTTGGTATAATGGCTAAAAGTGTGTGAAAAGGAAGTGCATTATGGACGACAGGCTAACGGTGGCACAATCGCTTCGGCATGCGCGCCATGATTTCATGAATGAGTTGCAGATGATCAAATTGAATCTGGATTTGGGGCGCACAGATCGAGCCCAGGCGCTCATTCGTACGTATGCCGAAGCGGCTATGCACCAAAGCCGGCTGTCGGCTCTCTCTATGCCCGAAACGGAAGAGTGGCTATTGACGGCTGGCTGGCGTTTTCCGGAGTTGCGCCTAGCAATGTTCTGCGAAGCCCAAAGAGCGCCGCGCGAATTGGATGCGGCGCTCTCTAGCTGGCTCGAAGCATTCGCGGAAAGCGTGAAACAAGCGTTTTCCGACGCTTGGCCCTATACGCTGGAGCTGCACATAATGGAAGCGGGCGGCCGGTTTTCACTGGAACTGTCAGGTGACGGTGACTGGTCATCCCTGAATTTGGATTCACAGCAATTGGCAATTGGTAAAGCGTGCGGATCGGATCGCTCGAAAATTGAGATCCACGCACAGATGGAGGGATAATATGTTTGTCGATCACGTAAAAGTATATGTAAAAGGTGGCGACGGCGGGGATGGCATGGTAGCATTCCGCCGCGAAAAATATGTGCCGAACGGCGGGCCAGCCGGAGGCGACGGAGGGAAAGGCGCAGACATCGTCTTCCAGGTCGATGAAGGCTTGCGCACCTTGATGGATTTCCGCTTCAAGCGGATCTTTAAGGCCGAGCGCGGGACGCACGGCATGAGCAAAAACCAGCACGGCGCAAAAGCGCATGATACGATCATCAAAGTTCCGCCGGGCACGGTCGTAAAAGATGCCGATACCGGCGAAACGATCGCCGATTTGGTGGAAGACGGCCAAACGGCGATCATCGCTCGCGGCGGGCGCGGTGGGCGCGGCAACTCGCGTTTCGCGACGCCGCAGAACCCGGCTCCGGAACTGTCGGAAAAAGGCGAACCGGGCTTGGAGCGTAATGTCATCCTGGAATTGAAAGTGTTGGCGGATGTCGGCCTCGTCGGTTTCCCGAGTGTCGGCAAATCGACATTATTGTCGGTCGTCACGGCAGCCAAACCGAAAATCGGCGCGTATCATTTCACGACGATCGTCCCGAACCTCGGGATGGTCCAGACGGAAGACCAGCGCAGCTTCGTCATGGCCGATTTGCCGGGATTGATCGAAGGCGCACACGAAGGGATTGGGCTTGGCCATCAATTCCTGCGCCACATCGAACGGACGCGCGTCATCGTGCACGTCATCGATATGTCAGGCATGGAAGGCCGCGACCCTTACGAGGATTATGTGACCATCAATGAAGAATTGAAGCAATACAATATGCGCTTGACTGAACGCCCGCAACTCATCGTGGCGAACAAGATGGACATGCCGGATGCCGAAGAGAACTTGGAAGCGTTCCGCAAGAAATTGCCGGAAGACGCCAAAGTATTCCCGATCTCCGCATTGTCGAAAAAAGGCTTGAACAACCTGATGTTTGCGGTAGCCGATTTGCTTGAAGTGACGCCGGAATTCCCGATGGAAGAAGAGGCGGACCCGAATGCAGCGGATACGGTTCTTTACAAGCACGAAATGCAAGGCGATGGATTCGAGATCACGCGCGATCCGGATGGCGCTTTTGTCCTTTCAGGCTATGCGATCGAGCGGATGTTCAAGATGACCGACTTCTCCCGTGAAGATTCGATTCGCCGATTCGCCCGCCAGATGCGCGGCATGGGCATTGATGATGCGCTTCGCGAACGCGGGGCGGAAAACGGCGATACGGTCCGTTTGCTTGAATTTGAGTTCGAATTCACCGATTGATGCGGAGGGTACTTGAATGAAGGATATTTCGGAACAACGTTATTACCTGGTGCGTGAAGATGTACTGACGGAAGCGATGGTCAAGACGCTGGAAGTGAAGAAATTGCTTCAGCGGGACCGCATGTCCATCCTGGATGCGGTCGCACAGACCGGATTGTCGCGTTCGGCATTCTATAAATACCGTGACGCGGTTTTTCCGTTTCATTCCATCGTCAAAGAGCGGATCTTGACGGTTTTCCTGCAATTGGAAGACCGTTCCGGCACGCTTGCGACTTTGCTTCAGGCGGTCGCGGAGATGGGCTGCAATATTTTGACCATCCACCAGACCATTCCGATCCAAGGGCGCGCCAACGTCACTTTGTCACTGGATGTGACGGCGATGGACGTTGACTTGGACATGTTCTTGCAGCAACTGAAAAAACTCGACTTTGTTGAGTCGGCCGACGTGGTATCGAGCGGTTCGTCATAAATGTAGGGGGAATGAGTCCATGACTGAAGAGAAAAAGAAAATTTCATTTTTAGGCCCGGAAGCGTCGTTTACGCATCTGGCCGCTGCCAAAGTATTTCCGGCAGAACAGCTGATGCCGTATACGACCATTCCCGAATGCATCGAGGCGGTCGCGGACGGCACGGTCGACTATGCGGTCGTGCCGCTCGAGAATGCGCTCGAAGGTTCGGTGCCGTTGACGGTGGATTATTTATTCCATGAAGCGGAGCTGTATGTGACCGCGGAAGTGCTGTCGCCGATCCAGCAGCATTTGCTGGCCCACCCGGAAAACCGCGGAACGGATTCGTTCGAAGCGATCTATTCGCATCCGCACGCCTTGGCGCAATGCCATAAGTTCCTGTTCTACACGTATAAGAACACGCCACTTGAGCAGTACAGCTCGACGGCAGCGGCAGCCAAGATGGTCGCGGAATTGCCGGAGCGCAATATCGCGGCGATCGCCAATGATTATGCGGCGGAAAAATACGGCTTGGACATCGTGCAGCGCGATATCCACGATTTTCATTTCAACCATACACGCTTTTTCGTGCTATCGAGAAGCAACCATAAATTGACCGACCCGGAACACGAAGCGCAGATCAAGACCACTTTGATGATCACGCCGCCAGAAGACGACCGGTCCGGTGTCTTGCACCAGGTGCTGTCGGTATTCGCATGGCGCCAGTTGAACTTGTCGAAGATCGAATCGCGCCCGTTGAAGACAGGGCTCGGCAATTATTTCTTCATCGCCGATGTATTGGAAGACGAGAACGCGGCGATGATGCGCGGCGCGTTCGAAGAGCTTAAGGCTCTCGGTTGCGGCGTCAAGACGCTCGGTTCCTACTATACCTATAATTCATGATGAAACGCACAAAAAAATCCCCCGGAGCCTGAGTGGCGCCCGGGGGATTTTTGCTTATTCCGCTTCTTCCAGCAGGTAGCCGTGCTGCTTCATCGCTTCGACTGCGTTTGCGAGCGTTTCCGGAAGGTCTGCCGTGATGGTGTGGATATGCGTGCCTTCTGTCAGCTCGAGCAAGTAACTGGCACCGGTATCGCGTATGCGCTGCATGAACAAATCGACATCCAGCGGCGTCGAGACGTGGATGCCGGCTGTCAGCTCGCCGTAAACGGGATGTTCGATCGAGACGTCTTTCACTGTGACGCCGCAATCGACGAGTAGGCGCAATTCCGCTTCCGTTTCTTCCGGGCGGTGGCTGCAGGCGATTCGCCGGCTCACTTGCTTATTGCCGCTCGGGTCCAGGTACAGATACCCTTGGCTCGTCGCGATGATCGGCTCTCCTTTCGCCTTCAGCAAAGTCATGTCGCCGACCACCACTTGGCGCGATACTTGCGCGAGTTTCGCAAGCGCGCTCCCGGTCATCGGCCGCCCCGCCTGCTTCAGCTCATCCAATAAAACATTCCGGCGCTCTTCGCCGTATAACTTTTTCATGAAAACCCTCCGTTGATTACCAAATTACATATTGTACTCTGAAATTGCCTTTCTGTAAAAATCATTTAAGGCCACTCTTGGTGTGTTCAGCAATATATATCAATGTAGCAAAACTGCGAAGACTTCCGCGGGAAAGCGAAGCAGATTTGCGGAATGCGTTGAGTGAGTGAATTTGACTTCACCATATAATTTTATTTTAACATAAAGATAAACTTCAATCAGCGGGGAGCTCTTTGAACGCGCCACAAGGACCAGCCAAACGGGATAGCTTTCTTCGTAGGAGCGGGCGGAATATGGTATAATCAATAGGTTGAAAATGAAAGGGCGATTGCAATGTACGATTACATAAAAGGGCAAGTCACGCGTGTGACGCCTGAATATTTAGTGGTGGAACAGCAGGGAGTCGGCTGGCAGATCTTTGCCCCGAACCCGTATTCATTCGGATCCGATGAACTGCAGATCTTTGTGCATCATCACGTAAGGGAAGACGCGCAGTTCCTGTTCGGCTTCCCGACGCTCGAGCAACGGGAGTTGTTCCGCAAGCTCATCAGCGTCTCGGGCATCGGCCCTAAAGGCGCTTTGGCGATTTTGGCATCCGGCCAGCCGCAATTCGTCATCGAGGCGATCGAGCAGGAAGACGAGAAGTATTTGGTGAAATTCCCTGGCGTCGGCAAGAAAACCGCCCGCCAGATGATCTTGGACTTGAAAGGCAAGCTGACGGATTTCTTCGGGGAATCCTACGAGGAAGCGGGCCAGCCGGACTTGTTCGGCGGCGACGAAACCGAGCTCGAAGAAGCGATGCTCGCGCTCGGTGCGCTCGGCTATTCGGAACGCGAGATCACGAAAGTGAAGCCGCAGTTGAAAGGCCTGGAGCTCGACACGGAAGGCTATATGAAGAAAGCCCTTCAATTACTATTGAAACAGACTTAACAAGGAGGCGAACGCCATGGAAGAACGCATCATTGACGGCGAAATTTCGGAATTCGATGAGCGCTTTGAGCAATCGTTGCGGCCACAGCGTTTGTCGCAATACATCGGCCAGCAGAAGGTAAAGCATAATTTAGAGATTTTCATCGAAGCAGCGAGAATGCGCAACGAATCGCTGGACCATGTGCTGCTTTACGGGCCGCCGGGTCTCGGGAAGACGACCCTTGCGACCGTCATCGCCAATGAAATGGAAGTCGGCGTCAAGATGACTTCTGGCCCTGCGATCGAACGGCCGGGCGATTTGGCGGCGATCGTGTCGTCACTGGAGCCGGGGGATGTATTGTTCATCGACGAGATCCACCGGCTGAACCGCTCGATCGAAGAAGTGCTGTACCCAGCGATGGAGGATTTTTGCCTTGATATCGTCGTCGGAAAAGGGCCGACAGCGCGCTCGGTGCGTCTCGATTTGCCGCCGTTCACCCTGATAGGGGCGACGACGCGTGCAGGCGCTTTATCGGCGCCGCTTCGCGACCGTTTTGGCGTGTTGTCGCGGCTCGAGTATTACGACACGGAAGCGTTGACGGATATCGTCGAACGCAGCGCCGCTTTATTCGAGGCGGATATCGACCCGCATGCCGCGGGTGAAATCGCACGCCGTTCCCGCGGCACCCCGCGTATTGCGAACCGGTTGCTAAAACGCGTGCGCGATTACGCGATGGTGCGCGGCAACGGCTCGATCACGACCGATATGGCCGAGCAGGCGCTCGAGATGCTGCAAGTCGACCCGCTCGGGCTGGACCATATCGACCATAAGCTACTGACCGGCATGATCAGCCGTTTTAGAGGCGGGCCGGTCGGTTTGGACACGATCGCTGCAAGCATCGGCGAGGAATCGACGACGATTGAAG
Source organism: Planococcus plakortidis (assembly GCF_001687605.2). Taxonomy (NCBI): domain Bacteria; kingdom Bacillati; phylum Bacillota; class Bacilli; order Caryophanales; family Caryophanaceae; genus Planococcus; species Planococcus plakortidis. The sequence continues at coordinate 1,446,920 of NZ_CP016539.2, forward strand.
ATGTTTACGAGCCGTATCTTTTGCAGATCGGCTTTATCCAACGGACGCCGAGAGGGCGCACTGTGACGCCTCTTGCATACGAACACTTTAAAATGGAGATGCCTGAATGACTAAATTAACGAATGAACAGCAATTGAATGTAAACGATTTTGATTTTGAGTTGCCGGAGGAATTGATCGCGCAAACGCCGCTTCTCGACCGGACGTCTAGCCGCTTGCTCGTCATGGGCAAAGAAACGGGTGCGGTCGAACACAAGCATTTCCGTGACATCCTTGGCCATCTGCACGCAGGCGACACGCTCGTGTTGAACGATACGCGCGTGCTCCCGGCACGCCTCATGGGCACGAAAGAAGAGACCGGCGCCAACATCGAAGTGCTACTATTGAAACAGGCTGAAGAAGACGTGTGGGAAACGCTCGTCAAGCCGGCCAAGAAAGTGAAAGTCGGCACGGTCGTGTCGTTCGGCGATGGATTGTTGCGCGCGGAATGCACAGGTGTCCTGGACCACGGGGGCCGTTATTTCAAATTCATCTATGACGGGATTTTCTATGAGATCCTCGACCAATTGGGCGAAATGCCGCTGCCGCCGTATATCCGCGAGAAACTGGAAGACCAGGACCGTTACCAGACGGTGTTCGCGAAAGAACGGGGCAGTGCCGCGGCGCCGACTGCCGGGCTCCATTTCACCGATGAATTATTGCAGGAAATCCGCAACAAAGGCGTCAATATCGCCTTCATCACTTTGCACGTCGGCCTCGGCACGTTCCGCCCGGTGTCGGTGGAATCGATCGAAGACCACGAGATGCATGCGGAGTTCTACCGCATCACAAAAGAAACTGCAGAATTGATCAATGAAACGAAACAACGAGGCGGCCGCGTCATCTCTGTTGGCACGACCTCGACGCGCACGCTCGAGTCGGTCGCGAAGAAATTCGGCGGCAAGCTGCAGGAAGACAACGGCTGGACGGATATCTTCATCTATCCGGGCTATCAATTTGAAGCGGTGGACGGTTTGATCACCAATTTCCATTTGCCTAAATCGACGCTCGTCATGCTTGTCAGCGCGATGTCGAACCGCGACGCCATCTTGAATGCGTACAATGAAGCCGTGAAAGAGCGCTACCGCTTTTTCAGCTTCGGCGACGCGATGTTTATTGAACCGCAGAAAAAGGAGACCGAATCATGACCCATGCAGTAACATACGAACATATCAAAACTTGTAAACAGACAGGCGCACGCCTCGGCATCGTCCACACGCCGCACGGCTCGTTCGAAACGCCTGCTTTTATGCCGGTCGGCACGCAAGCGACCGTCAAGACGATGAGCCCGGAAGAATTGAAAGCGATGAACGCCGGCATCATCCTAAGCAATACCTACCACCTGTGGCTACGCCCTGGGAATGACGTCATCAGGGAAGCAGGCGGCCTTCATAAATTCATGAACTGGGACCGCCCGATTTTGACCGATTCCGGCGGATTCCAAGTGTTCTCGCTGAGCGAGTTCCGCAATATCAAAGAAGAAGGCGTTCATTTCCGCAACCATATGAACGGCGATAAATTGTTCTTGAGCCCGGAAAAAGCGATGCAAATCCAGAACGACCTCGGCTCGGACATCATGATGGCGTTTGATGAATGCCCGCCCTACCCGGCGACGCATGAATACATGAAATCGAGCGTCGAACGCACGTCGCGCTGGGCGGAACGCTGCCTAGAAGCGCATGCGCGCCCGCAAGACCAAGGTTTGTTCGGGATCATCCAGGGCGGTGAATACGAGGACTTGCGCAGACAAAGCGCAGAAGACCTCGTCGCGCTCGACTTCCCGGGCTATGCGATCGGCGGATTGTCGGTTGGTGAACCGAAAGATGTCATGAACCGTGCGCTCGAATTCACGACGCCGTTCATGCCGTTTGACAAGCCGCGTTATTTGATGGGCGTCGGCTCGCCGGATTCCTTGATCGACGGCTCCATCCGCGGCATCGACATGTTCGACTGCGTATTGCCGACGCGCATTGCCCGCAACGGCACGTTGATGACGAGCACAGGCCGCCTGAATTTGAAGAATGCCAAGTTCAAGCGTGATTTCACCCCGATCGATGAGAAATGCACATGCTATACGTGCACGAATTACACGCGCGCTTATGTGCACCACCTATTGCGTGCCGATGAAACCTTCGGAATACGCCTTACGAGTTATCATAACCTGCATTTTCTGTTAAACTTAATGGAGCAGGTGCGTCAAGCGATCCGCGAAGACCGCCTGGGAGATTTCCGCGAAGAATTTTTTGAAGCGTACGGATTCAACAAGCCGAATGCAAAAAATTTCTGAGTACGAAAACGATAGAGAACATGAAAGGGGGAAATTGAACAATGGAAACATTAATTGCGTTATCACCTTTACTATTGATGTTCTTGCTGATGTGGCTCTTCATCATCCGCCCAGCGCAAAAACGCCAGAAAGCGACCGCTAACATGCAATCCGAATTGAAACGTGGGGACCGCATCGTCACGATCGGCGGCTTGCATGGCCAAGTCGACGCTGTGGACGATACGACCATCTACATCACGGTGGCAGACGGCACGCGCATGCAATTTGAGCGCCAGGCGATTGCCCGCATTGTTGAATAAGCAACCGCAAAAAACCGTCTTCCTTTCGGGAGGCGTTTTTTTCGTCCATTGGGAAATCCACTATACTCTAACTGAACAAAGCTATTTAAAGCCTTTTTAAGAACAATATTATGCAACACAACTGAAGCTGTGGATTGAGTGACCTATTTTGGTTTATTTCCCATCTAATGTATATACTCAAATGAAAGAGTGGAAGGCGGCGACTCCTGCGGGAATAGTATGAGTCTTGAGACCCCACAGGAAGCGAAGCGACCGAGGAGGCTCAAGCCATGCCCGCGGAAAGCGTCCGCCTGGAGCGATTTCATTAACTTATTTTAACCAAAATAAATTAAACAATTTTCCAAAAATTTTCATGCATTTGTTCTAAAATTTCCACCTGGGAGTTACAATGGAAACAGAACTGCAGAAAGGAGCACCGACATGATGAGCTATCCGGAAAAATACGAGCAGGTGCTGCCCGCATTGGAGAGCAAATGCAGCGAATTCACGTATTTGCAATACGAAACATTCACCCCGGAAGCCTTGTGGGATTATTGTCTGAAAAAAGTGTGGAAAAAGAAACAGATCGAAGCGCTGCGTTTGCATGAAATGGTATCGGATATCATGGATCTGACAGCTTCCGATTTTGTCGCTTACCATCAAGTGGAAGCCTTTAAAACCGCGAACTTTTTCACGGAAGACAGCATGGAGGACCTGCAGCAGCTTCTTCGTCCGGCGCGCCAGAAACCGCGCGGGATTTGACACCTTTTGGCACGTCACCGATAATGTAAGTGCTGTGTTGTATATTGAGGAGGAACTATACATATGAAAGCAAGATCTCGCATCATCGCCTTTTTCCTGCTGGTATTCATGCTCGTCGGCCTGATCGGCACAACCAGCCTGCCGATCGCTAAAGACATCAATCTCGGGCTTGACCTGCAGGGCGGATTTGAAGTTCTTTACCAAGTCGAACCGCTCGAAGAAGGGCAGGAAATCACAGAAGAAGTCGTCTCCGACACGACGGATGCGCTGAGAAGCCGCATCGACGTGCTCGGCGTCAGTGAACCGAGTATCCAGATCGAAAGCGGCAACCGGATCCGCGTCCAGTTGGCGGGCATCGAAGACCAGTCATCGGCCCGTGAGCTGCTCTCGACAGAAGCGAATCTATCGTTCCGCGATGCGGACGATAATGTCATGCTGTCGGGGAACGATCTCAAACAAGGCGGTGCCACGGCCACTTTCAATCAGGAAGGCCAGCCGATCGTCACGCTTGAGCTGAACGAGCCGGGCAAATTCGCCGAAGTGACTGGCGAAATCGCCCAAAAGCCGGCACCGGACAATGTGCTGGTCATCTGGCTCGATTTTGAGGAAGGCGTCGATTCCTATCAGGAAGAACGCCTGGAAGCGGACCCGAAATTCGTTTCCGACCCGCGCGTCCAACAGCGCATCAATTCACCTAGTGTGGAAATCTCGGGATCCTTCACAGTGGAAGAAACTCAAAACCTGGCAGGTATTTTGAATGCCGGTGCGCTTCCGGTGAAATTGGAGGAAGTGTATTCGACATCTGTCGGTGCACAGTTCGGTGAACAGGCGCTGGAGCAGACGACATTCGCAGCCGGCATCGGCATCGCGGCTGTCCTCATCTTCATGCTGTTGTTCTACCGCTTCCCTGGAGCGATTGCAGCCATCACGCTTTCCGCATACGTCTATTTGATTCTCGTGATTTTCGAATGGATCGGCGGCGTGCTGACCTTGCCGGGCATCGCGGCAATCATGCTCGGTGTCGGGATGGCAGTGGATGCCAATATCATCACTTACGAACGCATACGCGAGGAATTGCGCACCGGTGAGTCCGTGCGGGATGCATTCCGTGCAGGCGCCAGATCATCGTTCTCCGCAATCATCGACGCCAATATCACTACGCTCCTCGCTGCGGCCGTATTGTTCTATTTCGGCACCAGTTCCGTCAAAGGCTTCGCGACGATGTTGATCATTTCCATTCTCGCCAGCTTCCTGACAGCCGTTTGGGGCTCCCGGCTCATGCTCGGCTTATGGGTATGGAGCGGGTTCCTCGACAATAAGCCAGGCTGGTTCGGCTTATCGAAAAACAAGATCCACTCGAAAGAAGAGAATCTCCATATCACGGATTTGACGACGCCTTACGACCGCTTTGATTTTGCCGGCAACCGCCGCAAATTCTTCGCCGCGTCACTTGCGCTCATCTTATCCGGGCTGGCCGTCCTGTCGATCTTCCAGTTGAATCTCGGAATCGATTTCTCCAGCGGTACGCGCGTGGAAATCACTTCCGAATCCTCGCTTACCCAAGATGAAGTGGAGAGCTTCGTGGAAAGTGCCGGTTATCCGTCAGACGACATCGTTATGGCGGGAGAAGGCTCTTCCATCGGTGTCGTCCGTTACAGCGAGGAATTCAGCCAGCAGGAAATCGAGGAATTGAAATCCGCGGCTGTGGACGAATACGGCATCGAACCTAATGTCTCCACTGTGTCGCCGACCGTCGGCATCGAACTCGCACAGAACGCCATGTATGCACTTGCCATCGCGGCAGTGGGCATCATCATCTATGTGGCCTTCCGCTTTGAATGGCGCATGGGCGTGGCTTCGGTCGTTGCACTCCTGCACGATGCATTCTTTATCGTCGCGGCCTTCAGCTTGATGCGTCTCGAAGTGGACATTACGTTCATCGCCGCTGTCCTAACTATCATCGGTTATTCGATCAACGACACGATCGTCACCTTTGACCGGATCCGTGAGAACATGCGCCGCGTCAAGAAAATCGAAACCATCGACCAGTTGGAGAGAATCGTTAATACTTCGCTCCGGCAGACCTTGACGCGTTCGATCAATACCGTCATGACGGTTTTCCTCGTCGTGCTTGCGCTCTTGATCTTCGGTGCTGCATCGATCACGAACTTCTCGATCGCCTTGTTGATCGGCTTGATCGCAGGGACGTATTCTTCGATCTTCATCGCGGCCCAGATCTGGCTTGTCCTGAAAAAAGGCGAGCTGAAAAAGAAAGGGCCGATCGATATCGAGAAGAAAGAACAAGAGTCCAAATGGGGCTCCGACGAACCGGTCGTATAAGTTTAATAGGAGAAAGGGACAGGGTATAGAGTAGTGATACCTTGTCCCTTTTTTTATGGAGTCAGCGGCAAGGTATACGAAGCCTGAAAAAGAAGGGATGGTTCATATGAAAATGCAATGGCTCTTATTGCTCGGTCTTGTTTTTGCCATCATCATCGCTATTTTTGCCGTCTTTAATGTCGATAATGTGCCGGTCAATTATGTGTTCGGCGAAGCTGAGTGGCCGTTGATTTTGGTCATTCTTGTCTCCGCATTGCTCGGGTTCCTGCTATCGAGCATCCTCGCCATGACGCGCAACTACCAATTGAAGCGCAAGGTAAAGACGCTCCAGAAGGAAGTGGCGGTCAAGGAATCGCTCATCGCGACACAGCAGAACGAAATCGCTGAATACCAGAAAGCGGGCGTCACGCCTGACCCGATGGTGGTCACGGGAGAAGAGCGGGTGCATGATGAGGACGAAGCGCTCCGGTCGCAGCCCAAACGGGACGAGTTCACCACCACCGATACACAAGATCGCCGGACGGACACACGCCGCGACGAATTGTAAAAAATGAACCTTTCGGCTAAGCGCCGAAAGGTTTTTGTCTGCCCGCCGATGTTGTATAATGTACGGGTGAGGAAGTGAGAACCAATGATTGAATCGAAAAAAAGATGGCAATTGACAAGCCCGGATGAACAAGTCGTGCAGAGCTTGCAGGAAGCGCTGTCCTTATCTTCCGTGCTGGCGAAAATCCTCGTCACGCGGGGCATCGATACGGTCGGGAAAGCGCAGGAGTTTCTGGATGTGGAGTTGTCCGGCATACATAACCCGTTTCTGATGAAGGATATGGACGTCGCAGTGGCGCGTATCCAACAGGCGATTGAAGCGGAAGAGAAAATTCTCGTCTACGGTGATTACGATGCAGACGGAGTCACCAGTACGACGGTCATGATGACGGTGTTGCAGGATTTGGGTGCCGATGTCAGTTTCAAGATCCCGAACCGCTTCGACCATGGCTACGGCCCGAATGCGAAGCTGTTCAAGGAAGCGCACGCGGAAGGCATCAACTTGATCGTCACGGTCGATAACGGCGTATCAGGAATCGAGCCGGTGCGCTTGGCGAATGAACTTGGGATGGACGTCATCATCAGCGACCACCACGATATCGGCGATGAACTCCCTGAAGCGCTCGCGATCATCCATCCGCGCCACCCGGAAGGCGAGTATCCGTTTGGTGAACTGGCTGGCGTAGGCGTGGCCTTCAAGATTGCCCAGGCGCTATACGGAGATATCCCGGACCATTTGACCGAGCTGGTCGCGATCGGCACGATTGCCGATTTGGTGCCGTTGCATGGGGAGAACCGCGTGCTCGTCAAAGAAGGCTTGCGCGCCTTGCAGGATTCGCCGATGCCCGCGATTGCAGCGCTCGCGGATGTAGCGGGCGTCAAGCAGCGCGATATCACCGAAGAGACAATCGGCTTCATGTTCGGCCCGCGCATCAATGCGATCGGCCGTCTGCAATCGGCGGACCCGGCCGTACGGATGTTCATGACCGACGACCCAGCGGAAGCGAGATCGCTTGCGGACGGTTTGGACGTCTTGAACAAAGAACGCCAGGCAATCGTCAAGGCGATTTCACAGCAAGCGATCGAACAAGTCGAGGCGCGTTACGGCGAGCAGCTGCCGCATGTCATCGTCGTGGCCCAGGAAGGCTGGAATCCAGGCGTGGTCGGCATCGTCGCTTCGAAATTGACCGAGAAATTCTACCGCCCGTCCATCGTCCTGTCGCTCGATTTGGCAAACGACAAAGCGAAAGGCTCGGCGCGCAGCATCGAAGGCTTCCATCTCTATAATGAACTTGCCAAAAACCGGGACATCCTGCCGCATTTCGGCGGGCACCCGATGGCAGCTGGCATGACGCTCGCTGCAGAACATGTCGATGAGCTGCGTGAACGTTTGAACGAACAAGCAAAAACTGTATTGACCGCTGAGGATTTGGTACCGGTCGTGTCGATCGATATTCCGGTTACCTTGGATGAGGTGAGCACGGATACCATCGAAGGCATGCGCCGCCTCGCCCCGTTCGGGATGGGCTTTGCCAAGCCGAAGTTTTATTTGAACGGCGTGAAAGTGGCGGGCATCCGTAAAATCGGTGCCAGCCAGGCTCATCTGAAGATGGAGCTGGCGCAAAACAGTTCCACCTTAGATGCGGTCGGTTTCGGCATCGGCGAGCTCGGCGATGAATTGACGCCTGATGTGAAGATCGATGTCATCGGTGATTTGCAGATTAACGAATGGAACGGTCGTAAAAAGCCGCAGCTATTGGTGGAGGATATCCGCACGGACGAATGGCAATTGTTCGACATCCGCGGCATCCGCCAAGTGAGCCGCTGGTCGAAGCTCATCCCGAAACAGAACCAGGTGTTCGTCGCATTCCAGAAAGAGACCGAAGCGGTGTTCCGCTCGCTGCTCGACGGCCCGATCGTCCCGGCACAATCCTTGTCGGAGTCCGGTTCTGCGCAAGACCATCTCGTGCTATTGGACCTGCCGGATTCAGAGGAGCAGCTGTCGTCCGTCCTTAAGCAAGTGCGGCCGAAGCGCGTCTATGCCCATTTCTATGCACAGGAATCCCACTATTTCGAGCGTATCCCGGACCGCGAGCAGTTCAAATGGCTATTCGGTTTCGTCAAGAAGCGCGGCAGCTTCGACTTCAAAAAGAACGGTGATGAACTCGCCAAACATAAAGGCTGGAGCCGCGAGACATTATTTTTCATGCTTCAGGTGTTTTTTGAACTTGGTTTTGTTACACTTAACAATGGAATTACCGAGATTGCACAGGCTCCGGGAAAACGCGACCTGTCGGAAGCGCCGGCTTATAAGAAGCGCGAGCGTCAGATTGCCTTGGAACAGAAGCTCTTGTATGCATCCTATCGGGATCTAAAAGACTGGTTCGACGCCCAAGTGTCAGCCAAGGAGGAAGAATTATGGATTTAAAGCAATATATTACGATTGTAGAAGATTGGCCGAAGCCAGGAATCAAGTTCAAGGATATTACATCCTTGATGGACAGCGGCGAAGCCTATAAATACGCAACGGATCAAATCGTCGCCTATGCGAAGACGGTCGATGCAGAACTCATCGTCGGGCCGGAAGCGCGCGGCTTCATCATTGGCTGCCCTGTCGCTTACGCACTTGGAATTGGCTTTGCGCCAGTCCGCAAAGAAGGCAAGTTGCCGCGTGAAGTGATTCGCGCACAATACGGCCTGGAGTACGGCACAGACGTGTTGACGATGCATAAGGATGCCATCAAACCAGGACAGCGCGTCTTGATCACGGATGACCTTTTGGCTACCGGCGGAACGATCAATGCGACGATCAACTTGGTTGAGCAGCTCGGCGGCGTTGTGGTCGGCTGCGCATTTTTGATCGAATTGACCTATTTGGATGGCCGCAAGAACCTCGACGGCTACGATGTCACGACTTTGATGCAATATTAAGAAAATCACCTTGCCTTTTCGGGCAAGGTGATTTTTTTTCTGAAGGTAGGGTATGGTAGAGAAAGAAACTTGCGAGAGGGGTGATTTCCATGATCGAATTGGACAGACGGTATGACCCTGTGCAAAACAATGAATTGATCGGGCAGCTGCTAAACGATGCGACTCCTCTAGAACAAACCACCAGGGAGACCGAAGCATTGTTCAATGACATCAAGAAAGACCTTCCCCGCGCTCGTATCAAACGGCCAGTCCATTTTTTCGAGAAGCTCTGGTCTGTTTTTGCCGATGAGTACGAAGTGGCCGATGACAACGGCTATGGCACCATCGTGTTCGGGCAGGACCTGTTTCCGGAGTGGAAAGGCAAGCTCGACCGCGAATACAAAAAACTTGATTCGACGATTAACCGGCGCGTCAATATACGCGATTACGGCGCGGTCGGGGACGGCATCACCGATTGCACGGAAGCATTCAAAAAAGCGATCGGCAACGGCCGCGTGGAAGTGACGGTTCCGCCTGGCATCTATATCGTCAAAGGCATCCGCGTCCCGTCCTGGAGCCGGATCGTCGGGGCCGGAAAGACCGCTTCGGTCATCAAACTGCATCCAAAAGCACCGAAACGTTCCCGTTTATTGACGAACTCCAATTACGTGACCGGCAACCGCAATATCTCGATCGAAAGCTTGAGCCTCGATTGGAATGTGGAACGGCTCGGCCAGGCAGAACGCACGAGTGCCTGGGGCAATTATTCGAGCTGCGTGACGTTCGCCGGCGTCACCTATGGCTGGGTGCGCGATGTCGAAGCGATCAATCCCGGGCTGCACTGCGTCGATATCACATCGCCGCTTTATAATTACGCAGGCGACGGCATGCGCGGGAGGGGCGGCAGCAAGTATATTTGGGTCGATAAAGTGAACGGCTTCGGCTTCGGGGACGATGGCTTGACGACCCACCACAGCGATTATGTCTTCGTCTCGAACTGCCATTTTTCCGATCCAAGCGGAAAAGCCCATAAAAAAGGCTTTTCGAACTCCAACGGCATCGAAATCGATGACGGCTCGAGGCATATTTGGCTGTTCAATAATTCCACCACGCGCTGCTTCGGCGGCATCGAGATCAAAGCGCACGCAAACTCATCAGCTGCCTCCGGCGTCTTCATTTCCGGGCACCTGTCGGTCAACGACAACCGATCCTTCAACTTCCGCCATATCGGCCACCATCTCCGGGAAGACCCGGAATCCCTGTCGGCCTATAATATCAAAGCGCAACGGCTGGTGTCCCTGGCGCCGGTCGAGACGCGGCTGTACAAGGATTCATCTCCGCGCTCGCTGGTCATTTCCGGCTACCGCAATGTGGCCATCAACCGTTTCTTATTTGAAGGCGATCCGCTCTATGATTACAAAGGACGGCCGGCATCCGCCGTGCAATACCGGGCTGAGCATATTTCGCTGTCCAATGGCGTAGTACGCGGCTTCCGCACGGCGGGCTCGGACATCTCCATCATGGGGGGGCAGCAAAGCGCGCGCAACGTCCGCGTCAAGAACATCCTGAGTGTCGACTCGGCGAACAAGACCGTCGCGGTCGGCGATGACAGCAAATGGATCATGGTCGACGGCATCCGCAAGCAGAAAGCTGACCGCCTGTAGCCCCTGGGGTATTTTCCAGAGAGTTGTGAAAATATCCAAAAGCTTTACTTTTCAGCGGAAAGTTATCTATAATAAAGGAATACTCTTCTGGAAATAATTAAAGCAAGGTGGGCAATTATGGCGAAAGATCAAGTGAGAACAGTTGAAGATGTATTCGAGATGGTTGCGTCCTATATGAATGCAGAACATGTAGGAACGATAAAAAAGGCGTACCAGCTTGCCTATGAAGCCCATGATGGCCAATTCCGGAAATCCGGCGAACCGTATATTGTGCATCCGGTGCAGGTGGCCGGGATCCTCGCAGAACTGCAAATGGATCCGGCCACCGTCGCAGCGGGTTTTTTGCATGATGTCGTAGAAGACACCGACGTCAGCCGCGAAGACATCGTCCGCGAATTCGATGAGGAAGTCGCATTATTGGTCGATGGCGTCACGAAACTCAGCAAGATCAAGTACATGTCGAAAGAAGAACAGCAGGCGGAAAACCACCGCAAGATGTTTGTCGCGATGGCGCAGGATATCCGCGTCATCCTCATCAAACTGGCCGACCGGCTGCACAATCTGAGGACCTTGAAATACCAATCGGTCGAAAAGCAGCGCATCAAGGCGAACGAGACGCTGGAGATTTTTGCGCCGATTGCACACCGCCTCGGGATCAATACGATTAAATGGGAGCTTGAAGACACGGCTCTCCGTTATTTGAACCCTCAGCAATATTACCGCATCGTCAATCTGATGAAGAAGAAACGCACGGAGCGGGAAGACTATCTGAACAACGTCATGGATGAGATCCGTGTCCAGCTCGATGATGTCGGGATCGAAGCCGACCTGTTCGGGCGCCCGAAGCATATTTACAGCATCTACAAGAAAATGGCGATGCAGAACAAGCAATTCAACGAAATCTATGATTTGCTCGCTGTGCGCATCACGGTCGACAGCATCAAGGACTGTTACGCGGTGCTAGGCATCATCCATTCGACATGGAAGCCGATGCCTGGGCGCTTCAAGGATTATATCGCCATGCCAAAACAGAATCTGTACCAATCGCTCCACACGACGGTCATCGGTCCGCAGGGCGATCCACTGGAAGTGCAGATCCGCACGGAGGAAATGCACCGCATCGCCGAATACGGGGTCGCGGCGCACTGGGCCTATAAAGAAGGCAAGACGTCCGACAAGCCGCTCAGCTCCGTCGATTCCCGCCTGTCGTGGTTCCGTGAAATCCTCGATTTCCAGAACGAATCCGATAATGCGGAGGAATTCATGGAATCGCTGAAATTCGACTTGTTTTCCGACATGGTCTACGTGTTCTCCCCAAAAGGCGACGTCATTGAAATGCCGGACGGTTCCTGCCCGATCGATTTTGCCTACCGCGTCCATAGCGAAATCGGCAATAAGACGATCGGCGCGAAAGTGAACGGCAAGATGGTGCCGCTTGATCACGAGCTGCATACCGGCGACATCGTCGAAATTTTGACGTCCAAGCAATCGGTTGGCCCGAGCCGCGATTGGCTCAATATCGCCAAGTCGACACAGGCGAAAAACAAGATCAAGCAATTCTTCAAGAAGCAAGTGCGCGAGGACAATGTCCACAAAGGGCGCGACTTGGTCGAAAAAGAGATCAAAGCACAGGAATTCACCCAAAAAGAAGTGCTGACAGCGGAGAACATCAAACGCGTCATCGAGAAATACAATTTCGCCAGCGAAGACGATATGTATGCGGCAGTCGGGTTCAACGGCATCACCGCACAGCAAGTCGTCAACCGTTTGGCGGAGCGCCAGCGCAAGAAGCGCGAACAGGAAGAAGCCATCGAAAAAATCACCGTGGAAATGAAAGTCAACCAGCCGAAAAAACAGACGGAATCCGGCGTCATCGTTCGTGGCATCGACAATATGATGATCCGCTTATCGAAATGCTGCAACCCGGTGCCGGGCGATGCCATTCTCGGCTTTATCACGAAAGGCCGCGGCGTTTCGGTCCATCGCGCGGATTGCCCGAATATCCAGGCGGATGAATCCGACCGCTTGATCCCGGTCGAATGGGAAAATGCCGGCTCGCCTGAAAACAAATCGTATCAGATTGATATTGAAGTGCAGGCTTATGACCGCACCGGCTTGATCAACGAAGTGATGCATATGGTCAGTGAGACGAAGACGACGATCACCGCCGTCAGCGGGCGTGCAGACAAAGACAAGATCGCGACGATCAATTTGTCGATCATGATCCCGCACATCTCCCATCTGAACCGCGTCGTCGAACGGATCAAGCAAATTCCCGACGTTTATTCGGTTACACGCGTGACGAATTAAGGAGGAGCCATGAAAGTCGTATTGCAGCGTTCAAAACAAGCCTCCGTCACAGTTGACGGGGAAATTACAGGGGCTATCGATTCCGGCTATGTCTTATTGGTCGGCATCACCCATAGCGACAGCGAAGCGGATGCAGCATATGCCGCGAAGAAGATTGCCGGGCTGCGCCTGTTCGAAGACGAAGACGGCAAGATGAACCGCTCGATCGAGGAAGCGTCCGGCAGCGTGCTGTCGATTTCCCAGTTCACTTTATATGGGGACGTGAAAAAAGGGCGGCGCCCAAGCTTTGTCGAAGCGGCACGCCCGGAACAAGCGGAACCGTTGTGGCTGAAGTTCAATGAGGAACTAAGGCGCCACGGCCTGCAAGTCGAAACCGGCAAATTCGGCGCGATGATGAACGTCCAGCTCATCAATGATGGACCGGTCACCATTCTTATCGATTCGGATGCGGCTAAGAAATAATGTTTAAAAGAGGCGAACACATCTGCTTGCCTCTTTTTTGATGGATAAAACACCTGGGAATGATTTTTCAAGGCAATCGCCAGGTTAGGCTAAACAACAATGCCCCGCTTCTCATTCGAGAAGCGGGGCATTCGGTTTTATTCGCTTAATTCGGAATCGAAATAGCTGATGATGCCGTTGTAAAGGCCGAGCGCCGCTTGTTCGCGGAATTGATCGCTTGAGACGATGCGCTCTTCGTTGAAGTTGCTGAGGAAGCCAAGTTCGACGAGCACCGCGGCCTGGCGGTTGTCGCGCAAGACGAGGTAATTGCCTTTGCGCGCGCCGCGGTCATCGAGTGTCAATTTCCCGGCCAATCCGCCATTGATGTGTTCGGCTAATTTTTGCTGGTACGGATGCTGATAATACGATGTGAAGCCCGACACCGTGCTGTCTTCGGTGGCATCGTAATGGATGCTGATGAAGGCATCCGCTGCCACTTGATGGCTTTCGGAGACGCGGTGCCGGAGATCGACATAGACATCTGACTGGCGTGTCATGACGACTTCAGCCCCTGCAGAGCGCAAATGATGGGACAGGATTTCCGCGGTTTTCAAAGTCAGGTCCTTTTCGTTCGTTTTGCGGACCCCGACCGTACCGCCATCGTTGCCCCCGTGTCCCGGATCCAGGACGATCGTCAAGCCGTTCAAGGTGCCGGCTTTTCGTTCGGGTTGCTGTGTTTCGGCATCGGCCGGCCCGGTGGATGTCCCTGCACGCACGACCCAGTCGGCAATATAGGCTTGGCGCCCGTCTTCAAGCGCCACTAAATACCACTGGCCTTCTTTGCCTGCCACCGATAGCTGCGTGCCGGCATCGGCCCGTATCACGACTTCCGAAGAGGTGCTCGCCTGTGCACGCAGGTTCGTACCGTCAGTCAAAACAGTCACTTGTTCGTCCGAAGAATTCGCTTGCTGAACAGGCTGGTCGGATAGTTCGCCATAGAAAGCATAGACCCAGCCGGTTTTGCCATCCGTGAGTTCGAGCTGGACCCAGTTGCCGTCCATACCTTTAACATTGAACACTTGGCCTTTTTTGACCGAGCCCTGGATGTCGGCATTCAAGCTTGGCTCGGCACGGACGTTGAGTGCGTCGACCGCGATGCGGAAGGAAGAAAGTTTTTCGAGAGCTTGGGCCGTTTCTGCATACTCTTCGGAAGGCGGGTCTTCAGTTGACGCCGCTTTTTGCTCAGTCAAGCTTATGTACTGTGTCGAGACGAAGCCGCGGACATTGCGGAATTGCACTTCCGTCCAATCACCGTGGCTCGCGATGGCCTGTGCCTGATCGCCGGCGTTCATTTTCGACAGCACGGCGGAAGACAGGTCAGCTTGCGCACGGATGTTCAAGCTATCGACGGACGAAACGGCGGTTTGGGCTGAGGTATCTTGGGCTTGCCCTGTGCTGACGAGCCAGGATGCGACCCAGCCATCTGCATTGCCATGGCGGATCTCGATCCAATCGCCGCTGCGTGAAATCTGCTGTGCTGTATCGCCTTGTTTCATCGAGCCGATCACTTCATAGCTTAATCCCGGGCCGGACCGGACATTGACCGTCGAACCGGTCGCGGTCACCTCGCCGCTGTCGGCCTGGGCAGGGTTCGAGACGGCCATGGGAATCGTGCCTGACAAGGCCAGGATAAAAACCAGCAAGGTGAGTAAGAATCGTCGTTGCATAGCGGGCCTCCTAAATTCAATTCATCTTTATCATAATATCAAAAAACTCAGGCAATGTATGCAAAAGCTTGACAAGATTTATTCAGCTGATTAAGATTGATTTATTCTACTTATATAATTTTTGCTGAAGACGGAGAAAGTAATTGTAAGCATCGACTGAAAAGAGAGGGAAAGCCCCGGGCTGAAAGCTTTCCTGCAGGGATCTGCAACGAACAACACTCTCGAGGTTCTTTACTGAACGGCGCATGCGCTCATTAGGCTAAGACGGTTCCGGCCGTTATCCGGACAGAGAGGGCGCAGAAATTTGCGCCAACTAGGGTGGAACCGCGGAAGCTTAAAATCGAGCTCTCGTCCCTTGCGCAAGCAAGGGGCGGGAGCTTTTTTGTATGGAAAAGGAGAGATGGAAATGGGCAATATCCAAGCACCGCGCGGCACATACGATGTGCTGCCGCAAGAGTCTGCCAAATGGCAGGAAATCGAACAGAAAATCGATGAACTATGCAATTTGTATCAATACAAGGAAATCCGCACGCCGGTTTTCGAACACACGGAATTATTCCAGCGGGGCGTCGGCGATACGACCGATATCGTCCAGAAGGAGATGTATACTTTCCAGGACCGCGGGGACCGCTCGTTGACATTGCGTCCCGAAGGCACGGCATCGGTCGTGCGATCGTATGTCGAACACAAATTGTTCGGCCAGCCCGACCAGCCGGTGAAGCTGTACTATACCGGCCCGATGTTCCGTTATGAGCGTCCGCAAGCAGGGCGCATGCGCCAGTTCGTGCAGTTCGGCGTCGAAGCGATCGGTTCGAAAGATCCCGCAATCGATGCGGAAGTCATCGCGCTCGCGATGGATGTCTACAAAGCATGCGGCTTGAAAAGTCTCCGGCTCGTCTTGAATTCGCTGGGCGATACCGAAAGCCGACTGGCGCATAAACAAGCGCTGATCGAACATTTCGCACCATCGATCCAGGAGTTCTGCGGAGATTGCCAAAACCGCCTGGAGAAGAACCCGCTGCGCATCCTCGATTGCAAAGTGGACCGGGAGCATCCATTGATGGCAACGGCCCCGTCTCTTGCGGATTATCTGAATGAAGAATCCACGGCTTATTTTACGCAGGTAAAGGAATACTTGGACGAACTTGGCATCAGCTATGTCATTGACCCGAACCTGGTACGGGGCCTTGACTATTACAACCACACCGCTTTTGAAATCATGAGCGAAGCGGAAGGGTTCGGGGCGATCACGACGCTTGCAGGCGGCGGCCGCTATAATGGGCTTGTTGAAGACCTCGGGGGCCCGGAATCACCGGGGATCGGTTTTGCGATGAGCATCGAACGCCTGCTGCTCGCACTCGAGATGGAAAAAGTGGAAATCGGTGAAGGCCGCTCGCTTGACGCTTATGTCATCGCGATGGATGCGGCTTCGAAAAAGAAAGCCGTAGCGGTTGTCCGCGACTTGCGCGCAAGCGGCATCTCGGCGGACATGGATTTCACGGATCGCAAGATGAAGGCGCAGATGAAATCTGCTGACCGCAAGAGTGCCCGTTTCGTCATCGTCATCGGCGAATCAGAGCTTGGAAGCGGAAAAGCGGCTGTCAAAGAAATGGCGACGCGCGAACAGCAGGAAGTGCCATTCGAGGAATTGGCTGAAAACATCCAGAAAAAGAAATCATTGGAGGAATAATTATGTCGAGAACACATTATTGTGGAGAAGTGAACGAAACGGCAATCGGCCAGCGCGTATCATTGAAAGGGTGGGTCCAGAAACGCCGCGACCTCGGCGGATTGATTTTCGTCGATGTCCGCGACCGTTCAGGCATTATCCAGGTCGTCTTCAACCCGGAAATTTCCGAAACGGCGACAGCAATCGGCGAAACGCTGCGCAACGAATTCGTTGTCCATATTGACGGGCTCGTCGTCGAACGGGCGGAAGGCCAAGTGAATGCAGCGATGAAAACAGGTAAAGTCGAAGTGCAGGTGGATAGCGCGGAAATCATCAATGCCGCGAAAAACCCGCCGTTCGCGATTGAGGACCAAACCGAGGTGGGCGAAGACTTGCGCTTGAAATACCGTTATCTGGACTTGCGCCGCCCTGCGATGTTCGAGACCTTGAAAATGCGCTCGGACGTCACGAAAACGATCCGCAATTTCCTCGACAGCGAAGGCTTCCTCGATGTGGAGACGCCGATTTTGACGAAATCGACACCTGAAGGCGCACGCGATTACTTGGTGCCAAGCCGTGTCCATGACGGCGAATTCTACGCCTTGCCGCAATCGCCGCAATTGTTCAAGCAAATGCTGATGGTTTCAGGAGTGGACAAATATTATCAAATCGCGCGTTGTTTCCGCGATGAAGATTTGCGGGCTGACCGCCAGCCGGAATTCACGCAAATCGACATGGAAATGAGCTTCCAGACGATGGAAGACATCATCGAATTGAACGAACGCTTGATGGTCCAAGTGATGAAGGATGTCAAAGGCATCGACATCGACCCAGGATTCGAGCGTATGAGCTACCGGGATGCCATGGACCGTTTTGGTTCCGACAAGCCGGATGTCCGTTTCGGCATGGAATTGACCGATGTATCCGAACTGGTGAAAGATTCCGCGTTTAAAGTCTTTACTGGAGCAGTCGAATCCGGAGGGCAAGTCAAATTGATCAACGCCAAAGGCCAAGCCGGCAATTATTCGCGTAAAGACATCGATGCTCTCGGCGAATTCGCTGCCCGTTACGGCGCGAAAGGCTTGGCGTGGCTAAAAGTGGAAGAAGGCGGCGTCAAAGGGCCGATCGCCAAATTCTTCGAAGGCGATATGGCGGATAGCTTGATTGCAGCAGCTGATGCCGAAACAGGAGACTTGCTGTTGTTCGTAGCCGACTCCAAAACGGTCGTTGCGGACTCACTCGGTGCCTTGCGCATGAAGCTCGGCAAAGACTTGGGCTTGATTGACCAATCGATTTTCAAATTCCTGTGGATCACGGACTGGCCGTTGCTTGAATACGATGACAAAGACGGGCGCTATTACGCGGCGCATCATCCGTTCACGATGCCGTTCGAAGAAGACCTCGATAAACTGTCGACCGAACCGCAAAACGTCCGTGCGCAAGCTTATGATCTGGTATTGAACGGCTATGAACTGGGCGGGGGATCGGCGCGGATTTACAGACGCGACATCCAAGAGAAAATGTTCGAAGTGCTCGGGTTCTCGAAAGAAGAAGCGACGGAGCAATTCGGTTTCCTGCTCGAAGCATTCGAATACGGGACGCCTCCGCATGGCGGCATCGCATTCGGCCTTGACCGCCTCGTGATGCTGTTGGCAGGGCGCACCAACCTGCGCGACACGATCGCGTTTCCGAAGACCGCTTCCGCGAGCGATATGCTGACGGAAGCGCCGAGTGCAGTCTCTTCGGCCCAATTGGAGGAATTAAACCTATCTGTAACTATTCAGAATAGTGAAAAAGATTCAGAGTAAAAGACTTGTACATCTTTTTCGGGTATGCTACTATACTTGTAGAGAGAATCCTGATGTGTTCGTTTTTAGCAATTCGATTTTGACCCAACATTTTGTCGTCGGGAGACCTACATATCGCCATGGCTAACATGCCTTAACGGGAAGTTATAAGTGGTGATGCGGTCACCCACCTGCTATAAGCGGGTTCAAACGATGCGCAACACAAAGGACGGCACGATCGGGATTCTTCTTACATAGTAGATTCCAATCCCTCCGGCATTTGCCGGGGGATTTTCTATGTGTATAATCCCTAGTATCCCTATTTAATATTGAATGTGAAAGGCAGTGTGTATATGTTACATCAATTTTCAAGAAATGAACTCGCCATCGGCAAGGAAGGCATGGAGCTGGTAAAAGGTTCAACGGTCGCCATCCTCGGAGTCGGCGGAGTCGGGTCATTTGCAGCTGAGGCTTGCGCAAGAAGCGGGGTCGGAAAAATCATCCTTGTCGATAAAGACGATGTCGACATCACTAACATCAACCGCCAATTGGTGGCGAATCTCTCGACGATCGGCCAGTCCAAAGTCGAAGTGATGAAAAAGCGCATTGCGGATGTCAATCCGGATTGTGAAGTGGTGACGCTCCATATGTTCTATACGGAAGAAACGTATGAGGAATTCTTCAGCCACAAGCCTGATTATGTCATCGATGCCTCGGATACCTTGATCTATAAAGTGCATTTGATCAAAGAATGCTATAGCCGCCGCATCCCGATCATCTCGAGCATGGGCGCCGCCAACAAGACGGACCCGACGCGTTTCAAAATTGCGGACATCTCGAAGACCCATACCGACCCGTTGGCGAAAATGATCCGCAAGAAACTGAAGGAAGCGGGCATTCGAAAAGGGGTTCCGGTTATCTTTTCCGATGAAAGCCCGATCGTAGTCCGCGAAGATGTCGTCGATACCGTTGGCAAAAAAGACGCGGCGATCCGCAAAGCACAGATGCCGCCATCTTCCAATGCGTTCACCCCGTCGACCGTCGGCTTGATCGCAGCCAGTTGGGTGGTCAACCAGATCACCAAATCGATCCACATCCAGCGCGTCAATCAATAGCCAATAGAAAAACGGGCGGAGAATGCCATCATTCTCCGCCCGTTTTTTATGCATCATTTTTTTCGGAAGTCTTTTAGCTTTTCATAGATGCCTGCGAATTTCTTTTCTTCTCCGGCGACAACCGGCTTGTAGAATTCCGCCTTTTTCAATTCTTTCGGCAAATAATCCTGGTCCGCCCAGCCGCCGAACGAGCCGATCGGCGTGTCGTGCGGATATTTATAGCCTCCGTGGCCGAGTTCGGCGCTGCCTGCGTAATGCGTATCCCGCAAATGCGCCGGGATGTCGCCGACCTGGCCTTTATTGATGGCGGCAGTGGCAGCATCGATTGCGCGATAGGCCGAATTGGATTTCTCCGATAGGCACATCTCAGCAACCGCCTGCGCGAGCGGGATGCGCGCTTCCGGCAAGCCAAGACGGTCCGCCGACTGGCACGCCGCGAGCACATGCCCGCCGACAGCCGGGTTGGCGAGGCCGATGTCTTCGTAAGCCATGACGAGCAGGCGTCTTGTGACTGCGGTCAAGTCGCCGTTTTCAAGCAAGTGGGCGAGGTAGTACATCGCCGCATTGACGTCGCTGCCCCGGACGGATTTCTGCAAGGCCGATAACAAGTTGAAGAAATGGGAGCCTCTTTTGTCGCCGAACACGCCGACACGTTTGATCATCTGTTCGATGATGGCGTCATCGACAAGGTATTCCCCGTCTTCTTCATCGGAGGCGATGACGATCGATTCAAGCATCGTCAAGGCCTTGCGCGCATCGCCGTTCGTTCCTTCGGCGATACGGGCGACCTGTTCTTTTGTAATGCGGATTTTCTCGCGGCCAAGCCCGCGCTTTTCATCGCTCAAGGCTTTTTCCAACAGCTCGATGATATCGTCTTGTGTCAGCCGCTTGAGCTGCTTGATCTCGCCGCAGCGCGAACGGATCGCCGGGTTGACATCGTGGAACGGGTTTTCCGTCGTCGCGCCGATTAAGACGATCGAACCGGATTCCACATGCGGCAAGAGGGCGTCCTGCTGCAATTTATTGAAGCGGTGGATCTCGTCTAAAAACAGTAATACTTTCCCGGTCATGCGCGCCTCGGTGACGACCGATTCGACATCTTTCTTGCCGGAAGTCGTGGCATTGAGCGCGATGAACGGCAAGTTCGATGTGCCGGCGATGGCGTGGGCGATCGAGGTCTTGCCGATTCCCGGATCGCCATATAAGAGCATGGACGGCACATGGCCGCTTTTGATCATTTTGTAAAGCGCGGTTGAAGGCCCGATGACGTCTTTTTGGCCGACGACTTCGTCGATCGTCCTTGGACGCATGCGGTACGCAAGTGGTTCATTGTGCACGAGGAAAACTCCTTCCGTCTGTTCATTCCATCAGTATAGCGAATCGGGCGCCGAAAGTCATTGAAAGCCTATGTCCTGTAAGATATGCTATACTTATTTGAAGAATTGACGAATAGGTTTTAGGGGAGTAGTTCTATATGAAAATATCAACAAAAGGCCGTTACGGCTTAACGATCATGATCGCATTGGGAAAACAATACGGGGCAGGCCCGGTGCCGCTGCGCAAGATTGCAGCGGAGAATGAATTGTCGGAAGCCTACCTCGAACAGCTCGTAGCGCCACTGCGCAATTCAGGGCTCGTGAAAAGCGTACGGGGCGCATACGGCGGCTATATGCTGACACGCCACCCGAAAGAGATTTCAGCGGGTGACGTCATCCGTGTGCTCGAGGGGCCGATCCAGCCGGTCGAAGGCATCGAAGACGAAAAACAGCCCCAGCGCGAGTTGTGGGGGAGGATACGCGACGCCGTAAAAAATGTCCTGGATACGACGACGATCGAGGATTTGGCGACGACAGAAGAAGGCGACACCGAGCATTATATGTTTTATATATAAGGAGTTTATCAATCATGAAACAAATTTATTTGGACCATGCGGCGACATCGCCGATGCATCCGCAAGCAGCTGCGGTATTCGCCGAAGCGTTAAGTGAACAATATGGCAACCCATCAAGCATCCACCGGACCGGGCGCGATGCGCGGCGCGTTCTGGATGAAGCGCGGCGCATACTCGCCAAAAGCATACAAGCTGACGATACCGAGATCGTCTTCACATCCGGCGGCACAGAGGCGGATAATTTGGCGATTTTCGGGACAGCTGGCGCTAAACAAGGACGCCATATCATCACGTCGCAAGCCGAGCATCATGCAGTTCTCCATGCTTGTGAGGAATTGGAGAGACAGGGCTATGAGGTGACATATGTACCCGTGGACGAAACGGGCCGCGTCAAGCCGGAAGACGTGAAACAAGCGCTCCGGGATGATACGATTCTCGTGTCTGTCATGCTCGCCAATAATGAAATCGGCACGATCCAGCCAATCGCCGAAATCGGGGAGCTGTTGAAAGGGACGAATGTCACCTTCCATACCGATGCGGTGCAGGCGTATGGCTTATTGCCGATCGATGTAGACGAGTTGAACGTCGACTTGCTGTCGGTCTCTGCCCATAAAGTGAATGGCCCGAAAGGCATCGGGTTTTTATACCAGCGCAAAAACACGCCTCTCAAACCGCTTCTTTACGGCGGTGAACAGGAACGCAAACGCCGCGCCGGAACAGAAAACGTGCCGGCCATCCAAGCGTTCGCCAGCGCAGTGGAAATCGCGCAGGAAACGATGGAGGATAAATGGCAGGCGTTCAACGGATTCAAGGAGATTTTCCGGGATGAGTTCAAGGTCAAAAAAATCGTCTTCAAGGAGAACGGCATCGATCAATTGCCGCATATATTCAATGTGTCTCTAGAAGGCATCGATATCGAATCGTTTTTGGTCAATTTGGATTTGTCAGGTATTTCCGCATCGAGCGGGTCGGCGTGCACAGCCGGCTCGATCGACCCATCGCATGTGCTCGTTGCGATGTACGGGCAAGACGCAGCAGAACTGCGCAATTCGATCCGTTTCAGTTTCGGCATCGGCCTGACCGACACGGATATTAGACAAGCAGCCGAAAAAACGGCTCAAATCACGAAGCGCCTCGCGCAAAAATAGAAAAGGTGAATACAATGGAAACAAAAGCTCCACAAGATACACGTGTAGTTGTCGGCATGTCCGGAGGGGTAGACTCCTCGGTGGCCGCTCTTTTATTGAAGCAACAAGGCTATGACGTCATCGGCATCTTCATGAAAAACTGGGACGATACCGACGAAAACGGCGTCTGCACTGCGACGGAAGATTACGAAGACGTCATCCGCGTCTGCAACCAGATCGGCATCCCGTATTACGCGGTCAATTTCGAAAAGCAGTATTGGGATAAGGTGTTCACGTATTTCCTCGAGGAATACAAAGCCGGACGCACGCCGAACCCGGACGTCATGTGCAATAAGGAAATCAAGTTCAAGGCATTCCTTGAGCATGCCTTGAGCCTCGGTGCGGATTATCTCGCCACGGGCCATTACGCACGCGTGGAAACGGATGAAAATGGCGTTGCGCACATGCTGCGAGGCGTCGACAATAATAAAGACCAAACCTATTTCCTGAACCAGCTGAACCAGGAACAATTATCGAAAGTCATGTTCCCGCTCGGTGCGATCGATAAGAAGGAAGTCCGTGAAATCGCACTTGAAGCAGGGCTTGCAACGGCGACGAAAAAAGATTCCACCGGTATCTGCTTTATCGGCGAACGCAATTTCAAGGAATTTCTAAGCCAATATCTTCCAGCTCAACCAGGGTCGATGGAAACCTTGGACGGCATCAAAAAAGGCTCCCATGACGGCCTGATGTATTACACGATCGGCCAGCGCCAAGGCCTCGGCATCGGCGGAGCCGGCGACCCATGGTTCGTCATCGGGAAAGACCTGGAGAAAAACGTCCTGTATGTCGGGCAGAACATCCACCACGATGCACTGTTTTCCGATAGCTTGACTGCGGTCAATTTGAGCTTCACAACGGGCGATGCACCGTCCGCGAGTTTCCAGTGTACGGCGAAATTCCGCTATCGTCAGCAGGATGTGGGCGTCACGGTCGACATGAAAGACGGAGAAGCTCTCGTCACCTTCGATGAGCCGGTCCGTGCAATCACACCTGGTCAGGCCGTCGTCTTTTACGACGGCGACGAATGCCTCGGTGGCGGCACGATCGACCGCGTATTCAAAAACGGCATACAGCTGGACTATGTAGGATAATGGGGGGATCGGCGATGAATTATAACGAAATCGGCATCAAAGCCTTGCAGGAAGGCAGGGCCGAAGATGCCATCCAGGCGTTCACGAATGCTATTGAAGAACAGCCGGAAGACGCGCTCGGTTACATTAACTTCGGGCATGTATTGGCATCGATGAATGAAACGGAGCGTGCCGAGCGGTTTTTCCAGAAAGCCTTGACGCTCGATGAAACATCCGCAACTGCTTACTACGGTTTGGCGAACCTCTATTACAATGCAGAGCGCTACGAGGAAGCGCTGAAGTTGTATGAAAAAGCGGTCCAAAATGGCATTGAAGGGTCGGATGCCCATTACATGATCGGCAAATGCTTCGAGCGCATCGACCAGCCGAAACTCGCCTTGCCTTATTTGCAGCGCGCGGTGGAATTGGATCCGAACGACCTGCCAGCGCGTCTCAGCTACGGCATTGCGCTGGCGTCACTGGAACTGTTCGATCTAGCGGAAGAACAATTTGTCTCTGCGCTTGAAATCGATGTGGACAACTCGGATGCGCATTATAATCTGGGCGTATTGTACGCCGTGTCGAGCGACCGTACGGAAGATGCCATGTACCATTTGCAGCGTGCCTACACATTGGATGATAAAAATGAAATGGCACGCTACGCTTACGACATGATCAATGAACGCTTGAACTAGATGTATGAAAGAGAGGAGACGGCCGCATGTCCGGACAGATCGATTTATTCCAAAAAGAAAGTGAATTTGTGCTGGGGCGTCCGGTCGTCTCGATTTTTCACAACCCCCAAAACCTCTTCTCCATCATCAAAGTGAAAATCCAGCAAACCAACACCCCCTATACGGAAAAGGAAATCATCGTCTCCGGCTATTTCCCTAAGCTGTCGCTTGAAGAGCAATACAAATTCACCGGCAGCGTCAAGAACCATCCGAAATACGGCGTGCAGTTCCAAGCTGAAACCTTCAAGAAAGAGGTGCCGGAAACTGAACAAGGCGTCGTGCATTATTTGTCGAGCGATTTGTTCAACGGCATCGGGCGCAAAACCGCCGAGACGATCGTCAAGAAACTCGGCAGCGATGCCATCAAGAAAATCCTGGAAGACCCGGATGCGCTCGATGGGGTCCCGCGCCTGTCCGATGATAAAAAAGACACGATCCGTTCAACCTTGCAGATGAACTTGGGGCTTGAACGCGTGATGATCCAATTGAACGACTGGGGGTTCGGGCCGCAAGTCGGCATGCGAATCTACCAGGCATACCGCGAGGAAACGATCGATATCCTGACGAAGAACCCCTTCCAGCTCATCGAGGAAATCGAGGGCATCGGCTTCCACCGCGCAGATGAACTCGGGTCGAAGCTCGGCATCACCGGCAGCCATCCCGACCGCATCAAAGCGGCGATCCTCCATGTCTTGAACCAGGCATCGTTGTCGGAAGGGCATGTCTATGTCGATGCGAAGAACCTGATTCCGCTCGTCAAGCAAATGCTTGAAGCGAGCCAACGCGAGGACATTCCGGTCGAAGCGATTTCACAGGCCGCCATCGAATTGAACGAGGAAGGCAAAGTGGCGGGGGAAGAAACCCGCCTTTATTTGCCGTCGCTGTACTATTCGGAAGTGGGCATCGCGACGAAGCTCGAGACCTTGATCGCCGAGCAGGAGACGCGCGACGGTTTCCCGTCCTCCGAAATCCGCAAAGCGCTCGGCGAAGCGGAAGAGCGGCTCGGCGTCAATTATGCGGAGACACAAATCGACGCCATCGAGAAAAGCTTGAATTCGAGTGTCATGATCCTTACCGGCGGACCCGGGACCGGCAAGACGACCGTCGTCCGGGGATTGGTCGAAGTATACGCAGAGCTGCACGGGCTGCCGCTCGACCCGAAAGACTACGCCAAGAAAAAAGAGCCCTTCCCGATCATCCTGGCAGCTCCTACAGGGCGCGCGGCAAAGCGCTTGAGTGAGTCGACGGAACTTCCGGCCATGACCATTCACCGCCTGCTCGGCTTTAACGGGCAGGAGAAAGATGAGGAAACCGAAAAGGAAATCGAAGGCAAACTGATCATCATCGACGAAATGTCGATGGTCGACACGTGGCTCGCCCATCAATTATTGAAAGCGGTGCCTGTCGACGCGCAGTTGATCTTTGTGGGCGACCAGGATCAATTGCCTCCGGTCGGCCCCGGGCAAGTGCTGAGGGATATGCTGGCATCCGGCCGCATCCCGACGGTCGAGCTGACGGAAATCTACCGCCAAAGTTCCGGCTCATCGATCATCGAGCTCGCGCACCAAATGAAAGCCGGGAAACTGCCGGACAATATCGAAGCGAAGACGTCCGACCGCTCGTTCATCCGCGCAGGGGCAGACCAGATCCCGATGGTCGTCGAAAAAGTGGTCAAGAGCGCTTTGTCAAAAGGCCATACGATCAAAGACATCCAAGTGCTCGCGCCGATGTACAAAGGGCCAGCTGGCATCGATGCGCTGAACCAGATGATCCAGCAGATGGTCAACCCGAACGATGACGGCTCACGCAAGGAGCTGGCATTCGGTGACATCACCTACCGCATAGGCGATAAGGTGCTGCAGCTTGTCAACCAACCCGAGAGCAATGTCTTTAACGGCGATATGGGCGAAGTGGTTGCCATCATGAAAGCGAAAGAGACGGTGGAAAAGCAGGATGTGCTCGTCGTATCGTTCGATGGCATCGAAGTGACCTATCAGCGCAGCGACTTGAACCAGCTGACGCTCGCTTATTGCTGTTCGATCCATAAAGCCCAAGGTTCGGAATTCCCGACGGTCATCATGCCGGTCGTCCGCGGCTATATGAAAATGCTGCGGCGCAATTTGCTTTACACTGGGATCACGAGAAGCCGCGACTTCTTGATCTTGTGCGGCGACCCGGGCGTGTTCCGCTACGGCGTCGAACGCACCGATGATTCGAGCCGGTTGACGACCTTGGCGGACCGGCTGGGCGCATCCGCTGAAGGGCAGGCGGACATGCCGCCTGGTGAAGCAAAACCGGTAGCACAGCAGCCACCCGAGAGCGAAGAGGCGGAATCGAAAAGCCTGACGCAGCAAAATGCTCACCGCATCCATCCGATGATCGGCATGGAAGGGATCACGCCGCGCGACTTCCAGGATGCGTAAGCGTGCTTGACAAGGAACTGCGGGTTTTCTATAATTCAATTTATAACCGATAGACAACACCTTGACGGAGACAGTAGGAAGATTCCGGTCGGATAGAAAGAGGCTCCCTGGCTGAAAGGGCCTTCTGCCGCATCTTTTGAACGCTACTCCCGAGTGCAGCTAATCACTGCCGTCCCGCCGCGTTAAGGCGCTTGAGAGACACAGGGCTTTTCCTGTGTAACCAGGGTGGTACCGCGAATCGAGCCTTCGTCCCTTTTTATTAGGGGATGGAGGCTTTTTATTATGCAGAAGGAGGAATTTTGATGAAGAATTTGAAAGCTGAAGACATCCGGCAAATGTATCTCGACTTTTTTAAAGAAAAAGGCCATGACGTGGAGCCGAGCGCGCCGTTAGTGCCGTTTGAAGACCCGTCCTTGTTGTGGATCAACAGCGGCGTCGCGACTTTGAAGAAGTATTTTGACGGGCGCGTCATTCCGGAAAACCCACGCATCGTCAACGCGCAGAAATCGATCCGCACGAACGATATCGAAAATGTCGGCAAGACTGCACGCCACCATACCTTCTTTGAAATGCTCGGCAACTTCTCGATCGGTGAGTACTTCAAGAAAGAAGCGATCCACTGGGCATGGGAATTCCTGACGGATGAAAAATGGATCGGTTTCGAAGCCGATAAACTATCGGTGACGATCCACCCGGAAGACGAGGAAGCGTATGCCATCTGGCTCAATGAAGTCGGCGTGCCGGCTGAACGCATCATCCGACTGGAAGGCAACTTCTGGGATATCGGGGAAGGGCCGAGCGGACCGAACTCGGAGATTTTCTACGATCGCGGCGAAAGCTACGGCAACGATCCGGAAGATCCGGAACTGTACCCGGGCGGCGAGAACGAACGCTACCTGGAAATCTGGAACTTGGTGTTTTCCCAGTTCAACCATAATCCGGACCACACATACACGCCGCTGCCAAAGCAGAACATCGATACCGGAATGGGTCTCGAGCGGATGGCTTCGGTCGTCCAGGATGTGCCGACCAACTATGACACCGACCTGTTCGTGCCGATCATCGAGAAAACATCGGAGATTTCCGGCAAATCCTATGGCGAGAGCCAGGAACACGACATGGCATTCAAAGTCATCGCCGACCACGTCCGGACCGTCGCATTTGCAATCGGTGACGGCGCGTTGCCATCGAATGAAGGACGGGGCTATGTGCTGCGCCGCCTATTGCGCCGCGCGGTCCGTTATTCGAAGAAACTAGGAATCGAAAAACCGTTCATGTACCAGCTCGTGCCGGTAGTCGGCGAAATCATGCAGAGCTTTTATCCGGAAGTCAAAGGCAAAGAGGATTTCATCGTCCGCGTCATGAAACTCGAAGAAGAACGCTTCCTGGAAACCTTGCATGACGGCTTGGAGATTCTGTCTGCAGTTGCCGAAAAGCAAAAACAGGCCGGCCATAGCGAAATCCCGGGCGAAGATGTCTTCCGCCTGTATGATACGTACGGCTTCCCGGTGGAGTTGACGGAAGAATATGCGGAAGATGAAGAAATGACGGTTGACCATGCAGGCTTCGAACGGGCAATGAGCGAGCAGCGCGAACGCGCAAGAAATGCTCGCCAAAACGTCAATTCCATGCAGACACAATCCGAAGTGCTCGGCAATATCAAGGAAGAAAGCGAATTTATCGGCTATTCCCATACGGTAGCGGATGCTGAAATCGTTGCCATCGTGAAAGACGGGGAATTGGTCGACAGCGCACAGGAAGGCGAAGAAGTGCAGCTTGTGCTGGACCGCACGCCATTCTACGCAGAGAGCGGTGGGCAGATCGCCGACAAAGGAGCCTTGACGAACGATTTGGTGACAGCTTCAGTACTTGATGTGAAAAAAGCGCCGAACGGGCAGAACTTGCATACTGTCCGGGTCGATTCCGGAGAATTGACGAAAACGGCTGTCAAAGCGAAAGTCGATGCATCCGAACGCCGCCATACGGTGAAGAACCATACGGCGACCCATCTTCTGCATCAGGCATTGAAAGATGTCCTCGGCACACACGTCAACCAGGCAGGCTCTTATGTCGGCCCGGACCGCCTGCGCTTTGACTTCTCCCATTTCGGCCAAGTGACGAAAGATGAATTGGCGACGATCGAGCAGGCAGTCAATGAAAAGATCTGGGAAGGCATCGAAGTTGAATCCGGCTACCATAATCTGCAGGAAGCGAAAGACATGGGCGCGATGGCCTTGTTCGGCGAAAAATACGGCGACGTCGTCCGCGTTGTCGCCATCAGCGATTACTCGCTCGAATTATGCGGCGGGATCCACGTGGCGAACACGTCCGAAATCGGCGTCTTCAAGATCGTCTCAGAAAGCGGCATCGGTGCCGGCGTCCGCCGCATCGAAGCGTTGACCGGAAAAGGCGCTTACATGAGCATGAAGCAAAGCGAGAAGACCTTGGATGAGGCAGCTTCCCTATTGAAAGCGAACCCGCGCGACCTCGTGCAAAAAGTCGAAAGTGCGCAAGGCGAGATCAAATCATTGCAGCGTGAAAATGAATCACTGCTCCAGAAAATCGCCAATGCGCAATCCGGTGAATTGCTGGAGTCGGCGAGAAAAGTCGGAGACGTGACCGTATTATCCGCAAAAGTACAGGCAAAAGACAATAACCAGCTGCGCCAGATGGTCGATGATTTGAAAGCGAAGTTCGAGCAGGCTGTCATTGTCCTTGGAGCGAGCGACGGCGACAAAGTCATGCTGGCTGCGGGCGTATCGAAAAACATTGCGGGCAAGGATTACCATGCCGGCAATATCGTCAAGGCAGTCGCTGAACAATGCGGCGGCAAAGGCGGCGGCCGTCCGGACATGGCAATGGCCGGGGCGAAAAATCCGGAGCAATTGGATACGGCGCTCGAATCGGTTTACACTTTAGTCAAATAGGTTTAACAAATACGCGCTTTCAGTTATAATGGGATTCAGCAAGAGGAACGAATTGTTCAATCACACATTCCGAAAGCGAGGTGCTTGTCGTGAGCTCATTTGATCGCACGATGAAATTCGATTCATCCGATGAATCGATGGAGCAGGACGTAAAGCAGGTCATGCTGCAAGTCCATGAGGCTCTAGAGGAAAAAGGCTATAACCCGATCAACCAGATCGTCGGGTATCTACTTTCAGGTGATCCGGCTTATATCCCTCGCCACCAGGATGCCCGGAACATGATCCGGAAACTGGAGCGGGATGAAATTTTGGAAGAACTGGTGAAGTTCTATATCAAAAAGAATAACGAGGAATAATTATGCGAATTATGGGATTGGATGTCGGTTCCAAAACGATCGGAGTGGCGATCAGCGATGCGCTTGGCTGGACAGCCCAAGGCATCGAAACCGTCAAGATCGACGAGGCGAAAGGCGAGTTCGGGCTTGAGCGCCTTGGTGAATTGATCAAGGAATACAAAGTAACAGAAGCGGTCGTGGGCTATCCGAAGAACATGAACAACTCAGTCGGGCCACGGGCCGAAGCTTCCGAAAAGTTTGCAGCATTGCTGAAAGAAGGATATGATATACCGGTAGTGCTTTGGGATGAACGGCTGACGACGATGGCGGCGGAGAAAATGTTGATTTCTGCCGATGTCAGCCGGAAAAACCGCAAAAAAGTAATCGACAAGATGGCTGCAGTGATGATCTTGCAAGGCTATCTTGATTCAAAAAAATGATGAGGTGACACGAATGGAACATGGTCAAGAGCATATTACAGTAGTGGACGAGCACGGCAACGAGCAATTATTCGAAGTGTTGTTCACATTCGAATCGGATGATTTCGGGAAATCATACGTCTTGTACTTCCCGGTAGGGGCAGATGAAGACGAAGAAGGCGAGATCGAGATCCACGCATCATCCTTCACTGAAAACCTGGATTCCGAAGAGAACGTTTCCGGTGGGGAGCTTCGCCCGGTCGAAACGGAAGAGGAATGGGACATGATCGAAGAAATGCTCAACACTTTCCTTGAACAAGAAGAAGAAAACGAAGAGCAATAACCATAAGGGGGACGGAATTGAACCTTGATTCCGTCCCTTTCGTTTGAATCACCTTCCGTTTTGGAGAGATGAATAGCTGAGGGGGAACACCCGTGGAAAAGCAGTCAAAGAAAGATGTCATGTTCGACAGGATGAAGGAAAAGAAAAAAGAAGTGAGAGTCGTGCGGCGCATTGTGCTGATCGTCGCGCTCGTCTTGCTTCTGGTCGTCGCGGTGGCCGGCTGGCAAGCCTATAGCTATGTCACGGGCGCGCTCGAGCCTGTCGATCCCGACTCCGAAGAAGTCATCGAAGTCGAAGTGCCGATCGGTTCCAACCTGGACAGCATTGCCGCATTGCTTGAAGAGAACGGCGTCATCAAGGATGCCCGGATCTATAAGTATTACGTCAAGTTCAAGAATGAATCGGAATTCCAGGCTGGCAGCTATGGCTTGACCCAATCGATGACATTGGACGAAATTACGCAAAGTTTGAAAACCGGGAAAGTTTACCATGAACCTTTGTATACGATCAACGTTCCGGAAGGGCTGACGCTGGAAGAAATTGCCGAGCGTGTGATTGCGGAAAAAACGGATTACACCGCAGAGCAGTTTATGGAACAAGTACAGGATGAGGCCTATATTGACGAATTGATGACCAAATACCCCGATTTACTGACAGAGGAAATCAAGGGGGAAAACGTCAGATATGCGCTTGAGGGCTATCTGTTCCCTGCGACTTATCCGGTATACGAAGAGAATCCTTCGCTTACCTTGTTGATCGAGCAGATGCTCGATGCGACAAAAGCGAATATCGAACCATATCAAAGCGTCTTGCAGGAGCAGGAAAAGTCGCCGCATTGGCTATTGACTTTCGCTTCGCTATTGGAAGAGGAGGCGACGGCCAAATCCGATCGCCAAACCATCGCGAGCGTGTTCTACAACCGCATGGACCAAGACATGCCGCTTCAGACAGACCCGACCGTCATCTATGCGATGGGCGAGCACAAGGACCGTTTGTTCAACTCGGATTACGAGTTCGAACACCCTTACAGCACCTATACGAATAAAGGATTGCCGCCCGGGCCGATCGCTTCTGCCGGCGCATCTTCCATCGAAGCGGTGCTCGATCCGAACCAGACGGATTACCTGTACTTCCTGGCTGACTCGGAAGGCAATAACTACTTCTCGACCAGCTACGAACAGCATCTTCAATACCGCGATGAACATATCGGAAATTGATAAATAAAATTTGACCTAGAGAATGAGTAAGTGTGAATAAATCGTTCCAGGCGGACGCTTTCCGCGGGCATGGCTTGAGCCTCCTCGGTCGCTGCGCTTCCTGCGGGGTCTCAAGACTCATGTCGCTCTTTCGCGGTGCTCCGTCACTGCTCCCGCAGGAGTCGCCGCCTTCCACTCTTTAGTGTATTTTATTCGAGAGATATGGAGCAAAACAGCGCAGACTCCTTGGGGAGCAGAAACGGAGGTGGCTTTCCAACTCCGTTTCGACGAAGTGCTGAAATCCATTCGGGCGTCTAGCCCGAATTAGTTCAGCGCGAGCCCCCAGGAAGCGAATTAGTGAAGCGGAGCTGAACCAATTCGTTTGCGATGCTCGAACATAGTGAGAGTAGAGCAAAGCTTTTTCAGCTGTTTTGCGGAATATCGTTTTAATAAGATTTTAATTACAAAACCATTAGTTCAATTTGTATAAGAAGGAAGGGAGCGTCCGTTTCCCTTCTTCTTTTCTGTTCAAATGAAGGATTAGAGCATGAAAGGAGCGGACATCCACAATGCCCGATACAACAATAGAAGCTTTATTCGAAACAATGCGCTCCTATGCAGCGGCGCATCATGTGCCGATCATGGAAGAGCAAGGCATCGGTGAGTTGCTGGAGTTGCTCCGGCAGCAACAGCCGCAACGCTTGCTCGAACTGGGCACGGCGATCGGCTATTCGGCGCTCCGCATGGCCGACGCCCTGCCTGATGTCACCATCGATACGATCGAACGGGATGAAGAGCGCCATGAAAAAGCGCTTGGGTACATCCGGGAATCAGGCCTGGAAAACCGTGTGCGGGCCATATGCGCGGATGCGCTCGAACTGGACATCGATGAATTGACGCCGTATTATGACGCCATGTTCATCGATGCCGCAAAGGGGCAATATGAGCGTTTCTTCAATAAATATGAAGGCCTGCTGTCCCCGGGCGGCATCATCTATTGCGACAATATGTCGATGCACGGCATGGCGGAACAACCGATCAAGGAAGTGCCGAGGCGCAAACGCACGATGATCCGCAACATCCGTTCGTTCCGCAAGAATATGGATGAACATCCCGGATTCGACTGCGAGCTTCTACCGGTCGGCGACGGGCTTCTCGTCTGCAGGAAAAAATGAAAATCGAAACACAAGGAGTTAACGTATATGTCTAAAAACAGACCGGTCGTCATCGGCATCGCTGGCGGTTCAGGATCAGGCAAGACCAGTGTCACCAATTCCATCTATGAAGTATTCAAAGAGCATTCCGTAGTGGTCATCGAACAGGATTATTATTATAAAGACCAAAGCCACCTCGAGTTCGAAGAGCGCCTCGAGACCAACTATGACCATCCGCTCGCGTTCGACACAGAGTTATTGATCAAGCATGTCAATGAATTGCTCGAACGCCGCGCAATCGAAAAACCGATCTATAATTACGCCTTGCACACCCGTGCCGAAGAAAGCGTACTGATCGAACCGAAAGACGTCATCATCCTCGAAGGCATACTCGTCCTTGAAGACGAACGGCTGCGTGAGTTGATGGACATCAAATTATTCGTCGACACTGATGCGGACCTCCGCATCATCAGGCGCTTGATGCGCGACATCAACGAACGCGGGCGTACCATCGATTCGGTCATCGAGCAATATTTGACGGTCGTGCGCCCGATGCACAACCAATTCATCGAACCGACAAAGCGCTATGCGGACGTCATCATCCCGGAAGGCGGGCAAAACGAAGTCGCAATCGATTTAATGGTTACAAAAATTAAAACAATTCTTGAATAGATTGGAAATTTATAATAGAATGATACGAGACTGACGGGTGTTAGCGCATTCATAGTCAGCAGTTGAAGGAGTGGGAAGAGTATGGCAAACGATAAACAATTTCCGATGACAGCTGCCGGAAAGCAGAAGTTGGAAGATGAACTGGATTATTTGAAGACGGTCAAACGCAAAGAAGTGGTGGAACGCATCAAGGTGGCAAGAAGCTTCGGGGACTTGTCCGAGAACTCGGAATATGATTCTGCCAAAGAAGACCAAGCCTTTGTTGAAGGGCGCATTTCTACATTGGAATCCATGATCCGCAATGCGGTCATTATAAATGAAGAGGAAGCTGGCAACGATGTTGTCCGCCTCGGGAAAACGGTTACGTTTATGGAAATTCCAGACGGCGAGGAAGAAGCATACACAATCGTCGGTTCTGCAGAAGCGGACCCGTTGGAAGGCCGGATTTCCAACGACTCGCCGATCGCGAAAAGCATGCTTGGCTGCACTGTCGGAGACCGCGTCAAAGTATTGACGCCAGGCGGGGAAATGGAAGTCAAGATCGTTTCGATCAATTGATGCACCCAGCCATTCCTTTGGGAGTGGCTGTTTTTTTGATGGTTGAAACAAAACTTTAGTTGAAACGTCAAATTTGTCATGGGCCAAATATGATAAACTATGGATAAAGGGGGGCATTTCATGGCTAACGAAGAAAAACCGTATCCCTCTCGTTTGAATAAGAACAAGAACAATAAAAATCGTTCGAATTCCATCCTGAATATCATGATCGCCTTAGTATTCACTTTGGTGCTTATCATCGGGGCAACATTGCTATTCGGAGGCGGCGATGATTCAGCAGATCGTCAATTAGAGGAAACATCGCCGGAAACGGAAAGCCAAACGAGCGGGGATGATGATCCGCAAGTGACAGCAGAGGAAAACGACCTTGAAGCTAAAGAGAAAGCTGAAGAGGAAGCCAAGGCTGAAGAAGAAGCAGCGAAAAAAGAAGCTGAAGAAAAAGAAAAAGAAGAGGAAGAAGAGACCAAAGGCGGGACCATCACACGGGAGGAATCCAACGATCCGATCGTCAGTGAAACCATCGTCAATACAAGCTGGGAGCCTATCGGCACAAGCCAAAGCGGCGACCACGTCTCTTCCTACCAGAAAAACTCGGTAGATTGGAACGAAAAAATTGAAGCGGTCACGTATGCTACCGGATTATCGCAAAACGACATGTATGTCATGATGGTCCAAAACGGCGGCGGCCCGCAAAAATCCATCGCGACAGTCCAGTCGAAAGACCAATCCGAGAAGTATCGCGTCTATCTCGAGTGGGTAGACGGTGAAGGTTGGAAACCTGAGAAAATGGATGTACTCAAAACGCTGGACGGCGCCTATTAACCATTAATAGGGCGCCGTTTTTCTGGCGTAATCATGGAAGCAGGGAGCGGATACAATGAGAATCGGTGTAATCGGCGCAATGGAAGAGGAAGTTGAACTGTTGCGCAATCAATTAGCGAATATTTCCGTCCGTGAAATCGCCAATAGCGAATTCACTACAGGTACATACAAAGGGCAGGAATTGATCCTGTTGAAAAGTGGCATCGGCAAAGTCAATGCGGCGATGACGACCACGATCCTGATGCAAGAGTACAAACCGGACCTCGTCTTGAATATCGGTTCTGCCGGCGGCTTTGACGAAGAGCTGGAAGTCGGCGCGGTGGTCATTTCCGGTGAAGTGCGCCACCACGATGTAGATGCGACCGTCTTCGGCTACGAACTCGGGCAAGTGCCGCAAATGCCGGCCGCCTACACGGCGAACAAGGAATTGATCGAACTTGCCGTCCAAGCGGTCGATGAGATCGGTGAACATCAGCATGCAGTCGGGCTTATCGCAACAGGGGATTCATTCATGAGCGATCCCGCGCGCGTGGCATTGGTAAAACGGCAATTCCCGGAAATCAAGGCAGCGGAAATGGAAGCGGCGGCGGTGGCCCAGGTTTGTTTCCAATACGATACGGCCTTTGTCGTCATCCGCGCCCTATCGGATATCGCCGGCAAGGAATCTTCGGTATCATTCGATGAGTTCCTCCCGGTTGCCGCCAAGCATTCGACGGAAATCGTCCTGCGCGTCATCGAAAAAATGCTCCAGCGCGTATAATATTGAAACTACATCCCAAAACAAGCAAAAAGCTGAGGGCATCAAGCCCTCAGCTTTTATAATTTCCTCAATGAAAATGTGCTGATCATCAAAAATGAAGAAATCAACAGGATGAACATATAGACAGCAGGCGACCAATAGCCGAACCCGAAATATGACAAAGTTAGCACAGTTCCGGCTGCGGTGATCGGCAAGCCGGTGAAATAGCCATTCGATTCGGTAATATTGAAGCGTGCCAAGCGGAATGCGCCGCACGAAATGTAGATAACGGTGAATACCATGCCGGCCAATCCGAAATCCTGCAAAGCGAGCTGATGGATCAGCAATGCCGGTGCCACGCCGAACGAAATGATATCTCCCATGGAATCCAGTTGTTTGCCGAGTTCGGATTCCTGATTGTATTTTCTCGCGACCATGCCGTCAAAACGATCCAAAAATGCAGCAATGAATATAAAGAGCACACTGTAGCTATAGTATCCGTTCAAAGTCGCCATCAATGAGGCGCCGCCGAACACCATATTGCCGATTGTCAAAGTGTTGGCTGCCTGGCTTTTCAGCCGTTTGATGGTGTAATCCATTTTGTCGATCAATATCAATGCAAGCGCTCCTTTTTCGATATGCTTTCGACAATTATACTGTGAAACGACAAAAAATGGTAGACTATTTTAACGACGGAGGTGCAAGCATGAAAAGATGGATGTATCAATCGATGATCGAATTGGGCAACGGAAAAACAAGTTCTGCTGCGTTGAAACGCTTTGCCCAATCAGCCATCAGCCGAAAAGCAATCCCCGGATTCATCAATGCCTATAAAATCGATCTCGGCGACGTCGACCGCCCGAGCGGCAGATACACAAGCTTGCACGACTTCTTTACGCGCAGCCTGAAAGCTGGTACTCGGCCGGTTGCCGGTGCCGATTTGGTCTCCCCGGTCGACGGGCGTGTCGAGGTCCATGGCGCAATCCAGGAAGGCAGCCGGTTTCAAGTCAAAGGCATCGGTTATTCTCTCGCTGAACTGCTCGGCAGCGAACAGATGGCTGAGCGCTATGCAAATGGCCAGTACGCAATTCTCTATCTATCCCCTGCAGACTATCACCGCATCCATAGCCCGGCAGACGGTGAAGTCTTGAAGCAATATATGCTTGGCGACAAATCCTATCCGGTCAATCGGCTTGGCCTGACGTACGGGAAATCGCCGATCAGCGGCAACCGCCGTCTCATCACTGAACTGAAAACCCCTCATGGTCAAGTATTGGTCGTGAAAGTCGGGGCGATGTATGTCAACTCCATCGAATTGACGGAGTTCGGGAAGGTTTGGAAAAAAGGCGGGGAAGTCGCTCATTTCAGCTTCGGTTCAACGGTCGCGTTATTCTTTGAAAGCGGACATCTGCAATTCGATGCGAAAATCCATGACGGCGACCGGATCAAGGTGGGAGAACCCCTTGCATATATGGTATAATCAATGGACTTAAGTCCCTAGAAACAGGAGTTGTTATGTGTGTATCGATATTTTATTCCAAGGCAGTACGTTAAAGAAGTGTTTGACATTACGCCAGAGTCATTAAAAGAAAAAGGGGTGCTCGGGATCATCACCGACCTCGACAATACATTGGTCGAATGGGACCGCCCTGAAGCGACGCCGCGCCTGATCGAATGGCTGAAATCGATGAAAGATGCGGGCATCCAGGTAGTCATCGTTTCCAATAATAACGAGATGCGCGTCAAATCATTCGCTGACCCTCTCGGCATCCCGTTTATCCACCAGGCAAGAAAGCCGATGGGCAAAGCTTTCCGGAAAGCTTTGAAGATCATGAGCGTCAAACGGGAACAAGTCGTCGTCATCGGCGACCAGATGCTGACCGATATTTTCGGCGGCAACCGCAATAAGCTCCATACGATCCTGGTGTTGCCGGTCGCGCAATCGGACGGCTTCTTTACGCGTTTCAACCGCATGGTAGAGCGCCGGATCATGAAACGATTGAAAGATAAAGGACAATTGATGTGGGAGGAAGAAAATTGACAGAAATGCCATATTGCATCGGTTGCGGTGTACAGATCCAGACAGAGCGGAAAGACGATATCGGCTATGCGCCGCCGTCTTCACTCGATAAAGAGGAAATCATCTGCCAGCGCTGCTTCCGCTTGAAAAACTACAATGAATTGCAGCCGGTGTCCTTGACGGACGATGATTTCCTGCGCATTTTGAACGGCCTTGGGGAACGTAAAGGGCTGATCGTGAAAATCGTCGATATTTTCGACTTCAACGGCAGTTGGCTGCCGGGGCTGCACCGCTTTGTCGGAAACAATCAGATTTTGCTCATCGCCAATAAAGCGGATTTACTTCCGAAATCGGTCAAAGAGAAAAAATTGATCAATTGGATGAAACAGGAGTCGCGTAAATTGGGCTTGAACCCGATTGATATCCTGGCTGTCTCCGCCCATAAAGGGACGGGCGTCGCAGAAGCGATGGACGCGATCGAACAATACCGCGATGGCGGCGACGTTTACGTGGTCGGCTGTACGAATGTCGGAAAATCGACCTTCATCAACCGGGTCATCAAGCAGGCGACGGGAGAAGGCGATGTCATCACGACGTCCCATTTCCCGGGAACTACGCTTGATATGATCGGCATCCCGCTTGACGATGAGCGTTCGTTATTCGACACCCCAGGCATCATCAACCACCATCAGTTGGCGCATCACCTGCATACTGAAGATCTCAAGGCGATCATGCCGAAAAAAGAGATCAAGCCGCGCGTGTTCCAATTGAACCCTGAACAGACTTTGTTCATCGGCGGCTTGGCGCGTTTTGATTTCATCAGCGGAAAACGTTCATCGTTCACGGTGCATGCTGCAAATTCCTTGAATATCCACCGGACCAAACTGGAAAACGCAGATGACTTATATGAACAGCATCTGGGCGGCATGCTTGCCCCGCCATCCGCTGAATATAAGGAAGATTTCCCTGAACTGGTGCGTCATGAATTCCGCATCAAAGAAGGTAAGACGGATATCGTCTTTTCCGGGCTCGGCTGGATTACGGTCCAGCACGATGACGTGACGGTCGCTGCCCACGCGCCAAAAGGGGTAGAAGTCATCGTCCGCCCATCGCTCATATAGGAGGTTTTTCTCAATGAAGAAATGGTATGCGGTCATCGGAGACCCGATCTCCCATTCACTATCGCCTTATATGCACGATCATTGGTTTGAAAAGCATGGCATCGATGCTTCCTATATTCCGGTGCACGTCGAGCCGAAACAGCTCGAACAGGCGCTTCGGTCGATGAAGTTGCTCGGGGCCAGCGGATTCAATATCACCTTGCCGCATAAACAGGCGGCGATCCCGCTTTTGGACGAACTGGATGAAACGGCGCGCATCATGAATGCGGTCAATACCGTCGCTTTGGAAAATGGGCGTTATAGAGGGTTCAATACAGATGGCGATGGGTTTGTCCGTTCGCTCTTAAGTTATCCCGTCGACAAAGACCGCGCGTTGCTGGTCATCGGTGCAGGAGGGGCGGCGCGGGGCATCGTTTTCGCGCTCTCGCGTGCCGGCTTTACGGACATCACCATCACCAACCGCACTTTCCGCAGGGCGCAGGAACTGGCGGATGAAACCGGCAGCAAGGCGATCGTAATGGCCGATGCAGAGGCGCATTTAAGCGAATTCGCTACGATTGTCCAGACCACTTCGGTCGGTTTGACAGAAGAAGCCTTGCCGCTGTCCTTGACGCATCTCGGAAGCGGTTCGGTCGTGGCGGATATCATCTACAACCCGCTCGAAACACCGTTTTTGAAAGAGGCGAAAGCGAAAGGCTGCCTCGTGCTGAACGGTGTCGGCATGTTCGTCAACCAGGGCGCCATCGCGTTCGAGAAATGGACAGGCATCCGTCCGGATACAGAAGAAATGATTCAATTGATAACGGAAAAACTAGGAGGCAATTATGTTAACAGGTAAACAGAAACGTTTTTTAAGAAGTGAAGCGCATCATTTGGACCCGATTTTCCAGGTCGGAAAAGGTGGCGTCAATGAAGCGATGCTCGTGCAAATCGGGGAAGCCCTTGAAAAGCGTGAACTCGTAAAAGTCAGCATCCTGCAGAACAACGAAGATGGCAAGCACGAAGTGGCGCAACATTTGGCGGAGGGAACGAAATCGGAATTGGTGCAGTTGATCGGCCATACCGTCGTATTGTATAAAGCGTCCGTCAACAATAAACGGATTGAGCTTCCGTGAAAAAACGCAAGATCGGTATTCTCGGCGGCACGTTCAACCCGCCGCATTTCGGCCATTTGATCATGGCGAATGAAGCCTATTACGCATTGGGCCTGGATGAAGTGCGTTTCATGCCGAACGCGATCGCCCCCCATAAGGAATCGAGCGGCATCGATACAAAAACGCGTGTCATGATGACGCACCTTGCCATAGACGGGCATGACCATTTCCGCCTGGAAGACATTGAAGTGTCGAACGGCGGTGTCTCGTATACATTTGAGACGATGGCCAAATTGACCGACCGCGAACCGGGATGCGAATTTTATTTCATCATCGGCGGGGACATGGTCGAAAGTTTGCATACATGGCATCGCATCGGCGAGCTGGCCGAATTGGTCCAGTTTGTCGGCATCGGCCGGCCGGGCTATAAAGCTGAAACGGATTACCCTGTCTTGATGATCGATTCCCCAGAAATGCATCTGTCGTCGACGATGCTGCGGGAGCGCGTATTGGCGGGCCGGCCATTGACTTTCTTCGTACCTGAACAAGTGGAAACTTTCATCCGGAAGGAGCGATTATATGGACCCGAGCCTGATGCTCCAAAAAGTGAAGGAACGCCTTCCTGAAAAGCGTTTTAAGCATGTACTGGGCGTGATGAATACGGCGGTGGCATTGGCCAAGCAATATGGGGTGCCGGAAGATCAAGCGCGTATTGCGGCGATTCTGCATGACGTGGCGAAATTCGCGGACCGTGAATGGATGCGCGGCATCATCGAAAAGCAAAAGATGGACCCTTTACTGCTCGACTATCATCATGAGTTATGGCATGCCCCGGTCGGTGCTTACCTGGCTTCCTACGAATTCGGTGTCGAAGATGCAGGCATCCTCGACGCGATCCGTTACCATACGACAGGGCGCGCCGGCATGTCCGATCTCGAGAAAATCATCTATACTGCAGATATGATCGAACCGAGCCGCCAGTTCCCGGGAGTCGACCGGTTGAGAGCCATGAAAAATGACGGCCTCGACCGCTTGATGGAAGCATCGATCCGGCAATCGATCGAATTTCTCGCATCAAAAAATCAGCCGGTTTATCCGGATTCCTTGAAATGCCTGGAGCATTTCGAGCAACAGAAAGGGAACGTGAAGAATGACTAAAGATACATTATTGCAAGTGGCGTACAAAGCCGCAGAGGATAAAAAAGCAGAAGACATCGTTGTATTGAACATGGAAGGGATTTCGCTGTTGGCGGATTACTTCCTCATCTGCAGCGCGAACTCGGACCGTCAAGTCCAGTCGATCGCCCGTGAATTGATGGATAAGGCTGGAGAAGCCGGCTATGAAGTGAAAAGTGTCGAAGGCTTTGACGCCGCGCGCTGGGTCCTGGTCGACCTTGGCGATGTCGTGGCGCATATCTTCCATCGCGATGAGCGCTCGTATTACAACCTAGAGCGTCTATGGCGCGACGCTCCGCAGCTCGAAGTATGAACTACGGGCGGTTTGCAGCGGTTTATGACGATTTGATGGAAGATATTCCATA
Source organism: Planococcus plakortidis (assembly GCF_001687605.2). Taxonomy (NCBI): domain Bacteria; kingdom Bacillati; phylum Bacillota; class Bacilli; order Caryophanales; family Caryophanaceae; genus Planococcus; species Planococcus plakortidis. The sequence goes on from NZ_CP016539.2 coordinate 1,489,043, forward strand.
CGAACAATACGTGGAATGGATTGCTGAAACGATGCGCTCCGGGTCTGTACTCGATCTTGCGTGCGGAACCGGCGTGCTGTCTGAATTGATGGCTGAACTCGGCTATGATGTGACGGCAAGTGATTTATCCGCTGATATGCTCACAGTTGCGCAGAATCGCTTTAAAGAATCAGGGCTGGAGATTCCGGTGCTTCAATTGTCCATGGACAACCTCGAAGGATTAGAAGGCTTCGATGCTGTGACGATCGCGATTGATTCGTTGAATTACTTAGCGAAAGAAGAGCAGGTCAAGGACACCTTCGGACAAGTTTATGCGGCATTGAAGCCTGGCGGGTATTTTTTCTTCGATGTCCATTCAGTGTTTAAAGTCGATGAGATCTTTATGCACAGCCCGTTCGTTTATGACGGAGAAGATCTTGCTTATATGTGGCACACGGAAAAAGGATCGGCGCCTCACAGCGTCATCCACGATTTGACTTTTTTCGTGCGTGAGGGCTGGATGTTCGAGCGTTTTGAAGAAACGCATGAACAACGGACTTACCCGATTGAGGTTTATAAGGAATGGCTTACGGAAGCCGGATTCACGGTGGAATCAGTAACTGCTGATTTTACAGCCGATGCACCAAACGACGAAAGCGAACGGATCTTTTTCCGTGCGAAAAAATAATCAATAACACCACCCCCGCATATTTCGATATGCGGGTTTTTTCATGGAAAGATGGACTTCTGCCCGTCCGTTATTATATAATTCAGACAGCTTCAGCTGTTTGCTTCCTGCGGAAACGGGGGATGCCCACTGAATATGTCTCCGCAACTTGCCAAATACGCCCGCATCGTCGTGCCGATCGCCGCGGTTTTGGCACTTCTCTATTTCTTTCTCCTGCGCGACCCTCCTGAGGCTACACGCCTCGGCGAACTCACTCCCGAACCCACCGAACAAATTCCGCCACCGGAAACCGATACAGCGATACCGGAAAACGTCATGATCGATGTGAAAGGGGCTGTCAAAAATGCCGGCCTTTATGAATTGCCTGCCGGTTCACGTATCAACGATGCTATCGAAGCTGCCGGCGGCTTGTTGCCGGAAGCGGACAGCCGCTCGATTAACTTGGCTGTCATCGTGCTGGACGAATCATCGGTTTATGTGCCAACACTAGGCGAGGAAAGCGTGGCACAGGCAGCATTAATGCTAGGCGGCAGTGCTGCGCCCGGGCTCATCAACTTGAATTCGGCAACCGAAGAGGAGCTGACCGAACTTCCTGGAATCGGGCCGGCCAAAGCGGCAGCCATCGTGGCGCACCGGACTGAGAACGGCCCTTTCAAAAACATCGAGCAATTGATGGATGTAACAGGGATCGGTGAAAAGAGTTTTGAACAATTGCAAGAGCTGATCCGGGTTAGATGAGGACGGACGGCCCTTGACGAAACAACTGCCTCTGCTACACTTGATTTAACGAAACAGCAGGAGGCAATCAGATGAAGCGAATAACGTGGGATCAATTTTTTATGGCTCAAAGCCATCTTTTAGCGCTAAGAAGCACTTGCACGCGGCTGGCCGTCGGGGCGACGATCGTACGCGACCGGCGCATCATGGCCGGGGGGTATAACGGCTCGATTTCCGGTGGGGACCATTGCATCGATAAAGGCTGCTATGTTGTCGATAACCATTGTGTACGGACCATCCATGCGGAAATGAATGCGCTGTTGCAATGCGCGAAGTATGGGGTCAGCGTCAGCGGCGCCGATATGTATGTCAGCCATTTCCCTTGCCTCCAATGCACGAAATCCATTATCCAGGCCGGCATTTCACGCCTTTACTACGCAGCGGATTATAAAAATCACGAATACGCGATCGAACTGCTGGAACAGGCAAATGTTGAAGTGATCCAAGTGATGTTCGATGAACGCACCATCGATTTCCTCAGCGTCGAGAAAACGGCACTTTATATGGAATTGATTGAAAAGCTTGGCGCAAAAGGGGCGAGCGAAGAAGAATTGTCCCATTATAAAGAACGGGTGAAGGAATTATTCGGAGAACTTCTCGTTTAACCGAAGCGTTATTTCTCTATGCAGCAATTGCGACGGCAATTGCCGCACAAGCAGCACATGGCTCAGCTGATAAGCTTTTGCTCATGGTGCTGCTTTTTTGTTGGATGATCTACCGGAAAGAATCCGGTATTTGGCTGCTGATTGTTTTCGCGGTGTCATTGGTTTCTTTCATTAATATGGATGCCCGTCTGGTGGAAGGGCCAGTGCTAACTGGAAGTTTTCAAGGAGAACTTGTTTTCGGTGAAAGGACAATCGACGGCGACCGCTTGTCAGGATTTGCGACTGACCGTTTTGGCCAAGTCATTTATGCGAGCTATCGAATCCGTTCGATTGAAGAACAGCGGCGATTGCTGCAATTGGGCCCTGCTATGACGCTTCAGGTAGAAGGTGAATATGCAGAACCGAAACAGCCTGCCCATCCATATGCGTTTGATATGGCGGGCTACCTGAAGCGACACAACGCTTCAGGCATGCTTGAGATCAAGACGCTCGAGGCGGCAGTCTCTGGAACGGGGCTTCGTGCCCGTTTGGCTCGGCAGCGCAGTGACTTGATCGAACATATCGAATCGTCTTTCCCGGAATCTTTGGCAGCAGAAGCCCAGGCGCTTTTGCTCGGTGACCGCAGTGGCATGGATACGGAGCAGGCGAGGATCCAGCGGACGCTCGGCATCACCCATCTTTTTGCCATATCGGGGCTCCATGTCGGCATCGTTACGGGCATAGTCTATTTTGTGTTGCTGCGCTTGCGTGTCCGGAAAGGAACGGCGACAGTGCTATTGCTCATGTTACTGCCATTATATTCCGTATTGGCAGGGGCCGCCCCGTCGGTCATGCGGGCATGTGCCATGGTAGCTTTCGTGCTGGCGGCAAAGCTGTTCGGTCTCCACGTATCCGCACTTCAGGCATTGTCAGTGAGTTTCATCCTGTTCTTATGGGTGGATCCTGGCCTCTTACAAGATATCGGCTTTCAATTATCGTACGGGGCGAGTTTCGCGATTATCGCGTCACTGAAATTGATGGAAGGGGCTTCTTTTCTGAAAAGCGGCTTGATTGTCACCGCAGTTTCCCAGCTCTGCCTATATCCTCTCTTGCTGTTCCATTTTTATGAAATTTCCTTATCTGCCTTTTTGGTGAATGCCGTCTATGTGCCTATGTTTACGCTGGTGATTCTGCCTGCGAATTTCATCCTTTTGGCTGCGACCTTCTTGCCGCTGGGCATCGATGCCCTCCTTTTTATGATTTATGAACCGTTTCGCAGCTGGATTGGCGGTGTGACTATGTCTTTGGCGGGTTTGCCGCATCAAGTTTGGACGCCGGGCAGGCCGACTGCCGCTTGGATAGTGTTCATGGCTGCCAGCGTGCTGCTATTCTTTGTCCAGGCCGAAAAGCGCTTCCGTTTCCGTTTATTGTTTATCCTGTTGGTTCCGGCATTATTGTTGACGGCAAAGTCATATTTGGACCCTGGGCTGCATGTCAGTTTTATCGATGTGGGACAGGGCGACAGCACGCTGATCGAACTTCCTTACCGTCAGGCGGTCTATTTGATCGATACCGGGGGAGTGTTGCGTTTTGAAGGGGAGGCATTTCAGGAAAGCGGCAGGCCGTTTGAAGTGGGGCGGCAAACGGTGGTGCCGTATTTGAAAGGGCGCGGCATTTCCGATGTGGATCTTTTGATTTTGAGCCACCCGGATTCGGACCATGCAGAAGGGGCGGATGAAGTGTTTGAGGAATTGGATGTCGAGCACTTGCATATTACGCCTGGATCTGAAACGGCTGCTTTGATGGCAGAACTTTCAGCGTCTGCGAAAGAAGTGGGAGTGGAGACGCCGAAGAGCGGTGCGCGCTGGCTTGCCGGCAATACGCGTTTCCACTATTTATCCCCTGAGGATGAAGTGTATGAAGGCAATGATGATTCATTGGTGTTGCTGATGGACCATCAAGGCCAGCGATTCCTCTTTACAGGAGATCTGGAAAATGAAGGCGAGTCCGGGGTGATCGAGCGGTACGGTCAACAACTAGCCGGCATAACGGTGCTGAAAGTTGGGCACCATGGCAGCAAGACGTCGAGTTCGCAATTTTTCCTGGAAGCGCTGCGGCCGGAAATGTCCATTGTTTCGGCCGGGGCCGATAACCGCTATGGGCATCCGAGCCCTGAAGTGACCGAGCGTTTTCGCGCATTGGGCTTGCCATTGCTGTCGACAGCAGAAAAAGGAACCATCCGCATGACTGTTGAAAGCGGAAAGGTTTACGTCGAATCCAGCCGAAAATAAAAAAGCCCTGGCATCGGCCAGGGCTTTTTGGGTATCAGCGGGCTGCGAATTGCACAACGCCAGCGATGATGAAAATTAGTGCAAAGAAACCAAAGGAAACGACGAAGCCCATCCCTGCATCGATGGCATCGTTGCGTTTGGACTGAACGTTCTGTTCAAATTCATTCATTGAAAATCCCTCCTAGTTGATTTTATTATAAGGGAACGATAATGAAAAATCCATATCGAACTCAACAATGTCAGCCGATTTTGGCCGACGTCACATAACTGTCAAAAGCGGACTTGCACCATGAGGCAGACCGGGCAGCTAAAATCCGGTATAGTAAAAGGCAGAGGGAGTGAAACGAATGATTACATCAATCTGGAAGTCGATACGCGCGGATAAAATCGATCCGGTTTATTTGATCGTCGGGACGGAAAGTTATTTCATCACGAAGACGATTGAATTGCTGAAAGCGCAAATGGCCGAAGCCGGGGAAACGGATGTCTCCACTTTCGACTTGGATGAAGTGCCTGTTAGCCATGTGCTTGAAGAAGCGGATACGATCCCGTTTTTCAGCGACCGGAAATTGATCGTTGCGCGCAATGCTTCGTTCTTGAAAGCGGCGGAACGCGGCAAAGAGAAAATCAACCATGATCTCAAGTCCTTGGAAGCGTGGCTCGAGAATCCCCCCGCGACGAGTGTGACGATTTTCGTGGCGCCATATGAAAAATTGGATGAACGCAAGAAAATCGTCAAGCTGATGAAAAAGAATGTCGTGCTCATCGAAGCGAAATCGCTGCAGCCGCATGAATTGGAAAGCTGGATCGCGCATGAGGCGAAATCCCACGGCAAGACGCTTGAGCGGCAAAGTGCGCAAAAGCTCATCGAAATGGCCGGGACCAATTTGACTTTGCTTGCGTCGGAAATCGAGAAGATGTCCTTATACCTCGGCTCGGAAGAAGAGGACATCACACAGGCCCTCATCGAAGACATGACTGCCCGCACATTAGAGCAGGATGCTTTCAAGATGTTGCAGGCTTATCTCGACGGCGATGTCCAGACAGCGCTCAGTGTCTATTACGACTTGCTGCGCCAAAAGGAAGAGCCGGTCGCGCTCGCCGCGCTGCTCGCCTCCCAGATCCGCTTCATGGTGCATGTCTATTACTTGCAGAAAAAAGGCTATCATGCACAGCAAATTTCCAAGCAGCTGAAAGCACACCCTTACCGCGTCAAATTATTGGTGGAAAAGCGCCGGCAAATTTCGGAAGCGCGCTTGCTTCAAGTGCTCGGCGATTTAGCGGACATCGATCTGCAATTGAAGACCGTTTCCGGAAACCGGGAACGCGTGCTGGAATTCTTCCTCATGAAGCGCGCGGGACATCAAAAGCGAACATCCTGAAAATGGAACGACCCATAAAGCGCTGTCTGCCAAAACGGACAGCGCTTTTTCTATTGTTGCAAAGAAAAAAGCCGGCCCATTGATGGGCCGGCTTTTTGATGCGTTTTACGCTTTTTTCATGAGGCTTGATTTTCTACGGGCAGCAGTGTTTTTGTGGATCAAACCTTTAGAAGCTGCTTTCTCAACTTGTTTGATTGCTGCTTTAAGGGAATCCCCTTTGTTTTCTTCATTGTTGGCTACAGCTTGCTCAGCCTTTTTCACAGAAGAACGCATAGCAGATTTAACAGATGAGTTCTGAGCATTTTTCGTATCGTTCGTGCGAACACGTTTGATTGCAGATTTAATGTTTGGCATATCTTTCACCTCCTAGACAATTTGAGCGGCGGGCATCAGCCTTTGCTCTTCAATGTCTCTATACAACAAAAGTTATTTTATCAAATCGGCTGGCCGAATGCAATAGTTACGTGCAAAGAAGTTTGCCTTGACAGTTGAAGCTTTATGCGGTCATTCATTGCCCAATACCCGCTTGACTGCTATAATTCAAAGTAGTTTATATGGGAGTGAAGAAAATGGACCAAGAACAGAGATTAGCGAGACAACAGAAGATCCGCAACTTTTCCATCATCGCACACATCGATCATGGGAAATCGACGCTGGCCGACCGCATTTTGGAAAGAACCAATGCACTGACAGCACGCGAAATGAAATCCCAATTGCTCGACTCCATGGATTTGGAGCGTGAGCGGGGAATCACCATCAAATTGAATGCCGTCCAGCTCAACTATACAGCAAAAGACGGGGAAACATACATCATGCACTTGATCGACACGCCGGGCCATGTCGATTTCACGTACGAAGTATCAAGAAGCCTGGCTGCGTGTGAAGGCGCTGTGCTCGTCGTCGATGCAGCGCAAGGAATAGAAGCACAAACCCTCGCCAATGTCTATTTGGCGCTCGATAACGATCTCGAGATTCTTCCGGTCATCAATAAAATCGATTTGCCAGCAGCAGACCCTGAGCGCGTGCGCCAGGAAGTCGAGGATGTCATCGGATTAGATGCGTCCGAAGCCGTGCTTGCTTCCGCCAAAGCGGGGATCGGCATCGAAGAGATCCTCGAGCAGGTAGTCGAAAAAGTCCCGCCGCCATCCGGGGACCCGTCCGCACCGCTCAAGGCGATGATCTTCGATTCCTTGTACGACCCGTACCGCGGCGTCGTGGCATATATCCGGATCATGGAAGGTACCGTGAAGCCGGGCGACAAGATCAAGATGATGGCAAGCGGCAAGGAATTCGATGTCGTCGAAGCCGGCGTCTTCACGCCGAAAGTGACATTGCGCGACGAATTGACCGTCGGCGATGTCGGATTCCTGACAGCTTCCATCAAAAACGTCGCGGATTCACGTGTCGGTGATACCATCACCCTTGCCGACAATCCGGCTGAAGAAGCACTGCCGGGTTATCGCCGCTTGAACCCGATGGTCTACTGCGGGATGTATCCGATCGATACATCGAAATACAACGATTTGCGCGAAGCGCTCGAAAAACTGGAATTGAACGATGCTGCCTTGCAATTCGAGCCTGAATCCTCTCAAGCGCTCGGCTTCGGCTATCGCTGCGGATTCCTTGGCCTCTTGCATATGGAGATCATCCAGGAACGGATCGAACGTGAATTCAATATCGACTTGATCACGACGGCACCGAGCGTTATCTACCACGTCCACATGACGGACGGGGAAGTCTTGAATATCGACAACCCGGCGATGATGCCGGACCCGCAAAAGATCGAATACGTCGAAGAGCCATATGTCAAAGCGACTGTCATGGTCCCGAACGATTTCGTTGGCGCCGTCATGGAGATTTGCCAACAGAAGCGCGGCAACTTCATGACCATGGATTATCTCGACAACTCACGCGTCAGCATCATTTATGAATTGCCGCTCGCCGAGATCGTCTACGATTTCTTCGACCAATTGAAATCAGGGACCAAAGGATATGCCTCGTTCGATTATGAATTGATCGGCTACAAGGACTCCAAACTGGTGAAAATGGACATTCTCCTGAATTCGGAGAAAGTCGACGCCTTGAGCTTTATCGTCCATAAGGATTTTGCCTACGAACGCGGGAAAGTCATTGTCGACAAATTGAAGACATTGATTCCGCGCCAACAGTTCGAAGTCCCGATCCAGGCGGCAATCGGCCAGAAGATCGTGGCCCGCCAAACCATCAGCGCCATCCGGAAAAACGTCCTCGCGAAATGCTACGGCGGCGATATTTCCCGTAAGCGCAAACTTCTCGACAAACAGAAGGAAGGGAAAAAGCGGATGAAGCAAGTCGGTTCCGTGGAAGTCCCTCAAGAAGCGTTCATGGCTGTTCTCAAAATGGATGACCAATCCAAATAAACGAAAAAAAGGAGGCGGTTATTCTGCCTCCTTTTCTTATTAGAAAGAAGGATTTCTTATGGTAAAAGGCATGTATATCCATATCCCGTTCTGCCACCAGATTTGTTTTTACTGCGATTTCAATAAAGTGTTTTTCAAAGACCAACCGGTGGATGCCTACATCGAATCGATTGGCAAGGAACTGGCGCTGTGGAAGCAAGAGGGCGCGCTGGAGGAGCCGCTTAAGACGGTCTTTCTCGGCGGTGGGACACCGACAGCCTTGACGCCCGTACAATTGGAACGTTTGCTAGAGTTAATCCACCAATACGTTCCGATGGCCAAAAATGTGGAATGGAGTTCAGAGGCGAATCCGGATGAATTGACGCGCGACAAGATGGAAGTGTTATATAAAGGCGGCGTCAACCGGCTCAGCATGGGCGTCCAGACCTTCGACCAGGATTTGTTGAAGCGGCTCGGCCGCACGCATGCCAATGAGGATGTCTTGCGCGCCGTGGAAACTGCCCGGGAAATCGGCTTTAGTAATATCAGTTTTGACTTGATGTACGGGCTCCCGGGACAGACGATGGCGCAATGGGACGAAACGCTCGAGCGCGCATTCGCATTCGACATGCCGCATTTCTCGGCCTACTCACTGATCATCGAACCGAAAACGGTGTTTTATAATTTGATGGTCAAGGGTAAGCTCAATACGGTGACGGAAGACCTCGAAGGCGATATGTACGAGCGCCTCATGGATGAAATGGCAAAGCAGGGCTTGCATCAATATGAAATCTCCAATTTCGCGAAGCCTGGCCATGAATCCCGCCACAATCTGTTGTACTGGGATAATGAAGAATACATTGGCGTCGGCGCCGGCGCTCACGGCTACGTAAACGGCGTGCGCTATTCCAATCACGGCCCATTGAAAAAATACATGGAGCCATTGGAATCGGGGGAACGGCCGGTGCTTGATTCGACACAAGTGAGCATCAAGGCGAAGATGGAAGAAGAAATGTTCCTCGGCCTTCGCAAAACGACAGGTGTCGACATCGCCCATTTTCAAGAGAAATTTGGCGCCCCGCTGGAAAAAGTGTATGGCGAGATTCTCCGGAACGAAAAGGCGAAAGGCAATTTGGCGGTCGAACAGGGCCGTGTCAAATTGACGCATAAAGGCCGATTCGTCGGCAATGAAGTTTTCGAGCAATTTTTGCTTTCGTAGGAGCGCATCCGTTGACAAGCAAAAAAAGATTTGGTAATTTTAGTGTAGTCTTAGCACTCGAACTCATAGAGTGCTAACAGAGGTGATGATCATGTTAACAGAACGGCAGCTGCTCATTTTGAAAGTGACAGTCGATGATTACATCCAATCAGCGCAGCCGGTAGGATCGAACCAACTAGCTAAAAAGCCGGGCATCACTTCCAGTTCGGCGACCATTCGCAATGAATTGGCTGAGCTCGAAGGCCAGGGCTACCTCGAAAAGACTCACACATCCTCGGGGCGGATTCCGTCTCAAAAAGGCTACCGCTATTATGTGGACCATTTGCTGACGCCGAATCCTGTGCCGCAACAGGACATTGTCCAGCTTCGTTCGGTTTTCGAGGAAAAGGTGACCGAAACCGAGGAAATCATCAAACGTTCGGCTGGCATCCTGTCCGAATTGACGAATTATACGTCGATTCTGCTCGGGCCGGATATCCGCAAACACGTCGTCAAGAAATTGTCGATCGTGCCCCTGTCCCCGGGAATGGCGGTGGCAATCATCGTCACCGACTCGGGCCATGTAGAAAATCGGGTATTCTCCATCCCGCCGGATCTGGACCCATCCGACATCGAAAAGATGGTCAATATCTTGAACGAGCGGCTCATCGGCGTCTCGCTGCACGATTTGCACAAACGCCTCGAGCAGGAAACGCTCGTTCTCTTGCGCCAGCACATCGAGCGCTACGGGGAATTGTTCCGTACGTTCCAGCAGGCATTGCTGCTTCCGCGCGCAGATAATGTGTATTATGGAGGCAAGCTGAACATTTTGAAGCAGCCTGATTTCCACGATATCCAAAAAATCCGTGAATTGATGGACGTGATGGAAGAAGGGAAGCACATTCCTGAGATCCTGCCGATCGGCGCTCAAGGGCTCCAAATCCGCATCGGCTCGGAGAATGCGCTGGCGGCCATGGAAGATTGCTCGGTCATCACGGTATCCTATGATATCGGAGATGAGCAGATGGGCTCCATCGCAATTGTCGGGCCGAAAAGAATGGATTACCGCCGAATCGTCTCGCTGCTGGATTATGTGAGCGGCGATTTGTCGAAAGAGCTGACACGGCTGTTTCAAGGAAAGTGAACCAAAGGAGGCACATATTTTGTCGAATGAAAAAGAAACGATCAAACAACAAGACCTAGAGCAGGAAAAGGCGCAAACCGAGGCGCAGGAAGCTGTTGAAGAAACAGCGGCAACCACCGAAGGGACCGAGCCGGGAACTGTCGAATCGGCTGAACAGGCACAAGCTGAAGAACCTGTGGATGAAACGGCCGAGCTTCAAGCCCAGCTTGAAGAAGAGCAGAATAAATACTTGCGCCTATTGGCAGATTATGACAACTTCAAGCGCCGCACGAAAAAAGATCAGGAATTGGCAAGGGCTTTCCGTTCGCAATCATTATTGACGGATCTCTTGCCGGTCTTGGATAATTTCGACCGCGCGCTCGCTGTTGAAGCGAAAAGTGAAGAATCCGCTTCACTCTTGAAGGGCCTCGAAATGGTCAAGAAATCCTTGGTCGATGCTGTGACAGCCGAAGGTTTGGAAGAGGTAAAGGCGGTCGGTGAACCGTTCGATCCTCATGTCCACCAGGCGGTCATCCAGGAAAACGACCCTGACAGTGAACCGGGAACGGTGTTACAGGAGCTTCAGAAAGGGTATACCCTGAATGGCAGAGTGCTGCGCCCGGCAATGGTCAAAGTGAACGAATAACTGAAATTCAAGAATCTAATGTTAATGGAGGAATTTTAAATGAGCAAAATTATCGGAATTGACTTAGGTACAACAAACTCAGCAGTCGCAGTCCTAGAAGGCGGCGAGCCGAAAATCATCCCGAACCCGGAAGGCAACCGCACGACACCATCCGTCGTATCGTTCAAAAACGGCGAACGTCAAGTCGGTGAAGTAGCGAAACGCCAATCCATCACGAACCCGAACACGATCCAATCCGTCAAACGCTTGATGGGCACACAGGAAAAAGTGACGGCTGAAGGCAAAGAATACACGCCTCAGGAAGTTTCAGCGATGATCCTTCAATACATCAAGGGCTATGCGGAAGACTATCTTGGCGAGAAAGTAACAAAAGCTGTCATCACGGTACCGGCATACTTCAACGATGCCGAACGCCAAGCGACTAAAGACGCTGGCCGCATCGCAGGCCTCGAAGTGGAACGCATCATCAACGAGCCGACAGCGGCAGCTCTTGCCTACGGTCTCGATAAAATGGAAAAAGACGAAACAGTCTTGGTCTATGACCTTGGCGGCGGTACATTCGACGTATCCATCCTAGAACTTGGCGACGGCGTGTTCGAAGTAAAATCGACTGCCGGCGACAACCGCCTGGGCGGCGATGATTTCGATAAGCTGATCATCGACTACCTGGTACAGGAATTCAAGAAAGAAAATGGCATCGACTTGTCGAAAGACAAAATGGCGACACAGCGCCTGAAAGATGCAGCGGAAAAAGCGAAGAAAGATTTGTCAGGCGTAACGACCACTCAAATCTCGTTGCCATTCATCACAGCCGGTGAAGCAGGCCCGCTCCACATGGAAATGAGCCTGTCCCGCGCGAAATTCGACGAGTTGACGTCTTCTCTAGTCGAACGCACGATGGGGCCGACTCGCCAAGCCTTGAAAGATGCAGGCGTTTCCGCATCAGAACTTGACCGCGTCATCCTGGTCGGTGGATCTACACGTATCCCGGCTGTCCAAGAGGCTGTCAAAAAAGAAACAGGCAAAGACCCGCATAAAGGCGTTAACCCGGACGAAGTTGTCGCAATGGGCGCAGCTGTTCAAGGCGGCGTATTGACTGGCGACGTACAAGACGTAGTATTGCTTGACGTTACACCACTATCTCTTGGTATCGAAACAATGGGCGGCGTGTTCACGAAATTAATCGAACGCAACACGACGATCCCGACATCTAAATCCCAAACATTCTCTACTGCAGCGGATAACCAGCCGGCAGTCGATATTCACGTCCTGCAAGGTGAACGCCCGATGGCAGCCGACAACAAAACGCTCGGACGCTTCCAATTGGCGGATATCCCGCCAGCACCGCGCGGCGTACCGCAAATCGAAGTCAGCTTCGACATCGATAAGAACGGTATCGTCAGCGTAAAAGCGAAGGACCTTGGCACGCAAAAAGAACAAACGATCACGATCCAGTCCAGCACGACGCTTACGGACGATGAAATCGACCGCATGGTAAAAGAAGCGGAAGAAAATGCGGAAGCGGATGCGAAGCGCAAAGAAGAAGTCGAGCTTCGCAACGAAGCGGACCAGGCAGTATTTACAACAGATAAAACGATCGAAGACCTTGGCGAAGCCGTTTCTGAAGATGAGAAGAAACAAGCTGAAGCCGCGCGCGATGAACTGAAAACAGCGCTAGAAGGCACGGACATCGAAGATATCCGCACGAAGAAAGATAAACTGCAGGAGCTTCTCCAAGGTTTCGCCATGAAAGCTTACGAGCAAGCAGCGCAGAACCAGCAAGGCGCTGAAGGCGAAGCACAGCAAGGAAACGATGACGGAGTTGTCGATGCCGACTTCGAAGAAGTGAACGACGACAAAGACAAGTAAGATATGCAAGGCCGGAAAAGTCAAAGCAAAGCAACTGCTTTGGCTTTTTCAATGTCTTTGCAAGCGCAATTTAAACCGTGTACAATTACAGTTGACTGCAAGAGGGAGAGTGACCTATGAACAAGCGAGATTATTATGAAGTCCTTGGCGTTTCCAAGGATGCTTCGAAAGAGGAAATCAAGAAAGCCTACCGGAAGCTTTCCAAAAAATATCACCCGGACATCAATAAGGAAGCCGATGCTTCTGAAAAATTCCAGGAAGTCAAGGAAGCCTATGAAGTGTTGAGCGATGACCAAAAACGCGCACAATATGACCAATTCGGCCACCAGGATCCGAACCAAGGATTTGGAGGAGGCTTTGGCGGTGCGGAAGGCTTCGGCTTTGATGATATTTTCAGTACCTTCTTTGGCGGGGGCACGCGCCGCCGCGACCCGAATGCCCCTCGAAAAGGCGATGATCTTCAATATTCGATGACCATCGATTTTCTGGATGCCGTATTCGGCCAGGAGACGGAAATTGAAATCCCGAAAGACGAAACATGCGAAACTTGCGACGGTTCAGGAGCGAAGCCCGGAACGAGCAAGAAGACGTGCCCGTATTGTGAAGGTACCGGCCAGTTGAATGTCGCGCAAGATACGCCATTCGGCCGCATGGTCAACCGCCGCGCCTGCCATCACTGCGAAGGCACCGGCCAGATCATCGAAGAAAAATGCACGACATGCCGCGGTGCAGGCAAAGTAAGAAAAATGAAGAAAATCAAAGTCACAGTACCAGCGGGCGTCGATGACGGGCAGCAATTGCGCGTTTCCGGACAAGGCGGCCCGGGCTTCAACGGGGGCCCTGCCGGCGATCTTTATGTACTGTTCCGCGTCAAGCCACATAAGCAATTCGAACGTGACGGCGATGACATCCATCTGGAATTGCCGATCACTTACCCGCAAGCGGCCCTCGGGGATGAAATTGAAGTCCCGACGGTTTCCGGTAAAGTCAAGCTGAAGATTCCAGCCGGAACGCAAAACGGGGCGCGTTTCCGCCTGCGCGGAAAAGGCGTGCAAAATGTCCATGGATATGGCGTAGGCGATCAGCACATCACGATCAAAGTGAAAGTGCCGACGAAACTGAACGAAAAACAGAAGCAGTTGCTGCGCGAGTTTGCCGAAATTTCCGGAGATATCCCGGAAGAGCAAAGCAGTTCATTGTTCGACAAGATCAAAAGAACCATCAAAGGTGATTAATAGGCAGATAGAGCCTTGGACAAATGGAAAACTCCCGTGCAATAGGGAGTTTTCTGTCTGTTACATAATTGTTCGATAAAGGAGCTGGTCGAAAGTGAAATGGTCTGAGCTGTCGATTCATACAACGAACGAAGCGATTGAATCAATCTCCAATATCCTGCATGAAGCAGGGGCAAGCGGGGTCGTCATCGAGGATTCCGATGATTTGACGAAAGACCGGGAAGATGTGTTCGGCGAAATCTATTCACTCGACCCGGAGGATTTCCCGACAGAAGGCGTCATCCTGAAAGCCTATCTGCCGGTCAATAGCTTTCTCGGGGAAGCCGTGGAAGGCATCAAGCTGGCCATCAACAACCTTGCGGAATTCAATATCAATGTTGGGCGCAATGTCGTCACGATCAGCGAAGTTAATGAAGAAGACTGGGCGACGTCCTGGAAGAAGTATTACCATCCGGTAAAAATTTCCAAGAGGTTCACGATCGTGCCGACATGGGAAACCTATCATCCCGTTTCAAGCGATGAACTGATCATCGAACTCGATCCGGGCATGGCATTCGGGACGGGCACGCATCCGACGACCGTCATGAGCCTGCAGGCACTTGAAAAGCATGTGAAGAAGGGCGATACAGTGATTGATGTCGGGACCGGTTCGGGAGTGCTGGCCATCGGCGCCGCATTGCTTGAAGCAGGGCCGGTGAGGGCGCTGGACCTCGATGAAATCGCCGTGAAAGCCGCTGGGCTGAATGTCAAATTGAACAAAGTGCAAGACCGTGTCCATGTATTCCACGGCAATTTGCTGGATGCGATCGATGACCCGGCCGACGTGGTCGTGGCAAATATCCTCGCTGAAATCATCATGTCGTTTACAGATGATGCGTACCACGCAGTCAAGCCAGGCGGTATGTACATCACTTCAGGCATAATCGTCCAGAAGAAAAATGATGTGAAGCAAGCGCTCGAAGCTTCAGGGTTTGTCATAGAAGACATCATGATGATGGAAGATTGGGTAACGATCATTTCAAAAAAACCGCTATAACGGGGTGCGAACATGCAACGATATTTTTTGGAAGAGAAAGCTTCCGTCAATAACCAATTGGCGATTACAGGTGAGGACGCCAAGCACATCGCCAAAGTGATGCGTCAATCCGTAGGCGACCAGCTGATCGCTGTCGTTTCAGGGAAGGCCCATTTGGCTGAAATCACGGAAATTGCCACAGACGTCCAGATCAGGCTGATCGAAGAGCTTGAGGACCGCAGTGAGTTGCCGAAGAAAGTGACAATCGCATGCGGCCTTCCGAAAGGCGATAAGCTGGAACTGATCACACAAAAAGCGACAGAGCTCGGGATGAGTGCTTTATTGCCTTATTCTGCGGAGCGGTCGATCGTCAAATGGGACAGCGCCAAAAGCGCCAAGAAAATCGAGCGCTTGAAGAAAATCGCCAAGGAAGCGGCTGAGCAATCACATCGCAGCCGCATTCCTGACATACATACAGTGCACAGCTTCAAAGAACTTGTAAATGCGGTGAAGGATTACGACGCAGTCATCGTCGCCTATGAAGAAGAGGCGAAAAAGGGCGGCGGGAAGCGGTTTGCCGAAATTCTAGAATCGTTGTATGATAAAGACTCAATCTTGCTCGTTTTCGGGCCGGAAGGCGGCATTTCGGAAGCGGAAGCGTCGGTACTCAAAGAAGCAGGCGCATTGTTCACTGCGCTAGGCCCGCGCATTTTGCGCACCGAGACGGCGCCGCTTTATGCATTGTCTGCCATATCCTATGAATTTGAATGAAAGAGGTGGCCATCGATGTCAACAGTGGCATTTCATACTTTAGGTTGCAAAGTGAACCATTATGAAACCGAAGCGATTTGGCAATTATTCAAAGAACAGGGCTATGAGCGCACTGATTTTGAACGTCAATCCGACGTTTATGTCATCAATACCTGCACCGTCACCAACACGGGCGATAAAAAAAGCCGCCAAGTGATTCGCCGTGCAGTCCGCTCCAATCCAGATGCGGTCATTTGCGTCACGGGCTGCTATGCCCAGACTTCGCCTGCGGAAATCATGGCGATTCCGGGCGTCGATATTGTCGTGGGCACACAGGACCGGACGAAGCTCCTGCAATACATCGCGCAATACCGTGCCGAGCGTAAGCCGATCAATGCCGTGGGCAATATCATGAAGAACCGCGTATATGAAGAGTTGGATGTGCCCGCCTTTACAGACCGCACGCGTGCTTCGCTGAAAATCCAGGAAGGCTGCAATAATTTCTGCACGTTCTGCATCATTCCGTGGGCGAGGGGCTTGATGCGTTCGCGCGACCCACAGGAAGTGATCCGCCAGGCGCAGCAATTGGTCGATGCCGGTTATCAGGAAATCGTCTTGACCGGCATCCATACCGGAGGCTACGGGGAAGACCTGAAGGACTACAACCTGGCGCAGCTTCTTCGCGACTTGGAGCAGGACGTCAAAGGCTTGAAGCGACTGCGCATCTCATCCATCGAGGCGAGCCAGCTGACGGACGAAGTGATTGCCGTCTTGAAACAATCGGAAATTGTTGTGCGCCATCTCCACATACCGATCCAGTCGGGGTCCGACACGGTCTTGAAACGGATGCGCCGGAAGTACACGATGGCATTTTTCGCGAATCGCCTGGAGCGTTTGCGTGATGCCTTGCCGGATTTGGCGATCACTTCTGACGTCATCGTCGGTTTCCCGGGTGAGACGGAAGAGGAATTCATGGAGACTTTCAATTTCATCCGCGACCACAGGTTCTCGGAGCTGCATGTCTTCCCCTACTCGATGCGTACCGGCACGCCGGCAGCTCGCATGGATGACCAAGTCGATGAAGCGGTCAAGAACGAACGTGTCCACCGCCTGATCGAGTTGAACGATCAACTGGCGAAGGAATACGCCAGCCGTTACGAAGGCGAACTTTTGGAAATCATTCCGGAAGAAGAGTCGAAAGACCATCCGTCAGGCGGCATGCTTGTCGGCTATACGGATAATTACTTGAAAGTCGCCATCCCCGGCGATGAATCGTTGATCGGAAAAATTGTCAAGGTGAAAATCACCAAGGCAGGATACCCGATGAACGAAGGGCAGTTTGTCCGCGTGATGGACAGCGTGCCTGTCTAAAAGAAACCCTACTAGTAGAATGGAGAACTGAATCATGACGAATATTGCATCTTTAATCGACCATACATTGCTAAAAGCGGAAGCTACAGCCCCGCAAATCGAACAGCTTTGCAAAGAAGCCGCAGAATATAATTTCGCCTCGGTTTGCGTTAACCCGGCATGGGTCGCGCTTGCAGCCGAACACCTTGAACAAAGCGAAGTGAAAGTGTGCACGGTCATCGGCTTCCCGCTCGGCGCATCGACTTCTGAAACGAAAGCCTTCGAAACGAAAGACGCCATTGAAAAAGGCGCTGGCGAAATCGATATGGTGCTGAACATCGGCGCGTTGAAAAGCGGCCAGGCAGACCTCGTGAAATCGGACGTCGAGGCGGTCGTGAATGCGGCGAAAGGGAAAGCGGTCGTTAAAGTCATCCTTGAAACGTGCTTGCTGACGGACGAGGAAATCCAGTTGGCCAGCCGCCTGTCAAAAGAAGCCGGAGCCGATTTCGTCAAAACATCCACTGGTTTCTCCACGGGCGGAGCGACTGTCGAAGCGGTCCGTTTGATGCGTGAAACGGTCGGTCCTGACTTGGGCGTTAAAGCTTCAGGTGGCGTCCGCAGCCTGGAAGACGTGGAGAAAATGGTCGAAGCCGGAGCGACGCGCATCGGCGCAAGTTCAGGCGTCCAGATCATGCAGGGCCTCACTTCAGACAACGATTATTAAGTATTGACGAAGGCCGGATCATGCGTTATAATTTTCTAGTATATAACACTTGTTGTTATTTGCTTCAACGTGTGTTCGGAGGGAGGGAAAAAGAGATGTCAAAAACTACAGTTCGTAAAAACGAATCAATTGAAGATGCTCTTCGCCGCTTCAAACGCACTGTTTCGAAGTCCGGAACAATGCAAGAGGTAAGAAAGCGCGAGTATTATGATAAGCCGAGCGTGAAACGTAAATTGAAATCAGAAGCTGCGCGTAAACGTAAATTTTAATTGACTTTGAACTTAAATGACTTTTAAAAATAGCAACGAACAGCTAAGACCGGAAGCACAATTGTGCTTCCGGTTTTTTTATGCCTTAAAACGGTCACTTAATGGCGAAGATGTAAGCGCATTCCATCGTAACTTGGGGAAGATTGCTTTATAATGAAAAAAGAAGCCGGCTTTTGAAACCGCAGCTCAATTCATCCGTATACATAATTATCCTAAAGTTTTCATGAAGGAGAGGGGGAACTTGCCGTGCGTAGAAAAAAAGCATGGATCGGCTTCTTGTTCCTGGTTGCCGCATTTGCTTTAGCCATTCCGGCCATCTCGGCCGATAATGGGAAAGTCTATGTCATCCCGATCGAAGCGGAAGTGGAGCGGGGCTTGCAATCATTTCTGGAGCGGGGCATTGAAGAAGCCGAGGAAGCCGGTGCGGAAGCCATAGTCTTTGAAATCGATACTCCAGGCGGTTTCGTCAATGCCGCCGACGGCATCGCCCGCCTATTGGATGAAGCCGACCCTGAAACACTCGCTTTCATCAATCAGGACGCGTTGTCGGCTGGCGCATTCCTGGCCTTGCATAACGATGAAATCTATATGCATCCGAATGGCCGGATGGGAGCGGCGCAAGTCATCGACCAATCAGGCAACGCAGCTGCCGATAAGGCAAATTCCGCTTGGCTTGCTTCGATGAGAAGTGCTGCGGAATCTTCAGGCCGCAATCCTCAATATGCTTTGGCGATGGCGGATGCCAGCATCGACCTGCCGGAATACCGGGCAGCGGAAGGTGACTTGTTGACGCTCGGTGCCCAGGAAGCGCTCGACGTCGGCTATTCGGAAGGGACCGTGTCCTCTCTCGATGAACTTCTGGAGATCAAAGGCCTGTCCGGCGCTGAAGTGATCCAAGTGGAAGAAAATTGGTCCGAGACGCTGGCGCGTTTCCTGACGAGCCCGATCGTGGTCCCGATCTTATTATCGGTGGCTGGGCTTGGCCTATTGCTTGAGTTGTTCACCCCGGGGGTAGGGATTCCCGGATTCTTCGGGCTGTTTTCACTGATGCTGTTCTTCTATGGCCATTTGGTGGCAGGGCTGGCGGGCTATGAATCGATCCTGCTGCTGGTCTTTGGTCTCGGCCTGATACTCCTGGAGTTTTTCGTCCCGGGCGGCATCCTCGGGATCCTCGGGATACTGGCGGTCATCGGAAGTGTGCTATTAGCGGGTGAAGACGTCCAGACAACAGCAATCGCAATCTTGATTGCATTACTTGTAGCTTCAGCAGGGATGGTGATTTTAGTGAAATTTTTCGGGAAGAAATTGAGCATGTTCAAACGGATCATTCTGACCGATGCCACCGATACCGAGCATGGCTATGTATCGGCCGTCAACCGTCCGGAACTCATCGGCCAGATTGCCCGCTCCACCACCGCCCTTAGGCCTTCCGGCACCATCCGTCTCGGTGATGAATACATCGATGCGGTATCCGAAGGGCGGTTTATCGACAGCAACAAAGATGTTAAAATTATCAAGGTAGAAGGGTCTCGCATCGTTGTGCGTGAACTCGAAAAACAAGAGGAGGAAGAATAAATGGGACTTGAAACAATCGGCCTGGGCGCTGCGATAATTGCCATTATCGTCGTACTTGCCATCTTTTTCACATTCGTACCGGTCACATTATGGATCTCGGCTTTGGCGGCCGGCGTCCGCATCAGCATCTTCACATTGATCGGGATGAGATTGCGCCGGGTTATCCCATCGCGCATCGTCAACCCATTGATCAAGGCTTCTAAAGCCGGCCTTTCCGTTCAGATCAACCAATTGGAAAGCCATTACTTGGCTGGCGGTAACGTCGACCGTGTCGTCAACGCATTGATCGCAGCACACCGTGCCAATATCGACTTGCCGTTCGAACGCGCAGCAGCCATCGACCTTGCCGGCCGTGACGTGCTGGAAGCGGTACAAATGTCGGTCAACCCGAAAGTCATCGAAACGCCATTCATTGCCGGTGTTGCGATGGATGGGATCGAAGTGAAAGCGAAAGCGCGCATTACCGTACGTGCCAATATCGACCGCCTTGTCGGTGGTGCGGGCGAAGAAACCATCGTTGCCCGTGTCGGTGAAGGTATCGTTTCGACACTCGGTTCAAGCACTAACCATAAGAAAGTCCTTGAAAACCCGGATCTCATTTCCCAAACCGTTCTTGGCAAAGGGCTGGATTCCGGTACTGCATTTGAAATCCTGTCGATCGATATTGCAGACGTTGATATCGGCAAGAACATCGGCGCGGAGCTTCAGACGGAACAAGCCGATGCCGATAAGAAAATCGCCCAGGCTAAAGCCGAGGAACGCCGCGCAATGGCTGTAGCCAGCGAACAGGAAATGAAAGCGAAAGTCGTCCAGATGCGCGCGAAAGTTGTCGAAGCCGAAGCCGAAGTGCCGATGGCGATGTCAGAAGCGCTGCGTTCAGGGAATATCGGCGTGATGGATTATATCAATTATAAGAACGTGCAAGCCGATACGAGCATGCGCGAATCCATTTCGAAGAGCGGAACGGAAAAGCAAGAGGACGAGAACTAATAAGCTCCGCCATAACTTAAGGGAGGTTTTGGAATGGAACCCCTCATCATGATGCTGATCATTGCGGCTGTCAGTGCCTTGTTCGGTAAAGACAAGAAGAAAGACGCCAATCAGCAAAAAGGCCGTCAGACGACGCGCCAACAAGTCCCAGGCGCTCCTCGATCCGCACAGCAGAGGCAACAGCAATCGCCAACAGGCGGGCAGCGAAGCTTTAAGCGAATTGAAGATTATGCCAAGGAGATCTACGGCGAGTTTCAATCCCAGATGGAGAGCGATCCGAAACGGGCAGAACAAGCCCGCCAGGTCAAGGAACAGGCAGAACGCGCCAAGACCCGCGCCATGGAGGAAGTTGAGAAACGGGCTCCGGTGCAGGCCAAGCAAGCTGCCGAGCAGGTAAGTCGCCCTGGAAGATTAAGCGCCCATCGACAAGAGCCCCTGAAACGGGCAACGGGAGATGAAAAAGAGCGGGATCTGCTGCCCCTGGATGGGCAAGACGTAAGAAGAGGCATCATCATGGCGGAGATTTTACAACCGCCTAAAGCAAAGCGACAAAAACAAGGCCGGCATATTTAATGCCGGTTTTTTTTATGGTAGTAAAATTATTTATAATATTATTATGTAAACTGAATTTGATGAATTAATTTACATTTTCATATAGAAAATGATAGAGTTGAGGAGAAATAAAAACATGATCCAAGGAGCGTCTAAATGACAAATAACAGCCTACTCGAATTGCATGTGAAAGACCCGAACGAAGCGGTCCTGCTTCTCGGCACATCCGACAGCCACTTGTCGCTGATCGAAGAATCTTTTGATATACACATCATCACCCGCGGCGAGGTGATTCGCCTGGAGGGGTCCGAAGAGGGACGCCGGACGGTGAAACTGCTGCTTGAGCAATTATTGAAGGTCATCCGGAAAGGCATCAATATCGACCAGCGCGATATCGTTTCCGCTATCGAGATGGCGAAAAACGGGACGATCGAATATTTTGCGGAACTTTATGATGAGGAAGTGGCACGCAGCGCGACCGGCCGTTCCATCCGTGCCAAGACGATCGGGCAGCGCCATTATATCCATGCCATCAAAAGAAGTGATATGGTATTCGGGATCGGCCCGGCCGGAACCGGGAAAACATATTTAGCGGTCGTGCTGGCGGTGCAAGCATTGAAAAACGGCCAAGTGAAAAAAATCGTCCTGACACGCCCTGCGGTTGAAGCGGGTGAGAGCCTCGGATTTTTGCCTGGCGATTTGAAGGAAAAAGTCGATCCGTATTTGCGTCCTCTTTATGATGCTTTGCATGATGTCATGGGCCAGGAGCAGACCAACCGCCTGATTGAGCGCGGCACGATTGAAGTGGCGCCGCTCGCCTATATGAGGGGCCGCACGCTCGAGGAGGCGTTCATCATCCTCGATGAATCCCAGAATACGACGAAAGCGCAGATGAAAATGTTTTTGACGCGTCTTGGCTTTAATTCCAAGATGATCATTACCGGCGATAAAACACAGATAGATTTGCCTCGCGGGGCGGAGTCCGGATTGATCGCCGCAGAAAAGAATCTGCACGGAGTCAAAGGAATCGCGTTCCAATACTTGGAAAAAGGCGATGTCGTACGCCATCCGCTCGTCTCCAAGATCATCGAAGCTTACGAGAACCAGCCTGGCTAAGGCTGGTTCTTTTTTTCGGAAGTTTCCCCAAAGGATCTCGTTTATCCTTATCGGAAAGATAGGTCAGCTAAGAGCGTATTCGGGTCCGGTAAATTGTTATTAATTTGTAAGGGACGATGAAAAAAGGACGATGTATTGGTATGATGAAGGAAGAATAGTGAGGTGGTCAAATGGCGGGATGGATCAGGCGCATTTACTTGCGGTTCGGGGCTCCTGTAGTCTTGATCGGCATCAGTTTCATGACAGCGTTGCTCATGTTCGGATTTCTATACGATACGATGGCAACCGATACATACAAAGTCGAGTTATTCCAATTATCCGAAGAAACGATACGGGCGGCAAAAACTGTCGAAGACCCGGTAAGGACGGAACTTGAAAGGGAACGGGCGGCAGCGGAAGTGCAGCCGAGCTACCGGTATATCGAGAAGATTGCCGATAATCAGGCGTCAGTCGTCGATTCGCTGTTCGGCTACGTCCTTGAAGCGAAGCGGGCCAATGAGACCGGCGGGGAGGATGAACCGGACCCGCGTGATGCCGATGAGGCGTTAAGCAGTTTACGCGAATCGACCCGCTTGCTCGAACAAAATGAAAACGGGCTACGCTTGACTGACGATATGCTATATTCGCTGCTCGCACTCGACGATGAAGTGCTGATGCGCGTCGAACGGGAAGTGCGAAACCAAGTGCTGGCTGTTTTGCAGGAGCCACTGCGCGATGCGGGGCTTATGCAAGCGCGCAATGCGGCTGAGCAGGAAATCCGCAGAAACGACCAAGTTCCGGCTTCTGCCATCCCAGCTGCGGTAGCCATCACGAGAGCGAATATCATACCGAATGAGATGATCAATGAAGAACTGACGGAACAACAGCAAGAACAGGCGCGGGCCAGTGTGGAACCGACCCGCATCCTGCAGGGGCAAGTGCTCATCCAGGAAGGGCAATTGATCGACCGGGAAGTGTACCGGCAGCTCGAACTTGCAGGCATGACCGAACAGCAATCGAATTATCGGCCGTTGCTTGCCTTGAGCTTATTGGTGCTCATTGCGGCCGGATTGTTGCTCCTCGTATTGCAAAGCGCGAAAGTGGAAGGGGTCAAAAAAGCCATCCGCTTGACGATCGTCTTTGTGGTCGTCGCTTTGTCACTGGCCATCATGAAGCTGCTCGAGATCATCAGCGGCAATTTTGAAGTGGTCATCGATTTCATGTATCCAACGGCTCTGGCGGGCATATTGGTGCGTTTATTGATCGACGAGCGGACCGCTGTGTATGTGACAATCCTGCTCAGCGCCAGTGCCGGCATGATGCTGCAAAGCGGCTATGCGGGGATTTTCCAGATGGATTCCGCACTGTATGTGTTATTTGGCGGCCTGACGGGGATATACTTAATACGCAATGGGCATAGAAGCATACGCATCCTGCCGATCAGCCTGGCAGTCGGCGGTGTCCATTTGCTCTACGTGGCATTTTACTTGTTGGTAAACCAAAGCCAATACAGTGCAGAAGAAGTCGCTTTCTATGTGGCAGCGGCTCTGGCAGCCGGATTACTATCGGGGACGCTCGCGACAGGATTATTGCCGCTGTTTGAAACGGCGTTCGGCATCCTGTCGACGATGAAGCTGCTTGAGTTGTCGAATCCGAACCATCCGCTGCTCAAGAAGATCCTGACCGAGACGCCTGGGACCTATCACCACAGTGTCATGGTGGCAAACCTTTCGGATGCGGCATGCGAGGCTATCGGGGCGAACGGATTGCTGGCGCGGGTCGGCTGTTATTATCACGATATCGGGAAGACCATCAATCCCCAATATTTCATCGAGAATCAATCCCATGGCAACCCGCATGACCACCTGACGCCGGAACAGAGCCGTGACATCATTCTCGCGCACGGAAAAGACGGGGCGGCGATATTGCGCAAGCAGAAGATGCCGAAAGAATTGATCGATATCGCGGAACAGCATCATGGCACGACTTTATTGAAATTCTTCTATCATAAAGCGAAAGAGCAGAATGACGCGCTTTCTGAACAGGAATACCGCTATTCTGGGCCGAAACCGCAGAGCCGGGAAATCGCCATCATCATGGTGGCCGATAGCCTGGAAGCCGCGGTACGTTCGATGGATTCGCCGAGTACGGAGAAAATCCGCAAGATGGTCGATGCCATCACGGAAGATAAGTTGAAAGATGGACAGTTCGATGAATGTGATATAACGTTAAAAGAACTGAAACGGGTCAAAAGTGTCATGTGCGAAACCTTGAACGGGATCTTCCATTCAAGAATCGCCTATCCTGATGATCAAAAATAATTCACTGGAGGAGGCAAAGGGATGCTGACAATCGATTTCATAGATGAAACGGAACAATTGGACGGCAAGGCGATGGCCTTTGTGGAAAAGCTTTTGGAGCATGCGGCACAGCATGAAAAAACGGGAGAGGCGGAAGTATCCGTCACCTTCATGGACGATGAATCGATCCGCGCGATCAACCGGGATTACCGCGATAAGGACCAGCCGACGGACGTCATCTCCTTCTCGATGGAAGAGCAAGGGGAAGATGAAGTAGCCATCATCGGTGAAACGGGACCGCGCCTGCTCGGGGATATCATCATCTCGGTGGAACGCACGAAACTCCAGGCGGAAGAATATGGGCACAGCTTCGAGCGGGAACTTGGCTTCCTGGCAGTGCATGGCTTCTTGCATTTACTCGGCTATGACCACATGAACGAGCAGGAGGAGAAGGAAATGTTTGCTAAACAGGAAGAGATTCTTGCTTCCCTGGGCGTTACGCGTGATGCGCATGAAGCTGAGTAGGTTTCTCTTCTCATTCCGTTTCGCTGCGCAAGGGATTGGCACGGCCATGAAGCGGGAACAGAATATGAAAGTGCATGCAGGCTCGGCGGTGGTCGTCGTGGCTGCCGGAATGTGGACTGGCCTCGATCCGGTGGAATGGATGCTGGTCATTTTGCTGATCGGGGGCATGCTGGCGCTCGAACTGGTCAATTCCGCCTTGGAGCGGGTGGTCGACCTAGTCACTGCAGAGCGGCATCCGCTGGCGAAGCAGGCGAAGGACATGGCGGCAGGAGCCGTTTTGGTATTTGCTGTGGCAAGTGCTATAATCGGTTTACTGATCTTTTTGCCAAAATGGTTTTAGGCTTTACCGTGCAGAGTGTACAGCAAATATAGAAAAGTGAGTGATGATAATGGATAAACAACAACTGATGGAACAGGCCATCGCGGCGCGTGGCAATGCCTACGTGCCGTATTCGAAATTCCCGGTAGGTGCGGCCCTCTTGTCGAGAGACGGCAAAGTCTATACGGGATGCAATATCGAGAATGCCGGCTATTCGCTGACCAATTGCGCAGAACGGACCGCGGTCTTCAAGGCTGTATCGAAGGGCGTCAAGCAGTTTGACGCATTGGCCGTGGCAGCCGATACGAAGGGCCCGGTTGCGCCGTGCGGGGCATGCCGACAGGTGCTCGTGGAATTCTGCGCGCCCGATATGCCTGTTTATTTAACGAATCTTGAAGGAGCGGTATCGGAGACGACGATCGCGGAATTGCTTCCGGGCGCCTTCACAACGGAGGATTTAGACTATGCATCAAGGAAATAACGGTTATAAATCAGGGTTCATCTCCATTATCGGCCGGCCGAATGTCGGGAAATCGACTTTCCTGAACCGTGTGGTCGGGCAGAAAATCGCCATCATGAGCGATAAGCCGCAGACAACGCGCAATAAAGTTCAGGGCGTCGTGACGAACGAAAACAGCCAGATGGTCTTTATCGACACGCCGGGCATCAACGAGCCGAAACACAAACTTGGGGATTTCATGCTGAAAGTCGCCAAAAACACATTCCGCGAAGTGGATGTCCTGTTGTTTGTCGTCAGTGCAGCGGACCGCATCGGCAAGCAGGACCGTTATGTGCTCGACATGCTGAAAGGCATCGAGGTGCCGGTCTTTTTGGTGCTCAATAAAATCGACCAAGTGCATCCCGACAATCTGCCGAAGATCGTCGAATCCTACCGCAACGAATTCGATTTCGCAGAAGCGATTCCGATCTCTGCCTTGCAAGGCAATAATGTCGAGAACTTGCTCGCGAAAATCGAGGAGCGCTTGCCGGAAGGGCCGCAATACTATCCGTCCGACCAAGTGACAGACCATCCGGAACGTTTCATCATTTCGGAATTGATCCGCGAAAAAGCCCTGCATTTGACGCGCGAGGAAATCCCGCACTCGATCGCTGTGGTCATCGATAAAATTGCCAAGGACGAAGAAAACGACAACATGATCCGCGTCCAGGCAACGATCATGGTCGAACGCGATTCCCAAAAAGGCATTGTCATCGGCAAGAAAGGCGCATTGTTAAAGGAAATCGGCACGCGCGCCCGCAAGGATATCGAAAACCTGCTCGGTACGAAAGTCTATTTGGAGCTATGGGTCAAAGTCCAGAAAGACTGGCGCAACAAAGCAATGCATCTCCGTGATTTCGGTTTCAGAGACGACGAATACTAAGGAGCCTGGCTCATGCAGAACCAACTCGAAGGCATTGTCATCCGTACGCGTCCCTATGGGGAAAATAATAAAATCGTTACCTTGTTCACGAAAGAGGCTGGAAAAATCACGTGCATGGCGCGTGGGGCGAAAAAGCCCGCCAGCCGTCTCGCGGCCATCACACAGCCGTTCACCCATGGCGTTTTCTCGATCTATAAAGGCCGCGGCATGGGCACGTTGCAGGCAGGTGACCAATTGGAGTCGCTGCGCCATATTCGTGAAGACATCATGGCTACGGCATATGCGAGCTATATTACAGAATTGGTCGACCGGCTGACGGAACAGGACGAGCCGCAGCCGTCGATCTACGATATGCTGTACCAGGCGCTTCATGCGATTGCAGACGGTTACGATCCGGAAGCGATCACTTTATTCGTCGAATGGAAAATGCTGCGCGTGGCGGGGCTCACCCCTACCTTGCATGAATGCGCCAATTGCGGGGCAACGGAAGGGGAATTCGCTTTCTCGTTCCAGGAACTCGGCTTTTTGTGCCATCGCTGCTTCCATATCGACCGCTATATCATCCGCTTGAGCCCAGCGCTCGTCAAATTGATCCGCACATTCTATTTCGTGCCGATCGAACGGGTCGGGGCATTGACTTTGAAGAAAGAGTCGAAAACCTTGCTCAAACAGATCGTCCGGACCATTTACGAGGAACAGGCAGGCATCCGGCTGAAGTCGCGTTCATTTCTCGAGCAACTCGAACGGACGCCCGAATTTTTCCCGGAACCGAAAAAAGACATCCCTGAAGGCGATTAGCCTCGGGATGTCTTTTTGTTTTTGATTAGAATTGGATATGCTGTTCGATATAGGCCTGCACGTCTTTGATCGGCATGCGGACTTGTTCCATGGAATCGCGGTGGCGAACGGTCACTTCGCCATCTTCGACCGAGTCGAAATCGTACGTGATGCAGAACGGCGTACCGATTTCATCCTGGCGGCGGTAGCGTTTCCCGATGGACTGGGACTCGTCATAATCGACCATGAAATGCTTCGCAAGGTCGGCGAATACTTCCGTCGCGCCTTCAGAAAGTTTTTTCGACAAAGGCAATACCGCGGCCTTGTATGGCGCAAGGGCCGGGTGGAACTTCAGCACGGTGCGGGTATCGTCGTTGTCCAATGCTTCTTCCTGGAATGCATCCACAAGGAAAGCGAGTGTTACGCGGTCTGCGCCGAGAGATGGCTCGATGCAATACGGCACGTAACGTTCATTTGTTTGCGGGTCGATGTAATTGAAGTCTTCGCCGGAATATTCCATATGGCGCTTCAAATCGAAATCGGTACGGTCCGCGATGCCCCATAGTTCGCCCCAGCCGAATGGGAATTTGTATTCGATATCGACAGTGGCGTTTGAGTAATGGGACAATTCATCCGCATCGTGTTCGCGCAGGCGCATATTGCCTTCGCCCATGTTCAGCTCGAGAAGCCAGTTTTTGCAGAAGTCGCGCCAGTAGGCATACCATTCAAGGTCTTCGCCTGGTTTGCAGAAGAATTCAAGCTCCATCTGCTCGAACTCGCGTGTGCGGAACGTGAAGTTCCCCGGTGTGATTTCGTTGCGGAAGCTTTTGCCGATCTGGGCAATCCCAAACGGCATTTTCTTGCGCATGGAGCGCTGGACATTTTTATAGTTGACGAAAATCCCTTGCGCCGTTTCAGGGCGCAAGTAAACTTCGTTCGTCGATGATTCAGTGACGCCCTGGAAAGTCTTGAACATCAAGTTGAACTGGCGGATTTCCGTAAAGTCGGCTTTGCCGCAAGTCGGGCATTTCACTTCATGTTCATCGATCAATTCTTTCATGCGGTCGAACGACAAGCCATCGACGATCAGCTCGATGCCTTTTTCATCCAACGCGTTCTCGATCAGCTTATCGGCACGGTGGCGCGATTTACAGGCTTTGCAGTCGATCATCGGGTCGTTGAAATTGCCGAGGTGCCCGGATGCTTCCCACGTTTTCGGATTCATCAGGATGGCTGCATCCAGCCCGACGTTATGGACGGATTCCTGGACGAATTTTTTCCACCATGCTTTTTTGATATTGTTTTTCAGCTCGACGCCGAGTGGGCCGTAATCCCATGTATTGGCGAGGCCGCCGTAAATTTCAGAGCCCGGGAAGACGAACCCTCGGTGTTTGGCTAATGATACTACTTTTTCCATTGACATCTTCATTACCTCCATAAAATAAAAAAATCGCACACGCCACGGACAAATGTCCGAGGACGAGTACGTTACCCGCGGTTCCACCTCGATTGACTGAAAAAAGTCCAGCCCGCTCGCATTGCCTATGGCTCCGGATTGCCGTTTCCCGCTTTGCAGGCTTTCACCATCCCTGCTCGCTTCATGTGCGGTACTTATCGATCCATCAACGCCATTATTCGATTCCCGATAATTGTATCATGGCAATCTTTTCTTCGCAATATAGCATGTAATAGTATATAATAATTGGTATTGAGTATAACATATTTGAATTTGAGGCGGTGAGTCCAATCGAACTCAATAAGCGGCAAGAGGAGATTTTACAGATCGTCAAAGGCAATGGCCCGATTACAGGCGAGCAGATTGCAGACCGTCTGAATTTGACGCGTGCAACGCTGCGGCCGGATCTGGCGATTTTGACGATGGCCGGCTTCCTGGATGCCAGGCCACGTGTCGGCTATTTCTATTCGGGCAAGAAGCCGGGCCAGGATATCAGCGACACGATGAACAATATGAAAGTGAAGGATTTCCAGTCGATCCCTGTCGTAGTCAGGGAGGATGTCAGCGTATACGATGCCATCAGCCAGATGTTTCTGGATGACGTCGGGACGCTTTTTGTTGTGGATAAAAAATCCTGCCTGGCGGGTGTGCTGTCGCGCAAGGATCTATTGCGCACAAGCCTCGGCAACCAGGACCTGAATGCAATTCCTGTACATATCATCATGACGCGCATGCCGAACATCACCTATTGCCTGCGCAATGATTCGCTCATACAGGCTGCAAACCGGCTGATCAACCAGCAAATCGACGCATTGCCGGTCGTCGAAGAACAACCGGAAGGCTTTAAGGTCGTCGGCAGGCTGACAAAGACCAATATTACGAGGGCATTTTTATCCCTTTCGGAAAACCACGAACTGTGAGGTGCAGAATATGAGTTTATTGCGAGTTTTTATCGTCTCCGATTCCGTGGGCGAAACCGGAGAGCTTGTCGCAAAAGCGGCCATCAGCCAATACTTGAATACAGAACAAAACGCCGTCTTGAAACGCTTCCCCTATATCGACTCTATCGAACATTTGCAGGAGATCACCAAACTGGCGGAAGGGCAGCGGGCAGTGATCGTCTATACGCTCGTCTCGAAAGAATTGCGACATTTCGTCGAACGCGAAACGGCAAGGCGGGGCATCAAGGCAATCGACTTGATGGGCCCTTTGCTTGATGCCTTGGAAGAAGAGCTGCACTCAGCACCGATCGGCGAGGCAGGCCTTGTGCGCAAGCTCGATGATGATTACTTCAAGAAAGTCGAGGCGATCGAATTTGCGGTCAAATACGATGACGGGCGGGACCCGCGTGGCATTTTGCTTGCGGACATCGTCCTGGTGGGGGTATCGCGAACATCGAAAACCCCGCTATCGCAGTATTTGGCCCATAAACGGCTGAAAGTCGCCAATGTGCCGTTAGTGCCCGAAGTGGACCCGCCGGATGAATTGTTCGATGTGGATCCGAAAAAATGCTTCGGCTTGGTCATCTCTCCGGAGAAATTGAACAATATCCGGAAAGAACGCCTGATCGCACTCGGTTTGAACGATGATGCCAATTATGCAAAACTCGACCGCATCCATGAGGAAATCGTCCATTTCCGCAAAGTGGTCGACCGCATCGGCTGTGAGACGCTG
Organism: Planococcus plakortidis; assembly: GCF_001687605.2. Taxonomy (NCBI): domain Bacteria; kingdom Bacillati; phylum Bacillota; class Bacilli; order Caryophanales; family Caryophanaceae; genus Planococcus; species Planococcus plakortidis. The sequence goes on from NZ_CP016539.2 coordinate 1,519,946, forward strand.
GACGTCACCAACCGCGCCGTTGAGGAAACTGCGAACTTGATTCTCGGCAAACTGCAGAAATAATAAGAGGATTCCGCCTGCCAGGGCGGTTTTTCTTATGCCTGTATAATTAAAAGACCGTTTTTCTACGCCTTTTTATGGATTTTTACAAAAAAACGTTTTATAATGAAGAATTGTGGCTAAAGCTTACTAACAACATGAAGAGCTTCCCCATCTTTTTGTCGAAATTTGAAGGATTTCAATGGATTTCAACGAATTAAGTAAGGTAAGCAAATAAAGATGGTGATAAGGTGTCCAATCGAATTCCTGAAGAAGTGATTGAAGAAATCCGTTCCAAAGCGGATATTGTGGATGTCGTGGGCGAATACGTCCAATTGACGAAAAGAGGCCGTAATTGGTTCGGCCTCTGCCCATTCCACGGGGAAAGCACACCGTCCTTTTCCGTGACGGCCGACAAGCAGATCTTCCATTGCTTCGGCTGTGGGGCTGGCGGCAATGCCATCACGTTCTTGATGGATATAGAGAACATCAGCTTCCAGGAAGCGCTGGCCAAACTCGGTGAGCGTTCAGGGATCGAGGTCGATGTCCAGCCGGGAGAAGGCAAAGGTGCGGCGCAGGATCGCAATGACGATCCGCTCATTTTGATGCATGAGTTCGCTGCAGATATGTACCATCATATTTTGCTGAATACGGAAGAAGGACAAGCGGCTCTTGATTATTTGGAGAACCGGGGATTCACGCAGGAGATCATCGAAAAATACCGGATCGGCTGGGCGCTTCCTGAATGGAATTACATGGAAGTTGCGTTGCGCAGAAAAGGGTACGATGATGAACAATTGGAAGCGAGCGGCCTGGTCATCAAGCGTGAGAAATCCGATGGTTGGTTCGACCGGTTCCGGGGCAGGATCATGTTTCCGATCATGAACGAAAACGGCAAAGCCATAGCGTTTTCGGGCAGGATACTTGAACAGTCAAAACAGGAAGCGAAATACATGAACAGCCCTGAATCACCGATTTTCCAGAAAAGCCAAGTTCTCTACAACGTCCACCTGGCCCGAGGCGCTATCCGGAAAAACCGGAAAATCGTCCTGTTCGAAGGGTTCATGGATGTCATCGCCGCCGGCAAGGCCGGTATCGACAATGCGCTCGCGACCATGGGAACATCGCTGACGCCTCAGCATATCCGCCAGATGAAGCGCTTTGCGCAGGAAGTGGTCGTTTGCTTTGACGGCGATGACGCCGGATGGGAAGCGGCGAAACGGGCGGCTGTGCCGCTCGAGGAAGCGAATTTCAAAGTTGGGATTGCGGTGTTGCCGAATGGCATGGACCCTGATGACTATGTCCGCCAAAACGGCGCCGATGCTTTTCGGGAGCACATTATCGAGAAGCCGCAAACCTTTATCGCTTTCGCGATGATGCATGCGCGCCGCCATAAGAACTTTCAATATGAAAACGATCTCCTTCAATATATCCAAGAGGTGCTCCAGCTACTCGCCGGCAAATCCTCTCCTGTTGAAAGGGATTTGTATATTAAGCAGCTGTCAGCAGAGACGAAGCTTTCTGAAGAAGCCATTTTGCAGCAGTACAGGCGCCTGGAAACCCGGAGCATCGAGCGCAGTCGGCCGAAAGCCGCTGAATCGGTCCAGGCACCCCCGAAAAGGGAGCAGAAAAAAATCACGTCGCTGCATCGTGCAGAACGCATGCTGTTCGCACACGCGCTTGCAGATCCGGCCGTGATGGACAAGCTGGCACGTGAAACCGAAACCATCCCCTTCATCAGTGAAGAATACCAGGCGTTGTATGTCCAGCTGCTCGGTTTTTACGAGGAATGGGAAAAAGCGGATTTCCATAAATTCCTGGAAACCCTGACGGACCAGGAGCTCCGGAAGCTCGTGATGGAGACGGCTCTGGCCGAAAGGGATCCCGATCATCCGGAAGAAGAGATCGAAGATTGCCTGAAGCATTTGAACAAGCACCGCATCGAGCAACAAATCAATTTAAAAATCCAGCAATCAAAAGAAGCGGAAAAACAGCATGATTTGAAGCGCGCTTTGCTTCTGGCACAAGAAGTGATTGCTTTACGGAAATCATTGTAGATTATTCCGGTTTTTTCAAAAGGAGGAAGTTGTATGGCTGAGAAATCTGAACGCCAAACAGAAGTCGTAACAAACAGCATCCCGTTGCCTGCTGAAGGCCCGGAAGCAAGTGTAGAAGACGCGAAAAAGCAATTGATCGAACAAGGGAAAAAAACCGGAGAATTGAACTACGAACAGATTGCCGATAAATTAGCTATTTTTGAAATGGAATCGGATCAGGTAGAGGAATTCATTGATCAATTGGAAGGGCACGGCATCGAACTCGAACGCAAAAGCGATGATGAAGAACATCTCGACCGCCTCATGAAACCGACCGAAGAGAAGTTCGACTTGAACGACTTGAGCGTACCGCCAGGCGTCAAGATCAACGATCCCGTGCGCATGTACTTGAAAGAGATCGGACGTGTTGACCTGTTGAAGGCGGAGGAAGAAGTGCGCCTGGCAAAACTCATCGAACAAGGCGACGAGGAAGCGAAAAAGCGCCTAGCGGAAGCCAACTTGCGCCTCGTCGTATCGATCGCTAAACGCTATGTGGGCCGCGGCATGCTGTTCCTGGATTTGATCCAGGAAGGGAATATGGGCCTTATCAAGGCAGTCGAGAAATTCGACTACTCAAAAGGCTTTAAGTTCAGCACTTATGCCACGTGGTGGATCCGCCAAGCGATTACGCGCGCCATCGCCGACCAGGCACGCACAATCCGTATCCCAGTCCATATGGTCGAGACGATCAATAAACTGATTCGCGTACAGCGCCAGCTATTGCAGGATCTTGGCCGCGAGCCTTCACCGGAAGAGATCGGCGAAGAGATGGATCTATTGCCTGAGAAAGTGCGTGAGATCCTGAAGATCGCCCAGGAACCGGTATCGCTGGAAACACCGATCGGTGAGGAAGACGATTCGCATCTGGGTGATTTCATCGAAGATTCCGATGCACAGTCACCGTCTGACCATGCGGCATACGAATTGCTGAAAGAGCAGTTGGAAGATGTGCTCGACACATTGACCGACCGAGAAGAAAATGTCTTGCGCCTGCGTTTCGGCCTGGATGACGGCCGTACGCGGACGCTGGAGGAAGTCGGGAAGGTGTTCGGCGTGACGCGTGAACGGATCCGCCAAATCGAAGCGAAAGCACTTCGCAAACTGCGCCATCCATCCCGCAGCAAACGCTTGAAAGATTTCTTGGAGTAAATTGAACCGATCCTTCCGGGCCAAGTGCCCGGAAGGATTTTTTTGCGTTAAAGGAATTAGGGGGGCATCGAGGAAAGATCTCTTTCTTGCCGACAGAACGACATATTGGAATAACTTTCCGTTATGCCTTGATTGTGTCGGAATTTTAGCTATATAATGAATATTGTAAGCGTATTCATAGCAAAGGGGATGTAAGACATGAATTTCGATTTGACACAAGAGCAACAGATGATCAAGAAAACGATGCGGGAGTTTGCCGATAAAGTAGTCGCTCCAGGCGCAGTCAAGCGCGACCGCACGAAAGAGTTTCCGAAAGAAGCATTCAAGCAATTGGCCGACATGGGGATGATGGGCTTGCCGTTTGATGAAGCTTATGGCGGAGCGGGAGCGGATACGACAAGTTTTGCGATCGTTACGGAAGAATTGAGCCGCGTGTGCGCCTCTACAGGCATTACGTACTCGGCACATATTTCACTTGGAGGCGCGCCCCTCAGCCTGTTCGGCACAGAAGAGCAGAAGCAGAAATACTTGGCGCCGATCTGCACGGGCGAGTCGTTCGGCGCGTTCGGTTTGACAGAGCCGAATGCCGGGTCGGATGCGGGGGGGACAGAAACCCGCGCAGTGGAAGATGGGGACGACTGGGTCATCAATGGATCGAAAGTATATATCAGGAATGCGAGCCATGCGAAGCATTTGGCAATCACGGCGATCACCGGCATGAACGACGGCAAAAAGGAAATCAGCGCCATCATCGTACCGACCGATGCAGAAGGCTTCACCGTAATCGATAATTACGAGAAAATGGGCTTGAACGCATCCAACACCACCGAATTGGTGCTTGAGAACGTCCGTGTGCCAAAAGAAAACCTGCTTGGCAAACGCGGCGAAGGCTTTAAGCAATTCTTGGTGACACTTGACGGCGGGCGCATCGGCATTGCGGCGATGGCTGTCGGGATCGCACAAGGCGCTTTCAATAAAGCGCTCGCTTATGCGAAAGAACGCAAGCAGTTCGGCAAGCCTTTGTCCGAATTCCAAGTGACGCAGTTCAAGCTCGCGGATATGGCGATGAAAATCGAACTCGCACGCAATATGGTCTACAAGGCGGCCTGGCTGAAAGACCAAGGGCGCCCATTCACGAAAGAAGCGTCCATGGCCAAATTGTATGCATCTGAGATGGCGATGGAAGTGGCTGACGAAGCGATCCAGATCCACGGCGGCTATGGTTATATGAAAGAATACGAAGTCGAGCGCTATATGCGCGACGCCAAGCTTCTTGAAATCGGGGAAGGGACATCCGAAGTGCAGCGCATGGTCATTTCACGCCTTGTCGGCTGCTGATCGGGTTGCAAACCGTGAAACTTTAACTATGTGTTTATTGCCGTCAACAGAATCCTTCGAATTTACCGATTTTGTCACAATACGGCAATTATTATCCGTTATGGCTTTTCGTTTACTGGATAATACAGTACAATAATGAATGATACTTATACTATCATCAAGCAGAACACAGTAGAAGGAGGGGTAACGGATGCAAAAGAATGCAATTGTACCTTATATCTTAATCATGGCTTTCGGTATTGGCCTGATTTTCTTCCTGTCATTGGAAGGAGTCGGCAACGAAGCTGAAATCGCTGAAGAACATGCGGCTGAGGAAGAAGGCGGCGGTGAAGCGGCTGAAGGCGAAGGCGGAGAAGAAGCGGCTAGCGGCGACTTCGACCCTGAATCCCATGCACAGTCAAGCTGTGTTTCTTGCCACGGTTCAAGCTATGAAGGCGGAGTTGGCCCATCATTGGTAGCCACAGAACTTTCACAAGAAGAAATCGAAGAGATTCTGATCAACGGTAAAGGCTCAATGCCACCGGGTACGGTTCCTGAAGAAAACGTATCAGCAATGGCTGAGTGGGTACTGTCACTCGAATAGCATCAAAAACCCTTAGTTCTTCCGGAGCTAAGGGTTTTTTGTCAATTAGGAGGAACTTTATGAACGCGCAGCAATTATCAGTTCGATTAATGAAAGTGGCGGAACATGTCCAGCCAGGGGCCGTAGTAGCAGACATCGGTTCGGATCATGCCTATTTGGCATGCTATCTTCTCCATAACGGGTCGGCAAGCCGGGCGGTAGCCGGTGAAATTGTCAAAGGCCCGTATGAATCGGCGAAAAAGCAAGTGCGCGAAGAAGGGCTGGAAGGAAAAATTACCGTCCGCCTTGCGCCAGGCCTTGAAGCGGTCGAGCCTGAAGACGGGATCACCGCGGTGACCATCGCCGGAATGGGCGGTTCGCTGATTGCCTCGATCCTGGAAGAGGGAAAAAGCCGCCTCGCAGGCGTCGAGCGCTTGATCCTGCAGCCAAACGTCCATGCCCAAGCAATCCGGTTATGGGCTGTCCAGAACGGCTGGCGTATTGTAGCAGAAGATATCCTGAAGGAAAAAGACAAGATCTATGAAATCCTGGTGCTGGAACCGACAGCTGAAGAAGTGCAGCTGGATGCGAAACAATTATTGTTCGGGCCGAAACTATTGCAAGATCAAAATGATATATTCAAGGAAAAGTGGAAGCGCGAGGCGACTCAATGGAAAGCGATCGCCGAACGTTTGGAGAACACAGAGGAAACCGAAGACATTCGTACGAAAAAAGAGCAGCTGCTCGAAAAAATCGCATTGATGGAAGAGGTGTTCGCGGATGAAAATCCCTAACGGCCAACAGATTATTGAAGAGTTCGAGAAATGGTCGCCGAAATATTTGGCGATGGAAGGCGACCCGATCGGGCTGCATGTCGGCACATTGAATAAAAGGATCGAACGCGTGCTGGTGACGCTCGATGTCGATGAAGCAGTGGCAGATGAAGCGATCGAAAAAGGCGCTGGCCTCATCATTGCCCACCATCCCCCGATTTTCCGTCCCTTGAAAAATCTCCAGACGGACTTTCCGCAAGGCCGGCTAATGGAAAAACTGATCAAAAATGACATTGCGGTATATGCAGCGCACACAAATCTCGATGTCGCTTGGGGAGGCGTCAATGACTTATTGGCTGATGCGCTTGGCTTGCAGGACGCGGAAGTGTTGGTAAAGACCCACGAAGCGGAGCTCGTGAAGATTGCCGTCTTCGTGCCTGAAAGCCATGAAGGCCAAGTGCGAAAAGCGCTCGGCGATGCGGGGGCCGGGGCGATCGGCGATTATGACCATTGCAGCTATACATTGAGCGGCACTGGGCGCTTCCGGCCGAATGCTTCAGCCGATCCGTATATCGGTGAAGCGGGCAAGATGGAAGAGACAGCGGAATCGAAAATTGAGGTCGTGGTCAGGAAAGCCGAAAAAGACCGCGTGATCCGGGCGATGATCGCCGCCCACCCATACGAAGAACCGGCCTACGACGTCTTCACTTTGGAGAACAAGGAGTTGCCGATGGGGCTTGGCCGCGTCGGCCGCTTGAAAGAAGAGATGACGTTCGATGCGTTTGCCGAGCATGTGAAAAAGAGCCTAAATGTCCCCTTTGTCCGTGCGGTCGGTACCGGAAAAGAACGCATCAGCAAAGTGGCGGTGCTTGGGGGCGACGGCAACAAATACATCCAGCAGGCAAAACGTGCAGGGGCGGATGTCTATGTGACGGGTGACCTTTATTTCCACGTGGCCCAGGATGCACAGGCGATCGGCTTGCCGGTGATTGACCCAGGGCACCATGTCGAGAAAGTGATGATCCAGGGAGTTGTAGACCATATGGCGGAAAAAGGCGCCAACTGGCAATGTGAGTTCCTGGCGTCTGAAGTGAATACAGAACCGTTTCGTTTAAAGTGAAGACATTAAAAAGAGGCCCCGTTCAGGGCCTCTTTTTTATAACTTATTCATTCACCGGATACGGTTCGATGCGCTCCGATGGCTTCGGATGCTTGATCTTCGGCAAAATTTTGTTGAGCGGTACGGAACGCTCGAGTGTATGCGTTGCCGGATCTTCCGGATCGTATTGATCCAAGAACTTCATCACTTCTTTGACGATCGGTGTCGGAGTGGATGCGCCGGCGGTCAGTGCGACCGTTTCGATGCCTTCTAGCCATTCCAATTTCAGTTCGGACAAATCGGAGATGCGGTAAGCCGGTGTGCCGGCGATGTCCTGGGATACTTGCGCCAGGCGGTTGGAGTTATTGCTCATCGGGTCGCCGATGACGATCAGCAGGTCGGCGTCGACAGCTTGTTCTGCGACAGCTTCCTGGCGCACTTGCGTGGCCAAGCAAATCTCCTTATGGACTTCAGCGTGCGGGAAGCGTTCTTTCAAGCGTTCCATCATATGGACGACATCCCATTGGCTCATCGTCGTCTGGTTGGTGATGATGATTTTATCTTGGTCCAGTTCGAGCGCATTGACATCATCGAGCGTTTCGACCAAATGAACCAAATCCGGAGCGACGCCGATTGCGCCTTCAGGTTCCGGGTGGCCACTCTTGCCGATATAGACGATATGGTAGCCTTCAGCTGTTTTTTCACGGATCAGGTCATGCGTGACGGTGACGTCCGGGCATGTGGCATCGATTGAAACAAGTCCTTTTCTGCGCGCCAGTTCACGCACTTGCGGGGATACGCCATGTGCCGTGAAGATGACCGTGCCGGTTTCCACTTGCTCGAGTATCTCTAGGCGGTTTTTGCCGTCAAGCGTGATGATGCCATCTTCTTCGAATGCATCCGTTACGTGTTTATTGTGGACAATCATGCCCAGTATATAAATCGGGCGCGGCAAAGTCTCATCCATGGCTGCGTTTTTCGCGATGACCATGGCATCCACTACCCCGTAGCAATAGCCTCTAGGCGAAATCTTTTTTACTTTCATTATCAAACCGCACTCCTTTCAACATCATGACTTCATTATAACGGAGACGCCGCCGCTTTACAAAAGATGCATCGCTAAGAATGGCCATTTTATGCTATAATAGCGAGAGCTTAAGGAGGGAACTATATCCCATGACAAAATTCAACGAATACCGCCTCAAGCCATTTTTGCTTGAAGCGGTCAAACAACTCGGTTTTACAGAACCGACAGCCATCCAGAAGGAAATGATTCCACAAATCATGAGTGGAAACAGTGCGATTGGCCAGTCCCACACAGGTACAGGCAAGACCCATAGCTTTATCATCCCGATCGTCGAGCGCATCGATGTGTCCAATCAGGAAGTCCAGGCCGTAATCGCGGCGCCGACACGTGAACTCGGAACACAGATTTATAACGAAATCCAAAAACTGATTGGCGATTCCGGCATCGAAGTGAAATCGTTCATCGGCGGAACGGACAAACAGCGCTCGATCAATAAATTGAAGACGCAGCCGCATATCGTCATCGGCACGCCAGGGCGCCTGAAGGACCTGGTCAATGAAAATGCGTTGCTTGTCCATACAGCCAAGATCCTGGTCGTTGATGAAGCCGATCTGGCATTCGATATGGGCTTTATCGAAGAGATCGACCAAGTCGCAGGCAAGATGCGCGATGATCTGGAAATGTACGTATTCTCAGCCACGATTCCGGAGAAACTCAAGCCGTTCCTGAAAAAATACATGGCCAACCCGGCCCATATCAAAATTGGCGATAAGCGGCCGGTTGCAGAAGGGCTCGATTTCTATTTGGTGCCGGTGCGCAGCAAAAAGAAAGTTGAACGCCTGCAGGAAGTGATGAAAATCATCAATCCGTACCTCGCCATCATTTTTGTCAACACACGCACGAATGCCGATTACATCGCTGAAGAATTGGCAAAAAACGGTATTCGCGTCGGGAAGATCCATGGCGATCTGGCGCCGCGTGAACGCGTCAAGATGATGAAGCAAGTGCGTGATCTGGAATACCAATACATCGTTGCGACAGACCTTGCCGCCCGCGGGATCGATATCCAAGGGGTCAGCCATGTCATCAATTATGAATTGCCGGAAGACCTGGAATTCTTCATCCACCGCGTCGGGCGGACAGCGCGTGCGGGCCTTAAGGGTGTCGCCATCACCTTATTCAGCCCGGAAGATGAAGACGCTATCGTCCGCGTCGAGAAGATGGGCATCCCGTTCCAGCAAAAGGATATCGTCAAAGGTGAATTTGTCGACATGAAAGAGCGCCACAGCCGGAAAAAGCGTGTGCGCACGGAAAATGAAGCTGACACCAAAGCGAAATCGATGGTCCATAAACCAAAAAGCGTCAAACCGATGTATAAAAAGAAAATGAAATGGAAAATGGACGAAATCAAAAAAGCGGAACGACGCAAAAACCGCAAAAAGTAAGGGGTTATATAAATGCTATTAGGATCGCATGTCTCGATGAGCGGCAAGAAAATGCTGCTCGGCGCGAGCGAGGAAGCCGCTTCCTACGGCTCGACCACATTCATGATCTACACAGGGGCACCGCAAAACACCCGCCGCAAACCGATCGAGGAACTGAACATCGAAGCGGGCCGGGCGCACATGGCGGAACACGGCCTGTCGAATATCATCGTCCACGCGCCTTATATCATCAATATCGCCAACACGACCAAACCGGCAACCTTTGAACTCGGCGTCGAGTTTTTGCAGTCGGAGATCGAACGTACGGCAGCACTCGGCGCGGAACAGATCGTCTTGCACCCCGGTGCACATGTCGGCGCGGGAGTGGAAGCCGGCACCCAGAAAATCATCGAAGGCCTCAACGAAGTGCTGACAAAGGATTTTCCGGTCAATATCGCCCTTGAGACGATGGCTGGAAAGGGCAGTGAAATTGGGCGCAATTTCGAGGAGCTGGCAGCGATCATCAACGGCGTGACGCATAACGAGCGCTTATCGGTTTGCTTCGATACATGCCACGTCCATGATGCGGGATACGATATCAAAGAAGATTTCGACGGGGTGCTGGCGGAATTCGACCGCATTATCGGCATCGACCGCCTGCAGGTCTTGCACATCAATGACAGCAAAAACGTGCGCGGGGCAGGGAAAGACCGACACGAGAACATCGGCTTCGGCGAAATCGGTTTTGATGCACTCAATTCGATTGTCCACCATAAACAATTGATGCATGTGCCAAAAATACTCGAGACACCGTATGTCGGCCTGGATGCGAAAAAGAAAAAAGCGCCGTATGCATATGAAATCGAGATGTTTAAAAACGGCATTTTTGCGCCTGATGAAATCGAGAAGATGAAATTACCGATCGAATCCCAATAATTCACATAAGGAGCTGGACCGGACGCCATCAAACACGGCATGCCGGTCCAGCTTTTTTGTATCAAAAAATATCATCCGTCCTTGCCGAAAAAGATACAGCATCTTTCAAGCGGGCGCTTTACGATTTGCAGTTTTCCGCATCGGCTTGCAAAAGCTTTACGGAAAAGCCCAAACGGTTTACAGGAAGGTACAAGTGCTCTATACTTTCTATAGTAAATCGTAATCATTCTTATTGGAAAAGGGGCGACCCTATGGCAGCGCCATTGATCAACATTAAAGAAGTCAGCTATGAATATGAACAAACCAAAGCATTGGACCACATTTCGATGGCAGTGGAAGAAGGCGATTTTTTGGCGATCCTCGGCCCGAACGGCTCGGGGAAATCGACTTTATTGAAAATCATGCTTGGGCTCATCCGGCCATCCGAAGGCAGCGTGGAATTGTTCGGCATCGATTCGAAGCAATTCAAACATCGCGAATGGATCGGCTATGTGTCCCAAAAGTCGAATTCGTTCAATTCAGCTTTTCCGGCCACCGTCCAGGAAGTGGTGGCAGGAGGCTTGGCGAAAAAAACCGGCTTGTTCCACAAATTGCCGAAAAACACAGCCAAGCAAGTCGAAGAAGCGCTTGATGCGGTCGGCATGAAAGCATTCATGGACCGCAGCATCAGCGAACTTTCCGGAGGCCAGCAACAGCGCGTCTTCATCGCGCGTGCCCTTGTCTCGAAGCCGAAAGTGCTCATTCTCGATGAACCGACAGTCGGCATCGATGTCCAGAATGTCCAGGCATTCTATGATATGCTCGCCGCGCTCAACCGGGAGCGCAATATTACGCTTGTGCTCGTGACGCATGATGTCGATACAGTAACCGACCGCATCACGCATGTTGCGTGCTTGAACCAAACCATCCATTTCCACGGTTTCAAAGACCAGTTGCACATGATGAGCGATGAGAAGCGCGAAGCGTGGTATGGCCATTCCGTACGGAAAATCCATCATACGGAAGGGACCCACACACATGTTTGAGGCTATCTTATCCTATGAATTCCTGCAAAACGCATTCGCATCCGGCTTGATCATCGGCGTCATCGCGCCGCTGCTCGGTGTCTTCATCGTGGTCAGGAGGCTATCGCTGATCGCAGATGCCTTAAGCCACGTGACGCTTGCGGGCATTGCCGGAAGCCTTTATTTAAGCCAAAGTGTCGGTGCGCTCGCGCTATTAAATCCGTTGTATCTCGGGATCGCATCATCCGTGATGGGTTCGATGCTCATCGAACGGCTGCGCAGCGTCTATAAGCATTATGAAGAATTGGCCATCCCGATCATCCTTTCCGCGGGTATCGGCTTCGGTGCCATTTTCATTTCCCTGGCGGAAGGGTTTTCGAGCGATTTGTTCGGGTATTTGTTTGGCACGGTGTCAGCCGTCAGCCGTCAGGATTTGTTCATCGTCGCAGGGATTGCCGTGGTCGTTTTGGCGTTTATCCGTATCTTCTTCAAGGAATTGTTTGTCTTGTCCTTCGATGATGAATATGCCAGGGCATCCGGCTTGCCTGCAAAATGGATCCATTTCCTGTTCATGATCGTCACGGCACTGGTCATTGCAGGTTCGATGCGCATCGTCGGCATCCTGCTCGTGTCGTCCTTGATGACCATTCCGGTAGCGACGGCGATGCGCGTCGCCAAAAGCTTCAAGCAAACCATCTGGCTATCGATCCTGTTTGGTGAAGTATCGGTCTTGACCGGTTTGGTTGCCGCCTTTTACTTCGATTTGGCGCCAGGCGGCACAATTGTTGTCACATCCATTGCCATTCTGCTGGTCATTCTGGCTTATCGAAAAATCTCGTTACCTAAGAAAAGGGGGGCAGCCGCATGAATTTGAATAAAGCGTGGGGCATCCTGAAAGAAAACGGTTTTAAGGAAACGACAAAACGCAATCAGATACTGGAAATCTTCGAAGGGGACGAACGCTATCTGACGGCCCGTGATATTCTGGATGTCATGCAAAAAGATTATCCAAGCATGAGCTACGACACTGTCTACCGTAACTTGGCAACATTTGTGTCGCTCGACATTTTGGAGGCAACGGAGTTGTCCGGTGAAAAGCATTTCCGCATGCATTGCGAAAGCGACCATCACCACCATCATTTCATCTGCATGGACTGCGGCAAGATCAAGGAAATCCCGTTGTGCCCGATGGACTTGTTGGGTGCGGCATTGCCGGCCTATGAAATCGACAATCACAAATTCGAAATCTACGGGAAATGCCCAGAATGTAAATAAACGCTACTATTGAAAAGGGCCTGACAGTTCATGCTGTCAGGCCCTTTTTTATCTACACATGATAGAAACAGGCAAATAAAAAAAGCGCAAGTTAGACTTGCGCTCTTTCGTTTACCGCTTGAGCAGTTCCTGTTGAATGCCGAATTCTTTTTTCACCCACTCGTCAGCTTCGAGCCAATCGTAGACGCGGACCACTTTGTTCGGTACCGGCTCACGGTTGTAGGGGGTGTCGAACAAGATGACCGGAATGTCCAATTCCTCGGAAATCTCTACCGCATTGTCATGTTTGTCTTCGAAGAACAAATCAACATTATGCGCTTTGGCGGTGCTGATTTTTTTATGCGTGCCGATCAATTCGATATGGTCGTAGGCAATCGCGTGCTGTTCGAACCAATCGTATGTGACGTTTCGAACGTTAGCTCCGCGTGCCGAGATAAAATACAGTTCGTATTGGTCTTTCCAGTTATTGATGATTTGTTTGGCGTCTTTCGAGATTGGAGAAGACGCGTAAATTTTCGGTTCGTGCTTTTTGAACCAGGAGTAGAACTCTTTCTTATCAAGCTGCGGCAAAGCAGCTGTCAAGTCGTATTCCCGGATGTCCTCGATGGTCAATTCACTGCCGAATGCTTCATTGATGTGTGGAATCAGCGAAGTGGGGCAAGTGACAGTGCCGTCGATATCGATGCCAAATCGATACATATCATCACAACCTTATGCTTGTTGTTGTTCCAGTTCCTTCTGCTTTTTCTCTTCCGCCTGTTTAGCGAAATATTCTTCCGCCAATTTGTCGATCTCGATCTTCAATTCCTCGACCATGGTTTCTTCAGGCACTTTGCGGACCGTTTTGCCGTGCATGAAGAGCAGGCCCTCGCCGCGTGCGCCGGCGATGCCGATATCGGCTTCGCGCGCCTCGCCTGGACCGTTGACGGCACAGCCAAGAACAGCGACTTTGAGTGGTGCTTTGATCGTAGAGATGTATTCTTCCACTTCGTTCGCGATGGAAATCAAGTCGATTTCGATCCGTCCGCAAGTCGGGCACGAGATGAGCGTCGCTGCGTTCGACGACAAGCCGAAGACTTTCAGGAGTTCACGGGCCACTTTGACTTCCTCGACAGGGTCTGCACTCAAGGAGACGCGGAGCGTATTGCCGATGCCTTTTGCGAGCAATGCCCCGAGCCCTGCAGAACTTTTCACGGTACCTGAGAACAAAGTGCCGGATTCCGTGATGCCGAGGTGGAGCGGGTAGTCGAATGCTTTCGATGCCTTTTCGTATGCTTCGATGGCTAGGCTTACATCGGATGCTTTCAACGAGACGATGATGTCGTGGAAATCAAGGTCTTCGAGGATCTTGATGTGGTGCAATGCCGATTCGACCATGCCGTCCGCTGTCGGATAGCCGTATTTCTCGAGGATTTTGCGCTCGAGCGAGCCGGCGTTAACGCCGATGCGGATCGGGATGCCTTTCGCTTTCGCTGCGTTGACGACCGCCTCGACTTTTTCACGGCGTCCGATATTGCCCGGGTTGATGCGGATTTTATCGGCACCCTGCTCGATGGCGATCAACGCCAGTTTGTAGTCGAAATGGATATCGACGACCAAAGGGATATTGATCTGTTTCTTGATTTCACCGATGGCATAAGCTGCCCGTTCATCGGGGCAAGCGACGCGGACGACTTGGCATCCGGCTTCTTCAAGGCGGAGAATCTCCGCGACCGTAGCTTCTACATCGTGCGTTTTCGTTGTCGCCATACTTTGTATGAATAGTTCATTGCTTCCGCCAATCGTAATGTCGCCGACTTTGACGGGGCGTGTTTTTGAACGGTGAGTCATTTCGCTCATGTTAAATTTCTCTCCTTTTTGTGAGTTTCCGGTAATCCGGACGGTTACTCAGCTTACCTTGCACGGAATTTATGTGCTGGTCTATTTCTCTTGCCTATAGCCATTTTAGCAGTGTCCCGTTTGAAAAGACAAGAAAGACGGCTGTTCTGTACAGATTCTTTACAACAGCGCAATATTAACGCGTTGTTCTGGCAGCTGGGGCTTTCGGGTAGAAGCGTGCCGCATTATATAGAAGAAACAATGTCCATAAACTCGTCAACAGCGAAATCCATAAGCTATTGACCCAGAAACTCGCCACATATGCGGCTATGGTCGGCACGGTGACAGCGAGCGCTGCCGTGCGCCACATATGGCGGTATTCCCCGCGGCGCTTGAGAAAGGCGAGAAAACCGTAACCGAATGCCGCGAATACGCTGATTTTGATGAAGTGGTACAGCGTTGTGGAGACAAACAGGAAAATGAGCGCGAACGGGTAGAGCAGCCATTCGATTTCTTCTATGAATTGCAGCAAGCCTTCGAGTTCGGATGAGCTCGAGCCGATGCCAAGCACGAACTCGGCAAAAGAAATAAGCGAAAGCAAGGCAATGAACCAGAAAACGAATGCCAGGATGCGGCCGATCGGCATGATGCGGACCGCTGCGCGTTTTTTCGGTTCCATGAAGCTTGCTTTAAATAATTGGTAGAGGTTCACAACAATCTTCCTTTCCGTATGTATTGTAATATTATCACGGAAAATAGGGAATACCGGGGGCTTATGTTACGGGTTTGTAAATTTTCAATAAAGGTATTTACATTTACTTAGCGAAGTATTCATAATAGGTGAGGTGTGATTACGTTATATTTAGGAGTTGAATGTGAATCGTGGAAATGAATTGGCAGGAAGTACTGTTTACCTTCATCGGGGGCCTCGGTATTTTCCTATTCTCAATCAAGTATATGGGTGACGCTTTGCAGAAAGCTGCGGGCGATAAATTGCGGGACATCTTGGACCGTTTTACGACCAATCCGTTCATGGGTGTCTTGGTCGGGATCATCGTAACGATCCTGATCCAATCGAGTTCAGGGACGACCGTTATCGTCGTCGGCCTCGTCAGTGCCGGCTTCATGACGCTGAGACAAGCGATCGGCGTCATCATGGGCGCCAATATCGGAACGACCGTCACGGCGTTCATCATTGGCCTCGATGTGGGGGCATACTCGCTGCCGATCATGGCGGTCGGGGCATTCCTGATTTTCTTCTTCAAGAAAAACCAAATCCAGAACATCGGCCAAGTCATTTTCGGTTTCGGCGGATTGTTCTTCGGGATGGAGACGATGAGCGGGGCGATGAAGCCGCTTCGTGAATTGCCGGCCTTCATCGACATGACCGTCAACTTGAGTGAGTTCCCGATCCTCGGCGTGGCAGCCGGGACGATCTTCACTTTCATCGTCCAAAGCTCGAGCGGGACGATCGCCATCCTTCAAGGGCTTTATGCAGAGAACTTGCTCAGCCTCGATGCCGCATTGCCGGTCCTTTTCGGTGACAACATCGGGACGACCGTGACGGCGGTG
This sequence comes from Planococcus plakortidis, assembly GCF_001687605.2. NCBI lineage: Bacteria > Bacillati > Bacillota > Bacilli > Caryophanales > Caryophanaceae > Planococcus > Planococcus plakortidis. The sequence goes on from NZ_CP016539.2 coordinate 1,536,058, forward strand.
CTCGCGGCACTCGGGACATCGATCGCAGCGCGCCGTGCAGCGGCTGTTCACGTCCTGTTCAATGTCATCGGCTCCATCATCTTCCTGATCCTGCTCGTGCCGTTTACGGCGTATGTCGAGTGGCTCACCGGCGTTTTGGATCTCGAGGCGAAAATGCAGATCGCTTTCGCGCACGGTACATTCAACGTGGCGAACACATTGATCCAATTCCCGTTGATCGGCGTTTGGGCATACCTTGTGACTAAAGTGATCCCAGGCGACGAAGTGCTTGTCGAATTCAAGCCGAAGCATTTGGACTTGAACTTCATCGAGCAGTCGCCATCGATCGCCCTAGGCCAAGCCAAGGAAGAAGTCTTGCGCATGGGCAAATATTCCGTGCAGGGGCTTGAAGAAACATATGAATATTTGAAAACCAGAAGCAAGAAGCACGCTGAAATGGGGTACCAACTGGAAGATGCCATCAACAACCTGGATGGCAAGATCACCGACTACCTCGTGCTCATCTCAGCAGAATCAATCTCGGCAGCGGATTCCACGCGCCACACGATGCTGATGGAAACGGTCCGCGACATCGAACGGATCGGCGACCATTTCGAAAACATCATCGAATTGATCGATTACCAGGAAGCGAATAAAGTGAAATTGACCGGCGAAGCGATGGAAGACCTGGACGAAATGTTCACACTGACCATTGCCACCGTTTCGAAATCACTCGATGCCCTTGACACGACAAGCCACGAGCTTGCGCGTGAAGTGGCGGAGCAAGAAGACCTGATCGACAAAATGGAACGCAAATTCCGCAAGAAACACATCCTCCGCCTGAACGAAGGCGCATGTTCTGCACAGGCAGGAATCGTCTTTGTGGACATCGTCAGCAACTTGGAGCGGATCGGCGACCACTCCGTCAATATCGCGGAAGCCATCCTCGGCAACCGTACATGATCCATACTCCCTTTCATCCTTTACATTTCTCGAATTGTAAGGCACGATGAAAGGGAGTTTTTATATCGGAATAAGGAGGGCTCGAGATGCTCGAAATTGTCGGCTGGGTTTTTGTGCTTGTATTTTTTGCGATCGGCTTCATCGGACTTGTCTATCCGGTCATCCCGGCGTCGCTGTTCATTTTCGGCGGGTTTATCATTTATGGCCTGTTTTTCAGCTTTGCTGATTTGCCGTGGTGGTTCTGGCTCATCGAAATCTTATTCGTCCTGTTATTGTTCGGTGCGGACTTTTTGGCCAACGCGGTTGGCGTAAAGAAATTCGGCGGTTCAAAGGCCGGTTTGGTGGGCAGCACGGTCGGGTTGATCTTCGGTCCATTTATCATCCCGTTTGCCGGCATCCTGATCGGCCCGTTCCTCGGGGCCATCATTGCAGAGATCCTCGTCAATCGGTCATCAATCAAAAAATCGATCCGCTCCGGAATCGGCTCGGTGGTCGGCTTCATTACTTCTGCACTGACGAAAGGCATCATCCAAGCGGTGATGGTCGGCATCTTCTTCTGGGTGATTTGACTGCCATCTCCGACTAAGGTCTGAAAAGGGCAGGTCGATATGCTTTATATTTGTGTCGGTCTGAAAATTTTGATACGCTTAGAAAGTAGAACAATAGACTCAAGGAGGAATTTAATCATGGCATACGAACTACCGGAACTACCTTACGCGTACGATGCGCTAGAACCGCACATCGACAAGGAAACAATGAACATCCACCACACGAAACACCACAACACGTACGTTACAAACGTAAATGCGGCATTGGAAGGTCATGACGATCTTTCTTCAAAATCAATCGAAGAATTGATTTCTGACTTGAACGCAGTGCCTGAGGACATCCGCACAGCTGTCCGCAACAACGGCGGCGGCCATGCGAACCACTCGCTATTCTGGCAGCTTCTTTCACCGAATGGCGGCGGGCAGCCGACTGGCGCGGTAGCGGACGCGATCAACAGCAAATTCGGAAGCTTTGACGAGTTCAAAGAAAAATTCGAAGCTGCAGGCAAAACGCGCTTCGGTTCTGGCTGGGCTTGGCTAGTCGTCTCTAATGGCGAATTGGAAATCACTTCAACGCCAAACCAGGATTCCCCATTATCTGAAGGCAAAACGCCGATTCTTGGAGTGGACGTCTGGGAGCACGCCTACTACTTGAAATACCAGAACCGCCGTCCGGATTACTTGGCAGCATTCTGGAATGTCGTCAACTGGGACGAAGTTTCCGAGCGCTACGAAGCCGCTAAATAATTGTTAAATATTGAAACCCAGGCACACACTTTTTCGTCTGAAAAAGTGTGTGTTTTTTTATGTCCGTGCTATACTAACAACTGGATATTTTTTTGAAAGGAGCTACGCGCTCATGAAAACCCCTCAAAAACGTCGTGTGTCTCTGGCAAAGTCCAAACTCCAGTCCAATACGACCTTTCGGATGAACATACTCTTTTTTGCTATTTTTCTGCTGTTTTCCATGCTCATCCTGCGGCTAGGGTATTTGCAGATCGTTAAAGGGGAAGATTATGCCCGGGCGATTGCGAGAACCGAGGAAGTGGCGGTCAATACAAGCGTGCCGCGTGGCCGAATTTTTGATTCTGCCGGGCGCCTGCAAGTCGATAACGAGCCCGTCAACAGCATTACCTATACGAAGATGCAGACGACCAAGAGCAGCGAGATGCTGGAAGTGGCAAAAGAACTCGCTAAATTGATCGAAAAAGATACGAAGAAAGTGACTTTGCGCGATAAGCAAGACTTTTACATACAATTGAATACAGAGAGCGCAACGGAAAAAGTGACAGCTGAAGAACGTGCTGCGATCGAGGCTGAAGATATTCCTCAGAAAGAGAAGCAGCAGAAGCTCGATGCTTTAGTCCGCGAGAAAATCACGGATGAAGAACTGAATAGCCTGACAGAGGAACAATTGGAAGTGCTCGCGATTTACCGGGAAATGTCATCAGGCTATGCTTTATCGCCGCAGATCATTAAAGGCGAAGGCGTGACCGATGAAGAATTTGCCGTGGTGTCAGAGCGCTTGACGGACCCGAAATTGGAAGGCGTCAATACGGTGACGGATTGGAAGCGTGTGAAAATGACCGATTTGACGATTCTCGGCAGCACGACGACGCCTGACCAAGGGATTCCTGCCAACCGCCTCGACTATTATTTGAGCCGTGATTACTCCCGCAATGACCGCGTTGGCACGAGTTTTCTGGAACAGCAATACGAAGATGTGCTGCAAGGGCAGAAATCGATCGTCAAGAACGTCACTGACGGGCGCGGGCGTGTCATCGAGACAGTGCCTGTAGATGAAGGCGAGCCCGGAAAAGATTTGGTGTTGACGATAGACAGCGAACTCCAGTATGAGTTGGAAAAAATCGTCGAAGAGAAGTTGCTGGCTTTAAAAGCCGGTCCCAACTCACAGCTGGTCAAAGATGCTTATTTGGTCATGATGAACCCGAACACCGGTGATGTCTTGTCCATGGTCGGCAAACGTGTCGGCGAGGACGAAAATGGTAAGCGTGTCGTCAATGACTACGCGTTCGGCACCTTCACTGCGGCTCATGAAATGGGATCAACCGTCAAGGGTGCGACGCTCTTGACTGGCTATGCACAGGATGCCGTGGAGATTGGGGAAGTGCAGATCGACGAACCACTGAAGTTCGCGGGCACTACCCAAAAGAATTCGATCTTCAATACGACAGCGTTCAACCGCATCCCGATGAATGATTTGATGGCGATTGAACGTTCCTCCAACGTCTATATGTTCAAGATTGCGCTGGACATCGCAGACAGGCAATACCAATACAACCGGGGCTTGAGCGTCGCCCCTGAAAGTTTCGCCCTGATGCGCAATTCATTCGCGCAGTTCGGCCTCGGAGTCGAAACCGGCATCGATTTGCCGAACGAAGGCACGGGTTATGCCGGTGGGGTCAGTCCAGGGACGAAACTTTTGGACCTTGCAATCGGCCAGTTCGATACGTATACGACGATGCAATTAGCACAGTATATTTCCACAATCGCCAATGATGGCTACCGCATGCAGCCGCATGTCGTCAAGGAAATCCGCAAATCCTCTTCTGACGGCGAGACGCTCGGGCCAATTGAGACTATTATGGAACCGAAGATCATGAACCGCATCAATAATACGCAAGAAGAAATCGACCGTGTTAAAGAAGGCATGCGCAATGTGTACATCGGAAGCTCCGGATCTGCGCGCGGCCAGTTCAGCGATACGCCATACACAGCAGCCGGCAAGACCGGGACTGCGGAAGCCTATTTCTACGAACGTGGCCATGCACTGCACGGCACGTTGAACGTCAACATTGCCCATGTCGGTTTCGCGCCATATGAGGACCCAGAGATCGCTTATGCGGTAGTCATTCCCTTTGTAACGACAAATCCCCGTGAAGTTCCGAGAACGAATAACGAAATCGCCCGTGCCGCGGCGGATAAATATTTTGAATTGAAAGCAAAGCGCTCGGAAGACGAGCCGAATAAAATCAAGCCGCCGATCAGCGGCACGCGCATCGAATAATCGTTTCCTTCCTTTTATAAAATAACCGCCTGACCAAAGTCCCGTGACGGGAATTGGGCAGGCGGTTTTTCGCTTTTTCAATAAGGCTTTCGTCATTTACAATTTCTTAACAATGGCTTCATATGTCCTCAACAATAGAATCGTATAGTTGGTCTTGTAAACAACAAACCATATTAGGGGGAAACATTAAAATGAGAAACTGGAAGTTCGCTATGGCATCAACAATTCTTGGAACGGCATTTCTACTTGGCGCATGTGGCAGCACAGAAGAAACTGCAACAGGCAGCGAAACGGCTGATTCCGCTTCAGACGAAGCAGTAGTTGAAGGTTCGGTCACTGGTGATGGATCGTCAACAGTCGCGCCAATCCTCGAAGGCATTGTTGAAGAATACGCAGCAGTTCAACCTGAAGTCCAAGTAACGGTCGGTGTTTCCGGTACGGGCGGTGGATTCGAAAAATTCATCCAAGGCGAAACAGCTTTCTCGAATGCTTCTCGACCAATTAAAGAAGAAGAAGCAGCTGCTCTAGATGAAGCGGGCATTGAATATACAGAATTCCTTCTTGCTTATGACGGGCTATCAGTAGTCGTCAACCAGGAAAACGACTGGGTAGAGGATTTGACAGTTGAAGACTTGAAAAAACTTTGGGTAGAAGATGGCAGCACGAAAATGTGGTCAGACATCAACCCGGAATGGCCGGATGAAGAAGTCGTCTTCTATGCGCCAGGTACAGCTTCTGGAACATACGATTATTTCAATGAAGTCATCCTAGAAGATGAAGACATCGTTGAATCGGCGACATTGTCTGAAGACGACAATACGCTCGTGCAAGGAATCCAAGGGGATCCAAATGCGATCGGATTCTTCGGCTATGCTTACTACATTGCGAACCAAGATACATTGAAAGTCGTAACCATCGATGGCGTCGAGCCAACTCCTGAAACGATTGAATCCGGTGACTATTCGCCACTGTCACGCCCGCTCTTCACTTACGCCAACAATGCGAAAATTGCTGAAGATGAAGCGGCTTACGATTTCATGCAGTTCACTTTGGAGAACGCCGGGCAAATGGCCGAAGCTGTTGGATACGTTCCATTGGCAGTAGAAGATTACGAGCAAGGCTTGGCAGATCTTAAAGCGTTGAAATAAATCAAGTTGCAAGTTCAGTCTTAGGGTGAGCAGCTGCTGCTCGCCTTTTGCGGTTGAAAGGGGATTCCATTATGCGGACATCGGTTCAAGAACTGATCGCAAAGTCGAAAGATAAGAAAAGTAAAAAAGTCATTGAGAGACTCATCCCGATTCTATTGTTTCTGATCGCTTCTGTTTCGGTTTTGACAACTATCGGGATTGTCCTGACATTGATCATTGAAACCATTACCTTCTTTACGCGGGTGCCGCTCGCCGATTTCATCCTTGGCACGACTTGGCTGCCGTTCGCCAATAGCGGAGCGCAGTTCGGCATTTGGCCATTGATCGTCGGTACGCTGAAAATTACCGGCATCGCGATTATCGTGGCTGTGCCGATCGGCATTTCAGCTGCCATTTACTTGAGCGAATACGCTTCTGATAACGTACGGCGCATCGTCAAGCCGGTCCTTGAAGTGCTGGCGGGGGTCCCGACCATCGTCTACGGCTTTTTCGCCCTGACGTTCGTGACACCTGTATTGCAAAGCTTTTTCCCGGAGATCAAGATCTTCAACGCGATTTCACCGGGGATTGTCGTTGGCATCATGATTATCCCGATGATTGCTTCACTGTCTGAAGACGCCATGTCATCTGTCCCGAAAAGCATTCGCGACGGGGCGCTTGCCATGGGCTCGACAAAGTTTGAAGTCGCTTGGAAAATCACTGTTCCAGCCGCATTTTCCGGCATCATTGCCTCGGTTGTGCTCGGTTTGTCCCGTGCGATCGGCGAGACGATGATCGTTTCGCTTGCGGCAGGTTCCACGCCGAAATTCGATGGCGATTTCACCGGTTCGATCCAGACAATGACCGCCTATATCGTGCAAGTATCCAAAGGCGATGCCGGCTATGGGACGACAATCTATTATTCCATTTATGCGGTCGGGTTTACCTTATTCCTCTTCACGATGGCGATGAATATCCTGGCAGGCTATATGTCAAAACGTTTCCGGGAGGAATATTAAGATGAGATACGTTGAACACGAAAAGGTTGTTCGTCGCATGAACGGCCGGATGATCGTTAACCGGGTCTTTCAAGGGCTCTTCATGTTTGCCACGGCGCTTGCGCTGCTTGCGTTGGTCATCTTGCTGTACCGGATCGTCAGTCAAGGGGCAGGGCATTTATCGCTTGATTTCCTGACCAATTTTGCATCGCGGTTCCCGGAAAAAGCAGGGATCAAAGCGGCGCTTGTCGGGTCGATTTGGTTAATGGCAGTTGTCGCCCCGACATCCATTTTGCTTGGTGTGGGGTCCGCGATTTATTTAGAGGAATACGCCAAAAAAGGACGCATCACGACGTTTATCCAAATGAACATTTCCAACTTGGCGGGCGTTCCGTCGGTCGTCTTCGGACTTTTGGGATTGACGATTTTTGTCCGCGCTTTGGCGCTCGGCAACAGCATCCTCGCAGCAGGCTTTACGATGAGCTTGCTCATCCTGCCGGTCATTATCGTAGCGGCACAGGAAGCGATCCGTTCGGTTCCTGGCGAATTGCGCGATGCATCGTACGGCATGGGTGCTACCAAATGGCAGACCATCGTGCGCATCATTTTGCCGGCAGCAATTCCTGGCATTCTAACAGGCAGCATTCTTGCCTTGTCGCGTGCCATCGGCGAAACGGCGCCACTGATCGTCGTCGGTATCCCGGTCATCATCCAATTTTTGCCGGAAGGCGTCATGGACACGTTCACCGCTTTGCCGATGCAAATCTACGACTGGTCGAGCCGCCCACAAGCGGAGTTCCAGACAGTTGCAGCTGCCGGGATCATCGTCTTGATGGTCGTGTTGTTATTCATGAATTCAATAGCAGTCTTCATTCGGAACAAATTCGATAAATCCTATTAAAGTGTCATGCGGAAGGGGAGTTCATTATGAACACAGCAACGATCAAAACGAAAATCGATACAGCACAGCCTACTTCAGTAGAACTAGCTGAAAAGGAAAGTGTCTATAGCACGCGTCAATTGAATCTATGGTATGGCAATAACCATGCCTTGAAAAACATTGACTTGGAAATCGGGGAAAACGAAGTGACGGCGATCATCGGGCCATCAGGGTGCGGGAAATCGACTTATTTGAAAACCTTGAACCGCATGGTGGAACTGGTGCCTTCCGTGAAAACTTCAGGCGCAATTCATTACCGCGGCCGTAATATCTTCGATTCCAGTTACGGGGTTGAAGAATTGCGCACACGTGTCGGCATGGTGTTCCAAAAGCCGAATCCGTTCCCGAAATCGATTTACGATAATATTGCCTACGGACCGCGCATCCATGGCATCAAGAACAAGAAAATCCTGGACGAAATCGTCGAGAAAAGCTTGCGCGGCGCAGCGATCTGGGACGAAGTGAAAGACCGCCTGAACGAAAATGCATACGGCATCTCGGGCGGCCAACAGCAGCGGATCTGCATCGCGCGGACATTGGCGATCGAACCGGACGTCATCTTGATGGACGAGCCGACTTCTGCTCTCGACCCGATTTCAACATTGAAGATCGAAGAATTGGTGCAGCAGTTGAAGGAACAATACAGCATCATCATCGTAACGCACAATATGCAGCAAGCTGCGCGGATTACCGATAAAACTGCCTTCTTCTTGAATGGGGAAGTCATCGAATACGACCGTACGGATACCATCTTCTCGAACCCTGCCGACAAACGGACAGAGGATTATATTTCAGGTCGATTCGGCTGACCCACAACTCTAATCAGGGAGAACGAGAGCTTCCTGCTGGCCGTGACAAATGGATGAATGGGAGGAACAGTAAATGGCAGTACGCGAAAAGTTTGAATATGAATTGCACTCAGCGCAGGAACAATTGATTACACTCAGCACGATGGCAATCGATGCACTCGACAAATCGATGGACGCGCTCATCGCCCATGATATCGACAAGGCGCTTCAAGTGATCGATAATGATGCCAATATCAACCGGCTCGAAGAAGAGCTCAATGACCAAGTGATTCTCATGATCGCCAAGCAATCACCGGTTGCGACCGATCTCAGGCGCTTGATCGTCACGATCAAAGTCGCATCGGACATGGAGCGGGTCGGGGATTATGCCGTCAACATCGCGAAAGAAACGATCCGCATCGGGCAGCAGGAGTTGCTTGAGCCGATCGGCAAGATCGGGCGCATGCACGAACTCGCCACTTCCATGCTGCGCCAAGGCATCGATGCCTTGATAGAGGAAGACGTGGAAAAAGCGAAGGAAATTGCCGAGCTCGATGATGAAGTCGACAATTTATACGGTGAAGCGATCCGGCTGTTGTTCCAACATAGTGCCAGAGAGCCTGAAAAACTCAGCCAAGTGACGCAGCTGGCGTTTGTCAGCCGTTATATGGAGCGCTCTGCGGATTATGCGACCAATATTGCGGAGCAATTATTCTATCTCGTCCGGGGCCGCCATTACGATCTGAACAAATGAAGGGAAACCACAGTTACGGCTGTGGTTTTTTATTTACGGAAATCACCGGGACACGGGATTTTTCAGTAGACAATCACTGAAGGTATGCTATAATAATTAAGTCGTATAGATCACGCTTATTAATGAAATGGATTTTTGAAAGAATTGGGAGGGATATCGATGCGTGTAAACATTACACTAGCTTGCACAGACTGTGGCGAAAGAAACTACAGCACTGTTAAAAATAAGCGCAACAACCCTGAGCGTCTTGAATTGAAAAAATATTGCTCACGTGAAAAGAAAATGACAACACACCGTGAAACGAAGTAAGTAATTGACTGCCAAAACCTCCCGGGGTTTTGGCTTTTTCTTTTGTTAGGTGCAGTTTACTATAGAACATATACATAGACAGGCTATACAGTTCAGCAGAAAGGGCGTTTGCGCAATGGAAAAAGCAGTATTGAGAAAATCGGTCATCGGCCAAATGAACGAACTCGCGAAATCGGAGCATGCAAGCAAGTCATCGGCGATTTTGGAAAAACTCCTGGAAGACCCCGATTTCCAGCAAGCCGAGAGCATCGGTGTGACCATTTCGCGCTGGCCGGAAGTCGACACGATGCCGCTGATCGAAACGTGCTGGCGTTTGGGGAAGAAAGTTGCCGCGCCAAAATGTTTTGCGAAAGGCCGGACGATGGACTTCCGCCTGTTCGACAGCTTTGAGCAATTGGAAGTGGTGTATATGGACTTGAAAGAGCCTATCGAAGCTTCGACACAGCCAATTGGCGCCGACAGCATCGATTTATTGATCGTGCCCGGCGTGGTCTTCACGGAGAGCGGTTATCGCATCGGCTTTGGCGGCGGTTATTACGATCGTTATTTGAGCGGATACAGCGGCAATACACGGTCCTTGGCGTTCGAACTCCAGCTAGCTACGGGATTGCCGATCGAAAGCCATGACATCCCGGTCGACGGCATCATCACTGAAAAACGAACGATCGATGCAAAGGCGGTGAGAGCATGAAAGACCTCTACGATGTAATGCAATTGCTGAAACGGTACGGAACGATCATCTACACTGCGGATTTCATTTCAGACATCGATTTGATGGAATCCGATATCCGAGAACTGTATGACCATGAGTTCATCACGCCGCGCGAATATGCATCCGCTTTGATGATTTTGCGCCAGAAACGCACAGAATATGAGAAAAAGGGAAAATCATGAAACCGGAAGCGTTTTGCGGCGTCCAGTAAGGGTAATTGCTTTTGTTAGAAGGGAATTTGTTCTATACTATAAGGTATTGAATTTCCATTTTACTTGATACTGAAATTTGCACGAACCGGACAAACGCTCCGGAAAGACGAGGAGGATGTGCGGCAATGAAAAACAAAGAATGGCCCAAGCATTCGGTCCTGGCCATCGCAGTCATCGCGACATGGTTGACGACATATGCCGTCTACAAAACGGCCTTTTCCATTACAATCGACAATGCATTGCAGGAATTCATCCTGTTCCTGAACCCCTTGAGCTTATTATTATTCGCCTATGGAGGCGCGCTCTTCTTCAAGAGCAAGAAAGCGCGGAACCGCTATATCGTAGCTATCGCCGTCGCGACATCGATCATCCTGTACGGCAATGTGGCGTTTTACCGCTTCTTTACGGACTTCATCACTTTGCCCGTGTTGTTCCAGACAGATAATTTCGGCGACCTCGGCAACAGTGCGGCCGCGAGCATCTACTGGACTGACATTCTCTATTTCGCCGATATCATCATCATCCTCTTGGCGATGCGCTTCGTGAAGGAAAAGGAGACGGTTGCCAAATCGGCAGCGACACACCGCAAGGCATATTTCGTCCTGTCGGCAGCGGTGCTGTTCTTCAATCTCGGCCTTGCGGAAGCGGAACGCCCGCAGCTGTTGACGCGCAGCTTTGACCGCGAAATGCTTGTCAAGAACCTGGGCGTGTACAATTACCACTTGTACGATATCTATATCCAATCGAAATCGCAAGCGCAGCGAGCGCTTGCGGACGGCTCCGAATTGACGGAAGTGACCAACTATGTCCGTTCGAACCAGGCTGAACCGTCAGAGGAAATGTTCGGCGCAGCGGAAGGGCGCAACCTGATCGTCGTCACGCTGGAGTCATTGCAGACTTTTGTCTTGAACAATGAAATGAACGGTGAGACCATCACCCCTTTCATGAATGATTTGACACAAGATAAAGATACAATCTACTTCCCGAACTTTTACCACCAGACCGGGCTCGGCAAGACATCCGACTCTGAGTTCCTGCTCGAGACCGGCATGTATCCGTTGAGCGGAGGCGCCGTGTTCTTTACGCATAGCGGCAATACCTTCAATTCCATGGCGGAGAAGATGGGCAATGAAGGTTATTCGACCAATGTCCAGCACGCCAATACGAAAAGCTTCTGGAACCGTGACATGATGTATGAATCGCTTAACATCGATAAGTTCTACGATCTCCAGAGCTTCACGGTGGAAGAAGGGCAAGCGGTCAACTGGGGCATGAAGGACATCCCTTTCTTCGAGCAATCCGTCGGCCATATGACCGAAATGCAGCAGCCGTTCTATACGCGCCTGTTGTCGCTGACCAACCACCATCCATTCACTTTGGATGAAGAAGACAAGCTAATCAGCGAATTCGACTCCAATTCCGGCACTTTGAACCGTTACTTCCAGACAGCGCGTTATCTGGATGAAGCAGTCAAGTCCTTATTCGAGGACTTGAAAGAGCAAGGATTGTACGAAAACTCCATCATCGTCATGTACGGGGACCACTACGGGATCTCCGACAACCATAACGAAGCGATGGCACAATATCTGGGCAAGGAAATTACGCCGTATGAATCGGCGCAATTGCAAAAAGTGCCATTTTTCGTCCATATCCCAGGATATGAAAAAGGATATGTTGATGAGGAAATCGGAGGCCAAGTGGACATGCGTTCGACCATCTTGCATTTGATGGGCATGGAAACCGAGAAAGATATCCAATTCGGTGGCGATCTGTTCTCAGAAGAACACGAGGAATTCGTCATTTTCCGTGACGGGCGATTTGTCACCGATGAGTATGTCTATGCAGCGAATGTCTGCTACGATATCGAAACTGGAGAACCGGTGGAAGACCAAAGCGTATGCGACCCGTATGCTGAACGTGCCCTGGAGGAACTTCAGTATTCCGAGTCGATCATCAATGGCGACTTGCTCAGGTTCTATGAAGAGGAAAACGGCCAATTGAAAACATTGGGTGAACAAGAACAACCGTAATCATAAAGGGCTGCTACAACCGTTCCGGTGTGGCGGCCCTTTTCTTTACGGAAAATAAAAAAACCGGCGCATTGGATGCGCCGGTTTCTTCTTTCTTAGTGAAGGCCAGGTGGGTAACCGTGTGTAATGAGAGTTGCAACGGTGAAACCGCCGAAAATCACAAAGGTCCCAAAATTAAATAAGAATCCTAAAACTTCTTTGTTTTTTAGCGTTTGAACTGTACCGATTGCAGCCAAAACTGCAGTGAGGCCGAAAATAACCATCAAAATCCAACTCATCTTATGACACTCCCTTCAACTTTAACAGCCAGTGCCGTCTTCTACTCTTTATATTGTAAAGAAAGTGAGCAAGTTTGTCGAGCCGTAAAAATGTCATTCTATTGAACAAGCAGGGAATGTCTTCATGATATACTGCAATAGAGGTGAGGAATATGTTGAAAATTGACCGGTTGGAACTAGGGCCAGTGCAGGCGAATTGCTATATCGTATCAGGCGACGCCAAGCAATGCCTTATTTTTGACCCTGGCGAGGAAGCCGGAAAAATCCAGGAACTACTGAAACGCAAGCAATTGACGCCGCTTGCGATTCTTCTGACACATGCCCATTTCGACCATATCGGGGCAGTCGACGAATTGAGGGAGGTATATGGAATCCCCGTCTACCTTCATTATAAGGAGCGCGATTTCCTGGGCTTGCCGAATTTGAACGGATCGGGCAAATACGCGGCGTTGCCGGATTATCGCGTAGCGGAAGCCGATAAATTGATCACAGAGGAACGATCGCTTGAAATCGGGCCATTCAAGATGGAACTATACCATACGCCTGGACATTCGCCGGGGAGCGTCAGTTTTTATTTCCCGCATGACCGTTTCGCGATCGTCGGGGATACCTTGTTCGCGGGAAGCATCGGCCGCACCGATTTGGCGGAAGGCTCCGAGCAAGTGCTGTTGAAGTCGATCCGAGAGTCGCTATTGACGCTGCCGGACGAAACATTCCTGTTCCCGGGACACGGGCCGGAAACGACCCCTATACAGGAAAAACACCATAACCCTTTCTTGCAGAGGTAATAGAAAGGCAAAAAAAAACGGCCGAGAAGGCCGTTTTTTTGCGTTCACATTCAATTGCTATTAATGACCTGCTCCTGGGACGTGGATGAACGTAGAGTAGTAAGTAAAGCCAACGAAAAACACTGTCAGATAGGCTCCGAAAATATACATGTACATGCGTTCAGAAATGTTCAAGTATCCAAGAAGAACGAAGAAGCCGGTATTGGCAACCATCAACAATGATACTTCTACCATGTCGCCGACGTAAAATAAGATTGCAAAGATTCCAGTCCACCATCCCATTAATTTAAACATATTATCCATGGGTAATCCCTCCTTTGCCACAATACAATAATCTCCTATTCATTATATAGGAAGACGAGTCTATGTGTAAACAAGGACTTCGGGCTAGATTGTGACAAAGCGGTGTAGGCGTCTCCATAAAGCGTTCTAAAGCTATGCACGCAAGCCCTGAAAACCTGTATTTCAAGGCTTTGAGGCGCTCAAATAATTATTTTGCTATTTTTGATATCCAAGGACCATCCATATGCTTATACTAATGGTGAGCGGGGAGGCAGCCTCCGCTCCTAGACCCGGACAGGAGGTGAATATGCAAGACATCATTGAACGGCGTTGCTTCGATCTATTGCATTCCGCCGTAGAAGAAAAAACCACCGATATCCACATCAGGCCTGAACCCCGCGATTACAGCATCACCTACCGGACCTACAACCAATTCAAGCCGGTGGCGAAAATCCCCTTCGATTTAGGCGATCGAATGATAGCCTACTTCAAATACCTCTCCCTTTTGGACATGAGCGAAAAACGAAAACCCCAAACCGGCTCATTCCATCTCCAGATGAATGGCCATACCCACCATTTCCGCATCTCAACACTGCCGTCCGTCATGACGAAAGAAAGCATCGTCATCCGCGTCATCCCCGACAGTACAGCGTTGTTTCTCGACGAATTGGCGGCATTCCGTGATTCGGCCAGGCTGCTCGAGAAGCTTGCCGGCGAACGGCAAGGGCTAATGCTATTGACAGGACCGACTGGCTGCGGCAAATCGACGACCTTGTATTCTCTCTTGCGCCATTGTTCCGAACGGCTGAACCGCAATGTCATCACGCTCGAAGACCCGGTCGAGCGGCAAAATCCTGCCTATCTTCAAATCCAAGTAAACGAAAAGTCGGGAATGAATTATGCGACCGGCTTGAAAGCCATTTTACGCCATGATCCTGACATCATCATGATCGGCGAAATCCGCGATGCCGAAACCGCTGAAATAGCCGTCAGGGCTGCCTTGACAGGGCATTTGGTGTTTTCGACGATCCATGCGAGGCATTCGGTCGGCTGCATTCATAGGCTCCATGACCTTGGCATCCCCTACGAAGATATGTTGCAGACGCTCATTGGCATCGCAGCCCAGAAAATCGTGCCGATGTATGAGGATTTGGAGCAGCTCCAGACGAAGCATCGCGCGTTATACGAGATTTTATGCGATGACAGTCTAGCGGACGCGATTCGTTCCGCGAAACAGCAGCAGGATTATCAACTGCCGGAGCATTTATCGTTCGGCGGGCAGATCCGGGAAGGGGTGAGGATCGGTGCGCTTCATTCCGCTTTCGAATTCTAGCCGATTGCCGTTTCGCGACCGCGGCCAATTCTTGATGAGGCTTTCGGTATTGATGTCGGAAGGCTATTTGTTTCCCGTTGCCATGACGCTCCTGTTGCCCATGCACACAGAGCGTGTTGACGAGGCGCTCGCGGGCATGGACCGCATATTAAAAGGCGGCGGCAACGCAGCGGAAGTGCTCAAGTTTCTCGGGTTCCGCGAGCGCGTATTGTTCCCGGTTGAGATTGCCGAGTTTCATGGCAAACTCGGCGAGGCGATGACCGGCATCGCTGCAGGGTTCAAGCGGACTGAAGAAGTGCAGAGGAAGTTGCGCAATATCCTCATCTATCCGGTCTCGCTGTTAATTCTTACCGCTGCGTTGTTCTTGTTTTTCAGAACCAATTACGTGCCCAATCTGACTGCGTTGATTTCTTCGCTGCAGCACGGCGAGGAAGGCAAGGGGGTTCCGGTTTATTTGCTGCGCATTCCGGATGTGGCGATCGCTGTTTTCACGGCTGTTGCGTTGATAATTATTGGCTTCCGTGAATATGTAAAGCGGCAGCCTGCAGAACGTCAAATTTCACTATTGATCAAATTGCCGGCCATTGGCCCCGTAATGCGTCTTTATTGGTCGCAAATCGCTTCTAGGGAACTTGGCACGTTATTGCATAGCGGAATTTCCTTGCAGGAAGCGCTGAAATTATTGCGCATCCAGCAGCATCACCCCATTATCAGCCAGATCGCTGAATCGCTCCACGACGAAGTCAAGACCGGCATCGCACTGTCAGTTGCTGTTGGGCGCCATGATTTTGCGGCAAACGATATGGCGGCATTCATCCGCCACGGGGAAGCGACCGGCATGCTCGGGAAAGAATTGATGCTCTATAGCGAAGTGTTGCTCGACCGGATGGAACTGCAAGCCCAGCGGTCATTGAAAATCATCCAGCCCAGTTTCTTTGTGTTGATTGCCGTTTGTATCGTCGCCGCCTATTTGGCGATTCTTTTGCCGATGTACAATCTCGTCCATACGATATAAGGAGGAATACGATGAAACGATTAAAAAACCAACGGGGCTTTACGCTTATTGAAATGTTGATCGTCATGTTGATCATCACCGTATTGATCGCGATTGCCATCCCGAATGTCTCGAAACAGACATCGGCGGTCGATGAAAAAGGCTGCAAGGCCTTCGTCCAGATGGTTCAGGGCCAAGTGGAATCTTACCGGATGGATAAAAAAGCGATACCGGCGATGGCGGACTTGGTGTCTGAAGGCTATTTGAAAACAGGCGAGACGAGCTGCCCGAATGGGGAAGTGATCAATATTTCGGTTGACGGCGTGGTGAGCTCATCAAAAGGTACCTAAAAAGCAGTTCAGGATTTACCTTGATTGAAATGCTTCTCGTGTTGATGGCGGTCGGAATCAGTGCCTCACTGGTCGTGGCTTCTGCTGCATCACTCGAAAGAAAGCGGGAAGAAGACCGTTTTTTCGCATTGCTGGAGCAAGACATTCATTATGCGCAAAGCCAAAGTTATTCACTCGGCACTTCTGTGGTCGTCGTTTTTCGGGTTGCCAAGCCAGGCTATGAAGTGGTGTATGGATTGACCCGCCCTGGATATGCCAGGGCCATGCCGGAGTCGATTCGCTTGAACGCATCCAGCAATCTGCGCGAAGTGTATTTCATGGCGAATGGATCAATCCACCAGCCAGGCACCATGCGCTTTTCGACCAGCAGCGGTGAAAGGACGGTGACGGTCCATCTTGGAAAAGGGCGCGTGGTGGTTTCAAAATAACAAGGGCATCTCCATGGCGGAAACGATGCTCAGCCTGTTTATGGTATTTCTCGTGTTCGGTTCGCTGTTGCCGCTCGTCCATGATATGCAGGTCAGGCTCGAACTGAAGAAAGAGCGTCTCGCGGCTTATGAGACCTTGCATGAAGCGGCAAAAACCATTGCCTCTACAGGCAGCGCTGAAGGCCAACGCTCAGTGAACGGCATCTTGTATTCCTGGCAAGCGGAAGGCCATTGTGTCGAGTACGTGGATTTTCAAGGGGAGCATGTGCGCTTATGCATCGAGTGAACATCCGGTCATCAAAAGGGTTTACCTTTCTGGACAGCCTGTTGGAGCTGTTGGCATTATCGATTATGCTGCCGCTTGCCGCGATGTTCTATCTATTCAGCTCGCAATTTTTGGTGGATTTGGATTCCAGCGCGACAGAGTTCCGCCTGTTTGCGCTGGAGCTGCAGCAGTATCTGGATGGCAGCGAACAAATTTACATTATGCGCGATGGAAAGGGCGTACGCATTGTTCGTGAAGGCGTTGTTTACGATATCGAATTGTACGGCAGCGTCGTGCGCAAGCGCAAAGACCAGCTGGGCCATGAAATCATGCTGACCGATGTGAAAAACAGCTTTTTTCAATTAAAAGGCAAGCGTTTGACCATCCAACTGGAGTTTCACAGCGGCGCAAAAGAGGAGGCCGATTATGCGCTTGCGCTTCCTGACTAGCCAATCCGGTGCAGTCTATCCATTGTCTCTCGTGTTCTTTATGTCCGCATTGACGCTAATATCCCATATGGTGCTGCTTTATGCGATCGAATATCAAACTTATGATAGTTTGGAAAATGTTCATAGAAATGCTACTATACAACTACTGATAGAAATTGGGCAAAATAAAATCCCTGAGTAGGGTAGTACGGGTGGGTACAATGAACAGAATATATTTGATCGGTTTTATGGGCTGCGGAAAAAGTGCGGTCGGCAGAAGGCTAAGCTTCTTATTGAAGATGCCCTATTATGACATGGACAAAGAAATCGTCCGTCAAGTGGGCATGACGATACCGGAAATCTTCGAACGTTTCGGCGAGGAATATTTCAGGAATCTCGAGACGGAATTTTTGCAAAATTTGCAACAGGACCATTGTATTATCTCTACTGGCGGCGGTGTCACGATGCGCAAAGTGAATCAGCGCCTCATGCGCCAGACGGGACTCGTGTTATTTTTGGATGCGCCTTTCAAGGAAATTTGGCGCCGTATCCACAAAGACCCGAACCGCCCGATTGTCCGGCGTTCGACACGCGAGGAAATCGAGGCGCTCCATAAATCGCGCTACCGGGATTACAAAAGGACAGCGCATATTACCATCCGGACCGAGCACCGCACGCTAAGGCAAATTACGCAATATGCTGCATTCCAAGTCAAACGCTTGAAAAACGAATGATTTTAAAGTTTTATTTTTAAATGTTCGTAATTAGAGCTTTAAGACAAAAAAGATTGCGCTTTCGCTGATTCAATGTTAGGATGTAGTCGAAGTTATACTATTCTGTATAACGGGATGGACCAATTCATCATTGATTTGGGCGGATGATTGTACGGGGAGAGAACGCTATAGCGTCGCCGAAGGAGCAAATGATCGATCATGAATCTCTCAGGCAAAAAGACTCGTACAGGACGCATCTCTGGAGAATGCTGACCTTGTGCAGCTACCGATGAGGAAAGCCGTTACGGTAAACTTTCAGGTGCCAGGACAGAGAATTCCCTTTCCTAGTAAAGGGGATTTTCTGTCCTTTTTGTGTGCCTTGAAAACAGGAGGGGAAAAGATTGGGACAATTGAAGCGAACACCTTTGTTTGAATCGTATGCCCGCTATGGCGGGAAGACGATCGATTTCGGCGGATGGGAATTGCCGGTGCAATTTTCTTCCATCAAAGAAGAGCATGAAGCAGTCCGCACAAAAGCGGGGTTGTTTGATGTCTCCCATATGGGCGAGATTTTCGTATCGGGGCCGGACAGCCTGCCATATTTGCAAAAATTGCTGACCAACGATGTATCGAAGCTCCAGGAGGGGCAAGCGCACTACACGGCTCTGTGCTATGAAGACGGCGGAACCATCGACGACCTGCTTGTCTACAAACTCGGCGATGCCCGCTATCTGCTCGTGGTCAACGCTTCGAATATCGACAAGGATTTCGATTGGATGCAAAACCATCTCGAAGGCAATGTCGAAATCGATAACGCCTCGGACCGCTTTGGCTTGCTGGCTTTGCAAGGGCCGGTGGCTGAAAAGGTATTGTCTGCGTTGACGGAAGAAGACCTATCGGCGATCCGCCCGTTCCGGTTCAAGGATAATGTCGAAGTAGCCGGGCAGCGAGTATTGGTATCGCGCACCGGCTATACGGGAGAAGATGGGTTTGAAATCTATGGAAGCCCGGAAGCGGTCACGGCCTTATGGGACCGGATCCTGGAAGCCGGTGAATCGGAAGGCATCGTGCCGGCAGGTTTAGGTGCCCGCGATACCTTGCGTTTTGAAGCAGGTCTCGCACTTTATGGGCAAGAGCTATCAAAGGATATCACGCCGCTTGAAGCGGGTATCGGTTTTGCGGTCAAGCTGAAAAAAGAATCCGATTTTATCGGGAAACAGGCGTTAGCGGAACAGAAAGAAGCTGGGGTGCCGCGAAAATCCGTCGGCATCGAAATGATCGACAAGGGCATCCCGCGCCATGGCTATGCAGTATACAAGGGTGACGAGAAAATCGGCGAAGTCACGACAGGAACACAATCGCCGACATTGAAGAAGAACATCGGGCTGGCTTTGCTGGATGCAAACCACAATGAGCTAGGCACGGAAGTGGATGTCGAAATCCGCAACAAGCGCCTGAAAGCAAAAATTGTCGCAGCGCCATTTTATAAACGCTCTAAATAATCCGAATAAAGAAGGGGACTGCACACGATGAACCATCGCTATCTACCAATGACTTCCCAAGATGAAAAAGAAATGCTCGAGACGATCGGTGTCCAATCGATCGGCGAATTGTTTTCGGACATACCTGAAAAAGTACGATTCAAAGGCGAATACAACATCAAGCCTGCTAAATCCGAATCGGCATTGACGAAGGAACTGGCACAGCTCGCGGGCAAGAATGCGGATTCGGTCCGGTATGCTTCGTTCCTCGGCGCTGGTGTTTATGACCATTACAAACCGATCATTGTCGATCACGTCATTTCCCGTTCTGAATTTTACACGGCCTATACACCTTACCAGCCCGAAATCTCCCAAGGGGAATTGCAGGCGATCTTTGAGTTCCAGACGATGATCGCGGAAATCACCGGAATGGATATCGCAAACTCCTCCATGTACGACGGTGGCACAGCGCTTGCAGAAGCGGGCATGCTCGCAGCAGGCCAGACGCGCCGCAAGAAAATTCTCGTATCCCGCGCGGTCCATCCCGAATCACGCGATGTAGTGCGTACTTATGCGCTCGGCCAATCGATCGAAGTAGTGGAAGTCCCGCTCAAAGACGGCCGTACGGATATCGATGCCCTGAAGGAAATGGTCGATGAAAACACAGCGACCGTCATGATCCAATACCCGAACTTTTTCGGGCAAGTGGAAGATCTAAAAGAAATCGAACCGATCGTCCATGGAGCGGGAGCGCTCTTCACGGTGTCTTCCAACCCATTAGCGCTTGGCGCCTTGACCCCGCCAGGCAAATTCGGTGCTGACATTACAGTCGGCGATGCGCAGCCATTCGGCATCCCTGAAGCATTCGGCGGCCCTCATTGCGGCTATTTCGCCGTGACACAGAAATTGATGCGCAAAGTTCCGGGGCGCCTTGTCGGCGAAACGACAGACGATGAAGGCAGACGCGGATTCGTCCTGACTTTACAAGCGCGCGAACAGCACATCCGCCGCGACAAAGCCACGTCCAATATTTGTTCGAACCAGGCCTTGAACGCTTTGGCTGCTTCTGTAGCCATGACGGCGCTCGGCAAGGAAGGTACGAAGGAAATCGCGGTACAGAACATCACCAAGACCCATTATATGAAGCAGCAGCTGAAAAAATCCGGATTTGAGATCGCTTTTGACGGTGCCCATTTCAATGAAATTGCCGTCAAGGTCGATTCGTCGGTCAAGAAATTGAATGCGGCTTTATTCGAAAAAGGCATGATCGGCGGCTATGATCTCGGCTTGAGCTACGACGAGTTAAAGGGCCATATGCTGATTGCGGTCACGGAACAGCGTTCTAAAGAAGAAATCGACGCGTTTGTACAGGAAATCGATGCATTCGTGCGAGAAACGGAGGCTTCCCATGCATAAGGACAACCAACCACTCATCTTTGAAATGACCAAACAAGGCCGTGTCGGCTACAGCCTGCCGGAACTTGATGTGCCGGAAGTGGATTTGAACGAACTGCTCGGACAAGAGCTTGTCCGTGAGGAATTTGCAGAATTGCCGGAAGTCTCGGAGCTCGATATCATGCGCCATTACACAGCGCTGTCAAAACGCAATCACGGTGTCGATTCCGGGTTCTATCCGCTCGGTTCGTGCACGATGAAATACAACCCGAAAATCAATGAATCCGTTGCCCGCTATTCAGGTTTCGCGAACATCCATCCACTGCAGGAGGAATCGACTGTGCAGGGCGCAATGGAATTGATGTATGACCTTCAGGAACATTTGAAGGAAATCACCGGCATGGACGAAGTGACGCTGCAGCCGGCTGCAGGCGCACACGGTGAATGGACGGGCCTCATGATGATCCGCGCATTCCACGAAGCGAACGGCGATTTCAACCGCACGAAAGTCATCGTGCCTGATTCTGCCCACGGAACGAACCCGGCTTCTGCGACAGTCGCCGGTTTCGAAACGGTGACCGTGAAATCGAACGAACACGGGCTTGTCGACCTTGAGGATTTGAAGCGCGTAGTCGGCGACGACACGGCGGCACTCATGCTGACGAACCCGAACACGCTTGGCCTGTTCGAGGAAGACATTCTCGAGATGGCCTCGATCATCCATGGTGTCGGCGGCAAGTTGTATTACGATGGCGCGAACTTGAATGCCGTCATGTCGAAAGCACGCCCTGGCGACATGGGCTTTGATGTCGTCCATTTGAACTTGCACAAGACCTTCACGGGCCCTCACGGCGGTGGCGGCCCAGGATCTGGCCCAGTCGGCGTGCAAGAGGACCTGATCCCGTATTTGCCGAAGCCGATCCTCATCAAGACCGATGAAGGCTTCGCATTCGATTACGACCGCCCTGAATCCATCGGCCGTGTCAAACCGTTCTATGGCAACTTCGGCATCAACGTCCGCGCCTATACTTATATCCGCACGATGGGGCCGGATGGCTTGAAGAAAGTGACGGAATACGCCGTCTTGAATGCCAATTACATGATGAGACGCCTCGCGCCTCATTTCGATTTGCCGTACGACCGCCATTGCAAGCATGAATTCGTCTTGAGCGGCCGCCGCCAGAAGAAACTCGGCGTCAGAACACTCGATATGGCGAAACGCCTGCTTGATTTCGGTTACCATCCGCCGACGATCTACTTCCCGCTCAACGTGGAAGAAGGCATGATGATCGAGCCGACCGAGACGGAATCAAAAGAGACGCTCGATAACTTTATCGATGCGATGATCCAGATTGCGCGTGAAGTGGAAGAAAATCCAGAGATCGTGCAGAATGCACCGCACACGACGGTCATCAACCGGCTCGATGAAACGAAAGCGGCACGCAAGCCAGTGCTCCGTTACCAGAAGCAGTCAGCTAGCGAATAAGATAGAAAAAATCCCGGATGCATTCGCTTCCGGGATTTTTTCGGTTATTTGGATTTGATTTTGCCTGTCCATTTCTTAAAGCCGCCCTGCAATTGGAACAATTGGTCATAGCCTTTTTTCTTCAGGAACAATGCGACGCGACCGCTTCTTGCACCGTTTTGGTCATATAGGTAGACCGGCTTGTCTGCGCGGATTTCCTTATAGCGCTGGCGCAATTGCGATTGCGGGATATTGCGCGCCCCGAGGATGTGGCCGGCTGCAAAGTCTTTCGGTTCCCGGACATCGATGAGCTGCGCTTTTCTGTAGCCTTGGATGAATTCTTCCTGGTTCAAGTCGGTAACTGCCTTGCGGATGCGCAGGAAGGAAACGACCGCAAAAATGAGGATGGCGATGACGACACCCAATGTGATGTACAATAATTCCACTATTCTTGCCCCTTTCTATACTTCCCCATTATAAGAGATAAGGTGGCGGATATTCAATGGCTATGTTACAGTAATCGAGGCAAATCAGAGGCAATCCTGTGAAGCCTGGGGGCATGAACCGCATTGCGGCCATCCTTTCGG
Organism: Planococcus plakortidis; assembly: GCF_001687605.2. Classification (NCBI taxonomy): domain Bacteria; kingdom Bacillati; phylum Bacillota; class Bacilli; order Caryophanales; family Caryophanaceae; genus Planococcus; species Planococcus plakortidis. The sequence continues at coordinate 1,559,233 of NZ_CP016539.2, forward strand.
TTGTCAAGCGAATTCCGCAGGAAATTAACCCGTTTTTTGCGCCAGAATATGCGAACATACGTGTCTTTCGTCTCATTTTGAAGGAAGTGTGAACGCGTAACCCTTGCCATTGCTCGGTTATTCGGGCAAGACGATTTTCCATCAGAAAAATGTTATTGCGAGTGAGTTTCAATATATAGTATCATGGGAAATGTAATAATACTATATATAGTGTTCACTCCATATAATACAAAGGAGGATTTGTCAAATGGTTTCAGCCACACAATCCGATTATACATTAAACATTGAATCATTGAACAAAGACATCGAGGCTTTCCCTCAAGTCCATGCAATCACGAAGGATATGAAGAAGACCCATAAAGGCGTCTCCCGCCTGGTCATGATCGACCGCTATTCCTTCAAGGATACCAGCAAGAGCACGTTGAAGCCTGGTGATTTCGTCGTTCTGACAGTCAAGGAAGACCCGAAATTCCCTGCGCGCGGGCTTGGATATATCGTTTCGATCGATAAAGATGCGAACAAGGCGCGCGTATGGATCGAAGAGGATTACCGCAGTGCGATCGACAATCCTGAAGAAGTGGAACAAGGCATCGTCAACCGCCCGATCGATGTCATCGAGAAACCGCTCGAAGTGTTTTATGAGCAAATCGCCAAACGCAACGCCACAGGCCTTTCCGCAGTCGAGAAAACGCCTGAAAAGCAAAGCGAATGGTTCGAAAAATTCTACGAGCAACTCGTCAACTTGAATTTCGTGCCGGCCGGCCGCGTCCTTTACGGTGCAGGCGCCGAGACAGATGTCACCTATTTTAACTGCTACGTGATGCCTTTTGTTGCCGATTCACGGGAAGGCATATCTGACCATCGCAAGCAAGTGATGGAAATCATGAGCCGGGGCGGCGGCGTCGGGACGAACGGATCGACACTTCGCCCGCGCAATACACTCGCCCGTGGTGTCAACGGCAAATCATCCGGTTCCGTATCCTGGCTGGACGATATCGCCAAACTGACGCATCTGGTCGAACAGGGCGGTTCGCGCCGCGGTGCGCAGATGATTATGCTTGCCGACTGGCATCCGGATATCGTAGAGTTCATCATTTCCAAAATGCAGAATCCGCGTATACTGCGGTACTTGATCGAAAATACCCAAGACGAGACGATCAAGCGCCTCGCGAACGATAAATTGAAGTTCAAGCCTTTGACGGAGCAGGAAGAAGCGATGTATCAAGGTTTGCTTAACTACCGTGCCATCCCGGGCATGGGCGGATTCAATGAGAAGATCATGCGTGATGCGGAGACGAAACTGCGCGATGGCGGCACATTCTCCGTCCATAACGAAGAATTCCTCACCGGCGCCAATATTTCCGTCACCTTGACGAAGGATTTCATGGAAGCGGTCGAAAAAGACAGTGATTTCGAATTGCGTTTCCCGGCGGTCGAATCATACTCACCGGAAGAGATGGCCATCTACAACGAAGAATGGCATAAGATCGGCGATGTGCGTGAATGGGAGCGTCTCGGGCACAAAGTCCGCACCTATCGTGTCATTAAAGCGCGCGAACTGTGGAATTTGATCAATGTGTGCGCAACATACTCGGCAGAACCCGGCATCTTCTTTATCGACAACGCCAATGAAAAGACGAACGCGACAGCTTACGGACAAAAAGTCGTGGCGACGAACCCTTGCGGAGAACAGCCGCTCGCGCCATACTCCGTGTGCAACTTGGCGGCCGTCAATTTGGCACGCTTCGCCGATCCGAAAACGAAGCAAGTCGATTTTGAAGCGCTGAAAGAAACGGTGCGCGTCGGGGTCCGCATGCAGGATAATGTCATCGACGCAACGCCTTATTTCCTGGAGGAAAACCGCGTGCAGGCGCTCGGCGAACGCCGCGTAGGGCTTGGCGTCATGGGCCTCGCTGACTTGCTCATCTATTCCGACCGTGAATACGGTTCGCCGGAGGGCAATGAGCTGGTCGATGAAATCTTCAAGACCATTGCGGTTGCCGCATACGAAGCATCCACTGAACTCGCTGAAGAGCGCGGCAGTTTCCCGTTCCTCGTCGGCGAAACAGACGCGGAAACCGAGAATCTTCGCCGTGCTTTCACGGAAACCGGCTTTATGCAAGGCATGCCAGAAGAAATCCGCCAGGCGGTAATGGCTAAAGGAATCCGCAACTCGCACTTGTTGACGGTGGCGCCGACTGGCTCGACCGGGACGATGGTCGGGGTATCGACAGGTCTCGAACCATATTATTCATTCACCTACTACCGCAGCGGCCGCCTCGGGAAATTCATCGAAGTGAAAGCGGATATTGTTCGCGAATACTTGAAGAACAACCCGGACGCAGACGAAGACAATCTGCCGGAAGCATTTGTCACATCCATGGACCTTGCGCCGGAAGCGCATGCGGACGTACAGTGCATCATCCAGCGTTGGATCGATTCCTCGATCTCGAAAACCGTCAATGCGCCAAAAGGCTATACGGTGGAACAGGTCGAAGGCGTCTATGAGCGTCTTTACAGAGGCGGTGCCAAAGGCGGCACAGTGTATGTCGATGGTAGCCGCGATTCACAAGTGCTGACTTTGAGAGCGGAAGACAATACGTTCGAAGAAGAGCATAAAGAAGAAGACACCGGCAAGCGCCCGGTCGTCTTGATCGATACCATCCAGGATTTGCGTTCGACCAATGTCACGATTGGATCGGAAGTCGGCAATACCTGCCCTGTCTGCCGTAAAGGGACAGTGGAAGAAATGGGCGGATGCAACACATGCACAAACTGTGCAGCCCAATTGAAATGCGGATTGTAACAGATCCGTGCGCCCTGGGAACACCCCGGGGCCGGAAGGGAGCGGAAGCCAACATAGGCTTCCGCTTTTTTTCGGGCTTGAGGGACCTGCTTTCCTGCTTGCCGCCGATAATACGTATGCTAGAATGGAAAAGGAACGCAAAGAAAGGGGTGCAAGGGGCATGAGAGTCTTGGTGTTGAACGGTCCCAACTTGAACCGTCTTGGGAAACGCGACAAACAAAAGTACGGCAGCTTCACGTTACAGGAACTTGAACGGGAACTGCAGGAGTTCGCCGATGGGGAAGGCTTCGAACTGATCTGCCGCCAGTCCAATCATGAAGGCGAACTGATCGATTGGATCCACGGCGCGGACGATGATGCCATTTCCGGCATCGTCTTGAATGCCGGTGCGTATACGCATACAAGCATCGCTATCCGCGATGCCATCGAATCGATCCAAGTGCCGGTCGTCGAAGTACATATTTCCAATATCCATGGGCGTGAAGAGTTCCGCCACCATTCCCATATCGCCCCGGTAGCAATTGGCCAAATCGCCGGCTTCGGCAAGGACGTCTACCGGCTGGGGCTCCAGGCACTCCTGCTTCGACAACAGAAAGGATGAAACTGATGAAATTGATGAAACTGCGCGAACAAATGCAAAAGCGGGAATTGGATTCCCTGCTGGTGACAAATCCGTACAATCTTCGTTTTATTACAGGCTTCACCGGAACGGCCGGGCTTGCGCTCATTACGCCGAATGACGCCTGGTTCATTACCGACTTCCGTTACACCGAGCAGGCAGGGGAACAAGTCAAGGAATTCAAGGTGGTGCAGGCACAAAAAGGCTTGATTGACGAAGTGGCGCGCATTGCCGGGGAAGCGGCGGTCGAGCGGCTGGCTTTCGAACAGGATTATATGACCTTTGCGACCTATTCGCAGTATCAGGAAAAACTAACCGCGACGCTCGAACCGGTAAGCGGGGTGATCGAAAAGCTGCGCATGGTGAAATCACCGGAAGAACTAGAGGTGCTGAAAGCGGCAGCCAAGATCGCCGACGATGCATTCGAACATATTTGCTCGTACATTAAGGCGGGAATGACAGAACTGGAAGTTTCCAATGAACTGGAATTCTTCATGCGTTCACAAGGCGCGACTTCCTCTTCATTCGACATCATCGTCGCCTCGGGCTTGCGTTCTGCGTTGCCGCATGGCGTTGCGTCCGATAAAAAAATCGAACAAGGCGATCTCATCACGCTCGATTTCGGCGCATTGTACAATGGCTACGTATCTGACATCACGCGCACCGTTGCGGTCGGCGAACCTTCCGACAAGCTCAAGGAAATCTATCAAGTAGTGCTGGATTCACAAATGTTGGCACTCGAGAAAATCAAGCCGGGCATGACCGGGATCGAAGCGGATGCCATCGCTCGCGATTACATCAAATCTAAAGGCTACGGGGAAGCGTTCGGTCACTCGACAGGGCACGGCATCGGGCTCGAGGTCCACGAAGGGCCAGGGTTGTCGTTCCGCTCGGAAACCGTCCTTGAACCGGGCATGGCTGTGACGGTCGAACCGGGCATCTATTTGCCGGGAATTGGCGGAGTGCGCATCGAAGATGATATACTGATTACCGAAACGGGGAATGAACGCTTGACGCATTCTTCCAAAGAGCTTCGCATTTTATAATAAACGGAGGAACTACAATGATTTCAGTAAATGATTTTAAAACAGGATTGACCATCGAAGTGGATAACGATATTTGGCGCGTGATGGAATTCCAGCACGTAAAACCGGGTAAAGGCGCAGCATTCGTTCGCTCGAAGCTACGCAATTTGCGCACGGGAGCGGTCAACGAAAAAACATTCCGCGCCGGCGAAAAAGTGGCGAAAGCGCAGATCGATAACCGCAAGATGCAGTATTTGTACGCAAGTGGCGATATGCATGCGTTCATGGACACGGAAACATACGACCAGATCGAATTGCCGGAAAAAAGCATTGAATATGAACTGAAATTCCTCCAGGAAAACATGGAAGTACAGGTCATCCAATACCACGGCGAAGTGCTTGGCGTCGAATTGCCGAACACGGTCGTCCTCGAAGTGGCTGAAACAGACCCGGGCATCAAGGGAGACACAGCGAGCGGTGGTTCAAAACCGGCGATCCTGACAACGGGCCTATCCGTGCAGGTGCCGTTCTTCATCAACCAAGGGGATAAACTAATCATCAATACCACCGATTCTTCGTACGTATCCCGCGCTCAATAAGTAGGAAAGGCCTCTTTTATGAGGCCTTTTTTTAAAAAAACAGCCTCGCTATTTCAAAATGATTCAAAAAAGTCTAAAATGGAGAGGTAGCTAAAAATAATACATAACAGGGGAGTAGGTATAATATGAAAATCCAAGAAATTCGCGAAATCATTAAATTGGTGGATAATTCTTCCATCAACGAATTCAGCTATGAATTCGATGGGGTCAAAGTCAAGATGAAGAAGAATTCAGCCGGCTCTGCACAGCCGTCGGCAACGGTACAGCCGCAAGTGGCAGAAGAGCCTGCACAGGCGCCTGCGCCGGCAGCCCCGAAACAGGCGGAACCAACTCAAGCTGCGCCGACAGAACAGCCTGTCCAAACGGAAACTGCTGAGCCTGCGGGCGCGTCCAATGAAGACTTGCACAAAATCCTGTCTCCGATGGTCGGCACGTTCTATCAATCGCCGTCACCGGAAGATGATCCATACGTGGCTGTAGGGACAAAAGTTTCTTCAGACCAAGTCGTTTGCATCGTTGAAGCGATGAAGCTCTTTAACGAAATCGAAGCAGAAGTGGATGGGGAAATCGCTGAGATCCTAGTCAAAGATGGCCAGTTGGTCGAATACGGTCAGCCATTGTTCCTCGTAAAAGCAAACTAAGGGGGGAGCTGACGATGATGAAAAAAGTATTGATTGCCAACCGCGGCGAAATTGCCGTGCGGATCATCCGCGCCTGTAAAGAGCTCGATATCCAGACCGTTGCAGTTTATTCGGAAGCGGACAAAGAAGCATTGCATGTTGAATTGGCCGATGAAGCGTATTGCATCGGGCCGAAGTTATCAAAAGACAGCTATTTGAACTTCTCCAACATCATCAGCGTCGCAAAACTGACGAATTGCGACGGCATCCACCCGGGGTATGGTTTCCTCGCTGAAAATTCGAGCTTCGCCGAATTATGTGAAGCGTGCGACATCATGTTCATCGGGCCGACAGCCGCAGCGATCTCGAAAATGGGCACAAAAGACGTCGCTCGTGAGACGATGCGCGCTGCAGGCGTTCCGGTCGTTCCCGGCTCCACCGGGATTGTCGGTAGCGAAGAGGAAGGCTTGGAGATCGCCGAGAAAATCGGTTTCCCGGTCATCATCAAGGCGACCGCGGGAGGCGGCGGCAAAGGGATCCGCGTAGCGAGAACACGCGAAGATTTCATCAAAGGCCTGAACATGACACAGAAAGAAGCGGCAGCAGCGTTCGGCAACCCAGGCGTCTATATCGAGAAATTCATCGAGGATTTCCGCCATATCGAAATCCAGGTGCTGGCCGATTCGCATGGCAATGCCATCCATCTGGGCGAACGGGATTGCTCGATCCAGCGCCGCATGCAAAAACTCGTCGAAGAAGCACCATCTCCGGCCTTGTCGGAAGAATTGCGTGCTGAAATGGGCGAGGCGGCCGTTAAAGCGGCGCAGGCGGTCAATTATCGCGGTGCCGGCACAGTCGAATTCATCTTCGATGTCGAAAACCAGAAATTCTATTTCATGGAGATGAATACGCGCATCCAGGTCGAACACCCGGTCACCGAAATGATCACGGGCATCGATTTGATCCAACAGCAATTGAAAGTCGCTTCCGGCGAAACGCTCGCCTACAAACAGGAAGATGTGACGTTCAAGGGCTGGTCGATCGAATGCCGCATCAACGCCGAAAACCCGCTCAAGAACTTCATGCCTTCTGCAGGGCGTGTGGATATGTATTTACCGCCGGGCGGCCTAGGCGTACGCGTCGATTCCGCCATGTATTCGGGCTATACGATCCCGCCTTATTATGATTCGATGGTGGCCAAGCTGATCACTTTCGCCGATACACGCGAGGAAGCAGTGGCCAAGATGAAACGTGCACTTGATGAATTTGTTGTCGAGGGTGTCTTCACGACCATTCCATTCCATCTGCGCCTCATGGATCACGAGGTGTTCAAATCCGGGGACTTCAACACAAAATTCCTGGAAAAATATGATGTAATGGGCTCCTGAGGAGGAATAATTAAATGGCAGAGAAAGTAATCCCCTATGTAAAAATGAAATCACCCGGAGCACAGGATCTCGGGAATATCGAAGTCGCGTCAGAAGTGCTGGAAATTATCGCCAGCATCGCAGCGACCGATATCGAAGGCGTTGCCAGCATGCGCGGCAATTTCGCTTCAGGCGTCGTTGAGCGCTTGGGCAAAAAAGTCCATGGCAAAGGCATCAAAACCGAGCTGTCGGATGAAGGGCTGGCCATCGATGTCTATTGCGTCATCGATTATGGCGTATCGATCCCGAAGACGGCCAAGAAAATCCAGGAACAAGTCCGCCAGACCTTGGAGACGATGACTTCGCTGCAGACGCAGGAAGTGAATGTTCACATCACCGGTATACATTTCGACAATCCACAAGTGGACTGATCAGCAGGCTGTCCGGACATGCTCATGCATGTTCCGGCCAGCCTTCTTTTTATGGGATACCCGGTGCTCTTGATGATTTGTTGGAACATTTCAAACTTGGAAGTTCCACGGGATTACCTGTATAATGGGGGGATAATCAGCTTGAAAAAGGAGACCGGAATTATGATGAAACGACACGAAGCACGGGAAAAAGCGCTTCAGACGCTATTCCAGCTCGATGGAACCGAATTGACAATCGAAGAGGCGATGGAACATGTCATTGAGGGCGAAACCGACCAGTTCTATAAATTGCTTGTGGAAGGGACGAACGGCAAGCAGCAGGAAATCGACGGGAAATTGAAGGGCCACCTGCAAAACTGGTCACTCGAGCGTTTGCCGAAAGTTGAACGCACCATTTTGCGCATGGCCGTATTTGAACTGGAATACATGGATGATGCCCCGAGCCGGGTCGTCTTGAACGAGGCGATCGAGTTGAGCAAAACCTTTGGGGATGACAAGTCCAGCCGTTTCGTCAACGGCGTGCTTTCGAAATTCACTGACCAAACTGCGAACTAATCATTGGAGGAATCTACGTGACTGCTGAATTGATTGATGGAAAAGCCGTAAGCCGGAAAATTAAAGAGCGAGTGCAACAACGTGTAGAGAAACTGAAAACAGAAGGAGTCACCCCGGGCCTTTCGGTCATACTCGTGGGCGATGATTCCGCTTCGCAAACCTATGTCAAAAACAAGAAAAAGACCTGCGAGTCCCTCGGCATGCGGTCGGACCTTCATTTATACCCCGCGTCCATGACCGAGCAGGAACTGCTTGAGAAAATCGATGAATTGAACAACGATCCGGATATCCACGGCATCCTGGTCCAATTGCCGCTTCCTGCGCAGATCGACGAATTCAAGATCATCACGGCCATCGCTCCCGAAAAGGATGTCGATGGCTTCCACCCGATATCGGTCGGCAATCTGATGATCGGCAAGGACACGTTCCTGCCATGCACGCCGCATGGGGTGATGGTGCTGCTTGAGCATTACGGCATCGACCCGGCAGGCAAGCATGCGGTCGTCATCGGCCGCAGCAATATCGTCGGCAAACCGGTCGGGCAATTGCTGCTGCAAAAAGATGCGACCGTGACCTATTGCCACTCCAAGACCCCGGACTTGAAGGCCATGACCAAGCAGGCGGACATCATCATCGCTGCGATCGGGCGGGCGAAGTTCATCGGGCCTGACCATATCAAAGAAGGCGCCGTCGTCATCGATGTCGGCATGAACCGGGACGAAAACGGGAAATTATGCGGCGACGTCGATTTCAGCGCGGTGCAAGAGCGTGCCGGGTTCATCACGCCTGTGCCGGGCGGCGTCGGGCCCATGACCATCGCGATGCTGATGGAAAATACTTGCCTATCGGCGGAAAAAGGATTATCGAAAGACAAAGCCGGCGAAAGCGTGTAAAATGAATAGCAAATAGAGCTGTTTTTCGAAAGAAAGACAGCTTTTTACTTTCCATAGACAGGGGTTGACATTTTGGCGACCGACCCGTACTTAAGTGTTGCAGCAATAACAAAATACATAAAGAAGAAATTCGATGCCGACCCCCATCTGCGTGATGTTTACGTAAAAGGGGAGCTGTCGAATGTGAAAATCCATACGAGCGGGCATATTTACTTTACGTTGAAAGACCAGAAGGCGCGCTTGCCGGCCGTCATGTTCTCGGCGCGGGCGAAATCGATGAAATTTCGCCCGGAAAGCGGCATGACCGTCCTGATCCGCGGAGATATCTCCGTCTACGAAGCATCGGGACAATACCAATTATATGCCCAGTCGATGCAGCCAGATGGCATCGGCGATTATTATTTGGCTTTCGAGCAATTAAAGGAAAAGCTCAATAAAGAAGGCTTGTTCAATGCTGCACATAAACAAGCCTTGCCGCAGTTTCCCGAAAAAGTGGCAGTCATCACGGCGCAGACCGGAGCCGCAGTTCGGGACATCATCACCACGCTGAAGCGCCGGTACCCGCTTGCGCAGATTGTGCTGTTCCCGACCTTGGTGCAAGGCCAGGGGGCAGTCCAGTCGATCGTCCAGTCGATCCAGCAGGCGAACCGCACAGACAGCGACGTCTTGATCGTCGGGCGCGGGGGCGGATCGATCGAAGATCTGTGGGCTTTCAATGAAGAAGCGGTGGCACGTGCGATCCATGCATCAGGCATCCCGGTCATCTCGGCAGTCGGCCATGAGACCGATACGACGATCGCTGATTTTGTGGCGGATTTGCGGGCAGCGACCCCGACAGCCGCCGCAGAGCTCGCGGTGCCGAGCCGCATCGAGCTGCTCGAGCGCGTCATGGGCCAGCGCCAAGCGATGTTCCGCCTCATGTCAAATGACCTGGAACAGCGCCGCATCCGCCTGACACAGCTCCAAAATTCATATCCGATGGCATATCCGGACCGCCTCTACCGGCCGTTCATCGAGCGCATCGAACGGGCGACGGACGCATTGCAGCGTGAGACCGTGCTTACGGTCAAGCGTTCGGGAGACCGCCTTTCCATGCTGTCCCGCCAATTGGAAAACCGCAACCCGGCTGACCGCATCCGCCAGGCGGACCGCGATTTGGCCGTTCTTGCGGACCGTCTCGACCAGCGCATTACCCAAGTGTTCCGGCAGCGGGACCAGCAATTGAAATCTGCCATCCGCACGTTGGATGCGCTCAGCCCCTTGAAAGTCATGGACAGGGGCTATGCGATTCCGTTCAAGGAAGGCGGCGTGGTGAAATCCGTGGATCAGCTGGGGCTTGGCGACAGGCTGAGCCTTTCATTGAAAGACGGGGAAATCGAGACCGTCATCGAAGCGATCAACCCAAAAGATAAGGAGCGCGACTAAATGGCAGAAAACAACTTGATGTTCAATGACGCAATGGAGCAGTTGGAGGAAATCGTCAAATTGCTCGAGCAAGGCGATGTACCCCTCGAGGAAGCCTTGACGCTTTACCAAAAAGGCATGGAATTATCGAAGCTGTGCCACGATAAATTGAAAAATGCCGAGAACCAGCTGGTGACGATGATGAAGGATGGCAAGGAAGTCCCTGCTGAAATCGAAGGGGAAGGGAATGCGCAATGAACTTAAAACAATTCAGAACCCATTATGAACCGGTCATCCAGCAGGAGATGGCGGAATTGATCAGAGCATTGGCGATTCCGGAATCACTGAAGGAGTCCATGCATTATTCCTTGCAGGCAGGAGGCAAGCGCATCCGGCCGATGCTCGTGCTCGCCACGATGCATGAACAAGGCGCAGCCCATCCCGATGCCTTGAAAGTGGCTGCTGCGATCGAAATGATCCATACATATTCCTTGATTCACGATGATTTGCCGAGCATGGACAATGATGACCTGCGCCGCGGCATGCCTACCAACCATAAAGTGTTCGGCGAAGCGGTCGCCATTTTAGCGGGCGATGCCCTGTTGACCTTGAGCTTCGGCATCCTGTCGCGCCTGGAAGATGTTTCCGCAGAAGATAAAATACGCCTCATCGACCTGTTGTCGACAGCGGCGGGCGCGGAAGGCATGGTTGGTGGTCAGGTCCTCGATATCGAAGGGGAAGAACAACAGCTGAGCCTGGAACAATTGGAACAAGTGCATGTATTGAAGACAGGTGCTTTGCTGACCTACAGCATCATTTCAGGGGCGATCCTCGCAGGAGCCAGTTCCGATCAGTTGGTGGCGCTTTCAACTTTCGGCCGCCATCTGGGCTTGGCCTTCCAGATCCAGGATGATATTTTGGATGTCACCGGCACATCCGAAGAACTCGGGAAAACAGCCGGAAAAGACGAGTCGAGCGACAAAAGCACGTATCCCGGCATCCTGACTTTGCCGAAAGCGAAGGAAAAGCTGGATCATCACGCACAACAGGCACTGGATGCGCTTAGTGAACTTCCCGGAGACCAGCGATTATTGAAGGAATTGACTGAGCTGATCGTCCAGCGAAAAAGCTGAAAATAGGGCTCTTGTTTGTACATTTGCCCTGTCTTGCTATAATATGGGGAGACAACAATACAGGAAAATATAGAAAAAAGGTGTGTGATGGCAAATGGATCTTCATTCGATAACTGGTCCATCTTTCCTCAAAGAGCTGAATTCAGAGCAACTGGAGCTCTTAAGTGAAGATATCCGTCGATTTCTCATAGAAAATCTTTCGAAAACCGGTGGGCATATCGGCCCAAACCTCGGCGTGGTGGAATTGACGATTGCGCTTCACCGCGTGTTCGACAGCCCGGATGATAAATTGATCTGGGATGTCGGGCATCAGTCCTACGTCCATAAAATCTTGACAGGTCGCGCGGATCAATTCGAGACGCTACGGAAATTCAAAGGCCTGTGCGGCTTCCCGAAACGCAATGAAAGCGATCACGATGTCTGGGAAACTGGCCACAGCTCGACTTCCTTGTCTGCGGCGATGGGCATGGCGGCAGCGCGCGATATTAAAAAAGACAAAAATTATGTCATCCCGATCATCGGCGATGGCGCATTGACCGGCGGCATGGCGTTTGAGGCGCTGAACCATATTGGGCATGCCCAGACCGACATGACCGTCATCCTTAATGATAACGAGATGTCGATCGCACCGAACGTTGGGGCGCTGCATAGCGTTCTTGGACGCATGCGGACAGCCGGCAAATACAATAAAGTCAAAGACGACCTCGAATATTTGCTGAAAAAAGTGCCGGCAGTCGGAGGCAAGCTCGCTTCAACGGCAGAGCGCGTCAAAGACAGCCTGAAATACCTGGTCGTTTCGGGGATGTTCTTCGAAGAGCTCGGCTTTACCTACCTCGGCCCGATCGACGGGCATGACCTGGAGGAGCTTGAAGACAACCTGGAATATGCGAAAAAAACGAAAGGCCCTGTCCTGCTTCATGTCATTACGAAAAAAGGCAAAGGCTATTTGCCGGCCGAACAGGATAAAATCGGCACATGGCACGGGATCGGGCCATATAAAATGGAAACCGGCGATTTGGTGAAATCTTCCTCCACAGCCCCTTCGTGGAGCGGGCTGATCGCGGAAACCGCCCGCAAACTGGCGCGCACCGATGAACGCATCGTCGCCATTACGCCAGCGATGCCTGTCGGTTCGAAATTGGAAGGGTTCGCCTCCGAATTCCCTGAGCGCATGTTCGATGTCGGGATTGCCGAACAGCATGCGACGACAATGGCCGCGGGTCTTGCGACACAAGGGATGAAGCCGTTCCTTGCGATTTATTCGACATTCCTGCAGCGCGCCTATGATCAGGTAGTCCATGACATTTGCCGCCAGAACTTGAACGTCTTCATCGGCATCGATCGCTCGGGCCTTGTCGGCGCGGATGGCGAAACACACCAAGGGGTCTTTGATATCGCCTTCCTTCGCCATCTTCCGAACATGGTCTTAATGATGCCGAAAGATGAGAATGAAGGGCAGCATATGGTCAAGACGGCGGTCGATTACAACGGGGGCCCGATTGCCTTGCGCTATCCGCGCGGCAATGGCCTCGGAGTGCCGATGGACGATGAACTGAAGGCGATCCCGATCGGCAGCTGGGAAGTGCTGGAACAAGGCACGGACGCCGTCATCCTGACATTCGGCACAACTATTCCGATGGCACTCCATGCAGCCGGGCAGTTGCGCGACGAAGGCATCCGGGTGGAAGTTGTCAACGCGCGCTTCATCAAACCGATGGACGAAGAGATGTTGGCATCGATTTTCAGCCGCAATGTACCGGTGTTGACAATCGAGGAAGCGGTATTGCAAGGCGGCTTCGGCAGTGCGGTACTTGAGTATGCGCATGATAACGGCCATTCGCATGCTGTCATCGACCGCATGGGCATTCCGGTTCTCTTCATCGAACATGGCGATGTCGCGGAGTTGATGGACGAAATCCACCTCAACAGCGATGAAGTGGTCAAGAAAGTGAAATCGCGCATCAACCACAATTCACAGCAGCAGGAGCGGTCGAACGCCCTATGAATAAAGTGAAAAAAGAACGGGTGGATGTCCTGTTAGTGGAACGGGGCATCTGCGAAACACGTGAAAAAGCCAAGCGCGCCATCATGGCCGGGGTGATTTTCTCAGGCAGCGAACGCCTCGAGAGACCCGGCGAAAAGATCCCTGTAGATGCGCCGCTTGAGAAAAAAGGAAATGATTTGCGCTACGTCAGCCGTGGCGGCCTGAAACTGGAAAAGGCGCTCGCTGAATTCGATGTCACGGTAGACGGCAAAATGATGCTCGATATCGGCTCATCGACTGGCGGATTCACCGATTGCGCATTGCAAAACGGCGCCCGCCATGGCTATGCGCTCGATGTCGGCTACAACCAACTGGCCTGGAAAATCCGCCAAGATCCTCGTGTCACGGTCATGGAACGCACGAATTTCCGTCACTCGAAACCTGAAGATTTCCAGGAAGGCTTGCCGGAAGTGGCGACGATCGACGTCTCCTTCATTTCATTGCGCATCATCCTGCCGGTACTGAAGACCATTTTGGTGCCAGGCGGCGATTGCATCGCGCTCGTTAAACCCCAATTCGAAGCGGGGCGTGAGAAAGTGGGCAAGAAAGGCATTGTCCGCGACCCGAAAGTGCACCGGGAAGTGCTGCAAAAAGTGGCAGCCCATGCCGTCGATTGCGGTTTTGAAGTCAAGGCGATGACCCATTCCCCGATTACCGGAGGCGAAGGGAATATCGAGTTCCTGTTCCATCTGGTCTCCAACGAACAGGGGGTCAAAAGCGATTTGCCGGATGCGCAGTCGATTGCACAAGTCGTCGAGCGGGCCCATGCCGCTTTTAAGGAACAACATACACCGCTATCATAAAAGGGCTGGGGAATCATTTCCCCGCCCTTTTTTGGTGGCTTGCCGCTGGAAATGAGTGAAGCCAGCCGATAAGGGGTAAATAGTTCTATGGTGGACACGATGTTTTCTTGTCATCAACGCGGTTTAGAGGTACGATATAAAGTATATGGAATAATTATTCACTCAAGGGGGAGCACCATGAATAAAGGACAACGTCATATCAAAATCCGCGACTTGATCTCAAATCGCGAAATCGAAACGCAAGATGATTTGGTCGACTTATTGAAGGCTGCGGGCTATGAAGTGACGCAAGCGACCGTATCGCGCGATATCAAGGAACTTCATCTAGTGAAAGTCCCATTGCAGGACGGTCGTTATAAATACAGTTTGCCGGCGGACCAGCGTTTTAACCCGATGCAGAAACTGCACCGGGCGCTTACTGACGCATTCGTCAGCATCGATGGGGCCAGCCATTTTTTGGTCATGAAAACACTGCCGGGAAATGCCCACGCGATCGGGTCTTTGATCGACCATTTGGATTGGGAGGAAATTCTGGGGACCATCTGCGGGGATGACACATGCTTGATCATCTGCCGTGATGTGGAACACCGCGAAGTATTGAAACAACGCTTGATTGAAATGCTTTAATTAAAGAGGTGGGTGTATATGCTGCGAGAATTGGATATCCGCAATTTTGCGATTATCGATACATTATCGGTCAGTTTTACAGAAGGCATGACAGTCCTGACAGGGGAAACAGGTGCAGGTAAATCGATCATCATCGATGCCGTGCACTTACTGGCCGGAGGGCGCGGAAGCCAGGAATTCATTCGACACGGGGCACAGAAAGCCGAAATCGAAGGCTTGTTCCATATTGAGGGCAATAAGCATCCGGTCCATAAAAAACTGGAGGACTTCGGCATCCAGGCGAGCGATGGGGATGTCCTGTTGCGCCGCGAGCTGAACGGCAAAGGGAAAAATGTCTGCCGCATCAACGGCAAACTCGTGACCATCTCGATCTTGCGCGAAGTGGGGGCTGCTTTGATCGATATCCACGGCCAGCACGAGACGCAGGAGTTGATGGACGAGAAGCAGCATCTTCATCTATTGGATCAATTTGCCGGGAAGCTGTTGACCAAGGCCAAGGAGGGGTATGGCCATACATTCGAAAAATATACGAAATTAAAGCGTGAGTTCGCCAGTTATAATGAGAATGAGCAACAGATCGCACAGCGCATCGATTTGCTGACCTTCCAACTGCGTGAAATCGAAGAAGCCCAGCTTGTGCCGGGCGAGGAAGAAACGCTGTTGGAGGAACGCAAACGGCTGCAGAATTTCACCAAGATTTTCGAATCGATTTCACAAGCCCATGAAGCGATTCAAGGGGAATCGAAAGGGCTGGATTGGGTCGGCAACGCGATGAGCGAACTGGAACATGCCGCAGCGGTCGACGAGCAGTTCCAAGAGGCTTCGGAATCGGTTGCAGGGGCATTCTATCAGCTCCAGGACACAGCGACTGAAATCAAGCGCATCCTGGATCAGCTGGAATTCGACCCGGAACGGCTCAATGAAATCGAGCAGCGCCTTGGACTATTGCAATCCTTGAAGCGCAAATACGGCGCGTCGGTCGAAGATATGCTATTGTATCAGGAAGAGCAGGCCGATGAACTGGACAAATTGCTAAACCGCGACCAACGATTGCGTCTCGATCAGGAGAAGCTCAAGGAATTGACCGAGGACTTGCGCATCGAAGCGGAAGAACTGACCTTGCTCAGAAAACAGGCGGCAGCCAAATTGGCGAAAGCGATCATGGAACAATTGAAGGAGCTCCATATGGGCAAAGCTTCATTCGAGGTCCAGTTCAACCTGCTGCCGAAAGGGAAATTCGACCGTTTTGGCCAGGACAGCATCGCATTCCATATTTCGACGAATGTTGGGGAACCTTTGAAGCCGCTGACGAAAGTGGCTTCAGGCGGTGAATTGTCGCGCATGATGCTTGCCTTGAAGACGATCTTTTCCAAGCACCAGGGCATCACTTCGATCATATTCGATGAAGTCGACACGGGCGTCAGTGGCCGTGTGGCGCAGGCGATTGCGGAGAAAATCGCTGCCATCGCCCGCCATTCCCAGGTGCTATGCATTTCCCACCTTCCGCAAGTCGCTGCGATGGCAGACCAGCATCTGTTTATCGAGAAAAAAGTGTCGAAAGACCGCACGACCACATCGGTGAAGGAATTGACCGGGCGTAAGCGTACCGAAGAAATGAGCCGCATGCTGTCAGGGGCGGAAATCACAGAATTGACCTTACAGCATGCTGACGAACTGCTGACTTTGGCGAGGGACCGGAAGCTGTTGATGAAATAAGGGGCCGGAGCCTGTATTTTAGGAGAGAAAAATATGGAGAAAATAAAAATCGCCATTGCCGATGACAATCGTGAGCTTGTCGAACTGATGACCGAATTTCTGGATTCACAGCCCAATATGGAAGTGGTGGGCGTCGCCTACGATGGCAGGGAATGCATAGGCATCTTGGAACAGACCGATGCGGACATCTTATTGCTCGACATCATCATGCCGTATCTCGATGGGATTGCGGTACTCGATGTGCTGCGTGCCGATGAACGCATGAGCAAGATCCATGTCATCATGCTGTCCGCATTCGGCCAGGAGTCGATCATGAGCCAAGCTGCGGATTACGGGGCGTCCTATTTCATCATGAAACCGTTCGAGACCGAACGGCTGGTCATGCAAATCAACCATATTATGAAAAACGGTGACCAGCCTGCGAAAAACGGTATGGTGACAAAAGATGAGCTCATTACTTTGAGGCTGAAGGACATCGGCGTGCCGCCGCATTTGAAAGGCTATATGTATTTGAAGGCGGCCGTATCGATCGTCGTGGATGAGCCTTCCGCACTTGGCAAAGTGACGAAAGAGCTATACCCGAAGATCGCCTTGAAATTCGATACGACGCCGGCGCGGGTCGAGAGGTCGATCCGGCATGCCATCGAGCAGGTATGGGTACGCAGCGAATCCGTCAAGCATATCGCCAGCGTGTTCGGCTATAGTGAAGCGCATCTGCAATCGAAGCCGTCCAATTCCGAATTCATCGCCATGATTGTCGACAGTCTCGGCGCGAATGATGCACAATAAACATGAACCGCCGCCTGCTAAGGGCCGCGGTTTTTTTGTGCTTCAGCGCCTTATTAATAAATGTATTTAATTACATAAGGAAATATATGAAATCAAAAAAAGCCAGCAAGAAAGCCCAACACTTGCACCTGAACCATGAAATGATAAAATAAATGATCGAAGCCAGGTCCTATCCAAAAGGGGGGTAGCTATGCCTGAAATCGGAATTTACGCGCATCGTGGCGCTTCTGGCCATGCACTTGAAAATACTTGGCATGCATTTGAGCTGGCGCATCAAATCCAAGTGGGCATCGAGTTGGATGTCCAGATGACAAGAGACGGCATTGCAATCGTTTATCACGATGACCAATTGAGACGCTTGACGGGGTTGCGGGCGGACATTCAAGATATGCGTTATGAATCATTGAAATTGCTGACGATCCGGAAAAAGTTCAGGCGTTTCGGGCGCCACTCGATCCCGTTGGCATATGAAGTCATTGACTGGGCCAAGAAGAAAGGCATCCCGTTGAATATCGAATTGAAGTCATCTGTCGCTAAGCATCCTGACGGTCCCGGCATCGTCTCGGCATTACTGGAAGGGGGAGGGGATATCCATCTTTCCTCATTTGATGTTGAGCTTCTCGCGAAGATGAAGCATTTGCAGCCGCATATCGAAACGGCGTGGATATTGAAACGCGCTGAACAGTGGAGTGAACTGGAGAATTACCAATGGCTTGATTATTTCCATTTCCATAAAAGGTTCCACAAGCCCAAATGGCTGGAACCGATCGCGAAAATGGATAAACCGGTAAGGCTTTATGGAGTATCCGGAAACGAACGGTTTCTTCACGCGCTGCACCCCTCAGTCAAGGGGATCATTACCGATTATCCTGCACGTATTAAATCATTACGGAAAACCATTGAAACGGAATTGCAGCATTAAAGGAAAAAGCCAGCGGGGAACGATCGTTCCCCGCTGGCTTTTTTATGTGTTCAATGCATAGCTTCATTTATCGCTTTTGGAACCGTTCAGACACATTGCCTTTTTTACGGTCGCGATTCAGCAGGAACCCGGCGAAGAAGCCGATGCCGATTACTGTAAATAACGTCCCGAGGGTAAACTGCATCCAGAGCGCAGGATACGGTTCGAGCAATTTACTGAAAAGGGTATCCCGCATTAATTTGATGCCATAAGCGGCCATGACGCCGGGAATGAGCAAAATGATAAATGCAATAAATCGTCCCATGTATTCCACATCCTTCATGTTCCATTGTTTCCAATCCGCTCAAAGTTGTCAAGAATTGTCCCCTGCGGTAGGCTAGAAATATATGTGCAGTCCATTGCACGAATCGGGATAGAAAGGTTTGAAGGAAATTGCAAAAAGTGATCATAATCGGCGGCGGAATCGGCGGGTCTGCGATTCTGAAACTGCTCGTCGAATCAGGATGGTTCAATGTCGAAGGAGTGGCGGATATCGATGCGGCAGCGCCAGCTTTACGGGAAGCCGAAAAGTTCCGGATCTCCACATCCACGGATTATCGGGAGTTGCCGAAAGCGGTCGATATCGTCTTCAATGTCACCGGCGACGACGACTTGACGCAGCGCCTGCGCCGTTTTTATCCCCCGCGAACTGTCATCATCCCGGGGAGCGTCGCCAACATCTTCGTACGTTTAATGGATGAGAAAGAACACTATATCAATAGGCTGAGCAACGAGAGCCACAAAGGATCAATCATTTTCAATTCGATCGACGAAGGCATGGTCGGCATCGATCTTGATAACCATATAAATTTCATCAACCGCAGTGCCGCGCGCATGCTTTCGGTCAAGCAGGAGGAAGCGATCGGCCGGCATATTCATGAATTGATTTCGATGAGCGAATTGCCGAGAATCATCGAGACAGGCAGGACAGAATTGAACCGTGAGCTGGAACTGAAGGACGGCTCGAAAATCGTCACGAGCCGGTTCCCGATGATCGATGAAACCGGTGAATTGATCGGTGCCTTTGCGGTATTCAAGGACATCACGGAAGTGGTTTCGCTCGCCGAGGAAATCACCGACCTGAAGGAAATCCAAACGATGCTCCAAGCAATCATCCAATCCAGCGACGATGCCATTTCCGTGGTGGACGAAAAAGGCAACGGTTTGCTCGTCAATCCGGCCTATACAAGAATTACGGGTCTTGAGATGGAACAAGTCATCGGCCGCCCGGCGTCTGCGGACATTTCGGAAGGCGAAAGCATGCACTTCAAGGCCTTGCAAACACGTAAGCCAGTGCGCGGTGTCAATTTGAAAGTCGGACCGGCCAAACGGGAAGTCATCGTCAACGTGGCGCCGATCATCGTCGATAACCAATTGAAGGGGAGCGTCGGGGTCATCCATGACACGACGGAAATCCGTTCGCTTATGAAAGAACTGGACCGTGCGAGAAGCATCATCCGGACGCTTGAATCGAAGTATACCTTCGATGACATCATCGGCTTATCGCCCGAAATGCAATTGTCACTGCAGCAAGCGAAACTCGCCGCCCAAACACTTGTAACCGTGCTGTTGCGCGGCGAGTCGGGCACGGGCAAGGAATTGTTCGCGCACGCCATCCACAGCGCCAGCGAAAGGCAGTTCAATAAATTCGTCCGGGTCAATTGTGCGGCCGTATCAAGTGAGCAATTGGATGCCGAACTGTTCGGTTACGAAGAAGGCGCCACGCTTGAAAGCCGGACCGGGGCAAAGCGGGGATTGCTGGAAGAGGCGAACAACGGCAGCATCTTTCTCGACGAAATCGGGGAATTGTCCCCTCAGATCCAAAGCAAATTGCTGCGGGTATTGCAGGAACACGAAACGATGCGGATCGGCGGGACCAAGCCGATCCCAGTCAATGTCCGTGTCATCGCCTCGACCAATGCCAATATGGAAAAGGCGCTGCTTGACGGGACCTTCAGGGAAGACCTGTATTACCGGCTGAACCGCATGCCGATATTGATTCCGCCATTGCGCAGCAGGAAACAGGACATCCCGCGCATCGTCGACCGCCTGTTGCTGAAGCTCAACCAGGAATATGGGCGCAATGTAGAAAGTGTATCGGAAAAAGCCTTGCAATTCCTGAAGATGTACGATTGGCCGGGGAATGTGCGGGAATTAGAGAACATCTTGAGTCGGTCGATGATTTTTATGCAAATGAACGATAAAGTCATGACGGAAGACCATATCCCCTTGAATATGCTGAAAGCGAAAGAAGCAAAGAACGAAGTGATCATTCCCGCGTCGGCTCCCTTGCAGGAACAACTGGAAACCGTCGAGCGCGGCATCCTCCATAGAGCGCTTGAGGAAGCGAAGGGCAATAAATCGAAAACCGCGAAACAACTCCAGATTTCTTTGCGCACTTTATACTATAAATTGGAAAAATTCGGACTACTATAAGCTTTTGCAACTCTTTGCAAGGTTTTGCAAAAATTTGCAAAGAGAACTGCCGTATTTTGCAAATAAAACGCTTACATCCCTTATATCTCAAGTTTTCTTCTGTTTTAATAAAAAAGAATGAGGTGATAGATATGACCACTTTGCAACGCATCGTCGATGAAATCGACTTACAGGATGAGCACGCTGTTGCCGTGGCAGCCGCTGCGGACCACGCAGTTTTGGAAGCCATTTCATTGGCGCTCGATCAAAATCTGGCAAGCTTTCATCTATACGATGACGAATCCACTTTAAAGCAATTAATTGCGGATGACTTTCCACATTTAAAAGGACATCCGAAACTGGCCTTTCATCATGTGAACGGAGCTCAGCAAGCGGCAAAAGAAGCGGTGCGGGCCGTCTTCATGAATGACGCCAGCGTATTGATGAAAGGGCATATCCCGACTGCAACACTGATGAAGGCCGCGCTCAATGCCGATTACGGCCTTCGCACCGGATCGGTATTGTCACATGTAGCGGCTTTCGAGGTCGAAGGCTATGACAGGCTCATTTTCGTAACCGATGCCGGCATGAACCTCGAACCGTCGCTTCAGGAAAAAGCGCAGATCATCCGCAATGCGGTCCAGGTGGCGCGGGCGAATGGTGTCGAACTGCCGATCGTGGCTGCGCTCGCGGCGGTGGAAGTCGTCAATCCTGCCATGCAGGCGACTCTGGATGCCGCCGCGCTGGCCGCCATGAACAAACGCGGGCAGATTACCGATTGCATCGTCGATGGGCCGCTCGCCCTGGACAACGCCATCTCCGTGGAAGCGGCAAAGCATAAACGCATCGAAGGGGACACAGCGGGGCATGCAGACATCCTGTTGGTGCCAAACATCGAAGCAGGAAATATCCTCTATAAATCACTTGTCTATTTTTCGAAAGCCAAAGTCGGCGGCATCATTGCAGGCGCAAAAGCGCCGATCGTCTTGACATCGCGCGCCGACAGTGCAGAAAGCAAATTATTCTCTCTCGCTTTAGCATTGCGCTCAGCGACTCTATAAAAGCAGCGTCTATTCAACAGATCGCTGCCCATTAAAATTTTTGCCAAAATCAGCAGAAACCACTAGGAGGAATTTATGATGGAAATTTTCAAAAAAATGGAAGAACACGACTACGAGCAATTGGTATTTTGCCAGGACAAAAACTCAGGGCTGAAAGCCATCATCTGCATCCACGATACGACTCTTGGGCCGGCTCTTGGCGGCACACGCATGTGGAACTATGAGACTGAAGAAGAGGCGATTGAAGACGCGATCCGCCTAGGGCGCGGCATGACGTACAAAAACGCAGCTGCGGGGCTTAACCTCGGCGGCGGCAAGACCGTCATCATCGGCGATCCGCTGAAAGACAAAAATGAAGAAATGTTCCGCGCTTTCGGCCGTTTCATCCAAGGCTTGAACGGCCGTTACATCACGGCTGAAGATGTGGGGACGACTGTCGCCGATATGGACATGATCCACGAAGAAACGGATTTCGTTACAGGCATCTCGCCGGCATTCGGTTCATCCGGCAATCCGTCCCCTGTCACTGCGTACGGCGCATACATCGGCATGAAAGCTGCTGCGATGGAAGCTTACGGCGACGATTCACTTGAAGGCAAAACAGTGGCAGTGCAAGGCGTCGGTAACGTCGCGTATCCACTATGTGAGTACTTGCACAAGGAAGGCGCGAAATTGATCGTCACAGACATCAATAAAGAAGCGGTTCAGCGTGCAGTGGAGGCATTCGGCGCAACTGCAGTCGAGCCTAACGAAATCTATTCGCAGGATGCGGATATCTTTGCGCCATGTGCTATGGGAGCGATCATCAACGATGAGACGATTCCTCAATTGAAAGTCAAAGTAGTTGCAGGCTCTGCCAACAACCAGTTGAAAGAAGAACGCCACGGCGATGAACTCGAAGCACGCGGCATCGTTTACGCACCGGATTTCGTCATCAACTCAGGCGGCGTCATCAACGTAGCGGATGAGCTTTACGGCTACAACAACGAACGCGCCATGAAACGCGTTGAAACGATCTACGACAGCATCACGCGCATCTTCGAAATCGCTAAACGCGACGGGATCCCGAGCTATATCGCTGCTGAGCGCATGGCTGAAGAGCGTATCGAACGCGTCCGTAATTCCAGAAGCCAATTCCTGCGCAGCGGCCACGGCCACGATATCTTGAGCAGACGCTAACCAGAAGGAAGAAATGGAGGAATCGATGTGCAAAAACAGCTGAATCGAATTCTGGTCATTAACCCCGGCTCAACTTCGACAAAGATCGGCGTTTTTGACAACGATGTCCAGATCCTTGAAAAAACAATCCGCCACTCAACAGAAGAGCTGGCGGATTTCCCTGCCATTATTGACCAGTTCCAATTCAGGAAACAAAACATATTGGAAGCGCTGGATGAAGAAGGCATGAACGTCTCGAAACTTTCTGCCGTATGCGGAAGGGGCGGCTTGTTGCGGCCGATCGAAGGCGGCACTTACGCTGTCAATGAAGCGATGCTGGAGGATTTACGCGAAGGCTATTCGGGCCAGCACGCTTCCAACCTCGGCGGCATCATCGCCCATGAAATTGCCGAAGGATTGAACATCCCGGCATTTATTGTCGATCCGGTGGTGGTTGATGAATTAGCGCCTATTGCACGTGTTTCCGGCTTTTCATTAATTGAACGCAAATCGATTTTCCATGCCCTCAACCAAAAAGCGGTCGCAAGACGCTATGCCAAAGAGACAGGGCGGGCATACCAGGACCTGCGCCTCATCGTTACACATATGGGCGGAGGCATCACGGTCGGCGTGCATGAAGGCGGCAAAGTCGTCGACGTCAATAATGGCTTGCACGGCGATGGCCCTTTCAGCCCGGAGCGGGCAGGCACCGTGCCGGCGGGTGATTTGGTCGAACTGTGCTTTTCCGGACAATATTATCGTCATGAGATCATGAAAAAGCTCGTCGGGCAAGGCGGGTTGGTCGGTTATCTCGGCACGAACGACGCAGTGACGGTCGAAAAACGCATCCAAAAAGGCGATAAGGAAGCCGCCTTGATTTACGAGGCGATGGCTTATCAAGTCGCCAAGGAAATCGGTTCTGCAAGTGCCGTATTGAAAGGGCAGGTCGATGCCATCATCCTGACCGGCGGCTTGGCTTATGGAAAAGAGTTCGTCAAATCGATTTCTGACCGAATTTCATGGATTGCCGACGTGGTGATTCACCCCGGCGAAAACGAATTGCAAGCGCTCGCAGAAGGCGCCAGCCGGGTACTCGACGGCGAAGAACAAGCTCGAATCTATCCAAACGGTTAACCATTCCAAAGGAGGAATACCCAATGGCTCAAAATTACGATGTCGTCATTCTAGGCGGCGGTACGGGCGGCTATGTAGCGGCAATCCGCTCAGCCCAGCTCGGCCTCAAAACTGCGATTGTCGAAAAAGGCAATCTGGGCGGCACATGCCTGCATAAAGGCTGTATCCCGAGTAAAGCATTGCTCCGCAGTGCGGAAGTTTATGCGACGACGAAAAACCATGCGGCTGATTTCGGCGTCAATACCGGGGAAGTTTCACTCGATTTCTCTCGCGTCCAACAGCGCAAACAAGGGATCGTCGACCAGCTTCATGCCGGTGTCCAAGGCTTGATGAAAAAAGGTAAGATCGATGTCTATGAAGGCATCGGCCGCATTCTCGGCCCATCGATCTTCTCGCCGAGCCCTGGAACCATCTCCGTCGAGATGAACAACGGAGAAGAAAATGAAATGCTCATCCCGAACAATGTCATCATCGCAACCGGATCACGCCCGCGGACATTGCCAGGTCTTGAGATCGACGGGGAATTCGTCATGAGCTCAGATGAAGCACTTGCCATGAGCGAATTGCCGAAATCCATTTTGATCGTCGGAGGCGGTGTCATCGGAATCGAATGGGCATCGATGCTCAACGATTTCGGCGTTGACGTGACGGTTCTCGAATATGCGGACCGCATCATCCCGACCGAAGATAAAGACATTTCAAAGGAAATGCAGAAATTATTGAAGAAAAAAGGGATAAACTTCGCCACAAGTGCCAAAGTCTTGCCGGAAACAGTCGAAAAAGGCGATGGCCAAGTGTCGATCCAGGCAGAAATCAACGGCAGCAATGAATCATTCACTGCCGATAAAATGCTGGTCTCGGTCGGACGCCAAGCGAATGTGGAGAATATCGGGATCGAAAACACGGACATCCTTGTTGAGAATGGTTTCATCCAAGTGAAGAACACATTCCAGACGAAAGAATCCCATATTTACGCAATCGGTGACGTCATCGGCGGCCTGCAGCTTGCACACGTCGCGTCACATGAAGGCATCACGGCTGTCGAGCATATTAAAGGCAATGCACCGCACGCCATCGATTACGATTTGGTCTCCCGTTGCATCTACTCGAATCCGGAAGCGGCAAGTGTCGGCATTACGGAAGACCAGGCGAAAGAGCAAGGCTATGATGTGAAAACCGGGAAATTCTCATTCAAGGCAATTGGCAAAGCGCTGGTCTACGGGGAATCGGATGGTTTCGTCAAGATCATTGCGGATAAAGAAACGAATGATATCCTCGGCGTGCACATGATCGGGCCGCATGTCACGGACATGATCTCGGAAGCCGGGCTTGCGATGGTACTTGACGCAACGCCATGGGAAATTGCAGATACGATCCACCCGCACCCGACGCTTTCAGAGGTCATGGGCGAAGCAGCTTTAGCCGTAGACGGCAAAGCGATCCATAGTTAAAGGAGGAAATTCAATGGCTACGAAACACGAAGAAGTAGGATTGACGAACGAAGATGTCTTGAAAATATATGAAACGATGTTGACGGCACGCCGCGTCGATGAACGCATGTGGCTCCTGAACCGCGCCGGTAAAATTCCTTTCGTCATTTCTTGCCAAGGGCAGGAGGCGGCACAGGTCGGGGCGGCTTATGCGCTCGATAACACGAAAGATTACGTTGCGCCGTATTACCGCGACCTTGGCGTCGTCCTCCATTTCGGGATGACACCGAAAGAATTGATGCTGTCGGCTTTTGCCAAAGCAGAAGATCCGAACTCAGGCGGCCGCCAGATGCCCGGGCATTTCGGCCAGAAGAAAAACCGCATCCTGACAGGTTCTTCTCCTGTAACGACACAGCTCCCTCACGCAGTGGGCGTCGCGCTTGCAGGGAAAATGAAGAAGAAGGATTTTATCACATTCAACACGCTCGGTGAAGGATCTTCCAACCAAGGCGATTTCCATGAAGGCTTGAACTTTGCAGGTGTCCATAAATTGCCGGTCATCACGATGGTCGAAAACAACCGCTATGCGATTTCCGTGCCATTCGACCGCCAAGTGGCGAGCAAGAGCGTTTCAGACCGCGCGGCAAGCTACGGCATGCCAGGCGTGACGATTGACGGAAACGACCCGATCGAAGTTTACAAGCACGTGAAAGAAGCGGCAGACCGCGCACGCAATGGCGAAGGCCCGAGCCTGATCGAGACGGTCTCGGAACGCATGACGGCCCACTCATCAGACGATGACCACCGCCAATACCGTTCTGCGGATGAGCTTGCGGCACAGAAAGAAAAAGACCCGATCCTGTTGTTCGGTGCTTATTTGAAAGAAAATGGCATCATGGATGATGCACTCGAAAAAGAAATCAACGACCGCATCATGGCTCTTGTCAACGAAGCGACGGATTATGCAGAAAATGCACCGTATGCAAAAGCGGAAGATGCATTGAAATATGTCTATGCAGAAGAAGGAGGAAACGAATAATGGCGGTTATGAGTTATATCGATGCCATCACGCTGGCCATGAAAGAAGAAATGGCGCGTGACGAAAACGTTTTCGTACTTGGGGAAGATGTCGGTAAGAAAGGCGGCGTCTTCAAAGCGACTCAAGGGCTCTACGACGAATTCGGCGAAGACCGCGTAGTCGACACGCCACTCGCTGAATCAGCCATTGCCGGAGTCGGGATCGGCGCGGCCATGTACGGCCTGCGCCCGATCGCTGAATTCCAGTTCGCAGATTTCATCATGCCGGCAGTCAACCAGATCATTTCGGAAGCTTCCCGCATCCGTTACCGTTCGAACAATGATTGGTCCTGCCCGATTGTCTTCCGTGCGCCTTTCGGCGGGGGCGTCCACGGCGCATTGTACCACTCTCAGTCGGTTGAGGCGGTATTCGCAAACCAGCCTGGATTGAAAATCGTCATCCCGTCCAACCCGTATGACGCTAAAGGGCTTTTGAAAGCCGCGATCCGCGATGAAGACCCGGTCATGTTCTTTGAACACAAACGTGCTTACCGCCTGATCAAAGGCGAAGTGCCGGAAGACGATTACACAATCGAAATCGGGAAGGCCGACGTCAAGCGTGAAGGGGAAGACATCACGGTCATCACTTACGGCCTGGCTGTCAACTTCGCGTTGCAAGCAGCCGAACGCCTGGCAGAAGACGGCTATTCAGCGCATATCCTCGATTTGCGCACGATCTATCCGCTGGACAAAGAGGCCATCATCGAAGCGGCGAAAAAGACTGGTAAAGTCCTCCTGGTCACTGAAGACAATAAAGAAGGAAGCATCATCGGCGAAGTGGCAGCGATCATTGCAGAAAACTGCCTATTCGACCTTGACGCACCGATCAAGCGCCTCGCTGGGCCGGACGTCCCGGCGATGCCATACGCACCGACCATGGAAAAATTCTTCATGATCAACCCGGACAAAGTAGAAAAAGCCATGAGAGAACTAGCCGAGTTTTAAGAAGAAAAGCGGAAATGGCCGTCTAGCTTCGACAGGCATAAAGCAGGCTGGCGAAGCGGCGCTTTTTTGCCGCACAGCCAGAATGATTTATGACCCGAGAAGCTGGCCGTTGGAGCTGGACAGAAGAAAAGCGGAGTTGCCCATCTAGCCCCGACAAGCGCTGGAGGTCACGCCAGCACTGGCGTTCTTTGCCAGTGCAGGTGGGGCCGAAGCGACCTCGAGGGGCTGGGCAACGAAGCTGGACAAAAGAAAAGCGAAAACGGCCGTTTAGCTTCGACAGGCATAAGACGAACCGGCGAAATATAGAGGCATGCAATACAGATTGAAAAGGAGGAACCCCTTTGGCTATTGAAAAAATCACGATGCCGCAACTAG
Source organism: Planococcus plakortidis (assembly GCF_001687605.2). Classification (NCBI taxonomy): domain Bacteria; kingdom Bacillati; phylum Bacillota; class Bacilli; order Caryophanales; family Caryophanaceae; genus Planococcus; species Planococcus plakortidis. The sequence goes on from NZ_CP016539.2 coordinate 1,587,220, forward strand.
GCGAGAGTGTAACAGAAGGCACAATCGAAAAATGGCTCGTCCAGCCAGGCGATCACGTAAATAAGTATGATCCGTTGGCGGAAGTCAATACTGATAAAGTAACCGCAGAAGTCCCTTCATCCTTTACAGGAACGATCAAAGAGTTGATCGCTTCCGAAGGGGATACATTGGAAGTCGGCGAAGTGGTCTGCACAATCGAAACTGAGGGCGGAGATTCCGCGCCAGTCGAAGAGGCGAAGCCGGCTGAAGGCGAAAAAGCCAATGAAATGCCGGCTGCAGGCGCGGCACCAACGAAACAGCTTGAAGGCGAAAAAGGCTCCTCGAAACCAGCTAAACCTCAAGGCGGGAAAGCGCGCTATTCACCAGCCGTTCTCCGTCTTGCACAGGATCATGATATTGACTTGAACCAAGTCGAAGGATCCGGAAACGAAGGCCGCATCACCCGCAAGGACCTGCTGCAATTGATCGAAAGCGGCAATATCCCGCAAGCTGGCGGCAAAACGGCACAAGCTGCCGGAGCGACTGAAGCGGCAGAGCCTGTTCAACAAGCTGCACCGCAACAAGCGCCAACAGCGCCGGCAGCGAAGGAAGAGTCGATCGAATCGGCAACTGGCGATATCGAGATTCCGGTAACTGGCGTGCGTAAAGCGATTGCTGCGAATATGCTCAAGAGCAAGCACGAAGCGCCGCACGCTTGGATGATGATCGAAGTCGACGTGACAGACCTTGCACAGTTCCGCGATTCCATCAAAGGCGACTTCAAGAAAAAAGAAGGATTCAACATCACGTATTTTGCGTTCTTCGTCAAAGCGATCTCCCAGGCCTTGAAAGAGTTCCCGATGATGAACTCGATGTGGGCGGGAGACAAGATCATCCAGAAGAAAGACATCAATATCTCGATTGCTGTCGCTTCGGATAACGCCTTGTTCGTACCGGTCATCAAAAATGCCGACGAAAAATCCGTCAAAGGCATTGGACGCGAAATCAACGAACTAGCGCAAAAAGCGCGCGCAGGGAAATTGAAATCGGCAGATATGCAAGGCGGCACTTTCACCGTCAACAACACCGGGTCATTCGGCTCAGTGCAGTCGATGGGAATCATCAACCATCCGCAAGCTGCCATCATCCAAGTCGAGTCGATCGTCAAGCGCCCTGTCATCATGCAAGGCGGAATGATCGCCCCACGCGACATGGTCAACTTGTGCTTATCGCTCGATCACCGTGTCCTCGATGGCCTTGTCTGCGGGCAATTCCTGGCACGCGTCAAAGAAATCCTTGAAAAGATGAACAAAGAGAATACATCTGTTTATTGATGAAAAGTTTGGAGTCTTCGGACTTCAAACTTTTTTTTACTTTCAGTAACTTGCTGCGTCAGGTAAAATGGAGTCAGAAAGCTTTGAGGAGGGAATAGTTTGACGATTGAATCGATGAAGAACATTCAGTTTCCGGAGCATACATATGAAGAATGGAAACAAGCAGCAGAAGCTGCATTGAAAGGCAAAGATTTTGAAAAGGTGATGAAAACCCGCACCATTGAGGACATCACCCTTGAACCCCTCTATACAAAAGAGATGCTGGAACGCAGCGTATCCGATGTGGATGCGCAAGTGGCAGTAGTCCAAAGCGGAAAGTTCGGGCCTTCCTGGATCGTTGCCCAGGAAATCACTGCGCATGATGCCGAGGAGTTTCTGGCAGTGACGGAAGATGACCTATCCCGCGGCAATGAAGCGGTCGTCTATTCAGGCGCGCAGCCATTCGAATGGTCAGAAACGCAACTCGGACGGCTTGCGGAATTAATTGTCCGTTACCCGATTTATTTTAAAGTGACCGAAGACGAAGACCCGATTTTGCGAGTGTTCGATAAGCTGTCAGCCGAACAGCGGTCGGCTGTTGAAGGAGTGATTTTCACGGAAGAACCGATCGAGGCACCGGAGAATGTCCGGACCGGCTTGATCGACACATTGCCGACGCATAATGCCGGAGGAACGATCATCCATGAACTCGGTGTGGCACTTAGCATGATGGCCGAAACATTGAAACAACAAGACTTCGAATCAGCGGCCAAGAAATTCTGGATCCGTTTTGCGGTCGATACCCATTTCTTCCAGGAAATTTCCAAGATACGGGCATTCCGTGTATTATGGCACGCATTTTGTTCCGCTTACGGTCAACAAGCGCCGCGTATTCCTGTGTTTACGGAAACTTCAGTGCGTTCGTATTCCAAACTGGACCCTTACGTCAATTTACTGCGCGCTGGAAATGCGACATTCTCTGCCGTCCTGGCAGGGACCGATGGCCATACAGTGCATCCGCATGACTTCCTGACGGTTCCGACCGGCTCCAGCCGCCGCATTGCACGCAATGTCCAATTGGTCATTAAAGAAGAATCGCATGTTTCGCATGTCACGGATGCTGCGGCGGGTTCTTATTACATTGAAAGCCTGACCCGTGAGTATGTAGAAGGGGCATGGAAGTATTTCCTGGAAATCCAGGAAGCTGGCGGCTATTCAGAAGTGAAGCGGACCGGCTGGCTGACGGACGATATTCAGGCAAAATGGCTCGAACGCGAACAGCAAGTGGCCAATCGCAAAGCTTCCTTAATCGGGACGAATATTTACGCCAACCCACAGGAACCAGTGAAAGATGCGAAAATCGATGCTGCCCATCTTGAATACATGACAGCTAAACGCCTGGCGACGCCATTCGAGAAATTACGCGCAAAAAGCCGTGAAACGAGCGTGAAATCGGCTGTGGTCCTTCTAGAACCATTAAAAGCCGTGAAGCCGCAGGCAGATTTCGTGCAAGGTTTCCTTTCCGTCGCCGGAATCGAACCCGAGCTAAGCCCATATCTTTCATCTGCTGACGAAGTGAACCGCTATATCCGTTCCGAAGAGCTGGATTACGCCGTTCTTTGCGGGAGCCGGGAAACCCTGGAGAAAATCATCCCGCAACTGGAAGTGAAAGCAGCTGTAGACGTCGCTGGAAAAATCGATGCCGAAACCTTGGAATCCTGGGAATCAAACGGCGTCCGCGACTCGCTGTATGCAGGGAAGCCGTTGATTGAGAAATTGGAAGCTGTTTTGTCACTTGGAAAGGAGGCGCTGTAAATGACTGCACCGGATTTCACGAAAATCGATGTTACAAAGCTGGATACGCAAAAATTAGGTGAACGTGGCGATAGCGCTTTTATGACCAATGAAGGCATTGCCGTGAAACCTTTTTATACTTCTGATGATTTGAATAAAGAACAGGTGAGTTTTCCCGGGTTTGCGCCGAACGTCCGTGGTCCTTATCCGACAATGTATGTGTCCCGGCCATGGACGGTGCGGCAGTATGCCGGATTCTCCACAGCCGAAGAAAGCAACGCGTTTTACCGACGCAATTTGGCGATGGGGCAAAAAGGCTTGTCGGTAGCGTTTGACCTCGCGACACACCGCGGCTATGATTCCGATCACCCCCGGGTTGTCGGGGATGTCGGGAAAGCGGGAGTGGCGATCGATAGCGTGGAGGATATGAAAATCCTGTTCGACGGCATTCCACTTGATCAAATGTCCGTCTCGATGACGATGAACGGCGCGGTCGTGCCGATCATGGCGTTTTTCATCGTCGCAGCTGAAGAGCAGGGCGTATCGCCCGAACAACTGGCCGGGACGATACAGAACGATATCCTGAAGGAATACATGGTCCGCAACACTTATATCTATCCTCCGGCGATGTCGATGCAAATCATTGCCGATATCTTTAAATATACTTCCAGCCATATGCCGAAATTCAATTCGATTTCCATCTCGGGCTATCATATCCAAGAAGCGGGTGCGACGGCGGATATCGAACTTGCCTATACGCTTGCAGATGGATTGGAATATGTCCGGACCGGATTGGAGGCAGGAATCGGGATCGACCAATTCGCGCCGCGCCTATCGTTCTTCTGGGGCATCGGCATGAACTACTTCATGGAAGTGGCAAAAATGCGTGCCGGACGCGAAATCTGGGCGAAGATGATGAAGAGCTTCGATCCGCAAAATGCCAAATCCCTGGCGCTCCGCACCCATTCACAAACTTCCGGGTGGAGCTTGACGGAGCAGGACCCGTTCAATAATGTAACGCGCACGCTTCTCGAAGCGAACGCTGCGGCAATGGGCCACACGCAATCCTTGCACACGAATGCACTTGACGAAGCGATTGCCCTGCCGACGGACTTCTCAGCCCGCATCGCGCGCAATACCCAATTGTTCCTTCAGGAAGAGACGATGATGAACAATACGATTGACCCGTGGGGCGGATCGTATTATGTCGAAAAACTGACGGAAGAACTAGTGGAAAAAGCATGGGCGTTAATCGAGGAAGTCGAAGAACTCGGCGGCATGGCAAAAGCGATCGAAACCGGCCTTCCGAAAATGCGTATCGAAGAAGCGGCGGCGAAGAAACAGGCGCAGATCGATTCGAATGAAGAAACGATCATCGGCGTCAACCGTTACCGGCTGGACCAGGAAGACCCGATCGATATCCTGAATATCGATAACACGATGGTGCGCAAAAAGCAGATCGAACGGCTCGACCGGATGCGTGATACGCGCGATCAGAAAAAAGTGGAGAAAGCCCTTTTGGAATTGACAAAAGCGGCACAAAGCGGCGAAGACAATATTCTTGCCTGCGCGATTGAAGCAGCTCGCCACCGGGCATCACTCGGCGAGATTTCAGATGCCATCGAAAAAGCTTCCGGCAGGCACAAGGCGGTGATCCGTTCAGTGAGTGGCGTATACAGTTCGAACTTCTCCAACCAGGAAGAGATGCAGATCGTCAAGCAAATGACGGAAGAATTCATCGAAAACGAAGGCCGCCGCCCGCGCATCTTGATTGCCAAAATGGGGCAGGACGGCCATGACCGCGGAGCGAAAGTCATTTCGACCGCATTTGCAGACCTTGGTTTTGATGTCGACATCGGGCCATTGTTCCAGACGCCTGCAGAAACAGCGCAGCAGGCAGCCGAAAACGATGTCCACGTCATCGGCGTCAGCTCGCTGGCGGCCGGCCATATGACACTGGTGCCGGATCTCGCGGCAGAATTGAAAAAAGTCGGCCGCGAAGACATTTTGATCGTCGTCGGCGGCGTCATCCCGGCGCAGGATTATGAATTCCTGCGCAATAACGGCGCAAGTGCCATCTTCGGACCAGGGACGGTCATCCCGGTCGCCGCCCAGAAAGTCATCGAAGAAATCTACGCACGCCTCGGATACGAGGAAGAGGCAGACTGATGGATCATGAGAAGCAGTCCAGGCAGGTCATGTCGGGTGTTTCGGATGCTCATGACGGCATGAAAGCATTGCCGAGAAAAAAATTCAAGAAACCGAACAAGAGCCAATTTGATATAGATGAACTCGCGCGTGGCGTCCAAAGCGGTTCGCGTCTGCATTTAGGGAAGGCAATCACCTTGCTTGAAAGCACCAACCCCGAACACAAAAAGCGCGGCCAGGAATTATTGAATGTGTTGCTGCCGAAAACGGGCAATAGCATCCGTATCGGCATCACGGGCGTCCCTGGGGCAGGCAAAAGCACGTTCATCGAAACTTTCGGGACAATGCTGACGGAACTTGGACACCGGGTTGCGGTGCTCGCGATCGACCCGAGCTCCTCCCGGACAGGCGGCAGTATACTCGGCGACAAAACGCGGATGGAAGAACTCGCGAGAAACCCGCAGGCATTCATCCGGCCTTCGCCGACAGCGGGTACGCTCGGCGGCGTCCATAAGAAAACGCGCGAGACGATGCTTTTGTGCGAAGCGGCAGGATATGATGTGATCCTGGTCGAGACGGTCGGGGTCGGCCAGAGCGAAACGCTTGTGCGCGGAATGGTCGACATGTTCCTCTTGTTGGTATTGACAGGAGCCGGAGATGAACTGCAAGGAATGAAAAAAGGAATTCTGGAATTGGCGGATGCGATGATTGTCCATAAAGCGGATCAGGAAAACTTGCCGCTTGCCAAGAAAACCGTCCGGGAATACAAACAGATGCTCCATTTCTTGCAGCCGGCGACAGCTGGCTGGACGACACGCCCTTTGGCTGCCTCTTCTCTGGAAGGGACCGGCATGCAGGAAATCTGGGAGATGGTCAAGGAATTCGAGCATACGGTGAAAGAAAGCGGCTATTGGAACAAGCGGCGTCAGGAGCAGACACAGGATTGGTTCCATTCGATGATCACCGATGAATTACTCGGCCGTTTCTACGGGGACCCTGAGCGCAAACAGCAGGTGAGGGAGATGGAACAGCGCATACTCAATGACCGGCTGACGGTCTCGCAGGCAGTTGCTGAACTGTTCAAGTAAGCTTTTTTGCAACTGTGCCGCCGTCCTGATATGATAAGAACAGCAATAATGAAGGAGTGGTACAGATGAGCATGGATTTTAATTTCCTGATGAATGATATCGTTACACAAGCCCGTCAAGAACTGACAGACGGTGGCTATACACAACTTGAAACAGCTGAAGACGTGCAAGAGGCTTTCGCAAAACCCGGCACGAGCCTTGTCATGATCAATTCGGTTTGCGGTTGCGCAGGCGGCATCGCACGCCCGGCTGCTCTTCATTCAATCCATTACGATAAACGCCCGGATCACTTGTATACCGTGTTTGCCGGACAGGATAAGGAAGCAACTGCGCAAGCGCGCGCATTGTTCGGAGATGACCATTTGCCATCATCACCATCGTTCGCGTTCCTGAAAGACGGTAAATTGGTGGATGAAATCGGCCGCCATGAAATTGAAGGGCACGACCCGATGTCAGTCATTACGCATATCCAATCAATTTTCGAAGAGCATTGCGAGGAAATGTAAGAAAAAAATGCCCCCGGCAGCGGGGGCATTTTTGTATTTCGAGGAGAGACGACTATGAAATTGAAACCTTACCGCATCGGCTACCGGACCATGAAAACGGCGCTCGGGGCCGCCATCGCCATTTATTTGGCACAGTTGATCGGGCTCGACTATTACGTATCGGCCGGCATCTTGACGATTTTATGTATCCAGCCCACAAAGAAGAAGTCAGTTCGTGCGGCGTTTTCCCGCTTTGTCGCGAGCATGATCGCCATCGGCTTCGCCTTCGTCTTTTTTGAACTGGGCACCTATCATCCTGTCGTGCTCGGCTTCATGATCTTGCTGTTCATCCCGGTACTCGTGAGCTTCGGATTCTCGGATGGGTTTGTCTCGAGTGCGGTCATCCTGCTGCATCTTTATGACGCTAAGAACCTGACTGGCGGATTATTTCTCAATGAGCTGATGCTGATGGTGATCGGCTTCGGGACGGCATTGATCGTCAATATGTATATGCCGAGCATCGAGAAGAAGCTTGATCGTTACAGGGAGGAAGTCGAACGTTTGTATTCGACGATTTTCCGGGAAACGACGATTTATTTGCGCCATGGCGAATCGGATTGGACCGGCAAAGAGTTGATGGAATCGGAAAAGCTCATCGAGAAAGCGAAAGCACTCGCCTATCAGGATGTTGAGAACCATTTGCTTCGCCATGAAAATAAGTATTATCATTATTTTGATATGCGCGAGCAGCAGCTCCAAATTATCGAGCGCATCTTGCCGAAAATTACGGCACTCCCGGTGATTGTTGGGCAGACGCAGCTCGTCGCTGATTTTTTAGAGGACTTGTCGGAACATGTGCATTCAGGCAATACTGCAGACCAGTACATCACGAAACTGGATCGGCTGAAAGCGAATTTTGCAGAGATGCCGTTGCCGGACACGCATGAAAAATTCCTCGCGATGGCCGATCTGAACGCCATCATTCAGGAGATGGAGACGTATCTTGAAATCAAGCAAAGCTATAAAGGCTTCCATAATAAAAAAGGGCTGAACCCAAGCCCCGCCTAAAAACAGCCCGGAGAACATTGGTTCTCCGGGCTGTTTTTGACTGTGCACATGAAAAAAGGACATCTTTTACGCATGATGCATGTAAAGCCGCCCTTCAGCAAATATCAAATTAAATGACGAAGCTTAAGCCCATCATCAGGCTCGACAGCAGCATCAATCCGACCATTGCGTAGACAATGACTTTACGGAAAGCTTGGTTTCTCATGGATAGCATAGCTCCTTTATTCCTTTACTGTGGCATCATCATACCATATTTCAACCCCAAAATAAACTGGCTTGTCCTTCATTTTCATAATATTCGATAACAACTAGAGTTTTTACCTCTGAATGGGTACAATAAAGAGGAAGTCAAAAAAGGAAGTGAATAAGGATGAAGAAAGTAGATCACATCGGAATCGCTGTAAAGGATTTAGAGCAGGTCCTGCCTTATTACACAGAGACACTCGGGTGTCCGCTGAAGAAAATCGAGGAAGTGGAAGGGCAGCAAGTCAAAGTCGCCTTTATCGATGCCGGCAATATCAAACTCGAACTATTGGAACCGATGAGTGAAGACAGCCCGATCCATAAATTCATCGAGAAAAAAGGGGAAGGCATCCACCATATCGCATTCGGTGTCGACGGCATCGAAGAACGCATGGCGGAACTTCGTGAAAACGGTGTCAAGTTATTGAGTGAAGAGCCGAAACCGGGCGCAGGCGGGGCAATGGTCGCGTTCTTGCATCCGAAGTCTTCAAACGGCGTCTTGTATGAACTTTGCGAAAAGAAGTGATGGAGGAGTGGGGAAATGGATATTTATGAGCGCATCAATGAGTTGTATGACAGAAAAAGGGAAATCGAATTGGGGGGCGGAGAAGCTCGCATCGACAAGCAACACGAAAAGGGCAAACTGACGGCACGCGAACGCATCGACTTATTGCTCGATGAAGGCAGCTTTGTCGAGCTGAGCCCATTTGTCGAGCACCGCACGACCGACTTCGGCATGGGCAAAGGCCCAGGCGAGGGCGTCGTCACCGGTTACGGTAAAGTGAATGGCCGCCCCGTCTATTTATTTTCACAGGATTTCACCGTGTTCGGCGGTGCGTTGGGTGAAATGCATGCCAAGAAAATCGCCAACGTCATGGATATGGCAGCCAAAAACGGCGCGCCTTTCATCGGCTTGAACGACTCCGGTGGTGCCCGCATCCAGGAAGGCGTGTTATCGCTTGACGGCTATGGCCATATTTTCTACCGCAATTCAATTTATTCGGGAGTTATCCCGCAAATCTCCGTCATCATGGGGCCATCTGCAGGCGGCGCGGTCTATTCGCCGGCCATTACCGATTTTGTCTTCATGGTCGACAAAACGAGCCAAATGTTCATCACCGGCCCGAAAGTCATCGAAACGGTCACAGGAGAAAAAATCTCCTCTGAGGATCTCGGGGGATCACGCGTACATACCGCTATCAGCGGAAATGCCCATTTCCGTTCAGGTTCAGAGCAGGAAGTTTTGGAAATGGTGCGCCAATTGGTCAGCTATTTGCCGCAGAACAACCAGGAAATGCCGCCGCGTCTTGAAGTCGAAAACGAAGACGATTACCGCCCGGATCTCGCAGATATCGTCCCTTACGAAGCGATTCGCCCGTACGATGTCCGGAAAGTGGTCGAACAAGTCGTCGACAAGGACAGCTTCATGGAAGTACAACCGGAGTTCGCACGCAATATCGTCGTTGGCCTTGCCCGCATCAAAGGGGAGACGGTCGGACTTGTGTGCAACCAGCCGAAAGTGATGGCAGGCGGACTCGATATCGATTCATCCGATAAAGCAGCACGCTTTATCCGTTTCTGCGACAGCTTCAATATCCCGCTCATTACGTTCGAAGATGTCACCGGTTTCTTCCCGGGCATCAAACAAGAGCATGGCGGCATCATCCGCCACGGGGCAAAAATCCTTTATGCTTATTCGGAAGCGACCGTCCCGAAAATGACGGTCATCTTGCGCAAAGCATACGGCGGTGCCTACGTCGCGCTCAACTCGAAATCGATCGGCGCGGATTTGGTATTCTCATGGCCGAACGCCGAAATTGCCGTTATGGGGCCGAACGGTGCGGCAAATATCATCTTCGCGCGTGAAATCGCTGCGAGCGACGATCCGGAAGCGACACGTGCTGCCAAAATCGAAGAGTACCGCGAGAAATTCGCAAACCCGTATGTCGCAGCTTCACGCGGCATGGTCGATGACGTCATCGACCCGCGCGAAACACGCATCAAGCTGATCCAGGCACTTGAGATGATGCGCAATAAGAAAGACGAACGGCCAAAGAAAAAACATGGCAATATGCCGCTATAAACAGCTGCGATCAATCTCTTCCTGTTAAAGGGAAGAGATTGATGCGTTTTGCATGAAGTCAGCAAGGGCTAGAGCTATAATAGGAATTGGACTAAATGGAATAGAAGAGGAGTTTTTGAATGAAAACCGATCGCTTATTGGAAGAATTTCTGGAGCTTGTGCAAATCGACTCCGAAACAAAAGAAGAAGCCGCCATTGCGGAAGTATTGACCACTAAGCTGGAAGCTCTTGGCTTTAGCGTAGTGGAAGACGACTCGAAACAACGCACCGGTCACGGTGCAGGAAACCTGGTGGCGACACTTGAAGGCACCAAAAAAGAGGCACCGCCGATTTATTTCACCGTACATATGGATACCGTCGTTCCGGGCAAGGGCATCAAGCCGGAAGTCCGTGACGGCTACGTGTATTCAGACGGCACGACCATCCTCGGCGCTGATGACAAGGCCGGTGTCGCGGCATTATTGGAACTCGCGCGCCACTTATCAGAAGAAAACGTCGAGCATGGGGACATCCAATTCCTGATCACGGCTGGCGAAGAAAGCGGGTTGGTCGGGGCGAAGGAATTCGACGCCTCCCTGTTGAAAGCGAAATTCGGCTACGCAGTCGACAGCGACGGCCAGGTCGGCGGCATCGTGACAGCGGCGCCGAACCAAGCGAAGCTGTGGACGACCATCTACGGCAAGACCGCCCACGCCGGCGTGGCCCCGGAAAAAGGAGTTTCTGCGATCACCATCGCGTCAAAAGCGATCGCTCGCATGAAACTCGGCCGTATCGATGAAGAGACGACCGCCAACATCGGGCGTTTCGAAGGCGGCAAAGCGACCAATATCGTCTGTGACGAAGTCCATATCCTGTCTGAAGCGCGTTCGATCAGTGAAGACAAATTGGCTGGCCAAACGGCGCATATGGAATCCGTTTTTGAAGAAGTCGCCAAGGAAATGGGCGGGCGTGCAGAGACAGACGTCCAGCTCATGTACCCAGGCTTCCGCTTTGATGAGATGGACCCTGTCGTGGATATCGCGAAAGCCGCAGCAGAACGCATCGGCCGCCCGTCGCCTGTCCTCACGAGCGGCGGCGGAAGCGATGCCAATATCATCAACGGCCACGGCGTCCCGACGGTCAATCTATGTGTTGGCTATGAAGAAATCCACACGACGAACGAGCGCATGCCGGTCCTGGAGCTCGAGAAACTGACCGAGCTACTAGTCGAAATCGTTAAAGAAGCAGCTACACGTTAATCAAACCAAAATAACTGCCCCGACAGGCCATTACACATGGCTTATCGGGGTATTTTTTAGTACTGGAGATTACGCTGCAAGGGGATGGGGCGAGTGTTGCATCGCTTTTCTCACTAGTGCTCAATCCATTGTGCCTCGTTTTTCTGTGATCGGGCATCACATGAAAAGCGTTGCTCAACTCTCGCTATGCTCCAGCTTCGCAAATGAATGGACTCGGCTTCCCCTCGCCATCCATTCGCCCCTTTCCGCTGCATCTCTAATTTTAGAGATGCAATATAATTCATTACGTAACGAAGTAAATACATATAGTTTTGTTCAGCCTTGGAAATACAAATTGAACAGCACACGGAACTTCTCTGTAATTATCAAGTCCAGCTAAGCGTCGCCACCAGCGGATGAAGTCAACCAATAGTGATACTTCTTTGCACTCAATATCCAATGAAATCTAAAGCCGAACCGCGCATAAGGGCGAGCCGACGCAATAAGACAAGTGCTCTTCTTGGCTTATTGCCAATGGCCAGCCCAAAGCGGGAGGCGACTATTTAATAGATGAAACAAACAATAATCAGTACACCACGCTCACAAGTCTAACTAAGCTTATAACTAGCGAACATACAAGCAGTAACGGTGCTCCATGCTCCACATCAAAAGGTGAACAGGATGCCTGTTCGCCTATTTTTTGATACACTGAAAGAAAAAGGAAAGCGAAGCGATGGTTATGGCAGGGCGCGTGATTTTCCATATTGATATGAATAGTTTCTATGCATCCGTCGAACAGGCCCACAATCCGTCGCTCAAAGGAAAAGCGCTGGCGATTGCGGGGAACCCGAAAGAGCGCAAAGGCATCATCGTCACTTGCTCTTACGAAGCGAGGGCACATGGCATATACACGACGATGCAAGTGCACGAGGCGAAGAAAAAGTATCCGGGGCTCTTGCTGATGCCGCCAAACTTCGACCGCTACCGGGAAGCGTCGCGGCAAATGTTCGAGATCTTGCGCACTTATACAGATGCCGTAGAACCAGTGTCGATCGATGAAGCGTATATCGACGTGACGGAACTATCGGCTGACCGGCACCCAGTGGATATTGCCGAAGAACTGCAGCAGCGCATATTAAAAGAGCTGGACCTGCCGTGTTCCATCGGCATCGCGCCGAATAAATTCCTCGCCAAGACGGCATCTGATATGAAAAAACCGCTCGGCATCACCATCCTCAGGAAACGCGATATCCAGCGCATCCTATGGCCAAGGGAAGTCATTGAAATGCACGGTATCGGGGAAAGCACCGCGAAAAAGCTCAATGGCTTGAAACTATATACCATCGGTGATTTGGCGCAGGCACCGGAAGGCTTGATCAAGGAGAAAATGGGGAAAAACGGTGTTCGGCTGCAAGCGCGTGCCAGGGGCGAAGACAATCGCGAAGTCGATCCGGATTCGATTTACGACCGGAAAAGCGTCGGCACCTCCACGACCTTGCCATTCGATGAGACCGATTTGGAAAGTTTGAAGAAAATCTTCCGGACTCTAAGCGCCAAAGTCGCGTCAAGGCTGCATGCGAAAAACTTGGCAGGCCCAACCGTCAGCATCCAAACGCGCAGTGCGGACTGGAAAAACCGCACGCGCAGCGTCACCTTGAACAATACCGTCTGGAAAGAGCAAGACATCATGGTGCAGGCGTGGCAATTGTTCGAAACGCATTGGAACGGCGAACCGCTGCGGCTTGTCGGTGTGACCGTCTCAAACGTCGTCGACAAAGGCGACATGACCGAGCAATTATCGCTGTTCAATTTCGAGGAACATGCGAAAGATGAGCCGATCCTGGATTTGGTTGCCAGACTCGAAAGCCGTTTCGGCAAGGGGTCCGTCTCGAGAGGGATGCCGTATCATCAATCGAAGCACGACGCACAAACTAGCTTAAGCAAAGATTTTCTGAGTGACCACGAGAGGAAGAAACGTTAATGCAAGTATTATTTTTAGGAACAGGGGCAGGCATGCCGTCAAAACAACGAAATACATCGGCGCTAGCCTTGAAATTGCACGAAGAGCGGGGCGCTGTCTGGTTGTTCGACTGCGGGGAAGCGGTCCAGCACCAGATCCTTGAAACGACCATCAAGCCGCGCAAAATCGAGAAGATCTTCATAACCCATATGCACGGCGACCATATTTTCGGCTTGCCTGGGCTGTTGGGGTCGCGTTCATTCCAGGGGGGCGATGAGCCACTCGATTTGTATGGGCCGAAAGAGCTGAAGGAATACGTCGAGATGACCTTGCGCTTAAGCCGGACGCATTTGACTTACCCGATCCGTTTCCATGAAGTGAAAGAAGGCGTCATTTTTGAAGATGACACGATGACGGTCGAAGCGGGCCTCTTGGCGCACGTCATCCCGACTTACGGCTACCGTATCGAGCAGAAACCGCTATTGCCGAAACTCGATATGGACAAAGTGAAACAGCTTGGTGTCCCGAAAGGCCCGCTGCTGGCTAAATTGAAGTCAGGAAAAACCGTTGAGCTTGCGGATGGGCGAAAAGTGGAATCCAAAGAAGTGACCGAGCCAGCAGAACCTGGCTTTACGGTCGCCATCCTCGGCGATACGCAGTACTGCGCTAAATCGGAGGAATTATCGAAAGATGCCGATCTGGTCGTCCACGAAGCGACGTTTGATGGCGAAACGGAGAAACTCGCCAAAGAATACGGCCATTCCACCATTTTGGATGCCGCCACGGTCGCCAGCCGCGCCGGTGCCCGAAAGCTCATCGTCAATCATGTCAGTGCACGTTTTTTGCCGGATCACGAAAAACATCTGCTCAAGAACATGCGGCAAGTGCATGGCAATAGTGACATCGCCCATGACTTCGATGAATACGGCTGGAATAAAAAAGAGCGTTTGATGGAGAAGCTCATAGAACGATGACACAAGATGCCTCTCACGGGGCTTTCGATACTAGCGGATAAAAGCGGAAGGAAAGCGTAATTCATTTGCGGGAGAAAAGGTGAAAGGAAGTGTGGGGCATGGATTTCCATACAGTGATGCAAGAGCTCGAAGCCTTAGGGAAAGAACGGACAAAGAAAATGTATTTGTCGAGCGGGGCGAAAGAGCCACTTTTTGGTGTCGCGACAGGCGCGATGAAGCCGATGGCGAAACAAATTAAAACCGACCAGCCTTTAGCAGAAAAATTGTACGCGACGGGCAATTACGACGCCATGTATTTTGCCGGCATAATCGCCGATCCGAACGCCATGACAGAAGACGATTACGATCGCTGGATGGACGGGGCTTATTTCTATATGCTGTCGGATTATGTGGTGGCGGTCACCTTGTCTGAATCCGATATTGCGCAGCAAGTGGCCGATAATTGGATCGCTTCGGGCGATGAACTTCGCATGTCTGCAGGGTGGAGCTGCTATTGCTGGCTGCTCGGCAACCGCCCGGACAATGAATTTTCGGAAGACAAAATTTCCGCCATGCTTGAAGTGGTGAAAGACACCATCCACCAATCGCCCGAACGGACGAAAGCCTCGATGAATAATTTCCTCTACACTGTCGGCATTTCCTATAGGCCGTTAAGCGATAAAGCGGTCAACACGGCAAAAGCTGTCGGTAAAGTCGAGCTCAAACGGGAAAACAAGAAACCGACACAGCTCCATGCCTATGACAGCATTCAACAAAGCTTGGAAAAGGGAAGGCTTGGATTCAAGCGTAAATATGTCAGGTGTTAAATTCGGGAATATGGTTTCCAGGTAAATTAATGCGAGGGCATTTAAAGTATAATGGGCGACAATTAGACATTTAACAAAACGACAAAACGAAGTCAAATAAATCCGCCATTTCAGATCAATAAGTGAAAAAAGGCAAGAGGCAGAAATTCATATCAACCGTTCAGAAAACCCGAAATGGCTTTAATAAAGCTACTTCGGGTTTTCTTTGTAATCAGTTGCAGCGCATATTAATTTCGAATTGAATAACTGTTATTCCACATTTTTTTAGACGATTTTCAATTTTAAAAAGGCAGGCGGAGGTGCGGTGAACCGATGCGCCTTATTTATTCACCGATATTCAAACCACCCCCTTATGTCCGTTTTTTTATTTATTCACTTTTATTCAAAAGGGCGACGGGATATAGTGCTCCTGTTCCTGTCCAGTTAAACAGAGCGAGTTATGGCGTGCAGCTCTCCATTCAGCAAACAAGTAAAATCCAGGTTCCCGCAGAGTTTCTGATTGCAAATGACTTCGATCGAATTCGGATCGGGACCTCATTTTGCTTAGATCTGAATTCAGTGAATAAGTGAGTGGTTAATGTTTATTTGTGTAAATGAGTCATCATCAATTCATCACCATTTTTTATAAAGAGGGGCGCCATTGAATCGATTTTAGTAAATCTATTCATCTGGGTCGAGCTGGATTGATGCTTAAGTGAATAGTCAAAGACGCGGCTTTCAAATTGCCAAGTTATACGAAGCTTGTTATATTCTTGCATTTAATCGATGATTATTTCTGAGGCGACCGGCAAGCGTATGAGGGAGCTGGCTTCCATCATACGGCGATACATTTCGAGGAGGGAAGACGTGCCAAAAGCCAGCGAATCTACCGCATCTCTCATGGAATGCTGCCGTTTAATCAAGCAGCCGCAGGGTACATGTGAAGCATAGAAAAAATCTTCTTGAAAAGGAAGGCGGAGTTGAAATGCTAGATACGATTTTATTCGATGGATGGAAAAGCGTCCTGCGCATCGCTATCATGTCTTTGTTGGCATATCCTTTTTTGATCGTTCTTTTGAGGAATTTCGGAAAACGCAGTTTAACCAATATTAATATTTTCGACTTTATCATCACCGTGACATATGGGGCGACATTAGGCAGTGTTATCACCAGCGATAAAGTTTCCTTCGCTGACGGCGCAATGGTCTTATTCATGCTCAGCTTGATGCAATATATCGTTTCGAAACTATCGGTGAACTCCAAAAACTTCGCCCAATTGATCAAAGCCCACCCGTGTTTCATCTATCGCAACGGGGAATTCATTGAAGAAAACATGCAAAAATATCGCATCCGTAAAAACGACGTGCGCGGAAAAGTTCGCCAACAAGGCTTGAGTTCTTTCGAACAAGTGGAAGCGATTGTGCTCGAGGGCGATGGTTCAGTATCCATTATCAGAAAAGAGGAAGGCCTGTCACAGGATGCATTGGAAAATGTCAGGTGAAATCACAGTATTCCTCAAATAAATGAAGCAAGGGCTGTCCGTTCTAGGCAGCCCTTTTTGAAAGCAAGTATATGGGCATAATAAACGCCACTATTGCTGAAAATTATGATCCTTTTGCGGAAAATATCAAATATTTCCCCGGATGATGAAATAGCGAAGCTCTGCAGATGGTAACGCTTTCTTCGTCTGTTCTTTATGGCTGTCCCTATCTGAAATGATAAAAAAGGGGAAAAATGGATTTGTGCGCAAGTGAAACAGTTTGTATAATGAAGTTAAAATATTTAAAAAAATGCATTATTATACGTGCTTTTCATTTTGATGGATTGAAGAAAGGGTTGAAGAAAGTTGGTAAAGACACTAACGGATAAGGCTATTAAAAAGCAATCGTCATCTGAGTACATAAAAGCTATGCATAAAAAAGTCGAAGAACGGAACCCGGGGGAAGCGGAGTTTTTGCAGGCAACATGGGAAGTGTTCGATTCTCTGCAGCCTGTTTTTGAACAACACCCTGAGTATTTGGAACAAGGCATTTTGGAACGCATTTCCGAACCCGAACGGTTCATTTCTTTTCGCATAACCTGGGAAGACGATGAGGGCAGGGTCCATATCAACAGGGGCTACCGCGTGCAATTCAACAGCACACTGGGACCGTATAAAGGCGGACTGCGCTTCCATCCATCCTTGACGGCCAGCGTCGTCAAATTCCTGGGATTTGAACAGATCTTCAAAAACGCGTTGACTGGCTTGCCGATCGGCGGCGGTAAAGGGGGCTCCGATTTTGACCCGAAAGGCAAATCGGATCGGGAAATCATGCGCTTCTGTCAAAGTTTCATGACAGAGCTGACTCGCCATATCGGTCCGGACATCGATGTTCCGGCAGGGGATATCGGCGTCGGCAAACGAGAGATCGGTTATATGGTCGGCCAGTATAAACGCCTGCGCAACGCTTCTGAAGCTGGGGTCTTCACTGGCAAAAATCCGGATAATGGCGGAAGCCTGATCCGCAAGGAAGCGACGGGATACGGTACGGTGTACTTCGTGGAAGAAATGCTGAAAGACCAAGATCTTTCGTTCAATGGCAGCAAGGTCATCGTTTCGGGCTCTGGCAATGTCTCGATTTATGCAATGGAAAAAGCAACGGAATTCGGGGCGAAAGTGATTGCGTGCAGTGATTCGGAAGGTTATATTTACGATCCTGATGGTATCAATGTCGAGACGGTCAGGCAATTGAAGGAAGTGGAAAGAAAGCGGATCTATCATTACCTGGAAAGCCATCCGAACGCCCAATACGGCGCCAACCGAACGGATATCTGGAAAATACCATGTGATATCGCACTGCCTTGCGCTACCCAAAATGAGATAAATCGGGAAAGTGCGTTGGCGTTAGTCGAAAACCGCGTGAAAGCCATAGGGGAAGGCGCAAACATGCCGTGTACGGAGGAAGCTGTCCGCGTACTCATCAATAACCGTATCTTGTTCGCGCCGGCTAAGGCGGCCAATGCAGGGGGAGTTGCCGTTTCGGCAATGGAAATGTCCCAAAACAGCATGCGTTATTCGTGGACGGCTGAAGAAGTGGATGAAAAATTGCTCGGCGTCATGAAGAATATCTATAAGACCTGCAGTGAAACTGCCTCGCAATACGGATCACCGGGCAATTTGGTCGTCGGGGCGAATATCGCCGGATTTAAGAAAGTAGCTGACGCCATGATCAGTTATGGCTTGAATTGAGTGGACGGGTTGCCTGCCAGACCATCACAAAAGAGTTTGCCAGGAAAAAAAGAAGCAAGGTTTCAAATTAATAAGGTGTCCGAGAGCAAGAGGAAGCGCTGAGACATCCAGCGCTTCCTCTTATATGTTTTCTTAAAAAAATATATTCTATCCCCATCTATGTCTTTCATCCTGCTTGAAGCCATTTTTGAAAAAGCTGGAATTTATATTTGTGTAGAAGGGTAGAAGCTGTAAAAATATCCCTAGGTATTATTTTTCAAAATACAAAATAGTCTAATAACTTATTGATTGTCTAAATTTCCTTCGGTATACTAAATTTCATCAAAGTCGAGGAGGAAAAAATTTGAAGAAAAAATATATTGTCCCTGTCATTTTATCATCTGCTCTTGTCGCCAGTTCGTTCACCGCCTCTACCGCCCTGGCAAATAGCCAACAAGGCAATGGATCTCCTGATAAAAGCTGGAATGAAAACGCCAATGTCCCGGTCTTCGTCAAGGAGAAAATCGCCGAGAAGCGGGCTTCAAGCAATGCAGCCAATGCACTGGATTACCTAGCGGAAAATGAAGGCAAGACCGGCCTGAAAAATCCCAAGCAAAACTTACAGCAAAAAGAGGTCGAAAAGGATGCGCTTGGCATGACGCATGTCCGCTTTAACCAGGCTGTCAACGGCGTGCCGGTAGAAGGCGCGGAAGTGGTCGTCCATTATAATGCACAAGATGAACTGGTTTCGGTCAACGGTGGCCATTTCCCGGAAGCCGCCTCGAACAATATCGACACGACGCCAGATGTGAGCGTCATGAAGGCTGTCCAGACAGCGAAAGCCGCAGTCGAAGCCCCGGAAAAACTTGAGTACAATCCGGAATCGGAAGTGGTCGTCTATCCATTCGACGGTGAAAATCATTTAGCTTATAAAGTCAATGTCAATTTCCTTGGGGATAAGCCCGGCAACTGGTTTGTCTTTGTGGATGCGAAAAATGGCGAAGTGATCGACCAATACAACGCAATCATGCACGCCGAAGACATCCATCAATCCGTCGGTACGGGTGTCCTTGGCGAGCAGCGCAAGATCCACACAACGAAGAGCAAAGAAGCGCGTGGCGGCACGACATTCAGCTTATCCGACGAGTCCCATGAAGGCTTGGAGGGCATCTATACTTTCGATGCAAACGATGGCGAAATCATGACGAACCACAGCGCATCGTGGAAAGACGAATACTTACACGCCGGAGTGGATGCGCATTACAACTCTGAACAGGTCTATGAATATTTTCATGACGAACACGATCGCAATTCCCTCGATGATGAGGGCATGGCCATCATTTCCTATGTCCATTACGGCGACAGCTACAATAACGCGTTCTGGAATGGCCGTCACATGACTTACGGGGACGGGGACGGCTCGTTCATGGTGCCGTTATCTGCTGGACTTGATGTCGCTGCACACGAAATGACGCACGGAGTAATCTCCAACTCGGCAAATCTCCAGTACCGTTTTGAATCCGGTGCATTGAATGAATCCTTTGCAGATATTTTCGGGGCATTGGTGGATGCCGATGATTGGGAAGTTGGGGAAGACATCATGGGGCCTGACGCCAAAGCGGACGGCCGGGAATCGTTGCGCAGCTTGAGCGACCCAAGCAAATACCCTGTCAAGGCGGATTATATCCCGTATGGCAACGGGGAAGGCAATTACCCTTCGCATATGGACGAATTCTATGACTTGCCGAGAAACCTCGACAACGGCGGTGTGCATATCAATTCATCCATCACCAACCACGCCGCGTACTTGATCGGCGAAGAAATCGGCAAGGAAAAACTCGGCCAGATCTTCTACCGTGCATTGACGGTCTATCTGACGCCCACCTCCAACTTCAGCGAAGCCCGCAAGCTGATCGTCCAATCGGCGGCTGATATCTACGGGGAAGGCAGTGCAGAAGAACAAGCCACGGCGAACGGATTTGACGAAGTAGGCATTTACGAATAAGGATTTTAAAACCGCTGGCAAAAATGTCTAATTAAACACTTTTGCCAGCGGTTTTCATTAATCGAAATTAAAGAGGGAGATTAAAATAATTTGAACATATTCAAGGGAAATAAACACTTACTCTATCAAAACTTCTTTACACAGAATGACAATAATTTAATGGAATTCAATAAAGCGTGAAGTGATAACGAAATGACAAATCAAAAATATAAAAAGAAAAGCGGATCAAAAACTGGCTGGCTTACTAAGGAAATCATGAAAGACTTGTCTGATTCGTATATGGAACCCTATAGGCATGTGCAGAAACTGAAGTCCGATGAGTTGGATCCTTCAACCATCCGCATATTCCACCACGTCGAGAAATACCAAAGATTTTACCGCATCATTTTTTCGAAATATGTACCGATGGCGTATTATTACTTGTTGTTCGATCAAGTAAATCAATTATTGAATCAGGATATTGATCAAAAACATCAGTCGTACAATACGAATATGTTCAGTGCCTATCAAGCGAATGCCATATTGGGAATGATCATCGAATGGCATCGGCAGGACTTTCAACAAACCGCTGCTGAGATGAACGAGTTATTGGTAGAAATTCTGAACTCCCATGATCACCAATAAAAGTGCTAGGACGACAGCTGGGTAATGGATAGAAAAAGGGACGATCCTGTAACGCCAGGAACGTCCCTTTTTCATCGTAATGAGTGCAGTTGGAGCCAATGCACCGACTTTTGCTTATGGCCCTGAATCAACGCGCCCATCTTCTCGAGTTGTTCATATGCTTCCGCATAGACCTCACCCGTTGGCAAATTCCCTCATTGTATCTCCGCCAATTTCCAGCTAATGTATAGTATAAAGAACATTCTATTTTAACCAAATACTCCATAAAAGGGGAGATATGCTTGATCATCAGAAAAGCGAAGCAAAGTGAACTGGAACAGGTCATCTCCTTATCACCTCAGGCTATTTACGATGGGACGCTGGGTGAAGTGATGCCTTCCGGGGAGAAAGTCAAAAGCCTGGTGAATCCTTTGTTGGATAAAGGCGGCTTTTATTTTATCGCAGTTGAAAATGATGAAATCCTTGGTTGGGTTCTAGTAGGTACCACAAAAGACCAGTTTACTGAAAAGCCGAGCGGGTTTATTTACGAATTGTATCTCCGACAACAATATCGTGGCAAAGGATATTCAAAACGTTTGATGGATACGGCCATAGAGCATTTTCAAGCGGAAGGGCTTACAGAAATCCGGTTAAGTGCGAAAGTGGACAATCCAGCTGTACGTATGTATGAGATTATGGGATTTACAACGCGGACTGTTAGCATGAGCTTGAATATAGAATGAAAAAGAGCGCAGAAGAAATGCTGACCTTCTACACTCTTTCAATCCTACACTTCAATTTTAGATTAAGATCGGCTTACTTTTTTAATGAGAAATCGGATTACCATAAGCAATACCATAAAAAATATAAAGGTAAAAATTATATCTCCCCAGTTAAGAAATTCTAAAGACTCCATCATTATTCGCTCCTCAGTATGTGTATATCTGTATAACTATACTCATAAAACAAGAAATGGTTTCATTTTTTACAAACAAAATACATAAGTGTTCACTAAGCTCCTAATGAAAAGGGGGATCACCATGAAAATTGAAGGCCACTTAAAAGCCTTGCCGACATTCGAAACCGAACGTCTGCTACTAAGAAAAGTAATACGGCACGACCTGGATGATGTTTTCGAATTCTCATCCGATCCTGAAGTAGCGAACCGCATGACGTGGGAGAAGAACGATTCAAAAGAGGAAACCTTGTCCAATTTCCTGCATCCGACTATGGATGGATATAAAGATGGCCAGAGCGGTGTATGGGCGATTGTTTATAAAGAGAGCGAGAAGTCATCGGTACCTGCTCGTTAGTTGGGTGGTCAAATGAACATCAAAAAGCAGAAATAGGCTTTGTGTTGAACCGGAATTTTTGGGGAGCGGGAATCGCGACAGAAGCATTGCGGGAAGTTCTTGCTTACGGTTTTGACGTGCTTCAGTTTAACCGTATCGAAGGCGGCTGCGATATAGACAATATCGGTTCCGAAAAAGTCATGACAAAAGCCGGTATGGCCTTTTAAGGAGTATTAAGGAAGAATGAACGCATCAAAGGCGAATTCTGGGATACGAAAATCTTTTCGATTTTAAAAAGCGAATTTGATTCTATGAGCAGAGGAGGTGGACAATAGTGAACCCAGGAGCAATCTCGATATCAGCGTTTTTGATTTCTTTGGCTATTTATGCGGCTTGGTTCTTTAATGAAAATCTGTTCTCTAATTCAGCAATGATTGTAGCCGTCCTACTTCCGCTTATCGGTATCGTGGCAGCAGTCTTTGCCAAGAACGGATTTCTCAAAGCACTAGGCTTTACCGGAAATTCCTTCGTTCTTATTTTAGTTGTCATTATTCCATTTATCTCTACGTTGTTTTGGAATACACCTTAAACATACAGGATGGACGTTTGAAAGAAAAAACGCTTTACCAGAAATCTTTTCAGCGAACCTTCATAATATTTCAGTCACTATCCTCTTCGCACTACCAATAAAGTGTAAAATCCAAGGTTAAAAACACACAAAAAACGGTATACGATGGAATTCAAAGAAGCTGCTAAAAGGCTTCTTTTTTTTTTTTGTAATTAATCAAGGGTGTTCAAGGTTATTTGTGATTTAGAACTTGTGATTTCAGTAATGTGTTTTAATTAATTAAATGGTAAAATAAGTATATGTAAAAAATGGGGTATTAAGCGAAATGACATCCCGTGCTCTGCGACTGTATTGCAGAAAGTGAAATTTGGAAGGGGATCATGCCAATGAACAAGCAGAAAAAGAAGAACACAAACAAGAGTGATTTTTTTGAGGCAATCTTGTTTTGGATCCCAGAATTGCTATTTCTTCCCTTCAGGATCCTGTTTATGGCAGTAAGGGGAATCATTCGGTTAATTGGGGGCTTTTTTAATGTTGTTTAATTAGCCGGCTTACATGTTTCTGATAAGCTCGCTTGATATTGAGTAAAGTCGGGAAGTGATGAGATGGACCGGTTGTGGAAAGGATTGCATAAATGGATTTTCGAAAAATACGAGCAGTTTTCCAATGAGAATTGTTTCCGCCTCGGGCTGAAACAACCGCCATCTCCACACATTATTTAAGCAAAGCCAGTTGCCTGACCGCCATTGATGGCCAGAAGGATTTGATTTGGGAGAAGAAGTTTTTTCAAAAGAGCCAGATCGAGATAAAATGCTGTAGATGCATCATATAGAAACGGGGAATTTAATTTGGTATTGCTTGAAATAATGATCGTTTTCCTCGTTGTGAGCTGTTCTTTGGTTATACATGAATTGGGACATGCAATTGCAACAGTCACGGCGAGCAAAAATGCCAAAGCTGAAGTGTTTCTTGGTTCAGCCAGTAAAGCGAACAAGTTAAGGCTGTCTTTTGGAAGAATCACCTGTTATCTGACTATCGCCATCTCTGGCTATTGCGAGTATTCCATCCCGAAAGAGTACCCGGCGTTTACGTATAAACAAAAGATCTTCTTTTAGCTTGGCGGGCCAAGCGCATCATTGCTTTGTTTTGTGGCATTATTCATTGCCACTCATTTTACATCTGGAGTAGCGAGAAATATCATTATCAATAGCGCAGGAGTAAACCTTATTCTCATTATCATGTCATTGGTTTCGTGGACTTATCCCCGCTTTTTAGGTGGCGGTCCGAGTGATGGCTTACAGATCTTGAATTTAGTGAAAAGGAATAGAAAAGAGCGCGAATTTAGCACTTAATAAACTAGCCGATCATTAATTCTCAATGTAAAAATTTTATCATTCAGGAGTTCGAAGCGAACATATTTCCTAACTAGCTCTAACGATACTTCTATCATAAGCGGCTTGAAAACGTTCGTAATAGTGGCTGCAATCTGCTGGACGTTCGTAAAGTGTTTCTGCACATTTACGAACGTTATTTTTGTTCAATTTTTTGCTGTGTTCTGGCGTTCGTAAAGGTGTACTTTTACGAACGGTTTAAATTTTGGAGTAAAATAAAAAGGTCAGAATATTTTGGTATATTTTGGTATAATGTATTTGTGGCTATCTAAACAATGTGTATGAAGTTAACTTACACAGATAAATAGGGGGAATAAAATGAACAAGTTTGGTTTATTATCTCTACTGACGTTTGGTATAAGTGTCACTGCATTCTTTCTTATGAGGGGACCAGATGGAGATGTTTATTTGGGCATAATAGTATTTAGTGTCCTCTCAGTTATAGGTCTTTTATTTGCAGCATTATCCAAGCAATTGCTATGGACGATTTTAGGTATTGGTGTTAATTTGATTCCATTAATATTCGCGTTTCTACTGTTACTCGCAATGGGAATAAGTGAGCCTTAAAAAATTCAAATGGAACAAATCAAAAACTCCCTTTCGCAACTAAAAATCAAAGAATACCAAGGGCTCTGTACACCAGTATTAGTAGGTATTCGAATGTAACTTAAGTGCAGTTAAGTTACATTCGGTTCCCCTGAATTGTTGCAGGATATAAAGAGTTTTATTTAGAGGAGGAAAGTAAAATGGATTCAATAAGTGAGGAAACCCATCTTGAAAAGTTTATTGGACTCTTAAAAAATCTCTCTTTAATCATTGTAATTCCAGTGTTATTTCTTCTCGGTGCTGAATACGAAAACCTGAAGACTGTAATGGTGTTGGTGGTTGCAATTTTATTTTTAGTAGAGGGGTTTTTACTATTTTCTAAACAGAAAACAAATAGTTTGATTGATTTTGGTGTAGGTCTATTTCTTATCGCAATGATCATTTTTATTTAATACATTAAACGCTTAACCGAATGTAACTTAATGTAAATTAAGTTACATTCAGTTCCTTGATTTTAGCCTGTTACAAAATGCGAAAACATCGGTATTTACTTACCAATTTTTGGTGGTATTCTATTACTAGTCTTAAAACACTCTATCAATACATTTTATCTGGTCACAGTAAATTTAAGGAGCAAGCCTAGTGTCTCGAGAAACCATCAAATTGACTTTATCTATTCTAGTAATTGTCGTTGTTGTAGCCATTGGCATTTATCTTCAAATGACTGATGCGCCTGTCTATGGCATTCCACGTCTTTTAGAACAACTTATTGAAAAATAAAGCGTTACAACCGCCAGAAGCATTTCCCGAACTCGGTCGATCAGTTGATAGTGCTGAGTGATTGAGTTTTTTAGATTTTCGAATGTAACTTAATCCTAATTAAGTTACATTCAAAACCTTAATTTCATTGGCTCGACCCGACAACTAAGTGAAGTTGAGTTTTTTCTGAAAAATGATGCATTCAAAAGACTGTTCTGTAAGGCTCTAGAATTGGAATTGTGAAATACACAGTCTGCATATCAAAACTTGACGATAGAAGGAACTTTACTGAAGTTTCTTCTTTTTTGTTCGTAGAAGTACTTTTATGAACAGTTCCAAATAACTTTATTGCTGAGTTTGGGAATAAAAGTAAGGAGGAACATGTTAAAGTTAAATTGTCAAAGTATTATTTTTTATAATGATTTGTCTAAAAGAGAGAGGCTAGTATATCCAGATGAGAATAAAATGGGGAGAGGGCTGGTAAGATGTCATCAGTGATCATTTCAGGATATGTAATTGCATTTACAAGCGCATTTTTAGCTTTTCTGTTAAGTGTAAATAAACCGAAAAAGAAAAAGTATATGATATGGGGTATTGCTCTTATGATACCAATTTCACCAGCATTAGCTTTTGCGATTGGGAGACATTACGCAGTCATTGTAGAAAATGGTTGGGCTGCACTGATAATGTGGTATATTTTCCCCTTTGTATTTATAATCGGACTCATTATGTTACTTGTTGGTATTTATAAGAAAGAAGAAACAAAAATAGTGTAAGTGATCAAAGTAATACAAGCGATGAAGAAATTTACCATTAAGACTTCTAAAAAATAGTTTTGTTAAGTTATTTTGACAATTGATCAGTTTACATATCATGTGTTTTATCGGAAGTTGTATGAACACAAAATGGAGAAAAGCGGCCAATCAAAGCGTCTCTTTTCTCCAGTTTTTTCGTCAAGGTATATTTACGAGCAGATTTATTCTGACATAAAAAAAGATAAGAGATATTAGAAAATTTTGATATAATATTAAAAGGGAGAAATATCCCTGCTAATTTATGTAAGTTAGGCTTAGGAAACAATACGGAGGAGGACATTCAGATGATGGAAGAAAAGCGCATGCCGCCTGAAGCAGCCATATTTGGAACAGCAAACGGCGTATTTTTCATGGCGATATTCGGCACATTATGGGCATACACTGGCATTATGGGTTTGCAATGGCCGGGAGGAACGCAAACAGCATTGCTTATCATTGCACTATTAATCGGAATCGCTTTGTGCACAACGGGCTTTCTGCTGCTGCGATCGGGAAGGAAGTTTTCTGGCACCAGCGCTGGTTCAAAGTCCGGAAAAAAACAGCGCAATGCATTTAATCTTATTTTCGCTGCTGAAGGGATTGCCATCGCAATTGCCATCTTTGTTTGTAACGCGACACAAATTACGCAACTCATTCCAATTATCGTGGCGTTGATTGTTGGTGTGCACTTTTTCCCATTGGCTTCACTTTTCGGCGTTCGTGTTTATCATCTGACGGGGGGACTGATTTGTGCAATCGCTCTCGTCGCCTGGATTTTTATTCCGGAGAGAATTTCGATTGGCGGATATGAAGCAAATGCATACATGACGGTAGTTGGCCTGGGGTCTGCACTGGTCCTATGGCTCACGTCTTTGCAGATTGTCCGTATCGGCAGGGGAATTGTTCAGAATGCAGAAGCACGTTAATTCGAACAAAATTGGAGTTAAGAGATGGAGCCCGAAAAGCTTCTTCTCTATATTGATAAGCTCTTTTCTATGTATGAATTGTACTAAATCCAGTTACATATAATTGCTTATCTGAAGGAAAGAAGTGATGGAATAAGCTTCTTTCCTTTCGTTCGTGTAAGTGTACTTTTACGAACGGTTTTTAATCTTGCTTATATGATGTTTATAAGATGTAAGTTTTTTCCACCCTCAATGAAACTTTCTTAAAACGGTTCCGTATAAGATAAGAGGAAGAGGTGCTGACGTGGAAAATCCATTTATATTAATTGCTGTATTCGTCGCCTGTCTGATTACATATCAACTTTTAACAAGAAATCGACGGAAACTGAAGAAGATTCGACAAGAGTGGGAAACTGGGACATACATAGCGTTACATGAAGATATTCAATCTGTATCTTCATACTGGAGAAACAAAAAAGAGTGTGCAGAATTTTATGCTGGCATCGATCAGATTACTTGGGACGACTTAGCGATGGACCAGGTGTTTAAAAAGATGAATTACACCAAAACCAGTGTCGGCTCAGAATACTTATTCAATCAATTGCGGGACATAGATCCGAAACTTGAGGGGCTTCAGTCCAAAGAAGAACTTTATACACTCGTTGCACAGGATGATAAGTTGAGAGAACAAGTTCTCCTCATTTTGTCCAGTCTTGGAAAACGCAATTATGCCGATAGTTCTTCCTATTTTTATCATTTCAACGATCATAAGATTAATTTTGCATACGTGTATGTCCTTCTCGCCTGTATACCGATCATCTCGGTTTTTCTCATGTTCTTTAGTTTAAAGGTCGGTATCATCAGTTTGATTATTTCATTATTGATAAACGCCTTGATTTATTATCGCAATAAAAAGACGTTGGAAAATAATCTGCATTCCATTACATACGTAGCTGCCATTGTAAACACAGGGAAAAGTTTGGCTTCCGTTCGACATCCGCAATTCTCTATCTATAGAGACTTAATGAAAAAGGAAGGAAAAGGGCTGAAAAGAGTTTCCTTCTTCGGTAAGGTCTTGTCTATTGGTACGTATACAGGCGGAGACTTTGACATTCTTTTAGAATATTTCCGAATCGTGTTCTTGCTCGACTTCATTTCTTATAATCAAATTGTGAAAGCGATTGTCACGCATCAGAACGCTTATCAACAGTTGTGGGAAGCGATTGGCGAGCTGGATGCCGCGATTGCGATTGCCTTTTACCGGAAATCACTCTCCTCTTATGTATTGCCCTAGTTTATCGACAAGGAAAAGCTTTCATTTGAAGACTTGGCTCATCCACTTCTGAATGATCCGGTAACCAACTCTTCTACATTAGGCAAGACTGTATTGATTACCGGATCGAATGCTTCTGGAAAATCAACGTATATCAAAGCGGTTGCCATCAACGCCATATTGGCGCAAACGATTCATACAGTCTTGGCTAAAACGTGGACAATGAAACCTAGTTATATCGTGACTTCGATGGCGATTCAAGACAACGTACTGGATGGGGATAGTTATTTTATTGCAGAAATCAAGTCGTTGAAACGAATTATCCAGCTGAGCAAGGAAAAGAAACCTCTTATTTCTTTCGTGGATGAAATTTTAAAAGGCACCAATACGATTGAACGGATTTCTGCATCGGCAGCCATTATGGAATGGTTGTCTGCCAACAAAGGGATGAACATTATTGCTTCCCACGATATTGAACTGACAGAAATTGCAGAAGGAGTGTATACCAATTACCATTTCCGGGAATCAATTAAGGATGGGGAAGTGCTGTTCGATTATAAGATCCATGAAGGACCATCTGTAACCCGAAATGCCATTAAGCTATTGGAAATTCTAGATTATCCCGAAAGTGTAACAAACCAAGCGAATCAACTGGCACAGCATTTCACCGATATACGTGAATGGAAAGAGTTAAACGCAGTCTAAATATTGTCGATTTAAGATGGTTATTCTAAAGGACGATTCGAAAAATTAGTTTACATATCAGTGCGTATCGGAAGGAACTCATTAATGAGTTTCTTCTTTTCTTGTGTTCGCGAATTTGTCTTTTACGAACGGTTTCCAAAAGTATAACAATGAGAATATCTTTATTTTTTATATACGCCTTAGGTCTTAGATAGATTCAATTCCTCAGGCTGATTGAAGGGGTGTTAAATTTTGGTTACAATAGAATAAATTACAACATTCAAAATCGGAGGAATACATATCGAAACGAATAAAAAACGTTCACCCTTTAAACTGGTATCTATAGCATTTTTGCTCTTGGTTATTCTATTTATAAGTACTGGTTTATTGGCAAACTCTCTTGATACAAATCAATCGATTCAAAATGTCCTTATTGAGATATTCGAGAATGATCCGAAGGCTCAACGAGAAATGAACCCTGAAGAAATTACCGCTATCTCTGAACAATATACAAATGATATTTTGAGTTTTGTGCAGAATGCTTTAAAATATCCCTTTTACTTGCTGGGAATAGCAGCCTTATTGAGTTTGGTTGCGCTCTTCACAATAAAACTCAATAAATATGTATCAGCGCTATTACTCTTGTTTGCTGGATTGTTATCAATTTTTACATTGCTTCCACCGATACTGTTGTTCTTTGCTTCAAACAACTTATTCAAAACCTCATCACAGAACCAAAATGCTGTCCGTAAATTAATGTGACATAAGTGTACTAAAGTGAAAGGTTTTTAAATTAACTCAAATTCTGTTTTGTAATTCTTTATCAAAGATATTAAAGAAATCATTAGCTTATTTACTTTCAATTAGTTTACATATCATTACGTTATCGGCAGTTCTCTAAAAACAAATACAAGAGAGGAAGAGGGATGGCCTACTTATCAGCTTTTCCTCTTCCTTTCTTATAAAGTCATGTATGATTCACTGCTTGATTGATAAATTGGTATAGCTCGCTATCTATTTCATATTGGAGTTCGTTCCCTGGGTTTTCGGCGTGGAAATGTTCGGCTTGCTTGCGGAAAGTCCTATCGTCTTCGGAAAAGGCATTCACGATGTCATTCCATTTTTTCGCTAAATCCTGTACTTTTTCATCGGAAGGAGAAGCACCTTTTTCTTTTTCCAAACGAATTTCCTTGATAAGACCGTTAAATTCTTGCTCTGCCTGCTTTAAAAGTTGTTTGTCGGCATTTTCATATCTGCTTTCCATGGTAGCCAATTGCTGCTTCGAAAAGTATTTTTCCTTATTCATTTTCAGCGCCTCCATTAATTTAGTAAGTTCTGAAATCGACATGGTCCGATTGCTGCGTGCAGCCCATAACGCATTTTCCAACTCGGCTACTAGTTTTTGCTGAACCTCTATCTCTTTTTTGACGCGAGAAATTTGGATTTGCAAAATCTCCGCAACGGTTTGTTCCTCCGGATTAGACAACAGAAGTTGTATTTCTTCTAATGACATTCCCATCTGCTTTAGGGACAAAATGGGCTGAAGACGTACCAAATCTGCTTGCGTGTAAAGCCGATGCCCTGACTCCGTATACTGAGAAGGTGAAAATAAACAGATTTGATCGTAATAGCGTAATGTTCGAATCGTTAAACCCGTCAATTCTGCCACTTCTCCGACTTTCCAATGTTCCTTCATCTGCTTGGCCTCCATTTAACACTATTTTATTCACCAACTAAAAACGAGAAATTTGAAGTTAGAAGAGTTGCTGCATCTCCTTTTGCTTAAACGTGTAGGTTTTCCCGCAAATATGGCAAAAAGCTTCAATATCTTCCTTTCGTTCAATGCTCCGTTTGATTTCCTCTTCACTCAATGAATAAAGCATGCCATAGAACATTTCTTTACTGCACCCGCAGAAAAATTGACTGGAGCTATGGCCGATGATTTTTGCATCTCCAAACAACTGGGTTAACGCTTCTTCGCTGTCACTCGCTTTTTCAGCGTTTAGTTTACTGAAAATATCCGGATTGGCTTTCACAATCATTTTCACTTCTGAAAGCAGGTGTGGTGGTGCACCGGGAAGCAGTTGTGCATATAGTGCATGGCTGGAAAGAAGGGAAGCTCCATTATCCAACTGAATGTCGGAATAAAGATAGGTCGGCGTCTGATCACTCTGCACAAAATAGTTGGCGATATCATCCGTGATATGTTGATTTGGCATATCGGTAATGCTGGTGAATTGATTCATCTCAGAACCCTTTATGACACGGATCATCCCAGAAGGTCCAATCAAATCTTGCATCGACTTTTCTTCTATATTAGAAGTTCTCAAAAGTTCCTCGTTCAAGTATCCTCTGACATTTCCATTCGCTTCGGCTTCCGCAAAAATCTTATGGTGAGGGTTACTCAACGTTACCTGGATGCTCATTCGCTGGTTTCCTTTGAGCGTACCAGAGAGTATGCTCATCGCTGATACCGTTTTGCCTAACAGCAGTTTAAGCGGTTTAGGAAGTTCCTGGTTTAAGGCATAGATATCGCGAAGCAGCTGGGTATTATCAATAAAATATAAACGAATCTGTTCTTCATTAATTAATGCCTTCACAATAGCATTTTGCACAACGATTCCCCCTTTGCAAAAGTAAGCTAGTTTTACTATAAAACATTACCCTACGTAAGGTTCAAGGGGAAAATGAAATTTTCACGATAATTATTTTTAGTTAACATATGACCCCTTATCGGAAGTCTATAATAGCGAAAAGAGAAGGTACTGGTCCCGAGTATCTTCTCTTTTTCGTTTGTGTAAGTGTAATTTCACGAACACTTCTATGATTATCGATAAGAAAGATTTACTTCGTTAAATATTAAAAGTTATCAATGATTACTTAATCATGGCGCTTTAATTTTCTTGAAATATCTAGAAATAAAAAAATGTGAGTAGGAAGAACTTTATTTAGGAAAACCCATTTATTTACTTTAATGTATACTATAATTAAATTGATAGAAGTACATTTAAACTAATTCCATTCGAAGGAGTAGCCTGTGAAAAAAATTAAAATTGTATTTCTTAGTTTAACAATATTTGTTTTCTTTTCTTTCATTCTAGTTTTAGGTGGGAGCTTTTTTCTTTACAAAGTCATAGCAGAAGAACAACCAGATATAAACCTTACATACATCGAAGCAATGGCAGCGATAGTAACTCGAAGTCCTGAAGGAAAACTAAAAAACCAGATCAAAGATTCTTACTTACAAGAAGATTATAAACACGTTTCAATTTATCATGAAAAGGATTTCTCTGAACTTCTGCCAATAACAAAAGAAACGTTAGACTTAGCTTTCGTGAAAACCGAAGCATTGTTCGGCAAAACATATCAAGAACCGATTGACTTTCTTGTATTCCAAGATAGCGAAGAGATGTCGAAGTTGTCTGGGGTAGAAGGTGGTGCTGGATTTTATTCAGCAGAGGATAAGCTGTTAGCCATACATTATCTTGATAAGGACCTTATATTAAAAAGAGAGAATTACCCTTTATACATGTTTCAGGGAGTCATTCTTCACGAATATACTCACTACGCTTTTGCTCAAAAGGCCAAAGATTTAAATATTTACCCGCTTTGGTTTCAAGAAGGTGTTGCTGAATATATTGAAGCCGAAGATCAAGGAGCACCTTTGCCTGAATCTGAAAGTATTCCTTTTGCTCACTTAACAACCTATGAACAATGGGCTGAAGCGAGGTACATAGAGTCAACCAACAATTATGCACAGAGTTATTATGCAATTGAATTCTTAATAGAGGAATACGGGGAAGAGATTATCAACAAAATAATGAATTCGGCAAATAAAACGAAAGACTTCGAGAAAAGTTTTAAAGAAATAACGGGGTTAACAATTAATGAATTAGATAAAGTGTACTTAAAATTTTATAGAGAATGAAGCAAATTAAATATTTTGAGGGATTTCTAATCTGTTTGGTTTACATATTGCCCGATTATCGGAAGCTATAAAATAGAAAGGAGAGAAGGAGAGTATAAGCCGAATCTTCTCTCCTTTTGCTATTGTTTCCTAAAAAGTACGTTCACCTAATGGAAACATCCACCTCTGTATTGACTGCCAGTTTGTCCTGAATAAGCAACGATCTTGAACTCATTATCGTAACCTTTGAAGCAACAAATATAGGGAACAACGATTGTAGATGTGATTTCTTTATTATAAACTTTTTCCTTTAATCACAAAAAAGTTGAATTATATTTCATTTCCAAATGCTTATGATGACATTATTTTCATAGAAGTTTCATACGTTACTTAATATATGGAAGTCTTAACCAAGTTTTAATATTGGGTTTTAGGGAATGGGATATATCGTGACAAATAGAGAAAAGGGGAGGAACACTAATGACGAAAAGTTCGTGGTCGAGATTAATGTCCCTCACAGTATTAAGTTCTGTGTTGGCTTTGGCAGCATGTGGCAATGAAGATGCTACCGAAGAAGAGTCAGCGAATGACTCGGATGCTACAACAGAAGAAAGTACAGTTGAGGGTGCTACAACTGAGGAAAGTGCAGACGAGGGCGCAAATGAAAGTGCAGAAACTGAACCGAAAGTGACTGAGTTTGAACCGGCATTTCCGGAACAAACGAGAGCACCGGCAGTAGAAACTGAAACGGAACTGGATACGGAAGTGGTCGTTGAAGGTCTTGGCGTGTCTTGGGGCATGACCGAGTTTGAACCGAACCGCTTACTCGTGACACAGCGGGATGCAGCAGAGCTACTCATCGTAAACCTTGAAGATGGTTCTGTGTCAGATCCAATCGAAGGAACGCCGGAAGTGAATAACGAGGACCAAGGCGGCTTGCTGGATGTCACGGTCGCTCCGGATTTTGAGGAATCGCGAATGGTCTTTCTGACGTTTTCTCAGGATATTGAAGGCGGCACGGTAACGTCTGTCGGTAAAGGAATGTTATCAGAAGATGAAACTTCCCTCGAAGACTTTGAAGTGATCTTCCAGGCAACTCCTGCATATGAAGGCACTTTGCACTATGGCGGGCGGATTATCTTTGATGATGAGGATAACCTGTTCCTAACGACGGGTGAACGTTCAGATGTCGAAAGTCGCGATCGCGCACAAGAATTGGATGCTTACTTGGGTAAAGTCATCCACATCACACAAGATGGAGAACCAGTAGAGTCGAACCCGTTTGTAGAAGATGAAGACGCACTCGATGGAATCTTCAGCTACGGTCACCGCAATATCCAAGGTATCGATTATAACCCTGCAACAGGCGATTTATGGATTGTCGAGTTCGGCCCGCAAGCTGGGGACGAATTGAATATCATTGAACCAGGCAATAACTATGGCTGGCCCGTTGTTTCTTATGGTCTCGAATACTCTGGTGAATTGGTCAATGATGGTATTTCAGAACACGAAGAACAAGGATTTGTTGAACCAAGATATTATTGGGATCCAACAAGTGCACCGAGTGGGATGGCATTTTATGACAATGACGCCATTCCGGAGTGGGAAAACAACTTGTTCATTGGTGGTTTAGCACCGAATTATATTGTACGTGTCGTTATTGAAGATGACATCGTTGTTGGAGAAGAACGATTGTTAACGGATGAAGTCCAACGTTTCCGTGACATTCTTGTCACAGAAGATGGCGCGCTTATCGCATCTACAGATGGTGGCTTGATTTATAAGATTACTGCAGCAGAATAATTAATGATACTCTTAAAACGCCCGGTCTAATGTCTATGTTGTTAACTCAGGGCATTCGATAATAGTAGGGAAGCAGGCATTCGTGGAAATCCACGAATGCCTGTTTTTTTTATCACTTTATTTATGGTGTGATTGTTCAAATAACAGTTATGAGATTGTCGCCATGCAATTGCACTTTTGCCTAATGGTTCTATTTATGCTTAGTCTATTTCCGGAAAGAGTGCTCTTGTATGAAATTATCTATTCAATAATAAAATCAGACATTTGGATGAAACCGCCGCTCCCGAATTTACCGTATAGTATTAAGTAACCGTCGAATTGGATGTACTATCGACTTTTCCTGCTATGGCCGCTGTTCCTAAGGTTTTATCGTTCCAATTACTTGATAGTTTATGTTGTCTTGCACGGCATTTATAACGCCAAATGAGATTTCTTCATGGGTCAACCAGCGCGACACGCCATTCTCGATTTTGAAGCCGAGCTGTACTTGGTGATAGCTCATGTGGCTGGGGGGAGTCGAAGTTTGCTTGGGCGTGACGTAATTTAGGACAGCTTCCAGTTACACGGGATAGTTTGCAAGGGTCGGAAGCAGGGAGGAGATCGGCTAAGCAAGGGGTTACATCATTTTCATACGCATAGATCCAGGCAACGATCAAGTGAATCGGGCCTTGGTGCTGAATCTTAATAAGTTCAGCAGCGAATGCTTTCGTATTTGTATAGTCGACGAAAACTGGCGTTAAGTGATTGGGGGTTGTACCAAGAGCTGCTGCGTTTTCTGCCGGCTACGCCCAATGACAGAAACGCGGTAGCCATTTCTCGATAACCATAGCATCGTTTGGTCGAGCATGCCGGCGCCAGTGACAAGTGCATGTTTCAACCGAATCACTCCTAATTCAAATGGGGTAATTAGAAAGATAGAAAGGATGGAATGGATGGCCATGATCGTAAAAACTTCTAATTGTTTATTATTATCGACTGACCAAAAAAAGTCGGAAAGCCTGTGGCGCGACAATCCGTGTTTTAAATTCATGTTTTCCTTGAAAGGTTCGATGCATTATCAAAGCAACCGCAATGACTTGACCATAGCGGAGCAAGAATTTATCGTGTTCAATCCGCATGATGGGCATCGGCAGCTTGCAGTTGATGACCATAAGTTTTTGGTCGAACTGGATGCTGTGTTTCTTAAAGAGGCAGCAAGGGCTATTACAGGAAACGATAGGGAACTTTATTTTGCACAAACGTCTCAGAAAAATCCTCTCATCGAGCAATGAGTTCATTTTTTGCAGCAATACATGCTGTTGGAACAAGGCGGCAGTGGTTCAATTGAAATGTTCTTGGATCACAGTTTTGCCCAATTGAGTTTATTGCTCACGAAGGCTGCGATCGGGACGCATATACC
Source organism: Planococcus plakortidis (assembly GCF_001687605.2). NCBI lineage: Bacteria > Bacillati > Bacillota > Bacilli > Caryophanales > Caryophanaceae > Planococcus > Planococcus plakortidis. The sequence continues at coordinate 1,623,494 of NZ_CP016539.2, forward strand.
CGATATGGCCGCTTGGCGCATCTATTCAAAGAAAAAATCGGTGTTTCCCCGTATTCCTGGCTGCAGCTTTACCGTCTCGTGAGAGCGCAGGAGCTATTGATCCAAACTAACCGGAGTATCACGGATATCGCCTATGATTGCGGATTTTCTTCGATCAGCTCGTTTAATCAATTATTCAAGCGCCTTTACGGCTTTTCGCCGCGCATGTTCCGTCAGGATGCCTCGAACAAGATAAAATAAGGCGGCCATCACCATCAGGCTGCCACAAATGATAAACAGCTGCTGGATGCCGACGACAGAAACAAATGCGCCGAAGACCGCGAGTGACAAGACATTGGAGCCATATAAAAGAACCGCATTAAAGCTGAAAGCCCGACCCAGCATGTTCGCAGGCACCAAGGTTTGGATCAAATACACGCGAGCCAGGCTAGATAGCGGCAAACCGGCCGCTGCAAGGAACATTCCGGCAAAATAAAACGGCAAGTTACTCGCGCATCCAAGTACTACAAGACCGATTCCCCAAACAAGCGAGCCCCCTAAATAAAGTGGCAAGGTCAAGGTTTTCCAAAAATAAGGGATGGCGATATTGGCCAAAATCACGCCGGCTCCGTACCACCCCAAGATTAGGCTGTAAAGTTCTTGGCCGTTCCCAGGGTAGCGGTCGATGAGCAGCAACAATAAGCCGACCTGCCAAACCCAGGTATTGAAAAAGACCATCCAAAACGTTGCCACAAACAAAATCTTGATCGTCTCTTCGCGTTTTGCCCATCGAACAAACAGCCCAATCGAACGAAAGATTCCTTGTGTGTGCACCTTATTTATATCTTGTTCACCTATCGCTTCCTGCCAATGCATGTTCAAGATGAGCATTGCACTCACAAGATAAGTCAGGGCATCGATCGTATAAAGGTGAATGGTGTTTCCGCTATTGACCATGGCGATTGCAAAAACCGGCGTCAACACTTGAATTCCCCTTGTCACCGTATCCAACAGGCTATTGACCGCTGTTTGTTGATCAAGAGGCGTGATCAGCGGCAATACGGCTCGGTAGGCGGGGTTATATAAACACCCCAAGCTTTGCACCATAAAAGCAGCCGTCAGCAAATGCCAAAACGCCAGCGTGCCCATTTGATGGAATATAACCAACGAAAAGATGGGCGGGATTCTCAGCAGGTCGATCCATACGAGCATCCTCTTTTTATGGACACGGTCCGCAACGGCCCCGCCAATCAAGCCAAATAGCAAATAGGGCATGGCTTGTGATATGGCTATGATGGACGTTAAGGCAGCGGACTCTGTCAGGCCATAGGAAATAAAAAGAAAGGCAAGCCCTGCCAACACATTGCCGAGCTGGGAGATGCCAGCTCCCGCTAAGTAACACATAATATTTTTGTTTTTCAATACACGTTGATACATCATAACCACCTCCCGTTCAGGTTACGCTGAATTTCAAGGTGGCTCTATACGAATCTTGCTGCTTCATTCGACAAGAAATCCATAGTTTAAAGATAAGAGCGCTGCAAGTTTGCAGTGCTCTTGTTTGCTGTTGGGCTATTTGATACTACCATTCAAACACAAACTTCAGTGAAATCGTAATGGCAGAATAAATGACGACGGAAATAAGAAAAGTCGGGAAATGCGTTTCTTTTTCGCTCGGCAATTCGTGCTTGAAAACCGTAAAGATCATCGCGCCGGAAACGAGTGAGAAGACGATCGATTTGAACAGCGGCGTCAGTTCTGTCGTCAAGGCGATGATCCATCCACTAATAATGCCGACAGCCAATATATAACGTCCGTATCGATTGTATTCCACTGGAAACTTCCGCCACATATCATGGGCGACCGCCATGAAGTGCGGACCGATTGCGACGCAGTAGAACAAGGCTTGAATGGCTGATACTTCAAACGACAAAACGGAGTAGGAGACGAGCGCGTTATAGAAAGCACAGAAAACGATGACGGACCAGAAAGTAGAGGTGTGGGAAATATAGTTTTGCTGGATGACAATTTGGATGCCGACGAACAAGACGACGCCGAGAAGGCCGACAAAATAGATTTCCGACTCCATCGTCAGCTGCCGGTACGGTTCTTCGATGGCGGCTTGTTGCTTATGGAGTGTGGGGAGCAGGTAGATGAAAATATACGAAACGGCAAGCCCGCCCGAAAACGAGAACCATTTCACTTGCTTCAGTTTGTCTCTTGGCACCAGGACGCTGGCGAAGAAATGGATCAAGATGAATACAATGCCGATCAAAAACGGAATCAACAGCATGACCCAAGCCTCCTGTCAAATGAAATGATCTGGTGAAATGGAAAAGTTTGGTTAAATTGCAGAATGCCATAAACAACTTGCGATGGTTTTCTATATTGTACTGCTTCGACTTTAAATAATGAATGACCTTTTAAGATTTGGAAGTCTTACGTAGTTGAAACTATATTCAATAAGATGATAGGGATTTTAGGGCAGAAAGAGAATCTAATGCAATGACCAAAATTATGGGGGCTGAAGATGAAACGCAATATGCATTATGAACTTACAAGCATGGCGGATACGCCTGAAACATTTTCTTACGCAGATGACTATGCGTTTTGGATACTGATGATCGAGCATTTCTTTGGGTATGCAGATTCATTTGAGATCCAGTGCTGGAAAGAAGAAACGGCAAAATTCGAAGATATTATAAACGAATTGCCGAATGTAGAACATGATGATGGCCATTTGCTTATTGCAAATGGGCAATTAAATGAAAAAGCGAAAGAATTCATTCTTACGCGTTCTCTTGATGCAAATCGCAGGCTGAAGTGGTTCTCTGTATTTCTGGAAAGACAGGGGGAAACACTATTCTCTTCTGAACATTATGGAATGGAATTAATCGGTTACGAGTTAAACCTAGAACAAATAGCCTTTTTAGAAAAAGTTCTTCCTGGAGATGTTCGTAAGTTTGAGTGGTGAATGTAAAAAAACTTGAACAAAAGCTTTCCGAAATATGATTTTAATCGCCGATTTCTATAGTACAGAAATGCTGTGAAACTTTTCAGTTGCATTTATCCTGCAGCGGGTTTATATTGTGTGAGGCATCAATTAATGAGGGGTCAATTAATATCCTTTAAAACAATTAAGAGAGAAAAAGGAGCAATTCGTCATGCATACACTGCAAAATAAGAAAACCAATGATTTCAATGAAATCGTCAACGGACGCCGTTCCATAAAACACTACAATCCGACGGTGAAAATCAGCCGCGAGGAAATGACGGAAATCCTGGAGCAGGCAACGAAAGCGCCTTCTTCCATCAATATGCAGCCATGGAGGTTTGTCGTCATTGACAGCCCAGAAGGAAAAGAAAAGCTCGCGCCGCTTGCATCATTCAATTTAGATAAAGTCATGAGTTCTTCCGCAGTCATCGCGGTGTTCGGGGACCGGAAAAATTATGAATACGCAGAAGAAATTTACAGCAAGGCGGTCGAACACGGCTACATGCCGGAAGACGTAAAAGACTTCCAGCTCAATTATTTCAAGCCGATGTATGAAGGCATGTCCGCTGATCAGATGAAAGACATCGTGATGCTCGACTCAGGGCTTGTCTCCATGCAATTGATGCTCGTTGCCCGTGCATTCGGCTACGACACCAACCCAATCGGGGGCTATGATAAGGAGAAAATCGCTGAAACATTCGGCTTGGAAAAAGAGCGTTATGTACCGGTTATGCTCTTGACGATCGGTAAAGCCGCGAGCGAAGGCTTCCAGTCGTACCGCTTGCCGGTCGACACAATCACGACGTGGAGCTGATCCCGCCACCTTTTAAGTACGGAGGGCTTATGTAATATATTTGACTGGTCAATTTATAGTAGGTGTAATCATCAATTGACTTTATCGATCATTTAGGAGGTTTGCTAATGCCGTGTTCATTTTCAAAGCAGGAACAAGTGCTGCACCAGTTTAAAGGCCTGACCAATCAAATCAGCCCGAAGTTCGAGCGCTGCACGGGTATCAGCGCGTCGCGTTATGAGTTATTGTCGCAGCTTTATAAAGTGGACGAAATCAATCAGTCGACGCTGCAAAAATTGGTCAATATCGATAGCGCCGCGGTGACGCGCCACTTGAAACAACTAGAAACGAGTGGCATGGTCACAAAGCGCAGAAATCCAGAGGACAATCGCGTAATCTTTGTCAGCCTAACCGATGAAGGCCGCGAGCGCATCGTCGAATACCGCAAAGAAAATACGGGCTTCATCAAGCAAATGCTCCATGATTTTACCGCTGAGGAAGTGGATGCGCTTAGCGATATGCTGAGGCGCATGCAAGACAATATCGTAGATTATTAAAAATACACATTAAAGGATGGCGAAATCACATGATGATTATCCACGCACATTTGCAAGTGAAACCGGACCAGAAGCAAGCTTTTTTAAACGAAAGTAAAATCCTGATCGACGCGTCGCGTCAAGAGCGAGGCAATGTTCAATACGATTTGATGAAATCGGTAGAGAAGGACGGCCATTTCACGATGGTTGAAGTATGGGAAGATGCGCAAGCGATCGAAGCACATAACGCGAGTAAGCATTTTACGGCTTTTTCTAAAAAAGCGGCTGGGTTCATGAGCGCACCGATGGAACTCAAAGTTTATAGCGGTGAAGCTGTCCCAATGTAAGGAAATCTTGTTTGTTCAACCGAGATGTTAGACAGAGCTTGAACATCTCGGGCAATTGTGACAAGATAGTCTTTGAAAGACAAATGCTAATTTCATAAAACACATGTGGGGGAATCGGTGTTGCCGATTGAGAGAATATCCGTGAGATATTGACCCTTGGAACCTGAACTGGCTAATACCAGCGGAGGGAACATATTCAAATCGGTCTATTCTGCGATGATATGCGCCCAAGGTTTCCATAACCTTGGGCGCTTTTTTTGTATCCGCAATTGGATATGTCCCCTGATTCAGCTCCTGAAATCATTTTTTATGGATCTATTCAGAGGGGGAAACAACATGAAAAAATGGACGATTGCCATCGCGCCGGTATTGCTGATGGCGGCATGCACGGACGAAGCGGAAAATCCGGGCAGCGATGTGGCGAATGAACAACAGGGATTACAAGAAGTGACGATGGTCTTGGATTGGACGCCGAATACTAATCATACCGGGTTGTATGTGGCACAGCAAAAGGGCTATTTTGAAGAGCAAGGGCTCGATGTAGAAATCATTTTGCCGGGTGAAGCGGGCGCCAATCAATTGGTCGCTTCCAAGCAGGCGGAATTCGGCATCGGGGCACAGGAAAGTTTGACGGAAGCGAGAGTGCAGGACATCCCGATCGTTTCAATCGCGGCGCTCATCCAGCACAACACCTCCGGATTTGCATCGCCTAAAGACAAAGGCATTGAGTCGCCAAGTGATTACGAAGGGAAAACCTACGGCGGATGGGGCGCGCCGGTCGAAAAAGCGGTGCTTGGGTCCATCATGGAACAAGACGACGCCGATGTGGAAAACGTCGACATCGTCAATATCGGCAATAGCGACTTTTTCACAGCCGTCGAGCGCGATATCGATTTTGCGTGGATCTATTATGGCTGGACGGGCATTGAAGCAGAGTTACGCGGCGATGAGTTGAACATGCAGTATTTGACCGATTACTCGGACAAACTGGATTATTACACTCCGATCCTGATGACCAACGAAGACATGATTGCAGAAGATCCGGAAACGGTGCGTGCATTCACCAAAGCGGTGTCGCAAGGCTATGAATTCGCCATCGATGAGCCGGAACAAGCAGCGGACATCCTCATCGAGTCGGTACCGGATTTGGACCCGGAACTGGTGAAAGCGAGCCAGGAATGGCTGTCGCCGAAATATCAGGACGATGCGCCGCAATTCGGCGAACAACAAGAGCAAGTGTGGGCGGATTATGCAGCCTGGATGTTCGACAACGGCTTGTTGGATGAGGAACTGGACGTTGAAGAGGCGTATACCAACGAATTTTTACCGGAGGGGGAAAACTGATGGCCAATGCACTCTTAAGTATTCAAATCATCCCGAAAACGAAAAACGGGGAAAACGTCATCCCGTATGTGGACAAAGCGATCGCCGTCATTGAAAAGTCAGGCGTCCCGTACCAAGTCAATCCATTGGAGACGACGATGGAAGGTGATCTGGCGCAGTTATTTTCAATCGTCGAAGAAATGAACGAGGCGATGATCGAAAACGGCAGCCCGAACGTCATCTCCCAAATCAAAGTGCTGTATCAGCCGAGCGGCGCATCGATGGATAAATTGACGGAGAAATACCGGCCGTGATGATTGTGCGAAAAGGATGGAGACCGGTTCTGGTCCTCATCCTTTTATTGATCATCTGGCAAGTGCTGGTGCCGCTGTTTGAAGTGCCGGACTGGCTACTTCCGACCCCTTATCAAATCGGGCTGGAAGCGGTAAACAGTTGGCCGAATTACAGCGGTCATTTGTTTTCGACGATCCGGTTATCGATTCTCGGCTTTTTCATCGGATCGTCGATCGGGCTCGGCGTCGCGATGCTCCTCCATCTCGTGCCGAAACTGCGGGAGACCTTTTATCCTTTGCTGATTTTATCGCAAAATATCCCGATTATCGTTTTGGCGCCGCTGTTGGTCATTTGGTTCGGCTTTGGCTTATTGCCGAAACTAATCATTATCATTCTCGTATGCTTTTTCCCGATCACCATCGCGGCACTTGATGGGTTCAGGCAGACGAGCGGCGAGTTGCTGCATTATATGAAAATGGCCGGAGCTAACAGACGCCAGATTTTTTGGAAGCTCGAATGGCCGCATGCGATGCCGTCGATCTTTTCAGGCTTGAAAATTGCGGCGACCTATAGCGTCATGGGCGCTGTCATTTCTGAATGGCTCGGGGCGCAGGAAGGCATCGGCGTCTATATGACGCTCGCTTCTTCTTCGTTCAAGACGACGCAAGTATTTGTCGCGATCCTGTTGATCATGTGTTTGAGCATGCTATTTTTTGCGGCGATCGTGTTACTCGAAAAGCGGGTCATCCGCTGGAAAACGAGCGGAGGAGGAAATTCGAATGGCTGAATTGGCGATTGAACAATTGACGAAAATCTTTGACGGGACCGAAGTGCTGAAGGAGTTATCATTGAATATAGCAGAAGATGAATTTGTTGCCGTGCTCGGCCCTTCCGGCAGCGGCAAAAGCACCTTGTTCCATTTGATTGGCGGGCTCTATGAACCGGATGCAGGAGCGATCTTGTTGGACGGCGAGAACATCAACGGCCAAAAAGGATCTGTCAGCTATATGCCGCAAAGCCCATCCCTATTGCCTTGGCGCACCGTACTGGACAATGTTTTGTTAGGAGCTGAAATCGCCGGGCATAAAGATCGTCAAGCAGCCATTCAAATGATGGGAAAAGCAGGACTTTCGGGATACGAACAATCCTATCCGCATCAATTGTCGGGCGGCATGAAGCAGCGCGCCGCCTTTATCCGGAGCCTCTTGAGCCCACAGCCGCTTATCTTGCTAGACGAACCGTTTTCCGCGCTGGACGAATTCACCCGTTCGGAGATGCAAAAATGGCTGCTGGATATCTGGCAGCACGATAAACGATCGATTCTTTTCGTCACCCATAATATTGATGAAGCTTTGTTTCTCGCAGACCGCATCCTCGTGCTGTCGGAAAAACCGGCACAAGTCGTCACCGAATTCAAGGTGGAATTCGAACGGCCGAGGGCAGAAGCACTCACTTTAAGCGAAGAGTTTCTTCAATATAAGAAGGACATATACAAAGTATTGAAGAAAAGGACAATGGAAGAAACAATGGGATCATAGCAAGAGCCAGAGGGAGGGGCAGCGATGGACACGTGGTTTGGCCCGAGATCCGATTATCCGTTCGAACTTTTTTCCGTTAGTCATTTGGCTGTATTGGGAATCGCCTTCTTAGGCTTTCTTTGCTTGGTTCTCCTGAAAGACAACCTATCCACCAAAGACGCTTTATTCCAACAATTGCGCTGGCTATTATTTGCTGCGTTGCTAATCTCTGAAGTGTCATATCAATATTGGGCCATCAGCCACGATTATTGGAGTTTCAACCGCTATATGCCACTCCACCTATGCGGTGTGGCTTCTATCACTGCCATGCTCGGCTTAGTGACTTTACATCCATTTTGGATCCGCGTGTCGTTTTTCATCGGCATCGTCCCGGCGGCTCTTGCCTTGGTGACGCCCGATATGCCATACGATTACCAACATTACCGGTTCTGGAAGTTTTTTGTCCACCATACGGCCATCGCCTGGGCCTGTTTGTTTTTAGCTTTGGCTAAGCCAAGTGCACTCACTTGGCGTTCGGTGTTCTCAGTTTATGGCCTGTTGCTCCTTTATGCAGCATGCATCGGGTTTGGGGTCAATCCACAGATGGGGTCGAATTACCTCTACTTGTCGCAGCGGCCTTCAACCGTTTCGTCGCTGGATTTTTTCGGGGAAGGCATCTGGTATTATGTCAATCTATGTTTGGCGGCCCTTGCCTTGTTTGCAGTTCAGTACGGGATATTCCGGGCGCTTTTCAAGAAAGTGCCGAATGAAAAAAGTTGAATCAGCTGTCTAGACGGGAAAGCTTCCGTGCTTGGCAGCTTTTTTGGGTTCAATAGAGGACTATTTACGTATCTAGCGAATAGAAAGGACATAGCGAAAGGGGTGGCGGGGATGGATTGGGTAGTCGCACTGAGCTGGACATTGAACGCATTGATCTTATTGAACCTTGTGCTTGCGTTTGTGATCATCTTCAATGAACGAAGGGATGCGGGGGCCACTTGGGCATGGCTATTGATTTTGTTCTTTTTGCCCATCATTGGATTTATCGTTTACTTGTTTTTCGGCAGGCATTTGACCAATAAGAACTTCTACAATTTAAGCGAAGATGAACAATCCTATTACTCCCGGCAAGTCGATGCTCAAGTCCGACGGATTCGTGATGGGGAAGAGGAGTATGATGAAGAACTCTTGAACAAATACGAACAATTGCTTGTCATGAATTTGCAATCCTCCAAGTCGCTTGTCAGCTTTTATAATGACACGCGAATCTTTTCTGAAGGAAACCAAAAATTTGATACGATGATCGAAGATATCGGCAATGCGCAGGAGGAAGTCAATGTGCAATACTACATCATCCAACGGGATGCGCTCGGCCGAAGATTATTTGATGCTTTGCTTGAGCGGGCCAAAGCAGGGGTCAAGGTTCGGCTTCTGTATGATGCAGTGGGGTCGAAAAGTTTGAGGCAGTCGGACTTCAATGAATTGATCGAGCACGGGGGCGAAGTGGAGATTTTCTTTCCGTCCAAATTGGGCTTCATCAATTTTCGCATCAACAACCGCAATCACCGGAAAGTGTGCATCATAGACGGGAAAATCGGCTATATCGGCGGTTTCAATGTCGGGACGGAATATTTAGGAGAAGTGAAGAAATTCGGCTATTGGCGCGATGTCCACCTTCGGATTGAAGGGGATGTCGTCCATCACCTGCAGGACCGTTTTGTACTGGATTGGAACTACGCCAATCAATATCAAAATCGGGAAGATATTTTCTGCTTTCCTGTTCACCACGTGAAGACTTTCGCGCCCATGCAAATTGTCACGAGCGGCCCGAACTCCGAGACGGAGCACCTGAAAAATATGCTGATTAAAATGATTTCTTCGGCAAGACGTGAAATCTTCATCCAGACGCCGTATTTCATACCGGATAAAAGCTTCATGGATGCATGCAAAATGGCCTTGCTGAGCGGTGTCAAAATGAATATCATGATACCCGGGAAACCAGACCATCCCTTCGTCATGTGGGGATCTTGGTCGTTTCTCGGTGAACTGCTCGAGTATGGGGCGGATGTCTATCTATATGACCGAGGCTTTCTCCATGCCAAAACCTTGACCGTAGATGGGGAGATCTCAACTGTCGGGACCACCAACTTGGACGCCCGCAGTTTCCGGTTGAATTTCGAAATCAATACACTCGTGTTCAATCGCCGGATTGCGCTGGAACTGGAGTCCTTGTTCGAGTCGGATACAGCCGATTGCCGCAAGTTGACGAAAGAACTTTACGCACAGCGTGACTGGACCATCAAGCTGCGCGAAGGTTTTGCCCGCCTATTGAGCCCGATCTTATAAGTTATGATAGCTAGATATTAAATAGCATACAAAAAGCTGGAACTATTTTAGGTTCCAGCTTTTTTATTTACCTAAAATTTTTCAGGACCTATAAGCGCTTCTGTGACATGGCTTCCCGCATATGGCGGAGTGCCGTCTTGCCTTCGTCTCCGCAGGCGATCATGACGTTCGTGTAGAGCGCATCGATCAAGCTGAGCTGCGCGATGCGGGAAGCGAGGGCTTCCGAACGGAAATCCGTTTCTTCCGACAACGTGTACAGGACAATATCCGCTTCTTTGGATAAAGGGGATTTCGCGAAATTGGTCACACAGACGATTGTCACTTCTTTTTCCTTCAAAACGTGAAGCACTTCGAGGACGTCGCGCGTGCTGCCGGAGTGGGAGATGACGATGGCCACGTCGCCTTTAGTGAGCTGAGATGCAGACATGAGCTGCAGGTGGGCGTCCATGTTCATCGCCACATGCAGGCCGAGCCGGACGAATTTATGATAGCCGTCCATGGCAATCATGGCAGATCCGCCGTTTCCGAAAAACTCGATCTTACGTGCGGACAACACTGCGGCGACTGCTTGTTTCAAGGCTTCTTCGTCAATGATCTGCAAGGTATCTTCGAGTGTCTTGATGTTGGAGCGGAATACTTTTTCCGCCACAGTTTTGACTTCATCGCCTTCTTCGATTTGTTCGTGGATATCTTTCAATGGCGCCACGACTTCCGCAGCCAAGGCGATTTTGAACGACTGGAAGCCTTTGAAGCCGAGGCGCTGGCAGAAGCGGAAGACAGTCGATTCTGCGAGCCCGAGTTCTTCGGCAATCTGGTTGATTGTCAAATGGATGATGTTACGGGGGTCATTCAAGATGTAATCCGCGATTTTCTTTTCCTTTTCACTGAAATTCCGGTAATTGCCACGTATGGCTGCCAATGCGAATTGTTGTTGTTTCATTGTGCCACGCCTCTTTCTGTTGCTTATCGTTTTTCATATTTCTATCATAACATGCTTGTGTATGGAAAAATATTTGATATACTTATTTCAATAAAGAAAAAAATTCTTTTATTCTACAGGAGGTTTTCGAATGGAAATTGGAATTATTGGCTTGGGCAAGATGGGCAAGAACCTCGCACTCAATTTAACAGATCATGGCCACACAGTGGTCGGGCATGATGCAAACGCCTTGGAAGTAAGCGATTTCAAAGTGGCTGGATCGCTCGAAGAATTGGTGCAGAACCTGCAGGCGCCCCGCACGGTATGGTTGATGGTGCCGGCCGGGGAAATTACGGAATCGGTCATCGCTCAATTGGTACCGCTGTTGGACAAAGGCGATACGATCATCGACGGAGGCAACTCGAACTACAAGGAATCGGTGCGCCGCGCTGAGGAATTGAAAGCTAGCGGAATTTATTTCTTCGACTGCGGCACAAGCGGAGGAACAGAAGGCGCACGCCACGGGATTTGCGCAATGATTGGCGGAGACGAAGAGAAGTTCAACGATATCGAACCGCTCTTCCGCGACATCTCAGTCGAAGGCGGCTATCTATACGCTGGCAAACCAGGCAGCGGTCATTTTATGAAAATGATCCACAACGGCATCGAGTACGGCATGATGCAATCGATTGCGGAAGGATTTGACATTCTTCACAAAAGTGATTTCGATTACGACTACGAAAAAGTTGCCGGCGTGTGGAATAACGGCTCAATCATTAGTTCTTATTTGATGGGCTTGACGCAAAATGCGTTCTCGAAAGACGAAAAACTTGATGGCATCAAAGGGGTCATGAACTCATCGGGTGAAGGGAAATGGACAGTGGAAACGGCACTCGATCTGAATGTGCCGGCACCGGTCATCACGATGTCGCTGATGATGCGCTACCGCTCACTTGAAGACGATACGTTTACTGGGAAAGTGGTTGCGGCACTGCGCAACGAATTCGGCGGGCACGCAGTCGTCAAGAAATAAAGTATTGCTTATCTGAAGAGGGGGAAAACACATGGATGGTTCAATATTGATTATCATCGCGGTCGCAAGCATTTTCGTACTGCTGTTCTTGGTCATGCGTACGAAATTGCACGCGTTCGTCGCGTTATTATTGGTAAGTTTACTGCTCGGCATCGCGGCAGGCATGCCGCTTGGGGATGTCATTCAATCGATTCAAAACGGCATGGGCGGAACGCTCGGCTTTGTCGCTGTCGTCGTCGGCCTTGGCGCCATGTTCGGGAAAATGCTGGAAGTTTCCGGCGGCGCTGAACGATTGGCGGCTACATTGATCGCGAAATTTGGTGAAGAAAAAGCACCGTGGGCTCTTGGCGTAACTGGTTTCATCGTGGCCATTCCTGTATTTTTCGATGTTGGCTTCATCATCTTAGTGCCGATTGTCTATAGCTTGGCGAAAAAGACCGGCAAATCGCTTTTGCATTACGGGATTCCGCTATTGGCGGGTCTTGCAGTCACCCATAGCTTCATCCCGCCGACTCCGGGGCCGATTGCGGTTGCGGAACTGGTTGGGGCGGAACTTGGCTGGGTAATCCTGTTCGGGGTACTCGCGGGGATTCCTTCGATGATTCTCGCGGGGCCTGTTTTTGGACGCTACATAGGAAAGCGCATTCATTTGACAATTCCAGATTACATGGACATCAAAGAACAGGAATACGATAAGGAGTTGCCAAGCTTCGGCATGATCATTTCCTTGATCTTGATTCCGCTTGTGTTGATCCTGTTCAACACCTTGTCAGCTGTTGTGTTAGATGAAGGAAACCAGATCCGCGAGACTTTGACATTCCTTGGCCATCCGTTCGTCGCTTTGACGATCGCTACGATCCTGACGTTTTTCTTCCTCGGCACACGCCGCGGCTATTCACGCCAGGAAGTACAGGACATTGCCACGAAAGCGCTTGAACCTGCAGGGATCATCATCCTCGTCACAGGTGCTGGCGGCGTGTTCAAACAAGTGCTCATCGACTCAGGTGTCGGTGATGTGCTCGGCCAGATGATGGGCGATTCTGCGCTTCCGCCGATCGTTTTGGCATTCTTGATCGCTTCCGCGGTCCGTGTCGCACAAGGTTCCGCTACCGTTTCCATGGTAACGGCTGCCGGATTGATCGCACCGCTTCTGGAAATTACCGGAACGACTGGCCCGGCACTTGGCTTGATCGTTATTTCCATCGCTGCCGGCGCGACGGTCTTATCCCACGTAAACGATTCCGGCTTTTGGCTTGTTAACCGCTATTTCGGAATGAGCGTCAAGGACACATTGAAATCCTGGACCGTGATGGAAACCATCATCGGCCTCACCGGATTCGTGGTAGTATTGGTTTTAAGTTTCTTTATCACATGAGTACAGAAAAAGAAAAAGGAATCTTTCCTTTTTCTTTTTCTGCTATAAGGAAGGAAGAAGAACATGCCTGAACAATCCTATTATTTAGGTGTCGACATAGGGACCACTTCCACAAAAGCTGTCCTATTCAATAAAGCGGGAGAAATTAAAGATAGCCATACCGTGTTTTATCCCTTGCACACACCGAACCAATTGACCGCAGAACAGGATCCGGAAGAAATTTTCCGCGCTGTTTTGACAGCTGTCCGGGAAACCTTGAGAAAAAGCGACATCAGCAAAGAGTCATTAAAGCTCGTGTCGTTCAGTTCGGCAATGCACAGCCTGATTGCGGTGGACGCCGAAGGGGACCTGTTGACCAACAGCATCACTTGGGCAGATACAAGAAGCTCGAAGCATGCGAAGCACATCAAAGAAAACTTGAACGGCCATGACATCTATTTGCGCACCGGCACGCCGATACATGCGATGTCGCCACTGTCGAAACTGTTGTGGCTGCAGGATGAAAAACCGGAAATCTGCCAAGCTACCGCGAAGTTCATCAGCATCAAGAGCTATATTTTCCATAAGTTCTTTGGGGAATATGTCGAAGACCATTCCATCGCCTCCGCTACCGGCTTGTTTAATTTAGAACAGCTCGACTGGGACCAAGGCGCACTGGATGTGTCTTGTGTAACGAAAGAGAAATTGCCGCGCCTTGTGCCGACGACCGAGCAGTTTACAGGAGTCGCCCCGGAATTCGCTGCGTTCATGGGCATCCGGGAAGACGTTCCGTTTATCATCGGGGCAAGCGACGGCGTATTGGCCAATCTCGGCGTCGATGCCATCGATCCCGGCGTCATTGCCGTGACCATCGGGACGAGCGGTGCCATCCGCACGGTATCGCCGGTGCCGAAAACCGACCCAAAAGAGCGGACCTTCTGTTATGTATTGACGGAAAATCATTGGGTCATTGGCGGGCCGGTCAATAACGGCGGCATCATTTTGCGCTGGCTGCGCGATGAATTCGCATCATCTGAAGTGGAAACGGCGAAACGCCTCGGGATCGATACGTACGACGTGTTGACGAAAATCGCAGCAACCGTAAAACCGGGAGCTGACGGGCTGCTGTTCCATCCTTATTTGACAGGGGAACGGGCACCGCTCTGGGATGCCAACGCGAGAGGTTCATTCTTTGGCCTCAGCATCCATCACCAGAAGCAGCATATGATCCGTGCCGTTTTAGAAGGCATCGTTTTCAATCTGTATACTGTGCTATTGGCCGTTGAGGAATTGACGGGAGAGCCGGCACGCATCCAAGCGTCTGGCGGTTTTGCCCGCTCAGAGTTGTGGCGCCAGCTATTAGCAGACGTCTTCGACAAGCCGGTCATCATCCCGGAAAGCTTTGAAAGTTCCTGTCTCGGCGCCGTGGTCCTCGGCATGTATGCCACGGGCGAGATTGAGGATTTCAGCATTGTCTCTGACATGATCGGCAGCACCCATACGCATCATCCAGAAACGGAAGCGAGCAATATTTACCGTGAACTGCTTCCGATCTATATCCGTTTGTCGCGTTTACTGAAAGAGGAATACGAAAGCATTTCCGATTTCCAGCGCAAGCATATGAAATAACGACAAAACCCGAAGCTAATGGCTTCGGGTTTTTCTGATTTGCCGATTAATTTGTTATATGGGCGAGGGAGCTTTTGCGGGAAGGTTCTGAAAACAACATGAATGTTAAAGAACTTTTGATATACTAATATTTATAAGTGCAGGTCAATGCTGGGCTGGATAGATTGCTGGCATACACATTAAGAGTCAGTATGAAACTCGTTTTATTATTCGGCCCACAAGCTGTCGGCAAAATGGTCAATAAATACTTAATGTTTTTAGAAATCGCTATCCATTCTGTTAGCTATCTGGACAAAAGGAAGTCAAGACATGACTAAGAACTGAGGTGAGCGGCCTATGCTGAATCAGGTGTTAAAACAATTCAAGCTGCAAGCAATTTCCATTAACGAAGTCGAAGATTCTTTCAGTTCAATGGTTTACAAATGCACCCTGCAAAATGGCGAATCCGTCTTCGTGAAAATCCCGTATACCCGCGTAAAATACGAGCGCGAGCTGTCTGCTTATAAAATCCTCGCTGGGCATGTCCCGATTCCACAGCTGCTCGATCATTGGGCGGGTGACGATAAATGTCCGCGGGCTTTTCTGCTGTCCGAACTAAAAGGGAAGCCTTTGTCCGCAACAGCTTCTCCGGAAATTGCGTATCAAATCGGCGCCATGCAAGCATCTATGCATCAAATCACACCTTCTAACAAGACAGCACTCGGCGCTATACAAAACGAATTCCCCAATTGGCATGAATTTATCGCGAAACAGTTTTATAGCTTTGCGGAAGATGTAAAAGAAGTATTGGATGAAGATTTGTATATGGCCAGCTTGCGCAAGTTTGAGGAGATGAAAGGCGAGCTTCCAGAACCGGACGGGCCGAGTTTCGTCCATATGGATTTCCGCCCAGCTAATATCATTGTAGATGAAGGCCAGGTTTCCGGCATGATCGATTTTGAAAGTGTGCGCTTCGGGTCGACAGAAATTGATTTCACTAAAATTCACCGTGATTTTTTAAAAGCAGACCCTGTCTTGCTCGACTCTTATGAGGAGGGCTATAATAGCATCCGGCCGATGATCGATTTGCGAGCCGTCTTGCCTTTTTATCGTTTCATTGATGCTTTTAACAGCATCGGCTGGAGCCAAAGGCGGGGCCTAAAGAAGAATTTTACGTTCTATGAAGCCAATTTGCGGATATTGAAAGAGATGCTGCAGTAGTGAACTTGTGTTGCAGAATAGCTTGTCTTAATATGCAAGAATAAACTCACCTTCCGATAATGCAATCAAAAGGAAATAGAGGTGTCGCATGGAAAATCAAACTTTTGTAGATTGGGACGGACAGATTATAAGCCTGACCTGGCAGCCCTATGAACAGCTCAAAGCAAGCGACCTCGTGACAAGTGTTCACGGCTACTGCTTTTTCGATGGAAAACTTGTGCTTGTTCAAGTAAATGGGCGAGGGTTTAATGTTCCCGGCGGCCACATAGAAAAAGGGGAGATTCCTGAACAGGCATTGCGCCGGGAAATATACGAAGAAGCATACATAGAGGGAGATCTCGCTTATATCGGTGCAATTAAAGTGGACCATTCGGAAAACGAGAGATTTATGGAAAATGGTAAATACCCAAAAATCGGATATCAACTTTTCTACCGAGTGGATATTACGAAATGTTTTCCGTTTTTGCGTCAACACGAGACCACCGCGCGCATTTGGGTAGAGCCGGAAGAAGTTCCATATGTGATGAATGACCATGAAATAGCGTTGTTAGTATTAAAAGAAGCGGTGGCGAACAAAAAAATGGGTTCAACTATTGAATAAAGATCAATATTTACAAAACGACTTCGCTCGTCTGTGCAAAGCCTCCATGGGCAATTGCACATTGGACAAAGCTTGAGAAAGATAGAAACGATAATAAAGAGACAGGAGGCAAATCAATGATTAAGGGCCTTTACGAAGCGCATTAACCGGTCCGGGATTTAAAACGGTCCATGCAGATTGTGTTAGAAGGCGAAATGTTTGTCGTTCAAAAAAATACGGAGCACAAGCCATTTGCCGAGTCGCATGCGAGCATCTTGCTAATTGAACCTAAAGGCGTCGTCAATACAGGCGATATTCAAAGTGGATAGACGGCAGAAAATGATGTGTGGATCTAAACGGTTTTTTCATGAAATTTGCGCTTTCGCCTTGTGAAATGCGATAGAATAACAGCATACTTTGATTTAGGACGTGATTTTCTTGCCGGATTGGACTTATCATACGATGTTTGAACCGGCACTTTCCCGCTTGCCGGCAAAAGACGGGAGAGAATTTATCCATAAGGGCATGCACAGAATTGCCTCAATTCCTGGCGGCAGCAAGTTGATTGAATATTTGGGGCACACGGCTCCAGCCAAGCAGCTGGAAACGGAGATTTTTGGGTTAAAGATCGCCAACCCCGTCGGCTTAAGCGGAAAAATCGACCCTTTGCTTTCCGGAACCAAGGCATTCAGCCATTTGGGAATGGGCTTTATCGAGGTCGGTCCGGTGTCGTGGGAACCAGTGGAAGCGGGTTCGCCATCATTCAGCGACTCAAAAGATCATTTGGTTTTTCCATACCATCTAGAATCACCGGGCCTCAAGCGAACGATCGATAAGCTCGAGAAGCTGAAACCGTTCAGTAAGCCGATTTTCATCCGGATAGAAAAAAGCGGTTCTTTGGAACAAACGTGTTCTTTATTGAACAAGCTGTCCGCGTATGGAGAAGCGTTTATCATTGAAGAGCCGTTCAGCGAGGAACAGCGGAAGTCTTTAAAAGAAGCGATTAACGGCAAGCCGATATTATGCGCTTATTCCGTGCGTAGAATCGATGCGGCTATTTTGGAGTTGGCGGTTACTGAGTCATACATAGATGGAATCGTCATCGATGAACTGGGAATAGACACGGGCGAAGGCATTGAATATCCGATCGAACAAGCTGGACTGCTGGCTGAACAAGTATCCGCCATCCGACAGCACAGCAAAGTGCCGGTCATCGTCTCGGGCGGTATCGTTGAGCCGAAAGATGCGCTGGCTTTATACGGGGCTGGAGTGGATTTAATGATGCTCTCTAGCGGGTATGTCAGGACCGGACCCGGATTGCCGAAACGCATCAATGAAGGCTTGCTCGACCAACGAACAGCTTCGCCTCCAGTGTACGATGGCTGGATTTGGCATTGGCTATTCGGATTGTTCATGTTCCTTGGCGGGGCCGCGGCCATGCTTGTCAGCATGACCCTCGTCCTCATGCCTTATGACGAGGCATTTTTGAACTTATCGCGAGAAGAACTTATGGCGATCAATCCGAATATTTACCGTTTCATGCAGCATGACCGAATGACCGTTGCCGGGACCATGGTGTCGGGCGGCATTCTCTATATGCAATTGGCGAGGCACGGGGTCCGTCACGGCCTGCAATGGGCGAAACGCGCCATACACTTTGCAGGCGTATTGGGATTCCTCGGCATTTTACTGTTCATCGGATTCGGTTATTTCGATTGGCTCCACGGCATTCTTTGGCTCATTCTATTGCCGTTTTTTTGGAAAGGCTACCAGGCATCGAAAAATCATAGCGGACATTCGTCTTCGCGCAACCGCACGAACCACCAAGCCTGGAAACAAAGCTTGTGGGGACAGCTGGCGTTTGTCTCACTCGGATTTGCGCTCGCAGCAGCCGGGCTTGTCATTTCGACGATCGGCGTGAACGGCGTATTCGTCCAAACCGACATCGCCTATATCTGCATGAGCCCTGAACAAATTGCTTCCATAAACGAACGGCTCATCCCTGTAATTGCACATGACCGTGCGGGGCTTGGCAGTGCCTTGATCAGTGTCGGATTGCTCGTGTTGATGCTCGCGCTTTGGGGATTCCAGGAAGGGCAGCGGTGGGTCTGGTACACGTTTCTGTTTGGCGGCCTGCCGGCGTTCGGTGCAGCCATCATCATTCATTACGTCATCGGCTATACGAGCTTTATCCATATCTTGCCAGCGTACGTGGCTTTATTGCTATTCGCAAGTGGGTTGATAATGTCCCGCAAGTTCTTTTTTTACCGATTATAATCCCGCACGAAAAAAAGACAGCCCCTTGGCTGTCTTTTTTATACTTCCTAAGCAACGAAAATGTCAAAGAAGCCAACAGGTTCGCAGTCGAAAATCCGCAGCGTTTCAGTCTCCGTTTTCCCGCAACTCTTCACGTTCCTCTTTCGCTTTATCGCGCGTTTCTTCTCTATGATCGTTGCCGCCGCTGCGAAGTTCTTTGCGCAAATCATTGGAAGTTTCTCGCGCAAATTGCCTCATATCGATCGCGGTCGCGCTAATCAGCTTGCGGACTGCCGCCCCGTCGATTTCGGCAGCTTCTTCTAATTCATAACTCAGTTCCTTGAATCGGGTTTCTTCGTCATATGTCGCATTGATGAATTCGGTCTCCTGGTCGTATAATTCGTTGATCCGTTCGGTTTCGGACTTGTACACTTTATTTAGATTCTCGGATTCCCATTGGTACCATTCGTTAATGATTCTCGTCGTTTCCTTCTCAAAAAATGCTTTTAGCTCCTGGTCATTGCGCACGGTAGAATAAGTGCCGTCGCCAGCATCAGCTACATCTTTCAATTGTTTCTGCCCATCATTTTCTACGTCGAAACCGATGATGTTGACTATCGCTTTTGCGCCGGACTGGTTCAATTGCTCCGCCTGTTTCACCGGGTTGCCATTGCACGTCTCCATGCCATCGCTCACCACATAGATCAGGTTTTCAGACTCCCCGCTCTGGTCATCGAAATGATTCTGTGCGGATGCCAAGGCAGAGGCAAGGGGAGTCCAACCCGCAGGTGAGAACGAATCGAGCGCAGCGGTGAACTGCTCTTCATCGAATTCGCCCAATTCGTACACTTCTTCAATCGCTTCGCAGGACTGTTCTTTATCTGCGGCTTTATCTGTCCCTTTATGGCCATATACCGTGAGGGAGACGTTTGCCGAGTTAGGCAGTCCACTAACGAAAGAATCGACTGCCTCTTTTGCGGATTGAATTTTAGGGATGCCGCCGACATCAGCTGCCATGCTGCCGCTGGAGTCAAAAAGAACAGCGATATTAACTTGTTGTTCAGGCGATCCTTGTCCATTCACTTCGCCCGGCTGTGCGCTTGCCGATTCAAAAGACGTATCGACATTGGAGATAAATTCCTCAAATTCCCGGTAATCTTCGCCGGCCAGTGCCAGCATTTCCAAATAAACAGCTTCTGCCGATTGCTTTTCAGTCTGATCTGCCATTTGTTCCAACACGGCGTCTTTCTCATACTGTTCACCGCTATACGGCGCATTTGCCAAATCCAGCTGCAATCGCTCTTCAACCGTTGAAAATTGAAGCGAAGATGTATCGACTTCATTGATTTCTACAGCCGATTCTTCCGTAGCAGAAGGGGAGTCGGCGGCCGTTTCTTCTTTTTGCTGTGCATTGTCATCTGCTGCAGAGCAGCCAGCCAACCAGAGAAGCGTTGCGGAGAGAATGAATAATTTGTTCGTTTTCATGATCATGTGAATAGAAGCACCTCCAGGTCAATGTGAAAAATCCATCAATGCCGCCAATAGAGTGGTGGCAAATATGTACAATTTAAATGGTAATATATTCTTATTATCTTTTTATTAATTTATGTTGTCAAATTAAGTATTGATAAATACATACCCATTTATCCGTAAAGCATTAAAAACCCCCTTTCCGTAATCGAGACGGGAAGGGGGTGAGCTGTTTGCAAAACAATTAATACGTTTTGATTTGTTCTTTTCGGACGGTGGATTCTGGATTATAAGCTTGATCCTGGCTTTTTTTCTTGTCCAGATATCTCATTAAGCCTGCTGCATTATTGCTGTACTGGTTGACTTGAAAACGGTTGGCGGGATCGTCTTCGACTTTTTTGGAAATGCCAGACGTAATGCTGCGGACCACCGAATTCATGTCGACGAATGAATTGATCGTTCCTTTTGCCCCGTCGACCAAGACGGCCACTTTCTCGGATTTTTGCTGGATGTCTTCTTTCAATTCATTTGTCGTGTGCTGCAAATGAGTCGTCTCAAGCATCAGTTTGTCCATGCGGCCTTTCAAGTTGTCTGCCGACCCTTTCATTTCTTTCATCGGCTCCTTGATGCCGGATAGCAGCATGACGACACCGACGACGGCGACAATCAGGCCAAGGACAATGATTCCAAGTGCTATGTAAAGCCAGATAATCGGATCCATATAAACTTCCTCCTTTTTAGTTTGTGTAGTAAGCCATACCCGTTTTAGGCAATCTTTAACACAAAACTTAGGAGAGTGGCCAATCGCTGTGGCAAGGAGCTTCAGGTCTATCGATACTTTTACTTGTGTGGATAGGGAATTCGCTTGCTGGAGCCTTCATTGAATAAAGGTGGGTGACGGCGCTGTTTTTTAGAGCCGGGGTTCAGCGGAAAGGATGAACGCAATATATCCGACGTCTTGGCTAAAGTTCCAATCCATGAAAATTTCATCAATCTCCCTCTGCAAGGAATGGTTCAACGGAGCGGCTTTCAGAAGTTTTTGTTCCAAAGGGCGTTTCGTCAATTTCAGGATTTCAATAAACCCTTCCTCAATTAATGCTTTTTCGATGCCCACCAAAACGCCGCTGCGCTTTAACAGCAAAGTTCGATTGCTCATCCACATGGTTTCGATCGTATCCGGGATGCGCGCAGCTTCTTCGTTGACCCGTTCCACTTGTTTATGGAAAATGTCGCGGTCTGCCTCTTCCGGCCATTCTAGTGGATCTTTAATGTCTTCTTCACCCATTACGCCAATGAACATGCCGCTTTTTAAGGTCAAGTTCCAGTCAGCGTATAGTTCGGTGAATTCCAGCTGGGTAATGGCCCAGAGCTCATTTAAAATTTCTGGTTTCAAGGCATTGAACATGAAATTGCGTGTTTCCAATACTCGTTTGCCTTCTTCTTGATCGAGCAGGATTTTTTCCATGGGGCTGACAAATCCACGGAAATGAATCGTAATATAAGGCCTTTTCATTGTGACGTAAACAGAAGCCGGGCCTTTGCCAAAATGTTGGCGCAGCAGATTTGAAATATACCCCGAAACTTCTGATTGAACAGGTCTTGCATCATGCATAATTACTGGCTCCTTTCCGGCGTATCGCTGCCGGCTAGTTCGTTATACTTTCTCTGTGTTTTTCTAGTCATTTAGAAGGCCTTTGGGAAGCGCTTTTCGAATCCCTGGGAGCTTTCGGCTTGTAAGGGCAAGAGGGATTAGTGGAGGCAGTCGTTGAATTGCATTTAAACGTCTATCCATTTGCTTGCTGCTTATAACATAAAAAAAGACGCCAAAAAGAATGATTCATTCTCTTTGGCGTTATTCCCAGCTCTATTGTCAGGTATATACTCTGCGCAATTCCAATATGGCAGCCTGTGCTGCATTTTTAACTTCCATTCAGCTAGCTGTCATGGAGGCCCGCAGGATGGCCGCGGGATGTGATTTAACTACTGTATAAAGAATTATAGCGAGAATGGGAAAAAATTTCAAGATTTGATTGCAGAATAAGCTCAAGCCACAATGCTTTTTGAAAAGGCTTCGCTATATGAATAGAAAGATAATCATCGTTCATCGATAGAGATCCTGGTATTGCTTCATGAATTTCCTATCAATCAATTGCTTGAGTTTCCAGGCCGATTTGCCATGCATGCTCCATTTGCCGTAAGTCAATAAAGCTTCACCGCCGCCTGTGGAGAGAATCGCAACATAACGTTTTTGCGGAATGAAGGAAGCCAATTGCTCTCCATCGAGAAAATGCAATAGGTTGTCCCATAGCACAGGGCCTTGGCGGACTGCATAGACGCCGTTTTTCGCAAGATCTGGATAGCGGTCGATCGAGACGCAGTCGCCTGCTCCGAAAACTTCCGGGTAACGTGTCGATTGCAGCGTCTCTTTGACAGCGAGAAACCCGGCGCGGTCTACTGGCATACCAGAGTGCTCGAATAGCGCCGAGCTTTTCGGGCTAGTCAGCCAAAGGACGCCTGATTGGGGGTAGGAGTCGCCATTGCTCGCGGTAACGGACATTTCATCAATCTGTTCTATTGTTATATCCGTAAAAAAAGGCAGCGCTTTTTTACGGGCGATTGCCTCCACTTTTTTGGAAGCGGCCGCTCCGTGAGCCGACAGCAACGCGCCGGAACTGAACAATAAAGCAGCAGAAAATTGGCGCGGCATGCGCCAGGCGTGAGTAGAAAAGGCCAACTCCACGCCCGATGCGCCGCCTCCCACAATGACCGGATTGGCGGATTCCCGGAACTTCAGCAATTGTTCCGGGAAATGGTAGTTGGGCTTGATTGGCGAGATGTATTTTTTTAGCGCTTCGGGGATATCGGCCTGTGACCCGATGTCGAAAGACACTGCATCATAAGAATAAGTCACGCCTTGCTGACCTGTTAGTGTGCGGGATTTTGGATCGATGGAACAGATGGTGTCTTGATAAAAAGCTACGCCGATTTTTTTGGCAAGTTGATTCAAGTCAATGCGAATGTCATCCAAACCGTAAACCCCTTCAGTGAAGCCTGAGAACATCCCTGAATAGTATTGATAGGGAGCAGGCGAGATGAGCACCAATTGCACATCTTCCCGCGGCTTTTTTGCGAATTGGGCAAGGCAATGTAAATGGGCGTGGCCGCCGCCGGCCAAGACGATAATTTTCATGTTCAACACTCCTTACGACAAAATCCGTTTGGCTTCGGCCATGCGCTGAAAAATGGTGAAAATCTGGACGGCGATAAACAATAGGGTGGTCGCAGTCAAATAATCTGTCAAGAGGATCATCAAACTAAATAAGATAAACCCTTCTGTCCGTTCTGCAAGACCGGCTTGATAATAGAATGATTTCATGCCTTGCTTTTCGGACAGTGCCCCGACGGTCAAGAAGACGGTCATGGCGACGATAATCGATGCGCTCAGTAACAATAAAGCCCACATCGAATCCGGAAAACGGAAAGCAAGGCCTAAGATGACGCTGATTTCCACCAGCCGGTCAAAACTGATGTCGAGGAGCGTTCCCCATGGGGACGGTTTTGTTTTTCTCGCCATTGTCCCGTCGACCACATCCAAAAAACCGGATAGCCAAAGCGCGATAAGCGCCAAGGCAGGCTGATCCAGGTAGATGAAGACACCTGACGACAAGCCGATGGCAAATGCCGTCTTGGTCACACCGTCAGCCGTCCAGCCTTTTTTCAATAGATAATCGGCAGTTTTATCGACTGCTGGTTGTACATGTTTTCTAGCATATGTATCAAGCATATGATTCACCTTTTCATGTAAAAGATATTCTAAGTATAGAGCATATCATCGTTTATACCCCCGACGGAACTCTTTAAACTGAGAGGATTTTTTATAAGCAGACTATTCAAGGGCAAATAAGGGTAAGTGTATAGAAGTCTTTGTTAAGATGTATTTAATTCACGACTAAGAAAGGATTTGGTAGAAATGGCCAAAAAATATGATATTGCAATTATCGGGGCAGGAGCAGCAGGCCTGACAGCCGCCTTCACAGCAGCTGGATTTTCAAAAAAGACCGTTCTCATCGACAAGAATCTGCCAGGCGGGGAATGTACATGGTCCGGCTGCATTCCGAGCAAATCGCTTATCAATATCGCGAAAGAAGTCCATCACGCCAAAAAGTATTCACCTGAGCTAAAAATCGATACTTCGGAAGTATTGAAAGACATCCAAAAGGTCATTCAAAAAGTATACGCCGGTGAATCGCCGGAAGTATTGAAAAAATCCGGCATCGACTTTCTCAATGCCTACGCCACGTTCACGGGGCCGAATACATTGGACGTGGAAGGGGAAACGATTGAAGCGAAAAAGATCATCCTCTCGACGGGCTCCACTCCGATGGTGCCTCCGATTGATGGCTTGAGCGAAGTCGATTACCTGACGAATGAAACGATCTTCAAACTGGAATCCTTCCCGAAAACGATGACCATTTTAGGCGCTGGCCCAATCGGTGTCGAGATGAGCCAAGCGCTCAACCGTCTCGGCGTTAATGTGACGCTGGTTGAAAAATCGGAGCGCATCCTGTCAAACGACGACGAGGAACTCGCGTTAATGGTCCAGCAGCGCCTTATCAAGGAAGGCGTGACAATCCATGTGGGCGCAGTAGCGGTAAAAGCTGCTCAACAAGGCAGTCAAATTGAATTGACAGTCGAGAAAGATGGCAAACAAATGGCCATTTCAAATGAAGGGCTTCTCGTTGCACTCGGCCGACAAGCGAACGTCTCGGGCTATAACCTGGAAACGGCCGGTGTCGAGTACGATAAGAAACGCATCCATGTGGATGAACATATGGAAACGACTGCCAAAGGCATCTATGCCATCGGAGATGTCGTCGGGCCTTATCAACTATCGCATATGGCGAACGCACAAGGCATCACCGCGACACAAAATGCCATTTTGCCGATCAACCGCAAAATGAATTACGACCATGTGACCTGGTGTACATACACCGACCCGGAACTCGGCCATTCTGGTTTGTCTGAAGCGCAGGCACGCGAACAATACGGCGACTCGATCCGTGTTTACGAACACGATTATGCGGATATCGACCGTGCCAATACGAAACAAGGCTCGATCGGCAAAGTGAAGATCGTACTCGATAAAAAAGGCTATATCCTTGGGGCGAGCATTCTCGGCGACAGAGCTGGCGAAATCATCAGCCAAATTCAGACACTGAAAACACTCGGCATCAATATGGGGAAATTGTCCAGTGTCATTCACCCGTATCCGACGTATAGCGAAGTGCTGGTGAAAATCGGCAAGAAAGTCTATGTCGATAATTTGCTGAATCAACCAGTAGTGAAAACTTTTAATAAAGCAAAAGACGGCGAGTTGCCTGTCGGAAAAATCGGCTTGTATGGAGCGGCAGCGGCGGCTGGGATTGGAATAGCCAATATGGCCATCCAAAATAACGCCAAGCCAAAACTTGGCGTAAAAAATGGCCGCCTCAAGGAAATGCCCTCGACTCCGAATGCCGTTTCCTCCCAGACGACTGACCGCGATAAATTCGTTCCAGCGTGGCCATACAACGGCAGCAAAGAGCAGGCGAAAAAGAACGTGATTGGCATGCTGAAAGGATACGAAGGCGTACGCATTGCGCAAGTGAACGACAATTACATCCATGCTATCGCGACAAGCAAACGGATGAAATTCAAGGATGACATCGAGTTCTACTTTAATGATGCAGCGCAGCAAATCGAGTTCCGCTCGGCTTCGCGCGTCGGCTATTCAGACGCAGGAGTCAACCGCAAGCGCTACGACGAAATGACAAAGCGCTATTCCAGCATTTCGACCCACACGCGTAATTCATGAATTACAAGCGCGTCATCAAATGGTTGCTGTTAGCTGTGGCAATTGCCTTGGCCATTTGGCTCAGCCGTTCGGTCTTTGACGTGGAGGCGGAAGGTCTGCGCAGCTGGATTTTATCGTTCGGGCTATGGGCACCAATCGTTTATATAATTGTGTATGCCATCAGGCCGCTCATCTTCTTTCCGGCCTCGATATTGTCGATTGCCGGCGGCCTGGCTTTTGGGGCTTGGATGGGGACGCTATACACCATCATCGGCGCAACTTTAGGGGCGATGTTGTCCTTTGTTGTCGCTAAAACGATAGGGAAAAGTATCGTAACAAAAGACTGGACAGGGAATGCCGCGAAATTCCAGGCGCAAATGGAACGCAACGGATTTCTGTATGTCCTGCTGTTCCGGTTGATCCCGGTCATCAACTTCGACTTGATCAGCTATATGGCGGCGATCGCTAAAGTGCGGTTCCCATCATTCGCACTCGCGACATTGATCGGCATCATTCCCGGAACGTTCGCCTATAATTTTCTCGGCAGCAGTTTTGTCAGTGGCAACCCGAAAGTCATTGCAGCGGCGGTTGTTGTATTCATCATCTTGACTGCCGTTCCGATTGTGATCCGCAACCGCTGGAGTCGACAAAACGGCAGCATACCGGATGGGCCCGAATGAGTGCGACACTTCGTGAATGCTTGGATGACTTAAAAGAGAAAGATGCAACATAAAAGAAATTAGGACGTGGGACCAATGAAACTATATCCAATAACGGCATTTAGCGTCATGGCGCTTGCTTTGTCAGCCTGTTCATCTGAAGAGGCTGGAAACGGAACCGAGACAGACAGCTTATTGACAGATGACTGGGCAGTGATTCAAGAAGCGGCACAAGGCCAGGAAGTCAATATGTACATGTGGGGCGGAAACGACAACATCAATAATTATTTAGATGAATGGGTCGCCCCGCGCATGGAAGAACAGCACGGAATTGAATTGACCCGTGTGCCGATGAATGACGCGCAAGACATCATCAATCAATTGCTCGACGAAAAAACGGCCGGTAAAACCGATGGCAGCATGGACATCGTCTGGATCAACGGCGAAAACTTCAAAGCCGCAAAAGACAAGGGCTTGCTGTGGGGCGACTTCACCGGGCAATTGCCGAATTTCAACGACTATGTCGATGCGGATGCACCGGAAGTATCCGAGGATTTCGGGGAACCGGTGGAAGGCTTGGAAGCACCGTGGGGCAAGGCGCAATTCGTATTCGTGCATGATGAAAGCCAACACGAAAATCCGCCGAAATCGATGGATGAACTCGCCGACTGGGTGCAAAAACACCCGGGGCAGTTCACGTACCCTGCACCGCCTGATTTTACAGGCAGCGCATTTATCCGCCACGTGTTGTACGAAACAACTGGCGGCCACGAGCAGTACGCCCAGCCCGCTGCAGAGATAGAAGATTTGGAACAGCGCCTCAAGCCGATGTGGCAATACTTGAATAGCATCGAGCCGTATTTATGGCGGGAGGGCGAAACCTACCCGGAAAGCTTGGCGAAACAAGACCAATTGTTTGCGAGCGGTGAAATTGGCATGACCATGAGCTACGACCCGGCACTCGCTGCAAGTGAAGTGTTGAAAGGGCGGTTCCCGGAGTCGACCCGCACTTATCTATTGGACGGGGGACACTTGCGAATACGCATTTCCTGTCGATTCCCTTCAACGCCTCGGATAAAGCGGGAGCGCTTGTCGCGATCAATGAACTGATGTCGCCAGCCGCCCAAACCGCCAAATTATCCCCTGAGAACTGGGGCGACTTGACGGCGCTCGATTTAGAGAAGCTGTCGCCTGAAGAGCAGCAAGCGATGAACGAAGTGGATCTCGGAAAAGCGACACTTCCAATAGAAGAATTGGAACAAAACCGCTTACCTGAATTATCTTCCGATTATATCGACATCATTGAAAAAGGGTGGACGGAACATGTGGCGAAAGAGTAAACCCTATCTTTTGCTGCTGCCGGCTGCCGGTGTAATCATCCTCCTGTTTTTCGGGGGATTTTTGATGGTTTGCTGAAAAGCTTCGGCTATTTTCCTGCGATCGGACAGACCGACTGGAACTTGGCGGCTTACGACAGGCTTTTAAGTTCCGGCGCTTTTTGGGAATCGCTGATGCTCACGCTGCGAGTTGCGGCACTGTCATCGCTCTTGTCTGCTGTCATCGGAGCGCTGGTCGCTATAGCATTGTTTTTCCTGAATGATGCCATGAGAACCAAGTCACCGAAAGCCTGGCATCGCCTGTTCCAATTGCCCTTGACCATACCGCACCTGGTCGCCGGTTATATCATCGTGCTGCTGTTTATGCAAAGCGGTTTTGTGTCGAGAATTCTCGCAGCGATTGGCTGGATCGACGACATCGCGGATTTTCCGGTGCTCGTCAACGACCCATTCGGCTGGGGGATCATTTTTACTTATGCGTGGAAAGAAGCGCCTTTTGTTTCGCTCATGCTGTATCCGGTGCTGTCACGCATCCACGGATCCTGGCGCGAAGTGTCACGTGTTTTTGGAGCGGGCAACTGGCCATTCATCCGTGAAGTGGTGATGCCTGTCATGATGCCGGCATGGACGGTTGCGACATTCATCGTCTTTGTCTTTACGTTTTCCGCTTTTGAAGTGCCGTATCTGCTCGGCGTCACTTATCCGAGTGTGCTGCCGGTTTATTCGTATCAGCTTTATACGAGCGGTACGCTTGCCGACCGTCCCGAAGCGCTCGCTATCAATATGATACTCGCGGCGATGACGATTTTGCTGGGCCTTGTTACGTATTACTTCAGTAAGCGCTGGAATGTGCTGAAGGGATGGGGATAATGAAAAAACATCCGAGGTTCCTGTCCTTGTTTTTATTCATTGGAGTATTCATTTTTGTCATCGTTCCATTTGTTCCCTTGATTTTCACAAGCCTGTCATTCGGCTGGCGCTGGCCGGATGTGGTTCCGCAAGCCTGGAGCCTTCGTGCATGGGAGTATGTCGTGAATGACGGGCGCACATGGCAAGCGGTCGGCATCAGCTTATCGATTGCGCTGATCGTAACGGCCATCAATATCGCACTTGCGATCCCGGCCGCCAACGCCTTGATGCGTTATCCGGTCCGCGGCAAATGGTTGTTTGAAGCGATCATTTTTTCGCCGATCATCATTCCGCCGTTTATCTCGGTCATGGGAATCCACTTAACTTTTTTGCGGCTTGGCTTGACGGAAACCGTTTTGGGAGTTGTGTTGGCGCATATCGCGCCGACCTTGCCGTATATGTTCCGGGCGCTCATGATCAGCTATCAAACCTTATCAACTGATTGGGAAGACCAAGCGCGCATGTTGGGGGCAGGCGCGATGCCGCGATTCTTTCATGTTGTGCTGCCGCATCTCGCCCCCGGCATAGTGGCTGGCGCGAGTTTGAGCGTCTTGATTTCCCTGAGCCAATACTTGATCACCTTCATCATCGGTGCCGGCCAAGTGGTCACTCTGCCCATTTTGCTGTTTCCGTTCATCAGTGGGGGAGATCCTGGCGTAGCGTCAGCTTATTCGTTACTTTATGCAGCGATCGCTATTTTGGCCTTGATCGTCATGGATGCAGCGTTAAGACGCTATTACCAGAGGAATAAAGCTACGAAAGAGCAGGCGAAAGGAGTGAAACCGTGAGCGATTTGCGCATCATCGATATACAAAAGCGCTACATATCCGCACAGGCAAGAGAAGAAAATCCATTCATGCTTCACCCGGTCCGGCTGGCCATTCGTGAAGGCGAGTTCTTTTCGCTTCTTGGCCCTTCCGGCTGCGGCAAGACGACTTTGCTGAAACTGGTCGCGGGCTTATTGGAAGCGGATGGCGGAGAGCTTTGGGTGGGGGATGAAAACTTGACGAACGTGCCCCCTGAATCGAGACGATTCGCCATGGTGTTTCAGCAATCGTTGCTGTTTCCGCATAAAACCATCGAAGACAATGTCGCGTTCGGCTTGAAAATGCAGAAAGTCGGCAAACAGCAGCGCTTGAAAGCCGCGCGTGAAATGCTCGAACATGTCGGTCTCAGTGGATTCGGCAGCCGCTTTCCCGACGAACTGAGCGGAGGGCAGCAGCAGCGCGTGGCACTCGCAAGGGCGTTGGTGGCTAATCCCCGCGTCTTGTTGATGGATGAGCCATTCAGCGCGCTCGATCCAGGACTTAGGCAAGAAATGCGCGAGCTGCTGAGCCGCATCCAAAAAGAATTTCGCGTCACCGTTTTGTTCGTGACGCATGACCGCGATGAAGCATTCGCGTTATCCGACCGGATCGCGGTCATGGGCGAAGGCAAATTGCAACAAGTCGGCAGTGCGCGGGAATTATACGAACGCCCTGAAACGACAGCGGTCGCGTCGTTCCTTGGCTTGCGAAATATCTTGGGCGGTGTGATCGAGAACGGCCATTTCGCCTCTTCCGATAAAATAATGGAAGCCGCTGTACATCTGCCGCTTTCAGACGGCGATTATTTCATGGTCATCAGGCCAGAAGCGATCAAAGCGTCGGAAAACGGTCAATCGGGCCACGCCCGGGTGAGGGGCGTTGTCCAGGAAATGAAGTATGGGCGCGGCATATACAGCCTGATAGTAAAAGTTCGAAAGCAGTTGTTGGAATGTGTGCTGACGACCGCACAAGCTGAAAAAACTGCCGTCGGAGAACCGATCGATTTGTTCGTGGATATGAAAGAGGTTTGGTTTCTGAAAGAATAACGCCAATTCAATCACAAAGCCCTTTGCCAATTCGAATGGCAAAGGGCTTTATAATTCCATCAGTTCAAAAGGCACACCCCATCCGCAATGGGGTGATCCTTCCATGCGTCTCGAGAAATTGGGTTATTTTTACTGATTATTTTTGCAGTAATCAATAGAACAAGTGTTCTGTTTGTGGTAAAATAAAGGTACAGCTGCATGAGGGCGGTTTGGCCATTCCCTATAGAAAGGGGGTGGTAGCATGACCATGGCAGAAGCATTTTCGCTTGTGTTCACGAGTGTCGGGTTGACGATTAGCGCATTGACGCTTGTCCTATCCTTGATTCTGGTCATTCCGAAAAAAAAATAACCGTCCCATTGGCGTGGGCTGACGGTTATTTCGTAAACCTATAGTGTCCAGCCGACCGCCCTCGAAAGGCGGCATGCAGCTGGCCGGATGCATACAGCATCCGGTTTTTTTCGTTACTTTCAGTATACTAAATTACAGCTATTTTGCAACTGTCTCATATCCAACCCCGATCATAAGGCACTGGGGCCTCGATATCGGCTCCAAGCTCACGTGCGGCGGTGTATGCCCAATACGGATTGCGCAGCAACTCGCGTGCCAGGAAGATGAAATCGGCACGGCCGTTCTGGAGAATTTCTTCTGCATGGCGTGGCTCGGTGATCAAGCCGACAGCGCCGGTTGCGATCGGTGTTTCTTTTTTGATCGTTTCCGCAAAGTTCACTTGATAGCCAGGGAACACCGGAATCTGTGCCGGCACGACGGCTCCTGAACTGACATCGATCAAATCGACGTGCTGCTGTTTCATCCACTTGGTCATCTCGACATATTGTTCAGGCGTCATGCCGCCGTCTGTGTAATCCTCTGCCGAAATGCGCACGAATAATGGACCGTCCCAAACGGCATTCACTGCGTCCAATACACGGCCAAGCAGGCGGTAGCGATTCTCGCTTGTCCCGCCATACTCGTCAGTGCGCTGATTGGTCAGTGGAGACAAGAACTGGTTGATCAAATAGCCATGCGCTGCGTGGATCTCGATTACATCAAAACCGGCTTTTTTGGCGCGAACGGCGCCATCCTGGAATGCTTGGACCGTTTCGTCGATTTCGTCTATCGTCATCGCTTTCGGTGTTTTGTATTTATCATTGAAGGCAATCGCACTTGGGGCCTGGATGTCGCCATCGACTGTCGCTTTTCTGCCGGCATGAGCAAGCTGGATGCCGGTTTTCGCGCCATTCGCTTTCATCAGGCGGACGATTTCTCCCTGCCCGTCGATGTGGGCATCACTCCATATGCCGAGGTCGCGGGAAGAAATGCGCCCGATCGGCTGCACGGCAGTCGCTTCGGTGATGATCAATCCGACACCGCCAACCGCACGCGTCGGGTAATGGACACGGTGCCAATCGGTGACATGCCCGTCTTCTTTATCGCTTTGGTACATGCACATCGGCGCCATGACGATACGGTTTTTGAAATGGACGCCTTTGAGCTCGAATTCTTCGAAAAGTTTTGCCACGTGTTATTCCTCCTTCAGTCTCTATACAAGAAATCAGTATACCGGAAAAGTGGTCCCACTTCGATTCGGAAGCCTTGCGCTCCTGGAGCTGCCCGATGCGCAGTTTCGCGAACCGATCAAAAAAAACCGTGAAAGCGGGTGCTTTCACGGGGCATGATGGATCCGTTATTCGAATTCTTTCCCAAGCTCACGGGAGCGGTTGGCAGCCGAAGTGACACAATCGCCGACGATGCGCTTGAAGTCGTTATCGTAAAGCGCCTGAAGTCCGGCAGCGGTCGTGCCGTTCGGGCTCGTGACGCGCTTGCGCAATTCGCCGAAATCTTCCTGCTGGAGCATTTCCGCTGCGCCGTCGAATGTTTGGCGGACCAACTTTTTCGCATCCGCTGAAGACAGTCCGTTATCGATCCCAGCCTGTACCATGGATTCAGCGAAATAATAAAGATACGCCGGTCCGCTGCCCGCGATGCCAGTCACCGCGTGCAATTGGTCTTCTTCCACGACCGTTACGCCGCCGATTGACGACAATAGCTTTCTCAACAAATGCTGCTGTTCTTTCGTGACGAATTTGCTCCAGGCGACGCCTGTAGCCGACTTGCCGATTTGCGCGGATGTATTCGGCATCGCGCGGGCAACGGCGAAATCGCCGACATGCTTTTGGATCGTCTCAATCGAAACGCCTGCCGCGACGGAGACGATAACGGTATCGCCAGTCAATTTCTCGCGGATGCCTTTCAATGCCACTTCGACATCTTTCGGTTTCATCGCAAGCAGGATGAAATCAGCATCTCCCAGTTCGGTCTTGTCGTCACAGACGATGTTGACCCCATATTCATCATGTAAAAATTCCAGTCGGTCCTGGTCCGACCGGTTCATGACAGAGATTTCTTCCGGTTTCATGATTCGTTTATTGATCCAGCCGTGGATCATGGATTCGGCCATCGAACCGGCCCCTACACATACAATTTTCATTCGTTCCACTTCCTTTTCTCAAAATAAAAAGCGCAATCATCCCTGTTATTCCAAGGACGAAAACGCTTGTTTCCGCGGTACCACCTAAGTTTGCACAATGCACAACTCGATATCCTTATCGCGGACAGACGGCCGTGTTTGCACGGCAGCTCAGAAGCAGGTTCAGGAAGGGAGCGGGGGTGCGGCGTTTCAGCGTTGGCTGCACTCTCTTGTGCCCATCACCTTCCGTACTAATCTTCATCTACGCTTACATATGTTATTGAATTATAGTCAATAGAATTTTATTTGTCAAATCAGCCAGCCGGCGTGACGCCGACTGCCATTCAGGGTATGATAAGTGAATAGACATTCAGTTTAAGGGAGTGGGAATGATGGAACCAATCAGAATCACCATCCCGACGCCGTTTGCGGTCGGGGATGTCAATTCTTATCTATTGAAAGGCGACGCGTTGACCTTGATCGACGCCGGGCCAAAAACGCCGGAAGCCTGGGAAGCGCTCAAGGCCGGATTGAAAGCGGCGAATGTTGCTCCTGAAGACATCGAGCAAGTGGTCTTGACCCATCACCATCCGGATCACGCGGGATGGGTCGACGGTTTCGAGGACGCGAAACTCTACGGCCATCCATACAATGACTTGTGGCTGCGCCGGGATGAAGCCTTCTTCGATTATCACGATGCCTTCTATCAGGAGCGCTTGAAGGAAGAAGGGGTTCCGGGTGATTTGATGTTCTGGATGAAGAAAATGAAACGCCCGCTCAACTTGATGGGCAACCGCCCCCTGGATATGGCGATCAATGAGGGGGATGCGCTGCCGGGGCATCCTGATTGGCATGTGATGGAAACCTTGGGGCATGCGCAGAGCCATCTATCGTTTTGGAATGCGGAAGCGCGCACGATGATCGGCGGCGACCATGTCATCGCGAAAGTGTCATCGAACCCGCTCATCGAACCGCCGTATAACCCGGAAGAAGGGCGCCCGAAATCCTTGCTGCAATACAACGCCTCCCTCAGCCGCCTGTTGAAAATGCCGATCAATGTCATCTACAGCGGCCACGGGGAAGATGTGCGCAATGTCCATGAACTGGTTTCCACGCGTCTTGAAAAGCAGCATCAGCGTGCGATGAAAGTATTGGCCATGCTTGACCGGTCACACGAACAGTCGGTTTACGAATTGACACAGCAGCTGTTTCCGCATGCCTACGAAAAGGAACTGGGCTTGACCCTGTCCGAGACGATCGGCCAGATCGATTACCTGCTCGAAGACGGCTTGATCGAAGAGCGGTTGAACGATCGGGGCGTTTTCGTCTACCGACAGGCGTGATGAACAGAGTTGCATGCACAAGCTTCAGCAGGTAAACTGAAAATTAAGAGTTGCAACAAGAATCTAAGCGTAAAGGATTGGGATAAAGTGAAAAAAGCTAGTGTATTTCTTGCAGGCTTCCTGCTATTGGCAGGTTGCTCCGATGATGCCGCACCGGCAGAGCCGACGGAGCCAGCAGGCAACGAAGAAGAACCGGAAATCGCAGTTGAACAGGAAGGCTTGACGGAAGAAGGCTTCATCACGCAAATCGGCAATGGCCGCATCCTTATCAACAATATATACTTCGCTGTACCGGAAGACGTTGAAGTCCAGTTTGCGGAAGGCGGCGAAACGACAGAGGCTGTCATCAGCGACCTCCGCACCGGCATGAAAGTCTCGACGGACTATACAGGGCCGCTCGAAGAATCATTCCCGATGCAGGGGGAAGCGGAAAAGATCACTATTTTGCAGGACGAAGAATCCAAGCGCCAATCGGAAGCTTTGCAGGCGTTTATCAATGAAGAGCAATTATCTAAATTGATCTTGATGGGCCAGCC
The DNA here is from genome assembly GCF_001687605.2 of Planococcus plakortidis. Classification (NCBI taxonomy): domain Bacteria; kingdom Bacillati; phylum Bacillota; class Bacilli; order Caryophanales; family Caryophanaceae; genus Planococcus; species Planococcus plakortidis. The sequence goes on from NZ_CP016539.2 coordinate 1,659,002, forward strand.
CCTTGTGCGCGGCGATGAAATCGGGTTTTTATTCAATGATATGGAAACCGGTGACTTAATGGAAGTACGCATCGACATGAATACTCTGGAATATACGATGGGCAATGAGAAAGAGGAAGAACAAACGGAAGACACCGGGGAATAAGAAAGAAAGCGGATCTCGGGTGCGATGAAACCCGGACGGCAATGGGCCGTCCGGGTTTTTGCATGCGAAGAAACAACCGTTTCTTATAGTAGAAACCCGATTTTTGCATATTTCCTAAAAAACATGAAAATTTATGCGTATCTTTCCTTGCGTTATGAAAATTGCCATGTTATCATGTGTATATTCATCGCATATAACGCATAAAAATACAGGAGGTCATATTATATGAACAAGAAAATCGTACTCGCATACTCAGGTGGACTGGATACATCGGTGGCGATTCCGTGGCTCAAATCACAAGGCTATGACGTCGTTGCTGTGTGCCTCGACATCGGAGAAGGAAAAGATTTGGACTTCATCAAACAAAAAGCGCTACAGGTCGGAGCGGTCGAAAGCTATATGATCGATGCCAGAGACGAATTTGCTGAAGACTATGCACTCATTTCGCTTCAAGCCCATACATTATATGAAGGCAAATACCCGCTCGTTTCAGCATTGTCACGCCCGCTCATTTCCAAAAAACTCGTGGAAATCGCAGTGCAAAGCGGCGCGACGGCCGTTGCACACGGCTGCACCGGTAAAGGCAACGACCAAGTGCGTTTTGAAGTGTCCATCAAATCCCTGAATCCGGACCTTGAAGTCGTGGCGCCTGTTCGCCAGTGGGGCTGGTCGCGTGACGAGGAAATCGCTTATGCCAAACAGCATAACGTGCCGGTTCCGGTCAACTTGGATTCGCCATTCTCCATCGACATGAACCTATGGGGCCGTGCCAATGAATGCGGCATCCTAGAAGACCCTTGGGCAACACCGCCAGCAGACGCATACGACATCACCAATGCGTTAGAGGATACGCCGGATACACCGGACATCGTGGAAATCGAGTTCGTCAAAGGCGTGCCGACGAAATTGAACGGCGTCGACTATAAACTGACGGACCTGATCTTCGAATTGAACCATATCGCGGGCAAACACGGCGTCGGCAGAATCGACCATGTGGAAAACAGACTGGTCGGCATCAAATCACGTGAAATCTATGAAGCACCAGCGGCGATGACTTTGATCGCTGCGCATAAAGAACTTGAAGACATCACCTTGGTAAAAGAAATGGCCCACTTCAAGCCGGTCATCGAGAAGAAAATGACGGAATTGATCTATGAAGGGCTATGGTTCTCGCCGTTGCGTGTGGCACTTGAAGCTTTCCTGAAAGAAACTCAGGAATTCGTCAACGGCACCGTGCGCGTGAAATTGTTCAAAGGCCACGCCATCACCGAAGGGCGTAAGTCACCGAACTCCTTGTACAGCGAAGAACTGGCGACGTATTCAACAGATGATACGTTCAACCACGAGTCGGCAGTCGGATTCATCGAGCTTTGGGGCTTGCCGACAGTCGTGAACTCGAAAATCAACAAGAAAGAAGTTGCGGTCACCGCACAAGTCAAAGAGGAGGTACAGCTATGACCAAACTGTGGGGCGGTCGTTTCCAAAAGACAGCTGAACAGTGGGTCGACGAGTTCGGGGCTTCCATTTCCTTTGACCAGAAATTAGTGCTCGAGGATCTCCAGGGCAGCATGGCGCATGTCACCATGCTGTCTTCCTGCAAGATCTTGCCGAAGCAAGACGCTGACTTGATCTTGTCAGGGCTTCAGACGCTGAAGAAAAAGGCGGAGAATGGAGAACTCGAGTACAGCGTATCGAACGAAGACATCCACTTGAACCTGGAAAAACTCCTGATCGATGAGATCGGCCCTGTCGGCGGCAAGCTCCATACCGGCAGAAGCCGCAACGACCAAGTCGCGACGGATATGCATCTGTACTTGAAAAACCGCGTGACGGAAATCATCGAATTGATCGAAGCCTTCCAGTCGGCGATTGTCGAACAGGCGGAAGCGCATGTCGAGACGGTCGTACCGGGGTATACACATTTGCAGCGCGCACAGCCGATTTCATTCGGCCATCATTTGATGACTTACTTCTGGATGTTGCAGCGCGACAAAGAGCGCATGCAGGAATCCTTGAAGCGCATCGACGTCTCGCCGCTCGGTGCCGGGGCGATGTCCGGGACAAGCTTCCCGATCGACCGCGAACTGTCCGCTGAACTGCTCGGCTTCTCAGGCGTCTACCAAAACAGCCTGGATGCCGTCAGCGACCGAGACTTCATCCTGGAGTTCCTCAGCAACTCCTCGATGCTTATGATGCACTTGTCGCGCTTTGCGGAGGAGATCGTTCTCTGGTCGAGCGAGGAGTTCCGCTTTATCGAACTCGACGACACATTCTCGACCGGCTCGAGTATCATGCCGCAAAAGAAGAACCCGGATATGGCGGAACTTGTACGCGGCAAGACAGGGCGCGTCTACGGCAATCTGTTCGGATTGCTGACGACTTTGAAAGGCCTGCCGCTTGCCTATAATAAAGATATGCAGGAAGACAAAGAAGGCATGTTCGACACAGTCCACACCTTGATGGGATCGCTGCCGATCTTTGAAGGGATGGTCCGGACGATGAATGTCAATACCGCATCCATGGAAAAAGCGGTCAACTCCGACTTCTCGAATGCCACGGAACTCGCGGATTATCTGGCGGCAAAAGGCCTGCCATTCCGCGAAGCGCATGATGTCACCGGCAAGCTGGTCTTCACATGCATCCAGCGCGGCTATTATCTGAAAGATCTGCCGCTAGAGGACCTCCAGGCTGCAAGTGCGCTCATTGAAGACGATATTTTCGAAACCTTGCTGCCACAGACGGCCGTCAAACGCCGCAATTCACTCGGCGGTACCGGTTTCGACCAAGTTCATCATCAATTGGGACTAGCCAAGAAACTCATCGGGTGATCATTAGTCCACTTATATGCGCGCCTGTTTCGTTCGGTACAACAAACAGGCACTTGCGCCCGGCTCTCTTCCCCCTAAAGAGAGCCGGTTTTTTTATGGGCGGCAGGAAGGGAAGAAGAAATGTCCATAAAGATTTCACAGGCAATTTGGCGGTTTTTGCGCACCATCTCTGATAAGATAGAGTTCGTGAGAGAGAGGAGCGTGTTCGAATGGCAACCGATATTAATTTACTTTTGGCTTTCGGTGCCGGATTCTTAAGTTTCATCTCGCCATGTACATTGCCTTTGTATCCTGCATTTTTATCCTATATTACGGGCATGACCATGGATGAGATCAAAAATGACCGAAAAGTGATGCAGCGCCGCGGAATGTTCCATACTTTGTTTTTCCTATTGGGCTTTTCCACCATTTTCATCGCTTTAGTCTTCAGTACGTCATTCTTTTATGAATGGTTCGTGCGCTACGATGAATTGATCCGCCAAGTAGGCGCCTTGTTCATCGTCGTCTTCGGGCTGATGATCGTCGGTGTCTTCACACCGAAATTCTTGATGCAAGACCGCAAGTTCTCGTTCAAGAACCGCCCTTCCGGATTTTTGGGCACATTCGTCATCGGCCTCGCGTTTGCGGCTGGCTGGACGCCTTGCACCGGCCCGATTACAGCGGCCATCTATGCGCTTGCTGCGACTAATCCCGGGTCGGGGATCTGGTATATGCTTGCCTATGTACTCGGCTTTGCGATTCCGTTTTTCGTCCTGTCGTTTTTCGTGACCCGCCTTGGCTGGCTCCGCAAGCATCACAATACGATCATGAAAGTTGGCGGATTCATCATGATTGCGGTAGGGGTGCTGTTGTTCTTTGACGGCATGACGTACATCATCCGCATTTTGAGCCCGATTTTCGGGGATTTCCAAGGATTCTAAAAAGTAGGTGACGACATGGAAACCATTTCTACAATGGATCAATTCCAACAGAAAATAGATGGCCGCGAATCATTCCTGCTATTCGTCAAAACCGACCATTGCTCAGTGTGCGAAGGACTGAAGCCGCAAGTCGAAGGTTTGGAGCCCGATTCCACGATTCCGTTCTACCTGGTGAATGCGGCCCGAGTTCCGGAAATTGCCGGCCAATTGATGCTGTTCACGGCGCCAGTGGTCATTCTTTTCAAGCAAGGGAAAGAACAGCTGCGTTTCGCCCGTTTCGTGCGCATGGAAGAATTGGAAAGCCGCCTCGGCGAATTGGAGGCAGAACTGGATGGATGAATTATTCAACAGTATCCCGCCAGGCATCTTCCTTGCGGTGACGACGGTCGGGGCGCTCATCATGGGGACGCTCGCCATCATTGTCCGGTCGAAATCGGCGAAAAAGCCGGCGTCGGTCAAGAAGATCATCTTGCCGCCATTGTTCATGTCAACCGGCGCCTTGATGTTCATTTTCCCGTTTTTCCGGGTGGCGCCGCTGCAAATTATAGAAGCACTGCTCGTCGGGGCTTTGTTTTCGATCATCCTGATCCGCACGTCGGAATTCGAAGTGCGTGATGGGGAAATCTATTTAAAGCGCTCAAAAGCCTTTATTTTCATTTTACTGGGTTTGCTGTTGGTGCGCTTGCTCGCGAAAGTCATCCTCAGTTCTTCGATTGACGTCGGGGAGCTCGGCGGCATGTTCTGGCTGCTCGCGTTTGGCATGCTCGTGCCGTGGCGGCTCGTGATGCTGCGCAAATACCAATCGATTGCAGGACAAAAAAACGCTGTTCCCGAATAGGGAGCAGCGTTTTTTTAGCTTGTCGAGAAAGGCAAGAAGTCGTATTTCCCGAAGCTTGTCGCTCGCTTTCCGTGGGCTCGCGCCCAAGCCTCCTCAGCCGCTATGCGCCTTGCGGGGTCTCGGTCGTCTCGCTGATCCACCGGAGTCGAGCGAACGCTTCTCCAAATACTCGGATAGAGCATTGAGCTTCTAATACAGAATAAGTGATCTCCTTTTTATTCATAGCAAATCACAGATTTCGTTAGTAGTTTTTTATGTGGTCATTGTTCAAAATATTGCTCATAGGGTGTAAGGTCGATTTCCAGTTCCGCCATTTTTTTGCGCAAAAATTTGTGGTCGCGTTTTGGCGTTGCTTGGATATAGCCGCGGATGATATGTTGCATTTCCATTTTCTTGGCTTTTTCCTCAAGCAAAATTTCGCCGATGCGGCCTGCGATTTTCTGTTTCGCTACCGGGCGGAACAAGTCCGGGACCGGCTGCACGAGTTCATTCAATAGCTCTTTTTCTTCGGCTCCCCATAGGTGTATCGTTTTCTCTACATAGTATTCTTCCCAGTTCAAATCCGACAAGCCGTCTTCTTTTGGCATCGATTTCAGGAATTTCCGGAACATAAAATAGCCGCCGATCGCGAACAAGCCGACCAATACCACGACCCAGAATAATATGAACCATAAAAACCAGCCTTCTAATTCCACTTCGTCTCACCTCAATCATTCTCTCTACCATTATAGAAGCCCGCGAAAAAAAATTCACCTGAAATGTATCCTTTTTTCCCGTTTATGTCTATATAGCGAATGAAAGGGGGTGAGCAATATGGCATTCAGCGATTTTAAGAACGCAAGCATGCGCTTGACGTTCGACAACGGGCTTGATGAAAATGGGCGTTTGAAACGCAAAGTGAAAGCGTACCAAAACGTGGCGGAAGCGGCTACTGCCGATGGGATTTTCCAGGCGGCGCAAGTGTTGGAAACATTCGGCACAAAACCGCTTATGGAATTGGAGAAAATCTCCGGTTCAAGCATCTACCAATAATGAAGGGGGGTGGGGCACATGGCAAAGACACTGGAATTGATTTTTGAAACGGCCGCAAATAAAGCGGTCACTTTGACAGTCGATGAGCCGCGCGAAGATTTGACGGCGCAGGAAATCATTACCGGCATGCAGACGATCGTCGATCAAAATGTTTTCGAAGTTGGCGGCTCGCCGTTTGCACTGGCCAAAGGCGCGCGTGTTGTCGAACGCAACATTGTCGACTACGAAATTTAAAGAACAGGGCCTTCCCGCCAATGCGGGGAGGCTTTTTTTCGAAAGAAAGGAGGCGCTTCGATGCAGGAGTGGATGCAATGGATACAGGAACTGGGATTTCCGATATTCGTTTCGTTTTACCTGATGCACCGCGTGGAAGGCAAGCTTGTGGCAATCCACGACGCGCTCATTACGATGAAGGCGCCGTAATTCACAAAGTTGTGATTTCTGAAGCGGGAACACGGATTGTTTTCGCGCCTTTGTTCGGCTATGATATAGGCAGTTACGAGAGTGGGGGCAATTATATGAAGTGGAAATGGGCGGTGCTATTATCGGCACTGATGCTGTTTCTCGCAGCATGCGGCGCGGATACGGTCGAAGAGTTCAATTACACCGACCATCGCGGCGAACAATTGAGCAAAGAAGATTTGGAAGGGACGCCCTGGCTAGCGACATTTGTCTTCACGAATTGTGAGACGGTGTGCCCGCCGATGACGTTCAATATGGCCGATTTGCAGAAGCGAATCGAAGCAAGCGGATTGAGCGACTATAAGATTGTCGCATTCAGCGTAGATCCGAAAGAAGACACACCGGAGAAAATGCGGGAATACTTATCGCATTATCCGATTCCCGATGAAAACAAATGGCATTTGCTGACGGGCTATTCGCAGGAAGAGATTGCGGAGTTTGCCACAGAGAATTTCAAATCCTTGGTCAAGAACGACCCAAACAGTGACCAGGTGATCCACGGCACCTCATTTTACCTGGTTGACCAGCAAGGGAAGGTCATCGGCAATTACGATGGCTTTGAAAACGTACCGGCCAAAGAAATCATCGAGGACATGCAGCAATTGACGCAATGAAAAAAGCCGCCGAATTGAATCGGCAGCTTGAGGAAAAACCGGTCATTGGCCGGTTTTTTCTTTTGACAACAGGTCCCGGATTTCGACCAATAGCTCTTCTTTTTTGTCGAGCACTTCCGGTTCCTCTTCTGCCGGCACATCTTTTTTTCGCTTCATGCGCGTAAACAAGCGGATCACCAAGAAAATCGAGAAAGCAATGATGAAAAAGTCAATGACGGATTGTGCGAATGCCCCGTATCGTAATTCGGCCCCGTTAAAGGTATAAGTCCAATCCTCGACACTGAAGCCGCCAAGCAGTATCCCGACTGCCGGCATGATGATGTCCTCGACAAGCGAAGTGACGATCTTCCCGAATGCGGCGCCAATGACCACGGCGACCGCCAAATCAAGTACGTTGCCTTTTAAGGCGAATTTCTTGAAATCTTCCCACATGATCTATTCCTCCTTTCGCTGGTTATTCCTATAATGAGTTCTCTGCCGAGCGCAGTTTTCCTCCTTTGCAGGCGACTTTCGGACACGCGCAGGGAAGCTGTGGTAAACTGGGGCAAATGAAACTATAGGTGTGAATTTATGAAACCCAAAAAACGTAGAAAACCTTCACCCGTCTTCAAAGCCCTCTTGTTATTGGCGTTTTTTCCGGCGGCGATCGTGGCCTTCACGCTTGTTGCAGTGGTAGCGTATTCCTATTACGGCGATACAGTGAAAGAAACTGTGAAAAAAGGGCAAGAACGCGTATTCGAAGTGCCATTTCCCGAAGAAAACATCATCCTCTACCAGGAAGCGGCAGAGCGCTACGAAATCCCATGGACGCTGCTTGCGGCCCATCATCGCATCGAGACGAAATTCTCCACGATGGCCCCCTTGTTGTCGCCAGTCGGGGCAGAAGGGCATATGCAGTTCATGCCTTGCACATTCGTCGGCTGGAGCCATCCAACCTGTTCGGGTCAAGGTCAAGGAGAAATTCCACAGGCAGACAAGACCAACCCTGAAGTCATCGCGAAATACGGCGGTTATGGCGTAGATGCCAATGGCGACGGTCTGGCTGACCCGTACGACCTGGAAGATGCACTCCACAGCGCTGCTAATTATTTGGCGCAAAACGGGGCAGCAGAAGGGGACTTAGAGCGTGCGATTTACCGCTACAACCACAGCGATGAATACGTGGAAGATGTCCTCCATTACTATGGGCGCTTCGAAGAACAATATAATAATTCATAAAAAAAAAGAGTGGACCGGAGTCCACTCTTTTTTTATGCGCGTTTGCGCCCTTTGTTCATTGACCCAAGAATCAGGCTGAGGACGAAGACGAAAATCAATGCGCCGATCAATGCCGGGATGATCGCTACGTCCCAAATGACTGGCCCCATGTCGCCTAGGAGCAAGCCGCCTAGCCATGCACCGATGATACCTGCAATGATGTTACCGATGATGCCGCCAGGAATGTCTTTCCCGAGGATTAGGCCGGCTAGCCAACCGATGATACCGCCCATGATTAGATATAAAATGATTCCCATGTTTTTTCCAGCTCCTTCAAAATGTTTTATTGTTATGAGTGCTACACTCTAGGTATAACCATATTCAGGACTTTTAAAACATGAAACAGTAAAAATTATCGTATTTGGGCGCCCAAAATAGTTTCAAAGTGCCGCATGGCGTAGCGATGGCCCGCATCATCGAAGCTTGCGACGGCTTGTTCATGGATCACGATTTGAAAACCTTCATTATAGGCGTCAATCGCCGTATGCAACACGCAGATATCCGTACAGACGCCTATGATATGAAGTTCTTCAATATTACGTTCCCGCAACATCAGTTCAAGCCGTGTTCCGGCGAATGCACTATAACGGGTTTTGTCCATCCAGACAATCTTTTCTTGATGGCGGTCGTAAACTTCCTGGAGTCGGCCGTATAATTTGCGGCCATCTGTTCCTTTAATGTTATGGGGCGGGAAGAGCTTGGTTTCGGGGTGATAGGGGTCATTTTTTTCATGCAAATCAACAGGCATGACCACAAAATCACCATTTTCAATGAATTGTTCCGTAATGAAACATAGCGCCTCCTCGATTTCCTGTCCGGGTGCCCCGCACGTCAATGCGCCGTCTTGCGCGACGAAATCCACTGTATAATCCACTACCAGCAATGCTTTTTTCATCTTGATCGCCTCCTCTTTTTTCTAGTATACCCGTTTCTGACTGGCTTATTAAAGGAGGGGGGAAAGGAGCAGCAGGCAAGAATAAATACCTTGCCAATATTCTGAAAACTATATATAATATTTAAACAGAAAAGGGGTGTGTAGCATGCAATATGAAAACCTGGAAAAGCTCAATAGACAAGGTGTATGGTTTACGGTCATCCACACACTCATCATCTTCAGCTTCGCGTTCGATTTCGGCTTCCTTGCCTGAAATCCACTTGGCGCGCGCCGGATCTACAATTAAAGACGAATCCATAAAAATCCGCCCATTCCAAACGGAATAGGCGGATTTTTATGTGGGCGGATGAGCCTGCCGTTTCATGCGCACGAGCGAATCCTTCAGCATGCGGGAAGCGGATTCGAGTGAGACACCGAGAATTTCCTGGATCTCTTCCAGATTCTTGTGTTCAACCGCATATAAATGGTGGACATAGGCAAAACGAATATCTCCCGAACGCATCGGGGCGCCGACAAATTCGGCGAGTGCTTCCGTATAATCCGATAGGGAGCCCATCTGGAAATGGGTGAATTGGTCTTTCACTTTCGACGATAGCAGGAATGACGTGCCCCGCGTTTTCGCCCGTTCGATTCCCTGTTCCATCACGGCTTCTTCGTATTCATCAAAATGCAGCCTGCAATGATAACCGTCTTTCTTTTCGACGTCCAAATGGAGGCCATCTGCGTCATTCAGGAAATTATCGATGTCGATCGCCACCATATCGCGAAGCCGTAAGCCTCTCAAGTAAAAGACGTAAAGCAGTTTGGCATTGAGTGGCAGTTTCACGGATTTCAATACGTCCGGTTTCTTTTCCAAAAGATGCCCGTAATCGACTTCGATGTCGTGGGGCTTTAAATCAAGCTTGTGGTTCAATTTGAATTTCGGCATGAAATCGTTCGGGATCTTGCCGATCTGCCACATATAATCGAACCAGCGGCGGATGTAAATCAATTTGCGATTCAAGGTGCTGTCTTTGATGCCGGCTTCTTTTTGTTCCAATAGGAATCGCTGGATATCGGAAGGGCGGATTTCATGTGGCTCAACCGATTTTTTATAGGTTTTCCGCAAGAAGGCAAAAAGCGCGCGGATCAATTGGACTTCATGGACGACCGTGTTCGGGCTGATGCCGTTATCCAATCTGTATTTTTCATAACCGTATGGCATGGACATTCACCTCTTTAACTAGGTTTTATTCATTATACCAGTTTCAGGGCGTAATAGAACGTACTTTCCCTTATTCTCTGTGGCTCTGAATGAAAAAATCTGTTTTATTCATTCATAAGTAATAAACTACTTAAGGGTATTGGAAAAAAACAAAAAATCGCCAACAACCGGAGCAAATAGCAGCGAAAAACGAGTGATAATCGACAAAGAGGGTATAAAGAAAGATAATGGGAATAGAAATGAGGTGCTACATTTGCAAAATGAAGAAAACGCAAGAATCCGCCATACCATCTTGAAAAAAGTCGAACCATTCAGCGACGAAGACCTGAATGAGAAACCATCTGAGAGCGAATGGTCCGCCATGCAGATCCTGGACCATCTCCAGAAAATCGAAACGACGATTGCAGAAGGCGTCAAAAAGGCAGCAGAGAAAAACGAACGAAAAAAGGCCTGGAAGAAACCGATCCAGTTATCGGTCAGCCGCAAAGTCAAGGTAGATGCCCCGAAGCACACTGTACCGGAAGAACATTATTTCACACTAGATGAAATGAAAAAGAAATTGAATTCATCGAGAAACCGGTTATACGAGGTTTTCGCTTCGGTGGATGACGAAACGCTGAAAAATAATTCGATGCCGCATCCCGTGTTTGGCGATGTGCCGCTTATGCAGTGGTTTCCATTTGTCGGCTATCACGAGAAACGTCATTTGGCGCAGCTGGAAGAGACCTTAAGAAAAATCGATGAGAATAAGAAATAGTCATTCGAAAAACTTATCACAAAGTATAATTTTAATGTAATTTACTTATGCACATTGTTTCGGTATGATGGAAGAGGAGAAAAGAAGCGGTAACACGCCTTTTCAGAAGATTTAAAGGAGGAACACGATTATGGCAAAGAGTAGTTTGCACAACAGCCGCACATCGTTCGAGCTCAACGGCAAGACGTATAATTATTACCGTCTCGCTGCACTCGAAGAAGCGGGGATCGCGAAAGTATCTCGCCTTCCGTACTCTGTAAAAGTACTATTGGAATCCGTATTGCGCCAGCACGACGGATATGTCATCAAAGACGAGCATGTAGAAGAACTAGCGAAATGGGGCAAAGACGCGAACAAAGAAGCGGAAGTTCCATTCAAACCTTCCCGTGTCATCCTTCAAGACTTCACCGGCGTACCGGTTGTCGTTGACTTGGCAGCGCTTCGTTCAGCAATGGCTGAAATGGGTGGCGACCCGGACAAGATCAACCCGGAAATCCCGGTTGACTTGGTTATCGACCACTCGGTACAAGTTGACCGTTATGGCTCTGAAGATGCGCTGCGCGCGAACATGGAACTTGAGTTCGAACGCAACGCAGAGCGTTACCAGTTCCTCAACTGGGCTCAAAAAGCATACGACAACTACCGTGCGGTGCCACCAGCTACTGGTATCGTCCACCAAGTAAACCTTGAGTACTTGGCGAATGTTGTCCATGCTGTACCAAACGAAGACGGCACGTTCGAAGCCTTCCCGGATACACTCGTCGGCACGGACTCCCACACGACGATGATCAACGGGATCGGCGTTCTTGGATGGGGCGTCGGCGGGATCGAAGCGGAAGCAGGCATGCTCGGGCAGCCTTCATACTTCCCGATTCCTGAAGTTATCGGCGTGAAAATGACTGGCGAACTGCCAAACGGCGCAACTGCGACGGATTTGGCACTCAAAGTTACTGAAACTTTGCGTAAAAAAGGCGTAGTCGGCAAATTCGTCGAGTTCTTCGGGCCTGGCGTTACGACATTGCCGCTTGCTGACCGTGCGACCATTGCCAACATGGCACCTGAATACGGCGCGACTTGCGGTTTCTTCCCGGTAGACGAAGAAGCACTTACTTACATGCGCCTCACAGCGCGTACTGAAGAGCAAATCGCGATCACGAAAGAATACTTGAAAGCGAATGACATGTTCTTCACGGTCGACAACGAAGATCCGATCTACACAGACCTTGTGGAAATCGACTTGTCGACAATCGAACCGAACCTATCCGGCCCTAAACGCCCGCAGGATTTGATCCCGCTTTCTCAAATGAAGAAAGAGTTCAACACGGCGATCACGGCTGCTGAAGGCCCACACGGTTTTGCGTTGGATGAGAATGAAATCAACAAAACAGCAACTGTTAAATTCAATGACGGCAAGACTGCCGAAATGAAAACAGGCGCTTTGGCGATTGCTGCGATCACATCTTGCACAAACACGTCAAACCCGTACGTTATGCTCGGCGCTGGCCTAGTTGCGAAAAAAGCGGTTGAATTAGGCTTGACGCCTCCGCCATACGTGAAAACGTCACTCGCACCAGGTTCAAAAGTCGTTACAGGCTATTTGAACGATTCCGGCCTTCTTGACTACATGAACCAAATCGGCTTCAACTTGGTCGGTTATGGCTGTACAACGTGTATCGGTAACTCCGGCCCGCTTCTTCCGGAAATCGAAGAAGCAATCGTCGAAAACGACTTGCTCGTATCTTCTGTATTGTCCGGTAACCGTAACTTTGAAGGGCGTATCCACCCATTGGTAAAAGCAAACTACTTGGCATCCCCGATGCTCGTCGTCGCTTATGCGCTTGCAGGGACAGTGGACATCGACTTCGAAACGGACCCAATCGGACAGGACAAAGACGGCAACGATGTGTTCTTCAAGGATATCTGGCCTTCTAGCCAAGAAGTGAAAGATGTCGTACACAGCACGGTAACGCCTGAATTGTTCCGTAAAGAATACGAGCACGTCTTCACGGAGAACGATGCTTGGAACGCGATCGAAACAAACGACGATTCATTGTACGCATTCGATGAGTCTTCGACTTATATCCAAAACCCGCCGTTCTTCACGGGTCTTTCAAAAGAACCGGCACCGATCCAGCCACTTTCCGGCCTTCGCGTCATGGCGAAATTCGCTGATTCCATCACGACGGACCACATTTCACCGGCAGGGGCAATCGGAAAAGACACACCTGCTGGATTGTACTTGCGTGAAAACGGCGTTGAGCCGCGCAACTTCAACTCCTATGGTTCACGCCGCGGAAACCACGAAGTCATGATGCGCGGTACGTTTGCGAACATCCGCATCCGTAACCAAGTCGCACCAGGCACAACTGGCGGCTTCACAACATTCTGGCCGACTGGCGAAGTGATGCCGATCTATGATGCATGCATGAAGTATCAAGAGCAAGGAACTGGCCTCGTTGTACTAGCTGGTAAAGATTACGGCATGGGCTCTTCCCGTGACTGGGCTGCTAAAGGGACATTCCTTCTTGGCGTCAAAACGGTCATCGCGGAAAGCTATGAACGTATTCACCGTTCAAACCTTGTCATGATGGGCGTCTTGCCACTTCAATTCGTCAATGGCGAAAACGCTGAATCCCTTGGTCTTACAGGCCAGGAAACCATCAGCGTCAACTTGTCTGACGATGTGAAACCGCGCGACGTACTGACTGTCACAGCCACTGCTGAAGATGGCAAAGTAACGGAATTCCAAGTCCTCGCACGCTTCGATTCCGAAGTGGAAGTCGACTACTTCCGTCACGGCGGCATCCTGCAAATGGTGCTGCGCAACAAATTGCTAGAAGCATAATCAAGAAAAGGCTGCCTCCGGGCGGCCTTTTTATGTTGGGGAAATCACCACCTAGAAGATTCGCCCCTCCAAGCACAGAGGCTGAGAAGCCAGACTTTTGTGCTTATCGCTTTTGCATACAAGCCGATTCCAGGGCCTTGTGCTTTTTGATCCCACAGCATGTCCTGTATACTAAGGGGGAGGTGAAGAAAAATGTACATAAGCGAAAAAGAAATTGAAATCCGCTACGCGGAAACGGATCAGATGGGCGTCGTCTATCACGCCAATTACTTGATCTGGCTCGAGCTCGGGCGCACCCAATTAATCGAGGACCTTGGGTTTACGTATGCGGGGATGGAGTCGGAAGGCTTCTTGTCTCCGGTGACGGACATCTCCATCCAATACAAAGCGGCGCTACGCTACGGGCAAAAAGCATTCGTCAAGACCTGGGTGGAGTCCCATGGCCGCTTGCGGACGACCTACGGCTACGAAGTGCTTCACGAAGACGGCACGCTGGCTGCTAAAGCGACATCCGAGCATGTGGTGGTGAAAAAAGACAGCTTCCGGCCTGTCCCATTGGCCAAAGTGGCGCCGGAATGGGATGCGAAATACAAAGAAGTGGTGAGGGGGGCAGACCATGGCGTTCGGAATCCGACGACCTGAACTGGAACGCTGGAAGGAAGACGTGCAAGCCGGCCATATCTCGTTCCTTACCCATTATTGGGTGGACCATCGATTTCCCGGTTGCACAACAGTGACCAAAGTCGGCTGCAGCGACATCGACAAACTGGCCGATTGGGGCAGCAGCTACGGCCTGCAGCGCGAGTGGCTCGATTTGCGCAATGACTATCCGCATTTTGATCTATTCGGGGATCGGCAAGCGGAAATCCTGGAAGCGGAAGGGCATCTGGATCAATTGAATAGGCTAGTCAGCCGCAACCCGAATTTCAATGAATAAAAAAGAAGCATGACGCCGAATCGGCGTCATGCTTCTTTTGATTTGTATGAATAGCTCAATTCACCTAATGTGTCATCGACCGTGACATGGAGGTCATGTTCATCGAAATACCAATGATCGGCTTCTTCTATAAAGTAAAGCACGTTCCCTTCTTCAAGGCGGACAGCGGCTTCATAAGGGCTGTCTTTCGTGACCCCGAGCGAAAATCCCGGCTGCAGCCCGTCCCCGCCATAGCGGACGAAAAACCGCACCGCTTCCCCGGCCTCGACTTCCATTTCCTGATGGAACCAATCCCGTGCATCTTTGCTTAAATGGATTTCCATGCCAATACACCCTTTCCTGTTCTACCACTTGATTTTCGGTTCGGTGCCTGCGCGGATGCGCGCGATGTTCGCGCGGTGCCGGTAAATGATGAATGTGGCAAGTGTCAAAATCACGGCCAAGAATAGATAATCGCCGGTATTGATGGCGTAGATGAGAGTATAGATGACCGACACGACCGCTAGAATGATAGAGGACAACGATACCATTTTCGTGATCTTCAACGCAATCAATAAGACGGCCACGGCAAGTAAAAACAAGGGCCATTGGTAACCAAGCAGGATGCCGCCGGAAGTGGCGACGGCCTTGCCGCCCTTAAAGCGCGCAAACACCGGAAACATATGGCCGACGACCGCGATGACGCCGAGAATCAGCGGGTGAACGTCGGTCGCCATGACGAGTGGCAATAATGTCGCAGCCGTGCCTTTTAAGATATCCAGGACGGTAACGACAAGCCCCGCTTTTGCGCCCAGCACACGGAACGTATTGGTCGCCCCTAAATTGCCGCTCCCTTTAGTCCGGATGTCCGTGTTGTAGAAAAGTTTCCCGATCCATAATGCTGAAGGAATGGATCCGAGTAAATAAGCGATAAGTACCGGAAGAAAAATGTCCATGATTGACTCCTTTGGCGTACACTGATTTCTTTTTCTACAGTTTACCATGACCAAAGAGACGGAAACAATAGATGGCGGATTATTCAACAAACGCACGCGTTTCATGTATGATAGACTAAAAGGACAGGTGATTGTGTTGAAAAACCCGGACCGTAAAGAAATCAAAGAAGTACTCGACAATGCCAAGACCATCGCGGTCGTGGGCTTAAGCCCGAACCCGATGAGAACTTCCTACATGGTATCCAAAGCGATGCAAGATGCAGGCTACCGCATCATCCCGGTCAATCCGATGGCCGATGAAGTGCTGGGGGAGAAAAGCTATGCGTCGCTTGCGGAGATCCCGGAAGCGGTCGACATCGTCAATGTGTTCCGGCGCAGCGAGTTCTTGCCGGGCATTGCGGAAGATTTCCTGAAAATCGATGCCCCGGTATTCTGGACGCAGCTGAACGTCGTCGATGAAGAGGTCTTCAACCGCTTAAATGCTGCAGGATACACAGTCATCATGGACCGTTGCATCAAAGTCGAACACGCCATCCTGAAATAGCCGATTCACGAAGGGCGCCTAGCGCTCTTTTTCTATGAACATTGACAGGAACGCCCGGAATGGCATACGATTAAAAGAAGAGAGTATACGAACAAACGTTTGTTGGAGGGAAATAGATGGCTAAAACGAACAGCAATGCATACAACGAAGAAGCGATCCAAGTTCTAGAAGGGTTGGATGCGGTACGCAAACGCCCCGGGATGTACATCGGTTCGACCGATGCCCGCGGGCTTCACCATTTGGTCTACGAAATCGTCGACAATTCCGTCGATGAGGCGCTTGCCGGCTTCGGCGACCGCATCACCGTGACCATCCACGAAGACAATAGCATCAGCGTGCGCGACTACGGCCGCGGCATGCCCACCGGAATGCACAGAAGCGGCAAGCCGACCCCCGAAGTCATTTTGACGGTGCTCCATGCCGGCGGGAAATTCGGGCAGGGCGGCTACAAGACAAGCGGGGGCTTGCACGGTGTCGGCGCCTCTGTCGTCAACGCCTTGTCAAGTTTCCTCGAAGTGACGATCCACCGCGACGGGCGCAAATACCGCCAGCGTTTTGAAAATGGCGGCAAGCCCGTAACGACCTTGGAAGAGATTGGCAAAACAAGAGAATCGGGCACGTTGATTCATTTTTTGCCCGATGAAAGCATCTTTTCCGTATCCAAATATAATTACGACACGCTGAGCGAACGCCTGCGGGAATCCGCGTTCCTGATGAAAGGCATGAACATCGAATTGATCGACGAACGCAGCCAAACCGGCGAAAGCTTCTATTATGAAACCGGCATTAAAGCCTTCGTCGAATACTTGAACGAAGAAAAGGACGTCCTCCACCAAGTGGCGTATATGGAAGGGCAAAGCGATGGCCTCGAAGTCGAATTCGCGTTCCAGTTCAACGATGGCTATTCCGAAACGATTTTGTCGTTCGTCAACAATGTCCGCACGCGCGACGGCGGGACGCACGAAACCGGCGCCAAAGCGGCCATGACCCGCGTATTCAACGATTACGCACGCAAGATCAATTTATTGAAAGACAAAGACAAGAACCTCGAAGGCTCCGACATCCGCGAAGGTTTGGCCGCGATCGTCTCGGTGCGCATCCCGGAAGCCTTGCTGCAATTTGAAGGGCAGACGAAGAGCAAACTCGGCACGAGCGAAGCCCGCAGTGCCGTCGATGCGGTCATCTCCCAGCAATTGATGTATTTCCTCGAGGAGAACGCAGAACACAGTGCTTCACTCGTCCGCAAAGCGATACGGGCGTCTCAGGCGCGTCTCGCCGCACGAAAAGCGCGCGAAGATGCCCGAAATGGCAAGAAACGCAAGAAATCCGATACTTTATTGTCCGGCAAATTGACGCCGGCGCAGTCACGCAACGCCAAAAAGAACGAATTGTACCTCGTCGAGGGCGACTCGGCCGGCGGATCGGCGAAACAAGGCCGCGACCGGACGTTCCAGGCGATCTTGCCGCTGCGCGGGAAAGTCGTCAACACCGAAAAAGCGAAATTGGAAGAAATCATGAAAAACGAAGAAATCGCCACCATCATCCACGCAATCGGCGGCGGCGTGTCTTCTGACTTCTCCGTAGACGACATCGCCTATAACAAAATCGTCATCATGACCGATGCCGATACCGACGGCGCGCATATCCAAGTGCTTTTGTTGACGTTCTTCTACCGTTACATGAAACCGCTCATTGAGGCGGGCAAAGTGTTCATCGCCTTGCCGCCGCTCTACAAAGTGTCCAAAGGCACAGGCAAAAAGGAAGTCGTCGATTACGCGTGGACCGAAGCGGATCTCGACGAGTCCATCAAGAAAATCGGCAAAGGCTATATGCTCCAGCGCTATAAAGGCCTGGGGGAAATGAACGCCGACCAATTATGGGAAACGACAATGAACCCCGAGTCACGCACCTTGATCCGCGTGACGATCGAAGACGGTGCGCGCGCCGAACGCCGCATCACCACCTTGATGGGCGATAAAGTCGAACCGCGCCGTAAATGGATCGAACACAATGTCGACTTCGGCCTAGAAGACGACAGCAACATCCTAGAAAATGATTTGATTCACGCTGAGGAGGAACTCGTATGACACAAACCGAACGTTTCCAAGATCTGCCCTTAGAAGAAGTCATCGGCGATCGGTTTGGCCGCTACAGTAAATACATCATCCAGGACCGTGCGCTGCCGGATGCCCGCGATGGGCTGAAACCCGTGCAGCGCCGCATCCTGTATGCGATGCACCACGAAGGCAACACCAACGACAAAGCATTCCGGAAATCTGCCAAAACGGTCGGGAACGTCATCGGCAACTACCACCCGCACGGCGACAGCTCGGTGTACGAAGCGATGGTGCGGCTCAGCCAGGACTGGAAAATCCGCCATATGCTGGTCGAAATGCACGGCAACAACGGTTCGATGGATGGGGATTCGCCGGCCGCGATGCGTTACACGGAAGCGCGCCTGTCGGCGATTTCCGGTGAACTATTGCGTGACATCGAAAAACGCACCGTTGAATTCATCCCGAATTTCGACGACGTGGACGTGGAACCGACCGTCCTCCCGGCGCGTTTCCCGAACTTGCTCGTCAACGGTTCGACCGGGATCTCCGCGGGATATGCGACCGACATCCCGCCGCATGCACTGCATGAAGCGCTCGATGCCGTCCTTATGCGCATCGACAAGCCGGATGCGACGGTCGACGAATTGATGACCGTCATCAAAGGCCCGGATTTCCCGACCGGCGGCATCATCCAAGGCGTCGACGGCATCAAGAAAGCTTATGAAACCGGGCGCGGCAAGATCGTCGTCCGCTCGAAAGCGGCCATTGAGCCAATCAAAGGCGGCAAAGAACAGATCGTCATCACGGAAATCCCGTTCGAGGTGAACAAAGCGAGCCTCATCAAGAAAATCGATGACCACCGCTTTGACCGCAAACTCGACGGCATTTCCGAAGTGCGCGATGAATCCGACCGCACAGGCCTTCGCATCGTCATCGAATTGAAAAAAGAAGTGCAGGCGGCCGGCATCCTGAACTATTTGTACAAAAACACCGACCTGCAGATCAGCTACAACTTCAATATGGTGGCGATCCATCACCGCCGCCCGACCATGATGACCTTGCCGACGATGCTTGATGCCTATATCGAGCATCAAAAGGAAGTCGTGACAAAACGCTCGGAGTTCGACTTGCAAAAAGCAAGCGACCGCATGCACATTGTCGAGGGCTTGATCAAGGCCTTGTCGATTCTCGATAAAGTGATCAAGACCATCCGCGCGTCCAAAGACAAGCGCGACGCGAAAAACAATTTGATTACAAAATTCGAGTTCTCGGAAGCGCAGGCGGAAGCGATTGTCTCCTTGCAGCTCTACCGCTTGACGAATACCGATATCACCGAGCTCAAAAAAGAAGAAGAAAGCTTGCGCAAATTGATTGCCGAGCTGACGGGCATCTTGACGAGCGCGACGAAATTGAAAAACGTCATCAAGAAGGAGCTGCAGGCGATCCGCAAGAAATTCGCGGAACCGCGGCGTTCCGAAATCGAAGAAAAGATTGAAGAATTGACCATTACGCGTGAAATCATGATTCCGAGCGAAGACGTGATTGTCACCGTGACAAAAGAAGGCTATGTTAAACGGACGAGCACCCGCTCCCATGCCGCATCGAACGGCAAGGACTTTGCCATGAAAGACAGCGACCACCTGTTGTTCGAAGGCACACTCAATACGCAGCATACCGTGTTGATCTTCACGACGGGCGGGAATTTTGTGTTCCAGCCCGTCAACGAACTGCCGGATATCAAATGGAAAGACCTCGGCCAGCATTTGTCGAGTATCGTGACGCTCGATTCCAACGAATCGGTGCTTGCGGTGTTCCCGTTCGAAGATTTTGAACAAGATGCGACCATTTTGACTGTCTCCAAATTCGGCCAAGTGAAGCGTTCGGCGCTGAAAGACTATCACGTGCAGCGTTATTCCCGCGCGATCAAGACGATGAACTTGAAAAAAGGCGACATTATGATTTATGCAGGATTAGTCACTGGCGAGACGGAGTTGTTCCTGGCGACGAAAATGGCATATGGGGTCCGCTTCCCGATCGAAGAAGTGCCCGTAACAGGGCTCCGCACGGCAGGCGTCAAGGGCTTGAACTTAAAAGAAGGCGATGAAGCGGTCTCTGCGGTCTTAATCGACCCGGCACTTCCGCAAGATCTCGTGCTCGCGACGCAGCGCGGAGCCGCCAAGAAAATGAAGCTGGCGGAATTCGAAAGCGGCAGCCGTGCCAAACGCGGCGTCATCATGCTGCGGGAATTGAAATCCAATCCCCACCGCGTCGTGGCTGTCATCGGCTCGACAGGCAAAGAAGAAATCCTGCTCGAGACGGCCAAAGGCGTGCGCATCCCAATTGCACCGGGACGCCTGAAAACGGTCGACCGCTATTCCAACGGTTCGTTTATCGTAGACGAAGCGACAGACGGCACCGTCACGGCGGCTTACCGGATACCAATTCATGAATAACCCTGAAGAACGTTGAATGAATCGATTCATTCAACGTTCTTTTTTTTATCTTCTGTATGCAGCGCGGCATTCATGGCGGGAGGAGTACTGACCGGCACTTCCGAATCAGCCCGCATTGAGTGGCCGTCGGGAGGGGGCTTGGAGTCAAGCGGTGCTATAGTCGTTAATCAACGATCCGTTCCATCAAACAGCAAGCAGTGGCAGGTGGAGGTCTTTTTGGAAACCGAATGTGGATGGTTAAAACCGAACCCACCCGGACGTGGCGGACAGATACCGCTTGAGGTCTCCGAAAAAAGCGAATGCGCCGCTCTATCGGGTGGCCTTGACCACGCTGTCGTCTCGGCTGCGCATTTTAGCTGACGGAGGAAATTCTGAGTCGCCTATAGGCAAGCACGTCTTGTGCTATAACACAGCCGGTAATTTATTTCATTTTTGCACCAATTCCGAAACTTCCGTTGACAGCCTGTGTTCGCCTTTCTATACTTGATATATAACAGCAGAACACAAGAGACACGAGAGGGGTTTTTGAAATGATCGTACCATTGACACCGCTGGACTGGAAACGACGCGCGGTAAAGTATTACCCGGAGAAAGTAGCCGTCATCGACGGAGACAAGCGTTTCACATACAAGGAGTTCGCACGCCGCTCCGACCAGCTGGGGATCGCTTTACATAACGCCGGCATCAACGAAAAAGACCACGTGGCAGTGATGCTGCCGAATACCCATTATATGCTTGAAGCCTTTTACGGCATCACGCCGCTCGGTGCGGTCATCGTGCCGCTCAACTACCGGCTGTCCGCCAAAGATTTAGGCTATATCATCAAGCATAGCGATGCGAAGATGCTGATTGTCGATGCGGAGTACGCCAAGATCATCGAGGACATCCAAGGAGACTTGCCGATCGAGAAATACATCATCGTGCCGGCAGAAGGCCATGAGACGAAGCTGAATGGCGTCGACTACGAGGAATTCATCGGCAGCGTTTCAGGCGAGGAGCAATTGCCTGCTGTCGAACTGGATGAAAACCAGATGTTGTCGCTCAATTACACAAGCGGCACCACGTCGAATCCAAAAGGCGTCATGCAGACGCACCGGACGAATTATTTGAACGGGGCGAACTTCCTGCATCATTTGGAGATCAAGTTCGACGATGTTTATTTGCATACGTTGCCGATGTTCCATACGAACGGCTGGGGTGGGGTGTGGGCGATCACAGCGGCTGGTGCCACGCACGTATGCTTGCGCAAGGTCGATCCGCCGCTCATCCTCGATTTGTTCGAAAACCACGGCATCACCTCGCTATGCGGCGCGCCGACGGTCGTCAATATGCTCGTCAACGAGCCGAAAGCGAAAGAGGTCGATTTGAAGACGAAAATCCGCATGGGCACAGCCGGTGCACCGCCAGCTGCGGCGCTCATCGCCAAAGCACAGGATATCTTGGGCTTGAACATGATGCATGTCTACGGATTGACCGAGACCTCGCCGTTCATTCTCTATTGCGAATGGAAAAACGAATTCGACGACTTGGATGCCGAGCAACAAGCGAGCATCAAGGCGCGCCAGGGCATCGAACTGGCCTTCAACGGCGAAACGAAAGTCGTCAACCAGGAAGATGGCCGGGAAGTTGCCTGGAACGGCAAGGAACTCGGGGAGATCATCACCCGGGGGAATGTCGTCATGGCCGGTTATTACAAAGACCCGGAAAAAACCGCGGAAGCGATCCGCGATGGCTGGTTCTATACAGGGGACCTCGCGGTGACGCATCCGGACGGCTTTATCGAAATCCAGGACCGCATCAAGGACATGATCATCTCCGGCGGCGAGAACATCTCCTCGACTGAAATCGAAGGCGTGCTCTATAAGCATCCGGCCATTGCAGAAGTCGCGGTGATCGCCGTGCCGGACGAGAAATGGGGCGAAGTGCCAAAAGCCATTATCGTCTTGCATAAGGGAGCGGAAGTGACCGAAAAGGAAATCCTGGATTATACGCGTGAAAACATGTCGCGCTTCAAAGTACCGAAATCGGTCGACTTCGTGGAAGCCTTACCGAAGACGGCGACCGGGAAATTGCAGAAGTTCCAATTGCGGGAAATGTATTGGGGCGGCGGCAAGAAAGTTAATTAAAGAAAGCTGAAAAGCGAGTGAACCCTCTTGAGGGCGCACTCGCTTTTTTTGTTACTGCGTTCTTGATTTCGGCGCGCTTCGCTTTCGGAAGAGCGCCGCCGATATGAAAATAAACAAGGCAATGCCAATACTGCTGTATAGAACGGGACGGGGCATCCACAAAGTCAATCCGAAGGCGATGGCGATTTCAATCGATACCGCAGGCAGTTTTCCGAGCGAGCTGGCCGAAAAGAACGCCGGAGCGGAAATAGTGGTCAGTGCAGCTCCCGCTGTGACCGCGCCGGACGGGGCGAAAGGCAGCAAGCGGAACGCGATGATCGCCCAAAATACAGTGGTTTTCTTTTGACGCAGGAAAAACCGAAACCACCGGTGTTGCTGCCAAGCGGCTGGGATGTGCTTTGTCCCGTATCGGTACAGCCAAAAGCCGAACAGCGCCCCGATGATTTCCCCGCTGATGGACAGTATGCTTCCGCCAACCAACCCGAAGCGGTCCAGGTTGACGGGGGTGATGAAGATGCTCGGGATGATTCCGATCGCGCCAATGGCGATATTGCCGAGCAGCAGCATGCAAAATTCCAAAAAGCGGGCCATCAATTCCATCGACACAGCCCTGCCTTTCTAGACAGCGATATTGTGTGTATCATCGATCAGCCTCCACGTACTGCTGTTGGCGAAAGCGTTTTGGCGTTATGCCCGCATGGCGTGTAAAAGCGGCGTGAAATTGCGTAGCGCTCTTATAACCGCATAGCCCCGCAATGTCTGGCACGGTTTCCTCCGTGTCGAGCAGCAGTTGCCTTGCCCGGTCCATGCGGCAGCTAATGGCGAATTGCAGCGGTGTCTGGCCGACCATCTCCTTGAAATGGCGGCTGAAATGGAATTTGCTGAGGCCAGCCTCTGCAGCGATGGCATCGAGTGAAAACGGCAAGTGGCAAGTTTCTTCCATGTGGTGCAAGATACGCCCTATGTGGGAAGAGGGCGTGTGTTGATGCGGTTGATCCGCCGGACCTAGTGTCGCTCCATACAACCAGCCAAGCAAAAGCTGCGCTTGTTTTGACGAAGCGGGGCTGTTTTTTTGAAGTTCACGCCTCAGTTCCTCGATTAGCGATGCGAGAAACCCCGGATGGGCCGCATCGCTGAAATGGAGCTGGCCAGTTCGTGAATGGGCAGGATGCGTGACCAGCAGTTTCTTGCATCGCTGCTCACTGCCGGAAGAAAAAGACAGCCCGCACCATGTGCCAGGAGGAATCAGCACGAGCGTTCCCGCGCTGAGCGTCAAGCGTTCACTCGTTAGCATCAGTTCGAGTTCCCCCGATTCCACCCACAGCCATTCCGCCATTTGTTGGTGGCGGTGGAGCGGGACGTGTAATGCGTGACCGGTTCGGACCGTGATCGATTCTATTGCGTGTAATTCAACAGCACGCGTCATGTTCAGCCAACTTTCTAAATCGGGAATATGTCTATTATAGCAAGATTCCAGAAAGATATCGGAAAATTTTCGGGGATTACACTCGATTTCCCTAAAGGGACGGCAAGAATCAATAAGCGGACGAGATTCCATCAAGAACCCGTTTCCGCTATCCGGGAAATGGGTTTCGGATAGTGACCGTTATGTAAGCAAAAAGAGGCTTCCGGTTATCCGGAAGCCTCTTTAAAAAATTTGTGATTGTTCAGCACACGGAATCGTTGGATTTCGGCACCGATAAGCCGAACAATGGCCGCAAATACAGCGCGAAAAACGTGCCCGCGAGTGCGAGAATGCCCCAGATATAGCCATGCAGGCTAAAGGAGGCGATGCCGCCGAAATACGCGCCGATGTTGCATCCGAACGCGAGACGCGCCCCGTAGCCCATCAGCAAGCCGCCGACAACGGACGCCCAGAAGTTGCCCAGCGTGATTTTGGTGAACTTGAACAAGCCGCCAGCTGCTGATGCGAGAAACGCACCGAGGATGACCCCGAAATTCAACACGGTCGTGGAATCGGCGAAAATGGACGATTCGAGCATTGCGGCGTTCGCTCCTTGCCAGTAGCCCCAGCTCGCGACGTCCACGCCGAAGAACTCTGCAATTTTCGATCCCCATAACGCGAAGGCGGAGGTGATGCCCCAAGGCGTTCCGCGCGTCATCAAGGTTAATGCATTCAATACAGCAAGTGCGATCGCTGCGGCGAACAACGGCCAAGATCCACGGAAAATGCGTTTCCATCCAGTCGAAGTCGGAAGCGGCGCCATTTTCGGTGCGCGTTTCTTTTTCTCGATGATCACCGTGATCCAAGCAATCAGGCCAAACAACGCGATTGAGACGAGCCATGCGCCGCCATAACCTAGCCCCGTGGACGTTGCGAGTGATACCGGTTCAAAAGCCGGCATGTCCTCTGTCCAAAATGGCAAGTGATACGCGCCGACCGTCGTTCCGATAATGAAGAATAAGAGCGTGATGAACATGACCGAACGCCCGCCGCCGATTGCATACAGCGTACCGGAAGCGCAGCCGCCGCCGAGCTGCATGCCGATGCCGAAAATGAATGCACCGACGACCAAGCTCACGCCGACCGGGGAGACATACCCCGAGACACCGGTGCCGAAGAACGAATAGCCATATGCGAGAATCGGGGCGAAGAGCGTAACGGCCACTGCCAACATGAGCATATGCGAGCGCATCGCCTGGCCGTTGCCGACCGACATGAAGCGGCGGAACGCGGAGGTAAAGCCAAACCGTGCATGGAATAAGGTATAGCCGAGCAACAGCCCGATGCCAAGCAGCACAGTTTGTGAAATATGCTGAGTGGCGAGTAAATACACCGTCAACAGCGCCGCTACCGCGATGCCACCGGCAATCAAGGATTTCTGCGGGGCGTTCAAGGCGGTCGTGTCCCGGTAGACGGGATCGTGTACTTCATTGACGGGTTGGACCCGGGTGCTAGTTGTCATGTAAAACATCCTTTTCTGAGTGATATAGTAGGGAATAAAACATTATATTAAAGGAGCGTTTCAGGAAAGTCAACGGAGCGGCTCGGACATAGGGAGGTTTGTAAAAGAAGGGCCAGGGAATAGAAAGATACTACTGACTGCGGATTTATACGGGGTGTTGAGAAAAAATGCCAACACACTTAATAGAACTTGTTCCATGTTCCGGGCGGTTGTTGTTTTAGGAATGGAAGCGAGGTGAAGCATCATGGACAATAGGTTGTGGATCAATTTGCCGGTGAAGGATTTGCAGGCGGCCCAGGCCTTTTATGAACAAGCCGGATTTTTGCTACCAAAAGCGGATTCCAGCAATGCACAGCAGGCGGCGTTTTATTTAGAGGGCCAGCATCTCTATGTGATGCTATTTCCGGAAGATAGCTTTAAATCTTTTACGCAGCAAGAGATCGCGGATACATCGATCGGCTCTGAGGTATTGTTTTCGTTATCGGCAAAAACCCGTGAAGAAGTCGATAACTTCATATTCCGCATCGAACAGGCAGGCGGCACCGTCTTTGCGCCGCCGGGTGAACGAAATGGCATGTACGGAGCGGGGTTTTCAGATGGCGACGGGCATCGCTGGAACTTTCTCGTGATGGATGTTTAACCTGATAACTTAATATGAAACCGGAAGCACTTGAGAAGGTGCTTCCGGCTTTTTGCAGTGGAATGAATTTCCGTGTGGAATGAATAGCCGCATATTAAAAAGAAGTTAAGGAAAACGGAGCGGATTTGCGATACGATAGAACAATAGACCAAACTTTTCGAATATTTCTGGATGAGTTTTTTCATGCAGCTAGGAGCTGATGCATAGTGAACAATAAATTCCTTTTCGCGTTTCTCGTCATCGTTACCACCAGTTTGATGGGTTCTTCGTTTGCGGTCGGCAAAATCGGCCTCGTACACGTCTCGCCGCTCCTGTTGGTCGGGATCCGTTTCACGATTGCAGGCATCTTGATGGCCATATTCGTCAAGCTGTTCCGGCGCAAGCACCCGCAGCGGCGTGCCGAATGGCTGCATATACTGGTCATCGGCTTTTTCCAGACCGCAGGCGTCATGGGCTGCATTTTCCTGAGCCTGCGGACGATCACGGCCGGGGAATCCGCCATTTTGACGTTCACCAATCCGTTATTGGTGGTGATTTTCGGCACGGCCGCACTCGGCATCCGCTACCGCATCGTTCAATGGGGAGGGGTGCTGCTCGGGTTTTTCGGCGTCTTCATCACGATGGGGAGTCAAGTGACCTTGGAAGTCGGCACGTTGTTCGGCTTTGGCAGCGCCGTGTCCTGGGCAATCGGCACGCTATTGATCAAGCATTGGGGCATCCAGCTCGACACGTGGGTGCTGACAGCGTATCAAATGCTGTTTGGTGGCTTGATTTTGCTGATAGCAAGCAGCTTATTGGAAACCCAGCGATTGGCGCTCAATCCGGAGTCGCTGTTCATCATTTTCTGGCTGGCGATTCCGGCGTCGATCATCCAATTTGCGATTTGGTTTTTCCTATTGCAAAACGGCAATCCCGGGAAAGTGAGCGCATTTTTGTTTTTGGCGCCATTTTTTGGCGTCATCACGGGATGGCTCATTTTAGGGGAACAAGTCGGGGTGTCGCTGATCGTTGGCGGGGCGTTAATCTTTACAGGCATTTTCCTGGTGAATTGGCCGGAAAAGCGGCAGCAAGCGGCTATTCCTGGAAAAGCCCTATAAAAGGCTGCGGTAGCGAATATGTGTAAATGAAGGATGCGGATCAGCCAACTATAGAAGGATTATGGATTCAGGACGGCAGCAAAAAGCCAGCGGGAGCGGTTTGTGGCCACAAAACATCAAACAAAATGAAAAGATGCTGAATGACTACAGAAATGCAGCGATCCATAAAGAACTGCACAATCATCAACAAACTGACAACTTAAGAGCCGGGTTGTGATGTATTACATTGGCAAACAACTAAACCCAAACCAGATTGGCTGGTCAATAGCTGAATCGGTTTGGGTTTTTAAATTACCTTATGAGGTTCAGTAACGCAGGAGTCATTGATAGAACGATAAAGTCACTCAAACAAACGCAGAATCCAGAAAATCGAAAACAGCCGATTTCAGCCAAAAAAATCGGTTTCGTCTCACTGTCATAAGTATACTTATTAAATGAAACACAACTTCCTATAATTTATATTATGTAAACTAAATTTTATTTTCACCAAAACGCTCCGTTTTCACTAAGCTCCCCTCTGCTTACCGTTCCGGTTATACACTCACCGAAGCAACAAAAATCCCGCGCATGACTTTATTGCACGGGATTCTTCCTATTAACTAAATATGATTACTGCGCTTCATGTCCCGTATCGCCTGGATCGACAACCTGACCAGTAAGATGACGCACAGGAACAATCCGCCATATGCTGCCGTATTCAAGTAAATTGCGTATACGGTATCGATGAATTGTGCAATCGCCAATAAGGCTGCTGAAATCACGCCAAACGTAATCCCCGACATCAACAAGACGAATCTTGAGAATAATTGCATGACAAAACCCGAATTATGCTTATCGGAAAACACATCATGGTGCAGAATGACCTTGCCGCCTTCTACACGCCGGATGAGCTGGTCGATGCGTTTCGGCAATTTGGCCACTTCCGGCAATATGAGCACCAATTCCTCTTCGATACGTTCCTTGGTGGCGCGTGGCTGTTTGAATGGTTTTTTCAATACCGATGTTTTGTATTCCCTTGCAAAACTCTTCGCTTCCGTAAACATGTCAAAGTCAGCATCGATGGTGTGCAAAGTGCTGTCAAGGCTGATCAAGGACCGTAGCGCAATTCCCACTGATGGATAGAACGCCAAGCCGAATTCGCGGATCATATCGAATAATGAATGAATCAATTCTGCTGTCGGTATCCGGTCGACATAGGAAATCTTCAGCAAAATCTCCCCGATGGCTTGTTCAAAGCGATGATTGTCGATTTTCTCGCTGTTTTCCACGAGTTTCCTGACGGCATCATGGACGATGCCTGCATCGTTTTGCTGGATGCCGATGATGAAATGGTTGAGCGCTTCCTGCTGGGCCTCTGTCAAGCGCCCGACAGAACCGAAATCCAGCAAAACCGGTTTGCCGTCCGTTTCATCGATAAAAATATTCCCCGGATGCGGATCTGCATGGAATATGCCGGAAAATAGCATTTGTTCAAGGAATGAAAACAGCACCGTGCGTCCGAATTTTTTCGGCTCCACATTGAAATGGCGGAATACAGCGTCTCCTTTAGAAATGCTTTTACCCTGGAAATACTGCATGACGATGATGGTCGAATTGCTGTATTCCCTGTAGACTTTGGGGATTTTGACTTGATTCTTGCTGCCTTCCAATGCATTGCTTACTTGGATCATATTGCGCATTTCAATTTCGAAATCGATTTCCTCGCGCAAGCCATTGGCAAATCCCACAGCCAATTCACGGAAGCCGATGTTTTGTGCCCAAGTGGATTTGCTGGATACCCATTCGGCGAATTCCACGAGAATGTCCAAATCATCCCGCATGATGGAACTCACTTCCGGCCGTTGCATCTTGATGATGACTTCTTCATTGTTCTTTCTCAGTACGCCGCGGTGGATCTGGCCGATCGATGCTGAAGCGAGCGGTTCTTTATCGAGTTTCGAAAACACTTCTTCAATCGGCTGCGACATGGATTTTCTCAGGATTTCCGATACTTGTTCCTTCGGCAGCGCTTTGACATTTTGCTGCAACTGGCTGAGTTCTTCAATGAATACCGGCGCGAACAAATCCGTCCGAGTCGACAGCACTTGGCCGAACTTAATGAACACGCCCCCACTTTCTTCAAGAGTCCTGCGGAACGCGACCGCCAGTTCCCGATTGTTTTCACGGTGCCGTGCGTATTTCAAAGTGCTGGAAATGCCATTCTTGACGGCGATCTCCAGAACCTTGCTCAAACGCTTCTGGCGTCTCCAGCGGTTGCGCAGCCGTTTCCAGAAGAACTTGCGGTTCGTGATGCGCTCGCCACGGTCGCCCAGTTCAATCGGGTCAAATAACTCAAGAATCAAATAAAAGAGCATCGATATCATCAACATGCTGCCGACCCAGATGACGGTGCTCGTATCTGTCAGCATCGTCGCAAAGACGTCGTTCATGTATTCTGTATAACGCAAGTACGAATACCAATACACAAAAGTCGTCAAAACGATTCCCAGTGTGACAGACAAGATCCGCTTGGTGAAATTCACTTTCGACCCCATCAACCGGCCGCTGACGAAATAAATGAAAATCGCGATGATGAGCATTTCAGCGATCATCCGTATAACTATAGCCATTCGTGTACCCCTTTCCATGCATCAAAGAAGCTGTGGTGATTCGTCGGTTCACCTTTTGTGGAATCGACCAATATCGCTTCCCTATAACTATTTTCGAGCTGCCGGTAACTCCTTCCTGCTTTTTCTTTGCAGCGAATGAAGTTTGCTTGTTGGCTTGTTTTATTATTTTTCATTGAACCTTATGTAGTTTGTTACATTTACTTTTTCTTTAACCTCCATTTTCTGTTGAGCCTTGTTTTTCAATTTTCACGTTCCGCTTGATCCTTGACCCTGTTCATGAAGTTCAATACGGTATTGCGGGCCGCTTTCTTGCTGCCTGCCAAAAGCATCATCTTTCCAGTGACGTTCATGCCCTTGTTTTGTCCTTCATAGACAAAACGCGTGCGTTGAGCCGATTCTTTTTCCAACGTGAATGCATAGCGCACCTTGAACATCTGCCCCATCACAAAAGCGGTCTCGCGGTATTTTCTCCCAGGCTCATCCACGTACGAGAGCGTTTCGACGATATAGCGCTGCTGCTGTTTGCCCTCCGTATATACTTGCGCATGTTTAGCGCCTGTCGCATCATTTTTCCCCTCGAGCAACTCATGCGATTCGATTTTCGGCATGATGCGCTGGATCTGTTCGTCCTGAAACAGCGACCATACTTGCTCAATCGGTGCCTCGATGAGCATTTCCTCTTTCCATTTGACCATCTTTCCCATCCTTTCATGAACTCTTTTCTACAATTACTGTAAATACCTACCGTTGCCTTTTAATTCCGTTACAATGGAAACAGCAAAACGATTATGGAGTGATTTGATGAGAACCTCAACGATTCTGTTTATTTTTCTACTGGTGATGCATCTATTGACCGTCCTCAATACCTTATTGTTCGGCGGCAATTTAAATGATCTTGTGTTCTGGTTTAATTCCGCCTTATTTATGGCGGCGCTGGCTGTGTTAGTTTACCGTCGCGGCATATTCGATGCCAAGGAAGCGCCTCCGTCCGAACCTGCCAAAAAACGCAAATAATTTGGTGCCAGCAGCAATTCATCCATCCCCTGAAAAAACTGCCTGAAATGGGCAGTTTTTTTTCATTCAATTCTTTTCATATGACTTAAGAATTTCTTCACATTTACCGGACAGCATGCCAGACCCTGCGAAGCCTTGCAGCAAGCCTTTGACAGTCAAGTTCGTGAATTTAAGGCCCAAGCCCGCTGCCTGCTGTTCAAAAGCTTTTATGTCGCCGCTATAGCCGCGGATCAATTGCGTGAACCCCTGGAGTTCAGCTTTTGACAAATCATGCACCACAATGGCTTCATGGACGGTCGGCTCATGCATTCTATCTTCCAATACCTCCCCAAGCAACGCCAATAAAGTCCGGTTGTGAAACTTCAGCTTTTCGATTTCCTTATGCAAGCTTTTCA
This sequence comes from Planococcus plakortidis, assembly GCF_001687605.2. Lineage (NCBI taxonomy): Bacteria > Bacillati > Bacillota > Bacilli > Caryophanales > Caryophanaceae > Planococcus > Planococcus plakortidis. The sequence goes on from NZ_CP016539.2 coordinate 1,690,533, forward strand.
GTTCACTTTGTTCCATGTGTCAAGCTCCTTTTAGCTTTTTGCGATCACTTTGCCTTGGCATCCAACACTTCGAGATGGTCGATGAAATTATATTTTTGGATCTCCCAGCGCTCGCTGGCATACGCCAAGTGATTCATGCCTCCATTTTGCAAACGGACTTCACCATCGTATTCACCGTGCGCCAATTGTTCAAGGATGGCATTGATGACGCCTCCGTGCGCCACGACGAGCACACGTTGGTTCCCGAAGCGTTCATTGAGCTGTGCAAGTCCCGTCGACAGCCTGCCGTGGAATTCTTCTGGCTGTTCCTGGCCAGGATAATTTTTGTCGGGATACAAGCCGTAACGCTCCTTTGCTGTCATGCCTTCTGCTTTGCCAAAATGCTTTTCCTGGAACTCCGTCATTTCGAAGATCGGCAATCGCATCGTTTCATTAATGATCACCGCGGTCTCTTTGGCGCGTTTGAGAGGGCTCGTCACAATGACGTCCCACACTTCTCCTGTCAAATGAGATGCACATGCGCGTGCTTGCAGCTTCCCTGTCTCGTTCAGTGGCACATCCGTCGTCCCTTGGATGCGCCCAATCTTATTCCATTCTGTTTCTCCGTGCCGAATCAGGCAGATGGTCGTCATCGTACTCTACTTCCCTTCCAGTGCTAGTTGATTGATTGCTGATAGCCATCAATCTTCGCGTTGTTTTATTTTGCGTTCCTTGCTCCAGCGCCAGAACATGATCGCTTCCCCGATCACGACACCGATTGCCCCAGAGGCAACCAAGGTTGAAGGTTCGGGATCATCGTTGATGAGAAATGCGATGATCACGCCCAGCACAAGCCCGCTCAAAAGAACGGCATAAGCATTTTTCCTAGATTTGAGGTAATCCACTGTCTCGCATCCTTTCAGCTTGTCTGTCTTTCCATCTTGCCGAATTTACCCGGAGAACGCAAGAATTGTCCGCATTCTTCCGTCTGGCTATTGGCTTTTCTTGTTGGCTATTTTCCAATATATATAATTCCTTATGTAATATAGTACATTTACTTGTTTAGTATTAAAATAGAGCCGTCACCGACCCTATTTCGTCTCGACGACGAAGGAAGTCATTTTCGTTATTTTTGGCTCCCCTTCCCCTTGCCATTCATAGAAGTCGCAATAGCAGTATCTCCTTTCCCTTTCGTTGCCGCCTTTTGAAGTCATGACACCTTTTACGACCCCTTCCCGCCCTTCTGTAATGATGGTATCGATCTCAAACTCCATTTGTGTATAATCCTCCATCCCAAAAGCTGCATCGACCAACGCCTGCCTCCCTTTCAGCGGCATCGCCCCGACCATGATCCATTCCACATCATCGGAGACATGCTGTTCGATGAAGTCTCTCTTGCCTTTGAAAAACGCCTCATTGAAATCCTTTAAAAAGTCGCCGGTGCTGCTTGTGTTCATGCTTTTCCCTCCTTTAGGCTATCGTAGCAATGCTAGTTAATAAAAACACAGAAATTTTTATCAGAATATTCACTTAATGATATTTTACTCCCTTTGCTATTGCCTGCCTAGTGGATTGTTTTATTCCCGGCAAATTTTTCCGTCTTACCGGCGAGCTAGATTCCCCCTCAATCGGTATAATAGGAATAGGCTTTGAACAGTGAGAATCAGGAGGATACAAAAGATGGCCCACAAAAAATTTTTCATCACCGCGGAAGAAGGCTTGCATGCGCGGCCCGCTGCGGCGCTTGTCAGTGAAGCGAACCGCTTCGAAAGCGAACTCTCGCTCGAATTCAAGGATACGAAAGTCAACATGAAATCCATTCTTGGCGTCATGGGGCTTGGGATTCCGACCCGCTCCGACATCACGATTCATGCGGAGGGTCCAGATGAACAAGAAGCAATTGCCGGCACATCGGCCCTATTGCTTGAAAAAGGCATGATCGATGCCGATTCCTAGAAAATCCGGCTAAAAAATCTGGACTCTTGCTGGCCACGCGCCATCATAAAAAACGCCATCCGGTGATAGACCGGATGGCGTTTTTTCATTTATGCAGCTGCCGTAATATTTTTCTTCAGCAAACCGACGAGGATTGCCGTTACGAATGAACCGGCGAGTATGGCGATCAAATACATCAAGATGCTGATCAATCCGCCATCCACCAAACCGATGACGAAGACGCCGCCATGGGGTGCACGAAGCCCGATATCGAATAGCATGACGAGCGCCCCGGTCGTTGCCGCGCCTGCGATGGCCGACGGGATGACACGCGCCGGATCGGCTGCAGCAAACGGGATGACGCCTTCGGTGATGAAGCTCGCGCCGAGGACATACGCCGTCTTGCCCGCTTCACGTTCCGGTTTGGTGAACTTCTTCTTGAACATCGTTGTCGCGATGGCAAGGCCTAGCGGCGGGACCATGCCCGCTGCCATGACCGTCGCCATGAAGTTGAAGTTCTGCGCATCGAGCATGGCGATACCGAATGTGTATGCGGCTTTATTGACCGGACCGCCCATATCGACTGCCATCATGCCGCCAAGGAGAAGGCCGACAAGAACCAAGTTGGTGCCGCCAAGCCCTTCTAGGAATGCGGAGATGCCCGTATACACTTGCGTCAGTGGAGGGTTGATGAGCATCATGATGACGCCTGTGATCAGAATGCTGAATACCGGGTAGAACAACACGGGTTTCAACCCTTCCAGGCTTTGCGGAATGCCCGAGAACACTTTCTTCACGAGAAGCGTCACGTAACCGGCAAGGAAGCCGGCGATCAAACCGCCGAGGAAACCGGAACCGCCGCTCGCTTCTTCAACGCCTGTAACCGTGATGGCAAGCAAGCCCCGATCATCCCTGGAGCGAAGCCGGGGCGGTCGGCAATGCTCATCGCGATGAAACCGGCAAGGACAGGGACCATCAGGAAGAACGCCGTGCCGCCGCCGATCGTTGACAGCATCGCAGCGAATTCATTGTATTCCGGGCTATTCGGGTCTGCCGCGTTGATGCCGAAGAAGAACGACAAGGCGATCAAGATTCCGCCGCCGACCACAAATGGCAGCATGTTCGATACGCCGTTCATCAAATGCTTATAGAAGCCTGATTTCGTTTCAGTGTCGGCATCCGCATCTTTGGTGCGGTCATGCTTATAGACAGGTGCATCTTGTGCCAGTGCGCGGTCGAGTAATTGATCCGCTTCGTAGATTGCTTTACCGACTTGTGTCTGGATGACGTGTTTGCCGTCGAATCTTGCCATTTCGACTTTCGTGTCGGCTGCGACGATGATGGCATCCGCTTCCGCGATTTCTGCATCGGTCAAGCGGTTTTTCACGCCGCTCGAGCCGTTCGTTTCCACCTTCAAGTTGATGCCGCGCTCTTTCGCACGCCCGTTAAGCTTTTCTGCCGCCATATACGTGTGCGCGATGCCTGTCGGGCAAGCCGTAACCGCGAGGATCTTGCCGCCTCCAGCTGATGTACCGGCAACCGGCGTGGCCTCAGGTTGTTCCGGCCCCTCCACTTCCGCTTCTTTTGCGGAAACGATATCGAGCACTTGTTGCTTCGACTCGGCTTCTAGGATATTGACGCGGAATTTCTCATCCATCAAGAACGTCGCCAGGCGCGATAAAGCTTCCAAATGGTCATCATTCGCCCCGGCTGTCGCCGCAATCATGAAGAACATTTGCGCAGGCTGGCCGTCCAAGGATTCGAAATCGATCCCTTCGAACGAACGGCCGAACGCGATGGCTGGCGTTTTGACCGCTTCGGATTTGGCATGGGGGATGGCGATCGTATCGCCGATGCCCGTCGTGCTTTGTTCTTCGCGCGCCAGGATATCTTTCGTGAATTGCTTTTTGTCATGCAATTTCCCGGCCTGGTCCAGTTGCCCAGCCAGTTCGTCCAATACTTCCTGTTTGGAACGGGCTTTCAGATCCAGGATTATGGTGTTTTCCGTCAATAATTGGGTAATTCTCATTTTGTCACATCCTTTTCTTCGAATGGGGTTACGGCCACTTCAGGAAGCAATCGTTCGACATCCGGCTGTTCGCATAGATCACTGCGGAAAGCGGTGGCGCTTCCGCTTGCGACGCCGTATCGGAATGCTTGTAAGGGGTCATTGTGCTGAATATACGACGCGATAAATCCTGATACTAAGGAATCTCCTGAACCAACGGTATTGACGACTTTGCCTTTTGGCACATTCGCTGTATAGCGAATACCACGGGAAGCATAGATGGCTCCCGCCCCGCCCATGGAAACGACGACATGCTCAACTCCTCTGTTCACCAGCAGGTTGGCATAATGGAACGCTTGGGCCTCGGTGTTAATGTCCACACCGAAAATCTCTCCGAGTTCATGCTCATTCGGTTTAATGAGAAATGGCTTCGAATCCAGTAATTCCTCTAATGCAGGGCCGGACGTATCGAGTACGAAATGGATGGCCCGCTCCTGGCAACGGGCGGCGAGATCCTTGAAGAATTGGGTCGGCACCGATGGCGGCAAGCTGCCCGCCAAGATGAACCAATCGCCTGCTTGCATAACGGCAATTTTTTCTGTCAATTGTTCAAGCTGTGCGTCCGTTAATACCGGGCCCGGCCCGTTCAATTCGGTTTCTTGGTCGGTCTTGATTTTGACATTGATCCGCGTGATGGCGCCGGTGTCGATAAAATCGGTCTCGATGCCTTCTGCGTCCAGGAATTCTTCAATAAAATGGCCCGTAAAGCCGCCTGCAAATCCGAGCACGCGGCTCTTCATGCCGAGCCGGCTGAGTACGCGCGAGACATTGATGCCTTTGCCGCCGGGATAATAATACACTTCCTCTGACCGGTTCAAAGCGCCGCTTTCAAAATGCGTTAAATACGCTGTGTAATCGATGGATGGAGCAAATGTGCATGTGTAGATCATCGTGTCACCACCTTAATCGTCGTGTGCCGTTCGATGCCATCGACTGCTGCTTCCGGCAAACTGTCGATGATCAGCGCGGATCGGCTTAAGCCGAAGATGTGCGCGAAACTGACATTGCCGTATTTCGACTGGTCCGCAAGCACATAACAGCTTCTCGACAAGTCGCAAGCTCTCCGCTTGACGGCCGCTTCTTCGGGGTCGGGTGTCGTGAAACCATTGTCAAGGTCGATCCCATTAACACCGAGAAAGCTTTTATCAAAACGGTAATTCTCCAGCGACTGGGTGGCTTGAGGGCCGACCAACGCGCGCGTGCGGGACTTGATGAAGCCTCCCGTCAGATAGGCCGTAATGCCGTTCTCGACCAAGGCTTCAAGATGGCTCAGCCCATTGGTGACAACGGTTACATCCTTGCCTTTTAGAAATGGGATCATTTGTGCCGTAGTCGTTCCCGCATCCAAAAATAGCGCGTCTCCGGCCTTGACGAGCGATGCTGCATATTGCGCGACGAGCTGCTTTTCCCTTAAATGCTTTGCCGCTTTATCCGACAGGCTCGGTTCCGGCTCATTCGGGGCGATTTTCCTGGCGCCGCCGAAAACGCGTTCGAGTTTCTGCAATTCCTCCAGTTCCGTCAGATCGCGGCGGATGGTGGACTCTGAAGCCGAGGTCAGTTCCACCAGCTCTTGGATTTTGATGCTCTGTTTTTCTTTTAACGAATTTAAAATCACTTGATGCCGCTCCGTCGTCAGCATTCCCTCACCCTCTTTTTTTCTGATTAAATAGATAATACTTGAAATCGGTTTCAAAATCAATCATAATCATTCATAAGCAGTCAAAATCATTCACAATATGAATGATTTTCACTCAAAAACGTTCATCCATAGGAGGAATTCAACATGACAGAAAAACAATATACAATAACAGACCAAGCAGGCATCCATGCCCGCCCGGCATCAGCGCTCGTCGGCTCCATCTCGAAATTCCAATCGGACATCACGCTCGGCTTTAACGGCAAGCAAGTGAACTTGAAATCGATTCTCGGCGTCATGTCGCTCGGCATCACTTCCGGGTCGATCGTGACGATCGCTGCGGATGGGCCGGATGAAGGTGAAGCGATGGCTAAAATCGACGAAGTGCTAAAAGCGGAAGGAATTTCAAACGAATAATCCGAAGCTTTTCCGGCAGCTCAAAAAACCCCTGAATGCCTTGATGGCATTCAGGGGTTTTTCATGTCCTTAAAATGGATTCGTCGCCCATTGTTTCGACAATGGGATGAATATACGCGGATCCAGTTTCAATTGCGAAACGATGTATTCCGCGATGTCTTCCGGCTGCATGAATTTCTGCTTTTCCTCGTCGGTTTCATTGCCGGAATCGGTCATGGACGTAATGACACGGCTCGGCGCCAACGCGAAGACACGGATATTGTCCGGGCGCACCTCCTGCATCAACGATTCGCTCATGCCGAGCACAGCGAATTTCGATGCGCTATAGGCGCTAGAGCCTTTGGTGCCCTTGAGCCCCGATGAAGAGGAAATATTGACGATGTCGCCCCCTTGCTTCTCGATCATCTGTGGCAGCACCGCTTTCGTCGTATGGACCATGCCCATCAAATTGATGTTCAGCATGTTTTGCCAATCTTCGGTTTCGAGTTCCATGAACTTGCCGTATTTGCCGATGCCGGCGTTATTGATGAGGATGTCGATTGCGCCGAGCTCCTCGGTCAATTTCTGGACAGCAGATTCGACTTGCTTGGGATCCGAGACATCCGCAGCCGCAAAGGCGGCGCGCCCGCGCAGCGACCGGATCTCCTGCGCCAATTGCTCGATTTCCTTTTCGGTCCTTGCGATCAAGCCGACGGCCACGCCTTCATTGGCCAATGCCAGGGCGGTCGCCCGGCCGATGCCGCGCCCTGCTCCTGTTATGATTGCTGTCTTTTCCGTTAGCACTTGCCCCACTTTATTTTCCGCCCTTTCAGCTAGATGAATTTTCTCTGCCCTAGTCTTTGCCCGTAAACGAGCGGCTGTAAACCGGACATGTACCACCAGATGAATTTTTTACGGGCTCAGCTTTGCCTGTGGAAGTAATCCAGCAAGCCTTGCGCGCTGACCTGGAGGTCCATCTCGATATAAGGCTCCACGCGGTGCGGCTGTTCCATGCCCTGATCCGCCAGCTGCGCCATGACCGGAGCGGCCAATCGTTTCGCCAATTGATCCGCGGATTCACCGCTCCGATAGGCGGCCGCTCCCTCTTCGACAAAAACCTCGAGCCATTCCAGTACTTGCCCAAGTGCCGCCTGCGGGTTCTTGTCAGCGCCGTAATGCCCGTAATAAAGCCAATCGAATTGCTGTTCTTCCATCCGTTCAATCGATGCCTTCATCGCCCCCGGGTCGAATTGGTTCGGCGATGTCGACGGCAGGTAAAAATCGATGCCGTCTTCAATCAGTTGAATGTAACGGATGCCGGCTGTATCCCCGGCGAAAAAGCCATTCGATACAGGGTCATAGATACCGAAATGATGCTTGGCATGGCCTGGGGTATCCCAGAACTCCAGCGTGCAGCCGGGGCCGATCTGCAACTTGCCGCCTTCTGTCTTGACCTCGATACGGTGTTCGTGCACCGGGACGATCGGATTGAACAAGCTGTCGAATTTATCCCCATAAACTGCCCGTGCCCCGGCGATGAGACGGCTCGGATCCGAGAGATGCCTCGCGCCTTTCGGATGGACGATGAGGGTCGCATTCGGGCATTCCTGCATCAATAAGCCCGCTCCACCGGCGTGGTCGAGGTGGATATGCGTCACGATGATGTAGCGGACTTCTTCGAGCGGGAGGCCGAGTTCATTCAATCCTTCTTTGACATGCTCCACTGACGGGCTCGGCCCCGTTTCAATAATGGTCAGCTGTTGTTCATTGATGACGTAGCTGCCTGTGCGCTGCTTGAGCCCAAGATCGAAACCGTCGATCAAGTGTATGCGGTCGTTCAATTTGCTGATTGCCATACAAGCACTCCTTTCTATTTATCTTCAGTCTACCAAAGTACCTTCATTGCCTACAACTCGGCACAGAAAAAGCCGCCAGCATCCTGGCGGCGTCTGCCTTCAATTGCTGCTCGGGCGATAAGCGGTCAACGGGATATCTTCATAGGCTTCCGGGTCCAACGAATAGACGCTGTCATCAGCGACGCCTTCCACAATGGCCGTCAAGCCGCGTTCCACCGATTTAACCAGCTGCCCTTTCTCTTTCTGGCCAAGCGACTGGGTCTGGCCGCGCACTTCGAACAGCACCGTGCCGCTGCCGTTCAGTGCATAGCTGCCGAGTGCCGTCCCCGGCAAGTCGAGCCCTTGTGAATACAGCGAGATATTGGTGAACTTCGAATTGCCGTAGGACTGCAGTTCTTCATACGCCGCCACATTCAACTGGCGCGAGAAATCGTAATTATAGCGGTCCGCATATTCGCCGTATTTCGCCCCTTCAGCAGTGGAGGGGTCCGGGACGAATTGGGCAGACAATGACAAGGTAACGGGATCGGCCGTGCCATCGACATAGTACATCCCTTGGTGATGAAGGTCGATGAAGACGTCGACAGTGCCGAATTCCGCTTGAAGCGATTTATAGACGTCGCGTGAAACTTGGGCTTCTTTTGTGATAAACCAGCCAGGTTCGTTCGATGCGCCCGGGAAGTCTTCAGCCTGCGGCACATAGTCGAGGTCCGGGTTGAAGTCGCGGTTGACATCGAATCCTGGATTCGCGCCGTAGTCATAGCTTTGGCTGATGCCGCGGTCCAGGTAATTCCAGGACGGGGAGGCATCGGCAAGATCCGGATAATCCGCGACCACGTCACTCCAGGTCATGCTGTTGCGGCGCTTGTCACCTTCCGAAGCATCGGGGTTCATCATCGGCATGAAGACGATCGTTACTTCATCGCGTAAAGCTTTCGCCGCTTTCGAATTGCCGGATAGCGTTTTCAACATATTCAAGATGGCCACCGTGCCCGTTTTTTCATTGCCGTGGATCTCGCTCTGGATCAGCAGCACTTTATCGCCTGTCCCGACCGTCGCGGTATAGATATCGCGGCCTTCGAAGGATTGGCCGGCGACTTCGACCGAAACCGTGCCTTTGCTATTGGCTTCGATTTGCTGCAGTTCTTTTTGAAGCTCTTTATAATCGATAAAGCCGGAAATGGCGTTTTCGTGATGATGTTCAGCCGGCTGTGCCGGTTCGGCTGCCTGCACCGGCATCGCCATCATCGCACAAAGCCCCGCCATGGTCATTGTCTTGAATACCTGTTTTTTCACTATTCCCACTCCTTTTCATTGAATAGGCTGAGTATAGCAAAGCCTGTTAAACTTGCCTATAGTTGTCAGAAATTTCAGTTCTTTGGATGTATAATCCACCCTTCTCTCCCCTCTTTTCCCATTACCAATGCCAGGTGGCAAAATGGAAGACCGTTGTTTTTCACTGCTTCGCGGGGCGAAATACCTACCCCCTTTATCGTGCCCGTTACAGGACAGGGAATCTCGCCATATTTGGCTTCGGATGTATATAACTTTGCCTATCCCCAGGAATCGGCTACAGTTATGTTATCGACAGAAAACGGGAGGGTTCCATATGACCGATCCACAAACGAGCAACATCTGGACAGAGGAAAGAGTGCGCAGCACTTTGCCAGCACGTGCACAGGACAGCCATAAAGGGACATTCGGGACCGCATTGCTCGTCGCTGGCGGCCCGGATATGCCAGGTGCGGCCTTGATCTCAGGACTTGGCGCATTGAGGAGCGGCGTCGGGAAACTGGAAATCGGCACGTACCGCGAGACCATCCGCGCTATCGCGCACGCGGCGGCCGAAGCGACCTATGTGCCGGATGCGCTGATCCATATCGCCAATGGAAGCCATCCGCTCACTTCCTATAAAGCGATCGCCTGTGGGCCCGGCACCGTGCCGGATGCATTGACCGAAGCGGCTGTCGGCAATTTGGTGAAGTCATCTGCCCCACTCATACTCGATGCGGGCGCGTTGAGCGAACGCAGTTATGCCCAGCGGAGCGCCCCGCTCATCCTGACGCCGCATGCGGGCGAATTCAGCCGGATCTCCGGTTATGCAAAAGAACGCATTGCCCACTCTCCGGAACTCTGTGCGTCGGAGTTCGCTGAGACTCATGGCTTAACGGTCGTCTTGAAAGGCCCTCAAACGACCATCGCCTTTCCGGACGGCGAACTGTACCGCAACCCGACAGGAAATGCCGCACTTGCCAAAGGCGGCACCGGTGATATGCTCGCCGGCATCATGCTCGGCATGCTGTGCTGCCATGAGAATTGGCGCCATGCTGTCTTGAACGCCGTTTACTTGCACGGTGCCTGCGCAGATGAATTCATCAAGACCCGCTCTCCCCACACCATGCTTGCACGCGATATCGCAGGGTGGCTGCCTGAAGTATGGAAACAATTCGAGTGATCCGTTGTTCGGAAAGTTGTCACACGCGTAACGGCCTGGCTGTGAATTAGTTCACAGCCAGGCCATTTTTTGTTTGTTAGGCTGAAAGGGAGATGAAAGGAATGTTCGACATGATGAAAAAAATTGGCTACTGCAGCATTTTCCTGTTGATCCTTGCCGTCATGGCCATCGGCGTCCTGTCCAGCGAATTGTCTGCCGAGAAATCGAAAACGGCAGAAGTCCAATCGGATGGGCCCGAAACAGCCCGGACAGACCAAGCGACAGCAGGCATCACCCACAGCCCGCCGTCTTTGGATGAGGTGCCGGAAGGGCCGGAAGGCGAAGCGGTGAAGCGTGGCTATGAACTGGTCAATAACACCTCGGAAGTGTTGCGTGCAGATGCCGCAAGCGTCGAGGACGGCCAACAGCGCGTCAATGAATTGTCCTGTACCAGCTGCCACGCAGGAGCCGGCCTTGAGGAAGATTCCTCATCGATGGTCGGCGTAGCGTCGGCCTACCCGATGTACATCGGGCGATCCGGCGAGATCGTCACATTGGAAGAACGCATCAACGGCTGCATGGTCCGCAGCATGAACGGCGAAGTATTTGCGGAGGACGATGAGGATTTGGATGCGATGGTTGCCTATTTAAACTATATTTCCGAAGGCATTCCGCAAGGCGCCGAAATGCCGTGGCGCCACCAGAACTCCATGGAAAACGTCCCTGTGCCCGATGTCGATAACGGCGAGAAGCTTTATCAGGCAAGTTGTGTGGCCTGCCACGCAGCTGATGGCGGGGGCACCGGTTCGAACAGCGGCCCTGCTGTTTGGGGAGAAGGCTCATTCAATGACGGCGCTGGCCTTGCGCGCATGACGAAAATGGCCGGCTATTTGCAGAACAATATGCCAAAAGGTGCAGAAAACACCTTATCCGACCAGGAAGCCAGCGACCTGGCCGCTTTCATCCTGTCACAGGACCGACCGGAATGGGAAGGGCATGAACAAGATTGGCCAAAAGGCAACCGCCCGCCGGATGCCATGACCAAAGAGCGCCGTGATCAAGTGAAAGACGGCACGATCGATTGGAACGAAGTGCTTGGAAAAGAGGCCAAGTAAAAACACCCATCGCCGATTTGCGGCGGTGGGTGTTCGCTTCTCCATCATTTTGCCGGTTTTTGGCAAGGCATCTGGATGACATGCGATAAGCCGTTATGCAACTGGCCTTCATGCCGTTCGACTTCCCCCGTGAAAAAGTGGAGGATCTTGAATTCCCGGAACGCTTCGAGCACTTCTTCGGGCCGGTAAATGAAGGATTCCTGTGTCGGGCCGCCTGTGCCGTAAGCGGGTTGGTCGATAGAATATACTTCCATCAGAAAATGGCCTCCCGGTTTCAATGCTTGCCTGATGCCGTCGAATGTTTTGCGCTGTACGTCTTTCGGGAAATGGCCGAATACGCAAATGATGAGGTCCCAGGCGTCTTGCGGCCAATCAGCCTGTGCCAGGTCCACTTGCTCAGTCAAAACCGAGACGCGGCGTTCTTCTGCCAGCCGCTCCGTCTTATCCAATCCGCTTCTTGCCAAGTCCCAAGCAGTGACCTCCATGCCCTGTTCGGCTAGATAAACGGCGTTGCGGCCCTCCCCTTCCGCTATTGCGAGGGCCTGCCCGGAGAGCTTGAGCTGATTTTGCATCGTTTCGATGAATTCATTCGGATCTGTCCCATATACATATTCTTTTGATTGAAAGCGTTCATGCCATGTCGCCATACGGCACCCCCTCATTTTGTCTTGCTTCCAGCATAACCGCCAAACAAAAAAGATGAAAAGATTGTGCTTTCAGCTATAATGGAAACCGCCAGGCATTAGACTTTCAATACGGACGGAGGCATTTTTATAATGAACAGACACCAGACGGGCCAAAGCCAATGAGCTATGTTCCGATACTGCATCTGACCGTACCCGCGATATGGGTTTCTGTACTGTTGGCAGCTGCAGCGGCAAGCCTGCTGATGCGCATAGCGACTGGGTACAAACCTGGCGAATGGTACTGGAACGCTCTTGCGCTCTATATCCTGACATGGAAACTTAGCTACATCGTATTCAATTTGCAGCATTTTCTTGACATGCCTTTATCCATTCTTTATTTTAACGGCGGCCTGTACGGGCATTTGCTCGCCATAGCATTGCTCCTTGTTTATTTGGTCGTCGCGCGACAAAAACATGCCGCTTTGGCGGAACAGGCTGCGCATGCCTGGCTATTGTTCTTTTTGGCATATCAGTCCATACTGCAACTCTTCGGAGGCCAAGGGATGCAAGCCTTCCTGCAAGCATCACTTCTGGCAGTGGCGGTTTTCTCCATCCGCCTGCTGGCAAAACGAAAAGACGTCCCCCTAGGCCTATTGCTCGCCACATTGTCCACCGTGGAACTGCTTCTCTTGAGCGTCTTCGGGCCGCTGTTGACCTGGCAAAATGCAACGCTCGCCGTTCTTGCCGCATTCACCATCGCCATGAACAGACGCAGTGAACAGAAAGGATCGAAAAGATGATTAAAAAAACCATTATCGGCATCTTGCTTCTTGCAGCGATGGCCATCATCGCCATCAACTTCTTTGAGGAAGATGCTGTCCCAATCGACACGAACGAATCCACCAGTCCCGCGACTGCACCAGATGCATCTCTTGCAGAAGGGCTCTCCCAAGGCCAAGCGGCGCCAGATTTTACATTGACCGACCAAGACGGCGAAACGGTGAAACTCTCCGATTACCGCGGGAAGAAAGTCATCCTGAACTTCTGGGCGACCTGGTGCCCGCCATGCCGCGCGGAAATGCCGCATATGCAGCAATTCCACAAAAACAATGCAGGCGGCGACGTCGAAATCCTCGCGGTCAATTTGACTGCACAGGATAACGGCGATGAAGCGATTCGCTCGTTTATCGATGAATTCGGCTTGACCTTCTCCATTCCGATGGACGAAACCGGCAGCACTGCCCAGACTTATCAAATCCGTACCGTTCCGACGACCTTCATCCTCAATACGAAAGGCGAAATCGCCCAGAAAATCGTCGGCCCGATGGATGAACAGATCATGAAAGACCAGACAGACAGCATCGATTGAGTATTCACTTGAGGCTTGTGTCCACTCGAGGGTTTAAACAGAAGCCTTTTGCGGAATACTAGAAACAGGACTTGCAATGAAATGGAGGATTTATTCATGGAACTTGATTTAGCGAAAGAACAATTGCCATCGACAAAATCTAAAGTGAACGACCGCACACCCGACCACATCAATCAACAAATCGAACGGGAAACGGAAGCCTCAGTTAATTATTACAAACGCCAAGGTGAACAGGAAATCCTGGCGCGCATCAAAGAGCTGGACCACGAATGGGATACAGAACGCTTGCTGGAAGTGAATATGGCATCCATAGCGTTCATTTCTTCTCTTTTGGCAGTCCGGGCCAATAGAAAATGGGCCTTTTTGGCAGGAGCTTCGAGTGCAGTGCTCATTCAGCAAGCGTTGCAAGGCTGGACCCCACCCATCGCCATTTTCCGAAGCATGGGCGTCCGCACCGTCGCCGAAATCAACCGTGAGAAAAAGGCCCTGCAAAATTTATTGAATAAGCCTGAATAACAGCAAAACCCCCAAGCGCTGAAGCTTGGGGGTTTTTTAAGTTTTTTTCGTCACTGCGCCCGTTTCGCTTGCCGCAACAGCAGTGGCCTTATCTTTTCGCAGCCAGCCTTTAAACAGCCGGTGCAGCGGCAACTCCAACTTGAAATGCGCCAGAATCCCGAAAAACAGCATCAAAACCACGAGCAATAAGCTCATGCCTACATTGCCCAGCACTTCATGCCATCCGGCTTGGTCCATCCATTCAGAGAATAAATCAAGGACGACATTATGGACAAGATAGATCGCAAAAGCCGCGTTGCCGAGCTGGTGGAATGCTTTTGGAATATGGATTTCTTTATTCATATCGATCACGCCGAGCCCGACCAGCAAAAACATGATGGAGATGCTCGCGCTCATTTCAAAGCTGATCTCCATAAAAGGATTCAACGCATTCATCCAAGTTACAGGAAAGCCGATCAACCCGATAGCCATCGACAAATACCCCAGGACAGGCGGAATCTGGGCGTGGAGAATGAGCCACGCACAAAAGACACCCGCCATGAACATCAGATTATAGGAAGCGAATAGGAAATCGAACAGGAAATGGTCGATATAGATAATGCCCGTAGCACCCAAGAACGACAGAATTCCCCAAAAGGCAAATAGCGCCTTGCCGATAAAACGGGGACTCAGAAACAGGATGGAAAACATAAGATAGAAATAAATCGTGTACTCCAATGACCAGGCAACGATCAAGAACGGATCTTGCCATTCAGGGTTAGGGACCAGAAAAATCGAGGTCAAAATAACAGCCATGTCCCGCTCCGCCCCGTCGCAAACCATGGGAAGAGAAATGCCAGGATGAGAAACGCCAAGGTCACGACCCAGTAAAGCGGATAGATCCGAATGAAGCGGTTGACCAGAAAATCCGATAATTGCCCTTTCCTGCCGAATTTTTGGCGATAAATATAATAAGCCATGAAACCGGATAAAGAAAAGAAATAATAGACACCGCCGGTCAGCGGCAAATACGCAAGATTCCATATATTAAACCCGTAATAATCCATCATGGTCGTCGATAAATGGTGGAGCATGACCAATAAGGGCACTAATGCCCTGGACAATTGTATCAGTACCAGTTTTCTCCTCATACGCCCCACCCCTCTATCCCAAAGTCCTTCACCGACCTAAAGAACTAACGCGAATCCAGGTAATTATCCATATTTAATTTTTATAGATATAATATACCACGACCGTTTAAAACCACAAGCATTTCCTCCCGTTCACTCACCCCGCTTCTTCGCCCTTTTTTAGGCACTCAAAAACCCGGAACCATATAGGCCCGGGTGTAATCGTTCAGCGCCGCTCTTTAGAAACCGCTATGCCGGTCGTCTGCAATGTTTCCAGCAATAATTGATGCATGATGGCATAGCCCTCTTCGTTCGGATGAATCGAATCCAGCCAAATGGAGGGCAATTTCCCCATTTTCCTCGTGTTCGTGACTATGACACCTTTCGCGCCGATGGCTGAATTCCACATCCGGAACAGGAGCTGGGTGAAACCGAAATATTGCACTTCTTTTTTCATCGAATTATATAAGCTGTTTTGGACAATCAACACTCGATCGTTGCCCTCTTGAATATGTCCGTAAATGTCCAGCAAATTGCGGCGGTATTTCTTTTTTAATGAGGCGAACTGGCGAATCAGCTCACTTGCGCCTCCATTGCGGTACTGGCGGAGCAGGTCGTTGCCGCCGATATTGAGCAGCACGAGATCGGCTTGAGCCAATTCCGCCTGCCAATGCGCTGCCCGCAGACGCTCGACGAGGCCATCGCTCGTCAATCCGTTGATGCCGAAGTTCAGCACTTCGCTATCCGGAAAACTGTCTTCCAAATGTCTCGCAATCCCGCCTTTTGTCCCGTAGCCATAAGCGACGGAATCGCCGAGAATAATGATTTTCTTTATATGGCGCGGCCTTGCCGCATTGCGTTGTTTACGTCTGAGTGCCTTTTGGAAAAGGGCACTCGACCGGAAATTCTTGCCCAATCTTCTGCACGCCCCCTCTTTATTGTATCTCTTCATTTTAACATAAAACCCCATTTGTTATCCGATTTCACGTTTCAATGCTTAATCCGGTTGGCGGTAAGGGTATGGATACCTAAAGTGAAAAGGAGGAATGTTGATGGACCAGCTTTATCTATTGATCGGAATCATCATCGTCGCCCTCACATTGATCGATTTCATCTGGACGACGTTATGGGTCGACGGCGGCGCTGGGCCACTAACCAATAAGCTTACTTCCGCCTACTGGACGCTCCATAAGCAAGTGAGCCGGAATAACTCGAAATTCCTGAGCCTCGCAGGGCCGACTATTCTCGTCGCCACCTTGGCGACATGGATTTTCCTGCTATGGGCAGGCTGGACCTTCATTTTTGCCAGTTCCGACATGATCGTCGATACAAAAGACGGCGGCCCCATGTCATGGGTCGAATATGCTTATTATGCAGGTTACTTGATTTTTACGCTCGGCAATGGCGAATTTGCCCCGGATGACGGCATCTGGCAGATCGTGGCGATTTTCGCAACCGGAACCGGCATGCTATTCATTACATTCGGCGTCACATACTTGCTGCAAGTCCTGAGTGCCGTAACGGAAAAACGTTCGCTTGCCGCGAGCATCAGCGGGATCGGGAAAAATCCCGCTTCATTAGTCAACAATGCATGGAATGGACAGAACTTCGACCATCTCAATCTATTGCTCGATACGTTCGCGAATGAATTAAGCAATGCCGTATCGAAATACAATGCCTATCCGGTCCTCCATTATTACCGCAGTTCGACACACGACCGTTCGCTGCCTGTGAATATCGTCGTGCTTGATGAAGCATTGGCCTTGCTGAAATACGGCGTGCCGAACACTGTCCAACCGAACACATTATTGATGCAGGAACTCTCCAGCAGCATCACCAGTTATTTAGACACATTGCATAGTTCGTCCATAGATGAATCTTCAGTCACCCCGCCCCACCAAGTCCTCGCGAATCTGGATGAATCGATCCCGACAGTCGATGCAGCATCGTATGAGCGGGCGATGGAATCGCTTGAAAAACGCAGAAGAAAGCTTCTCGGCCTTGTGGAGATGACAGGCGAGAGGTGGCCGGGAACAGCCAACGATGATGAATGAAATTTCGCCCGACCGAAATGATTGAATAACGGGATTTCATCGCACTTAACGCGGCGGCACTCATAAAAAAGCGCTAAACGACAGCGCTTTTCTGTTTCCTGTTTTTGACGTTTTTATTAAATAACTTGAAATAAAGTGTTTCGCGGGAAATGTTTCAGGGAACAATTTGAAAGATGAGATTTTGAAATTGGAGGCCTAGCGATGCAAACGACAATACCTGCTTTATTGACAAAAGAAGATTTCTTGAACCGAAACGACCTGCCCGAATGGCTGCTGCAGGAATACAAGACTTTCCATGAGACGGTGACCGATAAGACTTTTCCATGCTATTTCGGCAGAAGCGGCGAATTGAAAGGCGAACTGCGTTATGCATATATAAGCCAGGCTGATTGGTCCAACTTGCCTGTGGCGGTTGCCGAATTCTTGACTTTGTTCGAAGACCCGAAGCACAAGCGCCATGGGCTGTTCGTGTTCGTGGAACCTTTTGAATCAGAAGGCCCTCTCGATGATTACCGTAAGCAGTTCTGGGAGATCCTGCAGTATCTTCATGACATGGACGATACGGAATGGCCGGAACAAGCGCCGCGTGACCCTGACCATTATCTATGGGATTTCAACTTCAAAGGAGAGCCCATATTCATCTTCGGCAATGCCCCGGCCTATAAACAGCGGCGCACCCGCCACCTTGGCAATTCGATGGTGCTCGGGTTCCAGCCCAGAAGGATCTTTGAAGGCTTGACCGGAACTGAGAAAGGCGGCATCATGTCGCGCGAAAAGGTTCGCGAGCGCGTTGAGAAATGGGATGAATTACCGACCCATCCGGACATCAGCCATTTTGGCGACCCGGACCACAACGAATGGAAACAATTCTTCATCGGGGACGATATTGAACCTGTCAAAGGCAAATGCCCATTTTCCCATAAAGAACTTCAATCATAAAAAAAGCGGCCACACATTTTTGTTGTGTGGCCGCTTTCCTGTGACTAGGCTTCGTTATTTTGGCGGCCCTTGAACTTTTTTACGGTTTTTCCGCTATCGAGTTGGAGCTCTTCCGGGGTGGAATACGCCTCCGTTTCCCGGCCTTCGATTTGGTGCACGAGGCGCTCCACCAACCGATGCTCCAGTGGCTGTGCAGCAGCTGGCGGCTTGATGGCGGTTATTGCTTCGCCCTCTCCCGCTTCCGGTTCTCCGGCGACCACGATGCTGATGTCTTTCGGCACCTTAAAGCCTGCGCTTTTCAAGGAATTGAATAATTTCAATCCATCCTCATAGCTGGCCGCGACAAATGCGCTTGTCGGTTTCCTGAACGACCGGACATCGGCTGCAATGGCATCAAAATCAGAAGTGCTTTGTGTGGCATGGATGCGTTTTTTGCGCAACTTCAATTGATGATGGGCTAATGCTTCATAGTATCCCTGTAGCTTTTCACCGTTGTCCGGCAAATCTTCCCCCACCCAGGCGATCTGCTCGTGGCCTTTTTTGGCAAGATGGCCGGTGGCAAGATATGCCGCTTTTCGTCCGTCCAATGGTTTTTTACTATCCATTGCCTGTTCGGCCTGCAGAAAGACAATGCCCTTTCCGTTTACAGCTTCCTGGAATTCACCGGGAATGCTGCCAATGCCGATAACGCCAGCCACGCCTTCCAATAAGGTGGTGACGTCGTCCGATGATTCATTGCCCGTCAATACACGCCCCATCAGCTGATAACCGGATGATTGGGCAGATTCAGTCAATTCACGCAAACGGGCGAAATCATCGGCACCACAATCCTTGGAAAAAAACACGCTTAAATGTTTCGATGATCCTGCGGGTTCTGCGTTTGACGCATTTGTATTTCCGTAATCCAGCTCAGCCAATGCCTGCATCACTTTGTCATAGGTTTCTTTCTTGACTTGCTCCGGCCGATTCAACACACGCGACACAGTCGTTTGGGATACGCCTGCATGTTTTGCGACTTCTGTAGTAGATACCATATTCGTCATCCTTCCCATCGATTTATTCATTGAATACACTATACCATACATCTCTTCTGTATTCAGTAAAATATTCAAAAAGCGCAAGGTGCACCGGGAAACCCCTTACCAAAAGAAGACGGGAGGCGGATCTCGGTGACGTACAAATGACCAATGAATGAATAATTAACAAGTGCCTTGGTGGTGAACCCTATTCACAACTATTCATTTTTTGAAAACGCTTTATACAGACGCATTCGCGCGCCCGCACAATAAAAAACGCACGGCAAAAACCATGCGTTTAGTTTCAGTTATTCATTCATAAAATGATTGTTTCTGTGCCACCTGAAAAATGGTTTGTTTGAGTCATTAGCCGCGATGCGCATATTTTTCCTCAAGCTATAACGTTCTGCTTCCTCTTGAAGCGATATTGACATTCTGAGCGTACCGGCACCGGTAAAGGATATCTGGCCGCTTTCATAGAGCGCGGCGTGGTTAGCGCATAATAATGTACCGTTTGCGGGGTCAATTCGTTCCGCATCGTTGCTGTCTTTCCAGGGTTTGCTATAGACGGCCTTCAACAGTGCCGGATTCGAGATGCTGCAGATGGCGCACCTGCCTTGCCAACGCTCCATTTGCAATGCTTCAAACTGCCCTTGCAACTTGCTGAATTTCCGCTTCAGCAAGTATTCAGAATCCATCATCCAGGCTGTCAGGGAATTGTATTTCCCCTCGCGCACTGCATCATAAACAAATTCCAGCTGTTCGATATTCTGCCATTTTGTTGCCGATAATAAGTCCAGGAACACCATTGCCAACGCTTCATTGCATGGATACAGATAACCTGAATTGCCATGGCCATCCGGCTGAAAGGCAGCGTATTTGATCGGCAGATGGTGTTTGACCTCTTTGATGCACGACACGATTTCGAGCGGGACATCCAGCTCCAAATACTCACAAGGCGCAACCCATTCAGCACTTTTCGCAGCTGTTTTCTGTTCCCGTGCATCTTCCTGGATGGTGCCGACCGCAACGATGGCCCCCTTGACGTAATGGAAAGTCCGGTCTCCTTTTTGCAGCGATTTCACACGCAGCCAAGAATGCGGCGTAGCTCCTGATTTATCTTTCATCGGCGCACGGACAATCCCGAGGCGCTTTTCTTCTCTATAAGTTTCCCCCTGCATAACAATGTAGCTATTCATTCTGTGCCTCCTGACCACTGCTTTCTTCTATTCTATCATCCTTTCGCTCTTTCCGCCTGGCCACAATGCAAAAGCAGCACGGCCTAACAACCAACAAACCACTTCCACTACGGGAAATGGTTGTCATCAAGCACGTGCGATCCGCCCCGGCGCTGACGCTTTATACCAGCTATAGCAAAAAAGGAGGATGATGGCCACATCGACCGCATCACCGCCATAATACATGATTTGCGCTCCCAGCTGCCCATCATTTGTCGTGACACCGGCTGGGGGCATGGCGTACAAGGACTTCGCCAATATCTTATGGGACGCGAGCGCCACAATCAGCACGGCAGCACGCAAACGGAATGAATGGCGGTGCGCCGACAAATCCGTGTATAACATCGACCAGGTGAAGACATATCCCGCCAATAGAACATGGATGTGCACCAGTGCATAAACCCATGTCGATTGATGCATCCATATGAAAAGGCTTGTCCTATACAGGACGAACAGACCGCCAAAGTTCAACAGCGCGGCACTGGCAGGATGGCTGGCAGCAGCAATAAAACGGCTATTCATCAGACGGCTGAGCTGGCGTGCTTTGTTTGTCGGCAAGCCCCTCATTAACAAGGTCAGGGGGTTGCCGTGTAAAAGCAGTAGCGGTGCCAGCATGCCGAGCAGCAAATGGCCGGTCATATGGGCAGAAAAATTGGTGTGCGCTGCGTCCGCCAACGGGCCGATCAATGCCGCTCCTGCCGCAATGACGCCTGCAAATCAAAACAAATAGCGGTGCAGCGGCCATTTCCTATAGCGCCCATTCGTCCAAATTGCGAGCATTGGATAGCACATCAGCGCCCACGCAAGCATCAAAGCTGCCGCCAGCTGAAACCAAGGTCCGACCGGGCTGAAGTCGTGATGTATCATCTCGTCATGCGGACCGCCTTTCCGTGCTGGATCTTGAGAGAATCAACCCTGCAATGAGCAATGCTGCACCAAACAAGTTCCAGCTCAAGTCATAAATCCATAAATCGACATTGTAACGAACCTGATGGATTCTCAACACTTTATGGTCGATGATGCCGTCAAACAGTTAGAATGCCCCTGCTCCGATGAACACCGAGGCTAACTAATACCGCAGGCGGACCGCTTGCCGCCTTCTGAGTTCCGCAAACATGAACAGCCCGCCAATCGCTGCAAACCAGGCGAATGAGTTCAATAAGCCATCTGCAAAAATGCCGATTTTTGGCGTCGCCAAATCATAGAAATGATGCCATTGGAGCAATTGGTGAAAAATGACTTCTTCGACGAATGCCATCAAGCCGATCCCGAATAATAAACCGGACCACAAATTCCTTTTCTTGAGCTTTGGATGGTGCTTCCCGCCATGGGATGGTCCTTCATTTTCCATCTTCACACCTCTCCTTCTAGCAATTAGCAGATTTAACCTCTATATACCCGTGCCATTTTACGGAAACGAAAAAAAGAGCCCCTGGCCAGGCTCTTCACTGAATTTCGATGCGTTTGCCATTTCCGGATTCTTTTTCTTCCGGCTTTGGCACAGTCAAGTGCAAGACACCGTCCTTGAAATTTCCTTTAATGCCTTGATCATCAACATCGCCTACATAAAAACTGCGCTTGAAAGACCCGAAAGAGCGTTCCTTACGGATGTAATGCCCTTCATCTTCCGAAGTTTCCGAGCTTTCCTCTTTCTTGCCGCTGATGGAGAGGTAGCCGTCTTTGAAATCGACTTGAATGTCATCTTTCGAAAAACCCGGGACGTCCACCACCACATCATATTGGCCGTTCACTTCCTTTACATCCACTTGAGGGTAATTGCTTTCCTTGAAGAACCGGTCGAAGAAATCCGAATCCAGATCACTTTGGAATAATTTCGGAAAGAAATCCTCCCGTTTTCTAGGCATGAACTTCATTGATCTTCCTCCTTGTTAGCCATTTTATGAACCGATGCCAGAGGCCCTTCTTCAAAGAATAGTCCTGTTACTGTGAATTATAGTTGCTTTCCTTTAAAAGTCAAACAACTTTTTTACAATTCGAAATAATCGGACATCGGTAGTTATGCTTTTATTCGATACCTTATTTGGCTTGGCCTCCATGACTGCAGGTTTCGCAGCGCATGCAAAAGCATTGCTAAGGGTTCGGGGCTTAAGCATTGTGTGCTGGCCTGAAATCTTCAAACCCGTGCATGTTTAAAAAGGGGGCATTTCAGGAATACTACAGAAAGCATATGTGTACTACCGACAATGATTTCCCTGTTATAATGGGAGATATTACTGAAGGAGATGATAGCGATGGAAATGGGTAAAATTAAAGGTTCGAGCATGATGGTGAAAGTGGTGCGTTCCCTTATGGAAGAAGGCTGGTCTTTTACGCCGAACGAATTGGACATCATCGTACGCGCCGAGCATCCTGAAACCGGCGAATCCATCTCCTTCCCTTCATTCGGAAGCCTGAAAATGTGGCTCTACGAAAAAGGGCTTAGCTATTAATTAAAAAAGCTGTCCCTGCTGCCGGTTCGGCAGAGGGACAGTTTTTTTGTCGGGCATTTCAGGTTCATGATCAGCGATTCCAGATGCGCTTAAATCTAAACGGTCAGTTCGAGAATTGCCGGCTTCTTGCATAGCGAAGCGTTGACGCCTTGTTTTCTTAATTCAGAAACGATGGCGCTATTGGTTTTCCTGTACGATTCATCGAGCATTCTCTTTAACTGCTTCATTTGATAGGATTGACGGTTCATTCAACACACCCTCCACTCGGATGACTTCCTAGACCAGTATACAGGTCAACTATGAACAAACTATTAACAAACGACAAAAATGTTTGAAATCTTTTTTATGCCAGGAGCCTCACCCGCACGATCGAACATGAGCCCTGACGGCTGAAAAAAACCCGCCTTCCGGAGGCGGATTTTTTATTACATGCGCAAACTGATGCCAGGGCCAATCGGTAGCCCCGTCAATGCAAAAATGACCATCATGACGAGCCACACACCGAAGAAGATGAGGCTATATGGCAACATCATGGAAATCAAGGTGCCAAGTCCCGCTTTTTTGTCGTATTCCCGCATGAAGGCGAGGACGATCAGAATATACGGATTGAGCGGCGTGATGATGTTCGTCGATGAATCCGCGATACGGAAGGCCAATTGGACAAATGCCGGATGATAATCAAGCAGCATGAACATCGGGATGAAAATTGGCGCCATCAACGCCCATTGAGCGGACCCGCTGAAAATCAACAGGTTTAAGAGCGCTGCCAGGACGCTGAAGCCGACCATGACCGGCAAGCCCGTCATATTGATGCTCGTCAAGAATTCGGCGCTGTTGACAGCGAGCCAGATCCCCAGGTTGCTCCAGTTGAAATAATTGATGAACTGGGCAGCGGCGAAGATCAAGACGATATAGCCGGACATGTCCTTGATGGCATCTCCCATGTAGGCAGGGACATCTTTCGATTCAGTGATTTTCTTGACCGTGATGCCATACGCGACGGCCACGGTAATGAAAAAGAACAGGATGATCGGGACGATGCCGGATAAGAATGGCGATGGGATGATGCCGCCGTCTTCGTTCCGGACTGGTGAATCGGGCAAGAACACTAGCAATGCAATCAAGCCAACATAGATGGCCCCTGCAATCACGGCATTCAGTAAGCCCTTGTTTTCCTGTTTCGTCACCGGTTCGAATGTATTATCGGCCCTGCCAGTGTATTTGCCAAGTCTAGGCTCGATCAATTTCTCGGTAATGATTGCGCCGACGATTGCCATGACGATGACGGATGCACTCATGAAATACCAGTTATCAACCGGCGTCACGACAATCGTATCATCGATCGCGCGGGCTGCTTCTGTGGAAATCCCTGAAAGCAGGGCGTCCGTTCCGGTAACGAGGATATTCGCTGTGAATCCTGCGCCTGTCCCGGCGAAACCTGCGGCAAGTCCTGCGAGCGGATGGCGCCCGACAGAAGCGAAGACCATGGCCGCAAGCGGCGGCACAAGGATAAAGGCGGCATCTGACGCCAAGTTGCCCATGATCCCTGTGAAAATGACCGCATAAGTGATGAGTGACTTCGGCGCATTGAGGATGGACTTCTTGATGGCAGTTTCCATCAGGCCGACTCGTTCCGCAAGCCCGATGCCGAGCATCATGACGAGCACGAGGCCGAGCGGCGCAAAGCCGGTGAAGTTATTGATCGTCTCTGCCAGGATATAACGGATCCCTTCCCCCGAGACGATGTTTTGAATCGCCAGCTCCTCACCCGTGCCTGGATGGACGACAGTCGTGCCGAGTGAACTGACCAGCCATGACAGCAAGACGACAAAAACGGCTAAGTATACAAAAATGAAGAACGGATCGGGCAAGCGGTTGCCCCACTTTTCAATGAAATTCAAAAATCCTTTTTTGTCTTGATGTTCTGTCGGTGTTGCCATTCCCATTCCTCCCTTATCTTTTTATGTACCGAAGGTCAAACGGTATAATTTCCGCGGCCGGCCGCGCCGGCCAGCTTCTTCTCCCGCGACTTCCGCTACACCGATGCTTTCGAGCTCGGTCAGGATCCTGCGCGCATTGCGCTCGGTGCTGTTCATCCATTGGGATAGTTCCAAGGCGGTGATTTCGTCTTTCGCGTAATGGCGGGACAATGATTCAATGCGGGCGATGACAGTCTGGCTGATCGATGCGCCTTTTAGCGCTTCCTGCCATTTGGCTTCGGAACTGCGGCGGCTGTAGCGGAGCCGTTCACCGGATGAGTTGATTTCCGTCACTTTGCCGCCTTCATCGATATTGATGACGTCGCCGTTCTCTTTTTCCCTTGCATAGTCGAGCGCGAGCCGGACATTCTGCTCGGATTCTGTCACGGTCCGGCCATAGCCGATGCCGATGCGTACCTCGAACTTGCTGTTGGCAAAAATTTCATCCTTCAATTCTTCCGGATAATGGGACTTTCCGTAAAGTTCCAGTTCACCCCGGGTCGTATAGATAAAATAGATGCCATTACCCATCCCGACTTTCGAGCCCTTGACTTCTTCGGCGAAATCGATGAGGACCCGGTTCACCGCAAGCTCCTGGCGCTCGATCTTGAACGGGGTCTTACGCTGCTGCGCCTGGCTCGGGTAGATGATTTCGATGCCGATCATCGCCAATTGCTTCATGCGGTACAAATCCGACAGGCTTCTTTCCTTAATAACGGAAATCGCACGGTGCGCCGCCAGTTCCGATACACTGATGCGGTAGACCGGCACGCCCCGCTCCTTTAAACCGTTGTAAGCGGCATGGACGCAAGTGAGCGCTGCTTGAATGTGCCCCGAGCGGTAAAGCTTTTCGTGATAATCGATCAATTCTTCTGCCGGAATATAGCCAAGCTCCGGCGCGGTATGGATCTCCAGCTTTTCCAAATCGAAATCCTTGAGCATTTTCAGCACTTCACGGCGCGGGACCGAATCGACGCTGATGCTCGATAAGACGGCGCCTTCTTGCACGAAGGCATCGAGCATCGTGCCGAGCAGGCTTGACCCATGCAAGAGGATATAATCCGCATGATCCGCATCGATTAACTCTTCTTTCAAGGCGAAATGATACGGCGCAGGGCCTGAAAACAGCCAATGCCCGATCTGCGCTGAATGTTCGTTGATGATGCTTTTCGTTTCCTCCGTGTGCTGGTAAATAAACGGAATGAGCTCGATCCCTTCTATACTGCCCGCCGCTTTCATCGTTTCAATCACTGAATCGTTCGGCCCGATCAGCCCGACTTTAACCGTTTCTGCCATTCGCGGTCGCCTCCATCAAAAAGCGGGCCAATAGCTCGACGCCCATTTTCAAGTCTTCAGCATCAGCGAATTCGTCGGGATGGTGGCTCAGCCCATCCTTGCAGGGAATGAACAGCAAACCGCTCGGCCATATTTGCGCCATATTCATGACGTCATGCCCTGCACCGCTGTCCATCCGATGCGCCATATAGGCTTCGTGGTCGCCCGCCTCGACCAATTGCTGTGCAATCGTGTCATCGAGAAGAACGGATGGATTGTTGACCAGTACTTCAATGCCAATGGCCACGCCTGTCGTTTCTTCGATACGCTTCGCTTCGTTCTGTATGGCATCTGCCATCTTCATCTTCAAGCGATCGTCGACACTTCGGATATCGATACCTGCCGTGACGGTTTGCGGAATGACATTCATCGAATTCGGCGAGGCCGTCAATGTCGACACCGTTGCGACCAGTGATTTGCCATAGGCATCATTCAATTGTAGCGCCGTTTCCTGGACGAAGGAAATAAATGGCGCAGCAGCTGCCAGTGCATCTTGCCTCCGGTCCATCGGCGTCGTCCCGGTATGCCCCGCCTTCCCATTGAATGTGACGGACAGGCGGATCGGACAGGCGACGCCTTTGACAACACCATAATCTTTTCCATGGTTGACGATATGCATTCCTTGTTCGATGTGCAGTTCGACAAAGCATTCCAGCTGTTCTTTCGGACGCTTCGCATTCACCATTTCCTGCCATACGAAACCTTGGCCTTCGACCGCTTGCGCGAGCGTGACGCCGTACTGGTCTTCGAGCGTCCCGAGGGACGGGTCCAGTGAGCCGCTCATTGCTTTGCTGCCGATCGTCGAGACGCCAAAACGTGAGGACTCTTCCGCACGGAAGCAGATGACTTCGATTGGGCGCTGCGGTTCGAAATCGGCTTCCTTCAGCATCTTGATCGCCCCGAGCCCGCACACGACGCCTGCTCCGCCATCGAATGCCCCGCCGTTTGGCACCGTGTCGAGATGGGATCCCGTCGCGACTGCCCCATGCCCGCCCGCGACATTCCAGCGGGCAATGGCATTCCCTGCCGCGTCTTCTGAAACCTCAAGCCCCAGTTCCTCAGCGATCGCTTTAAAGGCCTCGATCGCTTCTGTTTCTTCCGATGTATAGCCTTCCCGCGTAAACCCTTGGGGCCGGACGAGTACATCGCTTAAATTCATCCGCATCAATTGCTCAATCAGCCAGTTCTTCACGGGTTTCGCCCTCCTTCAGCAAGTATTCGGTCGTCCGGATCAAGGCTTCCAGCCCTGCTGACAACGCCTGTTCCTCGTAATCAAAACGCGGGTGGTGATGGCCGGCTGGCAACGGGCTGGCAAAAATCATGAACGTCGCTTTGCCCCCGCATTCCCGGACGCGCTCCATCATATAGGTGACGTCTTCTGACGCGCCGATCGGCAGCTGCGGCACAATATTCAAGCGTTTTGATGCGCCACAGGCCCGCTCTACGATTTCCGCGAACCCGGGATCCGCGTCGGCCGAAATCGCCTTTCCCATATGCTCGGTTTCCAGTTCGACGTCAAACATCGCCGCACTCGCCCGTAGGATGCGCAATGCTTGGTCCTGCATATATTCATCCAATTCATTGGTCTCGCCGCGCGTCTCGATTTCCATCAGCGCTTGGTCGGCGATGATATTCCGGCCAGACCCGGCATGCAAAGTCCCGACATTGATGCGTGTCGCCCCGTCTTTATGGCGCGAGATGCCGTGCAGGTGCATAGTCGCTGACGCCGCAGCAAGCAAAGCATTGCGCCCGGCGTTCGGCTCCAGTCCGGAATGCGCCGATTTGCCGATGAATTTCGCGTTGAGCTTGGAACTCGCCAAGAACTTCGATGTGGAGGCGGCAACCGTCCCGGACGGCAGATCGTGTATGCCGACATGGCCGCTCAGGAAATAATCGGCATCATCGAGCCAGCCTTTATCGACCACTGCCTTCGCCCCGCGCCCGCCTTCTTCGGCAGGCTGGAAGATCAGCGTGTATTTCCCCCGCAAACTGCCCTTTTCTTTCGCCAGGTATTCAGCGAGCCCAAGCCCGATAGCGGCATGCCCATCGTGGCCGCAGGCATGCATCATGCCGGGAACTTCCGAACGGAAAGCTTGCGCGGCTGGCACATGGGGGGATTGCCCTCTTCTTCAATCGGCAAGGCATCGATATCGAAACGATAAGCGAAATTAGGCCCTTTTTTGCCGGTATCGAGCACTGCGGCAAAGCCGGTATGCCCGCCCTTCATCTGTGCCAGAAAATCAAGCGGCACCCCATAGCCGAGCGCGCGTTGTTCTTGTTGTTTCAGAAACCCTTCGCTGGGCACGCCCATGCGTTCCTCGCTCGTCAAAAGATCGCGGCCGAAAAAGAGTTCGAATCCTTTATGGGTTAATTGTTCACTTAATTCGTAAGTCGTCACATATTCCGCAAATCCGATTTCAGGGTATTTATGCCGCTTGCGCCTTTGATCGACGAGATGCGGTTCGATTTCTTCCATGAACCGGTCAATAACATCTGCCACGTCCATTCCTCCTATCCGTTCAATTCACTAAGCACATCAAGCGCTGCCTGCGCCATCAGGCCGGTGCCGATCGGCAATGCCCGTTCATCGATCATAAAGCCCGGGTCATGGAGCGGTTTTTGATTTTCCCCGACCGATGTGCCGAGCCAGTAATAAACCCCTTCATATTTTTTCAAGAAGCGTCCGAAATCCTCGCCTGCCATGCTGCCGATCAGTTCCGGGGCAGCATCGGCACCCAACTGTGTTGTCGCGGATTCACGGACCACCTCGGCCCAGCGTTTCGTGTTGACCGTTGCGGGGTACCCATCCGAATACCTGATTTCACATGATCCGCCCATCATTTCGGCGGTGCCTTCGACGACTTCATGGAAACGCTTTTTCAGTATTTGCTTCGTTTCATCTGATAATGAACGGATCGTGCCTTCGAGTACCACGCTATCCGCCACGACATTATAGCGGTAACCTCCCGAGATTTTCCCGATTGTGATCACGCCAGAGTCCATTGGATTGGCATTCCGGCTGATGATGGTCTGGATAGCGGAAATCACCTGGTTGGCGATGACAATGGCATCGACCGTCTGATGCGGCATCGAGGCATGGCCGCCCGCTCCACGGATCGTGACGTGGAAGCGGTCAGAGTTTCCCATGATCGCGCCGTCCAGGACCCCGACTTGCCCGGCCGGAAGCCCAGGCCAGACATGCTGTGCCAAGAGGACATCCGGCTGGTACCGGTCGAACACGCCGTCTGCCATCATTTGCTCTGCCCCGCCAGTCGGCGCATTTTCTTCGGCAGGCTGGAAAATGAGCAATACCGTTCCAGTTATTTCGGCTTTTCGTTCCTGCAGCAATTTGCCTGCCCCGAGCAGCATCGCTGTATGGGCATCGTGTCCGCATGCATGCATTTTCCCGTCGGTTTTGGATTTGAATGGAACATCCGCTTGTTCGAGGATCGGCAAGGCATCGATGTCGGCACGCAAGCCGATTGTTTTTCCCGGCTTGCCCCCTTCGATCACGCCCAGCACACCCGTTTTGGCATATCCCGTATAGTACTGGATGCCATACTCATCGAGCTTCTTCTGGATTTTTTCTGAAGTCTTCATTTCCTCTCCGCTCAGTTCGGGATGTTCATGGAGGTCCCGTCGGAACGAGCGAATTTCGTCAAATAGTTCCTGTGCTTGTTCTATCATCGCTGTCACCTGCTTTTCTTATTTAAGGAAATAAACCTTAATCATTCCGTTAATAAAAAGTGTACCGTACTTCGCGGGTGGAATACTACCCCTCATTTTGATTTTTCTGAATTTCCTCTCATTAAAAAAGAAGCCTGCTGTTACGCAGGCTTCTGTGAAAGTCGATCCGCCCCATCCAGGGATGAGTATCCAGTTATCCGCCGTATAGGGCCGCGAATCGGTTTCGATGCTGCTCGATCGACGTAAAGATCGATACATCGTGCACTTCATTGTATTTGATGCCGATCGTTTCCAAGTATTCAGCCAGTTCGCCATAAAGCCCTTCGTAAACTTCGACGAACTCGGGACCGGTCAGCTCAGCAATCGTTTTCAGATGGTCGTCCGCCAAGTCATTTTCCCCTGCTTGGCGCATGACGTAAAGTTCGCTCATGGAATGGATCAAATGGCGGAACGTGGCTTCAAAATAAGGTTGAGAGAAACTTTCTCCCTTTTTCGCCAAAACAAATGGCAAGCTTCTTAAAAACATATCCGCCGATCCTTCCAGCCCATACCTGACCGTCGAGCTATGGACCTGGCAGAAATACAATTGCCAGCTTTGATAGCTGTCACTCTTTTCCAGCCCTTTCCACTCCTCATGGCGCCGGATATCCATATTCTGCTTGAAATGCTCTATCGCTTGCCCGATGACAAATGCAATCAATGGTATGGTCTCATCCCCGGATACTTCAATGCCGATGATACTCTTGACACCGAACGGATGATGGACAGCTTTTTTTCCATCGAACTCATCATCGATGATCCCATATTCAGTAAAAATCGCATGGCTGAAATCTTTGCGCTCTTTATAGAAGAAAAGAAATTCGATTTTATCTTTGAAATTAAATGGTTTGTATGCTGTTTTCGCTTTTTTTACCATTGCCGGAATATCAATCTCCGGGCTTTCGTCAAACAATTCAATATAGCGGATCCCTTGCTCCGTTGTTTTCAATGGTTTAACTCCTTCTCTGTAAGTCCATCTTTTCCCATTTCCCAAGTCGTTCCATTCGCGTATGGTTAGACCTATTATAAGAAAAACCTTTTCCAAAACACAAGCAAGAACTTTCCGCTCCCTATAAAGAAGCCTTCACGGCTTTCCCTGCTGCCTGTGCGCTACAGTCAGATGACCGCGCACTGGCTGATCGGATGCAGCACTTATAGATGGGGGGGAGTTGATGAAACAGTCTTTCAGCACCTTCAATAACTGCCCTGACCGATTATTCCGTGTTTCAGCTCACCAAGCCCTACAATTTGCCAGTATCCTGTAAAATTACTTAATAATCAGTCAAATCCGGCCATCAGAGCACAAGCTTTTTTTTCGGAACCAAATGAAAGCGCTTCAGCAAACCGTGCCGCATGAAGTCCCTGGCCGGCCATCAACATAATCAAAAAGGAGAGATTTTTATGACAACTACAACTAAAGGTTTAGAAGGTGTCGTCGCAACACAATCGGCGATCAGTTCGATCATCGATGATACCCTTACATACGTCGGCTATAATATCGACGATCTGGCGGACAACGCCAGCTTCGAAGAAGTGATCTACCTATTGTGGCACCAGCGTTTGCCGAAGGCGGACGAACTGGCCGAGCTCAAACAGCAGCTCGCGGACAACATGGCCGTACCGCAAGCGGTACTGGACCACTTCAAGACATACGACATCAAGAACGTCCACCCGATGGCGGCACTGCGCACTGCGGTCTCCATGCTCGGCCTCTTCGATGAAGAAGCCGAAGTGATGGAACCGGAAGCAAACTACCGCAAAGCGGTGAAGATCCAGGCGAAGATCTCGACGCTCGTGACGGCATTCGGCCGCATCCGCGCTGGGAAAGAGCCGATCCAGCCGAAAACGGACTACAGCTTCGCAGCGAACTTCCTGTACATGCTGTCCGGCGAAGAGCCAAAAGACATTGAAGTCGAAGCCTTCAACAAAGCGCTCGTGCTTCACGCAGATCACGAGCTGAACGCATCGACGTTCACGGCGCGTGTGGCGGTCGCGACCTTGTCTGACGTCTACTCCGGCGTAACCGCTGCGATCGGCGCCTTGAAAGGCCCGCTCCATGGCGGCGCTAACGAGCAGGTCATGAAGATGCTCACGGAAATCGGCTCTGTCGACAACGTCGAGCCTGTGATCAAGGAAAAGCTTGCGAACAAAGAGAAGATCATGGGCTTCGGCCACCGTGTCTATCGCCAAGGCGACCCGCGCGCGAAACATTTGCGCGACATGTCGAAAAAGCTCACCGAGCTTCGCGGCGAATCGAAATGGTATGAAATGTCCGTGAAAATCGAGGAATTGGTGACAAGCGAAAAACCGCTTCCGCCAAACGTCGATTTCTACTCGGCATCCGTCTACCATTCGCTCGACATCGAGCACGACCTGTTCACGCCGATCTTCGCGGTCTCCCGTGCCTCGGGCTGGCTCGCGCATATCCTGGAGCAATACTCGAACAACCGCCTGATCCGCCCGCGTGCGGAATACATCGGGCCTGGCATGCAGACCTACGTGCCGGTTGAAGAACGTTAAGTTCATCGCCACAAGCTTGAGCCGTACCTTTCATTAGGTGTCTGGCTCAAGCTTTTCTATTTGCCCATGCCAGCCCGAGTTGGTTGTTTCATGTTTTTCATAGCGGCTATAATAACAGGAAAGACATGCTCTACAAATTATCGTTAGGAGGCGCTCCCATGAACTACTCAAAAAGCGGCTGGAAACTGCAGAATAGCTATGCTGGCCTTCCGAAAACATTATATGCCCCGATGGAAGCCAATCCAGTTGCCTCGCCTAAATTGGTCATTGCGAATAAGGAATTGGCGAAAACACTGGGGCTGGATCCCGGCCAGCTGGACAGCCCCGAAACCCTTCAAGTATTCGCAGGCAATCGTTTTCCCGAAGGCAGCTTTCCGCTCGCCCAGGCTTATGCCGGCCACCAATTCGGCCAATTCACGATGCTCGGCGACGGGCGCGCCATCTTGATCGGAGAACAGCAGACGCCGGATGGCCGGATTCTTGATATCCAATTGAAAGGCGCCGGCATTACGCCATTCTCCAGAAGCGGGGACGGGCGCGCGGCACTTGGTCCCATGTTGCGGGAATACATCGTCAGCGAAAGCATGCATGCGCTCGGCATTCCCACGAGCCGCAGCCTGGCAGTCGCATTGACAGGCGAAAAAATCCAGCGCTACGCTGCAGAGCCCGGGGCGATTCTCACACGGGTGGCATCAAGCCATATCCGTGTCGGCACTTTTCAATTTGCGGCAAAATACCGTTCCAATGAAGATTTGAAAGCTTTGGCCGATTTTACCATCAACCGGCATTTCCCGGACATTGACGGTCCAGACCGCTATATCGAGTTATTCCGGCAGACGGCCCGGCGCCAGGCTTCACTCATTGCGAAATGGCAGCTCGTAGGTTTTGTCCACGGCGTCATGAATACCGACAACATGGCCATCAGCGGTGAAACGATCGATTATGGCCCTTGTGCTTTCCTGGACCGTTACGAGGAATCCGCGGTCTTTAGTTCGATTGATGCCGGCGGCCGCTATGCGTACCGTAACCAGCCGCTCATCGGAGGATGGAATTTGGCACGCTTTGCCGAGTCCTTATTCCCCCTCTTGGATGATCGCCCTGAAAAAGAAGCGCTTGCTTCTCTTCAGGAGATACTCCAGGAATACGTCAAGCTGCAGAAGCAATTATATATGACTGGCATGCGCGAGAAACTGGGCTTGTTTACCGAAATGCCCGATGACGGACAATTGATCGATGAATTGCTGGAATTGATGCACGAACATCAAGCCGATTATACCAATACATTCCGTTCGTTGACCTTCGAGGACATTGAAGAGCCCCAGTTATCGAATAGCGGATCGTTCGATTCCTGGCTCAGCCGCTGGAAGACCCGGCAACAGCAGGAAGGCCGCACAGCAGAGGAAATCCTGGATTTGATGAAAAGCCGAAACCCGGCAGTCATCCCGCGGAACCACCGCATAGAAGCTGCACTCGAAGCTGCCTTGCAAGGCGATTACGAAGTGATGGAAAAACTATTGGCCATCCTTCAAGACCCGTATGCCCACTCCAAAGAGCAGCAGCCCTATACGGCCGCTCCCCCCCTTCAACGCCGCCATACCAGACCTATTGCGGAACATGAAAAAAATCCCCTGCCTGTTTATCGGCAGGGGATTTTTTGGTTGAACGCCGTTATGGTCACTGTCCGTCTTTCACTTCAGTGACACTGACCATCTTGACTTCATCCATCTTGAATTGGTAATACGTGTCGTTGTCGCCGATAAATTCGCGGAAATCATCCGCATCCAAACCGCTGACCGCTTGTTTTGGGGTATCGGCTTCTACGGTATTGACTGCCTCGACGCCAGCCCCGAAATGATAGACGACGCGGAATTTTTTTGATGCTTCCATGTATGCGATTCCTCCTCAAAAAACGTGTCTTGTCTTCTTTACCCGTTTTTTCCCTATGTATTCTTCTCTTGCCAAAACAACCCGATCTTTCTCTCCTCCTTTAAACTGCCTGTTGTCCATTCGATTGGACGATAAAACACCGCCCTCCTTCAGTAGTGAAGGAGGGCGGTGTTTAGTTTACATAATAAAATTACCTTCTTGTGATTCCGATGTTCAGTTCAGCTATCGATCTTGCCATATGTGATTTCGTCCTCATCTTGGACATCGACGCCGTTCTTCACGTGGACAATCGTCCGCAAAATCAATTTGGCATTAGCATTTTCCAGTACCCAACGCTCATCCGGCACGATTTCGAATTGCTGCATGACGGAGTTCTTCGACTTTACAGCACCTGCAAATTCCAGGCTCTGTTTGGCAACCGGCGTTTCATAAAAATCGAAGTCACTGTCTTCCCGGTAATCTTCCACAAGCCGGATCACTTGCAGCTCGATATAGTCGATCTCCTGATCCCCGCTTCCGCCGTCCAGGTAGACCGTGCCGTTCAACGTTTCACCTTCTTCAAGATGCGGCCTCTCCACTACGGTGTCTACCTTGACCGATCCGATCCCGATCGAAGATAAAAAGTCTTTGAATTTCATAAAAATCTATACCCCCAAATTTTGATAATTCTCCATACCACTTTCCGGCTCTCTGTAAACAGAAAACTTAAAGCTCCGTGTAATCGTACTGTTTATCCAAGTCCGTTTCATACCGGTTATACCGCCGTTTGAACAGCTTGTACAGGTGGCTGATGATGACCCGCAGCAATGCGTACATCGGAATCCCCAAAATGACCCCGACGACGCCGAATAGGGAGCCGGCTGTCAACAAGACGAAAATGATCGTGACAGGATGGATGTACATCGTCTTGCCCATTACTTGCGGTGAGATTAAATTACCTTCCACCAGCTGCACGACGGTCCAGACGACCGCAAGTTTCACGAGCATGAACGGCGAAGTGACCAGCGCGATGATCGCGGCGGGCGTTATCGCAATCGCCGGCCCGATATACGGGACGACGCTGGTGACCATGGCAAGCGCCCCGAGCAGCAGCGCATAGTCCATGCCGATGATCAAGAAGCCGATATAGACCATCACGCCGATGCAGAATGCGACGATGAGCTGCCCTTGGATATACGCGCCCAATTGCTTGTCCGCTTCCTGCAGGACCTCTTTCGTATCCTCGCGGAATCTCGGTGGCAATAGCTTCAGGAAATAGCCTGGAAGTTTATCGCCGTCTTTCAACAAATAGAATAGGATGAATGGGACGATGACGATCGACAGGATGACGCCGGTGATCGTTGAAATCCAGCCGGTAACACGGGTGATGATGCCCGTGACGGTCTCTTGGAGCGTATCCGCGATGCTCGTCGGCAAAGTCGCGATCAAGGCCTCGATATTGAAATTTGACTCCGTGTAATAATCCCCAAGAAACGAATTGCGCAAGAATTGGTCGATATTGTTCAATAAGCGCATGAAATAATCCGGAAATTCCTCGATCAAGTTCTGGAATTGCTCCCTCATGAACGGGAACACCAAGACACTCAATAAGGTCAGCAGCCCGATGCCTCCAAGAAAGATGATGAGGATGCCCCAGATCCTTGGGATTTTAAAGCGCTCCAGCAGCCGCAGCACGGGTCGCAATAAGTAAAACAGGATAAGCGCCAGCACGACCGGCAGGACCACCGTTTTCATGAACACGTTTAATGGATTGAAGATAAACGATACTTCCCGGAAAATGAATACGACAAGCCCGATCAAAATTAGGATCAATAAGGTGAAAAGCGTGTTCCTCCCACCCAGAAACCGGATATAGTTGGTAGCGAAAAACGGCGGTCTATTGTCATCTGGCGGCATGGAGATCCCCTCTTCTTTATATAAGCTTCTACCTATAGTTTACCATATTATCTGAATAATTAGTTGAGGGGCTGGGACAAAAATTCTTCCAGCGCCCGGCGGTTTTGCTCTACATCAATTTCAAGGACCGATCCGGCTTGCGGATAATTTGCATAGCTGTATCCGCCTTCTACCGGGATGGTCAAGCGTTCGATTTCCCCGCTGCCACCCGTGCCGAGCTGTGTCGCCAATTTAATCTGGTCTACCAAAGGCATATCGGTCTGCACATAGCCTTGTGCCGCTCCTGCGAGTTTTGGCAGTTTCGGGATCGAAGACACGCTGATCAACTCATCTTTTAAGGCAGCGATGACTTGCTGCTGGCGGCGCACGCGGCCGAAGTCGCCTTCATTATCCGAACGGAAACGCGCGTACCCGAGCAATTCCTGGCCATTCAAGTTCTGGACGCCGGGAGACAAGGTCACGCCGATTTTCTCGGACATCTCTTTTTCCACATCGATTTCGACGCCGCCTGGCGCTGCGATATCGACGAGTGTTTCGAAACTTTGGAAATCGACGAGTGCATAATTATGGATTTCAACGCCGAACATTTCACGCAAGGTCGACGCCAGTAAATCGACGCCCCCCAAATAATAAGCGGTATTCAATTTATAGGATTGATAGCCTGGAATATCCGCATAAATATCACGCATGAACGAAGTGATTTTCACTTCATTGTTTTCACGGTCGTGTGTCACCATCATCATCGTATCCGTCCGGGATTGCGCTTCCCCGCGCGAGTCTATCCCTAGGACGAGGATGTTCTGGTATCCGCTATTGTCTTCGTCCCCAGCGAAAGGTTCCGGTTCAATTTCGGTTTCACCGGCAATGTCTTGCCCTTGCTGGTATTGCATGAAAAAGTAGATTCCGGCGCCGAGCAATAAAATGATCAATAATAAGAAAAGTTTGCCTCTCGGGCGGAACCGTCTGCGCTTCCTGGTCTGTCTTGTTTCGTATTGTTCTTCCATGATGATTACATTCCTTTCTGAGCTGTACAATTTGTTTAGACGCATATAAGGAGAAAGAAGTTTCCCCGTGCAACACGTTTTTATTGTCGGGGCAAAGCCGTAGTGGTAAAATTTTTCTTATTCCTAGGCGCTATACCGTTTCTGCGGGCCATCGCCTATTCAATGGAAGGAGGCAACCCGATGTTTGAAAAAGCAACATTCGCCGGCGGCTGTTTCTGGTGCATGGTCAAGCCGTTCGATCAATTCGATGGCATTGAATCCGTCATTTCCGGATACACGGGCGGCCATTTGGCGAATCCGACATACGAACAAGTGAAAAGCGGCCATTCGGGCCATTTGGAAGCGGTCGAGATCACCTTCGACCCGGCAGTCTTCCCATACGAACAATTACTGGATATTTTTTGGCAGCAAATCGACCCTACCGATAACGATGGGCAGTTCCAGGACCGTGGCGCTTCCTATCGCCCGGCCATATTCGTCCATAATGAGAAGCAGCGTCAAATGGCGCTCGCTTCAAGGAAACTGCTCGACGAAAGCGGCCGCTTCCCTAAACCGGTGATCACTGAAATCCAGGATGCCGAACCTTTCTATCCGGCAGAAGAATACCACCAGGATTTTTATTTGAAAAACCCCGATCATTACGCACAGGACCGTGCCGATTCGGGGCGCGATGAATTCTTGGAAGCCGTGTGGAAGAAAGCCGACGCTTGATGCGCCGGCTTTTTTTAAGCCCGAATATCCAGCCAACAGGTTTCCTCGCGATGTCACTGGCTCCTGATACCCCCGGGAATATTTTTATTGACAGATTATTCACTTAGTTTAAAATCAAAATCAGCGGGTCTCCCCGCCATACTGGGTCTAACAGGAGGCATTATTATGCAATGGCTTAGCACATTGGATATTTTTTTCGTGCAATTGATCCTTATCCCGCCGTTTGTCATTTCACTTGGCGTCATCGCCGCACTGCTGTCCAGCCGAGTTTTCATCGGCCCGATCGTCACGCTCATCTCAGCGCTTGAACTCAATTATTGGTATTTTTCAACCACCCTTCCGGAAGCGGACATTCCGCCGATGATGGTCGCTTACTGGGCAATCCTGTTCCCGTTAATGTCGCTTTGTTGTTCATGGCTGGCTTTAGCCCCATCCACTAAGCAAGCGTTCAAGGTTTTCGATTAAGCAAATATGCAAAGAGTACCATCAAGAAGACGAATGCCAGGAACATCCATAAAGTGATGTCGTGGTTGCCCGTCTGGTCATAAACCACTCCGATGATAAAGGGCATGAACGCCGAAATCAAATAGCCACCCGATTGCGTCATCGCAGCCCAGCTATTTGCTTCGTCGGCCGAATTCGTTGCATCGAGCGGCAGCAATAAGGCGATCGGAAACAAGCCGCCGAGCGCCACTCCGATAAGAACGGCGGCGGGCCATACCGACCACGCCCCTGCAAACATCAATAACAGGATGCCGCCGGTGCCGAAGCCGAGCACAACCAACACCCATAAAAAGCGGTTCGGGTAACGGCTGAACAGCAGCGGGATGGAAATATTGCAGACGATCTGCACTGCCGTCATGACAGTGACGACTGCCCCTGCAGACAGGACGCTCAAGCCTTTGTCGATGGCAATCGGCGCAAGCCATGTCAGCATCGAGAAAAAGAAAGCCGATTGGAAGCCGAAGAACAATAGCATGTACCATGCCTTCACATTTTTCCATGGGCTTTCTGTGATCGGCAACGGATCATCCGGCATTGCTTGTGCTTGCCCTTTCGACTTCGCTTCAGGCATTCTCAGCCATACGATCAGGGCAGCAATCGCCAAGACCGACCAGATCGCAAGCCCCGCCGGCCATCCGGCCGCTGCATAGACGATACTCGTCAATCCAGCGGCAAGTGTGGCACCAAGCCCCATGCCGAACGAATAGATGCCGATCAAGGAAGCCGTCCGGGCCGGAAAATCCCGTTTGATCATCGCAGACAGCATCGGCCCGATGATGGCGATCGCGATGCCGATGAAAAACGAACTAAGCAATAAATTGAAATAGCTCGGCCAAAAGCCGCGGCCTAACGTAAAGACGCCGATAACGGCCAATAAAAAGCCGATGGAACGCTTCAAGCCGTAACGGCGGTTGAAGACGATCGCAAACGGCGCGAACACCCCCATGCACAGTACTGGCACAGCGGTCAATAAACTGACTTGCCCATTGGTGAGCAAGAGATCCGTCCGAATCGGATCGAGCATCGGGCCGATCGAAGAAATGGCCGGCCGCAAATTGAGCGCCACTAAAAGGATGGCGAAAATGACGCCGGTCAAAGCAGATTTATTTCCAACTTCCTTCATGTTTCTCTCTCCTTCTCCCTCAGCACCAAACTTGTGTTCCTGCCGCTGCTTCCCTTAAAATAAGACTGGAAAGGCGGGTTGCTGGATGAAGCTCATAAATTGGAGCTACGCAAAACGATACAATATTAAAGCCACTTTTGATGAATTTCCGCACGTCGTGGTGCTATTTCGCCAAATCGGGGGCTATTACTTCATTTTCTCGATGAAAGGCCTGACGCCGGAACATGTCCCGGGCAGGCGTGAATATGTACAAATGGAATACTTGCTGAACAAAGAACTCGGCCAACTGGATGCATACCTCCGGCGAAAAAGCCGTTGAGGCATTTCCTCTATTAGTTTAGCTGACACGGGCTTTGAACGCTACCGGTTTAAGGTGTATTCGTGTTATACTATTCATATTGTGAATTTTAGGAGGACGAATAATAATGATAGCAGTAAATGATGTATCCTTGCGTTTTGGCGACCGCAAATTGTTTGAAGACGTCAACATCCAGTTCAACCCGGGCAATTGTTACGGCTTGATCGGGGCGAACGGAGCCGGTAAATCGACGTTCATCAAGATCCTTTCGGGTGAACTCGAAGCACAATCGGGGAATGTTTCCCTGGGCTCAGGCGAACGCCTTGCCGTATTGAAGCAGAACCACTTTGAATACGAAGAGCATGTAGTCCTCGATACGGTCATCATGGGCCATAAAAAACTCTATGACGTCATGTCCGAGAAAAACGCCATCTATATGAAAGAAGATTTTTCCGACGAAGACGGCATGCGCGCTGCCGAACTTGAGGGTGAATTCGCAGACCTGAATGGCTGGGAAGCGGAATCCGAAGCCGCCATCCTGTTGCAGGGACTCGGCATTTCCGAAGATCTTCACGACAAGAAAATGGCGGAACTCTCCGGATCGGATAAAGTGAAAGTGCTTTTGGCACAAGCCCTGTTCGGCAAACCGGATGTACTTCTTCTGGATGAGCCGACCAACCACTTGGACTTGAAAGCCATCCAATGGCTGGAAGAATTCCTGATCAATTTCGACAATACGGTCATCGTCGTATCACATGACCGCCACTTCCTCAATAAAGTGTGCACGCATATTGCAGACCTTGACTTCGGGAAAATCCAGTTGTATGTCGGGAACTACGATTTCTGGTACGAATCCAGCCAATTGGCGACTCGCCTGGCATCCGACCAAAATGCGAAAAAAGAA
Source organism: Planococcus plakortidis (assembly GCF_001687605.2). Classification (NCBI taxonomy): domain Bacteria; kingdom Bacillati; phylum Bacillota; class Bacilli; order Caryophanales; family Caryophanaceae; genus Planococcus; species Planococcus plakortidis. The sequence continues at coordinate 1,731,156 of NZ_CP016539.2, forward strand.
GAAAAGATCAAAGAACTGCAGGCCTTCATTGCCCGTTTCTCTGCCAATGCTTCGAAATCCAAGCAGGCAACTTCCCGGAAGAAAATGCTCGATAAAATCGAGTTGGACGACATCCGCCCGTCTTCCCGTAAATACCCGTTTGTCAACTTCACCATCGGCCGCGAAATCGGCAATGATGTACTGACGGTTAAAGACCTGAGCCAAACAGTCGACGGCAAGCAATTATTGAACAACATCAGCTTCAATATGAACAAGGACGATAAAATCGTCCTGATCGGCGACCCGTTAGCCAAATCCGCCCTTCTGCGCATCCTGGCTGAAGAGGACGAACCGGCAACAGGCTCAGCCCGCTGGGGTGTCACGACTTCACGCGCCTACTTGCCGATCGACAATACCGAGTACTTCGAAGGCAGTGAAACTTCCCTTGTGGATTGGCTACGCCAGTATTCACCGGAAGATGAAAGCGAAACCTTCCTTCGCGGATTCCTTGGCAGAATGCTGTTCTCCGGCGAAGAAGTGAAAAAGAAACCTTCCGTCTTATCGGGTGGCGAAAAAGTGCGCTGCATGCTATCGAAAATGATGCTGTCGCATGCCAACGTGCTGCTACTGGATGAACCGACGAACCACTTGGACCTGGAATCGATCCAAGCCCTGAACAATGGCATGATCGCTTTCAAAGGCGCAATGGTCTTCACTTCCCATGACCACCAGTTTATCCAGACCGTTGCGAACCGTGTCATCGAGATCCAGGAAGATGGCTCGATTCTCGACAAGCAATTGACTTATGATGAATTCTTGGAATGGAAAGAAGCACAAGGCATCGCCAAATGATTGCCTGACATGAAAAACCCCCTCAGAAACGGCGTTTCTGAGGGGGTTTTTCGATTCGTTTCGGATTTATTTCAGGAAACGTTTTACGGCTTTACCGGCTGGAAGTTTCGCCGCCAGCTGGTCACCGGAATTCGCCAATTTGCTTAACACTTTCAAGAGGTCTTCATCCCCTGCCCAATGTTCCGTGACGACTTCTTTCGGGAACCGGTTCAGGACAGTATTGAGGACGTAAACCGCAACGATGACATCGTCCATGAAGCCGCCCGGGCCGACCAGGATTTCCGGCAGCAGGTCGATAGGTGCCATAAAGTATAGCACACCGGCCCCGACATAGGCTTTGCTTTTCTTATCGATACGGCTGTCAAGCAGCAGGCGCGTCAATAGATGGAAAAGGTCTGGCGCAAAAAAGACAAATTGGCCTGCTGAATCCAATTTCGAAGATTTACTTTCGAGCCAATTATGCACTCTCACACGAAGCTTTTGATAAAAATCCTGTTGTTTTTCCTCACTCGGCAATGATTTGCTCAAATATTCGTTCTCCATATGCGTTCCCCTTTCCTCCGGCGATCAAAAGACTAGTGTGACGTTTGTCGCTACCCGCTCTTTCCCGGGTGCCCCGTCATAAACCGTGAATTCGACGTGCTGGTTCGGCATGAACCGGCGGAACCCTTCTTCATTGATATTGATCGTTTCGAAATAGAATAGCTCGCCTGTATCGCCCTCGATATAGCCGAATCCTTTATCGTCATTGAATTCCTTGACTTTTCCTTGCATGGATAATCCTCCTCCATTTTCTTGGCAATCTCTTTTAGATATACCCGGATAAACAGGAAGATTAAACAATAGCTCCGTTGAGGGGAAAAATCCCCATCAAAAAAGAACTGCCTTAACGGCAGTTCTTGGATTGGAGAATTAAAGTTTAGTTACGTTAGTAGCTTGAGGTCCGCGGTTGCCTTCCTCTACTTCAAATTCCACGCGTTGTCCTTCGTCAAGCGTCTTAAAGCCTTCGCCTTGGATCGCTGAGAAGTGTACGAATACGTCGTCTCCGCCTTCAACTTCGATGAAGCCGAAACCTTTTTCTGAGTTAAACCATTTTACTGTACCTTCTTGCATGTTAAATTACCTCCTGTGGTAAACAAAATTTTTCAATATGCGAACTTTCATAAAAAAAATTCACATATTCCCAAAAGTACCGACACTTGCTGATCACTTTTGGGAATATGTGAATAGCTGTTGCGGAAGTTCGTATGTTGAATTACCTTAATTATATCAAATTGACTATAAAAGTCAAACAAATCTAAAAACTTTCTGAATTTTTTCCAAACATTCAATTCCTCTTTCTAAAAAATCCTTATATGCATTATGCCAAATTTATGGGAAATTGTAAAGGATTAATGCGTGGGTGGCCGACGGTCCGGAAGTTTGTATTGACTGCCCCATTCACGTAAAATAAGGGATAGAAACGCGCAGAATGAAACCTTTTCCTGCGCCGGACGTATAGTTTAGTAGCCGCTAAGGAGGTTAAAGCATGAAACCCATTAAGCCGATCGAAAACTTCATCAAAAGACAATCGGTCAGCCTCCCTCTCATGTCCGCCGTGTTCCCGATCCTCTATCTGGGTGCAGAAATCGGGCTGCTCGCTTCCGGTGCTGTTGCAGCCGGCACTTACTTTGCCAGCAATACATCGATGAAGCAATATCAGCTGTCGAGTGATTCAAAACAGCTCGGCATGACAAGAAGCGAATACCGCAATATCCGCGTGCAGATCAAGGAAGGCAAAGAAAAAATCAAAACCTTGCAAAGCCAATATTATAAAGTACGTTCCATCTCCTCGTTCAAGCAATTGATGGATATGGTCAAGATCGCCAATAAAATCATGGCAATCGTCCAGCAAAACCCGCGCAAATTCTACCTGGCAGAACCGTTCTTCTATTCGCATCTGGATTCTGCCATCGAATTGACCGGAAAATATACATTATTGGTCGGACAGCCTGTCAAAGACATGGAGATGCGCATTGCATTGCAGGAAACCCGCGAAATGCTCCGTTCCCTCCAACAGGTGATGGAAGCCGACCTGAAACGCGTATTGTCCACCGACGTGGAACAATTGCGCATGGAACTGGATTACGCACGCCTTGCTGTCGACCAGCACCATACTAGAGCGCTCGAGCAGCAACAGCAAATCGAACATAAAGGAGACATGGAAAATGACCAACAATCAGACGAGAAATGAGTTGGATGAGCTTCTTGGAACGCCGTTTGGCATGGAAGAAACCTCCCAGCAAACTCAATTGGCACAAACAGAAGGCCAGCCTGTCGCACTGCTCGACCGCTTGAGTGCCGAGGAACAGGAAAAAGCCCGCGAGTTGGCCAAGCAGATCCCGACCGGCAACCGGGAAGCGATCCTCACATACGGCGCCAATGCGCAAAACCAGCTGAGCCAGTTCTCGCATAAAATGCTCGATCATGTCCAGCGCAAGGATATCGGCCCTGTCGGGGATGTGCTCCATGACCTGATGAAGAAGCTCGAACAGCTGAACCCCGAAGAACTGACCCAGAAAAAGCAAAAAGGGCTGCGCAAAATGTTCAACCGCGCCAAATACTCCGTCCAGGAAATGATGAGCAAATACCAAAAGTTAAGCACACAAGTCGACCGGATCAGCGTCCAGCTTGACCATTCAAAACGCGGATTATTGGAAGATGTCCAGATGCTCGAGCAATTATATGACCAGAACAAGACCTATTTCCAGGCCTTGAACGTCTATATTGCCGCAGCGGAAATCAAACGGGATGAGATCATGAACGAAACGATTCCCGCATTGCGCAAAAAAGCCGAGGCATCCAACGACCAGATGGCCTATCAGGAAGTGAACGATATGGTCCAGTACGTCGACCGATTGGAAAAACGTCTTTATGACCTGCAATTGTCCCGTCAGATCACCATACAAAGCGCGCCGCAGATCCGCATGATCCAACAGACCAACCAAACGCTTGCAGAAAAAATCCAATCGTCGATCATGACGTCCATCCCCTTATGGAAAAATCAGATCGCTATCGCTTTGACCTTGAACAAGCAGATGAAAGCGGTCGAGGCACAAAAACAAGTGACGGCCACTACAAACGACCTGCTTTTGAAAAACTCGGAAATGCTCAAGATGAATTCGATCGAAACCGCACGTGAGAACGAGCGCGGCATTGTCGAGATCGAAACCTTGAAGCAAACGCAAGAGAATCTGCTTGAGACGATCGAAGAAACCTTGAAAATCCAGGCGGAAGGCCGTCGTAACCGTAAAGCGGCAGAGCTTGAAATCGGCCGTATGGAAGAAGACTTGAAGCAACGGCTGCTCGCTATCCACGATGGCCAGGAAAAGAACTGACTAAACCCCTCCGCACAACTTGCGGAGGGGTTTTGGCTTTCCTCTTACAATGCCTGTACGACCAGGTGCAAGGTGCGTTTCAATAAGCGCAGCGTCTGCTCGACAAATTGCTCCAGAGAATCAGCGCTGACCGATTTATTGCCATACAACATCCGGTAAAACGCTGCTTGTTCTTCGCTTGTCGGTTCACCGCTTAAAAACAAATGCATCACTTCGATGCCCATTTTCCCCGTTTCTGACACTGCCTGTGCCGTATCGATGATGCCGTTATCGGCATAATTATAGGCAGAAGGCTCGCCGTCTGAAAAGACCAGCATGAAGCGGTGTTTTTCCGGACGCTGTTTCAGTCGTTCGGCCATCCAGCGAATCGCAAAGCCGTCCCGATTGTCCTCGTGGGCATCCAGCGACAGGATCTCCGCAGCATGGTCCGCCGCTCCGTCCGTGAATTTATGCAGCCATTCGAAATAATTAGGCTGTTGATCATCCCCCGCCTCATAGGCATCCTCATAAAATACCACAATCTCATGAGGTATATGGAGCGCCCTTAAAACATCGTGGAACAACAGCACCGACTGCTTCGTTTCGTCGAGCTTGTCGACCATTGAAGCGGAGCCGTCGATCATCAAGCTGAAAACCGCATCCAATTGTTTTGAAGGGGCGGTTTTCCGGTAGAAAGGCTTTGGCCGTTCATCGGTGATGAGCGGCAATAGATTTTTTGACAGGCGGCCGGCATGCAAATTGGTGCGCTCGCTTTCGATGCGCTGCTGCATGCGCTTTTGCATTTCCTTCAGCAATGCACGCACATAGGGAGCTTGTTCACTGCGCCAGTGCTGCAGCCGCTGGCGGTCGATCGGCAAAGCTTCGATGCGCGATTCGTAATATACGACACCATCGTTCGCTGAACCGAAGCGGCCGTTCGCTTTTTTCGGCTTCTTTTCATCTTTTCTGCGCTCATCGGCCAGGTTGTCTTCCTTGTGTTCGCCTTTCGATTCACCCGTTCCGGTCTGTTCGACTTCCCCTGAGCCCTCTTCTTCCCTGCCTCCATCGGCAAGCTTTGAATCCCCGCGCTCGAGTTCGTATTCAAGCGCAGCCGCATTATTCAACTCGGTTTCACGGTGCCACGATTGGAACCATTCTTCGATTGTGTCGATTTCTTCTTGCTCGCCGGATTGCTCAGCCTCAATGCCTTCATGATATCTAGGCGGCGGCGTTTTTTCAGCCGGTTCACCGAATGTGTAATACGTATGGAGAATATCCGATTCCAGTAAATATTCCAGCCGGGGCATGATCCTCTGGATGGTCCTTACAGAATCGGCAGTGGAATCGGCACTGAATAAGTCGGTCCATGATAGAAACAAGGGATCCAGCTCTTCACTTATGGAAGCCTCCTTGCCACGCAGTTTCAAATAAGCTGCATTGAGGAAGGCATCTGCCCAAAACCCCTTCTTCCGATTCTGTTCCAGCTGGTCGGTATGGAACGCGATGGCGATTTTTTCCCTCACTTCAAATACGTGCCTGGTCCCTGGACGTTCCGCTACGATGCGGTCGCTTAATCGGAACTCTTCTGCCATCAACAGCAATTGCGCGGCAAGGTCGGGCAATCGGGACTCAGACTGCTCAAAATCGCGCCAGGAGCGCAAGCTGAAATGGCGCCAAAAACCAGCGCCCATTAAATAAATATCCGAAAGATAGCCAGCCTCCTCGATTTCCTTTGGCCGATGGCGCCAGAACACGCTCATCGAGACGGCCCCTTCAGATGGCCGGAACTCCCATAATTTCCGAGTCGTCAAGCGGAGGTAAGGCGCGGATGACAACGCCCTTGCAAGCTGTTGCATCCGGTTGAGCAGTCCCGTATCAACCGTTTCATTATTGAATTGGATAAAGCGATTGATTGAAGTCATCCTGCATCCCTACTTTCGCCAAGTATTCGCCAGATCCATCAACAGCGTCCGTTCACTTTCATCATCCAGTTTTTCGGCGATTGCGTAACGGACGGCACGCAAAGGGTCGATATGCATTGCCAGCGCTGTGGCATCCAATAAGCTGCGGATCGAGGCGGCTTCTTCCGACATCAGGCCGTTTTCCACTTGCTTCATCAAATCGCCCGCCAAGTCCAATATGAACAATTTCAGCTTCGGGTCGGCGTCCGGGAATTGCCTATCCCAAAGGCCACGCAGCTGCTCACCAGATAGATAAGGAATCGGATAGGAGATGAAACGGTTCTTCAGCGCTTCATTCATAGGTGATGTCCCGATGTACCCTTCATTGATGGCAGCCAGCACCGAGAAATCCGGATGCGCCTGGATGACTTCGCCAGTAAATGGATTGGTCAGCATCCGCCGGTAATCGAGCGCACTGTGCAGGATCGGCAAGGTTTCGGCTTTTGCCATATTGATTTCGTCGATATAAAGAATATGGCCGTGTTTCATGGCCGTTACGACAGGCCCTTCAACAAATTCAATCTCGCTTTGGCCATCACGCTGCACCAGTGTCTTAAAGCCGAGCAGTGCTTCCGCGTCCAAGTCGACCGAGCAGTTGATGCTTTGGATCGGCTGCTGGAACAAGTCAGATATGCTCTCGGCAAGCTTGGTTTTCCCTGCTCCTGTCGGCCCTTTCAATAGCACAGGCTTTTTCAACACAACGGCTGTCAGGATATCGTTCCATAAATTTTCATCAGGCGAGATATAACCGCCTTCCCCGATCAGGTTTGAATTTTCTGCATGGTCCCTTTGTGTCCGCTTCTTGATTTCTTCTTCAATAATCGTCATTTGCCCCACTCCCGTCTCCATAGAAAAAACCGATGGCTTCATCGGTTTTTTGTTCATCACTCGAAATAAGTTTTGTAATAGCCGCCGACTTTTCCAGTGTTGTCGACGACAAACAAGAATTCTTCCGTTTCGTTTTTCACATCATATTGCTGCCCTACCGTCAGCACATTCGATACTAAAAATTTTGCGGCATCGGTGTGCTTGCAGGTTACGGTACGGGTTGTTTCTTTTTCCAGCCAATTCGTATGTATCATCGCTCTCATCCTTTTCCATCTATTTATAGCTAATTTCAGTATAAGGAAAACTCAGTGGAAATTCAAACTTGCCCCCCTTTGCCGCCTTTCCGAACGATGGCAAGATATCCCACCAAGCCGATGACCGCGATAGTCGATAATGTGATCAAAAACCATTGCAAATGTCCAAGAATCGCTTCGTAGGCATATGGGAAACTGCGGCCCAACGAAAAATAGGCAAAAGTCCAGACAAATCCGGCAGGCATGGCGAACAGCAAATATCGCCCGAGCGGAAAGCGGCCGGCCCCTACGACATAAGGCATTGCCCAGCGCACGCCGGGGAGGAAAAAACTGAACGCGATCGCCCAATTCCCTTTTTCAGCCAAAAGTTGCCGGAATCGTTCGATGCCCCTCTGCAATAATGTCCTCTGCAGCCCTTCGATCAACCGGTTCCCGAACAGCCAACCGATGCCATATGCGAATAAATTACTCGTGATTAGCCCGCTATAGGCGGAAAGAAAGGCTGGCAATGGCTTGAAATCGCTCGTTTCCGTTACGACGCCTGAAAACGCTGCCGCGAATTCATTGGGGACCGGAAGGCCAAACAGCAATAGCCAATTCACCAAGAACATGCTTAAATATCCGTATTCCATCGCCATTTCCCATAGAAAATCCAGCTCCATCCAAATCCCCCGTCTCTATGCCACATTATCCCATAACAAAAGGCAGCCCCGCAATGGAGCTGCCTTTTGGTGTGGTCTTACGATTCAAGCAATAGGTCTTCTGGGTTCTCGATCAATTCTTTCACTGTTTTCAAGAAGCCGACAGAGTCGCTTCCATCGATGACACGGTGGTCATACGACAGGGCTACGTACATCATCGGACGGATTTCGACATTGTCGCCCACTGCGATCGGGCGCTTTTGAATCGTGTGCATGCCGAGGATCCCGACTTGCGTACCGTTCAAGATCGGCGTAGACAAGAGCGAACCGAAGACACCGCCGTTTGTGATCGTGAACGATCCGCCGGTCATATCACCGATTGACAATTTCTTGTCGCGGGCTTTTGTCGCCAATTCGCCGATTGACGCTTCGATTTCTGCAAAGTTCTTTTTATCCGTATCGCGGACGATCGGCACAACAAGCCCTTCTTCAGTCGATACAGCGATCCCTACATCATAGTACTGCTTCAAGAGCACATCCGTGCCATCGATCTCAGCGTTTACGTATGGGTATTTTTTCAATGCAGCCGTCACTGCTTTAGTGAAGAATGACATGAACCCAAGCTTGACGTCATGGTCTTGCTGGAATTTGTCTTTCTTGCGCTTGCGCAGTTCCATTACATTGGTCATGTCGATTTCGTTGAACGTCGTCAGCATGGCCGTCGATTGTTTCACTTCAAGCAAACGCTTGGCGATCGTCTGGCGGCGTCTTGTCATTTTTTCACGGACAACGCGGCCGCTTTCTTCATCAGAAGAAGGTGCTGCTGGCGCAGAAGCTTTCGGTGCTTCCTGTTTAGCTGGAGCCGCTGCCGGTTTCGAACCGTGCGCTTCGACATCCTGAACGCGCACGCGGCCCATAGGGTCTACTGGCGTGATGGAAGCCAGGTCGATGCCTTTTTCACGAGCCAACTTACGGGCCGCAGGGCTTGCGATTGTGCGGTCGGAAGAAGTGCTGTCTTCTTCTGTCGGCGCTGCTTCTTCGTCTGCAGGAGCTTCTTGCTTCGCTTCTTCTTTCGCCAAATCTTCTTTTGGCGCTTCTTTTGTTGAAGCTTCTTCTTTCGGTGCTGAAGCTGCCGCTTCGCCAGAACCTTCTCCAACTGTTGCGATTACTTGACCAACTTCAACTGTATCGCCTTCTTCTGCAAGCAATTCCTGGACGACACCCGCTTCTTCAGAGATGACTTCGACGTTGACTTTGTCTGTCTCAAGTTCAACGATGAATTCACCTTTCTCTACTGTATCGCCTGGCTGTTTCAGCCATTGGGCGATTGTTCCTTCTGTAATCGATTCTGCTAATTCCGGTACTTTGATCTCTGCCACAATTAATTCCTCCTTAAAAGTTCATCATTTCGATTTAGCTAAAGCTTCATCGATGATGCGTGCCTGTTCGACTTTATGGGACTCGCCATCGCCTTCTGCAGGGCTTTGGCGCTTCATGCGTCCATAATATTTCACTTCTTTGCCATCTGCAAGATCGCGCAAGTAAGGGTCAGCGAATGACCACGATCCCATGTTTTGCGGCTCTTCCTGAACCCACGCCAATTCCTTGGCATTCGGGTAGCGATCGATAATCGCTTTGATTTTTTCGGCCGGGAACGGATACAATTGCTCGACGCGGACGATATGCGCCCATTCGTAGCCTTTTCCGTCTTTGACGCGTTCCGCCAAATCGATGGCCATCTTGCCGCTTGCAAATAACAGGCGTTTCACTTTCTTCGCATCCTGCCCCATGCCCGGCTGCTCGATGACTGTCTCGAACTGGCCTTCTGCCAATTGATCGACTTCAGCCCCGACAAGCGGGTGTCTTAGAAGTGATTTTGGCGACACGATGATGAGTGGGCGGATCGCTTCTTCTCCAAGCATTTTCGCCTGGCGGCGGAGAATGTGGAAGTAGTTTGCTGCGCTGGATAGGTTGGCGACTGTCCAGTTGTTTTCTCCAGCCATTTGCAAATAACGCTCGAGGCGTGCACTGGAGTGTTCCGGCCCTTGCCCTTCGTAGCCGTGCGGAAGCAGCATGACCAAACCGGATTTTTGGCCCCACTTTGCGCGGCCGGACGAAATGAATTGGTCGAACATGACTTGTGCCATATTGGCGAAATCCCCATATTGCGCTTCCCAAATGACCAAAGCTTTGTCATTCTCCACATTATAGCCGTATTCGAAACCAAGTATAGAAGCTTCACTTAATGGGCTGTTGTAGACGACAAATGATGCTTTCGAGTCGGAAATATGGTGAAGCGGAACTAGTTCATTGCCGTTCTTCTCATCGTGCAGCACCAGATGGCGGTGTGCGAAGGTTCCGCGCTGTGCATCTTGCCCTGTCAGGCGGATCGGGTTGCCGTCTTGCAAAATGGAACCAAAAGCCAATGTCTCGGCATGGGCCCAATCGATTTTTCCTTTACCTTTAAACGGCTCTTCGCGGCGTTTCAGGATGCGCGCCAATTTGCCGAATGCGGAAAAGTCTTGAGGCCATGACAAAAGTTCATGGTTCATTTTTTCAAGGATGTCCTTGCCGACGCCCGTTTCGATTTCCGGGAAACCGTTCAATACGGCTTCTGGCATTTCAAGTTTCGGGTGATCGTCGGATTTGTTCTCTTTTACTTTGTCATAGGCTTCTTGCATCACTTTTTGGATGTCTGCATCCAGCTTTTTGACATCATCTTCTGACAGCACGTTTTCGGAAGCCAATTGTTTTCCGTACAATTCACGGACCGTATCGTGCTGATGAACGCCGTGATACATCATCGGATTGGTCACTAACGGCTCATCCATCTCATTATGGCCATAACGGCGGTAGCCGATCAGGTCGATCAAGATATCTTTGCCGAATTTCTCGCGGTATTCAAAAGCCAACTTGGCAACGGCTACTACAGCTTCCGGATCGTCCGCATTGACATGCAATACCGGAACTTCGAAGCCTTTTGCCGGGTCGGATGAATAATGGGTAGAACGGGAATCATACTGTTCCGTTGTAAAACCGATCAGGTTATTGGCAATGATATGGATCGATCCACCCGTTTGGTACCCTTTGATGCGGCTGAAGTTCAAGGTTTCCGTCACGATGCCTTGCCCTGGGAACGCGGCATCGCCATGGACGAGGATCGAATAGGCTTTTTTCGGATCTTGCGGAGCCAAGCCGCTTTCCGAAGTCATTTCCTGTGCAGCGCGAGTTTGCCCTGTCACGATCGGGCTCACGACTTCCAGGTGGGATGGGTTATAGGCAAGCTTGATCTTCGTTCCCGCTTTAGAGCTATATGCAGCACCCATATGGTATTTTACGTCGCCAAACCAGCCTTTGGTGATTTCAAGCGATCCGTCTTCCGGTAGGAACGCTTCATCGCCGACATGCGCGAATCCAGCGAACATCATTTCATACGGTTTGTGGAGGATATGTGTCAGGACGTTCAAGCGGCCGCGGTGGGCCATGCCGATCATGATGTTTTCAGTGCCTGACGATTCGGACATGCGGACCAGTTCATCCATCAAGACGACAAGCGAATCGACACCTTCAATTGAAAAGCGCTTTTGTCCGACAAATGTGCGATGAACGAATTTCTCAAATCCTTCAACGCGCGTCAAAAGATCCAACACCTGTTTTTTCTTGTCGGCATCGAGTTTTGGTTTCATATCGCCCGCTTCGATTTTCGACTGTATCCAGCTGCGTTCCTGCGGTTGGATGACATGCGCGAATTCGTAAGCGATTTTGTCCGTGTATAGCGATTTCAGGTAATTGATTGCATCCAGGCCGTTCTTCACCTCGGCTGGTGCATTTTCCAGGATCAAGGATACCGGTACATCTTTCAAATCGGCTTCACTCAAGCCGTATTTTGAGATTTCCAGTCTCTCCGTATCACGCGGCTGGTCTTTCAATGGGTAGATATCCGATGCCAGATGGCCGTGTGCCCGGATGGCTTCCGCCAGGTTGATCGCTGCCAATACTTTTTCAAAACGGTTCGGTTCGACTGAAGCGCCGGAAGCGGTTCCCGCAGCAGCACCCGTCTGTACGGGAGGCTGTTCGGTTGGCGGGCCGTATTGTTTGAATAGCTCCGCAAATTCGGGGTCGATCGATTCAGGGGCTTCCTGATAAAGCTCGTACATCTCCATAACATAACCCAAGTTTGGGCCGGTTATGGAATTCCATGGGGATTTTGTGTCCGGTTGATTGGTAGACATTGAATAACCTCCAACTATTTGCCTTATGGCATTCACTTTTATTTATAGGTCTTTCCTATTTTAGCACGCCCCTCGCCCGACTTAAAGCGGCAGGGCTGTAGCGGTACTGAACGAATTTCCATATCAATCTTACTACTTCCACTGAAAAAAACAATGCTTTTACTTGAAAAGATTCAGTTAAAACGCATTGAAGCGCTTACATGCATCCAGGACTGCAGAATTTACGGTTTATAATGGAAGAAAGTCATCCTTCACCGTGAAAACATACGATGCCCCCGCCCCTTTTTTTCGCTTCATAAAGTGCATGGTCGGCTTTTTGGATCAGCTCCTCAAACTCACTTCCATTCTCCGGATACAAGGCACTTCCGATGGAGCAAGTCGGCGAGAATTGGCGGCCCTCGATCATCCATCCATCTTTCAATGTCTGGTGGATGCGCGAAATAATGCTCTCGATCTGGTTCCGGCTGTCGATGGTGGAAATGCCGGGCAACAGGATGAGGAACTCATCCCCTCCGATACGTGCCGCTACATCCCGTTTTCGGATGCTGCGTTCAAGCGCGCGGGCGAATTGGTGGATGAATTCATCGCCGATTTCGTGGCCGTGCCGGTCATTGATTTCCTTGAAATTATCGCCATCTATGTACAGGACAGCGACCTGCTCTCCCATCCGGCTGCTATGCGCTGCCATCTCCCGGAAATGCTTGACCATCATTCGCCGGTTCGGCAAATTCGTCAATGAATCATGATACGCCATATGATGCAATTGCTCTTCCATTTCCTTGCGGTCCGTGATATCGAACAGGATGGAAAGCACCTGATAGATCTGCCCTTCGACATCCAACAGCGGAATGATCGTGGCATCCACCCAGAACGGCTGCCCATTCTTTTTCAGGCTATGCACTTGCCCGCGCCAGATTTCGCCTTTCCTCAAGACCGACTGGAGATGAGCGAGCTGCTGTTTGGGCATGATTGCATGGCCGATGGTCTGTATGTTCATCCCAGTCAATTCGCTGCTGTCGAACCCTGTCAGCTTCTTGAAGTTATCATTGGCAAATTCAATCATACCGGAGATATCCCAGATGAGTACGAGTGCTGCGTAATTCAGTGCATCCTTGTAGCTTTCCAGAATATTCTCCGTCCGTTTCAGTTCATGCTTCAATAACAATTCATTCGTCAGCTCACGGAACACGACATGAAAGGCCCGGATGATCCCGTCTTCCTTGATCAATGAATAGCTGGCTGAGAACTTCGCTTCCCGCCCATCGCTCTTGACTCGGCTCAAGAAGATCGAACTCGCTTTATGGGTGCTCCGGCTGTTTTCAAGAAGCAGCTTGCCTGTCTCGAAGAATTTTTGCTTGTCCTGCGGGATATCCTCGTAATTGCACCCCACCCAATCCTGGCGTTTCACGCCGAAAGTCCGCTCATACGCCGGGTTCATGTCGAGAATGGTAAAGTCCGCCGAAATCATCAACATCGGATCGACTGAATTTTGTACAAGCGATTGATAGAACAGATAATCCTCTTCGATTTTCTTTTGTTCTGTAACATCCCTCGTAATCGCCAGCACGTATTGCTGCCCTTCATGGCTGAATGGGGTCAGTTCGGTTTCCATTGCAGTGCCGCGGTCGGAGAACAGGCTATAGTCCCGGTAACGATGCCGCTCATTGCGCTTGATCGCAATCCGATATTGTTTATGGATTTCAATCGCCAATTCCTTCGGCATGCACTCCTCTACGGTACGGCCCGTTAAATCGATCCCGAAGATCTCCTTGCAGACTGGATTGACCCAAACATAAACAAAGCTGTTTCCCTGCTGTTGCATATAATAGACAGGGTCGGCCGCTTTCCCGTACAGCATATCCATTTGCTCTTTCGTAAAAGGTCCGGACATCGAATCCACCGCTTTCTGTTATCTCAGCTCTGCTGTCGCGCTGCTGATTTTCTCAATGAATCTTTCATAAGCCGGCTGCTCATCCATCGGTTTTACCAGTTCCAGCCCGCCTTCTGCCAAAGAAGTGCCGGCATGGAAGCGATACCCCCCCAGATATGTCGCATTGCCGCTCAATTTCAATTGATAATGGCCGTCCGCGGATTTTACCGAACAATTAACCATACCACCTGGATTAAAAACGGAAACGTCACCGAAAGGCACGAGCCCCACAAGACAACTGACCAATGCGGAGGCTGTCATGGCCGTACCGCACGCGTCCGTAAAGCCGACGCCTCTCTCATAAGTGCGGACAAAAATCCCTTGCTTTATCGGTGTCACATAACTTAAATTGACCCCATCCGAAAAATATGGGTTTTCGCCATTGAAATAAGCGGCCCATTTCTCCTGGTGGGAAGGGTCTTTCTGCAATTCTTTGCCGACAATCCCGATCAAATGGGGATTCGGGACGGCAACCGCAGTAAATGGGATCTCACCATCCATAAATGGCAGCGCTCGATGGCGCCATTCGGTGTGATCTTCAAACGCCATCGGCAAATCGGCTAACCGGAAAGAAACAGGTGAAATTTCAACGCCATACATTTTGACGCCTGCATCCACTTCCCGTTCTTTTTGCACGGCTAAATCCGCTTTCATCGTTTCGATCACTGCCTGTTCGGCCCCTTCCCGCTCGCAAACAAAGCGTGCCACACAACGCAAGCCGTTGCCGCACATGGAAGCTTCAGAGCCATCCGTATTGAACACGCGCATTTTCGCATCCGCGTGTATGGATGGAGAGACGGTCAACAGGCCGTCTATTTCCGGATCTAGTGCCGCCAGTCGCTTCGTCAATTGCGGAAAATCCTCGCGGTCGCTTCCCTCATAAAGGAAAAATGTATTCATTGAGCCATGCACTTTCAATAATTCCATATCAAACACCTCTTCAGCTCGAGTTTATTTGGCGTGGGCAGCCACCAATTTCGCCATCTCGTAGGCGGTTTTCGGCGGTTCTGCCTCTGTCATTGCGTGGATCAATTGCTCTTCTTCAGCTGCCAATTGTTCAATCGCCGCCAAGAAGCTGTGGGCATCCAATTGCTCTTCTTCGAGCACATGGGCAAAGCCTTGGGATTTGAACAAATTGGCATTCAGGATCTGGTCGCCGCGGCTTTTTTGCTTCGACAGGGGGATAAGCAGCATCGGCTTTTTCAAGGCAAGAAATTCAAATATCGAATTCGAGCCTGCACGGGAGACGACGAGGTCCGTCAAATGCAATAGATGCGGCAACTCATGCGTTACATATTCAAACTGGCAATACTGTTCGTGGCCTTCAAGGCGTTCATCGATATTGCCTTTTCCACAAAGGTGGATGATGTTGAACTGCTTGGTCAAGCGGTCCAGGTTTTCGCGTACCGCCTCATTGATGAGCGCCGACCCTTGGCTGCCGCCCATGACCATCAAGACTTTATGGTTATTGTCGAAATGGCATAATTCCTTGCCGCTTGCGGCTGAACCATCCAGCAGTTCGCTGCGGATGACCGAGCCCGTGCAAGTCGATTTCTCTTTCGGCACATGGCCCATCGTTTCCTTGAAGACCGTGAAGATGTGATCCGCAAAGGGAATGGCCAATTTATTCGCAAGGCCCGGTGTGACATCTGACTCGTGGATGATGACAGGCACTCCTGCCAAACGCCCTGCCATCGCGACCGGCACCGAGACGAAACCGCCTTTTGAAAAGATGGCGGCCGGCTTCACTTTGCGGATGATATTCAAGGCTTGCGTCAAGCCTGCCCCCACTCGGAACGGATCCGTGAAATTCTTCATCGAGAAATAGCGGCGCAATTTGCCGCTCGAAATGGCATGGTATGTAATTTCGGGATGCGACTCGCGGATCAATTCATTTTCGATGCCTTCTTTGGAACCGATATATTCAACGCGGAACCCGAGCTTTTCCAGTTCCGGAATGATGGCCTGATTTAATGAGACGTGGCCGGCTGTCCCGCCGCCTGTCAATATGATTGTCTTGTTTTCCATCTGTTGTCCAACTCTCCTGCCGTGTGCATAGGTGTCTTCATCACTTAGCACGGTTTGTGTGATATACTCGTGTTATTTGGTATTGCAAGTGTATTGGGAGGCTGTGCATATGTACGAAACGAGAACGACTCGAGAAAAACTCAAATTGCTAATGAAAATCGTCCTGCCGATTCTCATCACCCAAGTCGCTATGTATATGGTGACTTTTTTCGATATTTACATGACCGCCCGATACGGGACCGAGGATCTGGCCGGCGTGTCGATCGGCTCCTCTTTTTGGGTTCCGGTGTATATCGGACTTGCCGGCATCCTCATGTCCATTACTCCAATTGTAGCACAATTGATGGGGGCCAAGAAAAAAGATGGCGTGAAAGACGCGGTGCAGCAAGGGATTTATTTGGCTGTCTTGCTCGCGGCTGCCGTCTTCGGCTTTTTCTTCTTCGGCATCGGCTGGCTGCTCGGGTTCATGGATCTTGAACCTGCTGTCAACGAGGTCGCGCGACGCTATATATTTGCGATGAGTCTGGGGTTAATCCCGCTCTTCGCCTATAACGCTCTGCGCTCGTATATCGACGCACTCGGTGCCACGCGCGTGACGATGTTCATCACCTTGATGTCGGCGCCGATCAATGTATTCTTCAACTACTTGTTGATTTTCGGCAACTTCGGTTTTCCTGAACTGGGCGGGCCGGGAGCCGGGATGGCATCGGCGATCACCTATTGGCTCGTGCTTGCGATTGCCGCATTCATCATCCATACGAACGAACCGTTCAAGTCATTTGGGATTTTCCGCAAGTGGGCCCGCCCTTCCTTGGCGCGTTGGAAAGAAATCACGGGGATCGGCGTGCCGATCGGCATTTCGATCTTCGCCGAAACGAGCATCTTTTCCGCGGTTACCTTCATGATGTCGGTATACGGGACGATCACCATCGCCGCCCACCAGATCGCCTTGAACTTCGCATCGCTGCTTTATATGCTGCCGCTCAGCATATCGATGGGCGCGACGATACTGGTAGGATTCGAAGTCGGGGCAAAACGCGCGTCCCATGCCAAGCAATACAGCTGGCTCGGGGTCGGGGCGGCGGTGACGCTCAGCGTCATCTCTTCCGCTATCCTTTATTTCCTGCGCGAACCGATCGCCCAGTTATATTCATCCGATCCCGCCGTTATCGGGCTCGCTGTCCAGTTCTTGATCTTCGCTGCTCTTTTCCAAGTGTCGGACGCTGTCCAAGCTCCGGTGCAAGGGGCGCTGCGCGGCTATAAGGATGTCAATATCACGTTCATCATGGCACTCATTTCCTATTGGGTCATCGGATTGCCTTCAGGCTATCTGTTCGCTACATTCACCGATCTTGGCGCATTCGGCTATTGGGTCGGCCTGATCGCCGGACTCACGGCAGGAGCCATCACCTTATCGATCCGCCTGTTGTTCATCCAAAAAAAACTTGCCGCTCAGTGAGCGGCAAGTTTTTTGTATAATTGGATCAATTGTGTTTTTTCCTCATCCGTAAGCGCTGACTCACCGATCCGCCCAATTGCCAACTCCAGTTTTTCCTCCACCGGCCGGCGCACGCGCGGATGGGTCAACTCGTCATTCAGTTCCACGCGTATGCTATTTTCCAATTCGTCTTGCGTCGTAAGACGCTGGACCCCTTGCCGGTCCGGCCATAATCGTTTATATGCTTCAATCATGGCATCTTCAGCTCCTCGAGGTTTTCGCCGATCAGCACGATCTGGTTGCGCAATTTCATGTATTCAGGCAGCCATTGCACCATGCCGTAAGCGTATTGGAACGAATGCGGATAGCTATGGCCGGAAAGCGTAAGATAGCCTTTGATGCGGTAAACCGTATCCGGCAACTTGCGCAGCCATTCCTCGAACGCCTCCCGCTCAACGGGCTCATCGAATGACACGATCTTCGTCTGCAGATTCAATTTTGACACCGGTGCCTGTTCGACAGCACCGCGCTGTGAGGGGTTCACGGATTCAAGCAATTTCAAAGGCACTTTAGCATGCACCGTCTGGACAATGCGCGCCGTTGGATTGATTTGCTGGATCTCGAAAATCGCCTGGCTTTGTTCCGATTCGCTCAGCAAATCCGTTTTGTTCGTCAGTAGTAAATCGGCGTGGCGGATCTGCTCGATGAACAACGAGCGGATTTGTGGAGACAATTGCTGGCGCTCTAAAAAGCGTTTACTGTCCGCCACGGTGACAATGCCGCGGAAGTTCAAGCGCTCTGCGAATAAAGGCGAGAATATCGCGTCGAGCGCTTCAACGGGATGTGCCGCTCCCGTCGTTTCGATCAGCAACACATCGAATTCCGATTCTGCAAGCAAGGACTGGATCTGCGCTTCCGATTTCTCCGAGCCGCTGCAGCAAATGCAGCCATCCAAAATCTCTTTAAGCGGCACCCCGTCCCCCACTTCTTCCGAATCGAAATTCATCGATCCGAGTTCGTTCATGAACACCGCCGGCTTCAAGCCCTTTTCTTTGAATTCCATGATCATCTTCTTCAGCAAGGTCGTTTTCCCGCTCCCGAGAAACCCACTGAACAAATATACATCTACCATCAACTCACCCTTTCTTCCATATGCAAGAAAAGGCCCGCCGGAAGCGGGCCTTTTCCACTAGCTTATTCTTCTGTACCGGCTTCTTCCTCAGCCGCCTCTTCAGCCGTCAAGCCAGCCTGTTCCATCAAGATCTTGGTGGCTTCCTGGAGCTGCGGGTCTTCCGTATTGATCTTTTCACGCAATTGGTCCATGACCGCATACGTCGTGTCTTCGGTCAATACACCGTCCGCATCCAGGTCGTTCGCTTCCTGGAATTCAGTTACGGCCTGCTCCATCTCTTCTTCGAACACGCCGTCGATTTCGCCGACTTCATAACCAAGTGCATCGAGCATTTTCTCTGCCGTCTGCACTTGTTCGGAAATGCTGCCATCTTTCAATTCGACTGACGGGTCAAGGAACGGCAAGGACGCATATTCCGGATACGGAACCACTTCATCCGGCTCGATGCCTTCTTCGTGGATCCAATTGCCATCTGGCGTCAACCATTTAGCGGTCGTAAACTTCAGGTTCGAACCATCCGACAGGTCATTCGCCGTTTGGACGGTCCCTTTGCCGAAAGTTTTCTCTCCGACCAAAGTAACATCCGCGGATTCGCTCATCGCTCCTGCCAAAATCTCAGAAGCCGAAGCGCTGCCCCCATCGATCAATAAGGTGACCGGGATATCCAACTTGTCCCCGCCTGTAGCCAAATACACTTCCGGCTCTTCGCCTTTTGCCTGCACTTCGAACATTTCTTTGCCCTCTTCAATGAAAAGGTTGGAAATATCGAGCGCTGTATTCAACAAGCCGCCTGGATTCTGTCGGACATCCAGCACTGCCGCTTCCATGCCTTGTTCTTCCATCTCGGCAATGGCTTCCTGCAGTTCGCTGTACGTATTTTCAGAGAAGCTTGTAATGTTGATATGGGCGACCTGGTCATTGACCATTTCCGCATACACCGTTTCAATCGGGATCTCGTCACGGACGATCGTGATTTCGATCGGGTCTGCATTTTCTCCACGTTGGATTGTCAAGGTCACTTCCGTCCCTTTTTCCCCGCGGATCAACATGACCGCTTCGGTCGTGGAATACCCTTGTATGCTCTCGCCATCAACCTCCAGTATTTGGTCATTCGGCAAGACGCCCGCTTTTTCAGCCGGCGAATTCTTGATCGGCGACACAACTGTCACATAACCGTTGCGTTCCTGGACTTCCGCCCCGATGCCTTCGAAACTGGAAGAAATGCCTTCCATGAATTGGGCAGCTTCTTTCTCATCCATATAATCGGAATAAGGGTCGCCCAGCGCATCCACCATCCCATTGATGGCGCCGTTGATTAACTTTTCCTGTTCCACTTCCTCGAAATATTCCTGTTCAATTTGGTCATAAGCCGAATATAGTTTCTGGAATTCCTGGCGTTCAGGACTGTTCACTTCCACCGCCTTTTCATCTCCAAAGGTCAATGCGAAAACGGTGATGCCCGCTGTCGCAATAATCAAGGAAAAGACGAGCATGATGAAATAGAAGGTTTTCATTCGAATAAAATGGGCCTTCGGTTCTTCAGCCGCCTGCTCTTCGGGTTGCTGTTCTTCTCCCGGTCGCTTTTCGTCCATTTGGTTCACCACTTTCTTCATTCACCTGACAGCAAGTTTCGAATTCCTCCCGAATGTAAGCGGGGGTTAAAAGAAAAAGACTGCCTCGACAGTCTTTGTTCCTGTTAGTCTTGGATCGCTGCGTCGAGTGCCACAACAATCATGTCATTGAAAGTTGTTTGGCGTTCTTCTGCAGAAGTCACTTCACCCGTCAATAGATGATCGCTGACCGTCAAGATCGACAAAGCTTTACGGCCGAATTTCGCAGCCAGCGTATACAATGCGGAAGACTCCATTTCAAGGCCTAGGATGCCATATTGCGCCCATTTCTCATGCTCTGCGTGCTCGTTGTAGAAAACGTCTTCAGTGAAAACATTCCCGACGCGCAAGTTCAAGCCTTTTTCCTGGCCAGCTGCATATGCTTTTTGCAGAAGATCGAAGTTGGCGATCGGCGCATACGAGATGCCGTTGAAGATGATATCGTTCATTTTTGAATCTGTCGAAGCTGCCTGTGCAAGGATGACGTCGCGAACTTTGACATCTTTGTGGATCGAGCCGCATGTGCCGACACGGATCAATTTTTGCACGTCATACTCTTGCATCAATTCCGTCACATAGATCGAGATGGATGGTACACCCATGCCCGTTCCTTGAACGGAAATGCGTTTGCCTTTGTATGTACCCGTATACCCGAACATATTGCGGACTTCGTTATACAATGTTACGTCTTCTAGGAATGTCTCCGCGATGTACTTTGCGCGAAGCGGGTCTCCCGGAAGCAGGATTGTATCGGCGATATCGCCTTTTTTAGCATTAATGTGGACACTCATCATAAAACCTCACTTTATTTTAGTCGATCTAATCATACTGTTTTTTTTCCCCAAGTGCAATGAAGAGCCTCAACCGGCCTCGTATTCTTCCCATATTCGGTCGAATGTGGAGGCTTGGAGAACGGGATGTGCCTTCTCTTCGATGTATTGCGAGATTTCATGGAAATCCTTGCTCGTTTTCGGGAAGCTGTGATCCAAAAACATCGCTTCGGCAAATCGGGAATACTCATCTTGCACGAGCTTGCCGCGGTATTTCAGTGCGAATTGATAAAACGGGCGCTCCATGAGAGGCTCCTCCTTTCAGCAAAAAGCCCGGACCGGAGTCCAGGCTGCCGTTTTATTCGAATAATTGCAGGTATTCGCCATAGCCTTGCTCTTCCAATTGGTCTTTCGGAACGAAACGCAAGGCTGCGGAGTTGATGCAATAGCGCAAGCCGCCGAGTTCAGATGGCCCGTCCGGGAACAGATGCCCGAGGTGCGAATCGGCAGTTGCAGAACGCACTTCCGTCCGTCTCATCCCATGGCTTGTATCGAAGCTTTCTTTGACTTCTTCGTCTTCGATCGGCTTAGAAAAACTTGGCCATCCGCAATGGGCATCGAATTTGTCTTTCGAGCTGAACAAAGGTTTGCCGGAGACGATATCGACATAGATGCCTTCTTCGAAATGTTGGTCGAATTCGCCTTGAAACGGCGGTTCAGTGCCGTTTTCTTGCGTGACATGGTATTGCATTGGCGTCAATTTCGCTTTCAAATCGTCTTTCATTTCGCTTCCCCCCAGTGATTTTGGATAAATGCCTTACGGCCGGATCCAGTCGCATAACGGTTATAATGAGTTGGGTTTTTCTGGTAATAGTCTTGGTGGTAGGTTTCTGCCGGGTAGAATTCCTTCGCCGGCAAAATATCGGTTGCGATCGGCTTGTCGAATTTGCCCGACCGCTCCAATTGCTGTTTGGATTCCTCAGCCGCGATCCGCTGTTCTTCCGTATGATAATAGATGGCTGTTTTATAGGAATCGCCGCGGTCGAAAAATTGGCCGCCCGCATCGGTCGGGTCAATCTGTGACCAATAAACGTCAAGCAGCCGCTCATAAGGGTATAGCTCGGGCTGGAACGTGATCTCCACAGCTTCCCGGTGGCCTGTCAGGTTTGTGCAGACTTGCTCATAGGTCGGATTCGGCAAATCGCCGCCGGTATAACCGCTTACGACTGCTTCGATTCCTTCAAGTGAATCGAACGGCTGCACCATGCACCAAAAACAGCCGCCGGCAAATGTCGCTTTTTCTGTTTTCATCTTACTCCTCCTCATATTATGGCTGGATCGTTACTAAAAGACGGATGTCGTCGTCTTCAAGATCGAACGATGTTGCGCGTACTGAAACGCCGCCGTTGATGGGAATTTCGGTGAGATTCAACACGACTTCCTCTTCTTTCGGCAGTACTTCCATAAATTCTGGAAGATCCACGGAGTCTCGAAGCAATTTTAACGCTGATTCCGGTGGTATGTCGAGCTGACCGACTTCAACTGAACGCTGTTCCAACAGCAAATTGCCATCCGACAGCACGACCGGGTCGAATGCCAAAAGGATCGGCAAGGTCACGCCGAATACAGTCAATTCGGTAGACAAGCTGACGTTATCGGTGACCGATAAACGCAACGGCATCGGTTGCCCTTCCATCGCATCCGCGATATAGGTATTCGCGATGCCTTCGAAATCGGATTTGGTCGTATTGACGACGACTGTATTGCCTGCAGGCGGCGGCACGCTTTCTGCCTGATAAGCATTAAAATTATCGGATGGTGTCGTGATGAACAGGAAAAATCCGATAGCAGCAATAAGGTTCAACACCAATAGCAAGAAGAATGCAAAGCGCCATTTCTTCATTTTTCCACCCCCTATCCCTGGAAGCTGATTCCGCATTGCCCCATCCTCTCCGATACCCGTTCAGCCATCAAGTCATAGCCTTTGCTGTTCGGGTGAAAGAAATCGGTGTGGTAGACCAAGTTCTCGTTGCCGACGAATAGGTCGCTGACGGGCACGAAACAGGCATGCGGGTCATCTTCCAATGTTTCTTGCATGACTCCGTTATAGGAAGCGATAATTTGGTCGAATTCCTCGACTTCATCCGTCACCAATGAAAATGGGTTGTACAGGCCGACGACGATGAGCGGCGCTGACGGGTTCAATGTACGGATCGATGCATAGATGGTCTCGAAGCGGTTCTGGTAGAGGACAAGTTCTTCGCTGAACGCTTCGATATTAAGTGAAAACAGATCGCGTTTGACGATGCGCATGACGTCGTTTCCGCCGATCGTCATGAAAATATAATCGGAAGCGAGCAGCGGACCGGACAGCTTGCCTTGCTGGAACAACGCCAATAATTGGTCGCTTCTCCTGCCGCGTTTCGCTGTATTCTCAAGGGCGATGCCTTCAACCCCCGGCCATTCCGCCATCTCGATCGCCAAGCGGCCGGCATAACCTCCGCGGTTTTCCGTATCGCCGACGCCTTGCGACAAGGAATCACCAAGGGCCGTGATGATGACCGTTTGCGGAATGAAATTGGGCGGGATCGTATAGGGTGTGAACTCTACCGGCAAACGTGCCGCCGCTTCTTCTTTACCGAAATTGAACGTCGAAGCACATCCCGCAAGCACAATCGATAAAGCGATGACAATATACAGGATGCGTTTCACGTCCGTCTCTCCTCCGTATTTCTTTTAGTTTACTCCGTATAATACATAAAACCGATGGCACCGATTCCGGTATGCGTGGATATGACCGGGGTCGTGAAATCATAACGGATATCGGTGAATCCGGTTTCCTTGATTTTCTCGCGCAGCGGCTCAGCCATTGACTGGCCATTCGCCTGTGCGATGCCGACGCCTTTGACCACTTTGCCTTTGGTGCGTTCGACAAAATCTTTCACCAAATAGTCCACCACTTGCTTATGGCTGCGCATCTTGGCGACAGGGGTATATTCGCCGTCGTCGAGCGAAGCGATCGGCTTGATCTTCAGGAACGAACCGATCATCGCACGGCCTTTGCCGATGCGTCCGCCTTTGACTAGATTATCGAGCGTATCGACCACCACATACAGCTTCGTATTGCGGCGTACCTGGTCTACTCGTGCAACGATTTCCTCCACCGATTTTCCCTCTTTTGCCATTTTCGCGGCTTCAAACACTTGGAACGTCAAGGCGTGGGAAATATAGCGGGAATCGATGACCGTTACATCGGTATCCGTCAATTCCGCTGCTGTGCGCGCCGATTCCACGGTGCCGCTCATGCCCCCTGTCATATGGATGGAAATGATTTGGCTTCCATCCTTGCCGAGTTCATCATACAGCTCTTTAAAGACGCCCGGTGCTGGTTGGGAACTTTTCGGGAATTCATCTGAATTTTTCATCAGGTCAAGAAAAGCTTCGGGTTCCAAATCAACGCGGTCGAGGTAGGTCTTGCCCCCGATCTGGATCGAAAGAGGGACCACGTGAAGCCCGTATGACTCTATTTCTTCTGCTTTCAAGTCTGCAGTCGAATCCGTTACGATATGAATTTTCGACATTCGATCACTTCCATTTCCTCTGCATAAATGATGTGGCACTTCTTGTAAAAATTTCACTGCACCTTAGCCAGCGCTTGCTCGATGCGGCTTTTGACCACTTGCGCCGCTTTTACGCCCGCAATGTCCATCTCTTCCGGGGTGATCGGCTTGAGCACCTGGACAGTCACATGTGCCGGGCAAATACGGTTGTTATTGTTTTCCATAATGCGCGCTGTGCCTTCGATGGCGATCGGCACGACGGGCACTTGCGCTTCTTTTGCGATGCGCATGAAGCCGGCTTTGAATTCCTTAAGCCCCTGACCTTTACTTCTCGTTCCTTCCGGGAAAATCAGGATGGAATGGCCTTCCTGAAGCTTGCCGATGGAATCGGTGATGGACTTGAAAGCGCTGCGCCGGTCGGTCCTGTCAAGAAACACGCAATTCATCTCTTCCATATAAGCTGGGATGATCGGAAACTTCTTCACTTCTTCTTTCGAGATGAAGCCGAACGGTTTCGGGATCGACGACAACAGCACCGGAATATCGAAATTGCCTTCATGGTTGCTGACAAACAGTACCGGCCCTTTTGGCAAATGCCCGAGCCCGCTCACTTCGACTTGGCTGCCGGTGCGTCTCATGATGCCTGTTGCCCATTTCTGGGGCTCACTATGGATCAGCCGGCTGTACTCCTCATGGCTCAAGCCGGCTTTACGCTTTTTAAACTTCGCCAGATTTTTGGCGGCAATCGGCAAATAGCCGAATAGATAGGAAAAGGTTCGGGCAGACTTAAGCACCTGTTTCTCCTCCTGCGTTTCGTTCGTACACTAAATACGAATACGGGATGCCGTCCGATTGATGGCGTTCAGACTCCGATACTAAGGTCCATTCCCTTCCGTATTCAGGGAAAAACGTATCGCCCTGGAATCGTTGATGGATAAGGGTAATGTAAAGCCTGTCCGCAATCGGCAAGGCTTCCCGGAAAATCTGTTCGCCCCCGATGACCATCACTTCTTCGTGCTGCTGTTTTGCCAATTCGATTGCATCGGTCAGGTTGTGGGTGATGTCAGCGCCTTCAGCCGTATACGCCGTATTGCGCGTCACGACAATATTGCGCCGCTTCGGCAGGGGCCGTCCGATCGATTCGAATGTGTTGCGCCCCATCACCATGCCTTTTCCGATGGTATGTTTTTTAAAATACGCTAAATCTTCCGGAATATGCCAGGGCAATTGATTGTCCTTGCCGATCACGTGATCTGGGTCATGCGCCACCATTAATGAAATCATCAGTTCTCCTCCTTGGCCGTTATACTGCAACAGGCGCTTTGATCCGCGGATGCGGGTCATAGCCCTCGATTTGAATGTCTGACATGTCCATGTCGAACATCGATTTGCCTTCTGTTAATTTTAAAGTCGGCAAAGCTTTCGGTTCTCTGCTCAACTGCTCCTGCACTTGCTCCAAATGGTTCACATAAAGATGCGTATCGCCGGTCGTGTGGATGAATTCCCCAGGCTCGAGCCCGCATTCCTGCGCGACGAGGTGCGTCAGCAGCGCATAAGAGGCGATATTGAACGGCACGCCGAGAAAGACGTCTGCGCTTCTCTGGTATAGCTGGCACGATAATTTGCCGTCCGCTACGTAAAACTGGAACATGATGTGGCAAGGCGGAAGCGCCATGTCGTCGATGAATTCCGGATTCCAAGCCGTCACCAAATGGCGGCGGGAGTCCGGATTGTGCTTAATCGATTCGACGACGTTTTTCAACTGGTCGATCTGGCCGCCGTCAGTCGCTGCCCACGATCGCCATTGCTTGCCGTAAACCGGCCCCAAATCACCGTATTTTTTCGCAAACTCGTCATCTGCCAGCACTTTTTCCTGAAATAGCGCCATTTGCTGTTTGTACAGCTCCGCAAATTCCGGATCGCGCTGTGCCCGCCGGCCGAAATCACTCATGTCCGGCCCGTCGTATTCATCGCTTTCGGCCCACTGCGCAAATGCCCACTCATCCCAAATATGGTTATTATCCTTCAATAAGGTCTGGACGTTCGTATCGCCTTTGATGAACCATAAGAGTTCTGAGACAATCAGCCGGAACGCCGTTTTCTTGGTGGTCATGAGCGGAAAGCCCTCCGCCAGGTCAAAACGCATCTGGTGGCCGAATACGCTCAGTGTCCCGGTTCCCGTACGGTCTTCTTTCTTGGCTCCTTGGTCCAAAATATGTTCACACAACGCTAAATATTGTTTCATGCAATTCCCTCCATTATTAGTATCATCATAACAAAAACAACTCGAATAAGAAAAACTTTAAGAATATCACATCTTAAGAAAGAAATGGGCGCATTAAAAAAAACCGTTATGGTGATAACGGTTTCAGGAAAGCCATTTAGGCGGTGTATTTTTTGACCAGTAGATGTCCCCGATGCTGATGTGACGCTGGTACTGATCGCTTGCCAAATGGTAATGGAAATTGAATGAATAGCCTTCAAGCGGTTTTTTCTCGGTCCGGACATGGAAGCGGATTTCATCTTGCCCGCTGTCTTTATCGTAAACGTGGAAAATTTTTTCGGCATGGTCGCCGGATGGTTTTTCGGAAATCGTCAAATTGCGCAATCTGTCTTTGCTGTATCCGGCCAGTTCCGTGTCGATCACGTCCTGGATCGTCGGCAAAATGCGCGTACGGAATTCCGAGTCGATCACCGGGCCGATGCGCGATCCGAATTTTATGTAGGACTGCTCTTCAGCGGCTTGGCGAAAATCGGCAAGAATTGAGTCTGCCGTCACATAATATTCTGCAGGATCGATCCATTCAAGCGTATACTCTTTTGTTTGCCCTTGGCTTGCATGCGTTTTTGGGCCATCCTCTTCATCGAGCAAGGATTCCCAAATCATATGGTTTGGCGTAATGGCTCCTAGCGTCAGAACCGTTACAGCAACCATCAAGGACTTCTGCCACCAACTCTTCACTAAACATCACCCTCAATTTTGAACATTTTGTCAAGATAGTTATAGTAATAAACGATTTTTAAGTGGAAAGGTTTCATCTTGCTCCATTTCATTGTACAATAAAGCGAGTAAGTACGCCTTGTTTTTTTCAAAAAGGAGGAATTTTCATGGACGCGTCATTATTGATTGGATTGGGTCTATTGTTTATGCTTGTGTATTTGACTTCGCTATCCTTTACAGACTAAAAAAATCTCCCGCTTTGGGAGATTTTTTTATTGGGTCTTATTCATTTGTATGACGCCGAAATGGAATTTCGTATTTGGGCGTACGCGCCGCTTGAAGCCGAACGACTCGAAATCAGTCGAGCGGAAATGCGCTTTCAAGACGACGCTTTTCCTTGCGACGCGCTTCGCTTCCTCTACCCACTCTTCCGTCAGTTGGCCGTGATCGGCGTTGTTCCGCAGCGGCGCGAAGTTTGACGCTTCGGCGATCTGTTCCGTGAACATCGGATCCATATAAACGACATCGAAGGAATTATCATTAAGGCCATTCAGATAATCGACGGCATTTTGCGGGATGACTGTGATGCGCCTCATCGAATCGTGCAGCTTCGGCATGTCCTCATAATTTTTCAAGCCTTCACGGATGACATGGGCGATAACCGGGTCGCTTTCACAGCCAACGACTCTTCCTGTGTCCCCAACGACAAGCGAAGCGATGAGCGCATCGCTCGCCATGCCGAGCGTGCAATCGAGAAAAGCGTCGCCCGGCTCGAGTCCTGACACTTCAATAAGCGGATCGTTTCCGAGCGGCCGCTTTGAGCGGAATGCTGCCGAATTGGGATGAAAAAAGAACGGCTCGCTTTGTCCGACTGGATAAAGCTCGAGCCGTTCTTTTTTGCAGACGATGACGTCCGCAGCTAGTTCTTCGTGCAGTTTGTAGATCGGCCGCTTATTGCGCTCGACTGCCTGCAACCCAAGGAGCTGTGCGGTCTCTCGTGCACAGAGCTTGGTCGCATCCGTCGGCCGGTAAGCGGTCGTGACGATCGTCTTCACTGCGCTGCTTCCTCGATCGCTCTTTTCACGGCATCACGTACTTGTTCCATTTCAAAGCCTTCAATTTCTTCGCGCGGGATGAAATGCGCAAGCTGCCCGTCTTTCAATACCGCGATCGAAGGTGACGATGGCGGAACTTCCTCGAAATACTGGCGCATCTGCGCAGTCGCTTCCTTGTCCTGTCCTGCAAATACCGTTACCAAATGGTCTGGCTTCCGCTCAGCCAGTTCAACCGCTTCACGTACCGCTGGTCGCGCAAGCCCTGCGGCGCATCCACAGATCGAGTTGATGATCACGAGGCTCACGCCTTGTGCAGTACTCATATGTTCGTTGACGTCTTCTGCTGTCGTCAGCTCCGTGAATCCGGATTCCGTCAATTCTTTGCGCATTGGGACGACAATGCCTTTCATGTACTCATCGTAAGCGTTCATATATCTCCCTGCTTTCTTTATAATTTCTGGTAGCTTGAATATACTTCTTCCATTAACATTCTAACTTAGTTTTGCTTTAATTTCATTGATTCAGATGCGTTTAATTGCCACTGCTGTTTACAGAATCTCCGAATTGGGATATTATTGCGCACACCGGGACCGTTCAACAGAAGGCTAAGCGAATACTCAGTCTAAAAAGTTAGGAGTTTTCGATATTTGACTAGCATTATCGAAAGTTCTGATAAACTAAAGCTAAAAAGGAAGTGACATGCATGAAGCCAAGAATCTCTGTCATTACGATCGGTGTGGACGATCTCGTGCGATCACTGGAATTTTACCGGAACGGCCTGGGCTTACCGACAGAAGGAATTGTCGGGGAAGAATTCGATAACGGCGCCGTTGCATTTTTCGATCTTCAGCATGGGCTGAAACTCGCCATCTGAAAACGCCAAGATATCGCCCACGAAACGAAAGTAGCGATGGGCCCGCCAAGCCCTACAGAATTCACGCTTGGCCATAACGTCAACAGCAAAGCGGAAGTCGACGCGGTAATGGACCAGGCTGAACAGGCGGGAGCCCTGATAACGGATCCGGCACATGACACGTTTTGGGGCGGCTACTCTGGCCATTTTTAAGACCCGGACGGTCATTTATGGGAAGTCGTCTGGAATCCTGCATGGGGAGAAGTGGATTAATTCCTGTCTTAACTTAAAGGGGGATTAACATGAAATTACGCAATTTCTTTTACGAGGCTTTCCTATTCCTGCTGGTAATCGTATCCGTCGTCATTGCGCTCGTTTCCAATGAACGTTTCACCTTAGTTCATTAGGTCATCTGGGGAATTTTCTTCGTTGATTATTTCATCCGCTTCGTTGCAGCAGAGCGCAAATGGCAGTTCGTTAAATCCCCCCCATTGGAATTGGTCGCCATCATTCCGCTCGATGCGATTTATCAGGCAGCACGCTTTTTCATGTTTTTCCGGATGTTGAAATTATGGGGCATCCTCCCCCGCTTTTTGAAACCTGTGTATGTCGTCTTAAAAACGAATGGCTTGGAAAAATTGCTGATTTTCGCGGTTATTTTGATCTTTCTCGTGCCGATCCCGATGATCCTAATCGAGCCTTAGATCGTTACTTATACTGATGTCATCTGGTGGGCAATTGTGACGATTACGACTGTCGGATATGGCGATATCTACCCCGAGACCGGCGTCGGGCGCTTGTTGGCAGCTATTTTGATGTTTGTCGGAATTGGTATTATCGGAACGTTCACCAGCGCCATTTCTGCCTATTTCGCCTCCCGCAGGCGAGCAATGGAAGAAGACCACGTGCTCGACATCGTCAATTCGATCAAGAAAATCGACAAACTGACTGAAGAAGACCACCAGCTCATTCAAGCTTATCTAAAGAAAAAAATGGAATGATGTACTCTAGAAGCTTATACCGCTATGCAAAAAGAGTCGGCCGCCTGTGAATTCCACAAGCGGACGACTCTTTTTTTATTCTCATTTACTTCTTATTTGTTCTTATACTGCCCATTGATGTAAGACAGCATATCCCCGAAACTATCGTAATGGAACCAGTCATAGCGCATTTTCTGGTCCACTTCGCCTTCGTCATCGATATGGACGGAATTGGCGCTCAGCTGCAGGATTTCCGTGTCTTCCACATCTGTCGGTTCTTCTTCGAAAGCGTGATCGGCGAATTTTTTCTTCACCGACTCATAAAACCTGTCGCGCTCTTCTTCCTGTTCAAATTCCCACGATTCGTATTTGCCGCGGCAAAGCACTTCTATTGAGTACACTTGTTTATTATTCACCATTTTCTCTCCTCCAAGTAAAGCGTCGTATTGCTCTTTACCTCAAGGAAGCAGGCGGGAAACATTCCCCTCTTACTTATTGTCTTTCATCGTCTGGCGGGCTTCGGTCATTTGCTTCCATACCGAACCGCGCGCTTCTTCGCCTTGTTCGATGCGGGCGATCGCCATCTTGATCTGGAGCTTCACTTCGAACTCAGGGTCATTTTCCGCTTCCTTAAGTGCCGGAAGCGCTCGTTCTGTCCCGGTTTCATACAAGAACATCGCGGCACGCCAGCGCACGAGCTTGTTCTTGTCTTTCAAGGTTTCGATCATGATCGGCTCGAACGCTTCGAAGCCAAGGTCGCTGATGGTGTCACCAGCTGTGCGGCGGACCGCCCATGACTTGTCTCTCATCGCCTGTTCTGCATACGGTACGACTGCTTCGTCGTCGATATCGCCAAGATAGATGGCTGCTTGGCGGCGGATCGACATTTTGTCGTCTTCCAATGCCTTGCCTAACAGCGGCAAATCTTCAAGATCCGCTTCAACCAATTGGCCGAGCAATTGGAAGCGTGTCTCCCAATCCGGTGCGTCGAATTCTTCCAGCGACACTCTGCGTTTGTTGATTTTGCCAGCCGATTCATTCGATTCGGTTTTGCTTGTCAAAGACACCAAACGGTCATCGGGGTAAGCCGCTTCGATTTCTTCGACGATGCTTTTGCCGATTTCTTCTTTTTCGCCGTAGCGGACGCCGTAATCTGCCCATTTACGCTGGAAAATGAAGTTTTCATCGGTTGGATCCATGACTTTGTTCATCGCCTGCACAAACCGTTCCGGCATCGCAAAGCGCTCTTCCGATTGTGAATCGAACACTTTTAATTGCAGCGGAATGCCTTTGAATTCCTGGACATGGACATACACTTCGCCGAAATGCTCATCGATCTCGAGTTCTTCTTCGGAGCCATTGCCTTCGCCGAAGACTTTACGCACATCCGCAAGAATGCCTTCCCAGTCGGATTTCGCATTGCGTTCGACTGCGAGGAAATCTGCCACATGGTAGACGCCTTTGACGCCATCGATTTCTAAGATTTGCTGCACTTCTTTCGGCGCGCCTTCTGTTTGGTCTTTCTTGTAATTATGGCTTTTCCCGAACGGCAATTCCTGATCGATGATCACTTTCATCGTATTCGGGCTTGGTGTCGGTTCAATAGCTACTATTTTCAAGATAATCCCTCCTGTGTAAATTACGCTTCTGCCAGTTCCTGCAGATAGCTCCACCGTTCGATCAATTCATCGTACTGGGCGGTGTAGGCATCGATTTGGTTGGTCAATTCCTGCAATTTATCAAAGTCAGACCCAGCTTTGGACATTTCTGCCTCGGTCTGTTCGATCTTCTCTTCCACTTCCGCGATTTTGTCGAGTATGCCGTCATATTCCTTTTTCTCGAGGAAACTCATCTTTTTCTTTTTTTCCGGTGCCTGCGGTGCAGGTTCAACAGCCGGTGCTTCATTTGCCACAGTAACAGCTTGCGGCTCAACTACCGGCTTCTTTTCTTTCAGCCAGTCCGTATAGAGTCCTTGGTACTCGTCGACAGTGCCGCTGCCAAGCGTCCATAGCTTTTTCGCAATTCGGTCAAGGAAAAAGCGGTCATGGGAAATGGTCAAGACGACGCCTGGGAAATTCTCCAAAAAGTCCTCTAAAACAGATAAAGTCTGGATATCCAAATCATTTGTCGGCTCATCGAGCAATAAGATATTCGGTTTTTCCATCAATAATTTCAGTAAGTACAAGCGCTTGCGCTCGCCTCCTGACAATTTGCCGATCAAAGTACCGTGTGCATTCGACGGGAACAGGAATCGTTCAAGCATTTGTGTCGCGGACAAGCGTACGCCTTTTTCCGCTTCAAAATCGCTCGACACTTCCTGGATGTACTCGATCATGCGCTGGGATTCGTCCATTTCCGGCAAACGCTGCGTGAAATGGGCAATCTTGACGGTACTTCCGTAGTCCAACGTGCCGCTTGTCGCTTCCAAGTCGCCAGCGATCAATTTCATAAGTGTCGATTTCCCTGCGCCATTCGGGCCGACGATGCCAATGCGGTCGCCGCCTTGCAAGAGGAAGTCAAACGAATGGAAAATTTCATGGTCGCCGTATGAAACGCCCAAGTTTTCCCCTTCAATAATCTTCTTGCCGAGTCGCTGGCTCTGCATTGATAATTCAAGGCTCGTATTATCGGACGTTGATTGCAGATCTTCCGACAATTGGTCAAAACGCTGGATGCGTGCTTTTTGTTTCGTGCTGCGGGCTTTCGCGCCGCGGCGGATCCATTTTAGCTCCGAGCGGAAACGGTTGTGCATCTTTTGTTTCGTCGCTTCGGCCATTTCTTCTCTAACAGCTTTCGCTTCTAGGTAATCGCCATAGTTTCCTTTATGCGTATACATCGTCTGATCCGCCAATTCAAAGATATGCGTCGAGACAGCATCGAGGAAGTAGCGGTCATGCGTCACGAACAGCATGGCGCTGTTCATGCGCAGAAGCGTTTCCTGCAGCCATTCAGTAGAGCCTGCGTCCAAATGGTTGGTCGGCTCATCCAAAAGGATCAAGTCGGCCGGTTCAATCAAGGCTTTCGCGAGTGCTACTCGTTTGCGCTGGCCCCCAGACAATTCGCTGATCTGCTGGTCGTACATATCGATGCCAAGTTTGGTCAAGGCCGTTTTCGCCAAGGCGTTGATGTCCCAAGCGTTTTCGCGTTCCATGCCTTCCTGGATTTTCATCAATTCTTCCTGCAATTGTTCGGATCCCGAATCGGCGATCATGTTTTGCAGCGCTTTTTCATAGGAGCGGTTGAGTGCGAGCAGCGGCGAGTCGCCGGAGAAGACAGTCTCAAGGACGGTCAACGATTCATCGAACTCAGGCTCCTGCATCAAATAGGTAATCCGGTATTTTTTCGGATGGTCCATTTCCATCGTGTCGGATTCGAGATCTCCTGCCAGGATCGACAAAAGAGTCGACTTGCCGGTGCCGTTGACGCCAATCAAGCCTGCGCGCTCTCCCGGGTACAGCGAGAATTCGACATTGGTGAAAAGGGTTTTGACCCCCACTGTTTTGCTTAAGTTTGTTATGTGTAAATGGCTCATTTTTTCCCATCCGTTTCGTTTTGTAGTTGCTCTAGAAAGGATAGCATAAATCGGTGGCGTTCTTCAGCCATTTGCTTTCCGCTATCCGTCACCATGCGCTCTTTCAACAACAAAAGCTTTTCGTAAAAATGCGTTACGGTGCTCGTATCGCCGTTCCGGTATTCGCTTTCAGTCATCGCTGTGCGTGCTTGTTCATCCCGGTCATATAATTTACGGCCTTTTGCGCCGCCGTAGGCAAAGGCGCGGGCGATGCCGATGGCGCCAATGGCATCGAGCCGGTCAGCATCCCGGACGATTCTGCCTTCGATTGATTGCGGCTCCTCGTTCGTCCCGCCTTTAAAGGAAACGGTCCTGATGATTGAGCGGATGTCACTGCGCTCTTTGTCTGAGAGCTCGAGCTGCAAGAGGATTTCTTGTTCCGGGTCTTCCCCTGCTTTTTTGTATTTCGGATCGGAGACGTCATGCAACAGCACGGCAAGCTCGATCAGCGCCAGATCGCCGCCTTCCGCCTGTGCAATATGGCGGGCATTTTCCAGCACGCGCTCGATGTGCTGCCAGTCGTGGCTCGCGTCAAACTGTTCATAGATGCTTTTTACTCTCATGCGGCAGTCCGCAATTACTTGAGGATTCATGGATTCTCTCCTTTAAGGTGTCCTGACTCCATTATAACGCGAAACGGGCTGAAACGGCGCCCCATCGCTGTATTGACCTTGTATGCACCATCATGTATAGTTAAGCCATCCATTGGCTCTATGGCTGAGGGGTTGACAATCTGAATATTAGGGGGAAGGTCCATGCACCACGGAATTGTGAAATGGTTCAATTCAGAAAAAGGCTATGGCTTTATCGAATGTGACAACGGTGATGATGTTTTTGTCCATTTTACCGGCATCCAAGGTGATGGTTTCCGATCGCTGCAAGAAGGCGCAGCTGTCTCGTTCGATATTATCGACGGCAATCGCGGACCGCAAGCAGCAAACGTCGTGCAGGACCAACCATAACAATAGAAACTGCAAAAGACCCAGGAATTTTTCCTGGGTCTTCTTTTTATTCAGGCAAATCCGTGCATACTGGATTGCTATGCTAATGAAAACACCCTGCAACTGCTCGAGGATTTACTTACCGCCCGTGCCAATTTTATTTAATTCCTGCCCCAAAAACTGCAATTGGGTGCCGACTGTGCATTCGCTGATGCAAAAGCGGTGCGCCGCCGTTTTTCCTTCGTCCTTGCGGAGTTGGGCTTTGACAAAGCAGCCTTCACAATACGTATTGAGCATTTCATCGATTTCGTTGATGATGGATACTTTTTTCATTCGGGTCCCTCCGCAAAATGTCATTCTATTATTCTACTATGAATTTGTTTTTTTCTGCAACAATCGGTATACTGGCTTGGGACATTTTCGTCCTTAGCGGTTCGAAACTTCCCGCTCTACCAAAACTAAGGAGGAAGCAGTTTGTTTAATGAATTTTTAGGGCTAGGCTTCGCCCTGTTCAATTTTGTGTTATTGCTCATCATGTATAAAGTGTTCGGCAAGACCGGGCTGTTCGCCTGGGTCGCGTTCGCCACCATCCTGGCGAATATTCAAGTGACAAAGACGATTGAGATCATCGGTTTGACCGCAACGCTCGGCAATAGCTTGTACGCCTCGACTTTTCTCGCAACCGATATTCTCAATGAAAAATACGGCAGAAAAGAAGCGAAGAAAGCAGTATGGCTCGGCTTTTCCTCACTTTTGATCATGGTCGTGACGATGCAGTTCGGCCTTCAATTCATTCCGGCGGACAGTGATTTTGCGCACGAAGCACTCGAGACAGTCTTCGGATTGGTGCCGCAAATCGCCATTGCCAGCATGATCGCTTACTTGCTCGCGCAGCATATCGACGTCATCGTCTTTTCGGCTTTGCGAAAAATCTTTCCGAAAGACAGCCAGTTCTGGATTCGCAATAATGGCTCGACTTTGCTTAGTCAATTGATCGATACCTTGATCTTCACATCGATCGCTTTTTTCGGCGTCTTTCCGTTCGATGTCTGGATCCAGGTCTTTATTTCAACGTATGTATTGAAATTCATCGTGTCGGTGCTGGATACGCCGTTCGGCTATATCGCGAAGAAAATTCGGCCGCTCGATGAACAGGAGGCCGTGCGATGATCGAATTGTTCGTGGACGCATCGACTGCTGGCGGTGTCAACGTCAGCGCAGTCGGCGTATTTTTAAGAGGCGAAGGGCATTCCATCAAATGGAGTGAATAC
This sequence comes from Planococcus plakortidis, assembly GCF_001687605.2. Lineage (NCBI taxonomy): Bacteria > Bacillati > Bacillota > Bacilli > Caryophanales > Caryophanaceae > Planococcus > Planococcus plakortidis. Next base: position 1,767,339 of record NZ_CP016539.2, read on the forward strand.
GTCGGCGAAATGGATAATCACCAGGCCGAATTCACGGCGCTATTAAAAGGGCTGGAGCTCGCTCGTCCGCTCGCGACCGGCATGGTGTCCATCAAATCGGACTCAAAACTCGTCGTTGACGCCTTCGAAAAACGCTTTGTGAAAAATCCGGTCTACAAAAAATTGCTGGACGAGTCCTTGTCGATTGCGGACGAATTCGATTATTGCTTCATCAAATGGATCCCCGATTCCCAGAACAAGGCGGCTCACACACTTGCTAACGACAAACTAAAAGAGCATAAATAAAGAAAGCAGCCGTTCAACTTTGAGCGGCTGCTTTTTGCTTTGGGCATGCCAGGTACATGCGATTCTGATATGATGGTGACATACTGATTTACTGGAGGCTATTTATGAGATCGAAACTAGGAACCGCACTCGATATTTTCATCATCCTGATCGGCCCATTCATCATCTATGCACGCATCGTAGACATCATGCAAAACGGCGTATCGCTCTATCCCTTATTATCGGTGATCATCGTCGGGCTTGCACTCGCTTTCGCCGTCTACAATTTGATCCAGCTATTGAAAGAACGGCAAAATAGCACTCCGCGCAAAAAATAGCAGAAATGAGGATCTCCCTTGAAAACGCTTTTATTGTATCTCGTTCCATTAATCGTTTACGCACTGATGAATAATCTGGTCAACGACAGCTTTACTTGGCCACAATACTTGATTCTGTTATTCGCTTTTCTGGCGTTCCAGCTCGGCCGGCTGCGCTATCCGAAAAACGAAGTGCCGCCTGCTGCAAAAGTTACACAGGCCGTCTTTTACGTCTTGACGGTCGCCATCATTTTCCGCGATAAGTATTTGGATGCTGGGCTGATCAATTTGATGATCGTCCTTGTAGCAGTGTTCGTGATCGTCGAATGGATCATTGCCAAACCGCAGCAAAAAACAAAAGCTTAACTACAAAAACGCGAAGCCCGTAGTTTGGGCTTCGCGTTTTCCTATGCATTCCCTTTAAATTACATACCATAGGATGAACAGCACGACTGCGATGCTAATCCACGTGATGATGCGGACCAAATTGCGTTTTTTGCGCAGCTCTTCTTGTTCTTTGACGTCTTTTAGCAGCGGCATTTTTCGCCCTCCTTGCTGTTTTACATTTCCCATCGCTTCCTGCTTAGATTATGATGAATAAAAAGGAGGTTTTCAAGTTGAAAAAATGGCTTTTTCCCGGGATTCTTGCAGCAGCTCTTGCCGGATGCAGCAATGGGCCGGCGAATCCCGATGAAGCGACCGCACCTGCAGATGTAATCGCGACAGACCTTGAAGCCCCTTGGTCAATCAACAAACAAGGAAACGCTTTCTATATATCAGAACGCCCAGGCACAGTCGCTTATATCGATGCCGAAGGAAAGTTGGAGCGCCAGGATGTCAATTTCTCTTCGCCTTTGTCTTCGGCTTCTGAAGCAGGGTTTCTCGGATTCGTGCTGAAGCCGGATTTCGATGACTCACAGGAAGCTTACGGCTATTATGTTTATGAAGACAATGGCAATTCCTATAATAAAATTGCGGAATTCCGTTTAGACGGCGGAAGCTGGTCGGAAACGGCCGTTCTCTTGTCAGGCATTCCGACAGGCAATGTCCATCACGGCGGCAGGTTAGAATTCAGTGAAGACGGCACGCTTTATGCGACTATCGGAGACGCATCCGAACCCGACCTTGCGCAGGACCCCGCTTCAGTCAACGGGAAGATTCTCCGTCTCAACGAATTCAATGAATTTGAAATCTACTCACTCGGCCACCGCAATCCACAAGGCTTGGCGTGGGACGGGGAGACGATGTATGCAGCAGAACACGGCCAATCCGCGAACGATGAAATCAATATCATCGAACAGGATGCCAATTATGGCTGGCCCGATATCGAAGGAGAAGAAACGGCGGATGGCTTAGAAGCACCTCTGGCGACGAGCGGCGCCGATGATACGTGGGCGCCAAGCGGGATCGATTTCCATGACGGTGTACTGTATATCGCAGCGCTTCGCGGGACGGCGATCAAAGTGCTGGATCCGGAATCAGCAGAAATCACCGATTCCATCGAAGGCTACGGCCGCATCCGCGACGTCCATTCCGACGGCGACGATTTGTATTTCATCACGAATAATACCGACGGCCGGGGCACCCCGACAGAAGGCGACGACAAATTGTATATTTTAAATGAACAGTAAAAAAGCGGAGACAAATGTCTCCGCTTTTTCTATTGCTTTCATTACTACAGCTTCAGCACCATCAACAATTCATCGATATAACGGCCCTCCGCCTTTTGGGCATTCGGCGTGATGCCGATGGGCTGAAAGCCGGATCGTTCGTAAAAACGGATTGCGCGTGGGTTTGCTGAATTGACGGCTAGTTCGAGCTGCTCGAGCCCATCCCATTCACTTGCAAACGCCAGCAAATGGTCAAATAGCTTTGACGCGACTCCTGTTCCTCTTGTTTCTTCCGCTGCATAGACAGCGAGTACTTCGGCTCTGTGGCTGGTCTTTTTCCCAGATAATCTGAGCAGCGTCATCATGGAGAGCAAACGGCCTTCGTCGTACGCACCGAATGTCACGGCTGAAGGATTGCTGAGATTTTTAGCCGTCGCACTCACCGGCCTTTGGTTTGCTTCATTGAAATCAGTCGAAAACGCATCGGCATCTGTCTGCAATGCCGTCAAGCGAAGTTCTCGGTACTGTTCGGCATCATCTTGCGTTAATCGGCGATAGTCCATGACATTCATCCTTTCTTTAGCGGAATTCCTGGACGACACGCCCTTTTCCATCGTCAACGTGGAAAATCGCATGCGCCCCGTTGACAAGAATCACTTGCGGCGGTTGATGGCCGATATCGGCATCATAAACGATGGGGATTTTTAATTGCTCTGCAAGTTCCTCGTACACCATCTCCGCGCTATAGCCTTGTACGGCATCATTCGCTTCGCTTCTGCCAAAGACAATTCCAGAACAATTATCGAACCAGCCTGCATACTTCATCTGCAGCAAACTGCGCTTCAAATCCGGTGTGTTCATTTCGCAGTTTTCCAAAAACCACACGACCGGCTCCCCTGAAATGAATTTCTTCCGGAAAGCATCCACGTTACCATATGGTGTACCAATGAGGTGGCGGATCACGTCGATGCATCCGCCGAGAAGACGGCCTTCCAGTCGTTCGGCTTGTCCCGATACGGTTTTCCATTCGGTCGGCTCGGTCAAATTGAAAACGCCAGCAGCCGGCTTGTCATGGCTCCAATTTTTTTGGTATCGCTCAGAAGAGACTTGTTTAATGACTGAGGCTTTCGTCGAAGACAACACATCCACCCAGCGAGCTGTGGTCGCATCGGTTTCACTGCCGCGCAAGTCGACAATATTGGTGCCGTGTGCTGTCGCGATCCCGGTATTTAACGTAATCGCCAAGGCCAGCAAGCTGACATCCGAATACCCGAGAAGCCATTTCGGCGTGAACTTCTGGAAATCAAGATACTCCAAAACTTCCAATAATAGCTCCCCACCCCATGGCGGGATGATGGCGTCGATTTGGGAATCACGCCAAATGCTGATCAGTTCTCTCGCACGGACAGCTGCAGGCGACGATTTGGCTTCCTTTTGGCTCCAGGCGTTCGGTGTGGCTTTGACAGCAAAGCCTTGCCGCTCCAATTGGGCAATCGCCCCTTCCAGCAAATGATGGAGTTCTTCAGGCACCCCTGAAGAAGGTGCCGTGACGCCGATGGTTCTTAACGCTCGATCGGGATAGCGGATCATTGTCTCTCCTCCTTACCAATTGATATAATTGAACAACACATAAACGATGCCCAGCAGTAAAGCGGCTCCAAAACCGGTTAAGACCACGTGGACCAATCCGTCCACTAAAAGATTCGGCTGCTTGTCGAGACGTTTGCCTTTGAACTGTGAAAAATCCGGAGGCGTTTCTTTTAGATTGCGTTGCTTTATGGACAGGTCATTTTCCTCGAATTGTTTGCTCATATATAAACACCCCTATAATTTAACATTTTTAAATTATTTTTCTTTTTACAATTATACTAAAAGTTGCGCCAAGAAAACATGCTAGTTTTTTGCATCATATCCTATATTTTGGCTATAGTCCGATTTTTCGGGTATAGGGTGTAGGTAGCCAAATTTTAAGGAGGAAATTGAAATGAAGACACTCGTAATTGGAGCAAACGGCAAGATTGGACAGCATTTGGTGCGCCTGCTTGCGAAACATCCAGAGCACACAGTGAAAGCGATGATCCGCAAACCAGAGCAACGACCGTTTTTTGAAGAGTTAAAAGCGGAAACTGTCGTGGCAAGCCTCGAAGGAAGCGTGGAAGAACTGCAAAAAGCGATGACTGACTGCGATGCAGTAGTCTTCACAGCTGGCAGCGGCGCTTCAACCGGTGCAGACAAAACGATGACTGTCGATTTGGACGGCGCGGCAAAAGCGGTAGAAGCGGCAGAACTAGCCGGCATCGATCGCTTCATCATGGTCAGCGCCATCCATGCCGATGACCGCTCCCATTGGACCAAGGAAATGACGCCGTACTATATCGCCAAACACCACGCTGATCGCATCTTGCAATCGAGCAGCTTGGCGTATACGATTGTCCGGCCCGGCTTATTGACAGACGATCCGGCAACAGGGCAAATTGCTGCAGCCGGGAAACTCGATTCCGGCAGCATTCCGAGAGAAGACGTCGCAGCTGTCATCGTCGCGTGCCTTGAATCCACGGATCTTACAGACAAAGTATTCGAGCTGACCGCAGGCGCCAGCCAAATCGAAGACGCCTTAAAACAAATTTAATGAAACGAAAAAGCAGGTGAAGACTTTCTCTTCACCTGCTTTTTTTCATGCTTTTGTATACTCCTGGCCTTTCCAATTGCGGTAGCCGATCACCACTTGGAAAACGAATGCGATCGAACAGACCACAATGGCGATATAGCCAAGTATCGTAATCGGCTGCATCAAAATCGACTGAACGACAAGCAATAGCATCAAAGCCGCGATTCCGAAATTGACGATATAGGGTTTATCGTAGTATTTCTTTGACGCGATCCCGACAAAAACCGCCACCCCAATTATTGCGATAAATAACAACGTGTCCATTGAATTCCATCCTTTTGTTGAAAGATTAAGTCATTTTTTAACATCAACTACAGCTACTATAGCATAATTCACATCCAGAAAGCGGCTTGCTTTCGGCTGAAACAACAGCCAAAAATCCCCAATCCACAAATACTGGATTGGGGGTTTTTAGCTTAATGCGCTTTTAATTCCGCTACAAGCTTCCGATAGTAGTCAAAATCGAATTCAACGCTTCCTTTTTTATAGAACCATAGCACGGCTTCTTTATCCCCGCGTTCGAGCATATGTGTGACAAGGGCTTTTGGGCTCGACACATCGATGCCTGCTTGGTCCGCTTCACGCAATTTCGTTAGCATTTGCTGTTTCGTAGCCAATTGGGCTTCCCCCTTTTTCATTTCGGCAGCTCCCTCAAATCAAGCAATACCGGCAGTTCATTGAAATCAGGGCGTTGCATCAACTGGATCAAGCCTGATGCTGTGTCTTCCGGGGTGCTCAGTTTGCCGCTGCGCTTATAATCACGGAAATGCTCGATCTGAGGGAAATCCTCTTCCCCGCTTTCCCGTATTTTTTCTTGCATGCCGGTATCGATGATGCCCGGTGCGACTGAAACCGCTTTAAGGTTTTCGTATTCCGCATCCAGACAGGTCGTGTAATGGTCGAGACCCGCCTTGCCGGCGCAATAGGCGCTCCAGCCTTTGATTTGTTTTCTACCGGCACCTGATGAAATATTAACGATGCGGCGCGTCTTTATGGACTCTGTCCCGCCCAAGAAAGCGGAAGACAAAGCCATTGGCGCCGTCAAGTTCAAAGTGATGCTCTTCTCGATGTCCTGTCCGTCGTTCGCGGCGGCAAAGCCGATTGGTTCGACCGTCCCGGCATTATTGACCAAAGTAACCGCTTCGGCTTCCGCTGAAATTTCTTTTGCCGCTTTCGACATGACATGTGAAATCCCTGCGATATTGGTCAAATCATGGGTGATGAAGAGCCCGCCCGCCCATTCTTCAGGTTCCGTGCGGGCGATGCCGATGACTTGATGGCCCGATTCTGCCAATTGCTTGCTGAGAGCAAGGCCGATGCCTTTGGATGCACCGGTAATGATAAAGGTTTCCATCGTTATACCTCCACCCCATTTTTCTCGTACATGACTTCGCCTGCGACAACGGTCATTTCCACTTCGGCTTCAAGCAATTGCTCCTCAGGCCCATTGAATAAATCACGATCGAACACGGTGAAATCCGCATCGAACCCTTCTTTGATCAAACCGCGGCGATGCTCCATGCAAATGGCTTGCGCACTGCCATAGGTATACAGGCGGATCGCTTCGAAACGGCTAAGTTTTTGTTCAGGCAAATACCCTGCATGTGTATCTTCAGGATTTCTGCGTGCAACAGCCGCAAACAAGCCTTGGCGCGGGTCGACTTCCTCGATCGGCGCATCGGATCCGCCAGCGCAGATAATGCCCTCATCCAATAAGGTCTTCCAGGCATACGACAACGCGAGCCGGTCGTCGCCGAGCCGTTCCACTACCCATGGAAAATCCGAAGGCACGAAACTCGGCTGCAGGTCAAGTGCCACGTCAAGCCGTTTCAGGCGTTCAAGCAAATCTTCTCTCAGGACCATCGCATGGATGAGCCGGTCCCGTTTGCCTTCAGGCGTCGGATGCGCTTCGATGGCATCGAGCGCTTTTTCCATGGCGAAATCGCCGATGACATGGATAGCGACCGCTTCGCCGTGCTTTCTCGCAACCGATACCAGGCGCTTTAATTCTTCATCGGAATGGATCGCGACGCCGCTAGTCGATGGGTCGTCTGTATAAGGGCGGCTGAGCAAAGCCGTTCTGCCGCCGATCGACCCATCTGCAAACAATTTCATCGGGCCCGGATCGATAAACGGTTCCAAATACTCGGCGTTTTCCATCATTTCCTCAAAAGCCACGTGTGCCCGCAGCAAATGGGCACGGAACTTCGTTTCCTTGCCGATCACGTTTCGGAACGCTTGCAGCGGCCGTGAGTAATGGCCGTAATACCCCATATCTTCCGTATGGCCGCCCGTCAAACCGAGCTTGAGTAAATCATCGACTGAAGTTTTTAACGCTTTGGTCAAGTACTCGACGCTCACTTCCGGAACGACTCCGGCGACGAGTTCCTGTGCAGCGTCCAGCAAATAGCCCGTCGGTTCCCCATTCGTATCGCGCACAATGACACCGCCTTCTGGATCTTCGGTTTCTTTCGTGATGCCAGCCAGTTCGAGCGCGCGCGAATTGGCAAGCACTGCGTGTCGGCATACACGTTTCAGCATCATCGGCGACTCGCAGATGGCATCAAGTTCGCTGCGGTGGAATATCTTCCGGTCCGGGAAATTGTTCTCATTCCATCCTTCACCGATAAACCATTCATCGCCCGTATGGCCTTCGGTCGAACGGATCAATTGCTGTTTCATGTCTTCCGAGCTCTCGATTTTCGACAAATCGACGCGCATCAGTTTCTCTCCGTGCTGGATCAGATGCAGGTGGCTATCGACCAGCCCTGGGTACATGGTGCGGCCGGCCAGATCGATTTCCTTATCGGCTAAATGACGCAATTCTTCGTAAGCCCCAGTTTTTTCTATGCGGTCATCAGAGACCAGCACCGCTTCTACGGTCTCGCCTTCTGTTTCCATCGTATAAATCTGTCCCCCGTAAATAAGCACCTTCATCTAAAACCACTCCTTTTCTCTTTGTTCATCATAAATATATTTTTCAGTGCATTCAATAAGTTTGGCTGGAAATGGCTAAATTTTTCTGCGCCTGCCCGCAGATACAAGCCTCCTTATTTATGATATACTATGCACAACTTTAGAAAGCTGAGGTGAGCTCCCGGACATGGGGGACGAATTGGACAGTATATTTTATCTTTATATCACAACCGCAAGCATTCTTTTATTTTTCACCGCTTTTTTTGTAGGGGCGGAATTCTCCATCATCCGGGTGCGTTTGTCGCGCATCGAGCAAGCCTTGTCGGAAGGGCGCAAAAATGCCGTTTGGATGGAAAAAATCAGCAATAATCTCGATTATTATCTGTCCGTTTCACGCTTTGGCATCGCAGTGACGGCAATCGGCCTTGGCTGGCTGTCAAAAAACATTGCCGAGCTGCCTTCTGTACAGGCAGTGGCGGACAGGGCCGAATCGAATGCGGCAGGACCGATCGCTTATATTTCCGTGCTCGTCCTGGTATTTTTCATCCGCGCCATCATCGGTGAGCTGGCGCCGAAAGCCTTGGCTGCCCAGTACGCAGAACGCGCGGCGTTTCGCCTCGCTCCTGCGCTGAGTCTCGCCGGCAGTCTATTCGCACCCGTATTATGGCTCCTCAATGCTTCGGCACGGCTGTTGTTGCGCCCGCTCGGCATCCGGACTTTGCAGCCGGCCTATGGGCATTCCGAAGAAGACTTAAAGCATTTGATGCACGAGAGCTACCAGAGCGGCGAGATCAACCACAACGAGTTGGCGTATATGCAAAACATCTTCTCGTTTGATGAACGCTTGGCCAAAGACATCATGTTGCCGAGAACGCAGATGATCACCATCTCTATTGAAATGGATCATGATGAATTAATGGAAATCATTGAAGAGCATCAATATACGCGTTATCCGATAACTGAAGACGGCGATAAGGATGCCATCATCGGCTTTATCAACATCAAGGAATTATTGACGAGCTATACGACTGCAGGGGATCTCTCAAAAAGTTTGACGGTCCATGATTTACCGTTTGTCCATGACCAGGCACCGATCCAGGATGTCCTGCTGCGTATGCAAAGCCAGCACGTCCATATGGCGATCGTTGTCGACGAATACGGCGGGACAGCCGGCGTCATCACCATGGAAGACATCCTTGAGGAAATTGTCGGCGAGATTCGCGATGAATTCGACCATGATGAAACCGATGATATCAAACGTTTGGACCATCATAATTTCCTCGTTAACGGCCGGGTGCTGCTGTCAGAACTCGAAGCCCGCTTCCCGATTGAATTCGAGGAAAGTGAAGACATCGATACCATCGGCGGCTGGGTCCAGATGATGGACACGGATATCGCGGAAGGCGGCGTCATCGACTTAAGTGATTTCCGCTTTATCGTGCGTGAGATGGAAAACCACCAAATCATCACTGTCCAATTGAACAAGAAGAATAAATCATAAAAAAACGGCATTGCGAGTCATCAGCAATGCCGTTTTTCTATTTATTTTTCATCTTCCAACAATGATTTTTCGTACTCGAATTTCTTCATCAGCATCTCGCCGGTATAGCCTTCTTCGATCAACCTCGCCAATACCGCTTTCGTCCGGTCATCGGCCGCTTCCGGATGATCATCACGGTCGAATTCCACTACGCTGTCCTCATCGGAAATCCAGTCGGAATAGCTTCCGACATAGAGCTTCAGGTTTTCATGCTGTTTTTCGGCAAGCACGGCGTACAGCGCAGCCGCTGTGACGCCGCTGCCGCAATACACAACAGCCGGCTCTTTCGGTTGCAATAGGCTGCTGAATTCTTCGTCGGTCCGGAATGCTTTATTCGACACCAATTGGGACCAATCGTAATTGCGCGCGCCTGGGATCCGACCGGCGACAGCGTCAATCGGTTCATTGATGCCGGCATAGCGTTCAGGGGAACGGGCGTCGATCAAGACGCCCAATTCTTTGCCGTCGACGATTTGCTGGACATCGCTGCGCGTTGCGAGCAGCTCGTCATGGAAAGCTGGCATCACCGATGAAACCGGGTAGGATGCCGATTCTGTCGTCGTCGCAATGCCCTGCCGTTTCAACTCGTCAAAGCCGACGCGGCTGATATAGGCATGTTCGAATCCGGCATACTTGAGCAGCCACCATGCCCGCGCTGCGTAAGGAGAACCGCCTTGGTCGTAGACGACGATCGAATCGGCCAATTCCAAACCGGCTGCTTGGAATAATCGCGTCAACTGATCTTTAGTTGGCATCGGATGGCGCCCGCCTTTGGATGCCATGTCGGATAGATCGTTCTCCAAATCCCAGTGGGTTGCTCCTTCCACATGTTCCGCGGCAAAGCTTCCACTTCCCCATCCGGAATCCTTCAAGTCAAAACGCGCATCGATCCAACGGTAATTTTCTGTATCTATCGTTTCAATAAAAACAGTCATGTTATCCCCTGCCTTCCATCAATTTTTCATGCAATTGCTTCCATTGCACCAGAATTTCGCCTTGCTGCAACAGGCTGCGCTCCGAATCAATCTGCTCGATCGCCTGGCGCAACAAATGTTGCCGGAGGCCTTCAGCTTCCTGCTCAATCCAGAATTCCGCCCATTCCAGGAGTTCGGCCTTTTCCTGATCCAAATAACGGCTGGCATCGGGTTCCATCATGCCCTGCAAAGCGTCGCGCATCGCTTCTTTCTCATTTTTCTCGAAAAAGCTCTTGTTGTTTTTATAATATGATTTTGCCGCGGAATAATCGGCATCGCCAAACGGCTGGCCGGCTTCGAGAAGCTGTGCTTCCTTCACTTCATATGGAAGGAACGAAAACTCGTGGTTCCAGTCCTTCAGTTTGGCAGCATCGTCCTTGAAACGTTCCGTCAATTTCTGCTCGACAAATCGCGCAAGCCGCAAGTTGGTCACTCTCATCTCCTGCTGGAAATCAAAAGCCGTCATGTCACGCAAATCGCGCAATGCCATATCGAGCGCCTGCTTGGAGGATTCCCTCGCGAATAGCGAAGGGTTGAATGCTTCCTTGAAGAAATCGTTGAAGCGGTAGAACACACGCTGTTTCACATAGTACAGCAATTCGCCGAGTTCTTGGCCCGCTTCTCGCTCCAATACCGGTGCCATTGTTTCACTATAGCGTTTTCGCACTTTCTGCTCTAATTGCTTTAACTCTTCCAGGCGCTCATCTTTGCGTTCCAGGTTCTTTTCCGTGGACTGGATCAAATTGCGGAAACGGTCCACCGTTTTCTGCTCTTCTTCCGACAAAGACTGGACCGCCATCCCTTTCAGCTCTTCTTTCAGGAAATGCTGGAAATCTTCTTCGAACTCCGGCATGCCTGAAATAGAGCGGTCTTTCAAGGCTTGCAAGCTTGAGACGCCGTACAGGCGCGGGAAACGGATTCCGAAGCGCTGCAATTCATTGCCGACATAGTCGATGACTGCCTGTTTTTCTTCCTCATCATTCGCCAAATCGATGGCATTGACCACAAAGAACATCTTGTCCATTTCGAAAGCGTCTTTTACGCGGCCGAGCTGGATGAGGAATTCGCGGTCCGCGCGTGCAAACGCGTGGTTGTAATACGTGATGAACAGGACAGCGTCCGCATTGCGGATGTATTCGAATGCAACGTTCGTGTGGCGCGCATTGATGGAATCCGCTCCTGGCGTATCCACCAAGGTAACGCCATTTCTTGTCAGCTCGCAATCGAAATAAAAATCGATTTCTTCGACAAAGCAACTGCGTTCCTCTTTGGCGACATACAAGCCGAACTCTTGACGATTAACGCGCAAAGTTTCCCCGAGATGCCCGCTAAAGGATTCGTACCCGCTCCTGAATGCCAGCAAGAACGATTTATGGATTTGCTGCTCAGTCGTTGCGTCATCCGGCAATGCTTTTGTTTTCGCATAGGCCTCTTCGAGGGTCTCTACTTTCACGCCAAAGATTGCAAAGGAGTTTTTGACATCTTCCGTCATCGCCGCTACGGTTTTCAATCGCACGTCTGCCGTCTCATGTGGATGTGCTTCCGTCACGGGGCGGATGCGGTTGATGGTCGCGGTCGTCGGGTTCGGAGATACCGGAAGCACCGTCTCGCCCATCAAAGCATTCGAGAACGATGATTTCCCCGCACTGAAGGCGCCGAACAAGGCAATCGTGAATTCCTGCCCTTCCAGCCGCTTCGCTTTCCGCTTCAAATATTCTACCGTTTCCGAAAACCCTCGGACAGGCTCCAGAATATCGGCGGTTTTTTTCACGCGCGACAACACTTCCTGTTCATCAAACGATGCCAGTTCATGTGTCGGGGCGGTCTCGCCACCGTCCCATTGCTGCTGTACTTCCTCTTCGAGCATCGACGGCGTGAATTCTACCATGTCTTCCGCCGACAAATGAAACGCATCTTGCCAAGCGGCTACTTGTTTTTCCGCCGCGTCCATCTGCTTCGGCAAAATGGCGGTGAAGGATTTCTTCACTTTATCGATCGCTTCGTCCATTTCCTCGAGCGTGCGGATCGCGAGCACCTTTTGTTCAAGCGACTCGGATTTCATGTCGATTTCCACACCCGCATCGTCCGGCAGTCCTTCAAAGCCTTCCTGTTGGCGGGCTTTCCAGGGATCGGTTTCCTGGATGAGCCAGCGCTGCACTTGGGCAGTCAAGCTCTTGCTGACATTGAGTACAGTATCTGCAGTCATCGTAGCCGTTTCCGGCACATTTTCTTCGACAACTTCAAACGGCAAGCCGAATTGCATGTTATCGATTTCAAGCGATTCGGTATCCGTCAACAGCCCAGCTTCGCGCAGGGAGGTTTTCATCAATTTTTTCAAATGGCCCGACATTTGCGAGTCGATCGTTTTCGACAATTTGTCTTGAAGGTCTTTTCTGCGGTTTTCCCGTTCTTCTTCGGTTTTCTTGCCGCTGAACAATATGCCCACTTTGAATCCCGGTTGGCGCGCTTCGATATAAGCACTTAGCGCGTCCCTCACTTCATAAGGCATAATGTTGGCGTTTTCGAGCAGCTCTTTGCGCTTTTTCTCGAAATTCAACCGCCAATTATCATAATCCTGGACAGAACTGCGCCGCTTGATCAATTCGTGTTCTTTTTTCAAGTCTTCCCGCATATTCCATTCTTCTTCTGATAGGACCTTCGAAAATGCTTCCAGCCGCTCCGCTTTTTCGTCTTCTAAAAAGCCGATGTGCTCATCTTTCAATTGGCGGAGCGCAGAAGCCGAAGCTTCACCGATATGTCCTTGCCAATTATCCATGACCGAGGAGACGAGCTGTTTTACTTCAGGAAATTCATTGCCCGGGAAGTCGTGCACTTTCAAGGAAGTGAAAAAGATCCCTTTCGGTTCGACCCCCCATGCCGCAAAACTATCCGCCACCGATTGCTGGAATTCCGCAAACGACATTTCGCTTTCCTGATGCTTATCGATCTGGTTGACGATCAAGTAAAGGTCCGTGTATTTCTGCAATTCCCGCGTGAAATTGAAGTTGAGCTCTGATTGCACATGGTTGTAATCCATGACATAAAACACCATGTCGGCTACATGCAAGGCCGATTCCGTCGACATCCTATGGGCATCGTCTGTGGAGTCGACGCCCGGCGTATCCATGACCGTGATGCCTTCAGGCAACACCGAAGTCGAATGGCCGATGTCGATTTGTGTGACATCGCCGCTCTTGCAGAAATCCTTGACCGCTTGGAAATCATAGTTTTCAGGGAAATACACAGGGCGGTCGCCCCTGCGGTTGACGATGGCATAGTCTTTTTCTGCCTTATGGACGTTAACGATGTTTGCACTCGTCGGAATCGGGCTCGAGGGCAAAAGCGTCTCGCCCGTCAAGGCGTTGATCATCGATGATTTTCCGGAAGAGAAGTGGCCCGCAAAGCCGATGATGAATTGGTCTTTCAGGATTTTACGCGCAAATAATTCCGCTTTCTCTTCACGCTCCGTGTCTTCGTTGTCCTTGAAAATCCGGTAAAGATGCGCTGTTTCGATTAATTCCTGCTTATGGTCTGTCGCTGTCATATGTATATCTCCTTCACCGTTACTTCTATTCATCATATCATTTTTTCCAGCAGAACGAAAAACATCCTTCCAGTGATGGAAGGATGTTTTCTCAGGAAAATCCGTGAATCGACATGCCGCCGTCGATGAACAAGGTCTGTCCGGTCATATAGCCCGCTGCATCCGAAGCGAGGAACACGACAGGCGAAGCCACTTCCGGCAACTCGCCGACGCGTTTCAGCGGTGTCACTGCAAGGATCGAATCCAGGTATTCCTGATCCGACAGCAAACTCTCCGTAAGCGGCGTACGGAAATACCAAGGACCGATTGCATTGACGCGGATGCCCCGCTCGCCCCATTCCATGGCCATCACTTTGGTCATTTGAATGATCGCCGCTTTGGAAGCCGCATAGACAACGCCCGTCTTCAGCGCCCGGTCACCGCCGACGGAGCTGACATTGATGATCGATGCCCCTTTTTTCATATGCTTCGCTGCCTCCTGGGAAAACATGAATACGCTTTGCGCATTGGTATCCATGATCTTATGCCATTCGCTGTCAGTCGCATCGTCCAGTTTCGAACGGATATTCATCCCTGCATTATTGACGAGAATGTCCACACCGCCGAACCGGCTGACGGCTTTTTCGACCGCTGATTGGATATCGTTCCGGTCGGTCACATCCGCGACTGCATAGGATGTGCGGTCAGCCGCCATTTCATGCATCACATGCTCCAAATCGCTTTCGGTCCGTGCCACGAGCAACACATTCGCCCCTGCTTCACCGAGTGCCAGTGCAATCGCACGCCCGATGCCTTTTCCGGCTCCGGTCACGATTGCGGTCTTGCCTTCCAAACGAAAAGATGCCAACACAGATAAATCCCCCTTTAGTCATTTCACCCAATTTTCCATAGTTTTTTTAGTCCAATTGATAGATTTTGGCGTATTTTGCTTCTAAATAATCGGCCAAATGATTTCCATTCAAGCCTTCACCCGTCGCATCTTGTAAGAGCTCAAGCGGCTTCTTGACAGCTCCGTGCCGATGGACTTTATCCGTCAGCCATTCGGTCAACGGGCCGATTTCACCGTTTGCCAGTAATTCATCGAAATTCGGGAGGTCTTTTTGCATCGCCTTCTTGAACTGCGCTGCATATAACAGCCCCAATGCATAGGAAGGGAAATAGCCGAAGCTGCCGCCAGCCCAGTGGACGTCCTGGAGCACGCCTTCACCATCATGTTCCGGGCGGATACCCAGGTATTCCTCATATTTATCGTTCCATAATGCTGGCAGGTCCTTCACTTCGTAATCTCCGTCGAATAAGCCTTTTTCCAATTCATAACGAATCATGATATGCAGTGCATACGTCAATTCATCGGCTTCGATGCGGATCAAGGAAGGCTTTGATTCATTGATGGCTGCCAGGAATTCATCCAGCGCCACGTTCTGGAACGAATCCGGTGCATAAGACAGGAATTTCCCGTAGTTATGGCGCCAGAATGATTCATTGCGCCCGACAAAGTTCTCATAGAACAAGGACTGTGATTCATGGATGCCCATCGAGGATCCGTCATCAACCGGCAACCCGCTCAACTCATCGCTGATGTTCTGTTCGTACAAAGCATGGCCTGCTTCGTGGATCGTGCCGAAAACGGCTGTACGGAAATCTTCTTCATCGTATTTCGTGGTGACCCGGACATCGCCGCGGTTCACTGCGATCATGAACGGATGGACTGTCTCATCCAGCCGCCCCGCCTCGAAATCATAACCGAGTTGGTTTAGCACTTCCAAGCTGAAATCCTGCTGGGCTTGTTTCGGGAAATGGCCATATAAAAATCGGGTGTCCGGCTGATTATGAGACGCCTGGATTTTTTTGACGAGCGGCACGATGCGCTCCCTCAATTGGCCAAATACCCGATCCAGCTGTTCGGTTGTGACGCCTGGCTCATATTGGTCGAGCAAAGTATTATAGACGCTGCCATTTTTAACGCCCCAATAGCCGACAAAGCGTTTCGTCGTCTCCACGAGCTGTTCTAAATATGGCTGGAACATGGCGAAATCCGCCTGCTCTTTCGCTTGTTCCCATACGGATTCCGCTTTGCTCGTCAAGACAACGAACGCACGGTACTCTTCCGGGGGTATTTTGGCATTCAATTGGTATTCGCGCTCTGCCTCTTCCACCGAGCGTTTCATCGCGATCGACAAACCGTCCTGTTCTTTCAACCCGGCAATGAGCTTGCCATATTCTTCAGAGGTCGACATCGCGAACAATTCTGAAGATAAGGTTCCAATCGTCTCTGAACGCAAGTCCTGTCCTTTTTTGGGCGCGCCTGTCCGCATATCCCAATAAAGTAATGAGAGGGCTTCGTTATAACTTGTCATTTTTTGATGAAGATCCCTGAATTGTTGTTCCATTGACACAATATTCCTCCTTCTTTTCCGCTCTATTGTATCATAAGGGGTCTTTTCTCTGCCGCATCAGCTTTCGGGAATTTCATTTCTAAGGGGAGGATATCGGAAAAAGACATAAAAAATCAGCGGAGGAGTTCCCCCGCTGATTCGTCACTTCTATTCTATTTAGCGATTTTTCGCCGGCACCGGCAAGACAGTCTTCCACAGGTGTTCAATGCGCAGTTCCTCTTCGGTCAGAAGCAAATGGATTTCGCCGTGGTCGGATGAAGAACGGATCAATCGCCCGACGCCTTGTTGCAGGCGCAGCTGCATGAACGGCAAGTCGATTTCTTCAAGTGGATGTTCGCTGAATTTGCGCTTGGCGTCGAAGACTGGATCGCTCGGAGGCATCGGCAAATCGACGATGATGACTTTCGTCAAGGCATCTCCAGGCAAGTCCATTCCTTCCCATAGGTGGTGGGAACACAGCACTTGGAATTTGCCGTCCTGGAAATCGCGGACGACAGATGAAAGCTCGCGGTCGCCTTCGAATTCGATGGCAAGTCCGGAAGCTTCCGGCATTGCTTGTTTGAAGGCCTGCATGGCGGCTTTTGACTTGAACAATACCAAGGTCTGGCCGCCTTCTGCTGCGAGTTCCAGCACTTTTTGCGCTTTTGCTTCCGGTGAAACCGGATGCTTGAAAATCTCCATGACTTCGTCGTACTCGAACGGGGACGGCACCGAGAATGATTCGAAATGATCGATGCCCAAAGTGTCCGCCAGGTAAGTGAAATCCTTCGCGACGGATAAGGTCGCGGAAGAAAAGACGATCGGCAATTTGCCATCGAATAGTTTCTCCTCAAGAATATCCGTCACGAGGCGCGGCATGATGACCAAGGTCTCGATTTCGTCTTTTTCTTCCAGCCAGCTGATGGCATCGCCGTTCTCGACAAACAAGCCCATCGAGAAATTATACTGCTCGAAATATTCCTCAGCCAAATTCAGTTCATATTCGGGAATGCTGAACAATTCGCCTTCAAAAACAAATTCCTCCAGCAAAGTGTCGACGGTTCGGATCAATTCCGTGCCGATGCGTTTCAACAGCGGATCGTCCTGGATCGCTTTTCGATCCTCTTCGCTCGGGACCAGATCATTGCGCAACACACGGAAAAATTCGGTATGCAAGTCGATGGTCCGTTCAATAAGGGCCATCGTCTTTTCACGGACGCCGTCGACCATGATCTTTTCCGTCACATCGTATAGCGAGCTTTCCTGCACTTCATAAGTGAGTGCGCGCTGTGCCGCAAATTCGAGTAAATGGCCTTCATCGAGCACAATCTGGGAAACTTCGGGAAGCAAGGGCGCCTGGCCCTCGTGCTTGCGGTTTTCCTTCGTCCAAATATGCTCCATCAGGAAGTCATGTGAGCAGATGACGAGGTCGGTCGCTTCCCGGTAATGGTTGCGGTGAAGCGTTTGCCCGCATTTATTGCGCATATCGCAGGCATTGCAATTTTGGATCGGATGGTAATTGACTTGCTGCCACTGGTCATCCGTGAGTTCCGGATAACTCGACCGTTCGCCGTATGGATACATATGTTGCATCGAATAGGTTTTATTGACGAATTCGGGAAGCGTGTCTTCGATATGGTCGAGAAATTCCGCTTCGCTGCGTTTTTTCGCCCCTTCGAAACGTTGCAGGCATAAATACTGGTCGCGCGATTTCGCGAGGCGGACGTCCAGGTTCAAATCGAATAATTCATCCAAGCGGTCGATGTCCCCGCCTTTTTTCACCAACTGTTCGATCAACGCCTCATCCGCACAAGAAATGAGCGCCGGTTTGCCGGTATAGCGGGCGTATGCAATCGCCGGCAATAAATAGGCCATCGTCTTGCCTGTCCCGACGCCGGCTTCTGCAAATAGCACTTGGCGTTCTTTCAATGCTTTTTCCAACTGAAACGACATGAAAATCTGCTCATCGCGAAGTTCATACCCTTTTTCAGGCAAAATATCGTAAAAGATATCCCCGATCCAATCGTTCAATGAATCAAAGAAGGTTTTATCCTTGGATAACGGAAATGGCAATGCTTGTCTCATATAAAACTCCTCACAGAGAAACGGAAGGGCGCACAGCCCTTCCGTTTTCTTCATTTATTTTTCGGGCGCTCTCCCCAGAATTGAAACAGGTCTGTACGGATAAAGCCATTATACAATTTGCGTTTTTTTGTCGCTTTCTGTCCGTAGAGCTTTTCAAAACCTTCCATCGACGATAGCATATAAACGGACCATGTCGGGTATTTCGAGAACATCCGTCCCATATCGCCGATCATTTCCTCGATCACTTCCACTTCACCAATCCGTTCCCCGTATGGCGGATTTCCGATGACGACGCCATTCTCTTCGGTCGTCGTGAAATCCTTCACTTGCCGCTGCTGCAAACGGACAAGCCCGGCGAATCCAGCTTCGATGACGTTTTCCTCGGCGATCTGGATCATCCGGTGGTCGATATCCGTGCCGAGAATATTCAGCGGCTGGTCGTAATCCGCTTGTTCTTCCGCTTCCGCACGAACTTCCTCCCAGATCTTGGAACCGATCCATGGCCATTGTTCGCTGTCGAATTCACGGTTATAGCCCGGCGCGATGTTCTGCCCGATCATCGCTGCTTCGATGACGATGGTTCCCGAACCGCAGAACGGATCGACAAATGAGCGGTCTGGCGTCCAGCGGGATAATTTAACAAGCGCTGCTGCCAATGTTTCCTTGAGGGGGGCTTCGCCCTGCCCGACACGGTATCCGCGTTTATGGAGTCCCGCTCCACTGGTGTCGATCGATAATTGCACTTTATCTTTCAGGATCGATACTTCGATCTTGAAGCGCGGTCCAGATTCGTCCAAAAAAGCGTTGCGGTGATAAGCTTTTTTCATGCGTTCGACGATGGCTTTCTTGACGATCGACTGGCAGGTCGGCACGCTGTGAAGTTTCGATTTGACCGATTTCCCTTGCACAGGGAATTCAGCATCGACCGGCAAGTATTTCTCCCATTCGATCGCTTTCGTCTGTTCAAACAACTCATCGAAAGTGGTCGCTTCGAATTCACCGGCGATCAATTTCACGCGGTCGGCGGTGCGCAGCCATAGATTCGCTTTGGCGATATCCCGGGCCGTGCCTTCGAAAAATACTTTTCCGTTGTCTGTCGTCGTTTCGTATCCAAGTTCCTTTACTTCATTCGCCACTATGGATTCCAGCCCCATCGCTGCAGTGGCCAGTAATTTATAACTAGTCATAACAACTTCCTTCCTTTATCAACGATTGCAAGTTCTTCTATATAACCTTGGATCTCTTCGGGCGGCATCGGCTTGGCAAAGACATAGCCCTGTACCCTATCGCAGCCAAGTCCCGCCAGAATCTCCACTTCCTCGTGCGTTTCAGCGCCTTCTGCGACTACTTTCATCTGGAGGCTGTGCGCCATCTTGATGATCGCTTCGACGATATGCCGGTTTTCTTTTTTTCCTGCGATGCCGTGGACGAAACTGCGGTCGATTTTCAGCCAGTCCACCTGGAAACGCTGCAAATAACTTAGCGAGGAGTAGCCAGTGCCGAAGTCGTCGATCGACAGCCCGAAGCCCGCTTCGCGCAAACGCGCCAGCAAGTCTTCAATGGCTTTGCCTTCACCCATCACGGCGCCTTCCGTCAACTCCAGTTCGAAATGGCTTGGGCTGCAATTCATTCGTTCGAAAATGGACAACAAGCCTTCATATAGAGCCGGATGCTTAAAATGGAACGCCGATATGTTCAAGGAGATTTTGGCTGGGGAGAGTGTTGCAAAATCATATTTTAGAAAATCGGCGCACGCAAGTTCGATAATCTGCTCACTTAGCGGGATGATCAGCCCGGTCGTTTCGGCCAGCGGGATGAACTCGCCAGGTGAGACGGGCCCGAGGCGGTCACTATTCCAGCGTACCAATGCTTCCATGCCGGCGAATGAACCATCGCGAAGCGCAATTTTCGGCTGGTAATGGACCCTCATTTGCTTGTATTCGATAGCGCGCCGAAGTTCATTTTCCAAAATCAAGGTACGTTTTGCCGTGTCATGGGAATCGCCATGGAAGAAAGAGAACTGCCCCGAGCCGAATTGCTTCGCTGAACGGAGTGCATGTCCCGCTTTCTGGAGAAGTTCTTCTCCGGACTTGCCGTCATCAGGGTAAAGGCTGATGCCGATACTGGTCGAGATGCGCACTTCTTGCCCTTCGAACTGGAACGGCTGTTCAAGTTCATCGACCAATTCTTCCGCAAGCTGTGCGGCTTCTTTCGGATGTTTCAAAGCGGACATCGCGATGACAAACTCATCGCCTCCATAACGCGCCAATAAATCCTTGCTTCTGAGCTTTTTGCGGATCCGCCCCGCCACTTCCACAAGCAAGCGGTCGCCCGCACGGTGGCCAAGTGATTCGTTCACTTGCCTGAAGCGGTCAAGATCCATGAACAGGAGAGAATGCCTGAAACCATAGGAAGCGGCCGTCTTGATCAAATGGTCCATGCGCTCCGCGAAATCGTAGCGGTTCGAGACGCCTGTCAACGGGTCGGACAAGGCCAATTCCTTCATTTCACGTGCAGCCGCCTTGCCTTCGGTCAGGTCCGTGAAAATGCCGCAATAATGGCTCACTTCGCCATCGTTACCGGGCACGCCGGTAATCATCAGCCACTCCGGATATAGATCGCCGTTTTTTCGGCGGTTCCATATTTCACCTTGCCACTCCCCGTCCTTTCGGATAGCCTGCCACATCGTTTCATAGAAAGCCGAATCGTGCTTGCCGCTTTGAAGGATTTTAGGCGTTTTGCCAAGAACTTGCGTTTTTTCATATCCGGTGACCAATTCAAAAGCAGGATTCACAAAAAGGATCTCTCCCGTGAGGCTGGTCACCATCATGCCTTCTGCCATCTTTTCAAATACACGCCCCTGCAATGCGGCCGGAAAGCCATAGCTTCCCGCTTTTTCCTGCTGGGCATCATCCGTAAAGCACATATCATCCATCACTGTCCCGTGTCTGATTTAATTCCAATCAACTTCGTTTAAATTGCTTCATATGAAGAAAAGCTCCCCGACAGGAGAGCCTTTAAAAAAGATAAGTTAAGACCATTCAAAATTCTATAAGCCATGTTTTGTCTCCGCGTACTCAAGCGGCCGAAGCCTCGTACTGGCGGATGGCAATCATCTATCTGCGGATTCACTCCGCCTCTTCCGTCGGTTCATTTCCCTTGGAAAAGTGCCCCTACCATAATTTGGGTTTCTCACTCGCGGGGTTTACCTCGTTCCACCTGCATAGTTTCCTAGACAGCTCCGTCACTGTGGCACCTTCAGGGTATTTCGGCCATATCCGAAGACTTAGGCGTTCTACCCGCCGTCAGCATAAATGCTGCCCCAGCTTATTGTTTCGCTGGGCGCGATCACTACGGTCATCGCAGATCCGTGTGAGCATGGACTTTCCTCTCCTGCATCAAGTGCAGGAGCGATTGCCAGAATTTCAAATGGCTAACTAAGTATACGCTATTCGGCTGCCGTTGACAAGCTTGTTATCTATTGTCGAGCTTATTGCCGAATACGTGGTTTTCCAGATGGGACAATCTGCGCAAAATATCAAAATTGGTCGTTCCAGGCGCGGGAGTCGCTTGCTTTTTTGGCGATTCCTCCAGCTCCGCGCGCAATCGGCGGTTTTCATTTTGCAATTGTTCGATTTTTTTGTTGTACAATTCATAGTCTTGAATGATTTCATCCAGGAAATGGTCCACTTCGTCCTGGTTGTAGCCGCGCATGGCTGTTTTAAAGTCTTTTTCGAGAATGTCTTTTGCTGCATATTTAATATCCATTCGAATCGTCCTTCCATTAAAAGAAACTTCGTGAAATATGTCTATTCCTTACGGCTAGTATAGCATAAGCGATATTTATCGTGTTCTGTGAACCGTAGATTCGGCGGCTTTTTTTCGTTTTTTCTCCTCGAGCCGCAATTCGCGCTTGGCCAAGTCATCCAATATCGACTTTCTGACTTTTGTATGGCTGGCTGCTTCTTTTGCAAAGCCGGTCATGACGAGCGCCTGCGCCGGGTCTTTGAATTGATGTTCATGAAGTTTCGCTAGATGTACCCATGCCTCGACTTCGACCGGGCCGCGCAGATGGGGTGCTGCTTCTTTGAACAATTGAAGCGCTTCCGCAAATTCGCCTTTGCGTTTTTTTTGGACTGCCAGCAAAAAGCGGGCAAGCGCTCCGGCGTCTCCGCGCTCTAGCGTGACATGCTCGAGATAAGCGGCGCTTTGGTCGAATTGCTTCAAGTCCGCATACCATTTGCCGATATTCGTATAAGCGCCGCTCGATTCGCTTGAAAGATCCTCCATCAACAAATCGGATGAACGGATATAAAGTGACACGAGCGACAGGATGTCCAACTCATTATGGTACAGCACTTTCGCCAAGCCTTCCGGAAATCCACTTTTCACCGCATCGAGATAAATCGCGGGGATCAAATACCCGGGCACGTCTCCGCTACGGGCAAAGCCGAGCTTTTCTTCTTCGATGACGCTGAGCTTGAGCCGTTGCAATTCGTTTTTCCAGATCCGTTTCGTGCCGTGGAATAAATCGATCTGCTTTGGGTCGGGCAGTTTCGGCAAGGCCCCACGGTGCATCGTCCAGCGTGAATGAAGCTGCGGCCAGTCGAAGCTTTTGCCATTATAAGAGAAAATGACCGAGTCCTGTGCCTGCCATAAATTCGACTCATAGAGAAACGCCGCTTCCTGCGAAGGATCCGGCATGATCCATTGGGTCATTTCAAAACCGCCTTGTTTCCTTTCCAACACACCGAGCAGGAAAATATATGCTCCTGTCCCTCCAAGACCTGTCGTTTCCGTATCGAAAAACACCAAAGGGGCTTCTTCCGATAGTTTGAACGGATGGTCGTAATCGGTGTTCTGCCATGCTTCAAGCACACGGTCGAGTTCGCCCAACACGACATTGCCGTGGAGGTAATCAAGCGGATACTCGATTTTCTTCTCGAAGACAAAACCGAATTTATTTTCCTTTAAGGTCAGTCCGATTTCCTTCCATTGCGTTTCATGAGGCGGCCGAGCAGGAGCGGTTTGCGCTTTTCGGGCTGCCGGTTTTTTGTTCAGCATGCCTTTCATCTGCATCAGCTTGTTTTCAAAAGACATACGCTCACCCCTCTTTCTCCAATTCCATGAGCAATTCGATGACGCGCCCTTTCATATCCGTCGCCGCATCCTGTGCCCCGATGCACGACGGGCAACCGTCGAAGCATGGACATTCGGTGACGTGCTGGCGCGCTTTTTCGAGCAGCGGCTGCCATAGCTCATAGATGCGTTCGCTGATGCCGATGCCGCCTGGGTAGGAATCGTGAATGAAAAATGACGGCTGGTCATTATGCGGCGATTTCACTTGCGGCACGACATGGACGTCCCTCCGGTCACATTGCACGAATATCGGGATAAAGCTTTCGATTGCATAAGCCGCGCCGGTCATCATATCCGACAAATCCGAATCGCTGAAATCAGCAGGCTTGTCGAAGCTGAGCCAAGTCGATGAGGTATGCAATTCTTCGGCTGGGAGTGAAATTGGCCCCGAGCCGATATTGTCATGCGTATCGAAACGGATTTTCTTGAAAATCGTCGGCATGGCAAGAACCGCCACATCGCCGTAATACACATTGGATTGATGAAGTTTCCGGTGTTTGTCTTCGCTGATCACTTTCAATTCGATTGCCAGATTCGCATCGGTGAAATAATCGACATCCACTTCGCGCACATACGCTTTTTTCTCTTCCCAGTCCAAGATCTCCACTTGGAACTGAGTGCCTTGGTGAAGGTAGATCGCTTCTTCGTGCAAAAGCGTCATGGCGCTGAAGCGGTCCATCTCGCCGATGACTTTCGTATCGGCCGGAACCGATTGGTCGACGATGACGACGTTTTCCTGCGTCGCTGAACGCAAGGAAATATCGTGCGCCGGGAAGCGGTCGCTCATCCAATGCCAACGATCCGATGTCCGGACCAGAACACCTTCTTCCTGAAGGTATTCAAGCAAAGACTGGACATCGAATTCCCCGTACATATCATCTGTCGAAAACGGCAGTTCGAACGAGGCGCATTTCAAATGATCCATCAGGATGATGATGTTCTCCGGATGGATGCGCGCTTCTTCCGGTGATTGGTCGAGAAGATATTCTGGATGGTTGATGATGTATTGATCGAGCGCTGTCGACTGAGCGACATAGACGACAAGCGATTCGTCCTGGCGCCTGCCCGCGCGTCCTGCCTGTTGCCATGCGCTCGCGATATTGCCTGGATAGCCGGTCATGATGCAAGCCTGCAATTGGCCGATGTCGACGCCGAGTTCTAATGCATTGGTCGATACGACGCATTGGATCGAGCCGTCGCGCAAGCCTTTTTCGATGGCGCGCCGCTCCGAAGGCAAATAACCGCCGCGGTAGCCTTTAATCGATTCGTCCTGCAACTTATATTTCGTAATTTCGTTTAAATAAGTTACCAGCATTTCCACGCGCACACGTGATTTAGCAAAAACGATCGTTTGGACGCCTTGCTTGACAAGATATGTCGCTAAATCACGCACTTCGAGCACCGCACTGCGCCGGACGCCGAATGTCGGGTGGACGATCGGCGGATTATAGAACAGGATATGCTTTTTGCCCGCCGGCGCCCCATTCTGGTCAATCAACTCGTGATCGGTATTGGTCAAACTTTCAGCCAGCTGCTTCGGATTGGCGATGGTCGCCGACGTACAGATAAAGACTGGATCGCTGCCGTAAAAGTTGCAGATCCGTTTCAAGCGGCGTATGACATGCGCCACATGGGTGCCGAATACGCCTTTATAAGTATGCAGCTCATCGATCACTATATAATGAAGGTTCTCAAAAAGAGACACCCATTTCGTGTGATGAGGCAAGATCCCCGAATGGAGCATATCGGGATTGGTCATGACGATCTGCCCCGCCTTTCTCACTTTCGTCCGGATCGACGGGGACGTGTCGCCGTCATAGGTATAAGACAGGATCGACTGCTCGGTCTTTTCAATCAAATCGTGCAAATCGCTTTTTTGGTCTTGCGCCAAAGCCTTTGTCGGAAACAAGTACAAGGCGCGTGCATTCGGGTCATTCAATATTTTATGCAGCACCGGCAAATGATAGCAATACGATTTGCCGGAAGCGGTCGGCGTGACGGCTGTGAACGAATTACCGGCTTGCGCCAAGTCGAACGCCTGCCGTTGATGGGTATACAATTGTTCGATGCCTTTCTTGCGCAATGCCTGTTTCAGGCTATCGTGCATCGCTTCCGGAAAATCGGCATAGCTTGCCGGTTTTTCAGGCTTCGTATGCCAATGGTAAATGCGCTCCATCATCTCCGGCTCCACTTTCCATTCTGCGAGGATTTCCGGTATCGTCTTTTTGATTCTCATTGTTTCTCATCGCCCTTTTCATCTATCGCTGTAAGCAAGGTCTGTATCGTGTACTGAGCCGCTTGTATCGTCTGGACAAAACGTTTTTTGCTCGTATCTTTATAGAAACTTTGGACGAATACTTGCCCCATGCCTTCTGCCGCATTGTCGATTTGCAGCTTATGGACGTATTTTGGCCGTTCGTTTCGGATAAACAATAGCGAAGCATCTTGCCATTCATCTATGACAGCATGCCATTTATCGGCATACGGTTTTACCTCTTGGAAAAAATCGGGATCGGCGTCCAGTTCACGCATTTTCTTAAAGCGTGCGAGACACATATCGCATTCTTGGTAAAGATTGGTTGATAATTGCTTGAGGTCCATTTTCTTCCCCTCCATAGCCATTAGTTTATCACAATCCCGCACGCCATATACAGTTTGCCGAACAGGTATTCTTTTCAGTTGGAGATGGCTCGAAAATCCGCTATTATTAGGAATAAAGTTCGGAAACCTTTCATCATATTTGTCGTCTATGAGCGTGTGATATGATAAAGTAAGCGAGGTGTATCACAAATGGCGATCAATTACCCAAACGGAAAGAAATTTTCTCCACCCAAGGATCAACCGGTGCAGAAAAAGAAAAAAGATGTTTCATTCAGCAACCGTGGAAAGACCCTGGAAGATGAACTGAACGAAACGAATAGTTTTTATTTGCAGCGCGGGCTTGCCGTTATCCATAAAAAGCCCGTGCCGGTGCAAATCGTGCGGGTCGAGTATCCGTCCAGGAGCGCCGCGGTCATCCGGGAAGCATATTTCCAAGCCCCGTCGACGACCGATTATAACGGCATCTGGCAAGGCCGCTACGTCGATTTCGAAGCGAAAGAAACCGAGATCCGGACTTCCTTCCCGCTGAAGAACATCCACGAACACCAAGTGCACCATATGGCGGACATCATCCGCCACGGGGGGCTGGCCTTTCTGATCATCCGGTTTTCGTCGCTCGACCGTTATTTTGTCCTGCCTTTCGAAACACTGGAAACGTATTGGAAACGCATGGCGGCAGGCGGCCGGAAATCGATGACACTTGCGGAAGTCGAAGAAGCATCGGTCGAGGTAAAACCGGGCGCTTTCCCGAGAATCGACTATTTATCCGTACTCCATCAGCTAATGAATTAGCATATACATGAAAGTGAGGAAGCGCTTGTGAGTGATAAGAAAATATCGCGTGAAGAACGCAGAAAATCAATTGAGCGACAGCGGAAGCACTCGAACAAACAAAAGAAATCCGGTGCAAAAACATGGATCAAGAGAGGGTTTCTGGCGATTGCCGCATTAGCCGTCGCAGGATTTCTATTCGGTGCTGTTCTATTCGCTGTTTATGCAGCCAGTGCGCCTGAGCTCGACGAAGAATTGTTGAGGGACCCGATCAGCCCCGTCTTCCTGGCCAATGACGGCGAAACCGAAATTCCGTATTTCACCGCACAGAACCGGGAATATGTGGAATATGAAGACATTCCACAAGTCATGGAAGACGCAATCCTCGCAACCGAAGACAATCGCTTCTATGACCACTCGGGGATCGACTTGATCCGCCTCGGCGGTGCAGTCGTCGCCAACATCACAGGCGGCTTCGGTTCCCAAGGTGCCAGCACCATCACCCAGCAGGTCATCAAGAACTCCTTCCTATCCAATGAAAAGACATTGAAACGGAAAGCACAGGAAGCTTACTTGGCATTCAAGCTGGAACAGGAATACTCCAAAGAAGAAATTTTCGAGATGTATTTCAACAAAATTTTGATGTCGGGCAATACTTACGGCTTCGGTACTGCCGCAGAGCAATTCTTCGGAAAACCGTCAGCTGAACTGGAACTGCACGAAGCAGCCTTGCTTGCCGGCATGCCGCAAAGCCCGAACCGATACAACCCGTTCAAGAACCCGCAAGCCGCCGAAGAGCGCCGCGATGTCGTCTTGAACTTGATGGAGCAGCATGGCAAAATCGATGAGGCCCAAAAGGAAGAAGCATGGAATACGCCAGTCGAATCGACCCTTGTTCCTGAAGAACAACGTTCAACAAATGAAGAAAGCAACGAATATACAGCATTCATGGAAATGGTTGTCGATGAGCTTGAAGCACTTGATGGCGATTATTCGCTTGATGAAGGCTTGACGATTCACACGACACTTGAACCGTATGTGCAAGAACGTGTCAACGAGACGATGGCTTCAGATCTCTTCTTCGATGACGAAGTCGAATCCGCCATGACGGTTGTCGACACAAAGACCGGCGGCATTAGCGCAGTCGGTGCAGCCCGTGAATACGAAGGCGATGTGCGCAGAAACTTTGCCACGGCGAGAGACCGTGTAATCGGCTCGACGATCAAGCCGCTTGTCAGCTATGGCCCAGCCATCGAGTATTTGGATTGGTCGACCGGGCAGACATTGGTCGATGAAGAATATTCCTATAGCAGCGGCCAGGAGATCCGCAACGTCGATGGCCAGTTCCTTGGGCCGATGACAGCGCGTGAAGCCCTATACCGCTCACGCAATATCCCAGCAGTCAAAGCACTGGCTGAAGTCGGATCCGATAACGCCAGTGAGTTCACCCAAAAGCTCGGCCTGGATTTTGGCGGGATTTATGAGTCAGCAGCACTTGGTACGCCAGAGAATCAAATTTCAACAGTGGATATGGCAGGTGCTTTCGCAGCATTCGGCAATAACGGCGTATTTACCAAGCCGCACACGATCAAGAAAATTGTCTTCCGTGACGGTTCGACAGAAGAAATCGTCGCCCCTGAGCCGGTGACGGCGATGAAAGACAGCACCGCCTATATGGTGACTGACATGCTTCGTGATGCAGTCGACACAAGCATTGCCGGAGCGACCGGCAAAGAAGCCGCCATCAGCGGGCTCGATATGGCCGGTAAAACCGGTACAT
Organism: Planococcus plakortidis; assembly: GCF_001687605.2. Classification (NCBI taxonomy): domain Bacteria; kingdom Bacillati; phylum Bacillota; class Bacilli; order Caryophanales; family Caryophanaceae; genus Planococcus; species Planococcus plakortidis. The sequence continues at coordinate 1,795,923 of NZ_CP016539.2, forward strand.
CCAATTATTCTGAAGATAAACTCCAAGAATATAATCTTGATGCGACTTCTGCACGTGATGTCTGGTTTGCCGGATACACAACTGATTATTCAATCTCTGTGTGGAGCGGCTACCCTGATGTCCGTACACCGATCGACACCGCTTCAAACGAACGCTTGCTTGCACAGCGTTTATTCAAGCAAGTGATGAGCCAGATCTCCTCACCGGAAACGGCAAGATTCCAGCAGCCGGATTCTGTGACACAGGAAGTCATCGAAGTCGGCACAGAGCCGCTCCGCCTGGCGAGCCCGTTCACTCCGTGGAGCATGCGCAGTGAAGAATTGTTCGCCAGGGGGACGGAGCCCAGTACAGTATCAGAGCGATTTGTGGCAGACCCTGACCGACCTTCTGGATTAAGGGCAGACGTCAGCGGCAACACCGCGAACTTGAGCTGGAGCCATGGTTCGGATGATGTATCATTCGAAGTGTCCGTCAACGGCGAAGTGCTGACGACGACAGATGATACCAGCTATTCCTACGATGGACTTGAAGGAGGCGTCACTTATACTTTCCGCGTGGTCGCCACCCAAAATGGCAGACGCAGTGACCCGGCTTCCACGACCATTGAGATTTCCCCTCCGCCTGAAGAGGAGCCGGAGGAAGAACCTGAAGAAGAACCGGTAGAGGAAGAACCGGCCGAAGAGGAACCAGCGGAGGAAGAGCCGGCCGAAGAAGAGCCAGCCGAAGAGGAACCCGCTGAAGAAGAATCTGCAGAAGATGAATCCGCAGAGGAAGAACCAGCCGCAACCCCTGATGAACCCGTAGACACTCCAGAGCAGCCGGAAGAACCTGAAGAAGGGTCAGGCAGCAATGCTTCATCTAATGGAAACGGCAATACTAACGGGAACGGCAATGGAAATGGCAATAACAATGGCAACAATTCAGGTGATGGAGACAGCGAAGAGCAACCTTAAGCTTCCCCCTCTACCTTTTCGAAGGCCTGCCCTCAATGGGGCAGGCCTTTTTCTGCATAAAAAACCCCGGACAGATGGATTTTCTGTCCGGGGTTCGTTCATTCAGCCGGATAGCTGATCTTTGTGCGCGCGATTTTCTTTTTTAACTCTCCGAATAATTGCTCTAGCTGCCGGGAAGCTGCATGGGCACTCCTGGAGTTCTTAACAAACGCTAGCCGCTCGCCTTCATTCAGTGGACAGGGCGCTGAGTCCCCGAACAAGCCATGAAGCGCTTGTTTCAATGCTTCATAAAGCTGCCAGCCTTCAGCAATGAGCTTCCGGCAATCACCAGTCCCCTCGCCAAAACAGGCGTTTATCGCCTGCGATAAGGCAGCCCAATCTTCATAAAATGGCGAAACCGCTTGATCAATTGATTTTCGTGACGGCATCATGTTTTACAAGCCCTTTTTTATCGCGCTTTTTCCCTTCCCGGCAACGGTCGAACAACGGGCAGACATGGCAGCCGGGATTTTGCGCCTTGCAATGGTAGCGGCCGAAGAAAATAATTTGGTGATGGGTTTTCGACCAATCCTCTGCAGGCGTTTTTTTCATGATCGTCTCTTCCACTTGCAGCGGCGAATCTTTCCAGCGGCACAAACCGAGCCGCTTCGAGACGCGCTCGACATGGGTATCGACTGCCAAAGCCGGCTTATTGAAGGCGACGGAAACGACGACATTGGCCGTCTTTCTGCCAACGCCTGGTAAAGTCATCAATACATCCCGGTCTTCCGGGACACGCCCGCCATGCTGCTCGATCAGTATCCGGCTGAGCGCTTGGATGTTTTTCGCTTTATTGCGGAACAAGCCGATGGAACGGATGTCCTGTTGCAATTCTTCCAACGGGACCGACAGATAATCTTCCGGTGTATGGTATTTCTCGAAAAGATCCGCTGTCACTTTGTTGACGAGCTTGTCGGTACATTGTGCGGACAACAAGACCGCAATGACCAAATCGAACGGATTGCGATGGATCAATTCACAATGGGCATCCGGAAACATATGGTCCATTTCCTCCAGGCAAGCGAGCCATTCTTTTTTTGTCATCATCCTATCACCTGCTAATTCCGTTCCTCCAGCCAATTATAGAATTGCACTTTTTTCGCTGTGCTTTCCTGCGGCTGGATGCGGATGTTTTTTTCCCGGAACGAATTTGCATGCCGTGATACTTGGCTTGACGTCCGGATATTCTTTTTCTTCCACTCGAACAGGATCCTGTCGACATAGCGCAAGCTGATCTTCTGCGCAATGACCGCTTCTTTCAAGGCCATGCGGATGACTTCCGGTGTATGGCCGTCCTGGTCCATCCACATGGAAATCGTCTCGATCTCCATCGGCGATAGAAAACGCCCGAATTCCTGTTCAAAGAGCTGAAAGATCTCGCCTTCCTGCTCTTTTTGCGTATGCTCTTTTTCGGTTTGCGCTTGAACTTCCAGGCAGTCCACGAGCTTGTCCCATAAAGGTTGAAGTGAAATCGTCTCTGTCAGCATGCCATCTACCGTCTCTTGGCGTATGGTCAAATAGCCTTGTTGCATTAATTTCTGCAGCATTGTCGTCACCCCGTTCGGGTTCGCGGACATGCGTGAAGCAATTTCATCGGGCGTCGGAAATGCATTTCCTGCCTGCTGAAAGGAATGGATCTGCAATAGCATCATCGCTTCCTCATCACTGATTTTCAAGCGCCGGTAAAACTGAAAAAAAAGCTGGGAAATGGTCACATTTCCCTGCTCTATCCATTGCTGCAATCGGTCAGTCTGTTTCATATCCCAACCACCTTTCTGTATGCAAATTTCTAGCTGTCTTAATCTTTTAGGATATTTCATCTCGTCGAGAAATTTAAGATATTGTATTTTCCGAAGCTTATCGCACGACTCCGCGGGCGGGAATCGAGCGAACACTTCTCCAAATACTTCGAGAGAACATTAATTTTTGATTGTAGAAACGATGATTCCCTTTTGATCTACTGCAAATTATAGACTTCTTTGACACTCTGATTTTTTATCCGCCGCGGCAGAAATCCCGTTGAAAGGATTTCTCGAGCAGTCGTTTAACTTTTTAAGGGTACAGGCGGTTCAACAAGCGCGGGAATGGAATCGATTCACGGACATGTTCCGCTCCGCTGATCCAAGCGACCGTGCGCTCGAGGCCAAGGCCGAATCCGGAATGCGGCACCGCTCCGTATTTGCTGAGGTCCAAATACCACTCATAAGCGGCTTCATCTAAATTATGCTCCTGGATACGCTGCTTCATCAAATCATAGTCATGGATCCGTTCAGACCCGCCGATGATTTCCCCGTAGCCTTCCGGTGCGATCATGTCAGCGCACAGCACGACATCGTCACGATCCGGATGCGGCTGCATATAGAACGGCTTGATCCCTATCGGGTAATGGGTGATGAAAATCGGCTGATCGTAGCTTTCAGCTAAGGCCGTTTCATGAGGAGCCCCGAAATCTTCGCCCCATTTGATGTCGTCGAAGCCATTGTCGTTCAGCCATTTAATCGCTTCATCGTATGTGACGCGCGGGAACGGAACTTGGATTTTCTCCAGCTTCGTCGTATCGCGGCCAAGGCGTTCGAGTTCAAGCTTGCAATTCTTCAAGACGGACTGCACGATATGCGCTACATACTGCTCTTGTACTTCCAAGCTCTCAGCATGCTCCACAAATGCCATTTCCGGTTCGATCATCCAGAATTCGATCAAGTGGCGGCGGGTTTTCGATTTTTCGGCGCGGAAAGTCGGGCCGAACGAGAATACTTTCCCGAGTGCCATCGCGGCCGCTTCCATATAAAGCTGGCCGGATTGTGACAGATACGCATCTTCATCGAAGTATTTCGTCGCAAACAATTCCGATGTGCCTTCCGGCGAAGATCCCGTCAAAATCGGCGGGTCCACTTTGACGAATCCATTGTCATTGAAGAATTCATAAGTCGCACGGATGATTTCGTTGCGGATTTTCATGATGGCATGCTGTTTTCTCGAACGCAGCCACAAGTGGCGATTGTCCATCAAGAACTCCGTGCCGTGTTCTTTCGGTGTAATCGGGAAATCTTTCGCTTCCTGGATGACTTCGATCTCTGTAATCGCGAGCTCGTAACCAAAAGCCGAACGCTCGTCTTCTTTCACTTCACCAGTCACATACAATGAAGTTTCTTGCGTCAACGCTTTTGCTTTGGCAAAGATTTCATCGCCCACTTCTGCTTTGACGACAACGCCTTGCACAAATCCGGAACCGTCGCGCAATTGAAGGAAAGCGATTTTGCCGCTTGAGCGTTTATTGGCGACCCAAGCGCCAAGTTTAATCGTTTGTCCGTTATATTTTGCCATTTCGGCGATAGTGATTTTTTTCATCTGTCAATTAGCCTCCAAAAGTATAATGCTTATTCTTTCCAATGTTTGTGCACAAATTGGCTGATGCGGTCGACTGCCTCTTCCAACAGCTCCAGTGATGTCGCATAGGACAAACGGATGGTCGAGTGGGCACCGAATCCGGACCCCGGGATTACCGCGACATTTGCCTCTTCGAGTAACGCTTTCGCAAAATCATCCACCGAAGAAAAGCCCGTTTTCGCCGCAGCTTCAGACACATCCGGCAGCAAATAAAATGCTCCCTGCGGACGCAATACGGTGAAACCTGGAATTTTTTCCAGTTTCGGGAAAATGGCTTCCAGCCGGCTTTCAAATGCCTGGCGCATTTCTTCCACGGCATCTTGCGGCCCGTTATAGGCTTCGATCGCCGCGTATTGCGAAGTGGTCGTCGGGTTAGAAGTCGAATGGCTCGCAAGGTCGGTCATTGCTTTGATCAATTCTTTATCGCCGGCCGCATAGCCGATCCGCCATCCGGTCATCGAATGCGATTTCGACACGCCATTGATGATCACCGTACGGTTTTTAGCATCTTCCGACAGTTCTGCCACGGAAACATGAACAGCATCGCCATAGACCAATTTTTCGTAGATTTCATCTGAAACGATGAGGATATCCGCCTCTCGGCAAACTTCAGCCAATTCTTCAAGCTCTTCTTTCGAGTACAGCATGCCTGTTGGGTTGCTTGGCGAATTGATGATGACGGCTTTTGTGCGGTCTGTGATTGCTTCGCGCAACTGTTGCGGTGTAATTTTATACGATTGGCCGGCTGTCGCTTCTATGTAGACCGGCACGCCTCCTGCCAGTTTCACCTGTTCAGGGTAGCTGACCCAATAAGGGATCGGGATGATGACTTCGTCGCCTTCATTCAAAAATACTTGGAATAACGTATAAAGTACATGTTTCGCCCCGACGCCGACCAGGATTTCATTTTTCTCGTAGCTTAATCCCTGGTCGCGCTGCAATTTATCCTGTATCGCTTGCTTTAACGCCGGCAAACCGCCCGCAGGGGTATATTTGGTCTTGCCTTCTTCCATGGAACGCTCGGCTGCATCAAGAATGTTTTGAGGCGTATTGTAATCAGGTTCTCCTGCCCCGAGCCCGATCACATCGACGCCTTGTGCTTTCAGTTCATTCGCTTTTGCCGTAATCGCCAAAGTCGTCGATGGCGTTAAGGTTTGTACACGGCTTGCTAATTTCAACAAATTGATCAACCCTTTCACAAATTCAATATGCGTTTCCACCAAGTACCGTCTTCCGCCAAAAGATAGACGTAATTCAAGCGCCCAGCTTCGTTCAAAAAGGCGATTTCCCATACGGCACCGGCCTCTTCCATGCCAAGCTTCGTATGGAGGATTTCCTCGACTTCCATATCTTCCTGAACGATTTCGCGCGCTTGCTGTGCGGTCACTTGGCCTTCCAGCATCAATGCTTCGATCTCTCCTTCTTCAGGAACGAAGGCAGCTTTTATCCGTCCTTCCCCGTCTGTTCCAAGCACCGTCACGGATTGGGCCGAGCTGGAATAGACATAGGCCCGTTCCACTTCATCGAGCAGCCCTTCCGCTTCCACTTTTTCAACGGCTGCTTGTTCCGCTTCCGAAAACGGTTTATTGCCGAGGAATAGAATGGCCAGTACGATCGCGACAGCCAAAAAAGACAAAAAAACGATGATGAATTTCGTCCATTCTTTCATATGATCACCTAGGTTTTATAAATTGTGAAAACCGCTTTTGACTGGTCGTCTTTATCAAGCGCCAAGCCAAACATCAAATCGCGGTCTTTCAATGTCCGGTTCAATGCATCGACCACTTTGTACAGGTCGGATTGATACTCGACTTGCACGGTATTTAATACTTCGATCTTGGATTCCATTGTTCGGCACTTCCTTTCGGTTGGGGAAATAATCCCCCTCTTTATCCTTGCCTATTATACCAATGTTCAATATCGGTTACCATCTTTTCCAAAGACACTTTGGCGACCGGCACCTCAGGCAGGGCATGCAGGAATTCCTCCCCGTATGATTTGGTTTCGATCCGGCGGTCCAGCACGATGAACAAGCCTTTGTCCTCTTTCGAGCGGATCAGGCGGCCGAATCCCTGGCGCAGGCGCAGCACCGCTTCAGGCAAGGCATAATGCATGAACGGATTGATGCCTTCCTTGGAGATGATCCGCGATTTCGCTTTGAACACCGGCTCTTCTGGAGAAGTGAAAGGCAGCCTTACGACGACGACCGCGCGCAGCGCATCGCCCGGCACATCGACGCCTTCCCAGAAACTATTCGTCCCGAACAATACCGATTTCTGGAATCGCTGGAACGATTTCAATAATTTCATGCGGCTGCCTGAAGACATGCCTTGCGCAAACAGCATATAATCATCGAGAAGTTGGGAGTCCTGTATCAAATCGACCGTTTTCCTGAGCATGTCCTGTGAAGTGAACAACACAAAACAACGCCCTTCGGTAACGAGCACCGTCTGGGTGACCGCATCCGCCACGGATTCGATGTATTCCTGCTGGGACACATGCTGGATATCCGGCATGTCCTCGACAATATACACTTTTGCGCCACTGTAGAATTGATCGGCAGGTTCGAACTTATCGATCGCCACATGATTCGGTATGCCGAGCTGATTGACGATAAAGCGTTCATTCGATGGGACGCTCATCGTGCCCGATAGCCAGATGACCGCTCGTTCGCCTCTCGCCTGGCCGATGAATTTATTGACAAGCGAGGCGACTTCATAGGGCCGTTTATAGAGTGATAGGCTCGTTGGCATGCTGCGCAAATCACCTTCGATCCAGGACACTTCATCTTCTTTCGGGAACAGGAAGATCTCACTGAACTCCACCGATTTCAGCATCAATTCCTCAGTCCAATACCGGAAATCCGCAAGCACCAGCCGTTCATCCATCGTCAGTTCCGTATAATGTTCCGCTTTTTGCAGGATGGTCTGCGCGATGTCGATCCAGCTATTCAAGAATCTCAGGAAATCCATGAAGCGGTCCCGTTCAAAATCCAACTCATCCAATAGGGACGCGCATTTCCGGGAGCGGCTGTTATGGAATTTATTCTGGAAGGCCTGTGCCAGATAAAGCGTCACTTCATCGAATAGACTGGTGTATTTCATATATAAGGATTCCATCTGCAGAAGATCGGGTACTCTGCCAAAGCCGTGAGAGTCGGCAACCCGGTAGAATTTCGAAAACAGCTGGTTCTCATCGAAACTTCCCAGCTGGCCGAACACATAGCGCCATTGTGTATAGACGAAAGTTTTTTCTTTATGGGCTACCGCCGCCTGCACGACTTGATGCGCTTCATCCCATATATAAGCGTCCACGTTTTTCAATATGGCCCGTTTTTGGTTATGGGGGTTCAATAAGAATGCATGGTTGGTCACGATGACATGGGCACGTTCAGCTTGTGTCAATGCGTGTTCATAGAAATCGACGGTCTTTTCCAGCTTGGTCAATTTCCTTAAATGCGAACGCCTCACTTTGTCGATGAGCAATTGCCCGCCGCTCGACACATTCAATTCGTTTAAGTCGCCGGTCCGTGTCGATGTCAGCCAGACCATGACTTGCATAATCGTGAACGTTTCATCGTAAGACTCATCATCCCCGTGGAGCAGCTCGAAAAAGCGGCCCAAATCGATATAATGCGACAGCCCTTTGACGAGCGCCACTTGGATTTTAGCTCCGAGAAATTCTTCCGCGAGCTTGACCTCTTTCGAGACGAGCTGATCCTGCAGATGGGTCGTATACGTACTGATGACCACTTGCTTGCCGGATTCTTTGGCATAGGCCGCTGCCGGCAACAGGTAGCCGAGCGTCTTGCCCATTCCTGTCGATGCTTCGATCACCAATTCGCTGCGCTCGCGGATCGCACGCTCCACCGCTTGCATCATCGCGACTTGGCTCGGCCGCTGTTCGTATTCCGGATTGACCTTCTCCAAGCCTTTTTTCCAAGCGGTTTGTTGCGGTGAATCATCCAGGGCTTGCGCCCGCTCGGCTTTCGGGACGATCGGGATGCCCCGGAAACGGCCGAACCGGTCAGCTTGCCCATTGCGTTTTTCCTGCGTGATCTCAAACAGCAGGCGCGACAGGTCCGATTTCAATTGGAAAGACCGCTTATGCAAAAGGACCAATGTATCATAAGGAAGTGCGGCCAGTTCCTGTTTTGCACGCAAAAACAATTCAGCAGTCGCCAAGGCATCGTCATCTGCGCGATGCGCATTTTTCAAATGGATGCCTTGTTCTGCCGCTATGTCCTGCAATTTATAGCTGAAGGCAGTCGGATAGACGAGGCGTGAAAGCTCCACTGTATCCATTGCCAGCCCCTGCCATTTCGGCATGCCGGCGCGGCTTAGTTCCGCTTGAAGAAACGGCAAATCGAAGTGGATGTTATGGGCAATGAAAATGGATCCTTCCAATTGCCTGTAAATCTCCTCTGCGTACGCTTCGAAAGGCTCCGCCCCTTCCACGTCACGCTCCGTGATATTGGTCAAATCCTGTATGAACGCCGGAATTTTTCGCTGCGGATTGATGAATTTCGTATATGTATCAACGATTTCTCCTTGTTCGATCGCCACCATCGCCAATTGGATGATCCGGTCACCTTTTGCAGGGGAATGGCCCGTTGTTTCGATATCGACAACGACATATTTTTGGGAATTCATGATAACCCCTCTTTCTCAGGTGATTCTCTCAGGAGAAATTGTAACATATTCCCCAGCAGTTCGCCGGCAGGAGCACGGCAAAAAAGAAACACTCCAAAAGGATGGCTTTCCTTATGGAGTGTTTCTAAGCCGAACTATTACATGACCGTCGCTTCCGGTTCGTAATGGATGATTTCTTTGATGGAATTGTCGGCATCCATGATGGCAACGGTCGGTTTGTGGCTGCGCGCATCTTTGTCCATAACATAGCCATAAGACAAGATGATGACGATGTCACCGCGCTGCACGAGCCGCGCTGCCGCACCGTTGACGCAGATAACGCCGCTTCCGCGTTCCCCGGCGATGATATAGGTCTCAAAGCGTGCACCGTTGTTGTTGTTGACGATATGGACTTTCTCGTTCGGCAGCATGCCGACTGCATCCAGTAGATCCAGGTCGATGGTGATGCTGCCGACATAATTCAAATCGGCTTCAGTTACCGTCGCGCGGTGGATTTTGGAATTGAGCATCATTCTAAGCATAGGTCAGTTCTCCTTTAAAGTGAAAATGATATTGTCGATGAGCCGGGCTTTTTGGAATTGGACAGCGAGCGCAAGTATCGCCTGGCCGTCCGGCGCTTCGTTCAAGTCGGGGTAAGACAGCAGCTCGATGTAATCGATCGTGCCGGATGTTTCCGATTGGATAAGGCGGGCCATCTCCGGGACCGGGTCTTTGCCTTCCCGGGCAGCCGCAGCCCCTTGCTGCAGGGCTTGATAAAGTTTCGGGGCTTCGGCGCGTTCCGTTTCACTCAAGTAGACATTGCGTGAGCTTTTGGCAAGCCCATCCTGTTCACGCACTGTATCGACACGGCAGATTCGAAGCGGAAAGTTGAAATCTTGCACAAGCGATTCGACGATCGCCAGCTGCTGTGCATCCTTCTGCCCGAAATAGGCAGAGTCGGGCTGGACGAGATGGAATAATTTCGTCACCACTTTCAGCACGCCATCGAAATGTCCCGGCCGGCTTTTGCCGCATAAGACATTGGCAAGCGTTCCTGCCCCCATCGTGATCGGGGATTCTCGCGGATACATCTCTTCTGCCGATGGCGCAAATATCATATCGACGCCCGCCTTCTCAGCGAGCTGGCTGTCCCGCTCAAAATCACGTGGATAGCGTTCAAAATCCTCATTCGGCCCGAATTGTGCCGGGTTGACGAAAATGCTCATGACCACGAGATCATTTTCCGCTTTAGCGGCTTCAACCAACGATAGATGCCCTTCGTGCAAGAACCCCATTGTCGGCACCAAGCCAATCGACCGTCCGCTTTCTTTTGTATGCCGGACCCAATTGTTTATATCCTTCACCGTTTTTGCAACTTGCATGTTTTCCTCTCCTTTTTAGGAGAAAACCATATAAAAATCCTTCTGTTAGAAGACAGAAGGACAGAAAATTTCAATTCGGTTTCCTCCGTCCCTGTCACGTAATGATCAAGGCAGATTCCTATTCATTTATTGCTTGCTGTTACGTGCCACGGTGCAGTTCACATCGGATACTGCCCGTTATTCTCACTATAGCAGAATTTTTGTCAAATGCCTATATCCCTTACTTCAGCTCGATATCTGCCGAATAGATGCCGTGGACCTTGCCGTCCGCCGTACGCAGCTGCAAGACCCCATCTTCTGTAATGCCTTCTGCAATGCCTTCCAAGGTTTCACGCGACATGCGCGCGCGGACGGCTTTGCCGATGGTCGCAGAATGTCCTTCCCATAATTCCTTTAACGGGGCAAAGCCCTCTTCGATATACATATCTGTGTATATTTCAAGGCAGTGCAGGATTTCCTGCACCAGCTTCCTGCGGTTGACCGGCTGGCCGGATTCAAGCCGCAACGATGTGGCAATGTCTTGGACCTCGGCATCGAAATCTTCCCGTTCCTGATTGACATTGACGCCGATGCCGATGATCAATGCCTGGATGCCGTCTGCGTCCGATTGCAGCTCCGTGAGGATCCCTGTCGCTTTTTTCGTGCCGAACAGGATATCGTTCGGCCATTTTATGGATGCATCCAAGCCGGTTACTGACTGTATGGCACGGACAATCGCCACCGCGGCGACCAAAGTGAATTGGGGCGATTTATGGGGCGGGAGTTCGGGACGTAAGATGATGCTCATCCAGATTCCTTGACCCTTGGCGGAATCCCATTTCCTCATCAAGCGCCCCCTGCCTTCTGTCTGGAGTTCCGAAATGACGGCCGTCCCGTCCGGAGCGCCTTCTTGCGCCAATTGATGCGCAACGATCTGAGTCGAAGCACATTGTTCCAGATATTCGATACGCTGACCGATTTTTTTCGTCTTGAGCCCGGCCTGGACTAGGAAAGCTTCGAGGCTGTCCGGGCTGTTGTTGATACGGTAGCCTTTTTTACGCACTGATTCGATTTCATACCCCATTGCTTCCAGTTCTTTCATATGCTTCCAAATCGCTGTCCTTGAAACGCCGAATTCTTCTGCCAATTGTTGGCCGGACACCGGTTCCGTCCCCGCTGCCAATAGCCGGGTCGCCAATTCATGTGTGACGTTGATATTCATCTATAAACCAGTCCTTTATCCGTTCTTTATTATTGGCCAAGCGGCGTTCGACCACCGCTTTTTCCATTTGCCGGGTCCACTCTTTCAGCCAAGGCCCTGCTTTTTTTCCTGTCCATTCCATTAAATCGCGCCCATTGGCCGCAAGCTCCGATTTCGACCGGACCGGCAAAGCCTGTTGCCGCCTTTTCACTTCTACCGTTTTATGGGAGACCGCCTGGACGAGGGCCAATTGCCGTTCCGTGAAGCTGTAAAACACCCAGTCATCCCAATGTGGCAGGCGGCTCGCTTCCAATGCGTGTTGAAGGTCTTTCCTATCCTGATTGGAAAAACGGTAGTCACGAATGGAGTTGAAAGTTTCGCCGTTTTGATACAGGAGATAAAACCAACCCGACAATGGGTCGTTGCCGGCCGGGTATTCAGACCAATCAATTTCAAATAAGCCGCCGGAAGGCAAATAACAGCTCAGGCGGGTCTCGGTCAAATATTTCATGCTGATATCCGGCGCTACGGAAACCATGATTTTATCCAATTCCGCCTTGATGCGTTCCATCGCAACGAACTGTAAATTCTCTGCATGCTCGCTGATGGCCTGTTTGGTCGATGGATCAATCCGGAAATTCAACTGCCCCGAAAATCGGATCGCCCGCAACATCCGCAAGGCATCTTCCGAGAAACGCTCTTCCGGAACACCGACTGCACGGATGATGCCGGAATCCAGATCTCCCCTGCCGCCAAACGGATCGATGATTGCCATTTCCTCAGTCATTGCCATCGCATTGATGGTGAAATCACGGCGTTTCAAGTCTTCAATCAATGAATTGACAAATTCCACCTTGTCCGGGCGCCGATTATCCGAATAACCGCTTTCAGTACGGAACGTGGTCACTTCTGTGCCTTGCCCTTCAATGACGACCATCACGGTGCCGTGTTCGATCCCCGTATCGATCGTCCGCTCGAATAGGGCTTTTACTTGTTCAGGAGAAGCGGATGTCGCTACGTCGATATCATGTGGCGTAGCTCCACGCAGATGATCACGGACCGCCCCCCGACCATATAAGCTTCATAACCCGCTTCTTTCAATCGCGCGATGATGCATTTGGCCTTTTTCATTGTCCCTCACCCTTGTTCAGCAACCGTTTGTAAAGCGCTTCGTATTCAGCCAGGATTTTCTCTGAACTGAAGCGTTTGCTTGCCGTTTCCAAAGCCTGTGCAGACATTTCTTCATGTAGTTTGCCATCGGTCAATACGCGGATCGCCGCTTCAGCAGCCGCGCCGACATCGCCGAGCCCGACCAAAAAGCCGTTTATACCGGGCTCGATGATTTCAGGGATGCCGCCGACCTGCGTTCCGATCGCCGGCACGCCGCATGCCATCGCTTCAAGCAAGACGAGGCCGAATGCTTCTTTTTCAGACATCAGCAGTTTGACATCGCTCATGCTGTACAGTTCCGATAGGTTGTCACGTTTTCCGAGAAACAGGACTTCCTGCTCGATCTGCAGGTCTTTCACTTGTTGATGGATGCGGCTCATCTCCGGGCCGTCGCCGACCAACAACAATTTGGCACCCACCTTTTCCTGCACTTTCGCGAAAGTGGCGACCACATCTTCCACACGCTTCACCTTGCGGAAATTCGATACGTGGATCAAAACTTTCTCATGCGCTTCGATGCCCAGCTCTTCTTTTAATTTCGCTGAATCGTGCTGATGGTATTCCCGTTCATCGACAAAATTATGGACGGTTTCAATCCGTTTATCCGGCGCAATCATGTCATAGGTCTGCTGTTTCAAGGAATCCGAAACCGCCGTCACGATATCGGATTTCTCGATGCCGTAACGGATTGCATCCTTCAATGAACTATCGGTGCCGAGAACGGTGATGTCCGTGCCGTGCAAGGTCGTGACGATGCCGATATCGGACCCTGCCATATCGCGTCCCAGTATCGCACAGACGGCATGGGGGATAGCATAATGCACATGCAGGAGGTCCAATTCTTCATTTTTGATCACTTCCGCGATTTTGGTCGCCAACGCAATATCATATGGTGCATATTGAAACACCGAATAGCTGTTGACATCCACTTGGTGGCTGAATATATTCGCATACAGGCGGTTTAGCCTAAACGGCGTACTCGAAGTGATGAAATGGATTTCATGGCCTTTTTCAGCCAGCATTTTCCCCAGTTCCGTCGCCACTACGCCAGACCCGCCGACTGTCGGGTAACATGTAATTCCGATCTTCATTTTTCGCAAAATCTCTCCTCCTATTTCCGGCGGTCACTCAGGAGCCGCCAATCGACCAAGCCATTTTCCAAGCCTTTCAGGAGGACCTCTGCTGTTCCCATATTGGTCGCGAGCGGGATTTGGTAAACATCACAGAGACGGATCAATGCCGTGACATCCGGTTCATGCGGCTGCGCCGTCAGCGGATCGCGGAAAAAGATGATCATATCCATCTCGTTCCGGGCAATCATCGCCCCGATCTGCTGGTCGCCTCCAAGCGGGCCCGATTGGAAACGATGGACAGATAAACCTGTCCCTTCGACCAACCGGGAACCGGTCGTACCGGTAGCATATAGGTGATGCTTTGCCAAAATGGGCTTATAGGCGATGGCGAATTCAATCAAGTCATCTTTTTTCCGGTCGTGTGCTATCAATGCGATATTCATCCTATCGTCTCCTCTAGCCGATGATGTGTTCCAGGCCATAAATTAATTCCTTGCGCTTCACGACTTCCTGAATGGACAAAGTGACGCCTGACATGAATGAGCCGCGATTGAATGAATCATGGCGCAGCGTCAATAGCTGCCCTTCCCCTCCGAGAAGCACTTGCTGGTGGGCAACCAACCCCGGAAGCCGCACACTGTGTATGCGCATGCCTTCATAATCTGCGCCGCGAGCGCCTTGCAAAGTTTCCTTTTCATCCGGATGCCCTTGCTGGTGGACTGTCCGCGCCTCGCTCATCATATGTGCCGTCTTCATCGCGGTACCTGAAGGCGCGTCAAGTTTTTGGTCATGGTGCATCTCGATGATTTCCACATCCGGCAAATACTTCGCCGCCTGTTCTGCAAACTTCATCATCAACACAGCTCCCACTGCGAAGTTCGGCGCGATAATGCAACCAAGCTCTCTGCTTTTTGAAAGTTGCGTCAATTCTTCAAGCTCTTCAGTCGAGAAGCCGGTAGTCCCGACTACGGGCCGGATGCCCAGTTGAAGCGCTTGTTTCGTATGGGCATAGACATGCTCAGGTGTCGTCAAGTCCACAAGCACGTCAGGTGCGTGCTGGCCGTGAAGCGTTTCCAGCTCGGTAAAGACCGGCACTTGAAAGCTTTCCGGAAACAGCCCGGTGTCTGCCAGTGTCGCTCCGATGTCTTTATAATCCAGTGCCGCCACCAGCTCCATATCGGCATTTTCCATTACAGTATGTACAGCTTCTTTGCCCATTTTCCCGCGGGCCCCGGCAATCGCCACTTTTATCATCATCATTATTCTTCCTTTCTTGTCCAGCGGTCTTTATCACGGGTACGGAATTTTTCCATGACCCCATCATGGGCTTTTTGTAAATCGATGTCCATGGAATTGGCCATGCAGATCAAGACGAACAGCACATCGCCCATTTCCTCTTCGATCAATCTTTCGGCCTCTGTCTCTTTTTTCTTTTTCGGCCCGTACACGTGATTGACTTCACGCGCGAGTTCCCCGAGTTCTTCCGTCATCCGCGCAAGCATCTCCATCGGCGCAAAATACCCTTCCTTGAACTGCCCGATATGGCGGTCCACTTCTTGCTGCAATTGCCTCATGCTTTTATCTGCGTTCACTACCATCACACTCCCATTCAATCGTAAAGAAAACAGGGGTTGTTGTCAAAAGCGGCATTATGGCAGATAATACAGAAGTTGACGACAAAATAGGGAGGCTGCTTTATTATGAAAGACCTGCAATTGAAAAATATCTTTTTCATCCTTCTCGGCTCAGCAATCTATAGTTTCGGCTTTGTCCATTTCAATATCCAGAATGAGCTCGGGGAAGGCGGCTTCGCAGGGATTACGCTAATCCTGTATTTCCTCTGGAATTGGGATCCGGCATTGATGAACCTGTTGTTGAATATCCCTTTATTCTTTATCGGCTGGAAACTGCTCGGGCGCAAAGTGTTTCTCTACACAATCATCGGCACGGTCGCTGTTTCTGCATTCTTGAAAATTTTCCTAATCTATGAAGTCCAAATCCCGTTGCGAGATGACTTGTTCCTTGCCGCATTGTTTGCGGGCGTCTTTGTCGGGATGGGCCTTGGCATCATCTTCCGTTACGGCGGGACGACCGGCGGGGTCGACATCATCGCACGGCTCGTCCAGAAATACTTCGGCTGGAGCATGGGCAAGACGATGTTTCTCTTCGATGCCCTGGTCATCCTGCTGTCCTGGCTGACCTTCCTTGACTACCGTTCCATGATGTATACGCTCGTCGCGGTCTTCGTCGGCGCACGCGTCATCGATTTTGTGCAGGAAGGGGCCTACTCCGGACGCGGCGCATTGATCATCTCCAACTCGCAGGAAGAAATTGCGAGCCGTATCGCCATCGAAATGGATCGCGGCATCACCATTCTCCGGGGCTATGGCCACTTCACCAAGGAAGAACGTGAAGTCCTATACTGTGTCGTCGCACGCAACGAACTCATCCGGCTGAAAAACATTGTCAATTCAGTCGACCCGCACGCATTTGTCTCGTTGATCGAGGTGCATGACGTAATGGGCGAGGGATTCACGCTCGATGAACAAAAACAGCCCCTTTAGCATGGCCAAAAAGAAACGGGCGGGAAAAGCATTCGCTTTTCCCGCCCGTTTCCTTATTATGAACGTTCCATGCTCGTATAGATCAAGATCAGGCGAGCAAGTTCGATCACAGCAACAGCAGTTGCTGCTACATACGTCATTGCTGCAGCGTTCAATACTTTCTTAGCGTGCCGTTCTTCTTCGTTGCGGATGATATTATGCGACAATAGCTGGTCCATCGCGCGGTTCGATGCGTTGAATTCGACCGGCAAAGTCACCAACTGGAATAATACGCCTACCGCCAGCAGCGCAATCCCGATCAACATGGCGCCGCTGATTTGGGCGAAAATCCCGATCATGATGAAGATCCACGACATATTCGATGAAATATTGACCATCGGCACCATGCGATGGCGGAAACGCAGGAAGGAGTAATCCGTTGCATCCTGGATCGCGTGCCCGACTTCGTGTGCAGCAACAGCCGTGCCGGCTACCGATGGTTCATGGTAGTTATGGCTGCTGAGAGCAACCGTTTTCGTCATCGGGTTGTAATGGTCGCTGAGCATGCCGCGGCTTTCCACGACTTTTACATCGCTCAAGCCATTCTGGTCAAGAATGATGCGCGCCACTTCAGCACCTGTGTGGCCGGAAGTCGACCGTACTTTGGAATACTTCTTGTATGTGCTTTTCAGCTTCATTTGAGCCCAAATCGGCACAATCAACAAGACGATAAAATAAATTATATAGCCGCTCAATCCCATTTTATTGATCAACCTCTCTTTGTGTTTCTATATGTCCATTTTACTTGTTTTTCTGACTTTTGGTCAACTGATACGCCGTGGTTCCAGGTGGCGGTTCTGTGACGCCGTGAACCATGCGAACACGATGCAGGCAATCGACAGCCAGAACGTGAAATAACCGATTTGTGCGCTAAATTCGCTTAAGCTCGAGTAAATCGGCATCTGCCCAAACACATAATCAATGACGTCGTTATGTAAAGTCCAGATTGCGGCGAGTGCTACAGACAGATATCCGAAGCGGTAATGCTCAAAGTACAACACAGCTTGCAGCGCCATGGCAAAATGGGAAACGACGAGCATCCAGCCAAGCCAGCCGATCGACCCGGTATGCAGCAGCGTCAATAAATTCATGACGACAGCCCACAATCCATATTTGATCAAGGTGACAAAAGCGAGCGCTTCGATGAGTGAATTGTGCTTGCCGATGATCCATAGGCCGAGGACAATCGTGAAAAACAGGCTGGCCGTCGGGCTGTCGGGCACAAATATCAGGAATATCGGCTCCGTGATGCGCAATTGCCAACTGTACCAAATGTACCCATAGACCGTACCACCCAAATTTATGAAGAACAGCAATATCAAAAACGGCCGGAACATCAGCCAAGCAGAAATTTTTGCCGCGAACTCCACCATCCAATCTCCCTTTCCTGTGCAGAAAAAAAGAGCCGGTTTCCCGGCTCTTTTTCTGTAAGTTTATTCGGCTTCAAGGCCAGAGATGAACTCTGTCATGACTTGAAGGTCTTCTTCTGAACCATCCCATGATGGCGGCATTAATTGAGTGCCCCCATCTTCGATACCGTTCACGGCAATTTCAGCGATTTCTTCTGGTGACAGGCCAGTTCCGATCAAGCTCGGCCCGACTGCCCCTTCCAAATTGTCGCCGTGGCAGCTGATACATGCAGAAGCGGAATAGATTTCATATCCAGGATCCGCTGTATCGATTTCCACTTCTTCCGTGATTTCCCCTTGGCGAGCCGCTGCTTCCCAGTCATGGTTAGCGACGGATTCCCAAGTAAGGAAGACGATGGATGCGACCGCCAAAAGCATAAAGCCTGTCGGCAATGGGCGTTTGGACGGACGGCGTTCCGGTCCACGGTCAAGGAACGGAGCAAGCATCAAGGCACCGAACGCAAGGCCCGGTATGATGATTGCGCCGACGATGTTGAACGGTCCGGACGCAAATTCATATTTCAATAATTGGTATAAGAACAAGAAATACCAGTCTGGCAATGGAATATAAGCCGTGTCTGTCGGGTCAGCCTGGCCTTCAAGAGGCGATGGATGGGCGACAGTCAAGAGCAGATAGCCAATCAGGAAGACAGAACCGATCATCCATTCTTTTAGAAGGAAGTTCGGCCAGAAGGCTTCTGTTTTGCCAGGATATTCGGAGTAATCTTTCGGGATATTCGGTTTCCTGAACTCTTTGCTCGGAACACGTGAATCCCCTACAAATTTCATCCCTTTTCCGCGGTGCATAGTGTCCCCTCCTTAAAATCCTTGGTCAAGGATGAATTACAACGGTCCTGAAATACCTTGTCTTCTGATCATGATAAAGTGTGCTGCGAGCAACCCAAGCAAAGCAGCAGGCAAGAAGAAGACGTGGATCGCGAAGAAGCGAGTCAAAGTTTGTGCCCCAAGGATCGTTGAATCCCCTGCAAGCAAAATCTTGATCGTTTCGCCGATCACCGGTACAGAAGCTGCAATTTCAATCCCAACTTTTGTTGCGAACAATGCTTTCATGTCCCATGGAAGCAAATAACCTGTGAAAGATAGGCCGAGGATTACGCCAAACAGCATAACGCCGACTATCCAGTTGAGCTCACGAGGTTTCTTATAAGACCCTGTGAAGAATACGCGCAGCGTATGAAGGAAAATCATAACTACGACTAAAGAAGCTCCCCAGTGGTGCATCCCACGCACGATTTCCCCAAAAGCGACTTCATTCTGGAGATAATAAACCGACTGCCAAGCATTTTCGATATCCGGCACGTAATACATGGTAAGGAACATGCCAGACAGGATCTGGATGACTGTGATAAAGAACGTCAGCCCTCCGAAACAATAGACAAATGCTGAAAAGTGGTGTGCGGGGTTAACGTGTTCCGGTACTTCATGGTCTGCAATATCGCGCCAGATCGGCGTGATGTCCAATCGCTCGTCTACCCAATCATATAACTTGTTTAGCACTGGTGTCGTACCCCCTAACTATTAAACTAAAGTATTTGGTTTTACTTGTCCGATGGCCACAAAACCATCCTGCTCCTGAACGTCGTACTCATCAAGAGGTCCGAGCGGTGGCGTACCTGGAATGTTCTGGCCGTTTTTCTCATAGCGTCCAGCGTGGCACGGGCAGAAGAACTGTGTTGGCTGTTCTGGGTCCCCGCCCCAGTTGACTGTGCATCCCAAGTGTTTGCAGACAGGTGAAAGCGCGATTAGCTTGTCGCCCTCTTTGTACACCCATGCAGAATTCGTGACTTCAGATGTATACCATGCGTCCACTTGTTCAAATGTAAAGTCGACACGTACAGGCTCTTCTGTGATATCGGCAACAGCCTGGTCAGTCAAGACATAGTCCCCAGCGTCATGTTGCTGCAATACTGGATCGACTGCAAAACGCACCATCGGCATTAACATTCCCGCTGCCATGAAACCACCTACACCAGTCAGTGTGTAACCCAGGAATTGGCGTCGTGATACACGATTATTACTCATTCTTTTCCCCCCTCTAACATTCAAGGTCAGTCCAATGGACATACTCATTCAAATATAATTACTAGGACAACCTAATGATATATCAATCAAAACTTAAGGTCAATATTGCATTCAGTCTATTAGAACAGTTTGTGAACATTTCATGAATGATGTGTCCATTCTTTCGTGAACAGCGGCAGCACCTGGCGCAACTGGTCTTCCATGACCGATTTCTTGAAAGACTGGTCCATATCCCCGGTCGGGATGGCCGGCAGCCATAAAACATTGTCCAATTCCTCGACAGAACGCCATTTGGGGTCTGTGGTCAAGTAAAAAACGTGCTTGAATCCCGTTTCCGAAAGCTCTTTTTTCAATTGTCCGCCCAGTTCTGTTCGGTCTGCCGCCCGGACATAAGAAATAGGCGGAAGCAAAAGGATCCGCCCTTTGAATTGCTTTTCCAATATAACGGTTAAGGACTGCAAATATTCAGATGCCCCGGCACTCGCCTTCATGCCGGAAGCAGTCAGGTTTAATTCGATCAACGGGACGACCGCAGTATCGACATAGTCTTTTTGGCTATCATATAAATCGATGTCTTTGCTGTTAAAATGCATATCTTCAGTCACTCTCCATTTTTTTAGCCGATTTCACCGCTGACAGCAGGGCAGACAGTTCGAAGAACCGCTCTTTGTCCCCTGCGTCCAGCGCTTCGTCGATTTTTTTGAGGATCGTTTCTTCCTGGTAGGACGATAAACTTTCATCCAGTACCCTTTCGGCAAGCAACCGGTCCTGTTCGCTGATTGCGGCCCCTTTTGGCATATGCGGGTTTTCTTCCAGCACCGCGAGATATAGCGGTGCTGGCGGGATGCTCGGGAAATTCAATTGCACATATAAAGGTTCATCGGGATGGAGCCTAAGGTCGTGGAAAGACTTTTCGGCATCGGCAGTCATCAGCTTCCCTTTATAGAATTGGAATGGGACTTCCTTCGATTCAGTAGTCGACATGACCATGGCACGGGGGCAATAATGCGCTTCTTCCACAAAATGCGTCTTCTCCAGCAATTCATCGTTGCTCAGCAAATAATTGAGAATCCATATGCATTCGCGCCTTTTCATCTTATAGGACCCGAGGAACCAGCGGACGAATTGTTTTTTCTCGCCTACAGAAACAGATGCAGTCATACCGTCTCCCCCTTTCATTCAAACGATTGGAGCCAATCGAACCATTGCGGGTTTTCCGGTTCCAGCGCTTGCAGCTGTTTGATTATTTCGAGAGCGCGGCCGCGTTTCCCTTCTTCCACTAAAAATAAGGCGTAGGATTCGAGGAATTCAGGATCATCGGAAAATGCCGGATGGGCTTTTTCGTAATACTCCAAGGCTTTTCCGAATTGTTCTGTCCGGTCATAAGCCTTGGCGATCATAGGATAAAGTGCATGCCAGTCGTTGCCGCTTTCGACAGCCATCGAGGCGAGTTCAAGCAATTCTTCATCCCGTTCTTCTGTATGGAAATAAGAGATTAATGCGTAAAGAGCTTCCATATATTCGGGATCGAGCGCGATCGCCTGACGGAGCATTTCGACACCTTCTTCGCCTTTACCCAGCTTCAACGCGAGTTTGCCAGCGAACAAATACAATTCCTTGTCGAGCTCATCACGCGCGAGCCCTTCCTTGATGGCATCGTAAGCACGTTTATAGTCTTCCAACATATTGAAGCATTGCGCTTTCAATAAATAGGCAGAGAAGTAATCGGGATCGGCATCCAAAAGTTCATCGAGCCGCTTTACCGACAGTTCGTATTGTTTCGCCTGGAAAGCGGCAAATGCAGCGCCGTATAATACATCTGGCTGTGCTTCGTCTTCCAGCGCACGCTCATAATAAGGCAAAGCTTCTTCGTAAGCCGCACCGGCGCTATAGACTTCAGCCAAGCGCTCGCTCAAGTTGACGCCCTCGATCTTGACATTGCGGCTTTCCAATTCCTGATAGATCCGCGCAGACTCCAAGTAGCGCCCGGAGTCGAGCAAAAGTTCCGCTTTTGCCTGCTGCAGGAGCGGTTCGTCCGGCATCAGCCCGATCGCTTCATCCAGGCGCAATTCCGCTGCCTCGAGAAGGCCTTGCAGCTGAAACAGATCCGCTAATGTAACGAGTGCTTGAGGGTATAGTTCATCATCTTTGGGAATCGCCATCAACTCGTTCAGTGCCTCATCTTCACGGTCGGCATCGATCAGCAGTTTGGAACGGTCGACACGCAATTGCGCCTCTTCCGGAAACATATACTGAAGATGTTCCACGACACGCAGCGCCTCCTCGATAAAGCCGATCTCCTGCAGCCATTCCATGACTGCATATTGTTCGTCGGGATCGCCTTTCAGCAAATACTGTTCGAGCATTGCGTCAAGTGCAGCCGTATCTCCCGCCTGCACCGCTTCTTGGATATTTTGTAAAGTTGCCATTTGCATCACCTATTCTTTGCCGTTATATAGTTATCGTACACGAAACCATCATTCTAGCATAATAAAAACTCCCCCGAAGGAGAGTTATTGCGCCAGCTTATCCAGATGTTCAAAAAAGTTCGGATAGGAGATCGAAATACATCCTGGGTCATCAATCGTCACGGGGCTGTCGGCAATGAGCGCAGCGACTGCTGCCATCATGCCGAGACGGTGATCGCCGTAACTCTTCATTTCCGCGCCATTCAATGGAGTCGGGCCTTGTATGACCATCCCATCTTCCGTCGCTTCGATATCGGCACCGAGTTTTTTCAGCTCAGTGACGACCGCCTGGATGCGGTCGGTTTCCTTGACGCGCAATTCTTCCGCATCGCGGATGACAGTCTTCCCTTGAGCCTGCGTCGCCACAAGCGCAATGAGCGGGATTTCATCGATCAATCTTGGAATGACGGCGCCTCCGATTTCAGTGCCCGTCAAGGAAGTGCTGCGGACCCTTAAATCGGCCGCCAACTCCCCTTCAGGTGTATGGCCCGTTGCCTGGATGTCTGCACCCATGGCTTCGAACACATCCAGCAAGCCTGTTCTCGTCGGATTAACCCCGACGTTTTTCAATTCGATTTCACTGCCTTCAGCAATAAGCGCGGCGCCGATCAGAAATGCAGCGGATGAAATATCACCTGGCACCTGGACGTGAGCGGCACGCAATTCCTGGCCGCCGGTCATTGAAATGACATCTCCAGTGCGCGTAATGTCCGCACCGAAATGCTTCAGCATGATTTCTGTATGGTCGCGGGACGGCACAGGTTCGCGGACGGTCGTCGTCCCTTGTGCCGACAATCCAGCGAGCAGCACTGCGGACTTCACTTGCGCGCTTGCGACAGGCATCGTATAGTCGATCGCCTGAAGGGCTGTCCCTTGGATGGCGAGCGGCGTGAAATGCCCGTTGGCGCGACCGCGGATATCCGCCCCCATCAAGCGTAGGGGTTCGACGATGCGCTTCATCGGCCTGCGGGCGATGGATTCATCCCCGGCCATGACCGAATGGAAATCCGTGCCCGCGAGCAAGCCGAGCATCAAGCGCGTCGTCGTGCCGGAATTTCCGGTATCCAATACGACATCCGGCTCTTTCCATGCTTTACGTCCGCCGCTTTCCACTGTCACATGGTCGCCATCTATTTGGATATCAATTCCGAGAGAACGAAAACAGCTGATGGTGCTCAGACAGTCATCTCCCATCAGGAAACCTTCAATGGTCGTCGTTCCCTGTGCCAGCGCACCGAACATGATGGCTCGGTGTGAGATGGACTTATCCCCAGGCACTTGAACGCTGCCCGTTAGCGCAGGTTTTGCGTAGCTGATCGTTTTGGACATGAATTTCATTCCTTTCAGGAGATATACGTATCGTAAGCGGTGCGTTCGGAAAAAACGCGTTGCGCACTTTCCCGGTCTTGCGCTGTCTGGAAACTAAGCACGAGAATCCCGAAGACATCTTCACGGGTTTCCAGAATCCTCAAATTGACGATGCTGATATTGGCTTCCGCCAAATAGCCCGTCATCTCCGAAATGATTCCCGGCACATCCGGAATATCGATGTAAAGGTCGAACACGGAATACATGGCCCCGTGCCCCGCAACCGGCAATTCATCGCGCGTTTTTTTGGCTTTAGCGAAAAACCGGTGAATCGGCTCGGGTTCATTGTTTTGCAGGATCTCGCGCAAATGCGCCATCTGGTCCATCCAATGGTCCAGCTGCTCGACAATCATTTCATTGTTTTGTGTCGTGATGTCACGCCACATATCTGGATTTGCAGAAGCGATGCGCGTCGTGTCGCGAAAACCGCCCGCTGCGAGCTGACGCGCAAAGGGGAATTGCTCTTCGCGGTCCAGCTGATGGACCAAGGCAGCGGCGATCAAGTGCGGGAAGTGGCTGACGATCGCCGTCATATGGTCGTGTTCTTTCGCTTCCAGCACTTTGATTTTCGCTTTGGTGACAGACAGTAGGGCTATCAGCTTGTCGACCTCTTCCTCTGCGGTTTCCTTGCCGGGTGTCAAGATGTAGAAGGCATTTTCGAACAACATCTCTTTGGCGGCTTCAACACCGCTTTTATGGGAACCGGCCATCGGGTGCCCACCAATGAAAGTGTGATCCAGTTTTTCAGCAGCTTCCATGATTTGTGCTTTAGTGCTGCCTGTATCCGTCAATATGACATTTTCCTTTAAATCCCAGTATTTGCTTTGTTCCATTAATTTGACAGTCGCCCCGACCGGTGTGGCAAAAATGATGACATCAGCCGCAGCGGCTGCCTGTTCGAGAGAAGGCGGAGCGCTTTGGGTGATGCCCATCTTAAAAGCTTTTCTGGCAGTCAATGCGTCGGCGTCATAGCCCGATACATGAACACCTTCATGGCGCTGCAATGCTTTTGCCAGCGATCCGCCGATCAACCCGAGGCCGATAATGAGGATTTCTGTTTTCACGCTTGGCTCACCTGGCTTTTTTGCGATAGGTCGGGACGCAGTTTTACAGCGTCATTCATGTAGATATGTTGGATTTTATCCTGGGCAAGTTTCGTATTGACATGCATCATGACACGGATGCATAATGGCATACTGCCCGGTACATCCATTTCATGTGTGCACATGACCGGCACGTAGGTCCAGCCTTCGATGGTGCGTACGGCTTTCGCGGGAAAAGCTGCAGAAATATCCGTCGTCGTCGACACGATGACCGAAGCCACTTCATCCGGTTCGATGCCGTTTTCCTTGGCCATTTCCAAGACCAGGCGGCGCGTTTGCTCCAAAATTTCAGGCGCTTCATCTTTCGTGATGGTGATGGCGCCTCTGACTCCTCGAATCATCAGATCATCTCCTTGATCGTTTTTCTCAGCTTGCCGTAAGCCGCTTGCGCTCGTTGTTCCGTGATGGTTTCCATAAACGGCTGGCCCACTGCTTCAAGCAAGACGAAGTTCAGTGCTGCAGCCGTCGATTTTTTATCTTTTTTCATATAGGGCAATAGTTCATCAAATGGCATGTCAAGCAATAGCATGAGTGGGTAACGGTTCGCTTTCGCCCAGTTCAAAAAACGCGGCAATTGCGGGCTTTCGGATAATTCTAGCGCATAGGCCATGCCGAGCACGACTGCTTCGCCGTGCGTCAGTTTGCCATAGCCCAAATGCGCTTCGATGGCATGGCCCAGCGTATGGCCGAAGTTGAGGAATTTACGGACACCGCCTTCGAATTCATCTTCTTCGACAATCGCCGATTTGACGGCAATCCCTTTCTCCAGATGCCCCTCGAGGCCCTGGCCGAACATTTTGCTTAAATCCTCATAGGCTAAAAGTTCATCCAGCCACCCTTCGTTTGAAATGAACGCATGCTTAATCACTTCAGCCATCCCAGAGCGGATTTCGTTTTCAGGCAGCGTTTGAAGAAAATCGGCGTCGTAAACAACCGCATGCGGCTGATAAAAGGTTCCGATCATATTCTTGCCAAGCGGGTGGTTAATAGCGGTTTTCCCGCCCACCGCGCTGTCATGCGCCAAGATCGTTGTCGGCACCTGGACGAAAGGCACTCCGCGCATGAATGTTGATGCGACAAAGCCTGCCAGATCCCCGACTGCGCCTCCCCCGAATGCGAGAATAACCGTGTTGCGCGAGCAATTCTCTGTCAGCAAAAAGCTATGGCAATCCATAAAGGTTTCAGCGGATTTTGCCTCTTCACCTGCCGGTACTCGGAAAACTTTCGGCTGAAAATCAGCCAGCGCTTCGAATAGCTGAGGCAAATGCAATTCAGCTACCCGGCTGTCAGCGATTACAACTACTTGATCGGCTGCAGCGAGCAAATCACGATAGTGCTGCCCCAGCAGTCCAACCGCCCCTCGCCCGATATGCACTATATATGGATGCTCAGTCTCGACGCGCAACTCCCTCATGGATTAAAACTCCTTTGTATAGGCTTTATAGCTTTCGATGTTTTCTTTCAATCGCGGCAATTGATCCGCGTCGAATTGTTCGAGCAATGCGTTGGCCGCTTCAAAAGCGACGACGTGTTCAGCGACGATCGAAGCTGCAGGGACTGCACAGCTGTCCGAGCGCTCGATGCTTGCCTGGAACGGCTCTTTCGTTTCGATGTCCACGCTCTTCAAAGGCTTATAGAGCGTCGGGATCGGCTTCATTACGCCGCGTACGATGATCGGCATGCCAGTCGTCATCCCGCCTTCAAAACCGCCGAGATTGTTCGTGCTGCGGCTATACCCGTTCTCTTCACTCCACACGATTTCATCATGCACTTCACTGCCCGGGCGGCGTGCCATCTCGAACCCGAGGCCGAATTCCACCCCTTTGAATGCATTGATGCTCATGACAGAAGCCGCGATTTTCGCATCCAGTTTGCGGTCATAATGTACATAGCTGCCAATCCCAGCTGGCATGCCTTCCACGATGACTTCGACCGTGCCGCCGATCGAGTCGCCATTTTTCTTCGTGGCATCAATCAAATCGGTCATTTCTTTCGTTTTGGAAGCATCCGCACAATAGACAGCATCCTGTTCGACGATGTCCCGGATTTCATCTGCCGATTTTCCGAGATAGCTTGCCGGGTCGACTTTAATGCCGCCGATTTCTGTCACATGTGACACGATCTTGACGCCAAGTTCAGCGAGAAGCTGCTTGGCCACTGCACCGACCGCCACGCGCACAGTCGTTTCCCGGGCAGAAGAGCGCTCCAATACGTTGCGCAGGTCACGGTGGCCGTATTTCATGCCCCCGTTCAAATCAGCATGTCCCGGACGCGGGCGCGTCAATTGGCGTTTCACTTCATCGGTTTCTTCAATCGGCTCGATGCCCATGACATTCGTCCAATGCTTCCAGTCGTCGTTCTTGACGACCAATGCGACAGGCGACCCCAAGGTCTTCCCGTGCCGGACTCCGGAGACGATTTCCACCGTATCTGTTTCGATCTGCATGCGGCGGCCGCGGCCGTGGCCTCCCTGGCGCCGTTTCAACTCTTTATTGATCATTTCCGCCGTCAAAGGCAGTTGTGCCGGCAACCCTTCAATAATGGCGGTCAATTGTGGACCGTGTGATTCTCCTGCTGTTAAATAACGCATGTACGCTTTCTCCCTTCAACGTGCTAAAGTATTTAACTATCACTATACCATATGGCATTTGTTCAATTCTATCCTAAATATGAAGAAAACTAAACATTCTAATAGCAACAAACCCGCGCCACTAAAAGAAACCGCTTTCATTTTAGCTTTTGCGACAATGCCCAATCGCTTTCCTGAAATAAAAAAATGCGGCCGATTGCGCGGCCGCATTTTTCAGAATCCGGATCAGTTGACCCAGCTATTCATTGTTTTTTCATAAGATACCAATTCTTCCTCTTTGAAGAACAAGCCGATTTCGCGCTCAGCGCTTTCAGCTGAATCGGAACCGTGGATCATGTTTTTGCCGACAGTGACTGCGAAGTCGCCGCGGATCGTTCCTGGAGCTGCATCTTTCGGGTTTGTAGCTCCCATCATTTGACGCGCAGTCAAGATGACGTTTTCGCCTTCCCAAACCATTGCGAAAACTGGACCGGAAGTGATGAAGTCTACTAGTTCGCCGAAGAATGGGCGCTCTTTGTGCTCGCCGTAATGCTGTTCAGCAAGCTCTGTCGGGATTTGCATCAATTTAGCACCTGCCAAATGATAGCCTTTTTTCTCGAAACGGGAAACGATTTCACCGATGACATTGCGTTGTACACCATCAGGTTTTACCATCAAAAATGTTTTTTCCATTATAGAACACTCCTCTGTTAAAAAGCTCGGGCATTTAGCCCACCTTAAAAAATACTATCATTGTCCGAACATTTGTCAACTGGAAACTAAAACTTTCGCTTGCCGATGAAGAATGCGATTTTGCGCATCGTTTTTGTCGCCGTCCCTTTCGGTAAATGTTCCAATTCTTTCAACGCCTTCTCCAAGTAACGTTCACTCATCCGCTTCGCTTCATCCACCGCTGCGCTTGTGCGGATCGTGCGGACGATTTCCAGGCGCTTCTCATCTGAGATGTCCCGGTTCAAATTGTCGCGAAGCAGCCGGTAGATCATGGGGTTTCCGCGCGCGAAAAGGATCGGCAACGTAATATTGCCTTGGATAAAATCACTTCCCGCCGGTTTGCCCAATTCCTGGTCGCTGGCCGTAAAATCGAGGATATCATCGATGATCTGGAACGACATGCCGATGAAGTAGCCGAAACGGCGCAAATGCGCGGCGGTTTTTTCATCTGTCCCCGACACCAATGCCCCCAATTCGCAGCTCGACGAAATCAACAAGGCGGTTTTGCGTTTAATGCGCCGCAAATAATCCCGCAAACTTTGGTCGAGCTTGTATTTATGTTCAATTTGGATGATTTCCCCACGGCATACTTCGATCAATGTTTTCGACAGGATGTCATGGATTCTCGGTGATTCGATTTCTGTAATGCGTTCCAGCGCCCTTGCTAGGATGAAATCGCCCGTATACATCGCCACGCTATTATTCCATTCCGATTTGACGGTCGGGCGGCCTCTTCGGATTTCCGAATCATCTATGACATCGTCGTGGACCAGAGACGCCATATGTATAAGTTCCAAAGGCACAGCGACGCGCTGCAGCAATTCGACGTCATAGTTCCCGAATTTTCCTGCAAGCAAAACAAAAACAGGGCGGATCCTCTTTCCTCCGGCCTGCAATAAATGAAGAGAAGCATCATTTAATAGTACGGATTCGGAATCCACTGCCTGTTCCAATTCTTTTTCGATCAGTTCCAGCTCTGGTTTCAGGTCGGAATAGAGCAATTTCAACTTCATCTTTTCCACTTAATAACCTTCTCCCGCTTGTTTACTTTTTCAATCCCATATGGAGGGCAGCAGCCCCTCCTGAGTACGGTTTATATTTCACTTTGTCGAAACCGACTTTACTGAAGAGCTTCGCAAGCTCCTTCATGCCAGGGAATGTCTTTGCCGATTCCTGCAGCCATGAATATTCTTTATAGCTTTTCGCGAAGAGCTTCCCGAATACCGGCATGATAAAACGGAAATACATGCGGAAAAACGGCTTGAATAGCAAGCTTTCAGGCTGTGAAGTCTCCAGGCAGGCGATCATGCCCCCCGGTTTCAAGACACGGTGCATTTCTGATAATACCTGTTCGTAATCCGGCACATTGCGCAACCCAAAGCCGATGGTCGCAAAATCAAAGGAATTGTCCGGATACGGCAAAGCCATCGCATTTCCCTGCACTAATTCCACTTGGGGCATATGGGCTGTCTTTTGATGTCCGACATTCAGCATATTCTGGCTGAAGTCCAATCCGACCACACGCCCTGTAAGACCTGCAGCTTCACCGAGCGCAATCGTCCAGTCCGCGGTGCCGCAGCAGACATCGATACATGCCGAGCCAGGTGCCACTTGCATTTTGTGCATCGTATCCTGCCGCCATTTATTGTGCTGCTGAAAACTGATGACGGAATTCATCTGGTCATAGTTTTCGGAAATTTTCTCAAACACTTCGTGAACTCTTTGTTCTTTCGTTTTCTGCATCATCGTCATCCTTCTCGCGTCAGCGGTTCAGCACTGTGCCGATGCGGAATAATTTGGTGGAGCAATATATTCTTGAGCTCAAAGCCCAATTCGCAATCGTTGATGGATTCCAGTATATCGTTGCCCAAAATTTCCAAGCGGCCTGTGAGCCATCGCTCGATGAACGTCGGATGTGTCAGCGTCTCATTCAGCAAACGCAGCACATAACTGAACTTCCCATCCCTCAGCGCTTCGAGCTCCTCTGTATACCGGATATACAGCAAGGATTGTTCCATCAGCTGCTTGTAATGGCTAAAACCATTCTCTTCGTAGAATGCGTTCAATAAAGCCGTTTCGATCACCAAGGCGGTTTCTTCCACTTGTTGCGGCTGCTGGATCGCAAGTTCATGGAAAGACGCCTTCTTCTCGCTCACTTGGATAATCGCCGTAGCAAGCTTTTGAACCATTTCAATATTTTCGCCTTCCGCCAGCAATTGGTAATAAATGCCGCTGTAAAAATCTCCGGCGAGTACCGTCAATTGCTGTTCCTTGCTGATGGGCATGTCTTCTTTCACACGGTCATGCGCGTGCAATGCAGCGTAGACGATCGCCACCGTCCGGGCGCTTGTCTCCATCTTGTCCGACCATTGCTCCCCGTTAAAAAACGGCAGCAGCAAGAAAAACAGGCGTGCCTCTTTGACATAAGGCCCTTCCGTCAACTGGTCTAGCGTGCGTTGGCGGACTGCTTTTAGTACGTCGATTTCCATGGAGATGATTTTGGATTGTATTTGTTGTCCGTTCATACTGCCTGCTCCATTCATAGGTTAGCCATAACTCATATTATAGCATAATGCCCTTATGGCCTTCACCATTAACGCTTATTTTTTCGCGTCGCTTTCAATGATGCCGTGTGCGGAATGGATTTCCGCTTTGCCGCGAATCTTCATCGCCGATGTATGCTCGGTGAATTGGGCGATCATCACTTCGCCCCGGTCCAGCTTTTCCGTATGATGGAATTTCGTATCGTTGCCGCGTGTCAGCCCGATGACGTTGACGCCGTCTTCCTGTGCACGGATAACTACATATTCAGTTTGTGCCATTGTTTACACCTGCTTTTCGATTTTATTAGTCCATATTGATATAAGTGATGACTTCCGAACGTTTGATGTCGTCAGTCTCCAATAGCCCTCTCGAGACAGCCGTTACCGTTTTTGACCCGGGTTTCTTGATGCCGCGCATCGTCATGCACATATGCTCGGCTTCGACCATGACATATACACCATGAGGGTTCAAGGTTTCCATCATCGAGTCGGCAATGGTCGAAGTGATGCGCTCTTGCAATTGTGGGCGTTTTGCGACGGTTTCGACCGCTCTCGCCAATTTGCTGAGGCCGGTGACCACTCCATCGCGCGGGATATAAGCGATATGCGCTTTCCCGAAGAACGGCACCAAATGATGCTCGCACATGGAATAGAATGGAATGTCTTTCACCAATACCAACTCTTCATGGTTTTCATGGAACACTGTGCGAAAATACTCTTTCGGGTCTTCCTTCAAGCCCGCAAAAACTTCCGCATACATTTTCGCGACGCGTTTAGGGGTATCCTGCAGCCCTTCACGGCCGACATCTTCTCCGACTGCCTCCAAAATCATCCCGACAGCTTGCTCTATTTTATCCAGATCTACGTTGTGGCTTTTCATATCTATCACATTGTTTCCTCCTGTAGAAAATCACTCTATTGGGGCAGCGGTTGAAAACAGCCATACATCATTGCAGTTTCATGCGCCTTTTCTGCAGAGCTTTGTGCAGCTCCGCAATTCTCACCTGAATTGTAGCATTTACGGGGGGTATTGGCAAAAACGGGGCCGAAAAAAAGAATGGCTTCTGCAAGATTAGATCTCGCAAAAGCCATTCTATGTACAATAGCCGAAGCTTATTTCACTGCGTCTTTAAGTGCTTTACCTGGCTTAAAGGCAGGAACCTTGCTAGCGGCAATCTCGATTTCAGCACCTGTCTGTGGGTTGCGTCCTTTACGGGCCGCGCGCTCACGAACTTCAAAGTTACCGAATCCGATCAATTGTACTTTTTCACCTTTAGTTAGAGCATCTTGAATCGCCTCAAATGCAGCGTCAACTGCTTTCGCAGCATCTTTACGAGAAAGTTCAGCCGCTTCTGCAACAGAGTTCACTAATTCTGTTTTGTTCATGCTATTCACCTCCTCTCAAAGGGGATGCTTGCCATCAATCCTGTAAAAAGAGTATCACAACGAAAATCGCATAGCAACAACAAATAGGCCGCATTTCAAAGAAAACCACCAAATACTCCCAATATTTTCAAAAACATGTGGATTTCAAGTGAATCCGTGCTATATCAGGGTTTTTCCTCGGTCAAAAAAATGGGCTCGCCATTTTCATCAATCGTGTAAGGAAGTGAATATGCTGGCACGACCGGGCTGTCTTCGTAGAGAATGAAACGGATATCCTGCCCTTGTTCGAGTTCGCCATCATAATTCTGGATCGCCTCATACAAATCGATTGAATAATCGATGTAAACCTCGCCGCGTCCCGTGATCACCATCGGCAGCATTTTTCCGCTGTAAGGGCTCTGGACCATCGGCTCTTCATTGAAGCCCATTGCTTCATGGTTGAATTTATACACATTATCGGCAATGATTTCGGAGATTGGGGCCCTTCCGCCATTTGCGCTCTTCCTGACGTTGACCGAGCGGATCCCCTCAGCGACCCGTAAGTCCACAAGCTTGACGGTCGGGTTTTCTTCCACATCCATCAAGACATACTGATAGATCCCGCCGACTTCAAATGCATTGCTCGGGATTTCGGCCGTGAAATCCGGTACAATCTTGGAGAAATCGATCGGATATTTGATGAATTGGTCGACGTCCATATCACGCGTCTTGATCGGCAATAGGCCGCCATTGGCTTCCTGGTAGCGTTCAACCGCCTGTTGCGCGGTAGCCAGCTGATCTTCATAGGGAATCTGATTTTCCGCACGCTCGCTGCTCGGGTATGCACAAGCCGTAAGGAGGCTTGCTGCAAGCAAAGCGAGCAGCAGCACTGTTGTTTTTTTCATTATGCCCATCCCCTCAGGCGCCACCGGTCGGTCCGCTGAATACAGTGAAAACCATAATAAAGAAGCCTAGGATCAGCAGGACGTACGCGATCAGCGCAAATAGAAATTTCAGGATGCCGTTTTGCAATTTGTATCGGCTCAAGTAGATCATCCCCATGGAAATGATCAAAAAAGCGATGCCTGCAAACGACACCCACATTTTATCCAAAGAACTCATGAATAAGCCGCCTTTCGTCGAGTTTCAGTCCATAGTATAGCATAAAAAAAGAAGGGGCAGCAGCAAGCAGCCCCTCCGTTTGTGACAATTAAAGCAAGTCGATCAAATCTTCCATTTCATTTTTCTTCATCCTGCCCATCAAGGCTTCCACGGCATTCTCCGGCTTGACGCCTTCAAACAATACCGCATATAAAGCTTCCGTTATCGGCATCGGCACCTGGTATGCTGCAGCCAATTGATGGGCTGCTTTTGTCGTCCGGATCCCTTCGACGACCATGCCCATCTCATCCAAAACCTCATCGACACTTTTCCCTTTTCCGAGCATATTGCCTGCACGCCAGTTGCGTGAATGGACGCTCGTGCACGTTACGATCAAGTCGCCTACGCCGGTCAAGCCCGAGAAGGTCAGGGGCGTTGCGCCCATCTTCACGCCGAGGCGGGCGATTTCCGCCAGGCCGCGTGTCATGATGGCGGCTTTGGCATTATCCCCATAGCCGAGGCCGTCCGTGATCCCGACCGCTAAAGCGATGATGTTCTTCAAAGCCCCGCCGATTTCCACACCGATTACATCAGTATTCGTGTAGACCCGAAAATAGGAGTTCATGAACAGATCCTGGATGCGGTTCGCCGCTTTTGTGTTTTCGCATGCTGCGGTGACGGTCGTCGGATGCTCCTGGACGACTTCTTCCGCATGGCTTGGCCCGGACAAAACGACCACTTCCTCGATCAGCTCGGCTGGAATTTCTTCCCGGATCATTTCGCTGATCCGCTTAAGCGAATCCGGTTCGATGCCTTTTGACACATGGACAAACAAGGCTTTTTTCGTCATCCGTTCACGGATATCCCGCGATACTTCGCGGATCGCCTTGGTCGGTACGGCCAGCACGAAAATATCGGCGTGCGCCACCGCTTCATCGAGCTTAGCTGTCGCTTTCAAGGTATCCGGCAAGCGGACCCCTTTCAGGTAGCGTTCATTCGTATGCCGGTTGATCTCAGCCGCCTGCTCTTCCCGATGGGTCCATACCAGAAGATCGTGGCCATTTTGCGCCAGCACGTAACTGAGCGCAGTTCCCCAGCTCCCTGCACCAAATACAGTAACTTTTTCCATCTTTATCTCTCCTTTATACCGCTCTAAGACAACAAACTCCCACCTCTTCAAGTGGGAGCATGAGGGTCTTTAAAGCCCGATTGGATCAATGAAGCTTCAGCAAAGAAACGGAGACATTTGCTGATTGAAGCGTTTATGTGCGCGCACGGGTAATCAAGCGCAGCGGTGTGCCTTCGAAATCGAAACTTTCCCGGATGCGATTCTGCAAGAAGCGCTCATAGCTGAAGTGCATCAATTCCGGGTCGTTGACGAATACAACGAAAGTCGGCGGTTTAACTGCCACTTGAGTGACGTAGTAAAGCCGCAGGCGGCGTCCTT
This sequence comes from Planococcus plakortidis, assembly GCF_001687605.2. Lineage (NCBI taxonomy): Bacteria > Bacillati > Bacillota > Bacilli > Caryophanales > Caryophanaceae > Planococcus > Planococcus plakortidis. The sequence goes on from NZ_CP016539.2 coordinate 1,830,489, forward strand.
TATCGGACGGTGCCGGGTTCATCGCCACGGCATCTTCGATTACTTCATTGAGTATGCTCGACTGGATACGGCGTGAATGGTTGTCATTGACGCGGTTGATGATTTCAAGAATGTTATGCACACGCTGACCGCTAAGTGCAGAAACGAAAATGATCGGCGCATAATCCAGGAACAGGAAATGCTCGCGGATTTGCTGCGTGAATTTATTCATGGTCTTGTCATCTTTTTTCAGGGCATCCCATTTATTGACGACAATCACGATCGCTTTCCCTGCCTCGTGGGCATAGCCTGCAATTTTCTTGTCCTGTTCCTGTATGCCTTCTTCGGCGTTAAGGACAACCAAAACGACGTCGGAACGTTCAATCGCACGCAAGGCGCGAAGCACACTGTATTTTTCAGTGCTTTCATACACTTTCCCTTTTTTCCGCATGCCCGCTGTATCGATGATGACGTAAGGCTGTTCGTCGAATTCATATTGCGTATCCACAGCATCGCGCGTCGTCCCAGCCACTTCACTGACGATGACACGGTCCTCCCCGAGGAATGCGTTGACCAAAGATGATTTCCCGACATTGGGACGCCCGATCAATGAAAACTTAATGACATTGTCCGGGTATTCCTCTTCGTCTTCTTTCGGGAAATGTCTCGCCACTTCATCCAACAGATCCCCAAGGCCAAGGCCGTGAGACCCCGAAACCGGGTATGGTTCTCCAACCCCCAGAGAATAGAAATCATAGATCATGTGGCGCATATCGGGGTTGTCGATTTTATTGACAGCCAGCACCACTGGTTTTTTTGTACGATAGAGGATTCGCGCTACTTGCTCGTCCTGTTCCGTCACTCCATCCCGCCCATTGACGAGGAAAATGATGACGTCCGCTTCTTCCATGGCCACTTCTGCCTGGCTGCGAATCTGTTCAAGGAACGGCTCGTCGCTCAGGTCGATGCCCCCTGTATCGATGATGTTGAATTCATGCGTCAGCCAATCCGCCGAACTGTAGATGCGGTCACGCGTAACCCCTGGAATATCTTCCACGATGGAAACACGTTCCCCGACCACGCGATTAAAAATCGTGGATTTACCTACATTCGGCCGGCCAACAATTGCTACTACCGGTTTTGACATAATTAATTCATCCTTCCACTTCTGATAAGCCTATTATACACGAAAAAGGGGATGGCATCTGAATAATGTCCATCCCCTTAAATTGTCCAATATTCAGTTTTTCGATGGAGCGGCAAAATGTCCCGTCTCATAGCCGCGCTGCTGCAGGTAGGAAAGCAATTCTCCGCTGATAACAGCCGGGCTCGTGCGGATGTCTTCAATTGTGCGGGCACCGAGCGCCGTCATGAGCATGCGTAAATCTTCATGCAGGCCTTCGATCTCTTCGATCAAGCCGGTTTCCCCAAGGCTGACCGCATGCTTCAGGAAGCTGCCGGCAATGCCTGTAGCATCTGCGCCGAGCCGGAATGCACGTATCAGGTCGCCGGCATCCTGAAGCCCTCCTGAAGCCAATACGGTGCCGCCGAAACCTTGGCGGCATTCGACGATAGCCGCAGCTGTCGGGATGCCCCAGTCTTCGAAATAAGCCAGCTTGCGTTTCCTGCGCTCATTTTCGATGCTTGCAAAATTGGTGCCGCCGAAGCCGCTCACATCGATGGCCGATACCTGGGTCCCCGCAAGCGCCTCGGCGGCTTCCTGTGAAATGCCGAAGCCGGTTTCCTTGACGATGACCGGCACATCCAGCTCTTCCGCAATCCTCCCAATGCGCTCCAGCGCTCCGCGGAACTCGCGGTCGCCTTCTGGCATCGTCAGTTCCTGTACGACATTCAAATGCACCTGAAACGCATCGGCTTCGATCATTTCAACCGCTTCAAGCGCTTGTTCAACTGTCGCTTCGCTCCCGAGATTGCCGAAGATGATCCCTTGAGGATTTTCTTTCCGGACGACTTGATAGCTTTCGCGCTCATTCTTGTCTTTCAAGGCAGCCATCTGCGAACCGACAGCCATCGCAATTCCCGTTTCTTTTGCAGCACGCGCAAGCATGGCGTTCAGCTGCAAAGTCTCGGAACCGCCGCCCCCGGTCATGGCATTAATAAAAACAGGTGATTTTAGGTTCAAATCACCTGTTTTCGGTTCCAATGATACATCGGCGACGCCGGTGCCCGGCAACGCCTGATGGACAAAACGGACGCAGTCGAGCCAAGTGGCCCGGCATTGCCCTGTGGACAGTGCATAATTGATATGATCCATCTTTCTTTTTGCCCGTGACATTTATTCGGATTTGAATCCTTTTAATTTATCACCGATGACATCGCTGATGGAGAATCCGGATGCTTCTTCCGGCATATCGTATTGGGAGAAATCCTGTTCCGCTTCTTTTTCCTGGAGCTCTTTGATGCTGAGTGACAAACGCTTGTCTTCTTTGTTGACTTCCAGCACTTTCACTTCAACTTCCTGGCCTTCCTGAAGCACTTCATGAGGCGTAGCGATGTGCTTATGCGCGATTTGCGAAATGTGCACAAGGCCTTCTACTCCCGGAAGCACTTCAACAAATGCACCGTAGCTGACCAAACGCTTGACTGTCCCTTTATGGACTGAGCCTTTTGGCGCTTTTTCGTCGATGGCATCCCATGGCCCCGGCAAAGTATCCTTGATCGACAGCGAGATGCGTTCAGAGTCACGGTCAACAGAAAGCACCTTGACTTTCACTTCCTGGCCTTCCGTCACGACATCCGATACTTTGTCGACATGCTCGTGTGACAGTTGGGAAATGTGGACAAGCCCGTCCACCCCACCGATATCGACGAATGCGCCGAATGATGCGATGCGCTGGACTTTGCCGTCAAGCACGTCTCCGGCATTGATTGAATCCATCACTTGTTCTTTCTTGGATTCTTTTTCACCTTCCACAACAGCACGGTGGGAAAGGATCAAGCGGTTGTTCTCTTTTTCCATTTCGACAATCTTAAAGGTCATGACACGGCCTTTGTAGTCCTCAAAAGATTCGACAAAATAATCTTCCACGAGTGAAGCCGGCACAAAACCGCGCACGCCCAGGTCGATGACCAAGCCACCTTTAACGACGTCCTTCACTTCAGCTTCGATGATTTCACCGGATTCGAATTTCTTCTCGAGATCGTCCCAAGCGGATTCGGCATCGACTTTGCGTTTCGACAACACAAAGTTCTCGTCTTCCACTTTCGTGATGATCAATTCAAGCTCGTCCCCTTCTTGGACCGAGTCTGAAGCTTTTTCGATGTGGAGGCTCGATAACTCGCTTATTGGGATGATCCCGTCGAACGGAGCTCCGTCAATTGTCACCGTTACCGCTTTTTCCTCGATCTTGGCGACTTTTCCTTTTACGCGATCTCCTGTTTGGAAGTCACGGTTTTCCATCAAATTCATATCCTCTGACATAAGTAGCCCTCCTTCACAAACTATCCAACTTCTATTTTATTCGAATTCTCTAATAAAAACAAAAATAATCACTTATTTTTGGGTGTTTTCATCCAGAATTTTTTGAATACTGGCCATGATGGCTTCCGTCACTTCTTCAGCTGAAGCTTTGCGTTCCCGATAAGGGCCCATCAGGATCGGGTCGCCGTATACCACTTTCACTTTTCTAAACGGTTTATACGGCCCGATGATGGCACATGGCATGACATCTGCATTGCCTCGAAGCGCAAAAAAACCGGCGCCGCTCAAACCTTTTTTCAAAACGCCGTCAGTCGAACGCGTGCCTTCCGGGAACAGCCCGACGACTTCGCCACCTTTTAGCAGCTTCAACGCCGTCCTTAGCGCTTCCCTGTCGCTCATGCCGCGTTTTACCGGAAACGCGTTGACTTTCGGCAGGATCGAACCGAGCACCGGGGCTTTGAACAATTCCTCTTTCGCCATGAAATGGACGGTTCTCGGTGCGGTCATGCCGACTACTGGAGGGTCGAGCGCATGGATATGGTTGCTGCACAGAAGCACACCGCCCGTTTTCGGGAATTTTTCGATGCCGCTGACCTGGAAGCGGTATAGCGGGCTCAGTGCCGTTTTCACAAGTGTTTTTCCTACTGCATACAAATTCATGACGCCATCAGCCTCTCTTCCGCTAATTTCAAGATGGCTTCCGCCGCTTCGGCAATCGTCAGCGGCGTCGTGTCTAGGTACACGGCATCCTCCGCTTGCTTCAAAGGCGCCACCTCACGCTCGGAATCCATCTTATCGCGCATGGCGATTTCCTCCTGGAGCTCAACAAGCGGCGTCAGGATATCGCGTTTTTTATTTTCCTCGAAACGGCGCCTTGCGCGTTCTTCGACCGTGGCGGACATGAATACTTTCAGGGCAGCGCCTGGCAGGACATGTGTCCCGATGTCGCGGCCATCCATCACGACGCCGCGGCTTTCCGCCAATTTCTGTTGGAGCTCGACCATGCGCTTTCTGACCAATTCATGCGCAGCCATTTCCGATACGGCCTTCGTCACGTACTGGGAGCGGATTGCCTCCGACACGTCTTGACCATCAAGCAGCACTTTCTGCCCGCCTTCCACTGGAATCAAATCGATTTCGGTCTCCTCGAGCAACGCGCCGGCTTCTTCATTGCTCGCCAGGTTGATGCCGGAATCCAAAGCTTTCAGTGTAATGGCGCGATACATCGCGCCGGTGTCGATATAAATATATCCTAATTTCTCTGCCACTATTTTAGCGATCGTGCTCTTGCCGGCAGCGGCCGGCCCGTCGATCGCGATTTGTATCGCTTTTGTCAAAACTGTCACCTCATCTTATGTAATGATTTCATTTTATCACATTCCCGGCGAAGGTTTCGGGCAAAATAACAGTGCCTTCAGAATAGATCCGGATCCACTCCTCGGCAACAAAAAAACAAAAGCCCCCGACGGAAGGCTCTTGCTCTTAATGTGGCGTATGCTTATGGTAATGGCTGACCGATAATTGGTGGGCTTGGCGGACTTTCCGCAATCCGAACCACCATAAGAACAGCATGAATGGGACTGCGCCGTACAATAGGTTATCGTTGGCATAAAGCGAAGCGTTGTAAGCGATGTGCAACAACGTTGAAGCAAACAGAGCTGCTGCGAGCCACCATTTGCTTTCCCTTCTTTCGGTGAATTTCGCCTTCCCGTAATAATAGCCCATGACGACACCGAACAAGGCATGGCTCGATACGGGAAGGAATGCCCGCAGGAAAGCTGCGCCAAGCCCGAACTCGAGCAGATAGAGGATGTTTTCGACCGTGGCGAAACCGAGCGATAAACTGGCACCGTATAAAATCCCGTCATATGGGTCTTCAAAGTCGATATGGTGGAAAACGGCCACAAACAGGACAATCCACTTGAAGAACTCCTCGAGTAAACTCGAGAACAAGACCGATTTCACGAAAACGTTTTGGAATACATTCTCTGCTTCAAACACATACTGGATAAATAATATCGGGAACGTCAGAAGGGCGCCGTATAGAAAGCAGTGGAAGATCAGCTTAGACGGTTCTCCTGCAAATTGATCACGCAAATAAAAATAACTGAACAATGCGAGCCCTGGCGCAATCGCCACCGTCAACAACTCCAACATAGGCGCCCTCCTCCCATCACCCGTGGCGGTTAAATTTCAAATGCTTCCTTGTCGATCGCTTCATTGCCCGACAGCAGGATCGCCAATTTGATGCGCGCTTTCTTGCTGTCATAATCGCTGCCCAATATGACGCCGCGTGTCAACAGGTCGTGTGCGCTTCCCGGATAGCTGTATGCCGGATAGGCATTGCCTTCTTCGGCGCTTGTCGTCACTACGACGGGAATGCCCGATTTCACGGCACGCTCGACCGCATCTACCATATGGGGGGAAACTTGGCCGCGGCCAGCTGCTTCGAGGATGATGCCTTTTGACCCGCTATCAACCAACATATCGACAATCGACCCTTCCTGCCCGGAATAGCATTTGACGATATCGACGCGCGGCATGCCGCCCGGTACGCGATGCACTTCACGCAGCACCGGCCTCTGGTAGATGCGGACTTTATCATTGTCGATGATGCCTAAATAGCCATGACCGAATGAATCAAATCCTTGCAAATTGCTGGCATGCACTTTCTTGACGTATTTCGCGCTGTAGATCCGCTCATTGAAGACAACGACCGTGCCGACACCTTTGATCACAGGGTCGACCGCTACATAGATCGAGTTGCGCAAATTGGAGTAGACATCCGTCCCTACGGCTTCCGGAGCACGCTGGCTCCCTGTCACCACGACCGTCCGTTCATCGCCTACGGTCAAATCCAGGAAATAGGCCGTTTCTTCCAAGGTGTCGGTACCATGTGTGACGACTACACCTTCAACTTCCGGGTCTTTCAATTCTTTTAAGATTGCTTCTTTGACGATGTTCATTTCATCGAAACCGATGTGCATGCTCGGCAACTGATATACATCGATCACTTTCACTTCGATCTCGGTCGGCAATTGGCAAAGCTCTGCCAATTCCTTGCCCGAAATGGCACCGGATTTCAGCAAACCTCCGTCGGAAATGGCTTTACTGGCAATCGTGCCTCCTGTCGTAATTAAAGAGACTTTCTTTTTCATATTGCACCTCGTTTGGATATTCTAGTCTTTCCGGTTCTGCAACGCTTCTTTTTCCGCGATTGCGGCAGCGATCTGCCGGCCATGGAAACGGCCGTTCTCGATGAAGATTTCATTGGCATTATTACCGGCTGCAATGACCCCTGCGATGAACAAATTTTCGATATTCGTTTCCATCGTGCCCTCATCGAACGATGGCCTTCCGCTTGCCTCATCGATCCCGATTCCCATTTGCTGAAGGAAACGATGGTCTGGATGGTAGCCGATCATCGCGAAGACAAAATCATTCGGCAAGGTCTCTTTCGTATCGTTCACGGTCAATTCCACTTCTCCATCGCGGATTTCATCGATAATCGAATCGAATAGCATGGTAATCTCCCCCTGGCGAACGAGCCCATCGAACTCTGGCAAAATCCATGGCTTGACGCTTTTCGAGTAGCTCGTGCCGTGGTAGGACACCGTCACACGGCTCCCGGCTTTGTGCAATTCGAGCGCTGCATCCACCGCTGAATTCTTGCCGCCGATCACCAGCACGTCACGATCGAAATAAGGATGCCCTTCCTTGAAATAATGCATCACTTTCGACAAATCGGCACCCGGCACGTCAAGCTTGTTCGGATGGTCATAATACCCAGTCGCCACCACCACGTATTTTGCTTTGTACTCGTTTTTGGACGTCTTCACGAGAAAACTGTCCGACCGTTCGATTGATAACGCCATTTCATAGGCACGGACATCCAAGGCATGCCGCTTCACGACTTCTCGGTAATAAACGAGAGCGTGGTTGCGCTTTGGCTTTCGCTCTTCGGTTATGAAAGGCACATCCCCGATCGCTAATTTTTCACTGCTGCTGAAGAAAGTCTGATGTGTCGGATAATGATAGATGGCGTTGACGATATTGCCTTTTTCGATAATGACGGGGTGGAGGCCCAGTTTTTGTATTTCGATGGCGGCCGATAAACCGCACGGGCCCCCACCTACGATGATGACATCTGCATTTTCCATATAACCACTCCTGTATTAATGTCCATATCCATCTTATCCGATTGAAGAGCTTTGTGCCAAATCCCGAACGGCTGGGGAAGGACATATTTCCAATATATGGAATTCTGCTTTCGCGCCCAGCCGGAGTGGCAAAGTCGTCGTGCCGAAGCCATTGCTGACGAGTTCCGTGACCCCTTCCGAAACAACCAAAGACCCCCGCTCGAATATCCCGAATCTCCCCAACCTGATCTGGCCGCCATGAGTATGTCCGGCCATCAACAAACTGGCCGGATAATGCTGTTTCACATGCTTGAATACAAAAGGCGTATGGGAAATGAAGATGTCGGAATCATGCTTATCGACAGTGCAAAATGCCTCTTCAATACTATTCTCACGGAAAGCGAAATAATCAATTCCGGTCAATTTAAGTTTAGGGTTCCCGAACAGTTCCACAGATTCGTCATCAAGGATGGTGACGCCTTGTTCTTCGAGCAGCTTCCTTAACCGTCCTTCGCCGATTTCCCTGTCGTTATTCCCGAACACGTAATAGACTGGGGCGAGCCCGCTTAAAACCTTCAAGTTTTCAAGGATGCGCTGCTCCGGAACCCCGTGTTCAACAAAGTCTCCTCCTATGACTACAAGATCGACTTGATCGCTGAACATTTTGTGCCGAAGCTTGCGCCGATGGACATCGGAGATGAAAAGCAGCTTGAATGGAGGGAATTGGGCATCTCCAGATAAATGGACTGCGGCCACTCTCTTCTTTTCGGTATGGGCAGAACGGAACATCCACGCCAATAACCCCACGCCCGCCAGTGCCATCCGTATAATCCATTTCATATTGCCACTCCTTCCCGAGGCAACAAAAAAACATAAGCTGCGCTTATGTTTTCCTGTTCAAGCCGCTATTCAATCTTCAGTGATATCCAGAATACGGAAGCCGGATTTTTCCAGCTCTTTCGTGAATTTGTCGATATTGTCCTTTTTCTTGACTTTCAACACGATGCGGCGTACCACTTTGTCCGTCTCATCGAAAGTAACGAGCGAAACGACGGATTCCTTGTATTTTTCGATGATTTCCCCGAGCCGCCCGATACGCCCTTCTGACTCCACCGATGTGAACGTGATACGGAAGCCTGATTGCTGCATGCCGAATGCGCTTTGCAATTGGTTGACGACATCAAACCGAGTAACGATGCCAATGAATTTCCCTTCGTCGACAACAGCGATGATCGGGAAATCCCTCAATTCGACCAACGCTTTTTCGTATACATCGTCAATATTCAAATAGACATCCTGGTTGACCATGATATCTTTCACTTTTGTCGAACGGATAAAATCATCTTTCTTGGCATCCGAATAAAAGAAAGCGCGGTATGCGTGATACCAGGTGAAGATTCCTTCGAATTTGTCGCCATCAACGACAGGCAAAGCATCAACGGAATGCTGTTCCAACAGCTCAAGCCCTTTTTGCATGGTATCTTCCGGCCTTACAGTAAAGCATTTCTCTTTTTTCACTAAAGCACTTTTGACAAACATCTGCTCACCTCTTTTTAGATTCTATCTATCATTTCCCCCACAGGCGGCATTTAATCTCGCTTTACGGCAAAATCAATGTTTGTCCCGGGCTGATGTTATTGGATGCCAATCCATTGGCTTGCTTGATTTTCTCGACAGCGGCGGCTGCCCCGCTGGCACCATAGTTATTGACGGCGATACGGTAGAGCGTTTCACTCGATTGGACGGTGATCGTCTTGCCGCCTGCAGTCGGTGTTTCCTCTTGCTCTTCTTCGGCTTTTTGTTCAGCCGATGCACGCCGTTCCGCTTCGGCTTTTTCTTTCGCTTCAGCTTCTTCGCGGGCTTTTTGTTCTGCACGTGCTGTGTCTTGCGCTTTTTTCTCTGCTTGTTCCTTAGCGGCTGCCTGTTCTTTCTCTTTTGCAGCTGCCTGTTTTTCACGTTCGCGCGCTTTTTCTTTCAGTTCTTTTTGCTCTGCCGCTTCTTTTGCTTTCGAATTTTTCTTTTCGTCTTCGTCCTGGCCTTCTGTCGCGGCAAGTACGGTGCTTTCGGAAGGCGGCTGGGAGTTCAGTTCGAAACTGACTTCATTTTCGTTGGTCTTGGCAGTTAGCGTGTCATCCGGTTCATAGTAAAACGCAACGTAGATCAACAAAGTGACCGGAATCAAGATAAAGATGAAAAACAAGGAAGGCAATAATAAACCCTTGCTTTTCGGCTTGGGCATTTGGCGTGCGCGCCTCGACAATTCTGCCATTCGTTCCTGTGACAATTCCTGGCGATTCTTTTCCATTGATTCATGATAATTATCGTTTCCCATTTCATGACTACCCCTATCTGTACTAATATATCTATTATGACGAAAAAAGGCTTATTTGTAAATAATAGAAATAGAGATTTTCATATAGGAAGAAGGGCCTCCAAACGCTCTTTCCAAGCTCCGCGCGGCGATGCCTTCATTTCGCTTTTCCCGCTTTGGAACTGACTTCGGTCGATTCCATGGAAACTGCAGCAATTGGGCGGTATGTCAGGGGTTTCCTGGTCAAAGCTTATGCTGATGTAGTGCCGGATGCAGCCATTCGAATGCACGAGTCCGCGGACGGACGCAGCTTGCCTTTGCTTTTCTTTTCTCAATTGGTCAATCTGGTTCAATGTGCCTTCAATGGGAAGGCGCTCACGCCAATAGGAGACGATACGGTATGCAGTTTCCCTTATCATCCCCTGCTCAATGAGCTGTTTCGCTTCTTCCCCGCGATCATAGACCAATTCGATTTCATGTGGTTCCGGTAAATCGTCCATGATCAAGCTTTCCACCAGCTGCTCATCGCCCGCCGCATACAATAAAGTCGCAAGCGATGGCAACGAATCGCGGCCGGCACGCCCGACTTCCTGTACATAACCTTCTATCGATGAAGGCAATTGGAAATGGATGACGTGGCGGATATCGGGAATATGGACCCCCATGCCAAACGCATTGGTCGCGCATACCCACTCGAGCTCTTTATTGGCAAATTGCTGTTGGACGAAAATGCGGTCCTGCTGCTCCATTCCGCCATGATAAAATGCCGCGCGGATCCCAAGCGCGAGGATTCGCTCCGCCAGTTCCTGCGATTTCCTCCTAGTTCCGGCATAAATGATTCCCGGCCCACCGTATTCTGCGACCAGTGTCATCAATGCTTCCTGCTTTTCATTATCGTTCTCGAATTTCCGAATGTCGTAACTGATATTTCCCCGGTCCATGGGATGGGAGTAGACGAATGGATCGCTCAATTTTAAATAATGCTTGATTTCATCCGTTACTTTATTGGTAGCCGTCGCGGTTAATGCCAAAGTTTGCGGGTTGCCAAGCTTAGGCAGAACTTCGGCAATGCGCAAATAATCAGGGCGGAAATCAAAGCCCCATTGAGAGATGCAATGTGCTTCATCAGCGACTAGCAGCGAAATGTCTAGTGCTTCCAGCTTGCCAAGTACATACGGCTGGACGAGCATTTCAGGGGCCACGAAGATGAATTTATAATTGCCCAGCGTATTCCATACCTTTTCACGATCTTCGGTTTTCATGAAGGAATTGATGGCGACGACCGATTTCTCCCCCATTTTCTTTAACTGCGCCACTTGGTCCTGCATCAGCGATAACAGAGGCGAAACGATGACGATGGCTCCAGACAGCACTTTCCCCGGCAGCTGATAACAAAGCGATTTTCCCATGCCTGTCGGCAGCAATGCCAAGACATCGCGGCCCGTAAGCACTTGCTCGATCACCTGTTTCTGGCCGGGGCGGAATTCCGTGTAGCCATAAGTATCGTATAACAGCTTTTCCATATTCATTTGCCGGCACCCTTCATCGCGAGCGCCAACCGGATCTGGAAATAGCTGGCTTCCGGTAAACGCTCCTTAATATCGCGTAGCCTCATCGACTTCAGCTCCTCGCTGGTTTGATGTATCGATTCGATTAACTGTCTATCCATAAACGGCGCAGCGCTGAAGGCTGGGTCATTCATCGCCATCTCGACGAAATGATCCTCGATCGTACTGGTCTTCAGCTGCCTGAGCCCGGCGATCTGGCCGAGTGAAAACCCGCGTTCAGATAGGTTCCGTGTCCGTTTCGCCGATTCGGTCAACGCGGATTGCTGGATGATGCCTTCAAGCATGCCGGATAGCAAGGGATACTCCATGCCTTCGAGCACATCCAGCCAAGCGTGTAATGTTTCCACTGCCGCAATTTTCACATCAATCGGCATGACACTGTGCTCCATGGCTAATTGATCCCATGTGAGCCCGCCGACACCGAACCCCGATAGCCGCTTGACCAGGATGTCTTTATGGTTTTCCGATATTTTCGCCAAGGCCAAACTGGTTTCGATTTGGCTTTTCAACGCCCCTTGGATAGCCGCTGAGCGAAAGTCGATGCGGTTCAAATAAGCCTTGGTCCATGCCTGCACCGTTTCATCGGTAACGACTGGATCAAAGCGTTTATGGTCCTGCATAAAATTGGACATCGTTTGGAGCACCAGGGAAAGGCGCGCAAAGAACCGGCTTTCATTGCCCCTGTATTTCCAGCCGTTCAGCGGCGTAGGCGGTATATCCAAGCCGGATGCAGCGCGGCCGAGCCGGATGGCATGTTCATCCGGCAGCAACAAGCCTTGTGCCTCGAGCCTTCCGATGGACGCTAGATAATCTTGCTTATCCAGTTTAGGGAGCACGGCGAAATAGGGGTGGAGCCCAAAATAACCGATGTCCTGAATCGTTTGCCCTGATTTCTTTCCTTTAATTAAATGATAAGGGGAAGATACGGTCCGTTGACCGTCAACCGCTTTCATGATTGCTAAAACGACTTCATCGAATCGCACTGAATTACCCTCCCGGCGGTTTTGGGTTGAAAAAACCTTAGAATATCTATAGAATAAACACGATAGTATAACTGAACTTGTTCGGAGATAAAGGAGAGGAACTGGAATGGCTAAATATACCATTGTTGATAAGGATACGTGTATCGCATGCGGAGCTTGCGGAGCAGCGGCACCGGACATTTACGATTATGATGATGAGGGCATCGCCTTCGTTATTCTTGATGATAACACGGGGACTGAACAAGTGCCAGATGAGCTGATGGAGGATATGGAAGACGCATTCGAAGGATGCCCGACCGATTCCATCAAGGTTGCAGACGAGCCATTTGAAGGAGATCCACTTAAATACGAAGACTGACCAATGCTTGGTCCATAGAAAAAAGCGGCTGGAAGAATCATCTTCCGGCCGCTTTTTTTATGATAAATAATAGGAACGTTGTTTTTCAATCCAGGTATGCATGCTACCGAAGATCAACAAGACGACCGTCGTAAGCGCCAGCCCTTTGATCAAGTTGAACGGCAGGATGCCGAGAACGATGGTTGTATACAAGGCGTTCCCAGTTTGTTCAGGCATGTTCAGGAAATACGTGTACATCGGCAGAAAGACGAAATAATTGAGCAGGCTCATGCCGATCGCCATCGAGAATGTCCCGATGACCAAACCGAACGCGATTCCTTTTTTCGTGGAAACTTTACGGTAGATTGCATAGACCGGCAAGATGAACAATAGGCTCGTCGCGAAATTCGCCATATGCCCTACAGGCACGCCAGTCGGGCTTCCAGAAAAAACCCAGTCCAATACATTTTTAAAGAATGCTACCAGGACCCCTGCAACAGGCCCCATCGTGATCGCCGCAATCAGCGCTGGCACGTCACTGAAATCCACTTTCAGAAATGCCGGCAACGCCGGCAGCGGGAAATTGAATAGCATCAACACAAACGAGATGCTGCTCAGCATACCGATGACGATCATCGATTGCAATTTCTTGTTCTTCATATTCCTCTCTCCTTGTCGTGATTCACCAGAAGAAAGGTTCGGATCGCATTGCCGTGAAAAATCCCTTAAGCAAAAATCACTTAAGGGAGAGTCAGGCACACTGAAATAAACGGTCCGCCTTCAAAACGGCATGCGTCCGTACCTTCACCTTCTCCCATCCAGACTATACTGTCGGCTTTGGAATCTCACCAAATCCTGCTTTTTACGGCTCGCGGGCTGATGGACTGCAAGGTCCAAATACCGCCGGTAGGGAATTGCACCCTGCCCCGAAGATGAATCGATATTTTATTATACAATTTCATCTTATAAAAAAATGACAGCAATGTAAACCATAGTGCTTACATTGCTGTCATTTTATTTTTCCGGCCAGTCGATGCGGTTGGGCGAAACCGGCAGTTCGAGTTCTTTCGAGAAATCGAAGCCAGCCCATTCGGCTTGAACTGTATTGGATATCCTCAGCGATGTATCATAGGATTGCGCCGTGAGCGCCATGCTTTCGATCATTTGCATCGCTTCAACTCCATCGAGCGTCTCTAAGTCCAACAACTCTTCAAATACCAATGTAGCATTCTCCCCGTCCATCTCAACGCGGTAATTGATCTCTTCCGGAACCGGCGAATGGTAATCATCGTTCGGCGATTGCTGAAGCGCCATTAGCGCTTCTTCCACATTTTCCGGCGACATCCCATAAGCTGGAGCCAGATGCCAGTCACCCGTTGAAGTGGCTAGCAAATAAAAGCTTTGCCCCTGCTCCCCGGGGACGAATGGTTCCACTATCCCTATATGTGATAATTGCGCAGCCTCGCCGCCTTCATCCAATACACGGATTTCCTGCTGATTCATGAATGTTTCTTCCAAGCTGGATAAATACAGCAAAGTGGAAGCCGAACCTTGGTCATAGGAATGGCCATCCGGCAGGAAATGGCTGATCACCGAATCATTTTGCTCAAGTTCGCCTGCATAAGGGTGATACTCATCAAACCCCAATGCGGATTCATCGATTTGAATGGCGAAAGTTTCATATAATTCGACCGCATCCGGTTCTGCCGTATCTGTCAACTGTTCTGGGATGACAAAACTTATCGGCACCACATAGCCATTGTAGGCAAGTCCGACGCGCAAAATATGGGACTGCTCCACGTCTCTTTCATAAACCGCTGTCCGCAGCGCCACCGGTTGTTCCGCGGCCAAATTAGCGTCCTCTTCAGACTCCCCTTCTGGCCCTTCCGGCGGCTCTGCCTGTTCCGTCTGCGCCTCATCAGTGGACATCGTCGGCCCGGAGTCACTGTTTTCGGTCTCGCTGCTAGAATCGGTTCCTCCTTGCTGAAGCAAAGAGGCGACAAGCACCGAGATGCTCAGGAATGCGACAATGGCCACAAGCAGCGGCAGCCATCGCTTCGGCTGCCTTGGCATTTTCTCTTTCTGGGCAAGTTTGTTGTATACCTCGGCTTTTTGCCGGCCATCTTGTATCTTGGGGAAATCCCGCAACAAATTTTCGATTTCTTCATCGTTCCATTTGTCATTCGGCATATTCTCCTCCCCCTTCTGCTTCCAGTAATTTTTGGCGGAGGGACCGGATCGCCCGGTGCTGTGTCGTCTTGACTTTGCCTTCCGACCACTCCAGGACTTCAGCCGTTTCCGCAATGGAGAGATCTTGGAAATAACGCATGATGATGACGAGCTTCTGGTCGCCTGTACAGAGGTCGAGCGTCCGATACAAGCGGATCTTGTCTTCATTAAGCAATGAAACTTCTTCTGGAATTCTTTCAGTTGAAGTCAATTGCTGGGTTTCCCAGTCGAAGAAATCCATTGAATGCTTTTTCCTCACTGCAGCTTTGCGGAAATGGTCGATGGCTACATTTTTTGCGATTGAGAAGAGCCACGTCTTTTCCGAACTCTTTCCCTGGAACCGGCCATAAGCGCGCAGTACCCTTACATAGACTTCATGCATCAGATCTTCTGCCACATGACGGTCCTTCACTAAATACACTAAAAATTGAAAGACATCCTGGTGGTATTGGTCATATAGCCGATGAAACACGGAGTCATTCACGCAACTCCCCCCGTTCCTTGGATTAGTCGTCGCGACTACGGAAAAGTTACATCGCCTTCAGCGGCAATGTGAAGATAAACGAAGTGCCTTCGCCCAATTTGCTTTCGGCACGGATTTCTCCCGAGTGCGCTTTGATGATATTGCTCGCAATCGCGAGGCCGAGCCCAGTGCCGCCCTTGCCGAGCGTTCTTGCCTTATCGGCTTTATAGAAGCGCTCAAAGACAAATTCCAGATCCTTCTCTGAAATTCCGGCTCCGGTATCGTTGATCGAAACTTTTGCGCGGTCTCCCATATTTTCGACATGTACATGCACTTGCCCTCCCTCGGGGGTATGGCGGAGTGCATTATCGATCAAATTCGTCATGACTTGTTCGATGCGGTCTTCATCCAGTTCGGCGGCCGCCCAATCGTCGAGTTCTGTCGTGAAGCTCAATTCAATGCCTTTTTCTTTTGCTGCTTGGCTGAACTTCAAGCTCATCCGTTCGATGGCATTATTGAATTGCACCAATTCCTTATAGAGCCGCATATGGCCCGATTCCAATCGCGCCAAGTTCAAGAGGTCCGTGACGAGTCTACCCATGCGCTGGGATTCCTCATAGATGATCTTGGTCATTTCGTTGCGCTCTTCTTCGCTTGCGCCGACGTCATCGAGCAAGGCTTCGCTATAGCCTTGGAGCATGGCAATCGGTGTCCGCAATTCGTGCGAAACATTGGCGATGAAATCTTCCCGCAGCTTCTCAAGACGGTGCTGTTCGGTCATGTTATGAAGCACGGCCACCGCTCCGCGCACGCTTTCACCGCTGTAAAGCGGGCTGAAATTGACTGCATAATAAGCACCTTCGATTTCAAGCTCTTCCTCGATCTCCTCTTGAAAAGTCAGGACATGATCGAGCATATGGAGCATTTCCGACGGCAATGCCTTAGCATCCGTGCCATCCTTAAAGAGCCATTGCCGCAGCAGCTTTTCAGCCGGGGGATTGCTAAGCAAGATGGTCTTATCCTGATTGAAGGTGATGACGGCATCCGCCATCGAGGTCAAGATGCTCGATAATTGTTCTTTTTCCTGATTGATCACTTCGAGATGATGTTTCAGCTGGCGGCCCATCTGGTTAAAGGCAATCGCCAATTGGCCGATTTCATCTCCCGAAGAGACTTTCACTTTCGTGTCGAAATTCCCTTTCGCCAATTCAAATGCCCCTTCACGCATATTGCGCAGCGGGGAAGTGATGCGAGTCGACAGGAAAAACGCAAAAAACGTCGTCAGTAATAAAGCGATGAATGCGGACAGGAAAACGATGTTGGTCGTCCTTTCAGCCGTGCGGTCCATCACTTCCAATGACTGGTAAATGAAAACCGTCCCGTGAAGTTCATCACTCGTCTGAAGGGGCGAAGCCATGACTATATACGATTCCATGCGGTCTGCTTCCGATAAGGAAGGCAACAGCATTTCTTTTGTGACGGTCTCATCGCTTTCGAAAACTTTCTGGAACTCTTTTTCACTGACGATCTTTTCCCTGATTTCCTCGCCATTCAAGCCATCGTGCAAATAATAGGAGATTTTCCCCGGTTCTTCGGCGATGACGGCATTGGTTTCAGGGCCGAGCACTTCATCGACAATGGATAAATTGCCTTCCCCGGATTGTTCGTTAAAGATCCTGGCAATCATATTCGCCTCGTTATGCAGTGCTTCTTCCACTGTTTCGCTGTGGAAGTTCCCGAGAAACTCCAACAGCAACACCGTCACAATAAACAAGACAAAGGAAACGAGAAGCAAAATGGTTACCCACAGCTTCCCGACGATGCTATTCCATATTCTATTCATTGCCGACCTCGAATTTATATCCAACACCCCATACGGTGACAATCATTTTAGCTGCTGATTCGGAGACCCGGTTCAATTTCTCCCGCAAGCGTTTGACGTGGGTATCCACGGTACGCAAATCGCCGAAAAAGTCATAATGCCATACCTCTTTGAGCAGATGCTCCCGGTCGAATACTTTATCCGGTGATTTTGCCAGGAAATACAATAGTTCATATTCTTTCGGCGTCAGGTTTACTTCGACACCGTCTGCGGTCACGCGGTGCGCATCATGGTCGATCGTCAGATGCGGAAACACGACTAAATCTTTCGAGACGGTCGAACTCGTAGAAGGCGAATACGCAGAAGAACGCCGCAAAATCGCTTTGACACGCAGCACCACTTCCCGCGGGCTGAACGGTTTGACGATATAGTCGTCTGCTCCGGATTCAAAGCCTTCCACGCGATTTGCCTCTTCGCCTTTTGCCGTCAGCATGATGATTGGCGTCATTTTCGTCTCACGGAGTTCAGTCGCCACTTCGATACCGTCTTTCTCAGGCATCATGAGGTCAAGCAGGATGCAATGATAATCCGTTTCCATCGCTTTTTCCAAAGCTTCCACGCCATTTTCCGCTTCTTCCACCATATATCCTTCACGCTCCAGATACATCTTCAACAAGCGCCGGATCCTCTCTTCGTCATCCACTACAAGAATCGTGATTTCTTCAGACATCCTAATCCCTCCAACTTTCATCTCTATACCTTTCATTGTACCGATAAGGGTACCAAAAATAAACGAAAAGCCTTTTCCATGAAAGGAAAAGGCTTTTGTCGTCAAGCGTATGAATGCAGGCCTGCAATAATCAGGTTAACAGCCACCAAGTTGAACATGATGATGACAAAACCGATGACCGCGAGCCACGCAGACTTTTCGCCTGCCCAGCCCCTGCCAAGGCGCAAGTGCAGATAGGCTGCGTAGAACAGCCATGTAACGAGTGCCCATACCTCTTTCGGGTCCCATCCCCAGAAGCGCGACCAGGCGATTTGCGCCCAGATCATCGCGAAGATCAAAGCCCCGAGAGAGAAGATCGGGAAACCGATGATGATCGAGCGGTAATTGATCTCATCCATCAGCTGCAGATTGACGTTCTTCGTGAACGGCTGGAGCATTTCGGAAATACGTTTGCGGAAAATCAGCCGGATCAATCCGTAGAGCACTGTCCCAACCATGACCGACCAAAAGACAGTCGTCAGTTTTCCCGCATGGACAATCGGCGGCATTTCCACCAGCGGCGTAAACGCCCCGTCCGTCATTGGCTCGAATTCGTTCATGCCGAAGATCGCTGGCATATTGTAGGTGATTTCCGACGGTTGGCCGTCTTTATTGACATAAGCGAAATCGGCTTCGTAATTCGTCAAGGTGAAGAATGTGCTCGTCACGACAAAGCCAAGGACGAGAACAAGCGAATACATGATGGCTTCAAGCCAGAAGCGCTGTTTCGACTTTTTCTTTTGGTCGACGACTTTGAGCAAATAAATTAAGCCGGCTGCCGCACTGATCGCAAGGATCCCTTCTGCGATGACGACTGTGATGACATGGATCGCCAGCCAATTCGTCTGAAGTGCCGGGATCAGCGGGCTCACTTCACTCGGGAACATACTGGCATAAGCAATGATCAATAACGCGATCGGCAGGACGATCATGCCGAGTACTGCGGTTTTGTACAATGCGTAAAGTACGATGAATCCGCCGACAAGCGTCATCCCGAATGCTGTCGTGAACTCGAACATATTACTGATGGGCGCGTGACCCGTGACCATCCATCGCGTGATGAAATAGCCTAGTTGCGCAAGGAAGCCGAGGACCGTAATCGTCATGGCGACTTTGCCCCACCGCTGTTCGGATCGGTAGGTGCCTTTCTTGTTGCCTTTGACGGCTCCGCCGAATACAAATGTCGCTAACAGATAGGCGAAAAACGCTGCATATAATAGATTGGAACTGATATCGGCTAATGTCATGTCAATTGTTCACCTTCCCTTTTCTCCTGTGCTTCCATGTCTTCCTGTTGGTCGCGATATGCCGGAAGAGAAGCGTGTTCAGTCACCTGATCCAGGTCTTTCTTAAGCCCGAACCAGTTTTTATTTGTGTGGCCTGCAAGCAAAATGCTGCCATCTGCCTGCTGCTGGATCCAGAAGCGGCGATGGTTGAAGTACATTCCTTGCGCCACGCCGATCATGAAGATCAAGCCGCCGAGCCCGAGAATAGGCAAGGTGCGGTCTTTGCGTACCGTTAAGCCCGAAGCGTCTCGGGTTTCGACTCCTTGGAAGGCAAGTTTGTACTCGTTATCGCCGAGTGGTTCCACTGTGTTCTGAATGGTAATGAAACTCGTTTCGCCATCCGGTGTGTCCGGGGTCGTCATTTTAACTAGGAAGCCCGGATTTTTCGGCAGCGGCGTCGCTGTTTGCGGTTCACCGTTTTCAAAACCGGAGAAGTCAGGATAGTAGCCGAGCAATTCCACAACCGAGCCGTCTGCAAGCTCGTACGTCGTTTCCGGATTGACCAAGTCGATCGTCAAATCTCCACGGCTTTCGCCGGTCTCCTTGTTCTGAAGCGCGAAGCTCATCGTTTTCAGTTCATCCTGCTGGAAATCCATCTGATACAAAGCGTAGCCATCGAACTTGAACGGCTGGTTGACCCGGATGGCGTGCTCCTCGACCATTTCCATATCGTCTGTATCGCCAGGCAATGCACCCTCTGGTATTTTGTAGAGGACGACATCCGTCTGGTAATTTTTCGCGACCGTACCGACACGGTCGATCGCTTCACCGAATTTCTCTTCTTCGCCCTCTCCTGTGTAGGTCTCCAAAGTGAATCCTTTGCTCTCCAACACATAACCGGGCGCATCCGGGATCGCACGCGTTTCGCCTTCACGGATCCATAAGGTTTCATCTACGTAGAAACCGGGCATCATGCGCAGCATGACGCCGAACAGGAAGATGATCAACCCGATGTGGTTGACATAAGGGCCCCACCGCGAAAAACGGCCTTTTTCAGCAAGCAAACCATTCTTATCGGTCGACACCTTATATTTCAATTCGCCCAATTTCTCTTCGGCTTTCTTTAGCGTATCCGCATCTCCTGGCCCTTCCGCGAAAATGCGCTGCTTGCGCATAAAGCTGGAATGGCGCAGCACCCGCTGGTTTTTCAATGATTTATAAAGCGGCACGAAACGGTCAAGGCTCGCAATGATCAGCGAGATTGCCAGCATGCCGACAAGGGTGATAAACCAAAACGAATTGTATAGGTCATGGAAGCCGAGCGCATGGTAAACCGTCCCGACGCTTCCATAGATATCGGTATAATAAGCTTCGATATCCGCTTCTGTCGCTGCCGGCACATATTGTTTCTGCGGCAGGATCGTGCCGAGGGCAGCTGCGATCAATAAGACGATGATAATCCCGACGCCCACTTTAACACTGGAAAAGAAATTCCAAATCTTGTCGATGATCGACTTGTTATACGTCTGGGAGCGTCTAGCCGTCCCTTCATAGCGCATGTCCGCCAATTTCTTGTTTTCTTCTTGCTCATTGAGCGGCCGTCCGCACGATTCACAGAGAATTGTGCCCGGCGGGTTTTCATGGCCGCATTTGCAAATCAATTTGTCCATCCCAAAAATCTCCTTATTCAGGTTTGATTTCTTCCATAAAACCTGCGATATCCTGCTCTGTCATTTCACCGGTCACGATGCGCTGGATTTCGCCTTGCGGATTCACCAGCATGGTCGTTGGAAGCGGGCGGATATTATATGCTGTCATGACGCTTTTGTCGCGGTCGATGACAATCGGGAAATCGAGGCCGTATTGACGTGCGAAGGTCTCCACTTCAAAATTCGATTGCGCAATATTCACCGCCAGGATCTGGACGCCTTGATCTTCGTATACATCGTACTGGCTGGCCATCGCGGGCATTTCCTTGATGCACGGTTCACACCACGTGCCCCAGAAATTCAGGAATACGCCTTGCCCTTTGTAATCGGACAGTTTATGTGTTTTCCCGTCCAGGTCCGTAAGGGTGAAATCCGGTGCCGGGTCTCCCACTTTCAGCACTTCCACTTCATCCGCTGTCACGCTGTTGTAGATCGTATAGCCGATGGCCGCGACCAATAGCAGCAAAATAACGGAACGCATAATCGTCCGGTTTTTCTTCTTGTTCCTTTTTTTCTCCGTACTCATAAAGATCCTCCTTCGAAGGATTGGATGCACATCAATTATAGCAAAGTTTCAAAGTGCGCCTGGCTGCAGTTTTGAAGGGTTTGTGAACGTTAACGTCGTTTACCGGTATCCGCAAGCACGCGCAATTGCTTTACTTCGTGGGGGCTGAGCTCTCTCGATTCACCGGCATTCAAGCTATGCAAAGTCAAGAAGGCGAATTGTTCGCGGCTCAGTTTCTGGACCGGATAGCCGATTGCCTCGAACATCCGGCGGACTTGTCGGTTGCGGCCTTCATGAATCGTGATCTGGACGATCGCTTTTGCAGCCTTCGAATCGGCCGACAATAATTTCACTTTCGCGGGCGCTGTCATGCCATCTTCCAATTTGATGCCGTGCTCGAGTTTCTGGAGGTCTTCCTTTGACGGGATGCCTTTCAAACGCGCGACATAGGTCTTGTCGATTTCGAATTTCGGATGCGTCAGGCTATTGGCGAATTCACCATCGTTCGTCAAAAGCAACAATCCTGACGTATCGTAGTCAAGCCGCCCCACTGGATAAATCCGTTCTTCGACATTCGGGAAGAAGTCCGTCACCACTTTGCGGTTCTTATCATCGGAAACCGCCGAAATGACACCGCGCGGCTTGTAGAGTAGATAGTATACTTTCCGTTCTTTTTCCATTTGGACGCCTTCCACTTCGATTTTATCGGAAGGTGTCACTTTGACGCCCAATTCCTTGACGGTCTTTCCGTTCACTTTCACTTTCCCATCAAGAATCATTTGTTCCGCTTTGCGCCTGGATGCAATCCCTGCATGCGCCATTACTTTCTGTAATCTTTCCATTTCCTGTTCACCCCATCTGATTAAATACCGCCTCCACAGGCGGCCGATTCACGTTCTTCGCGGTCTTTCTAACCGGAATTATGGCACAATTCCGTTCAAAGAGAAAGCGCGTCGCTCAAAAGAAAAGAAGACTGTACATGCGCCCCAGTCTTCCCAGTAAGCTCCTATGCGTTTACTTCTTCTTTGAATGCTTCCTGAAACTTTGTCATGAAGAGATCGGTATCTTCCTCCGGTTCTTCAGCCAACTCTTCCGGCAGCGGTGGCAACCCATCCAGGTTCTTCAAGCCGAAATAATCGAGGAACTCGTCGGTCGTGCCGTACAAAATGGCACGGCCGGTACCTTCAGCACGCCCACATTCCTGGACCAGCCCTTTGGCAGCGAGGGTGGCGAGCGCTTTTTCGCTTTTTACGCCGCGCAAGTCCTCGAGCTCCACCCGGGTGATGGGTTGTTTGTATGCTACAATCGCGAGCACTTCAAGCGATGCTTGCGACAAAGATTGAGGCGTCGGATTCTCCACTAGCTTCTGGATGGTTTCCGCCATTTCCGGTTTGGTCACCAGCCGATACACGCCTGCCAATTCTTTCAGCGTCACACCGGCTACTTCTTCATCATAGCGTGCTTTCAACTCAGACAGTGCCTGCTCCACTTGTTCCGCTTCTGCTCCAGCCAAGAACTGCAGTTGGCTGAAACTCAAGCCATCATCTCCTGTGACAAAAAGCAATGCTTCAATTTGGGCCGATAGGTTCTTCTTCATCTTGCCACGTTTCCTTTCTCAGTTCCACCGACAATTCAGTGAAATTCTTTTGCTGCTCGACGGCAATCACTTGACGCTTCATCAATTCAAGCAAGGATAGGAATGAAACGACGAGTACAGCCTGGTCATCTGATGGGAAAAGGTCGGAAAAATTCGCCCGTCCCTTAAAAGACTTCAAACGGTCGACCATCGAACCCATCTGTTCCTTAATGGATACTTCCTGCCGTGCGACACGGGTCGATAGCGGTGCCCTTAACTGTTTCCGTCGCAGCATCTTCTGGAAGGCCCCAAGCATGTCGTAGGCATTTGCGTCGTAATCCATGGCGTCGGGCTGCTGGAGATCCGATAGATCGGCGGGCGCTTTCGAATACAGCACCGCCCTGTCTTTTTCCAGCTTCTTCAGTTCGCCTGCCGCTTCTTTGTATTTCTTGTACTCGATCAGCCGCGACACCAATTCATCGCGCGGGTCTTCTTCATCGAATTCGTAATCGACTTCGTCGATTTCCCCTTCATGCACCGGCAGCAAGGTTTTACTTTTGATCGCAAGCAATGTCGCCGCCATCACGAGGTATTCGCTCGCCTCGTTAAGTTCGAGCACTTGCATTGCACGGATATGCTCCATATACTGTGTAGTGATTTGGGAAACGGGAATATCGTAAATATCGATTTCCAAACGCTGGATTAAATGCAATAATAAATCAAGCGGGCCTTCAAAGGCATCCACTTTCACTTCATAAGACATGTGACTACCACCTGACTGTTCATATTCCTGCTATAACTGATTATAAAAGAAAGGAGACCGAAATGCATCCGCTTAACCATCCCTTATTCCTCCAGTACATCATCCATTTCAATGATGAAAGAGATTACTTCGAATGCCATGAAGTCGGCGAAGAGTATTGGAAACAAATCGCACCGAAAGACAAGGCGCATCCTTTGACCGGATGGATCCAACTGGCGGTCGGCATGTATCATTGGCGCCGCAGCAATTATCCCGGGGCGCTCCGTTCGCTCATCCGGGCCAAACCGAAACTCGCCGAAGCAGGCGTCTGGAGCGAGGGTTTCGACCATGAACAATTGGCACTGCTCCTGAACGAATCGATCCAGGGCGTCACAGACCGCGAGCCATTCGAACCCCGCGACCTCCCGCTTTTGCCGGGCGACTTGGCCCAAGCCATCGAAGCCCGCAGGCAACAATATATAGCCCCTGCACATGACGAGTATTACTTGATGCATAAGCACCGCTTGCGCGACCGCACGGAAATCATCGCGCTCCGGCAACAGAAAAAAAGGCGGAACCTTTAAGAATTAAAGGCCGCCTTTTTTTACTGGGCATTTATTCAGGAAAGCTTCGGTTTCGTCTGTAGCCCGCATTTCCCGGTGCTGCATCATGTCTTGGATTTTATCGATCATCTGGTGGCCGATCCCGTCGCCTCGATGGGATGGATTCACCGATACATGATGGATGGTGTAATGATCATCTGCGACCTCCACACCTAATAACCCGACGAAATCATCCTCTTTTTTCCATAGGAACAATTGCCATTCCGGATTTTCTTCATAGATGTGCATGGTCTGCTGCAGCTTTTTCAGTTCGCGCTCTTTGGGCATGAAAGACAATAAACCCATGGCGATCTTTTCAAATGATTTTTTGTATCTGTACAACATAATTGATCCCTCATTTTCATCTTAAAAGCAGCTTTACCCATACTACTATAAACGCCGCAATAACTCAAGTTTATGCCCGGTCAGCCTCCTGTGACATTGTCCGCAAAAAACAGCCAGTAGGCGATACCCCAGGCAACCGCCATCAACAGGACGAACAGGAAGAGCATAATATTTTGCTTTCTCAACGCTTAGCCCCCTCCTGCATATAACCCACTTCATTTTTGATCAAGTCTTCAAAGCTTTCCCTCCGGATGACGAGCTGGTGCTTGCCGCCTTCCGCGAAAACGACTGCCGGGCGGGTGATCCGGTTGTAATTGCTCGCCATGGAATAGCCGTATGCACCGGTGCAAAAAACAGCCAGGATATCCCCGGCGGAAACTTCGGGCAATTCCGCTTCTTCGATAAGCTTATCACCGGATTCGCAGCATTTTCCGGCAATCGTATACACTTGACCCGCTTCCTCTTCTGCACGGTTGGCCAGCAAGGAACTGTATTTTGCCCCGTACAGTGCCGGGCGGATATTGTCTGACATGCCGCCGTCGACCGCTGCATAACGCCGTGTATCGGGCACATCTTTTGTCGAACCGATCGTATAGAGTGTCGTGCCGGCATCGCCGATCAACGAACGGCCCGGCTCGATCCAGATCTCGGGCACCGGGAATGCGGCCCCCTCGGAAGCTGCTTTGACCGTACGGATCATATCTTTCACATACACGGCAGGTTCAAGCGGCGCATCTTCTTCCGTGTACCGGATGCCGAAGCCCCCGCCCAGATTCAACACAGTGCATGTGTAGGAATGGTTTTGCTGCCAAGAAGCCATTTTCAGCAATAGCTTTTCAGAAGCCATCTGGAATGCCGCAGTATCGAAGATCTGGGACCCGATATGGCAATGGAGGCCGATCAAATCGAGGAATTCATGGGCATAGGTTTCCTCGAAAGCCCGGTCTGCCTGGCCGTTGTTCAAGTCGAACCCGAATTTCGAGTCTTCCTGGCCGGTCGTGATGTAGTCATGCGTATGGGCTTCAATGCCCGGCGTGACGCGTAGCAGGATATTTATTTTCTGCCGGCGCCGTTCCGCTGTTTTTTTCAACAGCTCGATTTCATGGAAATTATCGACGACGATACAGCCGATTTGTTCATCAAAGGCCATGTCGATTTCCGCCTGGCTCTTGTTATTGCCGTGGAAATGGATTTTCTCTTTCGGGAACCCGCTCTGGATGGCGGTATAAAGTTCGCCGCCCGATACGACATCGAGCGACAAGCCTTCTTGTGCCGCGACTTGGTAAATGGCAATCCCCGAGAACGCTTTACTGGCATAAGCGACTTGAAAGCCTACCTGTTCGTTTTCGAATGTTTGCTGGAAGGCCTGTGCTCGTTCGCGGAATAATGCGATGTCATAGACGAAAAGCGGTGTGCCATATTGCGCTGCCAGGTCTACCGTGTCTACTCCCCCGATCGTCAAATGGCCTTGTTCGTTGATTGTTTGTGTCCCGTATAGATGCATGTCGACTCCCCCTGGGCTATGTAAAGTAAAAATCCTGCTGGGCCAAAACCCAGCAAGATTCGTTTAATCGGTGATCAAAGCGGAGACGAGTTGAATCGGTTCAACCGGCTCGTTTGAATACTCGATACTATTGTATAACATTTCCTGGCATTCCGCGAGGTCTTGTGTGTTGGAATAAATTGTCGCCAAGGCTTCGCCTTTTTTGACGAAATCACCGACTTTCTTGTGCAGCACCAGGCCGACCGACAAATCGATGGTCGAATCCTTCGTTGCGCGGCCTGCGCCGAGCACCATGGCTGCCGTCCCGATTTCATCCGCTTCCATAAAGGAAATATAGCCGTCCTGCTTTGCCGGGAGTTCCGTAACGAATTCTGCTTGCGGCAATAGGCTGAGGTCATCGACAACAGCCGGGTTGCCGCCCTGGTCTTCGATCAGTTGGCGGAAGGCTTGCAGTGCGGAGCCGTCACGGATGGCGCCTTCTAGCATTGCACGCGCCTCTTCCAAAGTTTCCGCCTTGCCACCGACCACCACCATTTGGCTGCCAAGCACGAGGCATAGTTCCGTCAGGTCTTCCGGGCCTTTGCCTTGCAGCGTTTCGATCGCTTCTTTCACTTCCAGCGCATTGCCGATCGCAAACCCGAGCGGCTGGCTCATGTCCGAAATGATGGCCATCGTTTTGCGCCCTGTCGCATTGCCGATGCCGACCATGGCATGCGCCAGTTTTTTGGCATCTTCTTCGGTTTTCATGAATGCACCTTCGCCTGTTTTCACGTCAAGGACGATGGCGTCTGCGCCGGCTGCAATTTTCTTGCTCATGATCGAACTGGCGATCAATGGGATGCTGTTCACAGTTGCCGTTACATCGCGCAAGGAATACATCTTTTTATCGGCGGGCGTCAAGTTGCCGCTTTGGCCGATGACCGCCAATTTGTGTTCGTTCACTTGGCGAATGAAATCTTCTGTCGACAGCTCAACGTGGAAACCGTCGATCGCTTCGAGTTTGTCGATTGTTCCGCCGGTATGCCCGAGGCCGCGCCCGCTCATTTTCGCAACCGGCACGCCACAAGCTGCTACCAGCGGCCCAAGAACGAGCGTCGTCGTGTCGCCGACGCCTCCTGTTGAATGCTTATCCACTTTAATGCCATCAATGGCTGATAAATCGATCTGGTCGCCCGACTCTGCCATCGCCATCGTCAAATCTGCCCGTTCACGCTCGCTCATATCCTGGAAAAATACCGCCATCAAAAAAGAGCTCATTTGATAATCGGCAATTTCGCCATTCGTATAGCCAGAGACGATAAAACGGATTTCTTCTGTGGACAGCTCATGGCCATCGCGTTTCTTTTCAATCAAGTCCACCATTCTCATTGATCATTACCGCCTTTTTTAGTTTAGTTTCGTTAGAAAGCTTGTGCCGAATTTCGGCAGTTCACAAGCGAAATTCTCGGCAATGGTCGCACCGATATCCGCAAACGTCGATCCTGTTCCAAGGTCAGACCCACCGTTGAAACGCGGGGAGAATGCGAGAAGCGGAACATATTCGCGGGTATGATCGGTTCCCGGGAAAGTCGGGTCGTTTCCATGGTCTGCCGTGATCAGCAGCAAATCGTCTTCACGCAACTCCCCAAGTACTTCCGGCAGGCGTGCATCGAATGCTTCGAGCGCTTTTGCGTAGCCTTCCGGGTCTCTGCGATGGCCGAAAAGCGCGTCAAAATCGACAAGATTCAAAAAGCTCAAGCCGTTGAAATCCTTGCCGGCCACTTGGACCAGCTTGTCCATGCCGTCAGCATTATCGGCTGTTCTCAATGCTTCCGTCACCCCAGCACCGTTGTAGATATCGTTGATCTTGCCGATGGCGATGACATCTTTGCCGGCGTCCTGCAATTCGTTCATGACGGTGCGGTCGAAAGGCGTCAAAGCGTAATCGTGGCGGTTGGATGTGCTCTTAAAGGCTCCAGGTTCGCCGAGGAATGGCCGCGCAATGACTCGCCCGACCAGGAATTCGGGATCGAGGGTCAGTTCACGTGCCATTTCGCAAATCCGGTACAGCTCTTCCAGCGGAATGACTTCTTCATGTGCGGCGATCTGGAGAACCGGGTCAGCTGAAGTGTAGACGATCATCGCCCCTGTTTCCATATGCTCTTGCCCGAGTTCATCGAGGATTTCCGTACCGCTTGCCGGTTTATTGCCGATGACTTTGCGGCCAGTCGCCTGTTCAAGCTTGTCGATCAACTCTTGCGGGAAGCCTTCCGGGTATACTTTGAACGGCGTGTCGATATTGAGGCCCATGATTTCCCAGTGCCCTGTCATCGTGTCTTTTCCGACAGACGCTTCCTGTAAACGGCCGAAATGGGCGGCTGGCGTATCCTGTGCCTCAAGCCCCTCGACCGGCACGATATTGGCAAGCCCCAGTTTTTCCATATTCGGCATCTTGAGGCCACCGACCGATTGGGCGATGTGGCCGAGCGTATCTGCCCCTTTGTCACCGAACGCTTCGGCATCCGGCGCTTCGCCGATGCCAACAGAGTCCAGAACGATTAAATGTATACGAGTAAACGGTTTCATTGTCATGTAAGTTCCTCCTTATTTGCTCTTATATTCTATCATATGAATATCCCATGTCGGAAGTCAGACCTCTGTTATGCGCGTGGATGGAATTGCGAGTAGACATCTTTTAATCGCGTCTTGCTGACATGGGTATAGATTTGGGTCGTTGAAATATCGGCATGACCGAGCATCTCCTGCACGGCACGCAGGTCAGCGCCGTTTTCGATCAAATGGGTGGCAAATGAATGGCGCAATGTGTGTGGCGTCAATTCTTTTTGGATGCCCGCTTTCTGAGCGTGCTGCTTCAGCAGTTTCCAGAACCCTTGGCGCGTCAAACGTTTGCCGCGCTGGTTGATGAACAAGGCATCCGTTTTCTCAGCCGGGTTCCTCAAAGCGAGCCGCCCCGATTCAATGTATTCGCGGTTGGCTTCAAGCGCAGCCCTCCCGAGCGGGATGATCCGTTCCTTGCCGCCTTTTCCTGTGCAGCGCACGAACCCCATCGTCAAATGAACATCTTCCATATCCAAGTTGATGCATTCACTGACACGCATCCCGCTTGCATAAAGCAATTCCAGCATGGCCCGGTCGCGCAGCCCATTAGCTTTTGAGGTATCCGGGGAATTCAATAACGCATCGATTTCTTCTATAGATAGAACATTTGGCAACTTCTTATCCATTTGAGGCATTTCCAGATGGACGGTCGGATCCGAATCGCTGCGTTTTTCCCGTATCAAGAATTGGTGGAAACTGCGGATCGAGGAAATATGCCTTGCCACCGTACGTGAAGTTTTCGCCATTTCCTGCAAGTGCCGCAGATGATTTAAGATATGTACGCGTTCGATGTTCCCAAGCCGCTCCAATTGCTCGACTTCACTCATATATTGTATGTAAACTTTCAAGTCGCGTTCATAAGAAGTCAGCGTATTATCAGACAGCTGCCTTTCCACACGGAGAAAATGCAAATAATCGTCAAGTGCATCTTTTGCATCGTTCATAGTGATTCCTCCTTTTCGCCTTTAATTAAATGAAAATGAAGATGAAAAAAGACGGCCTTCTACAGGCCGTCTTTTACGCGTCTTTTTCTGGCTTATCAGCACCCGAATCATTGCAGCGCCAGCAAATGCCATGAAAAGTCAGACGGTGGTCCTTGATCTGGAAATTCCAGCGCTTTTCAACAACTGCTTCAACATCTTCAAGCAAATCTTCCTGTATTTCATCCACTGCCCCACACTCCAGGCAGACCAAGTGATGATGGAAGTGTGCTGCGCCTTCCTGACGCAAATCATAACGGGAAACGCCATCCCCAAAATTTATTTTATCGACAATCTTCAATTCGGTCAGAAGTTCCAATGTACGGTATACCGTAGCCAAGCCGATTTCCGGTGCGATGTCCTTGACCAAGAGATAGACATCTTCAGCGCTTAGATGGTCTTCTTCATGATCCAATAAAATTCGTACCGTTGCTTCACGCTGTGGCGTCAGCTTATAACTCGCAGCGTGTAATTGCTTTTTTATACGATCTATCCTTGTTTCCATGCGACGCCCTCCCTCAAACTGTATTCATTATATCAAAAGGGCGTTCTCGATTACAACAATCGATGCCGTTTATTATTTAGAATCATTATCATCTAGTTATTGGATTAATTCTTATCTGATAAGTAGTTTTTAACCCATTGCACAGCGTAAGCGGTTTTCGCATCATAAATCTGCTCATTATCAATTAAGCTTTGAGCTTCTTCCACCGTCACTTCGAGCAATTCCACGAATTCGTCGTCATCCGTCACGGCACCGTTTGCCGCTCGGTGCAAGCCCGTGGCAAAGAAAACGTGGACCACTTCATCGGCAAATCCGGGAGATGTCGAGAAGCTGATCACTTTTTCGAGCTTTTCCGCTGAATAGCCTGTCTCTTCTTCCAGTTCACGCATAGCCGTGTACTCCGGTGCCTCGCCGAGTTCCAGTTTTCCGGCCGGAATTTCGACCAGTGAGCGTTCGAGCGCTTTGCGGTATTGTTCGACCATGATGATTTTTTTGTCGCTTGTCAATGCGATGACCGCCACTGCGCCAGGGTGCTCGATCAATTCGCGCTTGGACTGTTTGCCATTCGGCAGCATCACATCGTCAACTTTCAAATTGATGACCTTGCCTTCGTATAAACGTTCGCTATGGATGGTTTTTTCTTCAAATTTCTTCATGCTGACCCTCATTTCATTTGTAGTTTCAATACTGCAAAGTATACCATAGAGGAAACAAATTTTTACAATGAGGTGAAATGATGAAATACAATACACTGGGAACCAGCGGATTTGAAGTTAGTGAAATTGCACTCGGCTGTATGTCATTGCCGGAAGACCCGAAACAAGCAGGAGCCATTATCGACGAAGCGATGGACAATGGCGTCACTTATTTCGACACAGCCGATTTCTACGGCAAAGGAAAGAACGAGGAAATCGTCGGCGGCGCCCTTGGCAATCGGCGCAAAGACATCATCCTTGCCAGCAAAGTGGGCAATGAATGGTCAGAAGGATCGGATGAGGTGAAATGGAATCCGACGAAAGCTTACATCAAAGAACAGATCCATAACTCGCTGCGCCGGCTCCAGACCGATTACTTGGATTTATACCAGCTTCATGGCGGTATGATCACCGACAATTCGGAAGAGACGATCGAGGCGTTCGAGGAATTGAAAAAGGAGGGCCTCATCCGCGCATATGGAATCTCATCCATCCGCCCGAATGTCATCCATCGCTTTTTGGCTGAGAGCGAGATCGCTTCCGTCATGATGCAATATAGCCTCCTTGACCGGCGCCCCGAAGAATTGCTTCCGGAAATCGGCCAAGCCGGCCGCTCTGTCGTGGCACGCGGCAGCCTGGCAAAAGGCTTGCTGACGGCTGAAGGGTTCACACGCGCAGAAAAGATGGGCGACTACCTGCAATACGGCTCGAACCAGCTGACGGATACTTTGAATAAGCTTACCGCTATCCATGACAATATCCATGCGCTCGCCCTGCATTCGGTGCTATCAGACAACACCGTCGCAGCCGCAGCGACCGGCGCGAGCAGTCCTGGGCAATTGCGCGAAACCTTGCAGGCTTATCAACAGCCTGTCAGCACGCAGCAGATCGAAGAAGCCAAGAAAGCGACACGGCTTGACCGCTATGAACAACATCGCGATTAACTCGTCAATCGTTTTACAACCGGTGCCCCGCTTGATGCGGGGCGCTTTTTTCAGCCTTTTGACGCACCTTTGCTGAACTTGAAATTCCACTAAGGACCTTTGTACCTTTTTTCACCGGCAAACTTTATACGGCGAATTTGACAGTCCGGCCCACCACCTGTCAACTCCTTTTACGATGGGGTTCTTCTCTATTTCTGCTTCTTTTTCTAACCAAATTCCCTTGTTTTTCACCGGAACATTAAATTTATCGAAAAGGACTTTTGCAGGTTTGAAAGAATACTTAGAAGTGAATATACTGATTACGACTGAAATTTTCAAACCTAATTATCATGAAATCGGGGGCGTGCAAAATGATGAATTTTTATTTGACCCAATCCAAAAAATCTTATCAGTCAGCAGACGGAGATGCCATTTCCATGCATTCCTACCTCGTTGTTGAATCTGTGACAAGATCCCTTGGACAGGAGTTTAAAAATCATAAGCTGGCTTGGGAAGCAGAAGACCACTGGCTGCTTGCAGACGCCCCTGAGAAAATCATCCATATGCCGAATGGCTATCAGCGTTTTGAACTCTCCGAGCCGGTGTTTGCTTCATTGCGCTTACTTGCTGAAACCCAACCGAAAGAGCTTCATACCTTGACGCCTTTTTCCAGAAAGCGCACTTCCGAAACATTCATCGAACAGCAGCAAGCTGAGGCGCGGAGGGAGTTTCACCTCAACGATGTGGCCAAGAGCTTAAAGCAGATGTTCAAGGACATCATGACGGTCTAGAAGCTCTTCATATAAAAGAGCCGGAGAACATAAACTGTTCTCCGGCTCTTTGTGTTTCATCCGTATTAAATTTGTTCCGGGTCTTCTTTTGCCGCCTCGTCTACAGGCTGGTCACTCACCGGTTGAGTTACTGGCTGTACAGCCGCTTGTGTAGCTTGTGTATTTCTTGAAGTGTAGGACTTCAGCATGTCAGCAATATCAATGCCCGTCATTTCTTTCAACGGTTCCTGCATATCGACCATCGTGCGTGTGACGCTTCTGCCGAAAGACGGAACGCCTTGCCCGTTTCCGGAATCGATGATTTTCACCGAATCGATATTGTTGAGCGGCTGTGCCACTTTTTCGGCGAAGACTGGCAGCATGTCGATCAGTTTCTCCGCAATGATGACATCGCCATGTTCTTCCATCGCTTCCGCTAGCAATTTGCGGGATTCGGCTTCCGCTTTCCCGCGCTCACGGATGACTTCGGCTTCTGCAGCCCCTTCATCGCGCTTGATCTTCGCTTTCGCTTCCCCATCGATAACAGAACGTCTCGCTTCCGCTTCTGCCGTCCGCGTCGTTTCGTAATAGCTGGCATCCGCTTTGGTTTTGCGTACCTTGCTTTCTTCTTCTTCCAGACGGACCGCACGTTCGCGCTCCATGAACTGCATATTCAATTCTTCTTCCTGGATCTCCATCGCGAGTTTCGCTTTTTCGAGTTCATACGACTGCTCAGACTTGGCGCGTGCGCGTTCGGTTTCTTCCTTGAACGCCGCGTCTTTCAAGTCTTTCTGTTTGCGCGATTCGGCAATGGCGATTTGGCGCATATACTCTTCTTCTTTCGCTTCCTGGTCGGTTTGGGCACGGTGGATGCGTGTTTCCCGCTCCGTATTTGCCTCCGCGATTTCCGCCTGCTTGCGCACTTCAGCGATGCGCGGCCGTCCAAGATTTTCAAGATAGCCATTGTCTTCATCGGCATCGCGGAGGTCCGTCAATCCGAGTGAAGTGATTTTAAAGCCCATTAAATCAAGTTGTTTTTGCGCGATTTCCTGGACATCGGTATTGAATTTCTCCCGGTCGCTATTGATATCTTCGACGGTCATCTTAGACAGGATGGCCCGCAGATTACTGCCGAGAACTTCGATGATCTCGCGCTCGATCTCATCCTGCTCTTTTCCGAGAAATTGCTCTGCATAATTGGCGATGCCATTCAAAGTATCTGCAACTTTGACCATCGCGACAGCATCCGCGACGATCGGCACCCCGGCATTCGTATAGACGCGTGGCGTCGACAGCTTCAACTGGAACGAGGTCAAATTGACCGGCGTCGAAGTCTGGAAACGCCGCAGCAAGTACCCTCCGCCCCGGATGATCTTCATGGAACGCCCTTCATCGTCCGTAAAGATGTTCGTGTCTTTTTTCGGGTCCCCTAGTTTCGGCCCTGTAATGATCAAGGCTTCATTCGATTTGGCTGTGCGGTAGCGGAGCTTCATCCAGAAGAAATAGCCGACGCCTGCAAGTGCCGCCAAAATGAGAATGACGATTAATACTGAAATAATGCCGATTGACTCCATTCGATCCCATCCTTTTCTAGTTACTGATTTTATCCTGCCCTTCTACATACGGATAGATCAGTAAGATGTTTCAAAAAAGGAAAAGTATAGCCATTATTTTTAAAATTCAATCTGCCATGACTTTAATTAGCGAAAAAATAATGGATAATGCCATTAACACAAAGACAAAATATCCGAAATGAATCCATGGATTCGCATGTCGCTGGCTGAGCTTGGATTTCATTTGTTGCTGGCCTTCTTCCAGCCCCGGAATTGGCGGCATCTCTTCGTCCCTCATCTTCTTATCCTCCTGTGATCAAGTCTTCAATCTTTATGCTTCGTTGATGTATCTTGATAGTCACGTGCACTCCTTTTATTATATCAATTGAAAAGAAATGGAATATAAAAATATTTTGTAAATAATTAACTAAAAAAACATTAACTTTTAGACTGCTCATTTGATAAGATTGAAAAAACGCTCGGCTTGCAACCGGTTATTACTCATATGAAAGGAAGGGGGGGAAGACCATGGGAATCATCGATGATTTGGCTGGCGCAATCTATGACGTCTTGGCTTGGATTTTATGGGGTTTTTCCTATCTTGCCGCCGGGGCCCTCATTGTAGGTGTGCCTTTATATTCAATCGCCTTTCTTTTCGAATGGCTAGGCTAAACGAAAAACCCCACTGTCGCTAGAAATGACAGGGGGTTCTTCGTCAATATTTATTTCCTGAATCTCCATGCCGCTCAAGCAATTCGGCAAACGTCATGTTTTTTTCACGTTCTTTGCGTTCGAACTGGCGTTGCGCTTCTTTTTCTTCCTCTAGCTTCTGCTGGTCCTTCAATAACTCTTTTTTCGTAGCTTTCAACTTCAACAACTGGTCTTCCGAGAAAAGGCCTTTATCGTTCACTTTATCTTTTGCCATCCTGCTCTCTCCTTATGGGCGTTTTACGATCGTCGCGACACCTTGACCGCCACCGATGCACAATGTCGCTAGGCCTGTCTTGGCATCGCGTTTTTTCATTTCGTGGAGAAGCGTCACGAAGATCCGTGTCCCGCTTGCGCCGATTGGATGGCCGATTGCGATGGCTCCGCCGTTGACGTTCAATTTTTCATGGTCGAACTTCAATTCACGGTCTACCGCAATCGACTGCGCCGCAAACGCTTCATTCGCCTCGATCAAATCGATGTCCCCAAGTGCCATGCCCGCTTTATCCAAGGCGTTTTTCACTGCTTGGACCGGGCCGATGCCCATGACCGCCGGATCGACGCCTGCATTGCCGTTCGCCGAAATGATGGCAAGCGGTGTGATGCCGAGCTCCTCTGCTTTTTCTTTCGTCATGACGATCACAGCTGCTGCGCCGTCGTTGATGCCGGAAGCGTTGCCGGCTGTTACACTGCCGTCTTTTTTAAATGCCGGGCGAAGTTTCGCCAGCTTTTCTTCAGTGGAAGAAGCCTTTACGTATTCATCCGTGCTAAAGATGACCGGATCGCCCTTACGCTGCGGGATTTCCACCGGCACGATTTCCTCGTCAAAACGTCCAGCTTCGATGGCGGCTGAAGCCCGGGCCTGCGAACGGGCCGCAAAACGATCCTGTTCTTCGCGTGAAATCTCGTAGCGATCGCAAAGGTTTTCAGCTGTCACGCCCATATGATAATCATTGAATGCACATGTCAAGCCATCATGGACCATGCTGTCGACCACTTTCTGGTCTCCCATGCGGTAGCCGCCTCTTGCGCCTTCTAACAGATACGGTGCACAGCTCATGTTTTCCATGCCGCCTGCGACAACGATATCGGCATCACCCGCGAAAATCGCTTGGTACGCCAAATGGATCGATTTCAAACCCGATCCG
The DNA here is from genome assembly GCF_001687605.2 of Planococcus plakortidis. Taxonomy (NCBI): domain Bacteria; kingdom Bacillati; phylum Bacillota; class Bacilli; order Caryophanales; family Caryophanaceae; genus Planococcus; species Planococcus plakortidis. Next base: position 1,866,620 of record NZ_CP016539.2, read on the forward strand.
CATACTTTGTTGATGGTCATCGCCGGCACCGTCTCCGGCAGACCTGCTTTAATGGATGCTTGGCGCGCCGGATTCTGTCCGAGCCCTGCTTGCAGGACATTGCCCATGATGACTTCTGATACTTGATCGCCCGCTACCCCTGCGCGCGATAAAGCTTCCTTGATGACGATGGCGCCGAGATCCGTCGCCGGCACATCTTTCAAAGCCCCTTGGAACGAACCGACCGCCGTTCTGACAGCGCTTGCAATTACGATTTCTTGTGACATGTTCATTTTCCCCCTTGTCTACTTCTTGCTCTTTTATCCCCCCTATCGCTACAATGAAGCTAAGGGGGGATAGTATGTTTAGTTTACCAAAAACAACTACGATAATCGAGGTCGGGCCGCGTGATGGCCTGCAAAATGAAGCCAGGAATGTCAACACGGAAGACAAATTGGACTTTATCAGGGCTTTGCAAGAAGCCGGCTTACAGGAAATGGAGCTGACGTCTTTCGTATCGCCGAAATGGGTGCCGCAAATGGCCGATGCACGGGACATCATTGCCGGCGTAAAAAGGGCCGGGCGGCAAATGGTGTTGACGCCGAATGAGCGGGGCATCACGTCTGCCCTGGAAGCCGGTGCCGACGCAATCGCCGTCTTTGTCGGTGTGTCCAATTCATTCAACGAAAAGAACATCAACAAGACGACTGCCCAGTCGATGGAGGCGTTGAAACCATTGATTGAAAAGGTGAAGCGGGACGGTGTCTTTGTCCGCGCCTGTATTTCAACAGCGTTCCACTGCCCGTTTGAAGGCAAAGTCGACCCGCGCGACACGGTGGAGCTATGTCGCCAATTCGTCGATTGGGGAGTCGATGAATTGAGCGTCGCCGATACGATTGGGCTTGCGGACCCGCAAGAAAGCCACGAATTGTTCAGCCGCTTGAAAGAACAGTTTCCGGATGTACTGATTGCGGCACATTTCCATGACACAAGACGCATGGCACTTGCCAATGCTTATGCGGCACTTCTCGCAGGAGTGGATCGTTTCGACGCATCCGCCGGCGGGCTCGGCGGATGCCCATTCGCACCGGGCGCAACTGGAAATGTCGCGACAGAAGACCTTGTGCATATGTTTCACCACATGGGCGTCGACACAGGCGTCGATCTCGAGAAACTTTACGAAGCAATTTCACTTATCGAGCCCCATGTCTCGAACCCGCTGCAAACAGGCATGTATACGTTATACAAAAACAGAAAATGAGGTGTGTGCGCCATGAAAAAGCGATTATTGTTGACTTCAGCCGTCGTCTCGAGCACCTTGACCGCTTCTTTTGCCGCTTTGGGTTTTGCCGCAAGCAACCGTCTCATGTACGTGAAGAATAAAGACGCATCTTTGATTTTGGAACGCGAAACGGCCGCCAAACGCTACGACGAAGCTTGGTATGCGAACGCCAAAAAAAGTGAACGGTGGATCGAATCCGAAAATGGCTATCCGATCAAAGCGATTTTCCTGGAGCCGCACAACACGAACCGTTACGTCATCATTTGCCATGGCGTCACGGAAAGCAAAGTGAACTCGTTCAAATATGCACGCATGTTCGAACGACTCGGCTTTAACTCTGTCGTCTATGACCATCGCCGGCACGGGGAGTCGGGCGGCAAGACAACGAGCTTCGGTCATTACGAAAAGCTGGACTTGCAGGCCGTCGTCAAGGCGTTGAAACTCCATGTGGGGCCATCTTTGTTCTTCGGCATTCATGGCGAGTCGATGGGCGCTGCAACGACGCTATTGTATGCCGGAATGGAGGACACGGCGGATTTTTATATCTCTGACTGCGCCTATTCCGACATCAGCGAACAGATTTTGCACGTCATGCGCACGACGACACCGATGCGTACGTCCTTGGCGCTTCGCCTTGCCAATGTATTCCTGAAACTGCGTGACGGCTATTCCATTACCACCGTATCGCCGAGGGAAGTCGTGAAAAAGATTGCAAAGCCTGTACTGTTCATCCACAGCCTGCCAGATGAGTTCGTCTTGCCGAAAATGACGAAAGAATTATTCGAATTGAAACAAGGCGCCAAACAGCTGAAATTGTTCGATGTAGGCGAGCATGCCCAATCATTCAATAAAAATCCCGACGAATACGAAGGGACGGTGGCAGAATTCCTTATGGCCCATGATTTATTAGTGCCTAAAACTGCGGACGGGGTTTCGCAGATTTCCAGCTGATCCCAATACAAAAAAAGAACCACCGTTCAGAAACGAACGGTGGTTCTTCTTGTATTCATCACCTATGGGCGAATAATTGCATAAGCGTTTATTTTTTGCCCGGTTTTGTCGAGGCTTTGTTCATTTGAGCCATCATTTGGTTGATTTTCTTTTGAGATGGTTTTTGTCCCATTTGCATCATCATAATCCGCAGCATCTCTTCGTTGATCGGTGGATTGTCCTCCAAATATTTCATCATGTATCGGCGAGCGATAAAGAATCCAAGTGCAACACCTGCGAGTAAAGCCACAATAACGATAACGATCCAGATCCATGTATCCATACAAATTACCTCCTTCGTGTTGCCAATTAAATCATGCACCAAAAAGGATTATACTATAAATTTCAGGACGTGACTATATGAACGGCATTAAAATTGCGGAGAAACAGAGACAGCCGTTTCCTCACCTTGAAGCATGCCGCTCTTTGAAAACCGGTAGTGCCGGAAGCAGCCAACAAAGTTGAGAACGGTATATCCGCAAAATCCCTCCCTTTTTGTGGCTGTTATAGAAGCGCAAGTGAAATGCATGACAGAATCAGAATATTCCCCAGCACAAACAAAAGCCGCCAGAATAGGATTCTGGCGGCTTTCTTCTATCAGATGAAATTAGGCTAGAACAAACGAATCATCGGGCAATCGTGATTAACCGTTGATCAATTGTTTCACTTTAGCCGCTACGTTTTCAGGCGTGAAACCGAATTCTTCCATGATCTTCTCACCAGGGGCACTTGCACCGAAATGATCGATTGCAAGAACATCGCCTTCAAACCCAATGTAACGGTCCCAACCGAACGATGAGCCCATTTCGATGGCAAGGCGTTTTGTGATATTTTTCGGCAAGACGGACTCTTTGTACTCTTTATCCTGCTGTTCAAAACGATCCCATGATGGCATCGACACAACAGACACCGAGATGCCTTGCTCTTTCAATTGCTTCTGTGCATCGATTGCCAAGCTGACTTCAGATCCAGTCGCAAGCAGCAAAGCTTGTGCATCATCAGCTGGAGACACGACGTAAGCGCCTTTTTCGACGCCTGCTTCTGCTTTTTCACCAGTTGTTTCAAGGACAGGCAAGTTTTGGCGGGACAATACGAGCAAGGTCGGCTTGTCTTTAGACGTGAGCGCCAAACGCCATGCCGCTTTGGTTTCGTTTGCATCGGCTGGGCGGATGATGCCCAAGTTTGGCATTGCGCGCAGTGATGCAAGCTGTTCGATCGGTTCATGTGTCGGGCCGTCTTCCCCGACCGCTACGCTGTCATGCGTGAACACGTAGGTAACCGGAAGCCCCATCAATGCGCCTAGGCGGATCGCTGGGCGGACGTAATCACTGAAGACGAAGAACGTACCGCCGAAGACGTGCAAGCCACCGTGGAGCGCCATGCCGTTAAGTGCAGCACCCATCGCGAATTCGCGGACGCCGAACCAGATATTGCGCGCTTCTGGATGCTCCGCGTCGAAATCGCCGCCGTCTTTGATATTGGTTTTGTTCGAACCGGCAAGGTCTGCGCTGCCGCCGAAGAACGAAGGAACCGTTTTCGCGATAGCATTGACCATGTCACCTGACGACGCACGCGTCGCTTGTTTTTTGCCGACTTCATATTGCGGGAACTGGGAATCGAAATCTTCCGGCAAGTCGCCGCGGATCGCCGCTTGCAATTGGGAAGCAAGTTCCGGATGTTGCTCTTCGTATTGCTTGTAAAGGTCGTTCCAAGCCGATTCCGCTTTCACGCCAAGTGAATCCGTCGCTTCTTTGAATGTGTCATAGACTTCTTCAGGAACGTGGAAATCTTCTTCGAACGTCCATTTATAGTATTCTTTCGTCAATTTCATTTCATCTTCGCCGAGAGGGGCACCGTGTGAATCCGCTTTACCGGATTTGTTCGGTGAACCATAGCCGATGACCGTCTTGACTTCAACCAATGTCGGTTTGCCGGCCGATTTTTTCGCTTCAGCGATTTTTGAGGAAAGATCGTCCATGTCATTGCCGTCATCTACTCGAAGATAGTTCCATCCATATGATTCAAAACGCTTCTGGATGTTCTCTGAGAAACTCATCGACAAATCACCGTCGAGTGAAATGTCGTTGCTGTCATACAAAACGACCAATTTATCCAGCTTGAGATGCCCTGCAAGCGAAATCGCTTCTCCGGCTACCCCTTCCATCAAATCCCCGTCTCCGCAAAGTGCGAAGGTGTGGTGGTCGATAATGTCGAGGCCGTCTTTATTGTATGTAGCTGCCAAATGGCGTTCTGCCATTGCCATGCCGACTGCCATGCCGATCCCTTGTCCGAGCGGGCCTGTCGTCGCTTCGACACCGACTGTATGGCCGTACTCAGGATGGCCCGGTGTTTTTGAATCCCATTGGCGGAAATTCTTGATTTCGTCCATCGACAATCCATAACCGCTCAGATGAAGCAAGCTGTATAGAAGCATTGATCCATGCCCTGCCGATAGCACGAACCGGTCGCGGTTGAACCAGTTAGGGTTGCTTGGGTTATGGTTCATATGTTTTGTCCAGAGTGTATACGCCATTGGAGCGGCGCCCATTGGAAGTCCCGGGTGTCCCGAGTTAGCTTTTTCAATAGCATCGATTGAAAGTGTGCGAATGGTGTTAACTGCAAGTTGATCTGCCTGGTTTGACATAGTGACATCCTCTCTGAAACTAAATTTAATCCTATTCTAGTTTAGTCAACTCTAGGGAAGAATACAACGAAAAAGAGAATAAGTATTAATTCAAATACTTATTCTCCCGTTTATTTTTAATTTTATCTGGTGTTACGTCTTTCCCTTCCGGATCGATGACAGTGACATTTTCAATCGTCCCACGCATCGACTTGCGGAAACTTTGCAAGTATTCCTGGCGCAGCGCTGACTGCTCTTTCGCTTCTTCTTGCGTCAGGCCATCACGCTTGGACTTTTTCGATAGTTCATTGATGCGGCCGATTTTATCTGGAGATAGCATGTAAAGTCCCCCTTTCTACTGCTCCATGGTACAAAAAAAGGCGGGACAGTGCAAGATTTCAGCTTTCTTTCATCTGCTGATACTCGCGGAACCGGCGGTGCACCGTCGCTTTGCTAGCTTGGTAACCGAAACCTTGCAGCGTGACGGCGATTTCCTGAAAGGTCAAGCCGCTCGCTTTCAAGCTGACGATCTGGTCTACCGGGAGTTCGAGGCGTTCGCGGCCGTCAGGATTGCCTTTTCCTTTCAAATTGCGTTCGGGCTTATAGCCATTTTCCACGGCCCGCTTCATGCCCCGCTTGATTTTGGCATTATGGATCTTGCGCTGGTATTCCTCCACGATAGCCAAGATTTCAAGCACCATGTCATCCATATCGTTCAAGGCGATCGGGCCTTGGTCGGACAGTGTATAGACATCGACTTCATGCTTTTTCATGACATGCAGCAACGCGATGCGTGCATGCCCCCTGCCGAGACGCGTCTCATCCTGGATGAAAACAGCATCGACTTTTTCGCTTTTGACCTGGTTGAGCATCTCGAGAAGCCCTTCCCGGTCCATTTCGTAGCCGCTGTGCTGGTCAGAGTAAACATCTTCAACCAGATAGCCTTGCTTGAATGCAAACGAGAGCAATTCTTCCTCCTGCCGTGCGAGTGAAGTTTCCTGCTCGTCTTTCGTGGTGCTGACACGGCAGTAAACTAACGCTTTCTTTTTCATTCTGCATCACCTGCGTAGTATTTAGTTTCATCCGGAGAGAAGTTCAGTTGTTCTGCCGGAATCTTCAATGATTGACCTGCCACGATTTTGGTCGTCTTTAAATTATTCACTTCCATGATTTCTTCTATCCATTCATGATGGGGAGTTTCGCCGCTGAACGATTCAGCCAGCTCCCATAGCGTATCACCTTTTTCGATTTGCAGCTCGCCCATTTGCTGTTTCTCGGCATTATGGCTGATCACCGCGTAAAACGTAAACACCACTATGAGTGAGAAAAAGAAAACCAAATATGAGTTCTGTCGAAAGAATGTCATTCAAGCCGCCTCCTTAGAATATGTGTTCGGAATATATGTTCTCATATTAAAGCGAACAGGCGTTTCTTGTCAAGATTAAATTCGAACCTATGTTTGCATTTCAATGCCCGAGTTGCTATACTATAGATAGTTAATCTTGAATAAATCCTATAAAGAGGTGAAACTGGTGAAAAAAGTATCTAAGCGTCAGGAAGACATCCTGAATTTCATAAAAGATGAAGTCCGTGCAAAAGGATATCCACCTTCCGTCCGGGAAATCGGCGAAGCGGTCGGCCTTGCATCCAGTTCGACTGTCCACGGCCATCTAGCTCGACTTGAAAGCAAAGGGCTGATCCGCCGTGACCCGACCAAACCAAGAGCCATCGAAATCATCAGCCCGGAAGAGGCCCTTATCGATAAAAGCCCTGTCCTCCATGTGCCGCTGATCGGGAAAGTCACAGCGGGCATGCCGATCACTGCGATTGAGAACGTCGAAGAATACTTCCCGTTGCCTCAGACTTATGGTACGGAAGAAGACCATATCTTCATGCTGGAAATCATGGGTGAAAGTATGATCGAAGCCGGCATCTTAAATGGCGATTATGTTGTCGTCAAACAACAGCAGACTGCCAACAACGGAGACATCGTCGTCGCGATGACCGAAGAAAATGAAGCGACTGTCAAACGCTTCTTCCGCGAGGACAATTACTTCCGCCTGCAGCCTGAGAATTCATCGATGGACCCGATCATCGTGGACCAGGTGAGCATTCTCGGGAAAGTTGTCGGCGTCTACCGACAAATCCACTAGGAAAACAGCTTCGATTCATGGAGCCATAGAAAAAAGGAGGAAAGCACGGCTTCCTCCTTTTTTCTATGGCTCTCACTTTTATATAATCATCTTATGTCACCTTAATGAACCAAAACGACCGGGAGAATCATCTCCCGGTCGTGGATCATCCTATCTGATTATTCAAGTTTCCGTTACAACGATGTATTTAACCAAATTAATGGTGATGCGGTAAATCTTGCCATTCGCTTCGTCTGTCAATTCATAGGTACCGTTCGATGGAACTTGGCTGATCGCCGATTCCTTATCGATCGCTTTCACGGTATGGACGATGGTATTTCCCTGATCAAAAAAGAATTCTACTTGAAACGTTTTCACCGCGACCCCTCCCTTCGAAATGAATGGAAATGCACTTATTAGTGTAGCATAAACAGACCCTTAATTTCGGTTTTGCCATTCTTTGAAAATCATCACCTTAAGTGCAAGCATTTCTTCTTCATTCAGGTCATCGTCGAGTTCATCCATCACTTGTTCAGCTGTCATGGTATCGTTTTCCACCGCATTTTTCATTTTCAGCAAATTGCGGAAACCGACTTTTTCCATTATGACGCTGGCTGCATCTTCTTTCGTATCAAAAGCCAGTTCCTGCTTTTGCGTGTCTTGTGGCGGATCGCCCGCGAAACTATCGCTCTCTCCCATGTTCACTTCATCCACGTTCTCTTCAACCAGATGCTCATCCAATTCACTATCAGACGATTCAGAAAACACATCCTGCGATCCGAGCTCTTCCATATAACGATGGACCTTTGGGTCAGCTTCGATCTGCCGCACCATTTCCTCCATCTTGCCGCTTTGTTCAAGTTCTTCGAATGCTTTTTGCGCTACCGCGTCCGATGACAGCTCAGGCCCCACCGCATATAAGGTGATGCCTCCGAACGAAAAGGCGATGAGAAAAACGATGATGACATTCAATAAGCGCATTTAATCCCTCCACATATTAAAAGTTCTTTCATATAAGTAAAATCTTACCACGTTTCCATCATTCAGCGTATGTGTGAAAGGACGCAATCTTTCTCCAATTTGCCAAAGGCTCCCCCCATTCCATTTACCGGAAGGCCTAAAGAATTCGCAATCATCAATAAAACCCGGAGCACAGGGCTCCGGGTTTCGCTTCATTAATACATTTTCAGGTATTGCTCGCGTTCCCAAGGATGGACGTTGGTTCTGAACATATCCCATTCGATCTCCTTCGCTTCCACGAAGTTATTCAAGATGTGCGAACCGAGCGCTTTTGTCATGACTTCATCGTTTTGCAGCTCATCAAGCGCTGCATACAATGTGCCTGGCAGATCTTCAATGCCGACTTCTTTGCGTTCTTTGCGGTTCATCGCATAGATATTGCGGTCTACAGCTTTTGGCGGAGTCAAGTCACGCTTGATGCCGTCAAGGCCGGCCCCAAGCAACACAGCCATGGCCAAGTACGGGTTCGCAGCCGGGTCGACTGAACGAACTTCAACGCGCGTTGACAAGCCGCGTGAAGCTGGAATGCGGATCAAAGGACTGCGGTTCTGTCCAGACCAAGCGATATAGCAAGGCGCTTCGTAGCCAGGTACGAGACGTTTATAAGAGTTGACTGTTGGATTCGTCACAGCAGTGAATCCTTTGGCGTGCTCGATGATGCCTGCCAAGAATTGGAAAGCTGTTTTACTTAATTTCATGTCGCCATCTTCGTCAAGGAAAGCATTTTCGTTGCCTTTGAACAAGGAAACGTTCATGTGCATGCCCGAACCGTTGACGCCGAACAATGGCTTCGGCATGAACGTCGCATGCAGGCCGTGCTTGCGCGCAATCGTTTTAACGACGAGCTTGAATGTCTGGATATCATCGCAAGCCTTGATGGCATCCGCGTATTTAAAGTCAATTTCATGTTGTCCTGGCGCTACTTCGTGGTGGGAAGCTTCGATTTCAAAGCCCATTTCCTCCAGCTCAAGTACGATGTCGCGTCGGCAGTTTTCACCAAGGTCCATCGGTGCCAAGTCAAAATAGCCGCCGTGGTCATTCAGCTCAAGGGACGGTTCGCCTCTTTCATCGAGTTTGAACAGGAAGAATTCCGGCTCTGGCCCCAAGTTGAAATGAGTGAATCCAAGTTCTTCCATCTCTTTCAATACACGTTTCAAGTTCGTGCGCGGGTCGCCAGCAAATGGCGTGCCGTCTGCATTGTAGATATCGCAGATTAGGCGCGCGACTTTTCCTTTACCTGTGATCCAAGGGAATACAACCCATGTATCAAGGTCTGGGAACAAGTACATGTCAGATTCCTCGATGCGGACGAAACCGTCGATTGAAGATCCGTCGAACATCATTTTGTTGTCAAGTGCTTTTTCTAGCTGGGATGTCGGTATTTCCACGTTTTTGATAACGCCGAGAATGTCGGTGAATTGCAGGCGGATGAAATTGACGTCTTCTTCTTTTACCAATCGAATAATGTCTTCTTTTGAATACTTGCTCATGTACTGTTCACTCTCCTAGTTATATTATGTAGCCCGTTCATTTAAAGAAACGGGATAAATCACCGTGTCGTTGGGACGCCTGGCTGAATGGCCGGGCCTGATGCTTCAACTCCTCGCGCAATAAGCTGCGAAGTTCTGCATCGCTCAATGTTCTTGGCTCAGCTTGATCGTTGCTTGGCGTCTCCTTGGTTTCGTATAGTTTTCTGATGCCCGCGACATTCAGCCCCTGCTCGAGATAATCCTTGATCTCAAGCAGCGCGTCGACATCATTCAACGAAAACATGCGCTTATTGCCTTCTGTCCTGGCTGGACTGATCAACTTCTGCTCTTCGTAATAGCGTATTTGCCTTGCTGTCAAATCCGTTAATTGCATTACGATGCTGATCGGGAGAATGGGCATGGTGCGGCGAACCCGATTTGTCATAAGTTTCACCCATTTCAATAATTACTACATTTTCAGTTTATTACATGTCAGTTTATTTGTCAAACAGATGTTAGATTTTCTGACACGTTTTCTTAACCGTTAAAATTTCCATGTTCAAAGCAATTGTTCCTTCTCTAAAGTCATCATTGCGTTAACGACTGCGATCTTTACATGCTCATAGGTCAAGCCGCCTTGGACGAATGCCGTAAACGGCGCCCTGATCGGGCCATCAGCCGTCAATTCGATGCTCGCCCCCTGGACAAACGTGCCGGCTGCCATGATGACATCGTCTTCATAACCCGGCATGTATGCCGGTTCCGGCAAGAATTGGGCGTTGACGGGTGAGTTCGCCTGGATTGCGCGGCAAAACGCTACCATCTGTTCTGCTGTCCGGAAGGAAACCGATTGGATTAAGTCCGTCCGCGCTGCACTGTAATGGGGGCTGGTCACCATGCCTGCCGCCTCCAATAAAGCTGCAGTGAAAATCGCGCCTTTCAATGCTTGGGACACGATATGCGGAGCCATGAAAAACCCTTGATACATGTCAGGGAGCGCATTGAGAGAAGCGCCAGCCTCCCCTCCTATACCCGGAGAGGTCATCCGGTAAGCGCATTTTTCGACAAAAGCGCTTTTTCCGGCGATATACCCGCCAATTTTTGCAAAGCCGCCTCCGGGGTTCTTGATTAATGAACCGGCCATGAGATCCGCCCCTGCTTCGATCGGTTCTTCGGTTTCCACAAATTCGCCATAGCAATTGTCCACGAAGATGATGGCATCCGGCTTGATGTCGCGGATCTTCCCTATCATTCCCCTGATTTCACTGACCGTGAAAGACGGCCGGTTATCATACCCTCTCGATCGCTGTATCGCTATCATTTTCGTCTTATCGTTAACTGCCCGTTCGACCGCCGGCCAATCCACTTTATGTTGGCCGTTTAGTTCCACGTGGCGGTAGGAAATTCCAAAATCTTCGAGGGAGCCGGTATCTTCCCCTCCCCCCGAAACGATCGAGGCGAGCGTATCGTAAGGTTGCCCTGTGATATACAATAGCTCATCTCCAGGGCGCAGGATGCCGAACAGCGAAATCGTGATGGCGTGGGTGCCCGATATGATCTGCGGTCGCACAAGCGCCGCTTCTGCCCGGAACACATCCGCATAGACCCGTTCCAATGTATCCCTTCCTTCGTCGTCATAACCATAACCTGTAGAAGGGTGGAAGTGATGGTCGCTTACTTTTTGGCGATGGAATGCCTCGAGCACTTTCTGTTGGTTGTGCAAGGCTATGCAGTCTGCAGCTTCTAATTGCGGGCGGATCCTGTCTTCAGTCTTTCTTATCAGGTTATACATAAAAATCTCCATTTCTCTTAGGTGGTTATTTACGCTGCGTGCTATTTGAAAATGTCTTTAATTCTGCTACAATTCATAGAGTTGTTTAAGTAAAGGAGGGCGTCGAATAATGGCTTGGGAAGTACTAAGCGCCATCGGGACCATTGCTTTTGCCATATCCGGTGCGATCATCGCCATGGAAGAGGAATACGATATTTTCGGCGTCTACCTGCTTGGCGTCGTCACCGCATTCGGCGGAGGGGCCATCCGCAACCTATTGATCGGGGTACCCGTCTCCGCTTTATGGGAGCAGGAGTTCATGTTCCAATTAGCGCTCATCTCCATCACCATTGTGTTCTTGTTCCCGCATAAAACGCTCGGCCACTGGAATCGCTGGGGCCATTTCTTCGATGCAATCGGCTTGTCTGCTTTCGCGGTGCAAGGCGCTTTATTTGCGGTCGATTTGGGTTTGCCTGTTTATGCGGCGGTTGTGGCGGCTGTGCTGACGGGATCAGGCGGCGGCATGGTGCGGGATTTGCTTGCCGGAAGGAAGCCCTTGGTCTTAAAAGCGGAAATATACGCCGTATGGGCTGCGATTGCAGGATTGTTGATCAGCATTGATATTATCAGGACTGATTTCATGCTCTATGCCTTGTTCTTGGCCATTACACTGTTGAGGATCTTATCCTATACGTATAAGTGGAAATTGCCGACACGAAAAATACTCACCACAACATAAAAGCCGACCGGCAATTGCCGATCGGCTTTTTCTCATCCGTAAACTGTGACGCCGCGCCATGATGACATGCCGCCATCGACATTGACCGAATGGAATCCATTCGACTCCAAGTATTCTGCAGCTTTTGCGCTGCGGCCTCCTGCCTGGCAAACGACATAATACTCTTTCGAGGAGTCCAGTTCTCCTGTGCGCTCCGGTAATTCACCGAGTGGGATATGCTTGGCTCCCGGAATCATGCCTGCAGCCACTTCGTCTTTTTCACGAACGTCGATGATGTGAAGTTCATCTCCAGCATCCACTTTCTGGTTCAGTTCATCTGTACTGATCGATTTCATCCGCTATTCCTCCCATTGATTATTTTTACATGGTGCTATTTATTCCTGATGCTCGATCGATACCGGTTTCGAAGGCGAAAATGTCGAGATGGCGTGTTTGTAGATCAATTGCTGCTTGCCTTCCGTTTCCACGAGCACCGTGAAATTATCATAGGATTTGATGATTCCTTTCAATTGAAACCCGTTTAGCAAAAAAACGGTAACGAAAATATTATTCTTACGCAGCTGGTTCAAATAGACATCTTGGATATTAACCGGTTTCATGGAACTCCCCCTGTTTCTCTAGCGTATAGTTTTGGCCATCTGTTCAATTCGACGATTCCGGTCATTTTCCTGCCAGAAACGCATAATTTCTTCCAACTTGTTTTCCGGTCCCGCTGTTGCATCCAACCATAGAATCGGCATTTTATTGCGGAAATAGGTGAATTGGCGTTTGGCATACTTCCTGGAATTGCGTTTCAGTTTCAAGATCGCCTCTTCCAATGTATCGATACCATCAAAATATGCATACAATTCCTTATACCCGATCGCTTTGATGGATTGTACATCACGCAAACCACTGTCATACAAACGCCGGACTTCTTTCAGCAAGCCCGCTTCCATCATCCCTTCGACGCGGTCGTCGATGCGCTTATACAGTTCGTCCCTTGGCACATCCAGGCCGATGATCATTTCATCATATATCGGCGTCTGCGCCAAGCTGCCATCCTCTTTTTCCTCGCCGCTCAACAGGATCTCCAAAGCGCGCAGGACACGCCGCGTATTGTTCGGGTGGATGTCGATGTCCGGATCCAGCTCCATCAGCTTGCGGTGCATCGCCCCAGGGCCAGAGCGTTCGAGCTCGTCTTGCAGCCCCTTCCTTAATTCCTCATCCACCTGCCGCTTGGAGAAGCGGTAATCGAAGAGCACTGACTGGACATAAAGCCCTGTCCCGCCGACAATGATCGGCAGCTTGCCACGGCCCTGGATTTCAGCGATTTTTTCGCGGACCAGTAACTGATATTCAGCAACCGAGAAGGATTCGCCGGGGTCCCGGATATCGAGCAGGTGATGTGCAATGCCCCCCATCTCCTCCGGCCTGATCTTGGCGGTCCCGATATCCATTCCACGGTAGACCTGCATCGAATCGCCGTTGATGATCTCCCCGCCAAACCGTTTGGCCAGTTCGATGCTGAGTGCGGTTTTTCCTGAAGCGGTCGGCCCGACAATCGCAATCACTTCAACCATGGTCATTTATCCAATCGATGATGACTTGCTGATACGTTTTTGCGTTCATCTCATGCAGCACTTCGTGGCGCCCTTCTTCTGCCAGGTAAACTTTTACGGTTTCCAAGCCGGCCCGGTTGAATTGGCTAGCTGCTTCAAATACACCGTTCCCTTTCGCCCCGACCGGGTCCATGGATCCGCTGATAAACAGTACGGGCAGATTTTTGGGGATCCGCCTGACCTCATCCATGCGGTGAATGATTGCCAAGCCTTCGAAAAGATCGACGTAAAACTGGTTTGCCATTTCAAATCCGCACCATGGATCCGCTTCGTATTGTGCCACCGCTTCACTTTTCCGGCTCAACCAGGAAAACTTGGACTTTTCATCCTGGAAGTCTTTATTGTAACTGCCGAAGATCAATTTCCCCAAAACCGGGCTGCTTGCCGTCTTTCCTTCGAGCCTGCTGAAGCTCTTCGCGGTTGCGATGCCAGCAGACAATGAAAACCCTGGATGCCCACCGGTTCCGGCTAACACCGCACAATCCACTTCATCACCGTAAAGCTGAAGATATCGCCGCGCTACAAAAGATCCCATCGAATGCCCGAGAAGCGTGAACGGCAATTTGCCGATGCCTGCCTGGACATTCCGGATTATTTCATGTGCATCTTCGACAACCCGCAAGAAGCCTCCAGTATCCGCGAAATACCCGATCCCCCCATTATGTTCCGCCGTTTTTCCGTGCCCTCTTTGGTCATGTATGGACACGGTGAATCCTTGCTCGTTTAGCGCCTGGATGAAATCCTTGTAACGGCCGCTATGTTCTGCCATTCCGTGGATAATGTGAACATGGCCTTTCGGATTTTCAGCACTATGCACGCTGCAGAAGAGTTCGTGGCCGTCCGACACCCGAACGAATGAACTGCTCATTTCCATCGATCCACACCCTTTCCCTACTCTTTTGGTGAAACCTCTTTGTTCAAACGCTTAAGCTCATACCGGCAAGTGAGAGCCATCAATTCATCACACGCTTGAACATTTTTTCGATATCGTAAGTCTTGAAATGAATGATGACCGGCCGGCCGTGCGGGCAGGTGAATGGCTGTTCCGCATTCTTCAAATCGGCCAATAACCGTTCCATGTCGTGTTTTTGCAAAAAGTGGTTCGCTTTGATCGAACGCTTGCAGCTCATCATGATGGCAGCTTCTTCACGCAGTTTCTTGATATCCACTCTGCGCTCAGTCAACACCTGCTCAATCAAATCCTCGATGACTTCCTGTTCGAAGCCCTTCGGGAACCAGGTCGGGTATTCCCTGACAATGAACGTCGTCTCGCCGAATTCCTCCAGGAACACGCCACTTTCCTCCAGCGCATTCAATTGTTCTTTCAAATGCAGCGCTTCGTCCCGGCTGTAATGGAATGTTAACGGCAAAAGCAGCGACTGGCGTTCATTCGAATCGATGTCGCCGACTTTCTCGCGAAAAAACTCATACTTGATGCGTTCCTGCGCAGCATGCTGGTCAATCAGGTAAAAACCGTCTGAACTTTGCGCCACGATATAGGTCCCGTGAATCTGTCCGACGACTTCTAGTTCCGGAAATTGCGGGCTGGCGTCCACTGCAGGATAGTTTTCGGGTTCCTCATAGGGCATCTTCCCCTCTTCTGCCGGTTCCCGGTCCGGTTCCCGGTCCTGTTCCCAGCCCTGTTCATGAGCTGTCTTCACGACCGGTTCCAGCTTCGGCTCCAAATGAAAATCCTCGCCCCGTTCCTGTAGCTTCTCCTGTTTCCAATCCATCGACTTCAAGGTTTCCGGCTCACGTCTCACGGTTTCTTCAACCGGGCGCTTCCAGAGATCCAATTGCCGGCTCGGTGCCTGCTTGGCAGGTTTCGGTTTTTCGATGACCGGCGCACGCACGGCGGTCTGGATGGCCTTGCGTATTGTATCGTGGACAAGTTCCAGCAATTCCTTCTCCTTGCTCAACCGGATCTGCTGTTTGGAAGGGTGCACGTTGACATCGGTCAAATACGGATCCCCTTTGATGTTCAACACGACGATCGGCTGTCGCTCGAGCGGCAGGAAGGTATGGTAAGCCTTGTGCACCGTATTGGCGATGGCGTATTGCTTGACCCACCGGCCATTGACGAACAGCGAGATGTAATTTTTATTGGCGCGTGTAATTTCCGGCAGTGAAGCAAAGCCTTCGATTTGGTAATCGGGTGATTCACCTTCAAAAGCGACCATTTTCTTCGCGATTGCGACACCATAAATATCCGCCAGCACACGTCGGACCTCGCCGCTACCCGCTGTCTGCAGCAATTGTTTGCCGTCGTTGACCAAACGGAATGAAACCTCTGGATAACTGAGCGCAAAACGGTTCATCAAATCAATCGTATGGCCGAGTTCCGTCTGCAGTGTTTTCATATACTTCAATCTTGCCGGCGTATTGAAAAACAATTGGCCGATGCGGATATCCGTCCCTTGCCGCAATGCCCCTGCACGCTGTTCAGTTAGCCGGCCTCCTTCGATCTCCAGATAGGTCCCTGCCGTTCCATCGGATGTATGCAATATCACTTTAGAGACAGAAGCGATACTAGCAAGTGCCTCCCCCGGAACCCAAGTGTACGGATGCGGAACAGGTCGTGTTCGTTCTCAATTTTGCTCGTGGCGTGTCTTGAAAAAGACAAGAGCGCGTCTTCTTCGTCCATTCCCGCCCCGTTATCGATAATTTGTATCGATGTCAGCCCTGCTTCTTCAAGGAGTACTTCTATAGCTGTGCTGTCGGCATCGATTGCATTTTCCACCAATTCCTTGACGACGGAAGTCGGCCGTTCGACGACTTCCCCTGCCGCGATTTTATTGGATAGCGGTTCGTCCATTAACCGGATCTTGCCCATGGAATCAGCCTCCTCCGCTTATTTTCTCCTGCAAGTCGTTGATCAGCTGCAATGCTTCGAGCGGCGTCATACGTGAAACCGACACATCTTTGATCGTTTGCAGCACTTCTTCATTCGCCGTATCGCGTTCATCAAAAAACGATAATTGTTCTGCTTGCTGCTGTGTTTTACGGTTATCAGCCTCGAAACTTATCAATAATTCACGTGCACGGCTCAAGATCGCTTCCGGCAAATTGGCCAGTTCCGCTACATGGACCCCGTAGCTCTTATCGGCAGGCCCGCGTTTCACTTTGTGCAAAAAGACGACTTTCCCGGATTGTTCCATGGCCGAGACGTGGACGTTGCGCAAGTTCGGCAGCGTTTCTTCAAGTGCCGTCAATTCATGGTAATGTGTCGAGAATAACGTATTCGCCCCGATATGTTCATGGATGTACTCGATCATCGATTGAGCCAGTGCCATCCCATCATAAGTCGAGGTGCCGCGCCCAATTTCATCGAATAGCAATAAACTGCGTTCTGTTGCATGGCTGATGGCGTATTGCGATTCCATCATCTCCACCATGAACGTACTCTGGCCGGAGACGAGATCGTCCGCAGCGCCGATGCGCGTAAAGATCTGGTCGACGATCGGCAATTCCGCAGAAGCCGCCGGGACGTAGCTTCCGATTTGCGCCAAGACGATCGTCAGCGCGACTTGCCGCATATAGGTGCTTTTACCCGACATATTCGGCCCGGTAATCAACAGCATATTGCCATCGTCATCGAGTTCGCAGTCATTCGGGACATAATGCTGCTTGTTGAGCATCTTCTCGACAACCGGGTGGCGGCCTTCGCGGATCGAAATGTTCCGCCCGTCGTTGAATGCCGGTTTCGTGAAGCGATATTTCTCCGCAACTTCCGAAAAGCTGATATAGACGTCGAGCGCGCTGATTTTTGAAGCCAATTGCTGGATTCGTGAAATGTATTCCTTCACTTGCTCGCGCACACTGACGAATAATTCATATTCCAATGTCAGGCTTTTTTCTTCAGCCGTTAAGATCAGGGCTTCTTTTTCCTTCAGCTCCGGCGTGATATAGCGTTCTGCGTTGGCCAATGTCTGCTTTCGTTCGTATCGTTCGAGGTCCGCCAAATGCATATTCGCTTTTGAAATTTCGATATAATAGCCGAAAATCCGGTTATAACCGACTTTCAAGGAACGGATTCCGGTCTTCGCCCGTTCTTTTTGCTCAAGTTCCGCAATCCAGTCCTTGCCATTCCGTGAAGCGTCCCGGTATTCGTCCAATTGCGCGTTGAAGCCGTCGCGGATGACACCGCCTTCTTTCGCCGATAACGGCGGATTGTCGCTGATCGCAGCTAACAACTCGCATACTTCCGGGCACGGGTCCAAACCGGCGCTGAATTGCTCGAGCGAAGAGTGCCCCGAGCCTTTAAGCTCACGCACAAGCTCTGGAATCTTTTCCAATGAATTGCGCAGTTGCGCCAAATCCCGGCCGCTCGCACTGCCGAATGCCACACGGCCGGATAAGCGTTCCAGATCATAAACTTCTTTCAATAATTGCTGCAATTCCACGCGCACGAAATAACGGTCCATCAAGGCTTCGACCATTTGCTGCCGCGATTCAATCGCAAGTCGGTCCGCTAAGGGCTGATGCAGCCATTGCTTCAATTTCCGGCTGCCCATGGCCGTGACCGTTTCGTCCAACAGCCATAAGAGCGTGCCTTTATTGTCCCCTCCACGAATGGATTCGATCAATTCCAGATTGCGTTTTGAGTAATAATCGATGCCTAAGATCCGTGTGTTTTCCCGGTATTTAAAGGGCTGGATATGGCCCAGTGATTGCTTTTGCGTCGCGGCGATATAGGCGAGCAGCCGCTTGCCGCACGTCTCGAGCTCTTTTGGGCAGTCCACGAACAAGGACGCTTCAGCCATAAATGGCGCTTCCATGTGCTCGACTGATAAGATGAGCTGTTGGTCTTCTTCTGCGAGCAATAAACGCAATTGCTCGGAGACGACAAGTTCGCGGATATGCAGCGCCTGGAGTTCGTTGAGCAATTCCTTTTCATTGCCTGCTATGTAAGTAGCGGTCGATTCGCCGGTTGAAATATCCAAGTACGCAAGACCGAAACCGCCTGCCACTTCATCGGCTGCCGCAATGAAATTATTCGCCTTGGCATCGACGCTTTTGCCTTCGGTATGCGTGCCGGGCGTAATCAGGCGGACCACTTCACGTTTGACGACGCCTTTCGTCGTTTTCGGGTCTTCCACTTGTTCGCACACCGCGACTTTATGGCCTTTTTGGATCAATTGATCGATATAGTTTTTCGCGGAATGGTGTGGGACCCCGCACATCGGGATGCGGTCTTCACCATTGCCTCCGCGGCTCGTCAATGTGATTTCCAGCAGCTGGGACGCTTTGATGGCGTCGTCGTAAAACATTTCATAAAAATCGCCCAAACGGAAAAACAGGAACGCATCCTGGTATTCGGATTTCACTTGCAAATATTGTTGGATCATTGGTGTCGGTGCCATTGTCTACCCTCTCTCATTCAATCAATTGTTCGTTTCCCCATTATAACAAACTCAAAGGCAGAAACGAAAAAACTGAAAGAGCTGGGCTCTTTCAGTTTCTATAAAATCCTTACGCAAGTTGTTCTGGGCAGCGGGTTATGAGCAGCTTCCGCCGCCATCGTTTCTCACTTTGGACCCTGTTTCGCCGCGCAGCAAGTCGCCGCCGGTATCGGTGATGATATTGTTCGTCACTTGGTTGGCGATTGCCGTAGAAACCATTTGCAATAGCGAATTGACATCGCTTTGTGATTGCTTGAATTCCTGCACGATCGGCACGGCATCGATTTCGTCTTCGATTTTCTGGATTTTCTTCTCGATCAGTTCAAGTGCGCGTTCTTTCCCGTAATGCTGGAAATTAACCGCTTGCTTTTGAAGGCTCTTCAAGCTGGCGATTTTTTCGCGGATCTGCTGATTTTCGTTGATCTGTGCTTCCGCACGCTTGAAGAAATCGACTTCTTCTGTTGCAGCGATCATGTCCGCTACTTCACGCGCTTTATCGACGATTTGTTGTTTTGTATAAGTCATTTCCGTAAACACCCATTTCCCGGTCCGATGCCAACGACTGGCATCAGACGCTATATTTTGATTTTCTTTATCTGCCAGAACACGTTCGCTTACGATTGTACTGTGAATCCGCTAAGTCAGACAACAATTTCGCCTTGAGCGGGCGGTTTGTCCATCTTCACTTATTATACTGAACGATTGTGCTTCGTTACAAGCCGTCTAGCCAATTGTCGTTAATTCGACACCGGGATCAAGCCTGGAACGGATAATCTTCGTTGATGTAGATTCTCTCGCATCCCAAAGCTTTGCCGGTATTATCATCAATCTCTGTGAAAAATCCGCTGACGACCGAACGGCCCGATTTTGGCACTTCAAAGCGTGCCGGCATGTTCGTCTTGAAACGGTACAAAACGGCATCCTTTTTCATGCCAAGGATTTCGTCGTATGGCCCAGTCATGCCGACATCCGAGATATACGCCGTGCCACCCGGAAGAACCCGCGCATCCGCAGTCTGGACATGGGTGTGCGTCCCGACAACGGCAGACGCACGGCCATCCAGATGCCAGCCCATCGCGATCTTCTCGCTTGTCGCCTCCGCGTGGAAATCCACGAAGACAAGCGGCGATATTTGCTTCGCCTCTTCGATCAATTCATCTGCCATCTTGAACGGATCGTCATGCGCAGGAAGGAACACGCGGCCGTGCAAATTGATGACCGACAAGGTTTTGCCGTTTTTCGTGACTGTGGCCATGCCGCGGCCAGGTGCTTCTTCCGAAAAGTTCGCCGGCCGGATCAGGTAATCCGCCTCGTCGATGAAATCGAAAATCTCCTTTTGGTCCCACGTATGGTTGCCCATCGTCACCATGTCAACGCCCATGAACAACAGGTCCTGATAAATCGACTTCGTGATGCCGCGGCCTGCCGCGGCATTTTCGCCGTTTGCGATGACGACATCCGGCGCATATTTGCGCTTGAGTCTCGGCAAATACGATTCCAGCGCTTCTCTCCCGATGGATCCGACAATGTCCCCGATAAATAAAATTTTCATGCAATCACCTTTCCCCATAAGAAAAAGGCTTCTTTGAATGGATATTCAACGAAGCCTTTTTCGTTTTTATTTTGCGTATTCGACGGCGCGCGTTTCGCGGATGACCGTCACTTTGATATGTCCTGGATAATCCAATTCTTCCTCAATGCGCTTGCGGATATCGCGCGCAAGGCGGTGAGCTGTCATATCATCGATCTGCTCTGGGCGAACCATGATCCGGATCTCGCGGCCTGCTTGGATGGCGAACGATTTCTCGACACCTTCGTAGGACTCTGAAATCTCTTCCAGCTTCTCGAGCCGGCGGATGTAGTTCTCAAGCGTTTCGCTTCTGGCACCCGGGCGTGCTGCGGATAGCGCATCCGCTGCTGCGACGATGACCGAGATGACCGAAGTCGCTTCCGTGTCCCCGTGGTGGGAGGCGATGCTGTTGATGACAACCGGATGTTCCTTGTATTTCGTGCCGAGCTCGACACCGATCTCCACGTGGCTGCCTTCGACTTCGTGGTCGATGGCCTTGCCGATATCATGCAGGAGACCTGCGCGTCTCGCGAGTGTCACATCTTCCCCAAGCTCTGCTGCCATGAGGCCTGACAAGAACGCCACTTCGACCGAGTGCTTCAGGACGTTCTGGCCATAGCTTGTGCGGTAGCGGAGACGGCCAAGTATTTTGATCAAGTCTGGATGCAAGTTATGTACACCTACGTCAAATGTGGTTTGTTCCCCAATTTCACGAATTTGTTCATCGACTTCGCGTCTTGACTTCTCGACCATTTCCTCGATTCTCGCTGGGTGGATACGTCCGTCCGACACCAGTTTCTCAAGTGCCAGACGTGCTGTTTCGCGGCGGATCGGATCAAATCCGGAAAGAATGACCGCTTCCGGCGTGTCATCGATAATCAAATCGATGCCGGTTAAGGTTTCGAGCGTCCGGATGTTGCGTCCTTCGCGCCCGATAATGCGGCCTTTCATCTCGTCGTTCGGCAAGTTGACCACGGAAACGGTCGTTTCCGCCACATGGTCAGCAGCAAAACGCTGCATTGCGAGCGACAGGATGTTCTTCGCTTTTTTGTCCGATTCTTCTTTGGCACGGGCTTCCGATTCCTTGACCATCACCGCGATATCTGTCGACAGCTCATTCTCTACTTGTTCCAGAATGATGCTCTTCGCTTCCTCGCGTGTCAACGATGAAATCCGTTCCATTTCGGTTTGTTGCTGCTGAACCAAATTCTCAGCTTTGCTCTCCATCTGTTCAATATGCTGTTGTTTTTCGGCAAGTGCCTGATCCTTGCGCTCAAGGCCGGCCTCGCGTTTGTTTAATGCATCATCCTTGCGATCCAAATTTTCTTCTCTTTGCAACAACCGATTTTCATGTTTCTGCATTTCCGATCGGCGTTCACGAATTTCAGATTCAGCTTCAGTACGCAATTTATGATTTTCGTCTTTCGCTTCCAGCAAGGCTTCTTTTTTCAGCGCCTCTGCTTCCCGTTTTGCATCTTCGATAACTTGCTCTGCGGAATGTTTGGCGCCTGCCATTTTGGAATCGTTTGCCTTTTTCAATGCAAAATACCCAACAACTACACCGACGATGATACCAAGCAAAGCGAAGATGAACTCAGTAATACCCATTCGGACACCTCCTCTTGCTATTGATTTTTTACATTTTCAAAGGATGAATCGATAACTCGTTGTCTTTCATCAATCGTTTAAAAATTAGTAAATAATACAATTTTAATTGTATAGATGGACCTATTCCCTGTCAACCCTGCCAAACCGGCGCCAGCGCTTGTAAAAAGACTGCGAAGCATTCGCTTCGCAGTCTTTTGGAAAGGCTTTATGGAGTTTCAGCTGAAGCTTATTCCTCTTCGTCGATAAGCAAGTTGAATTCTTCTGCATCCTTCTTGTCATCTTTAGGGACTGAAACCGAATACGAAGCTGCGGACATGCCGTAATGCTCACGGACTTTCCCCGCGATTTCATTGCGGATGTCTTCATGCTCGCGCATGAATTGCTTGGCGTTTTCACGGCCCTGCCCAACACGTTCGTTGTTATAGGAATACCATGAACCGCTTTTTTGGATGATGTCCAGGTCTGCTGCAAGGTCGACGATCTCTCCTTCACGCGAGATCCCTTGTCCATACATGATGTCGACTTCGGCCGTACGGAACGGTGGAGCGACTTTGTTTTTGACGATTTTGATCTTCGTGCGGTTACCGATGATGTCATTGCCGGATTTCAATGCTTCCGCACGGCGCACTTCGAGGCGCACGGACGAGTAGAATTTCAATGCACGTCCGCCTGGCGTTACTTCCGGGTTCCCGAACATGACACCTACTTTTTCACGGATTTGGTTGATGAATACGGCAATGGTATTCGATTTATTGATGGCACCCGAAAGTTTACGGAGAGCCTGTGACATGAGGCGGGCTTGGAGGCCGACATGGGAGTCGCCCATTTCGCCTTCGATTTCCGCTTTTGGCACAAGTGCCGCTACGGAGTCGATGACGACGATGTCTACCGCACCGCTGCGCACGAGCGCTTCC
Organism: Planococcus plakortidis; assembly: GCF_001687605.2. NCBI lineage: Bacteria > Bacillati > Bacillota > Bacilli > Caryophanales > Caryophanaceae > Planococcus > Planococcus plakortidis. Next base: position 1,889,720 of record NZ_CP016539.2, read on the forward strand.
GCGATTTCAAGTGCCTGCTCGCCTGTGTCCGGCTGGGACAACAATAGCTCATCCAAGTTGACGCCCAGCGCTTTTGCATAGACCGGGTCAAGGGCATGCTCTGCATCGATAAATGCGGCTGTCCCGCCGGAAGCCTGAACTTCTGCAATGGCATGAAGCGATACCGTCGTTTTACCCGAACTCTCCGGCCCGTAAATCTCGATGACACGCCCGCGCGGGTATCCGCCTATGCCAAGCGCGATATCAAGGGACAACGAACCACTTGAAACGGTCGAGACATTATGACCTGTACTTTCACCCAATTTCATGACAGACCCTTTACCGAATTGCTTTTCTATTTGTTTTAGCGCCATATCCAGCGCTGCTTTACGATCGCTCAAAAGAAATCCTCCTCTTATGTGAAAACCAATTTTCTAACTGATTTCAGTATACTAGTTTATTGAGAAATTTACAAGAAAAAAGCGAACGTTTATTCGTGTCCGGATGATCATTTCACGAATTTGATTCCCACTATCCTATGATTCCCCCAAAATGGGCATGAAAAAACACGCAAAATTAAATTTTGCGTGTGTCTTCATTTGCCAATGTGCGGATCAAATAGTACAAGGCCAGTTTCACCGCGCGGATGCGGTTCGTGTTTCTCATCCCCGACAGCTGGAGGCGATAGGCTTTCGTCCCTTCATCACTTGCGATGCCGATCCACACCGTGCCGGCCGGTTCCTCGCCGTGCGCGTCCGGGCCGGCTGCCCCGGTCAGGCTGACGCTGATGTCGGTATCGAATTTCTCCCGGACAGCCAAAGCCATCGCTTCAGCCGTTTCCTCACTGACGACGGAATGCGCTTTGAAAAATTCCCGCGTCATGCCGAGCTGCTGGATTTTCATTTGCTCATTATAGGTGACGACACCGCCATTCAACACGGCGCTCGCCCCAGCGATGGAAGCGAGTTCCGACTGGAACAACCCTGCCGTCAGGCTCTCTGCCGCCGAAACCGTTTTGCCTTGTTGCTTCAACAAATCGATCGCTTTCGAGGCGAGTGAGTCATCATCATAGCCGTACAGATAGTCGCCGACGCGTTCCAGGATTTCTTCTTTCGCGCCGTTGATCAATTCCCATGCCTCATCCGCCGTGTCCGTCTTCGCCGTGATGCGTAGCGTCACTTCACCCGCGGAGGCCAAGGGGGCAATTGTCGGGTTGGTCTGCTTATCCAGGATATCCTGCAGGCGGTCTTCGAGTTCAGCTTCGCCGATCCCATAGAACCTGAGCACGTGTGAAAGGATGACGTTTTCCTTATTGAGCATGCGTACCAATCTCGGTTTCGCCTCGAACTGGAACATCGGCTCCAGTTCATGCGGCGGCCCCGGCAGCAGCATATACATATGACTGCCGTTTTGATACATCATTCCCGGCGCCATGCCGTTCTCGTTGACCAGCACCTCGCTGCCATTAAGCACGAGTGCCTGTTTTTTATTGTTTTCGGTCATCGGGCGGCCAGCGCGCTCGAAAAACGCGGCAATCGATTCCATTGCCGCCTCGTCCATCGAAAGCGTCGTGCCCAGATGACGGGCGATCGTCTGTTTGGTCAAATCGTCTTTTGTGGGTCCAAGCCCCCTGAGAAGATGATCAAGTCAGCACGGGATTCCGCGATGGCGATCGTCTCTTTCAGGCGCTCAGGATTGTCGCCGACGACAGTATGGTAATAGACGTTGATTCCGATTTCAGCGAGATGTCCTGAAATGAAGCGTGCATTCGTATTGGTGATCTGGCCCAGCAGGAGTTCTGAGCCCACTGCAATGATTTCAGCGTTCATAGCGGTCTTCCTTTCATGTGTCGCTTATTTGGATGCCATAAGCCCTTTGCGGTTGGCGTAGAAATAATCCCAACCGGACCAGACCGTAAACAGCAATGCGATATAGAGCATGATCTCGCCGAATGGAATGCCGACCAAGGCAAAGAGCATATTGTATAGCAACAGCGAAATGATCGCGAGCAGCTGCGTGACGGTCTTGATTTTGCCTAAACTCCCGGCTGCCACGACTTCCCCTTCGCCTGCCAGCACCAATCGCAAGCCGGTTACGGCGAATTCACGGCTGATGATGACGATGACGACCCACGCTGGCGCAAAGCCGAGCTCGACCAGAATGATCAGCGCGGCAGAGACGAGCAATTTATCGGCAAGAGGGTCCAAGAATTTACCGAAGGTCGTGACTAAATTGTATTTGCGTGCGTAATAGCCGTCGACCCAATCGGTAGCGGATGCGAAGATGAAGATCAATGCCCCGATGAAATGTGCGACCGGCAACGTCGCACCGAGTAAGGTGATGTCTCCCCATCCGAAATCGATGAGCATGAACGCCATGAAGATCGGGATGAGCAAGATCCGGGAAATGGTGATTTGGTTTGGAATATTCATTTGTTATTCTCCTTTCAATCCTTGCAGAAAAATAGCCATCGGGTGATGGCTATTCGGCATCATCGAAACGGATGATGATGTTTTGCGGTTTTCGTTGTTGTTCATACGGCACCTTTTCACCGTTCAGTTCAATTGAAAGCATGGCATAATCTCCAACGCGCATGAAGACGCTCGCTTCATCGGATACATCGACGGCTTCTGTCTCTCCGGCTTCGAACACGCGGGCGAGGCTCAGTAGCTCTGTTCCGTCATCATTCAATACGGTCAGCCAGGATTCCCCATTTGCAGCGAATTCAAGCTGCCTCTCAGCTGGTCCGATGAAGGTATACGTCGTTGTTTCCCCCGTTACGCTTTCAAGTTCCAATTGCGCTTTCGGCTCTTCAGGTTCCGGTTGTTCTTCCGGTTCCTCAGCAGGGGCTTGTTCTTGTTCCTCTGCCGCTTCCGGCTGTGCTTCCGGCTGTTGTTCCGGCTGTGCTTCGTATTCCACACCGCCGCTTTCCTCTTCCGGCTGGACATCGTTGCCGGATGTGCTGAGCAGGTAGAAATACCAGATAACCAAAAGGATAAACACGATAAATAATGCCACCAACACTTTCGGCATCGATTCTGCGACGGGTCCAGAGCTGCTTCTTTTCTTTTCGGGCCTGCGTGTCAAATGCTCGACAGGGGCGGTAACCGGCTCGTCTTCCGGCAATTCGTTGTTATGCTCCCTTAACAGGGCATCTCCGTCCAAACCGACCGCCTGTGCATAGCGCTTGATGAAAGCACGCACATAAAAGCCTCCAGGGATCGAGGAATAATCCCCGGTTTCGATGCCTTCCAAATGATGCTTTTGGATTTTCGTCCGCTCATTAAGCTGTTCCAAGCTCATGCCTTGGTCCAGCCTTGCCTGTTTCAGCTTCGTGCCCAATTGCCCCATCGTCATCACCTGCCTGCTTAAAAGTTGAAACCGTCGCCGAACATGTCCATCTGGTCTTTATTGTCCATAAACGTATTTTTCTCCAATACTTCGTATGTGATCTTTTCTTCCGGATGATGGCGCAATTCGATAATATAATCGAAATCGTCGATGCTGTACTCGGAATGCTCGACGAATTTATCGGGATGTTCCACCACTTTGATGGTCGGCATGCGCATCATTTCCCGCACAAGCTGGAGATGGCGCTCATCGGATGAACGCCTCGTGACAATGCCGTCCAGGATGAAGATATTGTTATCGTTGTGTTCGTCGCCCATCAATTGATTGCGGACGGTCTGCTTGATCATCGTCGAGGATAGGAAAATCCATTTCTTATTGGCACTGACGCTCGCTGCGACGATGGATTCGGTCTTGCCGACACGCGGCATGCCCCGGAGCCCGACCAGTTTATGGCCTTCCTGCTTGAAGATTTCCGCCATGAAATCGACGAGCAGCCCAAGTTCATCCCGTACGAAGCGGAACGTCTTCCGGTCATCTGCATCGCGCTGGATGTAACGGCCGTGACGCACAGCGAGAATGTCCCGCAATTTCGGTTCACGGAACTTCGTCACCGCGATGGTTTCGATCGTCGACAGGATCTGCTCAAAACGTTCGATCTGCACGTCATGCTCTGCACGCAATAGCATTCCCCGGCGACCTTGGTCCACGCCGTTGATGGTGACGATATTGACCCGCAGCATGCCGAGCAGCGATGCGATGTCCCCGAGCAAGCCCGGGCGGTTGACTTGGATTTCATACTCAAAATACCATTCTTTCATGCTTCACTCCCCTCCCCATATATGTGCCATCCTATGGTCCATTGCCTTTATGATAGCCTACATCAACAATGATGAAAAGCTTGCGTCCGTTAAATGAGCCAGCCGCCGTTGACACGGATCGTCTGCCCGGTAATATAATCGGCCTTGCCACTGGCTAAAAACACGACCGCATGGGCAATATCTTCCGGAGTTCCTGCCCGAGCGGAATCTCTTCTTCGAGCGCCAGCCATTCCTGTTCTGTCAATCCAGCATTCATTTTCGTGCGGATCAAGCCGGGCGATACGGCATTGACACGTGTGCCGGACGGCGCCATTTCTTTCGCGTAGGCTTTCGTGAATGCGAGCTGCGCGCCCTTCACGGCTGAATAAGCCGTTTCCATCGAGGCTCCCGTCTCTCCCCAGATCGATGCAATGAAAATGACATAGGACTTTTCATGCCTCCTGAAATACGGCGACAATAGCCGAACCGTCTCGATCGGGTTCTTTACGTGGACACGCCACAGCGCTTCTTGATCCGCACTGCTCGTGTCTTGCAAGAGGCCCGATAGCGCATGGCCGCTCGCACAGATGACGCACGAGCAGTCGAAAACCTGGCTTGCAACGTCCTCGGCGCCGCTGTCTTGAGTGAAATCGCCCCGCACCGGGATGAATTCCTGCTGTGGATGGTGCATGCTGAGATCCTGCGCAAACGCATTCAATGCATTCGAATGGTAATGAAGATATAATGACCAGCCCTCATCCGCCATTTGCTTGGCAATCGTGCGGCCGATGTCTCCGGATGCCCCGAGAATCAGCGCGAATCGCTTCACGCCGGATCCTTCTCCGGTGATTTGATTGTAAAGACGGATTGTTGGCTTTCTGTGCTGACTGCCGCGAATGCTTCCTGCAGATCGGCCACTTCGATCTCCTCAAGCACCGGCACTACATCGAATAGGTTCATGCCGTTGAACGCATATTGCGTAAATTGGTTGGCGATGTATTCAGGCGAATTCAAGGCACGCATGAAAAAACCGATTTTCTTGCGGCGCACGCGGTCCAGGTCTTCCTGACCGAAAGGCCATTTTTCCACTGCCTGTCGGATCGTCTTTTTAATCTCTTGCGCAAATTTTTCGGGATGGTTCGTGTCCGAACCGATAAGCGCATAGCCGAATCCGCTTTCCAGTGAATAGTCGAATGAATACGATTCATCGATCCATCCGTTCTCGTATGCCTCGTGGTAAAAATCCGAAGTCCTGCCAAACAATAATTCATATGCAAGCTGAGCAGACAATTCGTGCTTAAGCATCTCCGGCCCGTACAGGTCAAGCCGCTCCGGCTTGACGCCAACGAAGACTTTCGGCTTTTGGACCGCCATTTCCAGTGTCCGTTCTTTGATGGCCGCCTCTTTCGGCTCATCCGGGAAAATGCGTTCGATCGGTGCAGGCGCATCGAAGGTTTTCGCCGCCTGGTTGTCCTTGACGAACTGCATCATGCTATCTGGCTCGACGTTCCCTACGATGAACAACGCCATATTCGACGGGTGGTAGAAGGTATGGTAGCACGTGTAGAGATGTTCCGCCGTGATGTGCTGGATCGATTCGACTGTCCCCGCGATATCGATTTTGACGGGATGGTTCTTGTATAGATTCTCGATCATGCCAAAATACAGGCGCCAGTCGGGCTGGTCGTCATACATGGTGATTTCCTGGGCGATGATCCCTTTTTCCTTCTCTACCGTCTGTTCGGTAAAATACGGGCTCTGGACGAAATCGAGCAATGTCGTGACGTTCTCCTGGATGCGCCCGGTTGCCGAAAACAGGTACGCCGTCCTCGTGAACGAAGTGAACGCGTTGGCGGAAGCGCCATTTTTGCTGAATTCCTGGAAAACATCGCCTTCTTCTTTTTCAAACATTTTATGCTCAAGGAAATGGGCAATGCCATCCGGTACTTGAATAGCTTCTTTTTCGCCGAGCGGGACGAAATGGTTGTCGATCGAGCCATATTTGGTCGTGAACGTCGCGTATGTTTTCGAGAATCCACGCTTCGGCAAAATGTAGACCGTCAAACCGTTCGGCAATTGTTCATGATAGAGCGTTTCTTCAAGTTGATTGAATTCCATTTTATTCATCGCTTGCTTCCTCCTTGCCGGACAAGAAATAGGTCATTTGCAGGCTCAATTCCTGTGCCGCCTGTGCTATCTGTTCTTTGGATACCTTTTCCCATCTTTCGATCAGATAAGCGGGTTCAAAGTCTTCCGATAGTTCCATGTATTGATCGTATATATCGATCTGGCCTCTTGCCGAATCGAGCGCTTCCTTTAATTGATTGGTAAGCAAGGCCTTGGTCTGTTCCAATTCGGTGTCGGTGATGTGCCCGTTCTTGACTTCCTCCAATTGGCCGAGGATCAGCGATACGGCTTTTTCTTCGAGCTTGCGGTCGATGCCGGCGAGGACGAACACCAGCCCGAACTGGGAGGCATATGAACTCGACACGTAGTACGCCATGCTTTCTTTCTCCCGGATATTGGCAAATAACTTCGAATGGGCATAGCCACCGAAAATGCCGTTCATCAATTGCATGACCGGGAAATCTTCATCGCGGAAAGTGACCGGCGTGAAGAACATCATATGCAATTTTCCTTGTTTCATGTCTTCATACTCGAGCACGCGTGACTGTTCAGGCGGCTGCAATTGGCTTTCCGTCTTCACAGGAAGTTCCTTGCGGTCGGCAAAATGGAAGTAGTCGCGGATATGCGCCGTGATCACTTCTGGCGAAACGTCTCCCACGACATAGATTTCCACCTCATTATTTTCGAGCATATGTCGGTATGCCGCAACAAGCGACTCATTCGTGACTTGCTTCACCTGCTCGATCGAGCCGTTGGACGTAATCGCTGCCGGATGCCCCGGAAGCGCGAGTTCCATCATGCGCTGCTGTGCATAACGGGTTTTGTCGTCAAATACCGATTCAATGCGCTGGACGATCGATTCCTGTTCGCGTTTGAAGATGTTTTCCTTGAATAGCCCATTCTCGAGATTCGGCTTGAACAGGACGATATACATCAAATTCATCACTTTCTCAAGTACGCCTTTATCCGATAGGTATTGGTCGTTGACAGTCTCGACGTTCAAGTTGATGATATGGTCGTCACCGCGTTTGGTGGAATCTATGTATAGCGATGTTCCGTATAAATCATCCAGCACCATGCGCAGCGCTGTATGAGATGGGTACATTTCGTTGCTATGCTGCAAAACGTTCGCCAGGATCGCGCGCTCCGAAGCGTTCTTCACGGTGAGCCGATCCTTGAAGCGGATCGAGAAATTTATTGTCTTGAATTGCGTCGTTTCATGTACGTGAACATGGACGCCTTGAGCAATCTTATTTGTTTCAAACATGTTGGATCCCCTCTCGTGATTCTTACACTAACTATACCGGACTTTTTCCTTTAATTGCAATGAAACCGGAGGAAACGGCTGGAAAAAAGCATGCGGATTTCAAGCAACTACCCGGCAATGCGCTTTCCTGTCAAGATCACCATCCCTGCGGTTTTCTATTTAATGAAGGATTCTCCCGGCTCGCCTTCCTTTACAGTTGATTTTTCCCATAAAAAAACTGGCGGGGACACCCCGCCAGTTTGATCTGCCGCTAGTTGGCGGCATTGAACCTTAACGCTGCCCTTTTATATACGGTTTCCCGTTCGCTTTAGGGGCATTGGCGCGGCCGATGAAGCCTGCCAGTGCGAAAATCGTCAATACGTATGGAAGAATCAACAGGAAGACATTCGGGATTTCCTGAATATAAGGAATCGAGGAACCGACAATGCTCAAGGATTGTGCAAATCCGAAGAATAATGCCGCACCCATCGCACCGAGCGGATGCCATTTCCCGAAGATCATCGCAGCAAGTGCCATGAATCCTTGGCCATTGATCGTAGCATGCCCAAAGTCTCCTGTAATGGTCTGTGCATAAATCGCGCCGCCGATTCCGGCTAGCGCACCGGAAATCATGACCGCTACATAGCGCATTCTTGCGACATTGATCCCCATCGTATCAGCCGCCATCGGATGCTCGCCGACCGCGCGGAGGCGCAAGCCGAACGGCGTCTTGTAGATGACGAACCACGCAAGGAAAGCGACACCGATCGCAAAGAATGAAGTATTGTAGACCGATGTGAAGAACAATGGCCCGATGACAGGGATTTCAGACAATACCGGCACATTATAGCGTGCAAAGCGTTCACTGATGAAATCCGTCTGGCCTTTATCGAAGATGCTTTTCACTAGATAAAGTGCCAAAGCAATTGCCAATAAGTTGATGGCGACACCTGAAACGACTTGGTCGGCGCGGAAGGAAATCGATGCGACGGCATGAAGCAGCGACAAGAGCAGCGCTGCGACCATCGCGGCTACCAATGCCAGCCATGGCGTCATCCCGCCGAATGTATCCGCGAACAGCAAGTTGAACAAGATCCCGACGAATGCGCCGATGACCATCAAGCCCTCAAGGCCGATGTTGACGACACCCGAGCGTTCAGAGAACACCCCGCCGATTGCCACAAGGATAAGCGGTGCTGCATAGAAAATCGCCGAAGGGACGATGAAATATAGGATATCCATAAAGCTCATATCACTTCGCCTCCTTCTTTTTGCCGGCTGCTCGGAGCAGCAGCAAACGAATGATATAACCGGATGCTACAAAGAAGATGATCACGGCGATGACGATCTCGACGATTTCGATCGGGATGCCCGCAGCATTCGGCATATTGAGCGCACCGTATTTCAAGGAACCGAATAAAGTAGCCCCGAAAATGACACCAAGCGGCGTATTCATGCCGAGAAGCGCAACGGCGATGCCGTCAAAGCCGATCCCTGTGAATCCGCCCTTGGACGAAACATACTCGAATGTCCCGAGCGCTTCCATCGCGCCTGCAAGGCCGGCAAATGCACCTGAAATGACCATTGCCAGGATGATGTTCTTGTTGACGTTCATGCCGGCATATTCGGAAGCATGCTGGTTGAAACCGACCGCTTTCAATTCGAAACCGAGCGTCGTCTTCTCCAGGATGAACCACATGACGCCGACCATGATGAGCGCCAGCAGCAATCCCATGTGCAGACGGGAGAATTCCGTCAAGTTCTCGAGGAACTCAGACCGCAGGGAAGCACTGGTGAAAATCCGCTCCGTGCGGTCCCCGCCATCCGAGACGGTCTTGATCAATGCGTTTGTTACGTGAAGTGCAATATAGTTCATCATGATGGTGACGATAACTTCGTGTACACGGAACTTGGCTTTCAATAGCCCTGGAACAAAGCCCCATAAAGCCCCTGCCACGGCCGCTGCCAGAATAGCCAGCGGCAAATGGATGATTTTCGGCAATTCAACCGCTACGCCGACATAAGCAGCGGCGAACCAGCCGACAATCAATTGCCCTTCGACCCCGATATTGAAGAGGCCTGAGCGGAAAGCAAATGCAACGGCTAAACCAGCCAGTAAATAAGGTGTAATTTGGCGAAGCGTTTCGCCGATGGTGTATAGGTCTCCAAAAATACCGTTCCATAATGCAGCATACCCTTCGATCGGGCTATAGCCGCTGACGAGCATGATGATCGCCCCTACAATCAGGCCGAGCACAACGGAAACGATCGGGACCAGCAAGTTTGTCGCTCTATTCGACACGGTGCTTCCCGCCTTTCTTGTCTTTTTCCGCATGTCCTGCCATAAGAAGACCCAGTTCTTGTTCAGTCGTTTCTTCAGGAATGACGACATCGACGATTTCGCCGTCATGGATCACGGCAATCCGGTCGGAAACGTTCATGACTTCATCCAATTCAAACGAAATCAACAAGACCGCCTTGCCGTTGTCCCGCTGTTCGATCAAACGGCTATGGATGAATTCGATTGCCCCGACATCCAAGCCTCGCGTCGGAAGCGCGGCTATGAGCAGATCAGGGTTGCGGTCGACTTCCCGCCCGATGATCGCTTTTTGCTGGTTGCCCCCTGATAACGCCCTGGCAGGTTCATGCGGCCCTTGCGTACGGACATCAAAATCTTTGATGATTTGCTGGGCTTTTTCCGTAATCTTGTTATAGTCCATAATCCCTGACTTGGAGATCGGCGCTTTGTAATAGGTTTGCAGCGCAATATTATGCCCAATCGGGAAATCGAGCACCAAGCCGTGCTTATGGCGGTCTTGCGGGATATGGCCAATGCCGGCTTCCGTCACTTTCCTCGGTTTCATGCCTGTGACATTCTTGCCATGTATCAATATCTCCCCGCTTTTGACTTTGCGCAGTCCAGTGATCGCCTCGATCAGCTCCGATTGGCCGTTGCCGTCAATACCCGCAATCCCGACAATTTCGCCTTTGCGGACGGTCAAGTTCAAGTTTTTCACCTTCGCTACGCCCCGGTAATCTTCGACAACGAGATCTTTGACGGTCAAGGTCTCCTCTGACGGAAATGCCGGCCCTTTTTCGGTCTTGAACGTAACTTGGCGCCCGACCATCAAGGCTGCCAATTCATTCGGGTTCGTTTCTGCCGTGGTCACGGTGCCGATCCCTTGGCCTTTGCGGATGACCGTGACACGATCTGAAACGTCCATGATCTCTTTCAATTTGTGTGTGATGAGGATGATCGATTTGCCTTCAGCGATCAAACGTTTCATGATCTGGATCAGTTCCGTGATTTCCTGGGGCGTGAGCGACGCAGTCGGCTCATCGAATATCAGGATTTCAGCACCGCGATAAAGCGTTTTCAAAATTTCCACACGCTGTTGCATGCCGACCGAGATATCCTCGATAATGGCGTACGGGTCGACATTCAAGCCATATTGCTCAGATAACTTCGCCACTTTTTGCGCGGCATCTTTCTTATTCGTCACGCCCATCTTTGTCGGCTCGCTGCCGAGAATGATGTTTTCGGTTACGCTGAAATTCTCGACCAGCATAAAGTGTTGGTGCACCATGCCGATCCCGAGATCGTTCGCTACGTTCGGGTTGGAAATATCGACTTTCTTGCCCCTGACGCGGATTTCGCCGCCTTCTGGTTGATACAAGCCAAACAAGACGTTCATCAAGGTGGATTTCCCTGCCCCGTTCTCACCTAGCAGTGCATGAATCTCCCCTTTTTCGAGTTGCAGCGTGATATTGTCGTTAGCGACAAAATTCCCGAACTCTTTTCGGATATTCAGCATTTCAATAACATATTCCACGGTTTTCACTCCCTCGGAGACTGGTTGTTTCTTGATTTAATGAATTAATACATGAAAGGCTTCTTTTGGCAGAAACCTTTCATCTATTAATCTTTCGAAAAATAGACGAAAAAAAATCATAAAGACCGGATACCCGGTCTTTATGATGACCGTATTTGACTACAGTTTATTCGGAAAGCGTTTCAGGAACTTCGATCTCGCCGGAAACCACTTTCTCTTTGTATTCTTCGATCTGGCTCATGACATCTTCTGGAATCGCTCCGCGTGAATCCGCAAGGCCTACCCCTTCGTCAGACAAACCGTAAGTGACCGTTTCCCCACCTGGGAATTCGCCGTTCATCGCTTGTTCTGAGATATTCATAACCGCAGTATCTACGCGTTTCAAGACTGAAGTCAAAGTTACGTTTTGATCGCCAGCTTGTCCTTCTTCGTATTGGTCAGCATCAACGCCGATAACCCATACTTTTTCATCAGGGTTAGCTTCGATGCGCTCTTTTGCTTCTGTGAACACGCCGTTACCCGTTCCGCCTGCCGCGTGGAAGATGATGTCCGCTCCAGCACTGTACATGCGGTTTGCAGTCGTTTTACCCAATTCCGCTTTATCAAAAGCACCTGTGTATTGAACATCGACTTCGATTGAATCATCAACAGCTTTTACCCCTTCAAGGAATCCGGCTTCAAAACGCTCGATAACCGGGATTTCCATGCCGCCGACAAAACCGATCTTGTCGGTTTCAGTCATAAGTGCTGCAGCAACGCCTGCAAGGAATGCGCCTTCTTGCTCTTTAAACATGACGCTTGCCACGTTTGGTGCATCCACTACTGCATCGATGATAGCGATTTGTGCATCCGGCTGCTGCTCAGCGATTTCCTTAACAGCACCTTCCATCAAGAAACCGATACCGAAGACGACATCGAAGTCACGGCGGATCAAGTTGTTCAAGTTGGTGTTATAGTCGGCATCAGAAGCGGATTGGAGGTAATCATACCCGCCGTCTCCTTTTTCAAGGCCGTTTTCTTCACCGAACTGCTGGATCCCTTCCCAAGCTGATTGGTTGAAGGATTTGTCATCGACGCCGCCGACATCCGTAACCATCGCTACCGAGAAATCACTTGCTTCTTCAGTGCCTTCTCCGCCTTCAGCAGAGTCGCCGCCGTTCGAAGTATCTTCTTCGCTTCCACATGCTGCAAGTACTCCAGCAGCCAGCATTAATGATAAACCTACGCCAAATTTACGTTTAATCAATGTAATAACCCCAAGGTTTTTTTGATAATAGCAGGAATCAGATGTTTACAGACGTTTACGAACTACATGAAAGCGGAATTTATCAGCCCGGAAGTAGTTCTTTGAATACAGCACTAAGCGATCGTTCTCATCGTAATGGTGCTGTTTTAATACCAGTAATGCAGTTTCCGGATCGCATTCAAGAATCGGCGAGGCTTCCTCGTGGTAACCAGTCGGGTCGATAAAAGTGACGGCATACGAGATGCGGATATCGCCGGATTCTTCAAGCGCCGAAAAAATGGAGCTTTCTTTGCGCCCGAGAAAGCCTTCAGGCAGATAAACAGAAGGCACTTTGTCGATACAATAGACGACAGGTTCCCCATTTGCCGTTCGGACGCGTTCGATTGTAATGACAGTATCTTCCGGATTGCAATGAAAGCGGTTAACATCTTCCTCAGAACAAATGGACTCTGAAGTGCTCAAATAGACCACTCCAGGTTCCATTCCCGCCTGCCGGATCATATCGGATACGCTTGTCAATTCCTCGATGCCCGATGAAAAAACCGGTTTCGAATTGACAAACGTCCCGACACCGTGGCGCCTGACGATTACATTATCTTCTTCCAGCAGCCGCAGCGCCTCGCGGAGAGTCGCGCGGCTCACTCCAAGGGATTTCGAAAGTTCGAACTCGGATGGCAATTTCTCTTTCTCTTTGTAGACACCCGAAGCGATATCCTGCTTCATTCGATCGATCACTTGGAGATACAATGCACGGTGATCCGATTTGATTGTCATACGATTCACCACCCATGACAGAGATCAGACATCTGATGTAAAACATTCCTACTAATCAGAAATACTATACCATTTAATAGAAGTGAAATAAATAGCAATTTGTCGAATTCTGCGAATTTTCCTTAACGCGCTTGCTCAAATACTAAACATTTTGTCACAAAACGGCTATTGACCGATCAATATTCTTCCTGCTTAGGAACCAGGACTTGCCGCGGTTTACTGCCTTCATACGGCCCGACCACCCCGTGCTGCTCCATTTGGTCTATGATGCGGGCAGCGCGCGAATAACCGACACGGAACCTGCGCTGCAGCATCGAGACGGATGCTGTCTGCATTTCCGTCACCAATTGCACTGCTTCATCGTAAAGTTCGTCCGTTTCCTGGTCGATGCTTACTTCCTCGACATCCGACGGGATCATGTCTTCCTGGTATTGCGCTTTTTGTTGTTCGATCGAAAAGTCCACGATTTTCTCCACTTCGGTATCCGATAGGAACGCCCCTTGTACACGCACCGGTTTTGACTGGCCTGCCCCGAGGAACAGCATGTCTCCGCGGCCCAACAGTTTTTCAGCACCACCCATATCAAGGATGGTCCGTGAATCGATGGCGGATGATACAGCAAACGCGATGCGCGATGGGATATTTGCCTTGATCACGCCAGTGATGACGTTAACGCTCGGCCGCTGGGTGGCGATGATCAGATGAATACCCGCTGCACGCGCCATTTGCGCTAAGCGGGTGATGGCATCTTCCACCTCATTCGATGCGACCATCATCAGGTCCGCCAACTCATCGACGATGACGACGATAAATGGCAGTTTCGGATGCTTTTCATCGTTCTCGGCGTTGAAGGTGTCGACGTAATCGTTATAGCCTTCGATATTGCGTGTGCCGGTATGGGAAAACAGCTCATAGCGCCGTTCCATTTCCGACACGATTTTCTTTAAGGCTTGCGCCGCCTTGCGCGGATCGGTCACGACCGGCGCAAGCAGATGGGGGATGCCGTTATAGACATTCAGTTCGACCATTTTCGGGTCGATCATCATCATCTTCACTTCGTGCGGCTTGGCGCGCATGATGATACTCGTGATGATGCCGTTGATGCATACCGATTTCCCGCTGCCTGTCGATCCTGCCACAAGGAGGTGGGGCATCTTGTTCAGTTCGGTCATGACTGCCTGCCCTGTGACATCGCGTCCCAGGCCGAACAGCAATTTGGAATCGGGTTTATTGTTTTCTTCCGATTCCAGTACTTCCCTTAGGCTCACGACTGCCACTTCCGTATTCGGCACTTCTATGCCAATCGCCGATTTCCCGGGGATCGGTGCTTCGATGCGGATATCGCGGGCGGCAAGCGCCAACGCCAAGTCGTCGTGCAGGCTGACGATTTTGCTGACCTTCACGCCGACATCGGGCAGCACTTCGTATTTCGTGACGGCTGGCCCCAGGTGGACTTGTGTCACTTTCGCGCGGACGCCAAAGCTTTGGAAAGTTTTTTCAAGTTTCTTGGCATTTTTCTGGATGCCCGAATACTCGCCGCTTTGGTCGCTATGCGGCGGCAATGTCAACAGGTCCATCGGCGGCAACGCATAATCTTCATTTTCCGCTTCCTCTTTCATCGACATGACCGGCTCTTTCAAGATTTCCCCTGTTTCCGGATCGACATGCCTGATTTCATCAGCTGTTTCGGCTTTTGGCTGTTCCTCTATCGCGTCCTGGCGCTTCGGCTTGACCTTTTCCGTGAATGCCGAGATGATCGGCTCTTTATCCGATTCTTCTTCCGGTTCCCGCTCGGTCTCCTGATCAAAGACCAGCGTGGTCTCTGTTTCCTCCTCCAGGGCATCGTCATAAGCCAATTGCTCATTCATTTCCAATACCTTTTCAGGCGCATTTTTTCTGCGCGGCTGTTTTTTCACCGGTTTGCGTTCCGGTTTGAAACGTTCTGCGAGAGACCGCATCGCTTCGCCGGCTGCCGGCAAGCGCTCTGCAATCACTGGCGCTGCCGCTTTGCCGGTCAGGATGATGGCGCCGATCGATAATAAGATGACAGCAATGACCCATGTGCCGGCTGTCGCGAACAACACATGAAGCAGCGCATACAATAAGGCGCCGAAAAAACCGCCCCCGGCCGCTTCGTAATTGCCCCAGATCGTGCCGGACATTTGTGTCATTTTCGATGTTTCCGATATGACATTTGCGGAAGTGATCGGCAAGATCGAACCGGCTGCCCAGATCAAGTGGCTGATCAATAATGCGCCAGCAAACAGGAACAGCGAGCCGACCGCAATTTTCGCGCGGATTTTCGGCAGCCCACGCTTGACCATGATGTGGAGAGCGGCTGCAATCAATGCCAGTGGCGCGAGAAAGGCCAGATAGCCGATCAGGTATTCAGCGATATTATTGAACATGCGGCCGATCAATCCGAGCCGGAAGACCATCAAGATCGCAATGCCGATCATGATGAGCCCTGTCACTTCATAAGCGATCATCGGCACCGGCTGCCGCTTCTTCGCCTTCGCTCTCGGTTTCGGTTTAGTGCGCGGCTTGGTGCGCGGCTTGGTAGTACTTTTTTTGTTCGTGCGGCTTGGCGCCATGGGATTCCCTCTTTTCTTACGTAATGAAAAAGGATTCCTGCCGATAAAATCGGTATGGAATCCCTTTACTTGTATTTTTAGTATTCCATGATGATCGGGATGATCATCGGACGCCGCTTCGTCTGCTGATACAGGTACGAATTGAGCGTGTCGCGGATTTCCTGTTTGATGTTGTTCCATTCGAACGCGTCGCGCGTCACATATTTATCGACGATCTTACGCACCAATTGGCTCGACTCATCAAGCAATTGCTCCGATTCACGGACATAGACAAAGCCTCTTGATATGATCTCAGGTCCTGAAGCGATGCGCTTCTCCTTGCGGTTCAAGGTGACGACGATGATAAAGATGCCATCCTGGGACAAAAGCTTGCGGTCGCGGAGGACGATATTGCCGACATCCCCGATACCGATGCCATCGATCAATACATTGCCTGTCGTAACGCGGCCGCTCATGCGGACTTTTTCTTTCCGGTATTCGACGATATCGCCTTTATCGGCGATGAAGATATCCGATTTCGCGATGCCGACTTGCTGCGCCAATTTCGAATGGGCGATGAGCATTTTGTATTCCCCTTGGATCGGGATGAAATACTTCGGCTTCATCAAGTTCAGCATCATTTTCAAGTCTTCCTGGCTGCCGTGGCCGGAAACGTGGACTTTCTTATTGGACGTCAATACTTTCGCCCCGGCTTTCGCCAATTTATTCATTGTCTGGAACATCGGCACTTCCATGCCCGGCGAAGGCGTGAAGGTAATCAATACCGTGTCCGTCTCATTGATGCGCACATCCTTGTGCTGGCGTCTGACCATCTTGTCGAGCGCTTCAAGCGGTTCGCCCTGGTTGCCGGTCACGATGATGACGACTTCATCATCGTTGTATTTTTCGGCATCCTTCATGGAGATGACCGTGTCTTCGTCCACCTTGAGGTAGCCTAGCCGCAAGCCGACTTCGTAGCTCTTCTCCAGGCTTTTGCCGATGACGGCTACTTTCTTGCCTGTCTGATGTGCAATATCGAACACTTGCTGGATACGGATGAAGTTGGATGAATAAAGCGAGACGAGAATGCGCCCCGGGGCCTGGTGGAATGCCGTCAGGATATGGTCAGCGATAACCGTTTCGGACGTTGTGTAACCCGGGCGTTCAGCTTCGGTGGAATCCGACAGCAGCATCAAGACGCCGTCTTCGCCGAGCTTCGCCATTTTGGCGTAATCCGGGCGGTAGCTTCCTTGCATCGACTGGTCGAATTTGAATTCACCGGTATGGACGATGGCGCCTTCCGATGTATGGAAGACGATCCCGAGTGCATCCGGAATGCTGTGTGTCGTATGGAAAAAGGTGACGTGTGTTTTATCGAAATTCATGCGGCTCTTGTTCGTGACTTCAAAGAATTTGTAATGCTTGAGCGAGCCGAGCTCTTTCACGTGTTCTTTTGCAAGCGCGATGGTCAGCTTCGAACCGTAGACCGGCGCTTGGACTTTCTTCAATAGGTAAGCGATCGACCCGATTGCATCCTCATGCCCGTGCGTCAGGAAGATCCCTTTGACCCGGTCTTTATTTTCTTCGAGATAGGTAACGTCCGGAATGACGATATCGACGCCAAGCATCTCATCTTCCGGGAACATCAATCCGCTGTCGACGACGAACAGGTCCTCGTCGATATCGATGACGTACATCGCTTTACCGATCTCTCCTACTCCGCCAAGCGGAATGACTCTTATGACTTCATTTTTAATTTTACTCAATTGATTTCCTCCTAAAAATATTTCACCCGTACAGATCCATAGACTTCATTATACGGTAATCACCGGTAACAGTCCAAATAAAAAAACAACCACTGCCATTTGCCTAGTGTGCCTGCCGTAAAAACATCCGTTCATGAAATAGAAAAGCCATCCGCATGCACGAGGAAGAACGGCTTCCAAGCAGCACCGGATGGCGATAGATTCAAACATCAGCCGATTATTCACGGCCACATGACGTTAACGGCTCACAGCAATTGTTCCTCGATAAGTGCTTCAGCAATTTGAACCGAGTTCAATGCCGCACCTTTGATCAAATTATCGGAGACGATCCACAAATGATAGCCATTCGGGTTGTCAAGGTCTTTGCGGATGCGGCCGACGAACACCTCATCTTTCCCGGCTGCCATCAATGGCATCGGGTATTCCTGATTGGCGGGATTGTCTTGCAATACGACGCCTGGCGCGCCGCCCAGTGCATCTCTCACCTGTTCGACAGACGGCGTGTCATCCAATTCCACATAGACGGATTCGGAGTGGCCTGTCACGACCGGCAAGCGCACACAAGTCGCCGCGACCGCCAAGTCTTGGTCGCTCATGATTTTCTTCGTTTCGTTGATCATTTTCATTTCTTCGAGCGTATAGCCGTTCTCCGCGAACTGGTCGATCTGCGGCACGGCGTTAAAGGCGATCGGGTAATGGCGATCGGATGACTTCACGGGCAAGACGTTCGCTTCGGCAGTTGCTGCGTTATCGAAATCCGCTGACTGTTCTTTCAATTCATTGATCGCATCAATTCCGGCGCCCGACACTGCCTGGTAAGTGGACACGATGATTTTCTGCAAGCCGAACTGTTCTTTTAGCGGCTGCAATGCGCACACCATTTGGATCGTCGAGCAATTGGGGTTGGCAATGATGCCCGTATGGCCTTTTAGCGCCGATTTATTCACTTCAGGGACGACGAGCGGCACGTCCTTATCCATGCGGAATGCACTCGTATTGTCGACCACGACTGCGCCGCGTTTCACGGCTTCAGGGGCAAACTTCTCTGAGATGCTGCCGCCTGCGCTGAACAAGGCGATATCGACGCCCTCGAAAGATTCTGGCACCGCTTCTTCCACTGTATGGGATTGTCCGTTGAATTCGATTTGCTTGCCGGCAGAGCGTGCGGAAGATAGGAACTTGATGTCCCCCACAGGGAAATTGCGCTTCTCCAGCTGTTCTTTCATTTGCTGGCCAACGGCGCCGGTTGCGCCCATGATCGCTACATTATACGTTTTCACTCGACTCTCTCCTTCTTGGCTGATTTGCGTTATTGTAACATAATTTATCGCATCAGCGCGACAAATTGTCGCAATTCATTTTTCATTGTGAACGGATGATGGAGACCGCTGGTGCGGCGATAGTCAATTGCATCAAATCCAGCACGTGTTTACGCTCCACTGCATCGATCAATCGGATAATGTCATCTGCGGATTGATGTTTGCCGTGAAGCAGTTCGTATTTCCCGTTACGGCTCATACGGGACCCTGTGCTTTCAAGCCCAAGCAGCAAATTGCCTTTTAATTGCTCACGGGAATCGGTAATCTCCACGTTGCTGATATCCCCCTCCCGCATGCGCTGCAGCGAGGCCCGGATCAATTCCTCGACTTCCCCGACTTGATGGTCGGCAGTGCCCCCGTATATGGCGAGCGTTCCATGGTCCGAGTAGGCCGAATGATAGGAATAGACCGAATAAGCAAGGCCACGGTCTTCGCGTATTTCCTGGAACAGCCGGGATGACATCGAGCCGCCGATGATATTGTTCAATACGGCCAGCGCAAACAGCCTATCGTCCTGAAGCGACAACCCTGGATACCCGAGGCAGATATGGGCTTGTTCGGTCTCTTTATGTTTGATCGATTGTCCTGGGACGAAGGTCGGCAGGACATGGGCATTGCCCGGGCTTTTCCGTTCAAAGGAACCGAATAAGGCTTCGATTTGGGTAAGCAGTTTAGCATCGATATGGCCTGCTACGGAAATTACCGTATTCGCTGGCGTGTAATGGCGCTCCATATAATCCAAAATCTGTTGTCGCGAAAAACGGTCCAACGTCTCGGCAGTGCCTAAAATCGGCGCCCCGATTGAGTTATCGGGATACATGACCCGCCACAATTGCTCGTGGACATCGTCATCTGCCATATCTTCGGTCATGCTGATTTCCTCTTTGACAACAAGCCGCTCTTTATCGATTTCCAACGGGTCCATCACCGAGTTGAAAAACATATCTGCCAACACTTCAACTGCGAGCGGTGCATGATGGTCCAGCACTTTGGCGTAATAGCAGGTACATTCCTTGGATGTGTAGGCATTCAAATCCCCGCCGATGCGGTCGAATTCCCGCGCGATGTCTTTGGCGCTGCGTGTCTTGGTGCCTTTGAACAAAAGATGTTCGATAAAATGCGTGATGCCGTTTTCTTCCGGCCGCTCATCCCGAGATCCTGTATTGACGAATACGCCGACCGCCACGGAGCGGAAATGGGGGATGTGTTCAGAGACGATACGCAAGCCGTTCTGGCATGTATAGGTGGTAACCATTGAAAGCCCTCCTGTATATGAAAAAAATTGCCGGCGAATGCCACCGGCAATTTTCCCACTTTTTTTATTTAGCGTTTCAAGCTTTTTCAGCTGCTTCTTTTTCTTCTTTCAATACTGTTTTACGGGACAAGTTGACGCGTCCCTGGCGGTCGATCTCGATGACTTTCACTTTGACGATATCGCCCATCTTCAGAACGTCTTCCACTTCCTTCGTCCGTTCTTCCTGGATTTCCGAAATGTGGAGAAGCCCATCTTTCCCTGGGAACAACTCAACGAATGCGCCGAATTTCTCGATGCGCTTGACTGCGCCTTCGTAGTATTCGCCGACTTTCGCTTCGCGTACAATATTCTCGATCATCGCTTTCGCTTTGGCGTTCATTTCTTCATCAACGGAAGAGATGAAAATCGTGCCGTCTTGTTCGGTGTCGATCTTGACGCCTGTTTCATCGATGATTTTATTGATAACTTTTCCACCCGGTCCAATGACGTCGCGGATCTTGTCTGGATTGATTTTCACCATGATGATCTTCGGCGCGAATTTGGACAAGGTCGTGCGCGGCGCGTTGATCGTGGCAATCATCGATTCCAAAATATGAAGGCGGCCGATTTTCGCTTGCGTCAATGCTTCTTCTAAGATTTCGCGCGACAAGCCATCGATTTTGATGTCCATTTGAAGGGCTGTGACGCCTTCTGCGGTTCCCGCTACTTTAAAGTCCATATCGCCGAGATGGTCTTCCATCCCTTGGATATCGGAAAGGACGGTATAGTTCTCGCCTTTTTTCACAAGGCCCATTGCAATTCCGGCTACTGGTGCTTTAATCGGCACACCCGCATCCATCATCGCCAAAGTGGAAGCGCAGATACTTGCCTGTGAAGTCGAACCGTTCGATTCCAACACTTCGGAAACGAGGCGGATCGTATAAGGGAAATCTTTTTCATTTGGAATGACCGCTTCAAGCGCTCGTTCGCCTAGAGCCCCGTGGCCGATTTCGCGGCGGCCGGGGCCGCGCAGGAAGCCGGTTTCCCCAACGGAGAACAATGGGAAATTATAATGATGCATAAAGCGTTTCGTCTCTTCCAATCCGAGGCCGTCGATGATCTGTACATCGCCGAGTGCGCCGAGTGTACAGATGCTCATCGCTTGTGTCTGGCCGCGCGTGAAGAGTCCCGAGCCGTGAGTGCGTGCAAGGACGCCGACTTCAGAAGAAAGCGCTCGGATTTCGGATGGGCCGCGGCCGTCCGGGCGGATTTTTTCATCCGTGATCAAGCGGCGGACTTCATCTTTGACCATTTTATCGAGCACTTGGCCCGCTTGTTTTTTAATATCGTCTTCTGAATCTGCGTAAGCTTCGAGTGCACGTTCACGCACAGCTGCGATGGCTTCGTTGCGTGCCTGCTTCTCGTTCACTTGGACTGCGGCATTCATGTCTTCTTCAACCGCCGTTTTCAATTCGGACGTCAAGTCAGCATCCAATTCGTATAGTTGGACCGCCGCTTTCTCTTTGCCTACTTCCGCTGCAATTTCTTCCTGGAAAGCGATCAATTTCTTGATTTCTTCGTGGCCGAACATGATGGCTTCCAGAATGGCCTCTTCAGACACTTCTTTCGCGCCGGCTTCTACCATGTTGATGGCATCTTTCGTGCCGGCAACCGTCAAGTTGATGGAGCTTTTTTCCATTTGCTCGCCTGTCGGGTTGATGATGTACTCGCCATCCACCATTCCGACGATGACGCCGGCGATCGGCCCGTCAAATGGGATGTCTGAAATCATCAAAGATAAAGAAGAACCGAACATCGCTGCCATTTCAGACGGGCAATCCTGGTCGACGGACATGACCATAGAAATGACCTGTACTTCATTGCGGAAACCGTCCGGGAATAGCGGGCGCAGCGGGCGGTCGATCAAGCGGCTGATCAAGGTCGCTTTCTCGGATGGGCGCCCTTCGCGCTTGATGAAGCCACCCGGGATTTTCCCGACAGCGTATTGGCGCTCTTCATAATTCACCGTCAGCGGGAAGAAATCCAGAGGCTTCGGTGATTTCGATGCCGTGGCAGTGGATAGCACGGCTGTATCGCCATAACGGATCAATGCCGCTCCGTTTGCTTGTTTTGCCAGTTGACCGACTTCAACCTTCAGTTCGCGGCCGGCCCAGTCAAATGTGTAAACCTTTTTTGTTTGCTCCATAGTCGAGCTCCTCTCTTACCGTGTTTCGTGTAGTATGTATCTTTCAATAGTGTATCAAAAAAGCACATCAAGTGCGATTCAATGATAAGTTTTGAGCATAAAGAAAAAGCGGGACGAATCCCGCTTTCTCTGCTTGCTATTATCGGCGTAGGCCAAGTCTTCCGATCAACTCACGGTAGCGTTGTACATCGTTCTCGCGTAGGTATTTAAGCAAGTTACGACGGCGTCCGACCATTTTGAATAGACCACGGCGTGAATGGTGATCTTTCTTGTGGGTACGCAAGTGCTCGTTCAAGTTGTTGATGTCTTCTGTAAGAATGGCGATCTGAATTTCTGGAGAACCAGTATCAGTGTCATGCACTTTGTATTCATTGATCAATTCATTTTTACGTTCTTGAGTGATTGCCATGCTGTTCCACCTCCTAATCTCTGATAGCCCCTATTACCTAGCAAACGTTGGTGATTCGATTTGCCAAGCAACGGTTAGTACGTTCAGTACTTTGATATCATAGCACAGTGATTTTCTGAAATCAACTGTCCGACTTATACTTCAAAATATCGCTTGGCAGTATCTTTATCCCGGCTGATTTGGGCTTTCAATTCATCAATTCCTGAAAACTTCTGTTCATCGCGGATGCGCTTATGCCATTCAACAACCACTTTCTCACCGTAGATCGACTTGTCGAACTCCAGGATATGGACCTCGATGACCAAATTTTTGACATCGGGATTATTGAAGGTCGGCTTATAGCCAACATTGCAGACGCCGTCGAAATAAGCACCTTGCACTTCAATCCGCACCGCATAGACACCGCGCTTCGGAACGAATGTGCCAAGTTCCGGTTCGACGTTCGCTGTTGGAAAACCGATCGTCCGTCCCCGTTTGTCACCGTTGACGACCGTTCCGGAAATCCGGTACGGCCTGCCGAGCAGATGATGAACCGGCTCGACCAGACCATCTTTCAACAAATGGCGAATGCGGGTCGAACTGACCTTTTCATTTTCCGCTTCGATTTTGCCGACTGTCGTGACCTGATACCGGCCATTGCCGTGCGATTCCATCAACGCCATATTGCCGCCGCCTTTATGGCCGAACGAGAAGTCAAAGCCGGCAACGACTTCTTTAACGTTTAAGCCGTCGATGAAATGCTCGATGAATTGTTCTGGGGAAAGTTTCGCGAACTCTGAAGTAAAGCGGACGATATAGCAGATATCAACGCCCATTTCCTCCAAGATGTCCATCTTCTGGCCAAGTGGCGTGATATAAAAAACTTCTTCTTTCCGGCCGCCGAGCACCAATGAAGGATGCGGATCGAAGGTCATGACAGCGGACTTCATCCCGCCTGCTTGCGCTTTGTCAATCGCCGTGCCGATCACTTGTTGGTGGCCCTTGTGGACGCCATCAAAAAATCCGATCGCCATGGACAGCGGCCCTTGTTCTTGTGCTTTCATCTCGTGAGGATAACTCAAGTGAATGATTTTCATACTACACCTCGTCCGTTGGAGGAAATCCAAACATTTTTTCGGGTTTCATTTTACCCGGCTTCTCGGGATGCCGTTTGTACAATGCTGCCGGTTTGCCATGATAAGTGAAAACGACAAACGGTTCTGTCTTCAAGACCGGATGCGCCTCGAGCACTTGGCCATTTTTGATGCCGAACAGTAGATCCGGCGTGATTTCTTCAAAAGGAAATGCACTTAAGCCGTATGCGAGAGGCTGCAAAATAGAACCGATATCCCCATTTTGCGCAATTTCCTCCACTTCGGCAAGCGTCACACATTGTTCTTTCGTAAAACTGCCGGACTGTGTGCGCGTCAGCTGTGACATATGGGCCGGATATCCAAGCGCTTCGCCGATCTGGACGGCAAGTGTTCGGATATAGGTCCCTTTGCCGCAGCGGATGCGGATGCGGAAACGAATATTCTGCCCTTCCCATGTGTCCGCCTCATCCAATAATTCGATAGAATCAATATGCACCGTGCGTACAGGGCGCTCCACTGATTCGCCTTTGCGCGCATATTCATACAGCTTTCTGCCGTTCACTTTGACCGCTGAATACATCGGCGGGATTTGTTCAATGTCGCCGGTCAGGCTTTGCAATACCTCTTCTAGCTGCTTGCGTGTAATCATTTTGTCGCTCAGGTCTTGTTCCACTACCGCGCCTTCTGCATCTTCTGTTTCCGTTGAAGCTCCGATCAACACTTCCGCTTCGTAAGTTTTCCCTTGATCCGTGATATATTCTGCCACCTTGGTCGACCGTCCCAAACAAATCGGCAACACGCCGTCCACTTGCGGATCGAGTGTTCCGGTATGCCCGACTTTTTTTGTTCTCAGGATTTTTCTCAGGCGAAAAACGCAATCATGCGATGTCATGCCCGGTTCTTTCCATAATGGAAGGATCCCATTCGGCTCCATATCGGAACCCCCTCTCTTTCATCGATTCCCCTGAGGAACCGTTTAGTATTATGTAGAAAAAAGCCTGCTGTCTAAAAATAGACTGGCAGGCTTTCTGTTTATTCTTCTGATGGATCTTTAATATCCCGCAACAAGGATTCAATCCGATTGCCGTATGCGACAGATGAATCGATTTCAAACGCCAATTCAGGAGTTTTGCGCAAACGGATCCGCTGCCCGATTTCCGAGCGGATGAATCCTTTGGACTTCGCAAGGCCGAGCAAAGTTTGCTCTTTTTCCTTATCATCGCCCAACACGCTGATATAGACGGTTGCCTGCTGAAGGTCGCCTGTCACTTCGACATCTGTCACGGTGACAAATCCGATGCGCGGGTCTTTCAGTTTTCTGCCGATAATTTCGCCGAGCTCTTTTTTCATTTGCTCAGCTACACGATTCGAGCGCATTGATGACATTTCGAATCCACTCCGTTCTTACAAATATTCTTTCTCTATTTCCATGCATTCCCACGACGGGTTGCTTTCCAGAAAGCGCAGCACATGCTCCATTTCCCGTTCCGCCGCTTCCTTCGAGGAAGAAACGGTGACAAACGCGAGGCGCGTGCGCTGCCAAACTTGCTGATGATCGACTTCCGCCGCCGATACATTGAATTTCTGCTTGGTGCGGGTCATCATGCTTTTGACGACCGCGCGTTTTTCTTTTAATGAATGCGCAGTAGGGATAAAAAATTCGCATTCCATCAACAGGATCATTTTCGTTCGATTTCTTCCATGATATAAGCTTCGATGATGTCGCCTTCTTTGACATCGTTGAAGTTTTTGATCGTCACGCCGCATTCATAGCCTTTTGCGACTTCTTTCGCGTCATCTTTAAAGCGTTTCAAGGTATCGATTTCCCCTTCGAAAACGACAATGCCGTCACGGATGATGCGCACGCCGCTATCACGGGTGATTTTGCCTTCCGTTACATAGCTTCCGGCAATGGTCCCGACTTTAGAGACTTTGAACGTGCTGCGGATTTCCGCCTGGCCGATGATTTTTTCCTCGAACTCTGGGTCCAAGAGGCCTTTCATCGCCGCTTCGATTTCTTCGATCACTTTGTAGATGATGCGGTGCAAGCGGATATCGACGCCTTCCGCTTCTGCTGCGCGCTTGGCGTTGGCATCCGGGCGGACATTGAAACCGATGATGATCGCATTGGAAGCTGCCGCAAGTGATACATCGGACTCCGTAATGGCACCGGCGCCTGTGTGGATGACTTTGACGTTGACGCCTTCCACGTCGATTTTCAAGAGTGACGCAGCCATGGCTTCGACCGTCCCTTGAACATCCGCTTTGACGATCAAGTTCAACTCTTTCATCTCGCCTTGCTTCAATTGGTCAAACAAGTTGTCGAGCGTGACACGGTTCTTTTCAGAACGCATTTCCTGCAAGGCTGTAGCGGAACGCGCCTCACCGATTTGACGGGCCGTTTTCTCGTCTTCAAAGACAACGAAACGGTCGCCGGCTTGCGGCACATCGCTAAGCCCGGTGATTTCAACAGGTGTTGAAGGGCCTGCAGTCTTCACGCGGCGCCCAAGGTCGTTGACCATGGCACGGACGCGGCCGAATGTATTGCCGACTACGATCGGGTCGCCGACATGCAAAGTGCCATCCTGCACGAGCAAAGTGGCAACAGATCCGCGGCCTTTATCAAGCTCCGCTTCAATGACCGTACCGATTGCCCGGCGGCCAGGGTTCGCTTTCAATTCCGCAACTTCCGAAACGAGCAAGATCATTTCAAGAAGCGTGTCGATTCCATCTCCCGTCAATGCGGAAAGCGGAACGAAAATCGTATCGCCGCCCCATGCTTCAGGAACAAGGCCGTGCTCGGTCAATTCCTGCATGACACGGTCCGGGTTCGCGGATGGTTTATCCATTTTATTCACTGCGATGATGATCGGTACTTCTGCAGCTTTTGCGTGGTTGATCGCTTCAACTGTCTGCGGCATGACGCCGTCATCCGCAGCGACAACGATAATGGCAATATCCGTTACTTTCGCACCGCGCGCGCGCATCGTCGTGAATGCTGCGTGGCCTGGCGTATCCAGGAACGTGATTTTCTTGCCGTCTTCTTCGACTTGGTATGCACCGATATGCTGGGTGATACCGCCCGCTTCTCCAGCAGTCACTTTCGTGTGGCGGATTGAATCGAGCAAAGTCGTTTTCCCGTGGTCGACATGCCCCATGATCGTTACGACAGAAGGACGTTCTTCTTTCTTGGCTTCTTCTTCAGGTTCGAAGTAAACTTCCAAATCGGTTTTGTCGACCAAGATTTCTTCTTCCACTTCAACATCGTACTCTGCACAGACGAGTTCGATGGCATCTTTATCCAACTCTTGGTTGATTGTTGCCATCACCCCGAGCATGAACAATTTCTTGATGATTTCTGAAGGCTCACGGCCGAGTTTTTTCGACAATTCGCCTACAGTCAACGATTCACTGAAAGTGATTTTTGACGGCAATTCCTTTTCCTTTTTCGGCATCGGCGGCATCGGGTTGACCGGGCGCTGTTGCTTGCCTTTGCGGTTGCGGTTTTGACCGCCGCGTCCTGGCCCGTTCGAACGGCCGCGCTGGCCTGGCCCTGGAGCCGGTTTAGCAGCTTTCGGCGTGAAATTGGAGCCGCGCCCCGACTGGCCAGTTCCTTGCTGGTTCGATTGTGAACGTGCTTGGCCGCCTTGTGTGCGGTTTTGGCCGGACGGACGGTTCTGGCCTTGCCCGCCTTGCGTACGTGCCTGTCCGCCTTGCGTGCGGTTTTGGCCGCCCTGGCTTCCTTGTCCGCTTTGCCCACGGCGCTGGTTTTGGCCTTGCGGGCGGGATTGTGAACCTTGCCCGCGGTTTCCTTGCGCAGGTTTTTTGTAAATGCCGTCCAATTTCGTTACAGCAGCATCTTCTAGTGTAGCCATATGGTTATTGACTTTAATATTCATTTTTGACAATTCATCGATAATGTCTTTGCTCGGTTTATTTACTTTTTTAGCGTATTCATGTACTCGAATTTTGGTCATCTGCTCACCCCCGGTTAGTTTTCATCAAACAAGTGCGTCATTTTCTTGGCAAAACCGTTATCGGTAATCGCCAAAACGACGCGTGCTTCTTTCCCTATAGCATGGCCAATCTCATAGCGGCTAGCGCCTATGCGCACTGGCACATTATAGGAATTGCATTTATCGTGCAGTTTTTTTCTCGTGTTTTCAGAGGCATCTTCAGCCACAATGACTAATTTCGCATTGCCCCGGCGCACTTCGCTGATGACGAGCTCTTCGCCGGTCACCAGTTTGCGCGCACGTGTTGCAAGCCCCAAAAACTGCAGGATTTTTTCTTTATTCATGATTTCAGCTGCTCTCTGCGTACGGCGTGGACAAGTTCTTCATAAATTTCGCCTGGAACTTTCACTTCAAGCTGCTTATCCAATACCTTCTTTTTTCGCGCCAATTCGATGGCATCCTCCGATTTGGAAACATATGCGCCTCTTCCCGACTTTTTGCCGGTAAGATCGACGAATACTTCCCCTTCTTTGGAACGCACCACGCGGATCATTTCCTTTTTGGGATGCATTTCACCGGTCGCGACGCATTTTCTTAACGGAATCTTCTTTTGCATAGCCAACGGATATCACCTTCTCAGCTTATTCTTCTTCGTCGTAAAAATCAAAGCCATCCGCATCTTCGTCATCGGCTGATTGAATAGCTGCTGACTCTGCAGACGGATAAATCCCTAGTTCACGGGCATCCGTTTCACTCTTGATATCGATCTTCCACCCTGTCAACTTCGCCGCCAGACGCGCGTTTTGGCCGCGTTTGCCGATTGCAAGGGACAATTGGTAATCCGGTACGACGACTGTCGTCGATTTATCGTCTTCACTCACTTGCACATCCAACACTTTAGATGGGCTCAGGGCGTTCGCTACGAATACGACCGGGTCTTCCGACCATTCCACGATGTCGATTTTCTCGCCTCCGAGTTCATTGACGATTGTCTGCACGCGGCCGCCTCGTGAACCGACACATGAACCGACCGGGTCCACTTCTTCATCGGTCGCATGTACCGAGATTTTCGAACGGTCTCCCGCTTCACGCGCGATCGATTTGATTTCGACAATGCCGTCATAGATTTCAGGCACTTCGTTTTCGAACAAACGGCGCAAAAGCCCCGGGTGCGTCCGTGAAACGAACACTTGCGGGCCGCGTGTCGTCCGTTCGACTTTCGTGATGTAGACCTTGATGCGGTCATGCGGCTGGTAGCTTTCATTCGGCATTTGTTCCGTCTGCGGCAAGACCGCTTCGACTTTGCCCAAACCGACATACAGATTGCGGGCATCCATGCGTTCGACAATGCCGTTGACGATATCATCCGCACGGTCGACATATTCTTCAAAGATCAAGCCGCGCTCGGCTTCGCGTACGCGCTGTGTGACCACTTGCTTCGCTGTTTGGGCAGCGATGCGCCCGAAGTTGCGGGGCGTGACTTCTTCTTCGACGATATCGCCGATTTCATAAACTGGATTGATGGCATGCGCATCTTCCAATGAAATCTGCAAGCGGTCGTCTTCGACTTCCTCCACTACATCCTTGCGGGAATAGACAAGCATCGTCCCCGTATCGAGATTCAAGTCGACACGGACGTTCTGCGCTTGGTTAAAATTGCGCTTATAGGCTGTGACCAGCGCCGCTTCGATCGCTTCGATCAGCACGTCGCGTGAAATCCCTTTTTGTTTTTCCAACACTTCTAAAGCATCCAATAGCTCACTGCTCATGTTTTTCACTCCTAAATTCTTCTATTCAGCTTGCAGAAAAATCGATCGCCAGACGGATCATGGCAATTTTCTTTCTCGGGATGCTGATGGTTTTTCTGCGGGTCTTGATTTTGATCTCGATCTCCACTTGTTCTTCATCAAATGACTTCAAATATCCTTCGAATTCTTTGGCGTCTTCCACCGGCTCATACGTTTTGATGTAGATGAAACTCCCCAAAGCTTTTTCGAAATCCTTTTCTTTCTTCAATGGGCGCTCAGCACCCGGTGAAGATACTTCGAGGAAATAGTTCTGCTCGATCGGGTCGGTTGCGTCGAGCTGTTCGCTCAAGCGTTCGCTGACGATTGCGCATTGGTCGATGTCGATCGGCTCCTGTGGATTGTCCACATAGACGCGCAAGAACCAGTTCTTACCTTCTTTCACAAACTCGACATCGACCAATTCAAGTTCCAGTTCATCGATGATCGGTTGTGCCATTGCTTCGATTTGTTCTGTAATTTTGCTCATAAAATGCCTCCTGCCAATAATATGCCATAACAAACAGAAAAGAGCGGGAGAACCCACTCTTCTGCGACAGAGCTATCAGTAAATGTTACTACAATAATACCATGATTGGCGGAGCGGCGCAACTGACTAGAACAAGGACAGCTGATTGGCATCAGGCATCCCTTCCAGGCAACCGTGGTCATCCATGTACTCGATGATCGTTTTTGAAACGCGGCCGCGCTGCTGCAAATCTTCCTTCGACAGGAACTCGCCTTCCGCTCTCGCTGCGACGATCGACTTCGCAGCGTTCGTGCCAAGCCCTGGAATGGCGTTGAACGGCGGAATCAAGGTATTGCCTTCGATCAGGAATTCATCTGCGGAAGATTTATACAAATCGACTTTCTGGAATGAATAGCCGCGCTCGACCATCTCTAGCGCCAGCTCCATGACCGTCAGCAAGTTCTTTTCTTTCGTCGAGGCTTCCAGTCCTTTGGAATTGATTTCATCCACTTTGGCACGGATCGACTGGGACCCTTTCGCCATGGCATTGACATCGAAATCTTCTGCCCGTACCGTGAAATATGCTGCGTAATAAAGGACCGGAAAATGCACTTTGAAGTAAGCGATGCGCACCGCCATCAATACATAAGCGGCAGCGTGCGCTTTCGGGAACATGTACTTGATCTTTTTGCAGGATTCGATATACCAGTTCGGTACGGCTTTCTCTTTCATCGCCGCTTCCATCTCCGGCGTCAAGCCTTTCCCTTTCCGTACCGATTCCATGATCTTGAACGCTAGTGATGATTCAAGCCCCTGATAGATCAAGTAGACCATGATATCATCCCGGCAACCGATGACGTCCGACAGCTGGCATGTGCCATTGTGGATCAATTCCTGGGCATTGCCGAGCCACACATCCGTACCGTGTGACAATCCGGAAATCTGCACGAGTTCCGAAAACGTCGTCGGTTTCGTATCTTCGAGCATTTGGCGGACGAAACGCGTCCCGAACTCCGGAATGCCAAGCGTCCCGGTTTTGCAGCCGATCTGCTCTTTCGTGACGCCGAGCGATTCAGGCCCTGCGAAAATCTTCATCACTTCCGGGTCATCCGTCGGGATCGTTTTCGGGTCAATGCCGGACAGATCCTGCAGCATGCGGATCACCGTCGGGTCATCGTGCCCGAGAATATCAAGCTTCAGTAAATTATCATGGATCGAGTGGAAGTCGAAATGCGTCGTCTTCCATTCGGAATCCTGTGCGTCCGCAGGGAACTGGATCGGCGAGAAATCATAGATGTCCATATAATCCGGCACAACGATGATCCCGCCCGGGTGCTGCCCCGTGCTGCGCTTGACGCCGGAACAGCCCTGCACCAAGCGGTCGATTTCCGCGCCGCGTATGGTCATATCCCGGTCATTGGCGTATCCGCGCACGTACCCATACGCCGTTTTCTCGGCTACGGTGCCGATCGTGCCTGCCCGGTAGACATTGTCTTCGCCGAACAGCACTTTCGTGTAATTATGCGCTTGCGGCTGGTATTCGCCACTGAAGTTCAAATCGATATCGGGTACTTTATCGCCTTTAAATCCAAGGAAGGTTTCAAACGGGATGTCCTGCCCGTCTTTTTTATACGGAATCCCGCAATCCGGGCAATCCTTATCTTTCAAGTCAAAACCGGAACCGACAGAGCCGTCATCGAAGAATTCGGATTTCTTGCATTTCCGGCACACATAATGAGGCGGCAGCGGGTTGACTTCCGTGATCTCGGTCAGCGTAGCGACAAGCGAGGATCCGACAGATCCGCGCGAACCGACGAGATAGCCATCATCAAGGGATTTTTTCACCAGTTTATGCGATATCAAATAGATGACCGCAAAGCCATGGCCGATGATCGACTTCAATTCCTTCTCGATCCGTGCCTCAACGATTTCCGGCAACTCATCCCCGTAAATCGAACGCGCCATCGTATAGCTGAGTTCACGGACCTCCTCGTCCGCGCCTTCAATTTTCGGCGTGTACAATTCATCTTTGATCGGCTTGACGACATCGATCATATCCGCAACCTTAAGGGAATTATCGACAACGATCTCACGCGCTGTCTCTTCCCCGAGAAAATCGAACGCATCGAGCATTTCATTGGTCGTCCGGAAATGCACTTTCGGCAATGTCGAACGGTTCAGCGGGTTCGCACCGCCTTGCGAACCGATCAGCACTTGACGGAAGATGGCATCCGTTTCATCAAGGTAATGGACATTCCCCGTCGCGACCAACGGCTTGTCGAGCTTGCGGCTCACTTTGACCAGCTTGCGGATGATGTCTTCCAAGTTCCATTCATCACGGATCATTTCCCGGTCGATCAAGGGTTGATACACTTCCTTGGGATGCACTTCCAAATAATCATAGAACTGTGCGGTGCGCTCCACTTCTTCCATCGATTTTTGCATGACCGCTTCGAAAACTTCGCCTTTATCGCAGCCCGAACCGACGAGCAGGCCTTTACGGTGGCGTTGAAGCAGCGAACGCGGGATGCGCGGGACGCGGTAGAAATAATTGATATGCGAAGCTGAAACGAGCTTGAACAGGTTTTTCAAGCCTTCCTGGTCTTTTGCCAAAAGCGTGCAATGCGTCGGTCGTGAACGTTTATAGGAATCCCCCGTCCCGACGTAATCATTCAATTGATCGTGGTAAAGGATGCCTTTATCGTCCGCTTCTTTCAGTAGATGCGTCAAAAGATACGCGGTTGCTTCCGTATCGTAAATAGCGCGGTGATGCTGCGTCAATTCGATATTGAATTTTTTCGCCAGCGTATTCAACCGGTGGTTTTTCATTTCCGGGTGAAGCATGCGGGCAAGTTCCAATGTATCGATCGTGGCATGCGTTTTATCGATGCCGTATTTCTTGTAGGCAACATACAGGAAGCCCATATCGAATGATGCGTTATGGGCGACCATGATGTGGTCGCCTGCCCATTCGTGGTATTCACGGATGACCTCCTCGACTTCGGGCGCGTTCCGGACCATATCATCCGTGATGCCCGTCAAGTCGATCGTCGTCGCCGACAAAGGATGGTGCGGGTTGGCGAAACGCTCGAATTTATCGATGATCTGGCCGCCCTTGATCTTGACCGCTGCCAGTTCGATGATCGTGTCGTAAACGGCAGATAGTCCGGTCGTCTCCAAGTCAAAGACGACGAAAGTTTCTTCTTCGAGCAAGGCATGGCGTTCTTCGTAGGCAATCGGTACGCCGTCATCGACCAAATTCGCTTCCAGTCCGAATATCGCCTTGATCCCGTGCTTTTGGCTTGCGGCATATGCGTCCGGAAATGCCTGGACGCCTGCATGGTCTGTCACCGCAATGGCCGGATGCCCCCATTTCGCCGCTTGGGCGACCAAGGACTCGACAGAAGACACAGCGTCCATCTGGCTCATCGGCGTGTGCAGATGCAATTCCGCCCGTTTGACTTCGGCGGTATCCTTGCGTACAGCAGGATTGATTTCGACCATGTCATTCGACATCATGACGAGATCCCTGACGAATGTATCGGTTTGGATGGAGCCTCTCGCTCTCAGCCACATGCCTTTTTTCGCCTGGGCCATGAGCTCGGCGTCTTCTTTGTCGCGCGAGAACATTTTGACGAGAATCGAATCCGTGTAATCTGTCATCTTGACGGTCAATAATGAACGGCCGCTGCGCAGCTCGCGGACTTCGACATCGAAAACGAAGCCTTCGATCGTCACGCGGCGTTCTTCGTCGACGATCGAACGGATTTCGACAATCGGCTCATCCGGCTTGATGGCGGCACCCATCTGGAACGGTCCTGATGGCGCGCCATTTTCTTTGCGTTCGGTCTCGCGTTTCTTCATATCCGCGACAGCCCTTTTGGCCATCGCTTCCTCTTCGGCTTTGCGTTCTTCCATGAATGCGGCGCGCGCTTCCTGCTGGTCTTCAGCCGATAGCTGAAAATCGATTGAAAACGCCGGGAACCCGAATTGCTGGAAAACCTGTCCCAGCTTCTCCGTGTACTTCGACTTCAAAGCCATCATTTCATGTTCATGGCAGCAGTCGACGATCAATTTATTGCCATTCCACACAGGCGCTTGAGCCAATAGCCGTTCCCTTAACGGCGGGGCCATATCCGCCAATTCGTCGACGACATGCCGCCAATAAGCGGCAACTTGATCCCCGTCTGTTTGTTGCGCGGGCGTTTCGATATATATTTGAACGCTTGCAATCGAAGAAAACTTGGTGTGCAGGCGTTCGCGGAACGTAATGAATAATTCCAACGGCAACACTTGCTTGAGTTTGACGATAAAGCGCCATGCCCGGTCTTTTTTATGGACCGTCATACGCGTCAATTCCGCCCCTTCAAAATATGGCATATGTACATCATCGGTTAGCTCCAGATGCTGCAGCAGCAATTTAAATCTCATTTTGGCGTCTTGCTCATTTATCATGGTTATCCCCTTCGCCATTTATTTCAGAAAAAGAAAGGAAAGTACGGATGTACTTTCCTTTTTATCATATCAGATTATTATTCATTTCTTAAAGAATTCGCGCACCTTGTCGAGCACTTCATCTTTATGCCATTCGACCGTTTCGTCGGTTTCGCGAATTTTCACTTCCAGGATTCCTTCAGCGGCACGCTTGCCGACAGTGATGCGGATCGGCAAGCCAATCAAATCGGCATCAGCGAATTTTACGCCGGCGCGCTCTTTGCGGTCATCGAGCAGCACTTCGAATCCTTGCGCTTTCAATTGCTCGTAAATTTCTTCGCCGGTTTCGCGTTGCACATCGTCTTTGACGTTGACCGGCACGACATGGATTTCATATGGCGCAACTGCAGTCGGCCAAGTGAAGCCCGAATCGTCCTGGAATTGTTCAGCGACAGCTGCGACAATGCGTGAAACCCCGATGCCGTAGCAGCCCATGATATAAGGCATCGCTTTGCCCTGGTCATTGAGGAAAGTCGCTTTCATCGGTTCGCTATAAGTCGTGCCGAGCTTGAAGATGTGGCCGACTTCGATTCCTTTAGCAAATTGGATCGTGCCGTTTCCATCAGGCGATGGGTCGCCTTCTTTCACAAAACGCAGATCTCCATATGCTTCTACCGTGAAATCTTCATCAGGCGTAACGTTTTTCAAATGGACGCCGTCTTCATTGGCGCCAGTGACGCCGTTGACGATCGATTTGACGGCGTTGTCCGCAAATACGCGGACGCCTTCAGGCAAACCAACCGGACCGATCGAGCCGATATCGCAGGACAGCATTTCACGCACGTCTTCTGGAGTCGCCATATCGATCAGCTTAGCGCCTGAAATATGCTTGACTTTTACGTCGTTCACTTCATGGTCGCCGCGTGATAACACGACGATAAGTTCGTCGTCCGCTTTAAACACAAGCGTTTTAATGCAGTTTTCAGGCGTCGTGCCGAGGAAATCTGCCACTTGTACAATGGTCTTCTGATCAGGCGTCGCAACTTTTTCGATTGGATGCGCTTGTTCATCGGATTTAGGATAATCCACATTTACGGCGGCCATTTCAATATTCGCTGCGTATGGCGAACTGTCCGAATACGCAATCGTGTCTTCCCCGATGTCCGACAGCACCATGAATTCATGGTTGTCCTTGCCACCGATTGCGCCTGAATCCGCGATGACGGCACGGAAGTTCAATCCGAGGCGGCTGAAAATATTGCTATAGGCTTGCATCATATCATCGTAAGTTTTATCCAGGCTCTCTGGCGTCGCGTGGAAGGAATACGCATCTTTCATCAGGAATTCACGGCCGCGCAACAACCCAAAGCGTGGGCGTTTTTCATCGCGGAACTTCGATTGGATCTGGTACAAAGTGAGCGGCAATTTCTTATAGGACTTGATTTCGTCTCGCAACAGGCTCGTGATGATTTCTTCATGCGTCGCGCCTAGCGCGAACTCACGGTCGTTGCGGTCTTTTAAACGCATCAATTCATCGCCGTAGGAATACCAGCGCCCCGTCTCCTGCCAAAGTTCAGCCTGTTGAAGGGCGGGCATGAATACTTCCACGCTATTGATCGCTTCCATTTCCTCGCGGATGATTTTCTCGACCTTGTGCAATACACGTTTGCCAAGCGGCAGGAATGAATAGATCCCGCTTGTATTCTGGCGGATGAATCCTGCGCGCAGCAATAATTGATGCGATTTCACTTCAGCATCGGCTGGAGTTTCCCGTAACGTCGGGATAAAGCTTAATGTTTGTCTCATATCCAAATACACCTCGACTGATTTTTGTATTTTTGAATCCCTATGTAGCAGAGAAAGGAAAGCGATAGACGCTTCCCTTTCTCACGTTAAAAGAAGAATCGCTGAATGTCGTTCCATGTGACGACTATCATCAAGAGCATCAACAGCATGATCCCGACAAAATGGACCATCCCTTCTTTCTGCTTATCGACCGGCTTGCCTCTTAACGCTTCGAGGAAGAAGAACATGAGGCGGCCCCCATCAAGCGCTGGCAGCGGCAAAAGGTTCATGATCCCCAAGTTGATGCTGAGCATGCCAGCCCAGCTCATAAGCGTAAAGATGCCGTACTGGGCGACTTCTTCAGTTGTTTTATAAATGCCGACTGGCCCGGAGAGCGCATCGATAGTGAATTGGCCCGTCACGAGCATGCCGAGCAAGCGGAATATCTCTTTAAACCAAAAGACTGTCTGCTCAGCGCCATAGGCGAATGACCCGAAAAAGTCTTTTTCCACAGGGCTTTGGTACAAGACGCCGATGACACCCACTTGTTCTGCCGATTGCTCGGACAATTCAGGCGTGATCGTGAAACTCAAAGGTTCCCCGTCACGCTCCACTTGGAAATCAAGCGGCGTTCCTGCGCTATCTTGAACAGATTCCACCAACTCGTCCCATGTGCTAATCGGTTGGCCTTCGATTTCTGTCACCAAATCACCGTCTTGCATGCCGGCCTGTTCAGCAGGGCTGTCTTCTGTCACTTCGGAAATGACCGGCTCAAAAGTCGGTACTCCTTGCATCATGCCGATTGCCGTAAAGATGAAAAAGGCCAGGATGAAGTTGAAGAACGGCCCGGCAAAAATCGTCATGAAACGGTTCGGCAAATTTTTCGCATCGAACGTGCGGTCATAAGGCGCCAAAATCGTTTCACGGCCGTTTTCTTCCACTACTGCATCCCGGGCTACTTTGATATTCACCAATTGTTCGTCTTCGTCATACCCCTTGATATATAACTCTTTTTCGAGATCTGCTTGTTCCACTTCCAGAAACAGGATATCGGGATAGACACGCTTTTGGTTGAGAATGACTTTTTTCGCCAGTCCCTGATCATCCAATAGCAATCCGATGCGGTGGCCTGCCTGCAAGTGGATGGCATCCATCTCTTCGCCCGCCATGCGGACATAACCGCCGATCGGCAGCAACCTGACCGTATACAGCGTCTCGCCTCGCGTGATGCCCAAGATCTTAGGGCCCATCCCGATAGCGAATTCACGAACAAGAATCCCAGCCCGCTTAGCGAACAGGAAATGGCCCAGTTCGTGGAAAAACACTAATGCGCCGAAAATGATGATGAACGCTAATACTGTCTCCATTTTGAACCCATCCTTAATAAACCATATTCGGTTTTAATCTGTCGCTATTTTAGCATGTTTTCCACGGTTTTTCTCGTTTCAGAATCTGCCGCGAGTATCGTCTCGAGATCAGGTGAAGCGATTGTCTTATGCTCAAGCATCGCCCGCTCAATAAATTCCTCGATCTGTAAAAAGCCGATTTGGCGGTTCAAGAACATTGCGACCGCTTGCTCGTTGGCAGCGTTCAAGACGGTCGTCATCGTCCCGCCTTCCCGCCCGGCATCGAATGCGAGTTTCAATGCACGGAACCGCTCGTAATCCATCGCTTTGAAGTTGAGCTGGGAGATTTCCGCCAGGTCCAGCCGTTTGGCAGCCGGGCGCGGAAGGCGATCGGGATAGGACAACGCATATTGGATCGGCACCCGCATATCAGGCGTCCCGAGCTGCGCCATGACGCTCGTATCCTGGAATTCGACCATAGAATGGATGATGCTCTCGCGGTGCAAAAGCACATCGATATCGTCATAGGCGAAATCGAACAAGACATGTGCTTCGATTACTTCCAAACCTTTATTCAACATCGTCGCGGAATCGATCGTGATTTTGGATCCCATCGACCAGTTCGGGTGGTTCAGGGCATC
This sequence comes from Planococcus plakortidis, assembly GCF_001687605.2. Taxonomy (NCBI): domain Bacteria; kingdom Bacillati; phylum Bacillota; class Bacilli; order Caryophanales; family Caryophanaceae; genus Planococcus; species Planococcus plakortidis. The sequence goes on from NZ_CP016539.2 coordinate 1,928,068, forward strand.
TTCTACCGTGACATCGGCAAGTTCATCGCGCGTTCTATCACGGAAGCTGCCGCCTGAAGCTGTCAGGATCAACCGGCTTGCCTGTTCGATCTTTTCGCCGTTGAGCGCCTGGAACAGAGCCGAATGCTCACTGTCCACCGGCAGGATGTCGGCGCCGTATTTTTTGGCGCTTTGCATGACCAAATGGCCTGCTGTCACCAATGTTTCTTTATTGGCGATGGCAATCGTGCGGCCAAGCTTGATCGCTTCCAAGGTTGGCTCTAGCCCAACGCTGCCGATCACGGCATTGACCAAAACATCCGCGTCATAGGTCGCTGCATCGATCAAGCCTTTGCTGCCATGGACGAATTGAACGCCTTCGAATTCCTGCTGTAGCTGCTGCGCGTCTTCCGCGAGTTGGACGCAAACGATTTCCGGCCGGAACTCCTGAATCAGCTTTCGCGTAACTTCCATGTTCCTGCCGGCAGAAAAACCGGCCAGCGTAAACTCTTCGGGATGTTCACGGATGATATCCGCCGTTTGGACGCCAATTGAGCCTGTCGCGCCGAGTAGTATGACTTTTTTCATAAATGAAACAATCCTCTCTTAAATAAAATGCAGGAAGTGCAATAACGGCATGACAAAAAGGATGCTGTCGAACCGGTCCAGGATGCCCCCGTGCCCCGGCAGCATCTTTCCGGAATCCTTGACATTGAAATGGCGTTTCAATGCTGATTCCACCAAATCGCCCAATTGGCCGAAGATCGATGCCACAATTGCGACGATGACGACCAATGCCATGGATTGCTCCATGCCGGCAAAATAGGCGAAAACAAGCGCGATGCCCACAGCCCAAATGATGCCGCCGAGAAACCCTTCAATCGTCTTATTCGGAGATATTTCGGGCCATAGCTTGCGTTTCCCGATTTTGCGCCCCGTAAAATAAGCGCCGGAATCAGTGAACCAGACAACCAAGAGCGCAAATATCAACACCGCAAGTCCCGATTCACGGGTTTCGATTAAGTAATAGAATCCCAGTCCTACATAAAGGGTACCGAGGATCGCGAACGCGGCATCATCAAACGTAAAGCTGTTTTTGACGACCACCGTATGTATAAGCAGTAGGATGACTGCCATGAAAACAAATTCCACTTTCAGATAGCCTGTCCATTCATACACTTGCTGCGACCAATCGCCCGGCAGCATGAATGCATACAAAGCCACAAGAGAAATAAGGCCGGGTATGCTCATCAAGCTCCGGCCTTTCATTTTAAGCAATTCCTGAAAACCGATTGTCGCAAGAATGTAGACTAAAATAATGAATGGAATCCCGCCGATGATGACAAATGGAATAAATAAGGCAGCTGCTATAGCTCCCGTGATAATGCGTTGCTTCAATGTGTTTCTTCCTCCTTCAAGCCACCATAGCGACGATTTCGTTTCTGATACACTTCGAATGCTTCAAGCAAGCAGTCTTCCCCGAAATCCGGCCACAAGGTATCGGTAAACCAAAATTCCGTGTAGGCCAATTGCCACAGCATGAAATTGCTAAGACGGACTTCCCCGCTCGTCCGGATCAATAAATCAGGCTCAGGCAATTCGCTCGTCATGAGGCGGTTTGTGATCATCTCTTCTGAAATTGCGGATGGCTCCAGCTTGCCTGCCTGCACCAAAGCGGCCAAACCTTTTACGGCATCGACGATTTCGGCCCGGCTGCCGTAATTCAACGCAAAGTTCAGCACCAAACCGTCGTTATGCTTGGTCGCTTCTTTCGCTTTTTGGATCGCCTGGATCGTGTGGGCTGGCAGGTCTGCCACATACCCCATCATTTCCACGCGGACATTTTCCTCGATGAGCTCCGGTAAGAAGCTGGATAAAAACTCTTCCGGTAAACGCATCAAGAAGTCCACTTCCATTTTCGGCCGCTTCCAATTTTCTGTTGAAAAAGCATACAGTGTCAAGACATCAACGCCGAGATGGCTCGCAAGTTTGGTAATCTTGCGGACCGTCTTCATGCCTTCATGATGTCCCGCCACTCTCGGCATGGAACGCTTTTTCGCCCAGCGGCCGTTGCCATCCATGATAATTGCCACATGGGATGGGACGCCTGCGCCGGCAACAGCCATGGCACGCTCTCCGTATTCCACCATTACGGGCTCTATATTTCTCTTTAATAGTTTATTGAACATAATTAATCCTCCACTTGTAACCAATCGGAATGTCTATTGCTTATCATATCAAAAAAATGCGCGTTGTGCGTGAACTTTCAAGGCACTTCCGAAATTTTGGCATGAAAAAAGCGTCCTGCTTTACAGGACGCCCGGTAACAGATGAAGTTCGCTTAAACTGCCATAATTTCAGTTTCTTTATCTTTGACCATGTCGTCGATTTTAGCGATATGCGTGTTGGTCATGTCTTGCACATCATCTGAGTATCCACGCAAATCATCGGCTGTAATCTCACTCTTTTTCTCAAGCTTCTTGAACTCGTCGTTGGCATCGCGGCGAATATTGCGGATCACGACTTTTGCATCTTCGCCTTCTTTTTTCACTTGCTTGACTAAATCTTTGCGGCGCTCTTCTGTGAGAGCCGGTACAGCAAGACGGATGACGTTGCCATCATTTGAAGGGCTGAGTCCAAGATCCGATTTCATGATCGCTTTTTCGATTTCAGGCAATACGGTTTTATCGTAAGGCTGGATCATGATCAAACGCGCTTCCGGCACAGAAATGCCCGCTACTTGGTTGATGGGTGTCGGGGCACCGTAATACTCGACCGTAATCTTATCAAGTAAAGAAGGGGTCGCACGCCCTGCGCGGATGGAAGCCAAATCACGCGAAAAAGCTTGAATGGCATTTCCCATTTTCGTTTTCGTATCGTTCATGATTGCATTCGGCATTATAATGATCTCCTCACTACTGTCCCGATCTTTTCACCGAGTACAGCTCTTTTTATGTTTCCTTTTTCCATTATAGAGAATACTACGAGTGGAATGTCATTGTCCATACATAATGTGGAAGCTGTCGAGTCCATCACTTGAAGCCCTTGCTGAATGACGTCAAAATACGACAATTCATCGTATTTGATTGCTTCAACATCGGTTTTTGGATCGGCGGAATATACGCCGTCCACATTGTTTTTCGCCATCAAGATGACATCGGCCTCGATTTCTGCTGCACGCAAGGCAGCTGTCGTATCCGTCGAGAAGTAAGGATTTCCGGTTCCGGCCGAGAAAATGACGACACGTTTTTTCTCAAGGTGGCGAATCGCTCTTCTGCGGATATACGGTTCTGCGACTTGCCGCATTTCAATCGATGACAATACACGTGTTTCCACGTCTTGCTTCTCAAGAGAATCCTGCAATGCGAGTGAATTCATGACAGTTGCAAGCATGCCCATATAGTCAGCAGTTGCCCGGTCCATGCCCATCTCCGAACCGACTTTGCCTCGCCAGATATTTCCTCCGCCGACAACTACGGCAACTTCTATGCCCAGGTCTACGATCTCCTTCACTTGCGCAGCGACAGATTTGATGATTTCAGGGGAAAGACCGAAACCTTGTCCGCCTGCCATCGCTTCTCCACTTAATTTCAGTACAATGCGTTTGTATTTTGGAACACTCATCGGTACCCTCCGTTACACGTTTATTGAAAAACAGGGAACACAACATTGTGCTCCCCGGATGACTCATATAGATATTGGCTTATTTTTTGTTGACTTGGCTCATAACTTCGTCAGCGAAGTTATCTTCGCGTTTTTCGATGCCTTCGCCCACTTCGTAACGGATGAACTCTGTTACAGTACCGCCGACAGATGCTGCGAATTCGCGGACTTTCTGGTCAGAGTTTTTGACGAATGCCTGGTCAAGCAAGCAGATGTCCTCGAAGTATTTCCCGAGGCGGCCTTCAACCATTTTTTCGACGATTTTTTCCGGCTTGCCTTCGTTCAAGGCTTGCTCAGTCAATACTTTACGCTCGCGCTCTACTTCGTCAGCTGAGACTTCGTCACGTGAAACGTATTTCGGGTTAAGTGCAGCGATGTGCATAGCGATATCGCGTGCAGCTTGTGAATCTGAAGATCCTTCCAAAAGGACTAGAACGCCGATGCGGCCACCCATGTGCAAGTAAGGGCCGAAAGCGTCATTGTCAGTTTTCGTGCGGATTTCGAAGCGGCGCAAGGTGATTTTTTCACCGATCTTAGCAATCGCATTCGAAATGTGGTCCGCTACTGTCAAGCCGTTCGACATAGTAGAAGCGTTTGCTTCATCGATTGTCGCCGGTTTTGTCGCAAGCAAGTGCTCGCCGATTTCTTTGACTAATGTCTGGAAACCTTCGTTTTTCGCTACGAAATCCGTTTCAGCGTTAACTTCATAGATGACTGCTTCGTTGCCTTCTTCAAGGATCGACGTGATCCCTTCAGCAGCGATGCGGTCAGCTTTTTTAGAAGCGCTCGCCAATCCTTTTTCGCGAAGGAAATCTAGGGCTGCGTCCATGTCGCCGTCAGTCTGTACCAATGCTTTTTTGCAATCCATCATACCTGCGCCTGTTTTTTCGCGCAATTCTTTAACCATTTGAGCTGTAACTGCCATGATTAAATTCCTCCTTCAGCTTGTCTGTGTTTTCTCAAAAAAAGGTGATAAGTGGGGTTGGCCGCTTATCACCTGTAAACATTGCGAATTACTCAGCTGTTTCCGCTGATGCTTCTTCGTCTTCTTCAGGCTTAGACTCAAGAAGAGCGTCAGCCATTTTGCCAGTCAATAGCTTGACTGCACGGATAGCATCATCGTTTGCAGGGATTACGTAATCGATTTCGTCCGGATCGCAGTTTGTATCGACGATACCTACGATTGGGATGTTCAATTTCATAGCTTCTGCTACTGCGATGCGTTCTTTACGAGGGTCTACGACGAACATTACGTCTGGAAGACCGTTCATGTCACGGATACCGCCTAGGAATTTCTCCAAGCGTTCGTGTTGTTTTTTCAATTGGACTACTTCTTTTTTCGGAAGGACTTCGAAAGTGCCGTCTTCTTCCATGCGCTCGATCTGCTTCATGCGGTTAACACGTTTTTGGATCGTGCCGAAGTTAGTCAATGTACCGCCCAACCAGCGTTGGTTGATGTAGTAGTTGCCAGAACGTTCTGCTTCTTCCTTGATAGCGTCCTGAGCTTGTTTTTTAGTTCCTACGAACAAGACTTTACCGCCTTCTTCGCCCACTTGTCTCATGAAGTTATAAGCTTCCTCGAGTTTGCGGACCGTCTTTTGAAGGTCGATGATGTAGATGCCGTTACGTTCCACGAAGATGTATTTTTTCATTTTCGGGTTCCAGCGGCGAGTCTGGTGGCCAAAATGAACACCAGCTTCGAGCAATTGTTTCATTGAAATTACTGCCATGATGTGTTTCCTCCTAATAGGTTTTTGTTTGCCTCCGCATTCTTCGCTTCTGAACCGTTACCAATAAAGGCACCTGCGGAACAGATCGGAATGCGTGTGTATTTAACACCATTTGAAATTATACCACGCAGTTGCTGGTGCCTGCAACTGATATTTATAAAAGTTAGTGAAAGCTCGGAAAAGGTATAAAGGCTTTTAAGAAACCTCGGCTATTTTTTCGTTCCGCTCCAGCCGGACGCTTTCGGGCCCACAGGATGTGGGTCATGCAGCTGGCGCGACAGTACGTCGCGTTGCCAGCTGCCAGGGCACGATTCGTAGAATAAGTCCAGCATTGAAAGCCGCTGCTCCCACATCTGCTAGCAGATGCGTCGCAAATGAACATACTCAGCAAGGCTTCGCATATTCATTAGTCGCCGGCTTCCGCTACACTAGCGCCGAAGGATGATTTATTCCCCCTTTTTACATTCCCTTAATGATAAACAGGAAATGGAACAGGCAAGTTGTAATGAAAAGCTGTAACTTCTTCAACATTCCGAGATAGTACAAAACGTAAAAGCCGCCCCGGAACTATCGGATAGTCCGGGGCGGCGATGGAATTAATTCATTTTCAATTGTTCGAGTTCTGCAAGGAACTTCGTATTCAATACTTTGATATACGTTCCTTTCATGCCGAGTGAACGCGATTCGATGACGCCGGCACTTTCAAGTTTGCGAAGTGCGTTGACGATGACCGAGCGCGTAATGCCGACGCGGTCAGCGATCTTGGATGCAACAAGCAAACCTTCGTTGCCGTCAAGTTCCTCAAAGATATGCTCGATCGCTTCAAGTTCACTGTATGAAAGCGAGCTGATTGCCATTTGGACAACTGCTTTGCTGCGCGCTTCCTCTTCGATGCGGTCGCCTTTTTCACGGAGGATCTCCATGCCGACAACTGTCGCGCCGTATTCGCCAAGGATCAAATCGTCATCGCCGAACTGGTCGTTGACGCGGCCAAGCAGCAATGTGCCAAGGCGTTCGCCGCCGCCGATGATCGGAACGATTGTCGTCAAGCCGTCCTTGAACAGTTCACGCTCTTCCACAGGGAAGATCGTATGTTCACTGTTAACGTCCAAATTAGCGGATGTTTCAGTGATGTTCGATAGGTTTTGTGTATATTCGAGCGGGAATTGGCGCTCTTCGAGCATATTCTTCATGCGCTCGTTTTCGATCTGCTGGTTGACAGCATAGCCAAGAACTTTCCCTTTGCGGCTGACGACGAAGACATTTGCTTCGATGACTTCGCTCAATGTTTCAGCCATGTCCTTAAAGTTTACCGGCTTCCCGGCTGCTGCTTGCAGCATAGAGTTAATGCGTCTTGTTTTTCCCAATAAATTCATAATTATGAACCTCCTACATGATTCGTACGTATTTCGCACCGTTTATTCAATATTCTAAAGGTTTTTACACTTTAATGAAACCAATACGCCTCGCTTTACAGGATAAATTGTGACAAATCCTTATTTTTTGCCACATTTTCAAGTTTTTCATTAACATATTGAGGCGTGATATCGATTTGTGCAGGTGAAATCTCAGATGCTTCAAATGATAGGTCTTCCAATAAGCGTTCCAATATTGTATGAAGCCGGCGGGCGCCGATATTATCCGTCTGTTGATTTACTTCATAAGCAATTTCCGCAAGTCTGACGATTGACGCATCAGTAAAGTGTACCATAACTCCTTCTGTTTCGAGAAGGGCTTTGTATTGATTGAGCAAGGAATGTTTCGGCTCCGTCAAAATCTTCACGAAATCACCGACTTCGAGCTTGGTCAATTCGACGCGGATCGGGAAGCGGCCCTGCAGTTCCGGAATCAGGTCCGACGGTTTCGACATATGGAACGCACCAGCTGCGACAAACAGCATATAATCCGTTTTCACCGCGCCGTATTTCGTCGAGACCGTCGAGCCTTCGACGATTGGCAGAATATCGCGCTGCACGCCTTCCCTCGATACATCGGCAGAGGAACTGGAACTCTTGCTTGCGATTTTGTCCATTTCGTCGATGAAGATGATGCCATGCTGTTCAGCCCGGCGGATCGCTTCGGATGAAATCTCCTCACTATCGACCAGTTTTTCCGATTCTTCAGCCGTGAGTATGCGGCGGGCGTCTTTCACTTGCATGCGGCGCTTTTTCTTTTTCTTCGGCATCAAGGAAGAAAGTGCATCTTGCATGTTCTCCCCCATCTGCTCCATTCCCGATCCTTGGAACGCGTCAAACATGGAAGCTGTGTTTTCCGTCACTTCCACTGTCACCCATTCTTCTTCGAGCTTTCCGGCTTTCAGGTCAGCGGCAATTTCGCGTCGCTTGACGCGCACTTCCACTTCCGCTTCCGGGTCTTCTTCTTCCTGCTCCTGCTGCTTTTGGCCGAAGAACATTTCAAGCGGATTCTGTACTGGTTGCTTTTTCTTCATCGATGGCGCCAGCAATTTCACCAGGCGGTCGTTGGCTGCGGTTTCTGCGCGTTCTTTCACGGCTTCGTATTTTTCTTCTTTGACGATGCGCACGGATGCTTCCACCAAATCGCGCACCATCGACTCGACGTCGCGGCCGACATATCCGACTTCCGTGAATTTCGTCGCTTCGACTTTGATGAACGGCGCGCCGGTCAGTTTTGCGATGCGGCGCGCGATTTCCGTTTTCCCGACGCCGGTCGGGCCGATCATCAAAATATTCTTCGGGATGACTTCATCCTGCATCTCCTCGTCGAGGCGGCTGCGGCGGTAACGGTTGCGGAGGGCAATCGCAATCGAGCGCTTGGCATCTTTTTGGCCGACGATGAAACGATCCAGATGATCAGTGATTTGCCGCGGAGTTAAATCGGTTTGTGTTTTCATTCTGACAACTCCTCCATGATGATTTGATGATTGGTGTAAACGCAAATGTCGGCAGCCGTCTCAAGCGCGGATTGGGCGATCTCGCCCGCCGTCAGCTGGTCGCCGGCATATTTCTTCAATGCCCGGCCGGCCGCAAGTGCATAATTGCCGCCTGAACCGATTGCCAAAATCCCATCGTCGGGCTCGATGACTTCACCTGTGCCTGACACGAGCAATAATTCATCTTTGTTCATGACGATGAGCATCGCTTCCAGCTGCCGCAGCATTTTATCGCCGCGCCATTGCTTCGCGAGTTCAACCGCAGCGCGCTGAAGATTGCCGTTGAATTCGGTGAGCTTGCCTTCGAACATTTCAAAAAGCGTGAAAGCATCCGCGACAGACCCGGCAAACCCGGTCAGCACTTCGTTGTTATAGAGCCGGCGCACTTTTTTCGCGGTGTGTTTCATGACGACCGCATTGCCGAACGTCACTTGCCCGTCTCCAGCCATCGCTGACTTGCCTTTATGTTTGACCGCAAAAATCGTGGTTGCATGAAATTCCTGCATGGTAAGGTTCTCCTCCTTATGCCCTTGGATGGGCTTTTAAATACGTATTGCGTAAATGGTCTTTCGTGACATGCGTATAGACTTGCGTGGAACTGAGGTGCGCGTGGCCCAGCAGTTCTTGGACGGTGCGCATATCCGCCCCGTTGTTTAACAAATGGGTCGCGAACGTATGGCGGATCATATGGGGATAGATGGATGAATTAAGCGATGCCTTTTTCATGCATTCGTTCAGGATATGGCGGATGCCACGGTCCGTTACCCCGTCACCCCGGCTATTGACGAATAGCATGTCGTGTTCTTTTGACTTCATCAACTTGGGACGCGATTGGCCAATATAAAGTTCCAGCGCGTCATGTGCAAACTGGCCGTAAGGGATGTAACGTTCTTTCCGGCCTTTGCCGAGTACTTTGACAATGTGCATGTGGCGGTCCAGATCTTTCATCTTGATCGACACGCATTCACTGACGCGCATGCCCGTCGCATAAAGCAATTCCAATAGAGCGCGGTTCCGGAGCGACAGCGCATCCTCGCCGGTGAGTGATGCGAATAGCTGCTCCAATTCTGCCTCGTAGAAAAACTGCGGCAGCCGCTCTTCTTTCTTTGGATGGAACAGCGATCGGAACGCGGCTTCGCTAAGCCCGAACTCGCGGTTGCCGTAGCGGAAAAACGACCGGATGGCGGAGATTTTCCGCGAGATGGACGTTCTGAATAATTCGGCTTCATATAATTTCGTGACATAATTTCTCGCATGGAGGTATTCGACTTCGTGCAGATCGTTCACGCTTTCTTGTTCCAGGAACAGAAAAAAACCCTCCAGATCCTGTAGGTACTGGTGGACAGTGTGGGCGGAATAATTCTTTTCCAATTGGATATAGCTCATGAACGATTCGAGCATCTGTTCTTTTGTCATCTGGCACGCCGCCTTTCAGGCATTTAAAAAAGCCTCTAAAGTATACCAATACTTAGAGACTTTTTTCAATTAAACCGTCACTGAATTCATATAATTTTGAATTGATTCCAAAGCGCGGTTGGCGTGGCGTTCAGCGCGCTCCTGCTTGGACTTGATGCGTTCACCGAGATCCGGGAACAGGCCGAAATTGATGTTCATCGGCTGGAAGTTCTTCGAATCCGCTTCGGTAATATAACGCGCCATGCTGCCAAGCGCCGTTTCCGCAGGCAATACGACCGGCTCTTCGCCAAGTGCCAGCTTCGCTGCGTTAATGCCTGCAAGCAAGCCGCTTCCCGCCGATTCCACATAGCCTTCGACGCCAGTCATTTGGCCGGCGAAGAAAATGTTCGGATCGGCTTTCAATTGATAGGTCGGCTTGAGGACATTCGGCGAGTTGATGAACGTATTGCGGTGCATGACGCCGTAACGGACAATTTCGACATTCTCGAGACCCGGGATCATGCGCAGGATTTCCTTTTGCGCTCCCCATTTCAAGTGGGTCTGGAATCCGACGATATTGTACAACGTACCCGCTGCATCGTCTTGGCGCAATTGAACGACTGCGTAAGGGCGCTTGCCGGTTTTCGGGTCTTCGAGCCCGACCGGTTTCATCGGCCCGAACGTCAAAGTCTTGTCGCCTCTGGCAGCCATCACTTCGACCGGCATGCAGCCTTCGAAATAGATTTCTTTCTCGAACTCCTTGAGCGGCACGACTTCCGCTTCCACTAATGCCGTATGGAAGCGGCGGAACTCCTCTTCTGTCATCGGGCAGTTCAGGTAAGCGGCTTCGCCTTTATCGTAGCGTGATTTCAAATAGACTTTATCCATATCGATGCTGTCTTTTTCGACGATCGGCGCTGCCGCATCGTAGAAATAAAGGTATTCTTCGCCTGTCAACTTGCGGACTTTCTCCGCAAGAGCCGGGGAAGTCAACGGACCGGTGGCGATGATGGTGATGCCTTCCGGGATTTCCGTCACCTCTTCGTTGATCACTTCGACGAGCGGATGGTTGCGGACATTTTCCGTGACCATCCCGGCAAACTCATGACGGTCGACCGCAAGCGCGCCACCAGCCGGAACCGACGCTCTATCGGCTGCGTCGATGATGACCGAATCCAATTTGCGCATTTCCTCTTTGATGACACCGACCGCATTGGTCAATGAATTGGCGCGCAGCGAGTTGCTGCAGACCAATTCCGCGAATTTATCCGTATGATGCGCTGGCGTCTGTTTGACCGGGCGCATTTCATATAGCCTGACATTGACGCCGCGTTTGGCGATTTGCCATGCCGCTTCGCTTCCTGCAAGTCCGGCACCGATTACATTTACAATTTTCGTCATGATAAAACACCTCTATATTATTATTGAACTTCTTCTTTGTAGTCGCACGCTGTGCAATTGATCTGCACGCCTTTTTTCACTTTCTTTTCGACCATCAAGCTGCTGCATTTCGGGCAGGGGCGTTCGATCGGCTTGTCCCAAGAGACGAATTCACATTCGGGATAGCGTTCGCAGCCATAGAACACGCGCCGCTTCTTGCTTTTTCGTTCGACGATCTCGCCTTCTTTACATGTCGGGCATTTGACGCCGATATGCTTGACGATCGCTTTCGTATTGCGGCATTCCGGGAAATTGCTGCAAGCCATGAACTTGCCGTAGCGCCCTAGCTTGAACACCATCGGCGAACCGCATTCCTCGCAATCCTCGCCTGCCGGCTCATCTTTGATCTGGACTTTCTCCATCTCGTTCTCCGCCACTTCAAGGTCCTTGGCGAACTCTTTATAGAAGGCATCGATGATGGCACGCCAATCGACTTCACTTTCTTCGATGCTATCCAAATCGTTTTCCATTTTCGCGGTAAACTCGATGTTCAAAATATCCGGGAAGAAATCACGCACCAATTGATGGACGATTTCCCCAAGCTCTGTCGGGATGAACCGCTTGGCATCAAGTGCGACATACCCGCGTTTTTGGATGGTATCCAAAGTCGGCGCATAAGTCGACGGGCGGCCTATGCCGAGCTCTTCTAGCGTCCGCACCAGGCGTGCTTCCGTATAGCGCGGAGGCGGCTGTGTGAAATGCTGGTTCGGCGTGATCTCGGTCGCCTTGACTTTGTCGCCTTCCTCCATTTCAGGAAGGATATTGTCTTTTTCTTCTTTCTTGTCGTCGGTCCCTTCAATGTATAGCTTCATGAAACCCGGAAACTTCACTTGTGAACCGTTGGCACGGAAAATCGCTTCGCCGTTTTGCAGCTCTGCCATTACCGTATCCAGTACCGCTGGCGACATCTGGCTTGCTACGAAGCGGTCCCAGATCAGCTTATACAAGCGGTAAAGATCGCGCGACAGGATACTTTTCAGCGATTCGGGCGTGCGGTGGACACTGGTCGGGCGGACAGCTTCGTGTGCATCCTGCGATTTTTGGGATTGCTTGGCTGCAGGTTTTTGCGTTACATATTCTTCGCCGTATTTATCAAGGATGTAACCGATGGTGTCTTGCTTGGCCGAGTCGGAAATGCGCGTGGAATCCGTACGCATATACGTAATCAAACCGGTCACGCCTTCTTTGCCGACCGAAATCCCTTCATAGAGCTGCTGGGCGAGCATCATCGTCTTCTTGGCACGGAAATTCAGTTTGCGTGCGGCTTCCTGCTGGAGTGAGGACGTAGTGAAGGAAGGGGAAGGATTGCGTTTGCGTTCCTTTTTCACAACGCTCTTGACGAGGAAATCCTTGCCTTTTATCGTAGCCAAAATGTCTTTGACATCTTCTTCGTTGGAAAGCTTCAGTTTCTTTTCCGAAGTCCCGTAAAACTGGGCTTCGAATGTTTTCTTCGCTTTTTCGAACTCTCCGGTAATTGACCAATACTCTTCCGGCTCGAAGTTCTTAATTTCGTTCTCGCGGTCGATGATGAGGCCGAGCGCAACCGATTGGACGCGTCCGGCTGACAAGCCTTTTTTCACTTTTTTCCATAGGATTGGGCTGATGCTGTAACCGACAAGACGGTCTAGGATACGCCGCGCCTGCTGGGCATCGACCAAATCCATATCCAGTTTGCGTGGATGTTTGAAGGCGCCTTTTACAGCATCTTTCGTAATTTCATTGAATACGACGCGGCAATCGGAATCGACATCCACACCGAGCGCATTCGCCAAATGCCAGGCAATCGCTTCACCTTCTCTATCGGGGTCAGCCGCGAGAAAGACTTTTTTCGCTTTTTTCGCTTCTTTCTTCAAATCTTGCAAAATCGGGCCTTTTCCGCGAATCGTGATATAGCGGGGCTCGTAATTATTTTCGACATCTACCCCCATCTGGCTGCGCGGCAAATCACGCAAATGGCCGAGAGAGGCTTTCACTTTATACTTTTTTCCCAAATACCGTTCAATTGTCTTCGCCTTTGCGGGCGATTCGACAATCACCAAATAATCCGCCATCTATACTCCTCCTCATAGAGGTCTCTTCAAATTGTGTAAAGAATCACCTGATGCAAAATGTATAACAGTTTTTGGCTGATTGCAAGGCTTTTCGTCGAACCGTGTGTTTTCAGCTTCTCAATTGGCGGTATTCTTCCAGCACTTGAGCACCGTCCCAGACAGGTTTTGCGCCTTCCGCAATCAATTTATGCGGGCCCGCGGAAAGCGGAGAAAAGATATCCCCGGGCACCGCAAAGATATCTTTCCCATGGTCGAGCGCATGCTCGATGGTGCTCAAGGTGCCGCTTTTCACTTCTGCCTCTGTGACGATGACGCCTTTTGACAAGCCGCTGATGATGCGGTTGCGCTTCGGGAAATTCCATTTCCTGGGCGGCATATATGGCGGGTATTCTGTCAACAGCAATTGAGTTTCTTCTATTATAAAGAATAGCTCTTCGTTGATTTTCGGGTAGCGATGGAAAAAGCCGCTACCTAAGACCGCGATGGTTTTTCCACCGGAATCGATGGCGCACCGGTGCGCCATCGCATCGGCGCCTTTGGCTAATCCGCTGACCACCACAAAACCTTCCGCCAGAAGAGGGGGAAGCAATTTTTGGATAGCCGATTGCGAATAGCGTTGCGCTTTTCTCGAACCGATAACCGCGATTTTCTCGGGCGCGCATAATAATCCGGCATCTCCTTTCAAATACAGCACGGCCGGCGGGTCGATCAATTCGCGCAGTGAAGGGGGGTATTGGGGATCGCGATAGGTGAGGGCTTGGATGTTTTGCTGCCCATAAATAGGCAAAAACGGGGTATCCATGTACTTGAGGTATGCTTGCTTTAAGGTGTTTGCTTTTTCCAAAGGAATTTGGAGCGTTTCAGCGATGTCATACGGGCTTCGCAAATCCAAGTACACCAAATCCGGATCGCCCCTTAACAAAGGCTTCAAGCGGTTCAAAGCTTGTGGGTATACATAATGCAGTGCCAGCAGTCGTTGCGTGAATTCGTCGTTCATGACATTCCTCCTCAACAAGGTATAGCGCCTGAAGACCTGCGCTTCCCTTTATCATAGGGCTTCCATCGCCATCCGTAAATCTTTTTTAAAAACGGATGAGCCCTTTATTGCGATGGGTATAGCGCTTATTGAAATGTTCATGAAATTGTTGGATAGCTTCCAATTCCGCTTCGCTGCACGCTTCCATCTCAAAAGCCTGGAAAATGATCCTCGCAAAATTCCCACGCCGTTCGCTGCGCAGTTCCTCATCCGCCATCAGCTCCCTAAAGACCCCCGCTTCGATTTCTTTCAATGCATCGGCAAAATAAGAGCTATGGCGAATCAATTCAAGGACGCTATCCGGCGCATCGCCCTGTAATTCCTCATGGCAAATAAACCACGCCGCGAATTGCTTCTCAAGCAACTTGGCTTCGCGTATGCGCGGATCCGTTTGGTTTAGCACATCCTCAAGAATGTTATTAACAAAATCCAAATACCAAAACAAGAAATGAAGCAACTCCTGCCGCTCGCTCTTGGCAAGTTCGGGAAAAGCCCGCATATGGAAAAGCGCACCGTGCCGGTCAAAGCGCCGATACGCCTCTTTGTCGCTTAGGCGGTATATCCCGTCTACGAGTTTTTCTTTATCCACCGTAGAAAAAGGGTCTTTCCCCAGTACCTCCAATTGGTAGAAACCCATCACGTCCGGCAGGAACGGCACGATGAATTCATTCATGATTTCCTGCTCTTGCGATTCCCGCTTATTGAACTTCACCTTATCATTCGCGATCTTCATTCCCGAAATCGCGGCTATCGCCCCTGCCGCTATCCCCACGACCCATTCTGCATCCATTCCGTGCCCTCCTACATGCGCTGCCTGCTATTGATTCCATTATAAATCAGTCATGGCCAATACTGCCGCATATTCGCTTGATTTCTTTATGCCTGGCTGCATTAAAGCAAAAAATCCCCGAAGCATCAAAAATGATGCTTCGGGGATTCGTTCATTAATGAGTCTTACATGCGTCGTAAAGGCCTTTTTCCTTGATCACTTTGATCAAAGTTTCGCCGATTACGGAAGGTGTGTCTGCAACTTCGATTCCAGCAGCGTTCATTGCCTTGATCTTGTCTGCAGCGGTTCCTTTGCCTCCGGAAATGATCGCACCGGCGTGGCCCATGCGTTTTCCTTCAGGAGCTGTCTGCCCGCCGATAAAGCCGACAACAGGTTTCGTCATGTTCTCTTTCACCCATTGCGCCGCTTCTTCTTCTGCAGTACCGCCGATTTCACCGATCATCACAACAGCGTATGTGTCTTCGTCTTCATTGAATGCTTTCAATACATCGATAAAGTTCGTGCCGTTGACCGGGTCTCCGCCGATTCCGACAGCAGTCGATTGGCCGATTCCTTCTTCAGACAATTGGTGAGTCGCTTCGTACGTCAATGTACCAGAGCGTGATACAACACCGACATGTCCTTTTTTGTGGATGTATCCAGGCATGATGCCAATTTTACATTCGTCCGGAGTGATGACACCCGGGCAGTTCGGTCCGACAAGACGTGTTTTCTTGCCTTCCATATAACGTTTCACTTTGACCATATCGAGTACCGGGATATGTTCAGTGATGCAGATCGCCATATCCAACTCAGCTTCTGTTGCTTCTAGAATTGCGTCAGCAGCAAAAGGAGCCGGCACATAAATTACAGATACATTGGCACCTGTCGCTTCAACGGCATCTTGAACGGTGTTGAAAACAGGTACGCCTTCAACTTCAGTTCCGCCTTTGCCTGGTGTTACACCCGCAACGATTTTCGTTCCGTATTCAAGCATTTGCTTTGTATGGAAAAGGGCAGTTGACCCTGTAATTCCCTGTACAAGCACTTTTGTGTCTTTATTAATGTATACGCTCATTTTTGTCCCTGCCCTTCTTTAGCCTACAAGTTCTACGATCTTTTTCGCGCCGTCTGCCATAGTGCCGGCAGCGACGATGTTCAGACCTGATTCGTTCAGCAGTTTTTTACCGATTTCCACGTTTGTTCCTTCAAGACGAACGACAAGCGGCACTTCCAGGCTGACTTCTTTAGCCGCTTGGATAACGCCTTCCGCAATGATGTCACACTTCATGATCCCGCCGAAAATGTTAACGAAGATCCCTTTGACATTCTTATCGGAAAGGATAATCTTGAAAGCTTCCGTTACTTTCTCAGCAGTGGCACCGCCCCAACGTCAAGGAAGTTAGCGGGTGAGCCGCCGTAATAGTTGATCGTATCCATTGTTGCCATAGCAAGGCCGGCACCGTTAACCATACAGCCGATGTTTCCGTCTAAAGAGATGTAGCTCAAGTCATACTTGGAAGCTTCGATTTCTTTAGCATCTTCCTCATCGTAATCGCGCATCTCCATGATGTCCTGATGACGGTATAGCGCATTGGCATCGAAGTTGAACT
The DNA here is from genome assembly GCF_001687605.2 of Planococcus plakortidis. Classification (NCBI taxonomy): domain Bacteria; kingdom Bacillati; phylum Bacillota; class Bacilli; order Caryophanales; family Caryophanaceae; genus Planococcus; species Planococcus plakortidis. The sequence continues at coordinate 1,944,655 of NZ_CP016539.2, forward strand.
TCGCATCCAAAGCTACTACCTGCCCGTCGCCTGTCACGACCAATGGGTTGATTTCGACGATTGCTGCGTCTTTTTCAAGATATGCCTGATAAAGGCCGAGCATCAATTTGGCTGCTTTGTTGACAAGCTTAGCCGGGATATTCATGTTGAATGCCATGCGGCGGGCTTGGAAGCCAGTCAAACCGACAACCGGATCGATTTCTTCGTAGAAGATACGGTCTGGCGTGTTCGCTGCAACTTCCTCGATGTCCATACCGCCTTCTTCCGATCCCATCAACGTGACACGTGAAGTTTCACGGTCAAGGACCAGTCCAAGGTAGTACTCCTTCTCGATATTGCTGCCCGCTTCGATGTAGAGGCGTTTGACTTCTTTACCTTCCGGGCCTGTCTGATGCGTCACGAGGACCTTGCCAAGCAATTCCTTCGCGTATTCACGCACTTCGTCCAAGTTTTTCGCCAACTTGACGCCGCCTGCCTTGCCTCGTCCACCTGCGTGGATTTGGGCTTTAACAACGACAACATCCGAACCAAGTTCTTTCGCTGCTTTAACTGCTTCTTCAGGTGAAAAAGCAACATGGCCTTCTGGAACTGCTACGCCATATTGTTTCAGGACCTGTTTTCCCTGATATTCATGGATATTCATCTGTCATCCTCCAATCAAACATCTGTCTCTTAATTTTATTGCCTCTACCATTGTATTAAAGTTGCCACAGAATGTCCACAGCTGACAGCCACTCTGCATAAAACTTCGAATTTTCCGTCTCTTACAGTCCTTCAGCCATCGTTTTTACTGGTTCAAAGGTTTTTCGGTGGATCGGGCACGGGCCGTGCGCTTCAAGGGCAGCCAAGTGGTCTTTCGTGCCGTATCCCGCATGCTTCGCGAAACCGTATTGAGGGTATTGCGTCGAGTATTCGGCCATCAGATGATCCCTCCCGGTCTTCGCCAGAATCGAGGCCGCAGCGATACATAAACTTCTTGCGTCGCCTTTGATGATCGCTTCGGAAGGCATCGGGAGCGCCAGTTCCATGGCATCGGCCAATACGGCGTCAGGCGCAATGGCCAATTCCTTCACGGCCGCTTCCATCGACTGCTTTGTCGCCTGGTAAATATTCAGCCGGTCGATAACTTCAGGCGGCTGGACATGGACTGACCAACTGACCGCCCGCGCCTTGACGAGCTGCGCCAGTTCGTCGCGCCTGGCTTTACCGATTCTTTTCGAGTCATCCAATCCGATGAATGCGCTGCAATCTTCCGGCAAGATGACAGCGGCCGTCACTACAGGGCCGGCAAGCGGGCCACGCCCTGCCTCATCGATGCCTGCCACGAGCGAACCGGGATGTTCTTTGAACTGCCGGTCGAAAGCCTGTTTGTCTTCCAGGTCCTGCAATAGGGAAAGTCTTTTATCATAACGGCGCTGCCAAGAAGCGAGCAATTGCCGGACGCTTTTTCGCGAATCGCTTTTCAGCCCTTCCATCCAAGCTTCATGGCTTTCTGCCTTCAGTAATTTCTCCTTGATCGATGCTATCGTCTCCATCTCGCCACTTCCTTTTTCCAAAGAAATAGCGGGCCCTGTTTTTAGGACCCGCTGTCTTCCGCCAATTCTTCTTGCCCTGTAACCATTTCATCACGGTAATCGAATGTAACGCGCCCCAGATGCTGGTTGCGGATGTCACGGATGATGATTTCAGCCGTCATTTCATAATCGACTTCGCCATCAGGGCCGATCATATAGCGCTTCTTGCCAATATGGTCGAAAGTCTTCACCAGATCTTCGTCGATGTGGTCAATGCCGTAGCGGTCCATCAAACGGTCCGGGTAGCGTTTTTCCAAAAACTTCAACGCATAGATCGCCAGTTCCTGCATTTGGATGACCGAGTCTTTGATTGCCCCTGTCACCGCAAGCTTCTGGCCGGTCTCCTGGTCTTCGAACTTCGGCCAAAGAATCCCCGGCGTGTCGAGTAACTCGATTTCCTTGCCGACCTTAATCCATTGCTGTGCTTTCGTGACGCCCGGCATATTGCCTGTTTTCGCCAGGCTTTTCTTGGCCAAGCGATTGATCAATGTCGATTTCCCTACGTTCGGGATGCCGACAATCATGGCGCGTATAGCACGCGGCTTAATGCCTTTCGCTTCCATCCGGTCCCATTTTTCTTTGAGGATCTCCTTCGATGCCTTGGTGACCGCCTGAAGCCCTTTCCCTTCCAAGGAATTTATCGCCACGGCGCGTGTGCCTTCACGTTCGAAATGCTCGATCCACTTTTTTGTTTCCCGCTCATCGGCCATATCCATTTTATTGAGGATGATGAGACGGGGCTTTTGCTGGATGACTTGGTCGATCATCGGGTTGCGTGATGACAACGGCAACCGTGCATCCACCAATTCAAAAATGATATCCACCAATTTCAGTTTTTCCGTTACTTCCCGGCGCGCTTTCGCCATATGCCCGGGAAACCATTGAATCGTCATGACATCACTCCTTATTTTACGATGCCGGCTTCATCCACCGGCCAAAAAACGAAATTCGTATTGCCGATCACTTCATCGATCGGCACCAGCCCGATATGGCGGCTGTCCTTGCTCGCCCTTCGGTTATCGCCCATGACGAATACATAGCCGTCCGGGATAGTGGAGTGGCTGGTGATATCCTCAAGCACGAAATCTTCCGTCAAGGTGCCGGTAATGCCGGTCTTATATTGGTCCAGGTAAGGTTCTTCAACTGCTTCCCCATTTATAAAGAGCTGGTCTTCCTCATAGGCAACGTGGTCGCCCGGCAAGCCGATGACCCGCTTGATATAGTCTTTTTGTTCCGGCGCATGAAAGACGATGATGTCGAATCGATCCGGTTCGCCGATATCATAGCCGATTTTATTGACGATCATCCGGTCGCCATGCTCTAGAGTCGGCATCATCGATTCCCCGTCCACCACAATGGGGGTGAAGAGGAAAAACCGGATAATTGCCGCAAGGCCGAACGCGATCAGTAGAGCTTTGGACCATTCCCATACTTCATTTTTCTTTTTTCCTTCAGCTTCCATGCGTGTTCCTCCCCGCGCTTAATGCTTTAATTGTACAGCGAAACAGGGTGTTTAGCAAAGAAAAGAAAAGCCATCTCCTTGCAGGCGCTGTGCTCTTAGCGCCTTGAAAACAGTACAATAAAAGGCCCTGGCGAGAAGCCTGGGCCTTTTAAATGCAAAAGAAGAAGGCATTAAGCCTTCTCCCCTGTTTGCAATATTAACGGATTTCTTTGATGCGAGCTGCTTTACCGCGTAGGTTGCGCAAGTAGTACAATTTAGCACGACGTACTTTACCACGGCGAGTAACTTCAAGCTGAGCGATTTTCGGTGTGTGTACAGGGAATGTACGTTCAACACCTACACCGTACGAGATTTTACGGACAGTGAATGATTCACTGATTCCGCCTCCGCGACGGCTGATAACGACTCCTTCGTATACCTGGATACGTTCGCGAGTTCCCTCGACAACTTTCACGTGGACGCGAACAGTATCTCCTGGACGGAAATCTGGAAGATCCGCACGAAGTTGTTCTTTAGTGATTTCAGCAATGATGTTTTGCATGTTTTTTCTCTCCTTCTACAGATGCTCTTGCAATCCGTAATCTTTGCAGCGGAACACCGTGATTCGTGTACTTTACATAAAAGTACATTCTCCATACTATCACTTCGTGCGTCTGGCTGCAAGAGCTATCGCGATTTATTTTTCGGCTTGTAAACGAGCCAATATGGTTTTCTGCTTATCGCTAAGTTCTACATGGTCAAGAAGGTCCGGGCGGCGCTCAAGTGTGCGTTTCAGCCCTTGCTCCTCGCGCCAGTCTTCGATTTTGGCATGGTTTCCTGAGGTCAGGACACTAGGGACAGCCATTCCCCTGAAGTCAGCCGGCCGCGTGTAATGCGGATGCTCCAACAGCCCGGTCGAAAAGGAATCCCGGACCGGGGAATCGCTATTGCCGAGCACGCCCGGCAATAGCCTTACGACGCTGTCGATCACGGTCATGGCCGCCAGCTCCCCGCCTGTCAGCACGAAATCGCCGATGGAAATCTCGTCAGTGACCAAATGCTCCCGGATCCGTTCATCATAGCCTTCGTAATGCCCGCAAATGAAAACGAGTTCGTCTTCGCGGGCCAGTTCTTCCGCCTTTTTCTGCGAGAAGCGTTCGCCTTGTGGGCACATCAAGATGACACGCGGCTTTTTGCCCTCTTTCGTGATGCTTTCTACTGCATTGAAAACCGGTTCAGGTTTCAGCACCATGCCGGCGCCACCGCCGAACGGGTAATCATCCACCTGGCGCTTGTTGTCGGCAAACTCCCGGATATCGACGACCCCCAAAGTTACCGCCCCTTTGTCCTGGGCTTTCTTCATGATCGAATGCTGGAACACCCCTTCGAACATGGGCGGAAACAGGGATAATACTTGAATGTTCATCATGATAACAGGCCGTCCAATACATCGATGGTAATTTTCTTTCCTTCGATATCGACTTCTTTGACCACGTCTTCGATGTAAGGGATGTAATGCTTTTTGCCTTTGGCCGGCGTCACTTCCCAAACATCATTCGCTCCGGTCTCCAATATTTCCGTCACTTTGCCTATTTCCTCGCCTTCCTCAGAAAACACATGGCAGCCGAGGATTTCGTGATGGTAAAAAGCGCCTTCTTCCAAGTCGCCGAGGTCGTGTTCGGCGATTTTCAGAAAGCCTTCCTTGAACGGTTCGACATCATTGATGGTCGGGTAGCCTTCGAAAGATAAAAGGTCGAAGTTTTTATGGGTACGGTGGCTCGCCACTTTCACCATGATCGGTTTTTTTGCCCCTGCCGTAAAAAGCCCGAGTTTATTGCCGATCGCAAACCGTTCTTCCGGGAAGTCGGTGCGCGACATCACGCGCACTTCCCCGCGGATCCCGTGGGTATTGACTATTTTTCCTACGTTAAACCATTCCACGCCTATACACCCTTCCTGTTTTTTTCCTGAAAAAAAGGAAGGAACCGGGGCTCCTTCCTTTCAATCCACAATATCAAGGTACGTTTTCTTCTTATGATAATTCCCTGCTGCTGAATAGACGACAGAGCGCACGGCTTTCGCCACACGTCCTTGCTTGCCGATAACTTTCCCTGTATCGCTTTGATGCACGGAAAGCTTGTAGACGACTCGGTTAGTGTTTTCGTCTTTTTCAATACGAACTTCTTCCGGATGATCAACTAGCGGCTTGACGATCGTTTCAATCAGCTGCTCCATAAGAACGCTCCCTTACTTGTTTAGTTTTTCGTTATGGAATTTTTCCATAATGCCGTTCTGAGAGAACAAGTTGCGTACTGTATCAGACGGTTTAGCGCCATCGTGAAGCCATTTCAACGCCAATTCTTCGTCGATTTTCACTTCAGCTGGAACTGTCAGCGGGTTGTAAGTACCTACTGTTTGGATTTGACGGCCGTCACGTGGAGCACGTGAATCAGCGACTACGATACGGTAGAAAGGAGACTTTTTAGCTCCCATACGTTTTAAGCGAATTTTTACTGCCATTTTATAAAGCACCTCCGAATAGTTTCACACAAGATATTATATTAGCAAGCTTTAAAAGGTTTGTAAAGTATTTTTTCTTAACACTATCAAATTTACTTGAAAAGCGAGTCCAGCCCTGGCATCGACATCTTTTTCTTGCCCTTTTTGCCGGCCATTCCGGACATTTGTTTCATCATTTTCTTCATGTCCTCAAACTGCTTGAGCAGCCTGTTGACGTCTTGGATGGACGTTCCGGAACCACGCGCAATCCGTTTCTTCCGGTTTGCATTGATGATTTCGGGAGTCGTCTTCTCCTGGACCGTCATCGAGCGGATGATCGCTTCGACGCGGCCCATTTGGCTCTCATCCACTTTGGCGTTTTCAAGTCCCTTGATTTTACCCGCGCCTGGGAGCATCTTCAAGATTTCGTCGAGCGGACCCATTTGCTTCACTTGATCCAATTGCTCAAGGAAATCATCGAACGTGAACGAAGACGTGCGGAATTTCTCTTCCAATTCCTTTGCTTTCGCTTCATCGACGCTCGTTTGCGCTTTTTCGATCAAGGACAGCATATCGCCCATGCCGAGTATGCGGGAAGCCATGCGCTCTGGGTGGAATGGTTCAAGTGCGTCCATTTTTTCGCCTGTCCCGATATACTTGATCGGCTTTTCAGTGACCGTGCGGATCGACAGTGCTGCACCGCCACGCGTATCGCCGTCAAGTTTCGTTAAAACGACGCCTGTGATGCCGATTGCGTCATCGAAGCTCTGAGCTACGTTGACAGCGTCCTGGCCGGTCATTGCATCGACGACAAGGAAAATCTCATCCGGCTCTTTGATCGACCGGATATCTTTGAGTTCCTGCATCAATTGCTCATCGACATGCAGGCGGCCTGCCGTATCGATGATGACTGTATCGAGATGTTCCGCTTTGGCGTGTTCGATCGCTTCGCGCGCGATATCGACAGGATTCGCATCTGTGCCCTTGGAAAACACAGGCAACGATAATTGCTTGCCGATCGTCTCGAGCTGGTTGATCGCTGCCGGGCGATAAACATCCGCTGCGACAAGCAATGGCTTGCGGTTGTTCTTCTTGCGGAGCACGCCTGCAAGTTTACCGGTCGTTGTCGTCTTACCGGCACCCTGCAAGCCGACCATCATGATCACTGTCGGCTGTCGCGTGGAAAAATCGATCTTGCTTTGCTCGCCGCCCATCAGTTCCGTCAATTCGTCCTTGACGATTTTCACGACTTGCTGCCCTGGCGTCAAACTTTCCATGACTTCAAGGCCGACAGCCCGTTCACTGACTTTCTTGATGAACGACTTGACTACTTTCAAGTTGACGTCCGCTTCGATCAAGGCAAAGCGGACTTCGCGCATCATCTCTTTTACGTCTGCTTCCGACAATTTCCCTTTGCCCTTGATTTTGGTCATCGTCCCTTGCAGGCGTTCAGATAATCCTTCAAATGCCACTATTACCGCCTCCTAGTCCCATTCCTTCAATTCATCCAGAAACTTCTGGACATTGTCATCCGTGAATGGCTGTTTTTCAAAAGTCGAGACGAGTTGCTTTCGCCGCTGGAATTTCTCGAACAGCCGCAACTTCTCCTCATATTCTTCTAGCATCGCTTCGGTCCGGCGGATATTGTCATACACCGCTTGGCGGGTGATTTCATACTCTTCGGCAATTTCGCCGAGCGAATGGTCATCCAGATAATACAAGCTCATATAGCTGCGCTGTTTGGGCGTCAGCAGTTCCTGATAGAAATCAAAAAGATAATTCATTCTTGTCGTTTTTTCCAGTCCCATCAATGACGCTCACCCCATTCATACTCCTGTATACCATACTGAATCCCAAAGCCTCCGTCAAGTAATTTTACTTGTCTGAGCTCATTTCTTCCTGTTCTTCATGATCGAGGCCTTCGGCAAATAAACCGTAAACATATTTCTGCGGGTCGAACGGCTGCAGATCATCGAGCTTTTCACCGAGCCCGACGAATTTCACCGGGATGTTGAGCTTGTTGCGGATCGCCAGGACGATACCGCCTTTTGCTGTCCCGTCGAGTTTCGTCAAGACGATACCGGTCACTTCCGTCACTTCTTTGAAGGTCTGGGCCTGGATCATGGCATTTTGGCCTGTCGTCGCATCGAGTGCGAGCAGCACTTCATGAGGCGCTCCCGGGATTTCACGGGCAATGACGCGATGCACTTTCTGCAATTCGTTCATTAAATTGACTTTGTTCTGCAGGCGTCCTGCCGTGTCGCAGATCAGGACGTCAATATTGCGCGATTTTGCGGCGCGTACGGCGTCGTACATGACCGCTGCCGGGTCGGACCCCTCGCTTTGCTTAATGGTCTCGACGCCGACGCGCTGCCCCCACACGTCGAGCTGGTCGATCGCTCCGGCACGGAACGTGTCGCCCGCTGCAAGCATGACGGTTTTGCCTTCGTTTTTCAGGCGCTGTGCCAATTTCCCGATGGTGGTCGTTTTGCCGACGCCATTGACGCCGACCATCAAGATGACGGTCGGGCCGGATTCGGCAAATGTCAATTCGCTCAATTGCTGGTCGCCCGCCTCATAGATTTCGACCAATTTCTCGGAAATGACCGACTGCACATTGGACGTGTCTTTGACATTCTGGCGTTGCACTTCAAAACGCAATTCTTCCATCAAATCCATGACTGTCTCGAAGCCGACATCCGCCTGGAGCAGCACTTCTTCCAATTCCTCGAAAAAGTCTTCGTCGACTTTGCGGTAACGGGCGACCAGGTCATTGATCTTCGATGTGAAGCCGGTACGCGTTTTGCTCAGGCCTTCGCGGTATTTCTCTGTTGATTGTTCCTCTTCAACATTATTGCTGAACTTATCTTTCAATTTTTTAAAGAAACTCATCGAATCACTCCTTATTTGATGTCTTCCTGCAATTTCACGGAAACCAGTTTGGAAATGCCTGATTCCTGCATCGTGATGCCATATAATACATCAGCGCCTTCCATCGTGCCTTTACGGTGCGTGATGACGATGAACTGTGTATCTTCACTGAATTTTTTCAAGTACTGACTGTAACGCACGACATTCGATTCATCAAGCGCCGCCTCGACTTCATCCAGCACGCAGAATGGCACCGGCCGCACTTTCAAGATGGCGAATAGCAAGGCGATCGCCGTGAGCGCCCGCTCCCCGCCGGACAGCAGGCTCAGGTTCTGGAGTTTCTTGCCTGGCGGCTGCGCGATGATGTCGACACCTGTCATGAGCAGATCGGACGGTTTAGTCAATACCAGATCCGCCGATCCCCACCGAACAACTCACGGAACACATGGCGGAAATGACTGCGGATCGCGTGGAATGTTTCGTCGAAGCGCAAAGTCATCTCTTCATCCATTTCCTCGATCAGATTGCGGAGCGTGTCTTTCGCTTCATTCAGGTCATCCCGCTGCTCACTCAGGAAGCGGTGGCGTTCTGCGACATGTTCATATTCCTCGATGGCGCCGATATTGACGCTGCCGAGTTCTTCGATCGACTGCTTGAGAAGCTTCACTTGCTTTCTGACAGTCGCTTCTTCTCCTACTAGCGGGTAGTGGCTTGCCGCTTCAAGGTCCATTTCATAATGTTCCTCAAGCTGACCGAGCAGGCCTTGCAATTGCACTTCAAGGCGCGTCGCTTTCACTTCGCAGATGCGCACAGCTTCCGTAAACCCTTTATGGATGCGGCTTTGTTCACGCAACTGCTGTTCCTCCCCATCGAGTGCATGCTGCAGTTTTTGGCGCTCTTTGCGGGAAGCGTCGACGGTTGTGTTCGCTGACTTTCGTGCATCGGACCATTTCTGGATTTCCGCCTCAATTTCTTCATCCGAAAAGCTTTTTGAAGCTTCTTCCGATTGGATCCATTCCAGCTCGCGTTCAAGTTCCACGAGCCTATGGTCGCTGGTTGCCCGGCGTTCCGATAATTCACCCACTTGCGCAGTGAATTGCTGGATACGTTCTTTGTGGACAGCCATGTCTGATTTGAATTCCGCAAGTTTCGCCAGCAATTCGCCTCTCGCAGTTTCCTTCTGCTGCTTAAAGCCGGTCAATTCCTCAATTTCGCCGTTCAACCCTTCCAGTTCAAGGGCAATCGCTTCCATGCGCCCCGCCGCCTCTTCCTTGCGTGAAGCAAGTCCCAAGAGATCCTGCTTGGTCTGCTGTTCGGCACGGAACAGCGCAAAGCGGCTGTCGGTCGTTTTCCATACCGCTTCGATTTCCCGCAGATGAATCGCGCTTTCCGCTTCAAGTTCCCGGTAGCGCTCGCCTTCCATACGAAGCTGCTCTAATTGCTCTTTTGCCATTTCTGCACGCGATTGCAATTCCCGGACTTTCCCTTCGGCTTCTGCAATGGTGCCTTGAAGTTCAGCTGCCTGTTGTTGCAATTGCTCGAGTTCCGCTTTTCTTGTAAAGAACGAGGCCTGGTTTTTTGTCGCACCGCCTGTCATCGAACCGCCGGCATTGATGACATCGCCATCGAGTGTCACGACGCGGTACCTATGGCCGATTGCTTTGGCGATCGATGTTGCGCCTTCCAAGTCTTTCGCGACAAGGACATTGCCGAGCAGATTCTGGAAAATCATCGCATATTGATCGTCATAGCTGACGAGCTGTGCAGCGATATCCACAAATGCCGGATGCGCCGAAACCGATTGCACCGCTTGGGGGGAGATCTGTCTCGCTTTCATGACCGTCATCGGCAGGAATGTGGACCGCCCTGCCCGTTTTGTTCTTAAAAAGCGAATCGCTTCGCTGGCGCTTTTTTCATCGCTCGTAACGATATGCTGGCTGGCTGCGCCAAAAGCCGTTTCAATCGCTTTCGCATAAGGCTTCTGGACATCCGCGAGTTCCGCGACAGCGCCGATGATACCGCCCAGTTCATTGCGTTCCCGGGCCTGTAAGACTTCACGCACGCCGTGGAAGAATCCGGAGTAATCTGCCTCCAGGTCCTGTAAGGTCTCGATGCGCGCAGCTAATTGTTTATGGGATTGATATGCCTGGAATAACAAGGATTTCTTATGGTCATAATCCGCTGCCAATTGTCGTGCGCCGTCTTCTTGTTCTTTGAAATGTCGGCGCTTGAGTTCCAGGTCTGCATGGATTTCTTCATACGCTTTTTCCGCCTGCTCTTTTTCGCTCAATAAGCGGGCCAGTTCTTTCTTGAATGACGCTTCTTGTGCGGCAATGCGGCCGCTCGATTCGGTCATTTGCTGCTGCTGGAAATCGATGTTTTTCAGTTCGTTCTTGAGTCCAGCCTGTTCATTCATCAATTCGATATAGAGGGATTTCTTCGCTTCGATCTCATTGTCGATATCGGCAGGCGTCAGGTTCAATTGGGCCTCTATTTGCTGAATCGACTTGCGGATCTGCTGTTGCTGCAGTTTCTGCTGTTCGAGGGAAGCGCTTTGTTCCACATGGCGTTGCCCGAGTATAGCCGCTTCCTTGCGCTCAAGCTTAATCGACTCTTCCAATGCCTGTCGCTGGCGGTCTGCATTATGCTTTTTCTCGGACATCAGCAATTTGCGGCCTTCCCATTTTTCGGACTGTGAACTCGCTTCAACGAGTGACGCTTGTGCAACGTCGATTTTTTTGTCCAGCGCATGCACCGAGCGTTTCGAAGCCGCAATCAATTGTTCCGTTTCTGAAATTTCTCCCGCAAGCCGCTTTTCTTCCTTTGCATGCTGCAAGGCTTCCTGGGCCAGTTCCGAAAGCTCTGCCTTCAGCGTATTGGCGTCATGTGCCAATAATGCAATATCTGCGTCTTTCAACTGCGCACTCATGTCCAGATAATCCCGTGCCGCTGAGGCTTGCATCTGCAGCGGCTCCATCCGGCCGTCAAGTTCGTGCAGGATATCCAGCACACGGTTCAAGTTCTCGTCCGTTTCATTCAATTTGAACTCGGCTTTCCGCTTGCGTTGTTTGTATTTCAAGACACCGGCCGCTTCCTCGAAAATCGAACGCCTCTCGTCCGCCTTGCTGTTGAGGATCTCATCCACCCGACCTTGGGAAATAATGGAAAATGCTTCCTTGCCCAATCCCGAATCCATGAACAGATCGGTGATATCTTTCAGCCGGCATGCTTGCTTGTTCAGCAAATAGGCGCTTTCCCCACTGCGAAAAACCCTTCTCGTTACGCTGATTTCGCTGTAATCGAGAGGGGCTTTGCCGTCCGTATTATCCAAAACCAATGTGACTTCCGCAAAATTAAGCGCTTTCCTTGAATCGCTCCCGGCAAAGATGACATCTTCCATTTTCGCCCCACGCAGCGATTTTGCGGATTGCTCGCCGAGGACCCAGCGGATCGCATCGGTGACATTGCTCTTGCCGCTGCCATTCGGCCCGACAACGGCTGTGACGCCTGGGACAAAATCGATGCCGACACGGTCAGCGAATGATTTAAACCCGATTACTTCCAATCTCTTCAAAAACATGTTCAATCCTCCGCTGTTTCCTGCAATTTACGGATGGCAAGCTGTGCCGCCTTCTGCTCCGCTTCTTTTTTGGAGCGCCCATCGCCAAGGCCGAGTTCCTGGTCGCCCAATGATACGCGCGTCACAAAAATCCGGCTATGTGCAGGACCCTTTTCTTCGATGATTTCATAATTCAAGGTGCCGGTATTCTTTTGCTGCACCAGCTCCTGCAATTGGCTCTTATAATCCATCGCATGAGAAAAAGCACCGACTTCCACTTTCGGGAATAGCACTACCTCTAGAAAGCCCACGACCTTTTCCAGTCCCTGGTCCAGGTAAAGTGCGCCGACAAACGATTCAAAAACATCCGCAAGAAGTGCCGGGCGCGTCCTGCCCCCTGTCAATTCCTCGCCTTTGCCGAGCAGAATGTATTTGCCGAAGCCCAGTTCATTGGCGAATAGGACAAGTGACGGCTCGCAGACGATCGATGCGCGCAGCTTTGTCAGTTCACCTTCAGCCATATCGGGATATTTCATATAGAGGAAATGCGATACCGACAATTCCAATACAGCGTCGCCCAGGAATTCGAGGCGTTCATTGTCCGTGAATTGTCTTCTTCGATGCTCATTCACATAAGATGAATGGGTAAATGCCTGCTGCAGAAGGGCAGGTTGTTCAAACTGGATATCCAGCTCTTTTTGCAATTGCTCAAATGCCTGTTTCGCGCTTTCTTTAAGCGCCATTTGCTTGGTGTGTTTCGGTTTTCGTTTCATCGCCATTTTTATCTGCCTTCCTCTATTGTTCTCTTGTTGATTTTACCTGTTTTTGGGGCATTGTGCAAAAAGAGAATTGACGCACAGCTAGGCTGTGCGTCAATCTTTTGTGCTATCAAGCTGGGACGGATCCCGTTTATTCAACTTAAGCTTGTTTTTTTTCGATGTAAGTTACTGCGTCGCCTACTGTTGACATTCCTTCTGCGTCTTCATCGGAAATTTCCATATCGAATTCGTCTTCTAGCTCCATGACCAATTCAACCACATCCAGTGAATCCGCTCCAAGGTCGTCTGTGAAAGATGCTTCAGGTTTCACTTCGCTCTCTTCCACACCAAGACGATCTACGATTACTTTGGTTACTCGCTCCAATACTGTTGACAATGCCGTCACCTCCCCTCAAATCAGTATACATAATTGTGGTCTACATGACCATGCCTCCATCAAGATGCAGCGTCTGCCCGGTTACATAGCTTGCTTCGTCCGAAGCCAGGTACAAGGCCGCATTCGCCACATCTTCAGGCGCCCCGAAACGGGCAAGCGGAATCTGTGCGAGCATGCTCGATTGCACATCGTCGCCGAGCTTTTCCGTCATATCGGTCGTGATGAAACCAGGAGCCACAGCGTTTGCGGTAATCCCTCGGCTCGCAAGTTCCCTTGCGGTCGTCTTCGTCAAACCGATGACCCCCGCCTTCGCCGCCACGTAATTGGCTTGGCCTGCATTGCCCATGACGCCGACGATGGACGCGATATTGACGATGCGCCCTGCGCGCTGTTTCATCATTTGGCGTGTCACCGCTTTCGTGCACAGGAAGACGCCTTTCAGGTTCGTATTGATGACATCGTCCCATTCATCTTCTTTCATGCGCATCATCAAGTTGTCGCGGGTGATGCCGGCATTATTTACGAGGATGTCAATTGAACCGAATTCCTTCATCGCCACGTCCGCCAGCGCTTTCACCGCTTCGGCATCTGCGACATTGGCCTTTACGGCAACGGCTTTTCCGCCCGCCTGTTCGATTTCGGCTACAACAGCTTCCGCCTTTTCCTGGCTGCCGCTATAGTTGACGACGATATTTGCGCCTTCTTCGGCAAAACGGCGGGCGATGGCTGCGCCAATCCCGCGCGATGCCCCTGTAACAATGGCTGTTTTCCCCGTTAATCTGCTCATGATGTCAACTCCTCTACCGCTTTTTCGAATGACTCCAAGTCATGGACCGGGATGACCGTGACCGATCGGTCGATTTTTTTCACCAAGCCGCTCAGCACTTTGCCAGGGCCTACTTCGACAAAGGTGGTGACACCAAGTTCGATCATCTTGCGCACCGATTGTTCCCATAAAACCGGCGAGTATAATTGGTGGATCAACATGTCCTGCAATTGCGTCGCATTCGTTTCGGGCTCTGCCATAAAGTTCGTCACGACGGGAATTTTGGCATTGAGCAGGAATGAATCACTGAGCACTTTCGCCAAATCCTGCGAGGCCGAACGCATCAGCTCCGAATGGAACGGACCGCTAACATCGAGCGGAATGGCACGTTTCGCACCGCGCTCTTTCGCCAGTTCGCATGCTTTCTCAACGCCTGCTTTCGTTCCCGAAATCACGATTTGCCCCGGGCAGTTCAAGTTTGCCAACTGGACGACCCCCGCGCTCTCGGTCGCATCGTCGGTCACTTCTTCGAGCTTATCTGCGTCCATCCCCAGGATCGCAGCCATCGCGCCTTCACCTGCAGGCACCGCTTCATTCATGAACAATCCGCGCTTATGGACCACTTCAACCGCTTTCGGGAATTCCAGGACATTCGAAGCGACCAGCGCGCTGTATTCGCCGAGGCTGTGCCCCGCTGTATAATTCGGCCTTACGCCTGCACGGATCAAGCGTTCCGTAATCATCGAGCTGACGGTCAACAGTGCCGGTTGCGCGTTATAGGTCAATGTCAATTCTTCCTGAGGGCCTTCAAGCATCAGTTTCGACAAGCCCATGCCGAGCACTTCATCGGCGCTTTCGAAAAATTGGCGGCTCTTGTCATCTTCCAGGAAGCTTTCGCCCATGCCCACCACCTGTGAGCCTTGCCCGGGATAAATAAATGCGATTTGCTTCCTCATGATGGTTGTTCCTCCTTCAAAGTGCTGTATATCTTGCCGGCCACGTCGTGTTCGACCATCGTACGCGCCTGGCGGATGGCGTTATAGAATGCGGTGCCGTTGGATGAGCCATGCGCCTTGATGACAGGCGCCTTCAGCCCGAACAATCCTGCGCCGCCGTATTCGCTATAATCGAGCATCCCCTTGAGCGCACTCAAATCGTTTTTCACGAGCATCGCCGCAAACTTGGTTTTGGCCGAAGCCATGAAGACATCCTTGATCATCGCGAAGACGTTCATCGCAGTTCCTTCGATCGTCTTCAAGACCATGTTTCCGGTAAAGCCATCCGTGACGACCACATCGGCGGCACCGTTCAGCAAGTCACGTGATTCCACGTTGCCAATAAAGTTGACAGGCGCTTCTTTCAATAGCGGAAATGCCGATTTCGTCAATTCATTGCCTTTTTTCTCTTCCGTCCCGATATTCAGCAAGCCGACAGTTGGGTTTTGGACGCCGCGCACTTTCTCGGCATAGATGCTGCCCATGATGGCGTACTGGACCAGATGCTCCGGTTTGGCATCGGCATTGGCGCCGAGGTCGAGCATGAGAAAGCCTTTTCCGTCCATCGTCGGCAAAGTCGGTGCAAGCGCCGGACGGTCGACACCGTCGATGCGTCCGACGATGAACAAACCGGCGGACATCAAGGCACCTGTATTGCCTGCGGATACGGCTGCGTCCGCTTTTCCTTCTTTAACCGCTTCCGCCATGCGCACCATCGACGCATCCTTCTTGCGGCGGACTGATCGCACCGGGTCATCTTCCGCTTCGATCACTTCACTGCAGTGGATAATGGTCAAACGGTCTTGCGGTTTTATGTATTCATCGATTTTTTCCTGCTGCCCATAAAGCAATATCTCCACGTCGCTGAATGCTTCGAGGGCTTTTTTGACACCGTCGATAATTTCTTTTGGGGCGTTGTCCCCGCCCATTGCATCGATTGCTATTTTCACGTATGGTCACCTTCACTTTGTTCAGTCATGCGGTACATTTCAAATGTCCCGATAAATACTACTGCCTGGTCGACTGTCGACACCACTTTGACGAACGCGCGGTTCTTTTGCGGCTGCCTGTCGGTCACTTGGGCTTTGGCAACGACCCGCTGTCCTGCTTTAACAGGCTTCAGGAATTGCAATTCCGATTTCACCGTCAATGCCAATTCTTCGTTCATCACGGCCACCGCCAAGGAATTCGCCTGCGCGAACAGATGGTGCCCCCTGGCAATCCGGTTGCGCTGGAAAACATGTTCCGGTTTGACATCGAAAATCGAGATGGCTTTATTGTCCAGTTCTATATCGATTATCTCCCCGATCACTTCGTCGATCGGCAAGGATTTCACTTCATCGTCAAAGGTCTTCTCGGCCACATGCTTGATGCGCTCCCGAAGTTCCGGTATCGAAAGCTCCATCCGATCGAGACGGATCGTCTGGACACTGACCCCGAACTCCGCCGATAATTCTTCATCGGTCACGAACGGATTGTCTTTGATGGAGGATTTCAGCGCTGCTTGTCGCTCTTTTTTAGGTTTTCTCACTATGTCACCGCCCGCTATTAGCACTTGGTACTAATATGAGTATATAAACAACAAAAAAAGAATGCAAGGAAAATCGGTCTCCCTGCATCCTAATCAAGCCTTCCGCCTTCGAGAATGCCCGAGTCCTCAAGCATTGCCCGCAAGCATTTCGTTTCATCCGAGACCCAAAACGCTTCACTCGCGATCAATTCTTCAGCATCTTTTCTCGCTGCCTCAAGCGCGCGGTAATCATGCACCAGATCCGCCATGCGGAATTCGGGAATGCCGCTTTGCTTGCGGCCGAAGAAATCGCCGGGGCCGCGCAGCTCCAAATCCTTTTCAGCGAGAATGAAGCCGTCGTTCGTTTCGGTCATCGAGTTCATGCGCTCCTTGCCGATTTCCGTTTTCGGGTCCGCCAATAACACACAATACGACTGATCGCTACCCCGCCCGACACGCCCACGCAATTGGTGGAGCTGGGACAATCCGAAGCGTTCGGCGTCATAGATGAGCATGAACGACGCATTCGGGACATTGACGCCGACTTCGACGACTGTCGTCGACACGAGCACGGCGATCTTCCCTTCGGCGAATTCGCGCATCGTCTCCTCTTTTTCATCCGGGTGCAGGCGGCCATGCATCAAGCCGACCGTATGGCGCCCTTCAAAATAAGCCGTCAATTGCTGATACAGTTCCACTGCATTTTGGTATTCCAAAGTTTCGGATTCCTCGATCAGCGGCGCGATGACATAGGCCTGGCGCCCGGCGAGCAGCTCTTTCTCCATTCGGCCGACAATTTTGCCGAACATTTCTTTTTTCATCCAATAGGTTTCAATTTCTTTTCGCCCGGCCGGCATTTCATCAATGATCGAGACATCCATCTCACCAAAAGCCGAAATCGCGAGCGTCCGGGGAATCGGCGTCGCGGTCATGAATAGGACATCCGGGTTCAATGCTTTATCTTTCAGCACACGCCGCTGGTCCACGCCAAAACGGTGCTGTTCATCGGTGATGACGAGCCCGAGGCTTTTGAACAGGACTTCCGGCTGGATCAAGGCATGGGTGCCGATCAGAATGTCGATTTCTCCGTCCACCAGACGCTTCAGCACTTCCTTGCGCCTCTTGCCTTTGACGGAACCTGTCAACAGGGCGACACTGACGCCAAATGGACGGAACCATTCCTCGAGCGTATTGGCGTGTTGTTCGGCAAGGATTTCCGTCGGCGCCATGAGCGCCCCTTGCTTGCCTGCTGTTACGGCGGCATACAAAGCGATTGCAGCGACGACGGTCTTGCCCGACCCGACATCGCCCTGCAATAGACGGTTCATCCGGAACGGTTCTTTCATGTCGCGGCAGATTTCATTGACGACGCGTTTCTGGGCGCCGGTCAGATCGAATGGCAAGGCGTCGATGAATGCTTTCAGGCGCACAAGATCATAATCGATGAAAGAGCCGCCTTCCGCTTCCCGGTTTTTCTTGCGCAGCGCCTGCATCTTCAATTGGAACAGCAGAAGTTCCTCATACACGAAACGACGGCGCGCCTGCTTGAGCGATGCCGCATCTTCAGGAAAATGCACGGTTTCGAGCGCTTGCTCAAACGGCAACAATTGGTATTCTTCGCGGATTGACGCAGGCAGGCAATCCTGCAGGCTGCCTTTCGTCGCATCCAGCGCTTGCCGCATCAATTTACGGAAGGTTTTCTGGTGCATCGAACCCTTCAGGCTGTATACCGGCTCAAAATCTGCGCCGTCGGTCCGCGGTCCGATGGAATGGCTGGAAACCGTGATCAATTGGCGGCCACGGTCCCATTTGCCGGTCAAGGTGACGACCGCTCCGATTTGCAATTTAGCTTTCACGTAATGCTGGTTGAAGAACACGGCCTTGACGAGGTGACGCCCGACGAGCACCGTCACGGTCGTCCGCGATTTATTTTTCCCTAAAAAAAGGACGGAAGGCTCATTTTCGACCCTTCCCTCCACCGTTACCCGTTCATTATGGGGCGTTTCAGCCAGATCTTTCAGCTGGAAATCCTCGTGGCGATACGGGAAGGTCATGATCAAGTCTTCAAGACTTTCAATCTTCATGTCCCGCAAGGTTTCAGCCGCTTGCTTCCCGACTCCCTTCAATGAAGAAACGGGCGCTTTATTGTCCACTGCCGACTACCGATCCGCCGAAGATTTTCGATTCAAGCCATTTGCCGGTCGGTGTCGCGGCCAATCCGCCTTTTGCCGTTTCGCGGAACGCGCTAGGCATCGCTTGCCCGATTTCGAACATGGCGCTGATGACTTCGTCGCACGGGATGCGGCTGGTCACGCCGGCGAGCGCCATATCGGCAGCGACGACCGCATTGGATGCACCCATGGCGTTGCGCTTCACGCATGGTACTTCCACGAGCCCCGCCACAGGGTCGCAGACTAGACCGAGCATATTCTTCAAGGTGATGGCAAACGCTTCGGAACTTTGTTGAGGCGTGCCGCCAGCCATCTCGATGATGGCCGCAGAAGCCATCGCCGCCGCAGAGCCGACTTCCGCCTGGCATCCGCCGGCCGCGCCGGAAATCGAAGCGTTGTTGGCCACGACAAAGCCGAACGCCCCCGATGTGAACAGGTAACGGATCATCTGCTCACGCGTCGGGTTCAGTTTGTTCTTCACGGCAAACAATGTGCCCGGTACGACTCCCGCGGATCCTGCCGTCGGGGTCGCACAGATCGTGCCCATCGCCGCGTTCACTTCATTCGTCGCGACAGCTTTGCTGACGGCATCAAGCAATAGGTTGCCGGACAGGCTGTCGCCGCGCTCCATGTATTTCTGCAACAGGACTGCATCTCCGCCCGTCAGGCCCGAAACGGAATGGACGCCTTTAAGCCCCTTTTCCACCGCTTCTTCCATGACGGTCAAATTGCGCTCCATCTGCTGCATGATTTCTTCCCGTGAACGGTCGGTGATAAGCATCTCCTGCTCGATCATGATTTCGGAAATGAGCTTGCCTTCTTTCTCTGCCCGTTCTACGAGTTCCCTTACATTCCGGAATAGAACATCCATTTCTCATACCTCCAGTTTAGTCGGCGATGCGTGTGACTTGCGTAATATTCGGC
This sequence comes from Planococcus plakortidis, assembly GCF_001687605.2. Taxonomy (NCBI): domain Bacteria; kingdom Bacillati; phylum Bacillota; class Bacilli; order Caryophanales; family Caryophanaceae; genus Planococcus; species Planococcus plakortidis. The sequence goes on from NZ_CP016539.2 coordinate 1,964,120, forward strand.
AACTCGCGCAACTCGCCCATCACTTCTTGGCCGACGGTTTGGTCGACTTCGATGACCATCAATGCCATGTCCCCGCGTTCTTTGCGTGACACTTCCATATGGCCGATGTTGATATCGTATTTATATAAACAATTCGCTACATTTGCGATACAGCCCGAGCGGTCGTCATGGACGACAAGGATCGCCGGGTGGTTGCCAGATAGCCTGAGCGGGAAGCCGTTCAGTTCCGTGATCTCGATCTTGCCCCCGCCGATGGAAATCCCCATCATCGACATTTCGGATTTGTCGTCCCCAATGACGATGCGCGCCGTATTCGGGTGATCGACGTGTCCCGTCTCCGGAATGAATTCAAAGCTCAAACCGAGTTTTTCCGCTTCTTCGAAAGCGGTCTTGATGCGTTCATCGAATGTATCATAGTCCAATAACCCGCCGACGATCGCCACATCGGTCGAATGGCCTTTATAGGTTTCGGCGAAAGAACCGTATAAATGGATCTTCGCCCATGCCGGCTGCCTTCCGAACAGGTCGCGTGCTACCCTGCCGATGCGTGCCGCACCTGCAGTATGCGATGATGATGGCCCGATCATGACCGGGCCGATTATATCAAAAACAGATTTGAACTTCATGCCCAAACCCCTCACTTTCCGTCTCGTATAATTTCATTTTACATGAAATGCCCCAAGGAAACAAAGATAATAAAGCGCATACATTGTCTTAGCCGTGGGCTTTCACGCTCCGGTCGGCAATTTTCACTCGCTCGCGATATTTTATATATTGCCCATTCCTTCTCTATTTTGCCAAAATAAAAAAAGCGGAAACCCGCTGTCTGGTTCCCGGGCCTCCGCCTAAACTTATTCAACTGCCAGAATGTATGGATAAAGCGGCTGTTTGCCGTTGTGGATCTCCACTTCGACATCGCCGTTCAATGATTCGATGAATGCGCCTAGTTTTTCGGCATCTGATTCATTGACATCTTCGCCGAAGAGAATCGTGACGATTTCCGCCTCCGCATCGACCAATGTTTTGCACAGCTCTTCCGCGACTTTCTCGAGGCTTTGATCCGACACGACGATCTTGCCTTCGGAAATCCCCATGAAATCGTCTTTCTTGATGGAGATGCCATCGATTGAAGTATCACGCACCGCAAAAGTGACCGAGCCGGACTTGACGTTCTTGATCGCCTCGCCCATCGCTTGTTGATTGTCCGCAACAGCGGCTTCTGGGTTGAAGGCGAGAAGCGCCGACATTCCTTGTGGGACATCTTTCGTCGGCACGACTGCCGCCTCGATATCCAGAAGCTCTGCTGCCTGCTCCGCCGCCATGATGATATTTTTATTGTTCGGCAAGATCAATACGCGTTCCGCGCCGATCGAACGGACCGCATTGACGATGTCTTCGGTAGACGGGTTCATCGTCTGGCCGCCTTCGATGACGTAGGAAGCGCCGATCGAACGGAGCAATTCCGCTACGCCTTCTCCCATCGCTACCGTGACAATCGCATAAGGATGCTTCGCCTGTTCAGCCGGAGTGGCCTTTTTATGGTCTTCACCGACTATATCGGTGTGTTGCTGGCGCATGTTTTCGATCTTCATGCTGATCAGGCTTCCGTATTCCTGGCCATATGTAAGGACTTTACCCGGTTCTTCGGAGTGGATATGGATTTTTGCGATCTCGTCGTCTGAAATGACCAGAAGCGAATCGCCATAAGCGCTTAAGTCCGTCCGGAACTCGGCTTCATTGAATGGTCGTTTGCCTTCTTCGAATTTGACCATGAACTCCGTGCAATAGCCGAATTCGATATCTTCCGTGTTCATGAATCCTGCGATATTCTTATGGTGCTCGGCGCTGACCAGTTCATCCATCGAATTATCGACATGCTTCTCCGGCAATGCTTCGCCTTTCAATGATGCAAGAAATCCTTCATAGACATAGACAAGGCCTTGCCCGCCACTGTCGACAACTCCGACTTCCTTCAGTACCGGCAGCAGGTCCGGTGTTCTCTCAAGCGATGCTTTCGCTTCAGTGACGATCGCTTCGAACAGCACGATGATATCTTCTTCATTGTCTGCTAGGCTCATTCCTTTAGCCGCCGCATCTTTCGCGACCGTCAGGATAGTGCCTTCGACCGGTTTCATGACAGCCTTATAAGCGGTCTCGACGCCGTGTTGCAAAGCGTGCGCCAGTTTCTTCGCAGAAAGCTCCTGCTCATCGACAATGAATTTGCCGAACCCGCGGAACAACTGCGACAAAATGACGCCTGAGTTGCCGCGTGCGCCCATCAAAAGGCCTTTTGATAAAGCGCTCGCTGTTTTCCCGATATGTTCTTGCGCGTGGGCTTCTGTCTCTTTTGCTCCGGATGTCATCGATAAATTCATGTTCGTCCCAGTATCGCCGTCCGGCACCGGGAAGACGTTCAATGCATCTACATAATCCGCATTTTGGTATAGATGGTGCGAACCCATCTGCACCATTTCAGCGAATTTCACTCCGTTTAATGACTTCATAACCGAATTTTCCTCCTCTTACGGGTTCGTCACACGAACGCCCTGGACATAAATGTTTACCGCACTAACCGGCATGCCCAATGTTTTTGTAATTGTATATTTCACTTTGGATTGGACTTGATACGCCACTTCCGAAATTTTCGTTCCGTAGCTGATGATTACATACATATCAATGACCAAATCGCCGTCTTCCTGGCGCACAAGGACTCCTTTGGCGAAGTTCTCTTTGCGGAGAATGTCCGTGAGGCCGTCGCGGATCTGGTGTTTGGTTGCCATTCCTACGATGCCGTAGCATTCGATTGCAGCACCGCCGGCTATTTGGGCTATCACATCATTGGAAATATCGATTTGACCATATTCATTATTCAACTCAATCGACATTAAAATTCCTCCTCGAGTCCTATTTCACTCTTTTCATTCTACATGAAAGCCCTTTATAAGAAAAGCCAACGTTTTAGCCTGTAAAGGTTTTTTTCTTGAAAGGCTATGAATTTCACTTGCGCCCCTCTTTTTTCTATGGTAAATTATTAAAGTATGTGAAACGAAAAACGAACTGAAATTCTATTATAATTTTCAGCTTCACTTGTGAGGAGGGACTTACATGCCAAAAGTATGTGCAGTATCTGGACGTAAAGCTCGTTCTGGAAACAGCCGTTCACACGCGTTGAACTCGACAAAACGTACATGGGGAGCAAACCTTCAAAAAGTTCGCATCCTTGTTGACGGCAAGCCGAAACGTGTATGGGTTTCCGCGAGAGCATTGAAATCAGGAAAAGTTGAGCGCGTCTAAACCGCTCATGAATAATGCCAGGCCTGACATCTGTCAGCCTGGCATTTTTTCGTGCGTTCAATCTGAACTTTCGATGACGATCAGATGCCCGCCCGTGAATTCAAGCGTGCCGTCTCGCATTAATTCATTGCTGATAAAGCGCGTCGAACCAAATGGTATCCGCTCATCCTCCACTGGATATCTGAACCCTTCCAACGTGAAGCCGCTCACTTCTTCCGCAAACGGGTAAAAGGAGATGTACTTGAATTCCCCGCCCGCTTCAAAGTTGTACTTTCCGGGTTCCATGAAACGGATGCGGTTCTGCTTGTTCAATACAATGAAATCGATATCCGGATAGCTTCGTTGGTAAGCAAAGACAATATGCAGCGCAGCCATGTAATGGTCCAGCCTGCCGCCTGTCACGCCGGTGATGATGACCGTATCCGGGTTGTAATGCATCGCTTTTTTCAAGGCCAATTCCGTATCCGATTCATCCTTTTCCGCCGGCGACCGTTCAAGAGAAGGAAAAGCCGAGCGGATTTTTTCGTATTCGCGATCTGTCACCGAGTCAAAATCCCCGATCGCTTCCACCGGTTCGATCCCCAGCCCAAGCAATGTCATGACCCCTGCATCCACCCCGATATGTGAGGCTCCTTCATATAGAGAAAGGTCCGGCAATTCGTCTGCCGGACCTCCTGCTGTTAAGACGACAATCACGAGAGAGCCCCTTGCCCCGCTTTTTTGATTGCCTGCAAAGCTTGCGTGCGGTCTTGCTTGCCGAAAATGGCAGACCCGGCCACAAAGACGTTCGCTCCTGCCTGTGCACACGGAACGATCGTTTCTTCATTGATGCCGCCATCGATTTGGATATCGACAGACAAGCCTTTGTCTTTGATCAATTGCGACAATGCAGCAACTTTCGGGACGACTGAATGGATGAACTTCTGTCCGCCAAATCCTGGGTTAACGGTCATGAACAGCACCAAGTCGATATCTTCAAGAACATGCTGGATCGTTTCGATCGGCGTGTGCGGGTTCAAGACGACACCCGGTTTGACGCCGAATGAACGAATCAATTGGATGGTGCGGTGAAGATGTGGGCACGCTTCGACATGGACGGTAATATAATCCGCTCCTGCCTTGGCAAAATCTTCGATGTAGCGGTCCGGGTTCTCGATCATCAAATGGACATCGAGCGGAAGCTGTGTCAACGGGCGGAGCGCATCGACCACAATCGGTCCCATCGTGATATTCGGGACGAAATGGCCGTCCATGACATCGATATGGATCCAATCGGCTCCGGCTTTTTCGACTTCCTGTACTTCTTGTCCAAGTTTCGCGAAATCTGCTGCTAGTATAGACGGTGCAATTTTAATCATGTGAATACCTCGGCTTTCGATTCATTATTTCTTCCAAGAATTTCAAGTAATGCTTGTAACGGTATTCCGGAATCTCCCCTGTCTCAACCGCTTTTTTGATGGCACATTTCGGTTCATTCAAATGAAGGCATTCACGGAATTTGCAGCCCCCTGAACGCTCTTCCATCTCCGGGAAGCATGCCGATAATTCCTCTTTTTCCAGTTGCTCGAAATCGAATGAGCTGAATCCCGGCGTGTCCGCCAGCAAACCGCCGTTGACTTCGATCAATTCAACATGGCGCGTCGTATGCTTTCCGCGGTTCAAGGCTTGCGAAATGTCATCGGTCTTCAACTTCAACGATGGCAAGATCGTATTCAGCAAAGTCGATTTCCCGACGCCCGACTGTCCGGCAAGAACGCTTGTCTTGCCGTCAAGAACCGGCATCAAGCTTGCACGCAAGCTCGGATCGTCTATGAAAGTTTCAATGACTTCGTAGCCGATTGCCCGGTAGTCGTCTGCGTAGCGGTCCAAATCTTCGCGTTCCGTCTCAGACAATAGATCGGTTTTCGTCAGGCAAATCACCGGCTCGATACCGAACGATTCAACCGCCACGAGAAAACGGTCCAAGAGCAAAGGATGAAAATCTGGCTGCTTGGCTGAAAATACGAGAATCGCTTGGTCGATGTTGGCGATCGGCGGGCGCACCAGCTCATTGTCGCGTTCTTCAATGTCCAGTATCGTCCCTTCGCGCTCGTTTTCTGCCTTGTATTCCACGAAATCGCCGACGAGCGGCGTGATTTGGCGATTCCGGAAAACCCCGCGGCCGCGGCATTGCGTATAACGCTCCCCGTCTTCATCCAATACATAATAGAAACCGCTTAACGCTTTCCTGATCTGACCTTTCGGCATAGCACCACTCCTTATCCCTTTTTTGTTTGGTTTGCTTAATCAGCGTTCTCATACTCGACCGTCTCTTCCAGAATGATCGTGGCATCCCTGACGATGCGGTAGGAAGCGCTGCCGCCCTCGACGATCTGCATTTCAATCTGGTGTTCGGTCGTTTCCGTGATGGTGAACTCTTCGACAGGCTCGACCATACTTTGGTTCTGGTCCTGGATGTAGACACGGATTGTCTGCTCCACCGGCTCCTCGCCTTCTTCTGCCGGCTCTGCCGGCTCATAAGGGATTTCAACCGTTTCGACATAAGTCTTCACGGGAAGTTCTGCCCTGCCGGAAGATAGGACGACTTCGATCGTACTTCCCACTTCAAGCGTCTCCCCGCCCGCTACGTTCTGCGACAGCACCAATCCCGCTTCTACGGTATCGGACTCTTGTTCACGGACGATGCGGATATTGAATCCTGATGAACGGGCGTATTCGTTCAACTCCGCTTCCCCATATCCGCTCAAGTCCTCCACCTCACGCATATCCGGCCCTTTACTGACAACAAATTCGACCGCAGTCTCGCTGATGACCACTTCGGTCCCCGCTTCGGGGCTTTGGCTCAAGATCGTTCCGGGCGCTTCGTCGGAAAATTCCTCCCGTGAATCGATTGAAGCGAAATTCTTGCCTTCAAGCATGCGCTGGGCCTGTTCTAGCGAATCGCCGACATAGTCGCCGAATTCGGTTGTTTCTTTCCCCCTACTGATGAATAAGCTGATGCTCGCTTCGGGATCTCGCATTTTCCCGGCTTCGGGAATGGTGCGGATGACGTGGTTCTCTTCAACCTCTTCAGAGAATTGCTCGGATTCCTCGGCAACGACAAAGCCAGCGGCGGTCAACTCCTCATGTGCCGCTTCCCGGTCCATGCCGGAAACATCCGGCACAGCTACTTGACGCGGTTCGAACAGTCCAGGGAAAGCCAAGGCAACGATCAACCCGGTCAATAACAAAGCTCCCACTATCGCCAGGACAATCGGCATTTTCTTGCGCTTTTTCTTTTTTGCCGGTTTTGGCTCCAGTTTTTTTTCTTCTTTTAAAGGCAAGGCCATCGTTTTGGTTGCGTCGGCCTGTTCGTACGTGCCTGAATCCTTGATCGCCGGCATGGCCCGCGTTTCACCTTCATCTACAGGAATCATGAATTTCGGTTCGTTGAGCCGTTCCGGAGTGAGTGCCGTCGAAAGGTCTTCTGCCATTTCATCCGCTGATGCGTAGCGGTATTGCGGGTTCTTTGCGGTGGCTTTCAATACGATATTCTCAAGGCTTTGCGGAAGGCCGGGAACTGTATCCTTCAATGAAGGCGTTTCCGTCTGCAGATGCTTCAAGGCGATGGCGACAGCCGACTCGCCGGAAAACGGCAATTTTCCGGTCAATAGTTCATACATGACGATGCCAAGCGAATAAATATCGGATTTTTTATTGGCCGTACCGCCCCGTGCCTGTTCCGGGGACAAATAGTGCACGGTCCCGAGCACCGAGTTCGTTTGTGTGTAGGAAGTGGCACTCAAGGCCATGGCTATGCCGAAATCCGAGATCTTGACATTTCCGTCCTCGTCGACCAGCACGTTCTGTGGCTTGATATCACGGTGCACGATATGGTTGTGGTGGGCATGCGCAAGGGCAGAGGCCAATTGCTTCATGATTTCCACGGCGCGTTCCGGTTCGACCGGGGAGTGTTTGATGATGTATTCCTTCAATGTATCCCCTGGGACATATTCCATGACGAGATAAGGCAGGTCATTGTCTTCCCCGACATCGAATATACTGACGATGTTGGGATGGCCGAGGCTCGTCGAGGACAGCGCCTCCCGCTTAAAGCGGCGCCGCAATTCCTCTTCATTGCTGAAGTCGTAGCGCAGCACTTTGATGGCGACGTCGCGGTCAAGGATCATGTCATGTGCCAAATAGACATTGGACATGCCTCCGCTGCCGATCGCTTCAAGCACTTTATATCGGCTATTGATTCTTTTTCCGATCAACATCGCTAAACCTCCTCACCAAGCGCCGTCAACAATACGAATGAAATATTGTCTTCTCCGCCGAGGTCATTGGCAAGCGCGATCAAGGCTTTGCCTTTTTGCGAGAGCGATGCTTTCGAGCGGACGATCGATGAGATTTCCCGCTCGCTTAATTTATTGCTCAATCCATCTGTGCAAATCAGGAAATAAGAGATGCCGGCAAGAGAAAAATGGTGCATTTCCCGCTCGATATCCGGTTCCGTGCCGAGGGATCGCAATATCCAGTTTTTCTTCGGATGGTCTTCAGCCTGCTGTTGCGTGATTTCACCGTTATCGACGAGCACGTTGACATAGGAATGGTCACGCGTCATTTGAACCATGGAGGGGCCGATGGCATATGCACGGCTATCACCGATATGGCACAGCACGCAATCTTCCCCTTCGATCAATGCGGCGATCAATGTCGTGCCCATCCCTTTGCATTCGCTATGGGTGATGGAATGTTCATAGATGGCCCGGTTGACCTGCAGCACTTGTTCAGAGAGCCAGGCCATCTTCGCTTCCGTCGTCCCAAACATCTCTTCGCCGGCTTCCATGAACCTTTCGCCAAGTTCATCGACGGTCATCCGGCTCGCGACATCTCCGGCATTGTGCCCGCCCATACCGTCCGCGACAAGGGCGAGCAATAATCCGCCGGGGCGTTTGAGCACAGCGACGCGGTCTTCGTTGACTTCTCTTTTTCTGCCGGTATCGCTTTCAATTACATACTGAAACAATAGTGGACACCCCGCTTTTTAGCTTTCGGCAATGCTGCCGTCGGTTTTTCTGAAGCTTGCGATAAAAAATCCGTCACTCCCGAAATCCTGCGGGAATACTTGGACAAACCCTTTGCCCTTGCTTTTGAAAGCAGCAGGCAATTCAGCAGGGATCTGTTCCATTTGCGGATGTGTGTTCATGAATTTCTCGGCAGTTCCGCGGTTCTCTTCGGTATCGACCGTACACGTACTGTAGACGAGGATGCCGCCCGGCTTCAGTAGCTTCACCGCTTCATCGAGAAGCGCAAGCTGAATCGTCTGCAAGCGGCCGAAATCGTCCGGCGTTTTCGTGTATTTGATATCCGGCTTGCGCTTGATGACGCCAAGGCCACTGCACGGTGCATCCACCAGGATGCGGTCGAAGGTTTCTTCACCGAAACGTTCACTGCTTTCCCGGCCGTCTCCGACTGTGGTCTCGATTGTCTGGTGGCCCAAGCGCTTCGCGGTTTCTTCGATCAATTTGACTTTATGGGCGTGCAGATCCATCGCGAGCACATTCCCTTGCCCTTCAAGCTTTTCGGCGATATGGGTCGTCTTTCCCCCAGGCGCCGCGCACATATCGAGCACTTTCATGCCAGGCTGCACTTGCAATGCATAAGCTGGCAGCATCGAACTTTCGTCTTGTATCGTGATAAAGCCTTTTTCGAACGTTTGCGTGCGCACCGGCTGCCCGCCCGTGACGACGAGGCATTCCGGGATGATCTTGCTCGATTCAGCAGTCAGCCCTTCCGACTCAAGCATTTCGATCACTTCGCCAGGAGTTGCCTGGACGGTATTGACGCGTACCGTCTGTAGTGGCGCCCTGTTATTCTCGAGTGCCATTTCGCGGGCTTTTTGCATGCCGAATTGTTCGGACCAGCGCTTGATCATCCATGCCGGGTGGCTTGTTTCGATGGAAATCTTTTCGATCGGATCGGCAATTTCGTTGAATGAACGCACGCCTGACCGTTGGATGGAGCGCAGAATGCCGTTGAAAACAGACGCGATTCCCCCGTGCCCGCGCCTTTTGGCGATTTCCACCGCTTCGTTGATGACAGCGTGGAACGGGATGCGGTCCAAGTAAACGATCTGGTAGAGCGATAACCGCAGAAGCGTCCGCACCCATGGATCGAGCTTGCCTTTGATATACGGTTCCAGATAGTAATCCAAAGTCATTTGATGCTGCAGCGTACCGTAAGTGATTTCCGTCAACAAGCCTTTATTTTTGGCGGAAATGCCGTAGCTATCCATTGTCGAATTCAATAGGAGGTTGCTATATGCCTGTTTGTTTTCAACGGCATAGAGAATCGACAATGCTGCATCCCTCACATTGCCGTGAATTTTTTTGTTTTTCATTCGAATCGATCCCCTGCCTGTAATTTCGGCCCACGCAAATAATCTTCAGCTGTCATGCGTTTTTTACCGGCCGGCTGCAATTCCTTGATGGCAAGTGTGCCTTCGCCGGTTTGGACGATGATGGCATCTTTTGTCAATTCGACGATTTCACCCGGCGCACCGGTTTTTCCGCTGTTGGCGATCTCCGCCCACCACAATTTGACATTGGCGCCTCCAAACGTAGTGAACGCGACCGGCCATGGATGCAAGCCGCGCACTTGGTTATAGATGTCGCGTGCGGATTTGTTCCAGTCGATGCGTTCCTGCTCCCTTGAAATATTGCGCGCGAACGTGACATGCTCCTCGTCCTGCGGAATCCGCGGATTCGTCCCGTCAATGATCGACGGCAAAGTATCGCGCAATAAATCCATCCCTGCCGCACTCAATTTCTCGAACATGCTACCGGTATGGTCCGTCTCTTCAATCGCCACCGATTTTTGCGAGATGATGTCTCCTGCATCCAATCGGTCGACCATGTACATGATCGTCACACCGGTTTCTTTTTTGCCGTCGATGATCGCCTGGTGGATCGGCGCGCCGCCCCGGTATTCCGGAAGCAGCGAGGCGTGCACATTGATGGCGCCAAGTTTTGGGGCTTCAAGCACGGATGTCGGCAGAATCTGCCCGAACGCTGCCGTGACGATGAGGTCCGGATTCAAGTCGAGGATTTTCTGCGCCTGTTCGGGGTCTTTCAACTTCTCCGGTTGGTATACTGGCAATCCAAGTTCGAGCGCTTGTTGTTTCACCGGCGTCGGCGTCAGGATCTTCTTTCTGCCGACAGGGCGGTCGGGCTGTGTGACGACCGAAACGATGTCATATCCTTCTTCGGCAAGCATCTTCAGGATCGGCGCCGAGAATGCCGGCGTTCCCATGAATACGATTTTGGTCAAAGCACATCCTCCTCTTCCTGTTGGCGGATCAGTTCATCCAATTCTTCTTGGCTGACGTACTTCTCGATTTTGCTCGTGAACAAGACGCCATCCAAATGGTCCATTTCATGAAGGATGGCACGCGCTTCGTAACCTTCCGCCTCCAGCTCGTACCAGGAGCCGTCGCGTTCCTGTGCCTTGATTTTGATGCGGCCATGGCGTTCGACTTCACCGAAAATACCGGGGAAGCTCAAGCACCCTTCGATATCCGTCTCTTTTCCTTCGAATAGCGCGAGTTCCGGGTTGATCATTTCAATCGGTTCTTGCCCTTCCTGGAAATCGACGATCGCGACGCGCAGTGAGACACCCACTTGCGGTGCGGCAATGCCGACGCCGTCCGCTTCGATCATCGTCTCGTGCATGTCGTCCAATAGGTCTGCGAGCTCACGGTCGAATTCAGTGACCGTCTTGCACGGGGTTTCTAATACTTCGTTCGGGTGTTTCACGATTTCACGGATTGCCATTTCTATTCCTCATTTCTATTACATGACTGCTGTCGGATTCATGTCGATGGACAGAGTCGCACCTGTTTTGATCCAGTCGCTGCGGTAGATTTTAATCAATTGCTGCAGCACTTCAGCCAGCTTAGGTTCATTTTTGTATTTTATCAAACATTGATAGCGATATCTATTGTTCACGCGGGCGATGAGCGATGCCGAAGGCCCGATAATAATGGTTTTAGGCGACAGCCGGTGGCGCAGGTATTCGGTCATCTGCTCGGCATAGCCCGACACCGTCATCAGATCCTCATGGGTGAACTGGATATTGACGACGTAATAATACGGCGGGTATCCGCTTGCGCGCCTCATGGCCATTTCCTGCTCGTAGAACGGTTCATATAATTGGTCCTTGGCGAGCGTGATCGCGTAATGCTCCGGCGTATAGGTCTGCACATACACTTCCCCAGGCAGAATGTCGCGTCCCGCGCGCCCGCTCACTTGCGTCAATAATTGATAGGTTTTCTCGGCTGCCCGGAAATCCGGCAGATGCAAAGTCGTATCCGCCGATAAGACACCGACCAAGGTGATATTCGGAAAATCCAATCCTTTGGCGATCATTTGCGTACCGAGCAGAATATCGGCTTTGCCTTCGCCGAACGCGGACAAGATTTTCTCGTGCGCGCCTTTATTGCGGGTCGTATCGACATCCATCCGCAAAACACGCGCATCCGGCACGAGCTTCGCCAGTTCCTCTTCGACTTTTTGCGTTCCTGTGCCGAAAAAGCGGATATGGTCGCTCTCGCATTCCGGACAGCTCGTCGGTACGGGTTCATCATAGCCGCAATAATGGCATTTCATGCGTTCGCTCGCCCGGTGATAGGTCAGCGAGATATCGCAGTTCGGGCATTGCAGCACCGTCCCGCAATCGCGGCATAAGACGAATGACGAGTAGCCGCGCTTGTTCAAAAACAGCACGACTTGCTCTTTGCGCGCAAGGCGCTCGCGTATCGCTTCCGCCAATTCTACGGAAAACATCGACCGGTTGCCGGTCCGCAGCTCCTCGCGCATATCGACAATATGGACCTCGGGCAATGGCTGGTTTTTCGCCCGGTTTTTCAGCGCGAGCAATTCGTAGACGCCTTTTTTTGCGCGCGCATACGATTCCAGTGAAGGCGTCGCGCTCCCGAGAATAACAGGGCATTGATGCTGCTGGCTGCGCCAAATCGCCACATCGCGTGCATGATAGCGCGGCGAGTCGTCTTGTTTATAGCTCGATTCGTGCTCTTCGTCGAGGATGATCAAGCCGAGATTTTGAAATGGCGCAAAAATCGCAGAGCGCGCACCCACTACGACTTTCACTTCCGCACGCTGGATTTTTCGCCATTCATCGTATTTTTCCCCGGCCGATAAGCCGCTGTGCAGCACCGCGACCGAATCGCCGAAACGCTCCTTAAAGCGGATCGTCATCTGTGGCGTCAAGGAAATTTCCGGGACGAGCATGATCGCTTCCTTGCCTTCTTCAATCACTTGGGCGATCGTCTGCAAATAGATCTCCGTTTTTCCGCTGCCGGTGATGCCATGAAGCAAAAAAGTCTTTTCGGTATTGAGCGAGGATTGAATGGCATCAAAAGCCATTTGCTGTTCATCTGTCAAATCCAAGGCGATTTTTTCTTCAATGGCTGTCAAGAGCGATGGATCCCGGTACGATTCCATCGATGAAAAAGTGGCCAAGCCTTTTTCCGCCAGCGCATTGACCGTCGGAAGCGAAACATCTGCCTGCTTTTGCAGTCGGGAAGATTCAAAACTTTGGCCCACGTGTTTCAGGAAAAACTCCTGCAGCTTCAATTGCTGCTTGGCGTTCGCTCTTATGGAAATATTTTCTATATCCTCTATGGAGTCCGTAATATGGACCATGCGTACTTTTTTCACGCCGGTTTTCTGCTGGATGTTCGTATCCGCAAGCACCGTGCCTTTGTCCATTTCCTTTTTCATGAGCCCATATACAGCTTCCGCTTCCTGGGCACGGACAAAGTCACGCGTGCCGAAATACGGGTGCAGCTCTTTTGGCAGCTCTTCAATAGGAACGTTTAGCACGAAGCGCTTTTCGTATTTGGCGCGCAGTGCGGCAGGGACCATGACTTGCAGGGCATCGATTTCAAAACACACCGTCTGCCGTTTCATCCACTGGGCAAGCTCGAGCATTTCCCCGTTCAACACGGGCACGACATCCATCAATTCGTGGATCGGCTTCAAGCGTTTCGGGTCAAATTCCGACGTTTCTTTGATTGCTGTAATGAAGCCGAGCACTTTGCGGTTGCCAAAAGGCACTTTGACGCGCATGCCCGGCTCGGTGAGTGCCTGGAATTTTTCCGGCACTGCATAATCGAATGGCCGGTCAATTGGATGTGCGGCAACATCGACAATGACTTCGGCAATCATTTTGAAAATTCCTTTTCGGTGATGAGCGACAGCAACTCAAGCGCAAGCGCTTTTTTCGGCATGACCGGGAAAGCTTTTTCGAAATCCCCGCGGCCATAGACCGTCACTGCATTCGTATCGTGGTCAAAGCCTGCTTGGTCGGCGCTGACGTCATTGGCGATGATGTAATCAGCGTTTTTCCGCTCGAGTTTGTCTTTGGCATACTGTGCCACATGATCGGTCTCTGCCGCGAAGCCGACCAGGATTTGACGGCTCTTCAGTTGGCCGAGCTGCTGGAGAATGTCTACCGTGCGCTCCAGCTCAAGGACCGAATTGCCTTCTTTTTTCTTGACCTTCTGCCCGGCGATGGCCGCTGGGCGGTAATCTGCGACAGCCGCCGTTTTGACGACCATGTCTGCGCTTTCGTATTCGCCGAGCACCGCTTCGAGCATTTGCTGTGCGCTTTCGACTTGGATGCGCTTGACGCCGTTTGGCACCGGCAAGGAAACCGGGCCGCTGATCAAAATCGTGTCAGCGCCTAGTTCCGCTGCCGCTTCTGCCATCGCATAGCCCATCTTGCCACTTGAGAAATTCGTCAAAAAACGCACCGGGTCGATCCGCTCGCGTGTCGGCCCTGCCGTCACGACCACTTTTTTCCCTTTCAAGGGCTTAATTTTAGTAAAATGGCCGGCGACCAGTTCAGTGATCTTTTCCGGTTCTTCCAGTCGCCCTTTGCCGACATAACCGCAGGCCAAAAAGCCTTCAGACGGCTCGATGAACCGGATGCCGTCATGATGCAAACGGTCGATATTGCGTTTCACGGCCGGATGGTCGTACATATGGACATTCATCGCCGGCGCCACCCAAATCGGCGCAGTCGTCGCAAGAAGCACCGTCGACACCATATCATCGCCTAAGCCATTCGCCATTTTCGCGATCATATTGGCAGTAGCGGGTGCAACAATGACCAGGTCCGCCCAGTCCGCCAAATCGATATGGGCGATGACCGAAGAATCCTTTTCATCGAAGGTATCAAAATAGACATCGTTTCTGGACATCACCTGGAAGGATAGGGGCTGGACGAATTGCTTCGCCGATTCGGTCATGATCACTTTTACGTCCGCTCCCGCCTGGGACAGTTTGCTGACGAGAGCGACCGCTTTATAGACGGCGATGCCGCCGCTCACACACAATAGGATTTTTCGATTTGCCAACACCGCTAAACACCCTTTCTAAACAACAAACTCCCAAAGAACAGGTTCGCTCTGGGAGTCGTCAATTGAGATCATAAGTTAAATTTCGTCTTCGTAAATCGCGGATGCATCTTGCTGTACCGGCGTCAATGCGCCTTCCGCAATTTCTTCAAGCGCTTTTCCAACCGCTTTATGGGATGTGTAGGCATCCAGTTTTTCATCTCCATGTTCGTGCAATTGGCGGGCTCTCTTGGAAGCCAAAGCGACCAAAGAGTATTTCGAATCGATGCGGCTTTTCAGTTTATCAACGGATGGGTATAACATCAGGCATTCTCCTTTAGCATATCTAAGTATCTTTTCTCGACGCGTTCCCGCTTGCAATGCTCCGCGATGATGATGGCATTGATACGGTCGCATGCATTTTCGACTTCATCGTTCTCGACGACGTAATCGTACAAGTTCATCATCTCAAGTTCTTTCCTGGCGGCGTGGATGCGGGAAGCGATCACTTCGTCCGATTCCGTGCCGCGGCCGACCAAGCGCTCTTCGAGTTCCGAGAGGCTGGGGGGCGCAAGGAAGATGAACAAGCCATCCGGCACCTTATCGCGCACTTGCGCTGCCCCTTGCACTTCAATCTCCAGGAACACATCACGCCCGGCATCACGCATTTTATTGACGTATTCGAGCGGCGTGCCGTAATAATTGCCGACATACTCGGCATATTCGAGCAATTGCCCTTGGTCGATCAGTTCTTCAAATTCATGACGGGTCTTGAAGAAATAATCGACTTCGTCCACTTCCCCTTCGCGCGGTGCGCGCGTCGTCATGGAAATGGAATATTCATAATTCGTATCCGGCTGTTGGAACAGCTCTTTTCGCACCGTGCCTTTGCCGACCCCCGAAGGCCCGGACAGCACGATGAGCAGTCCGCGTTGTTTTCTCATTTTATCCCTCGCTTGCCTCATCATCATTTTCTTCAATCCGCGCTAGTGCCGTCTCGACCGACAAAGCGGAAATGACCACATGATCGCTATCCATGATAAAGATCGACTTGGTCTTCTTGCCGCCTGTCGCATCGACGAGCAAGCCTTTGCTGCGCGCTTCCTGTATTAGGCGTTTGGAAGGCGCCGAGTCCGGCTGGATCATCGAGACGATGCGGTCCACTGATACCGCATTGCCCGACCCGATGGATATGAACTTCGGCTTTCTCTTCATCTTCCCCACCGCCATCAATGCTCGAGTTATATGTTCGCGCTTAAAACTAACTGTCTTATTATATCATATTCTTCCGTGAAAATGATAAGATGGAACAAAACGATTTGAAAGAGGGATTTTTCATGGCATTTGATGGATTATTTACGAAAGCGATGACGAGCGAATTGCAACAGCTCATCACCGGAAGGATTTCAAAAGTTCATCAGCCTAATCAGCTCGAACTGCTCCTGCATATACGCGCACAAGGAAAAAACCATAAATTGCTCATCTCGATCCACCCGTCCTATTCGCGGATTCATTTGACCAACACGACAAACGTCAATCCATCGGAACCGCCGATGTTCTGCATGCTGCTCCGGAAGCATATTGAAGGCGGTGTCATCACAGGTCTCGAGCAACACGGTTCCGACCGGCTGATCATCTTGCGCATCCGCGCACGCAATGATATCGGCGACGAGATCGAACGCGAGCTCCATGTCGAAATGATGGGCCGGCATTCGAATATCATTTTAGTCGACGCCGAACGCGACATGATTCTCGACAGCCTCAAGCATTTGCCGCCGAGCGTCAACTCCTACCGGACGATTTTGCCGGGCCAGGATTATATGTTCCCGCCGTCCCAAGATAAACAGGATCCATTTGCGGCGGATGCAGACTTCAGCGGGCTCACCGACAAGGAAATCGTCTCCCGGTTTGCCGGCTTTTCCCCGTTGACGGCGAAAGAGCTGAACTACCGGCTCGAACAGGATCCAGAAAGCGCAGCTGCCTTTTTGCAGGATTTCAATGCTCCGGAACCGACCGGCTATTACGTCGAACAGCAAGGAAAAAGCTATTTTTCCGCGACTGAATTGACGCATCTCGGACAGGACAATATGCACTTTGACAACTTGTCAGAAATGCTCGACCGGATTTATTATGCGAAAGCCGAGCGCGACCGCGTCAAGCAACAGGCAGGCGATTTGGAGCGCTGGCTGCAGAACGAAATTTCCAAACTGAAACTGAAGCTGAAAAAACTCCAGAAAGAACAGGACCAAGCACAAAAACGCGATCAATTGCAATTGAACGGCGAATTGATCATGGCCAACCTGCACACCATCAAGAAGGGAATGAAACAGGCGGAAGTCGTCAATTATTATAATGAAGAAACTGTGACCATTCCGCTCGATCCGCGCAAGACGCCGATCGAGAATTCCCAGAAATATTACTCACGTTACCAAAAAGCCAAAACGGCGGTCGTCAAAACGCTCGAGCAAATCGAAAAGACGGAAGAAGACATCCGTTACTTCGAATTGCTCATGCAGCAAGTGCAACAGGCAGGGCTGTCTGACATCGAAGAGATCCGCGAAGAATTGTCGGAACAAGGTTATATGAAAGCCCAGAAATCGAAGAAAAAGAAAAAGCCGCAAAAACCGAATGTCGAGCATTATGTATCGAGTGCCGGCATCCCGATATCAGTTGGCAAGAACAATAAACAGAATGATTACGTGACATTCAAAGTCGCAGCGAAATCCGATACGTGGCTGCACACGAAAGACATTCCGGGCTCGCATGTCATCATCCACTCGCAAGACCCGGATGAAGAAACCATCCTGGAAGCTGCCAGCATCGCTGCTTATTTCAGCAAAGCACGTGAATCGGCCTCGGTCCCGGTCGACTACACGGAAGTCCGCCAAGTGAAAAAACCGAGCGGCGCCAAACCCGGTTTCGTAATTTATTTTGAGCAGAAAACCGTTTATGTCACTCCGGACGAAGATTTAGTATTGAAATTGAAAAAGTGATTCCCCCCTGCCCATGCCAGCTTAGCGTTGGCATGGGCCTTTTACCCATGTCTGTTTACATAATAATATTATATGAACACTTCATGCCGATAAAGCATTGCCTCGAGCCATGGTTAATGCTATCTTTTTATAGGACATAATATAAGGAGGCTTTACATTGATTACTTTCACGAAACGCACATACATAACTGCTGCTTTGGCCAGCACGGCAGCACTGGCACTTTCAGCATGCGGGGACGAAAATGCGGAGACCGAACAGCCATCGGAGTGGGACCGCATCCAGGAAGAAGGCGTCTTGACTGTCGGCACCTCGGGAACATTGCTCGCCACTTCGTTCCGAGATGAGGAAAGCGGCGAATTAACCGGATTTGAAGTGGAAGTCGTACGCGAACTCGGCGAACGGCTCGGCCTTGATATCGAATTCCGCGAACTCGGGTTCGATGAGATGTTGACGAGCGTCAGCACGGGACAACTCGACATGGCAGCGAACGATATCGAAGTGACCGATGAAATGACCGATCAATTCCTGTTCTCAACGCCGATCAAGTATTCGTACGGTACAGCCGTCGTCCGGAAAGATGACCTGTCCGGCATCGAATCACTGGAAGACTTGGAAGGCAAAAAAGCGGCCGGCGTCTCGACATCGGTCTATATGCAAATCGCCCGCGACTACGGGGCGGAAGAAGTGACGTATGACAACGCGACAAACGAAGTCTATTTGCGCGACGTCTCGATCGGCCGGACCGATGTCATCTTGAACGATTATTATTTATCGACTTTCGGGGTGGCGGCATTCCCGGAACTCAACATCACGATCCATCCGGACATTAAATATTTGCCGTCCGAAGTCGGCCTGGTCGTCAACAAGGACCATGAAGAATTGCTCGAACAAGTAAATGGCACACTTGAGGAAATGCTTTCGGATGGCACCATCAGTGATATTTCGGCTGAATTCTTCGGCGGTGCCGATGTCTCCATCGAACCGGACATCGAAGAGGAAAACTAAAGGAGGCCCATTTTTATGAGCGATATCGAATGGGGGTTGTTATTCGATCCTGAGCTTGCGATCAATTCCTTGCCATATGTGCTCGAAGGCATTTGGCTGACGCTATTGATTTCCATGGGCAGCATGCTCGGCGGCCTCGTCATCGGCTTTTTCCTCGCGCTCGCGAGGACTTCGAAACTGCCGTTGCTTCATTTGCCGGCACGGCTTTATATTTCCTTCATGCGCGGGGTGCCGATTCTTGTCATCTTGTTCTTGCTGTATTTTGCACTCCCTGTCATCGGCGTTGAGTTCACCGCCTTACAGGCTGCACTCATCGGCTTCACCATCAACAGCGCTGCCTATATCGCGGAAGTGTTCCGCTCGGCCCTGGCGTCCGTCGATAAAGGGCAATGGGAATCGTCCACCGCACTCGGCCTCACCTATTGGCAGACGATGCGCAGGATCATCCTGCCGCAATCGGTGCGCATTGCGGTGCCGCCTTTATCGAATGTCTACTTGGACCTGATCAAGGCCTCCTCGCTCGCTGCGATGATCACGGTGCCGGAAATTTTCCAGAAAGCGCGCATTGTCGGCGCGCGGGAATACGACCTGCTGACATTGCTCATCCTGGTCGCACTCATCTACTGGGCCATCTGCACAGTCATGACCGTGCTGCAGAACTACCTGGAAAAACGCTACGCGGAATACCTTTAAACCTTAAAAACCGCACCGGAACTTTATCCGGTGCGGTTTTGTTATTCGAAGGCTTCGTCTTCCATGTACATGACTTCCCATAAATGGCCGTCGGGGTCATAAAAGCTCCAGGAGTACATGAACTTGTTGTCCATTGGCTCATTAGCGGAACTGCCGCCTGCTGCCAGTGCCCTCTCCACCCATTCATCGACTTCCTTGCGGTTTGAAGCGGATAGGGCAATGATAGACTCGGCGCTATTCGACGTATCGGCAATGTCCTTGTGGGTAAAGCTTTTGAAAAAATCCTCCACCAATAGCATCGCGTACATATTCGGGCCGATGATCATGCACGTGGCGTTATTGTCTGTCATCCGCTCATCAAAATCAAACCCCATCTCCCCGAAAAACTTCATCGATCTCTCCAAGTCCTTAACCGGCAAATTAACGAAAATCTGGTTCGCTTGAATAGTCATATCTTCGCTTCCCTTCTTTTTCGTTTATCGTTCACTTTTCTATTCGTGGCATGGAATGAAATTCCTGCCTAGCGTTTCAGTTTCTCCAACCCTCTTGCATAAAAACCGGCCATCTCTTCTTCGGGCACGAGCGCCCCGCCAGTCAGCCAGACGATATGTGCCGCTTTTTCCGGATCAATTGAATGCTCTTCCGCATAGTTTGTCGCTGCCATCATGAAGGGCCCGGCAAAACCGGCTGCTGCGGAAGGTTCGATCTGGATCCCTTCACTATCTTTCAGCATGGCGAGCAGCGGGAACAATTCATTGTCCTCGACCGTCGCAATACCCGATATCAATTGTTCGGAACTCGCCGAGGCAAAACTTGACGCCCTGCCGACGGCGAGCCCGTCCGCTTCCGTCCTATTGTCGATGCCGATGTCCTGGACACAAATCCCGTTCTTCAAGCCTGTCATAAGCCCGAGCAGGACCGCTGGCGCATGTGTCGGCTCGATAAACACCGGATGTACGTAATCGCCGAACATGTAACGCAAACCGAATGCCATGCCACCCGGCGCCCTGCCGACACCGCATGGCAAATAGACGAACAGCGGATGTTCTTTATCCACTGCCACTCCCATATGTTCCAGTTGATGTTTCAATCGGAGCGCAGCCACGCTATAGCCAAGAAACAAGTCACGGGATTTTTCATCATCGACAAAATAACCGTTCGGCAGACGGAGCGTTTCTTCGCGCCCTGCTGTTACCGCTTCACTGAAATCCCCGCTGAACTCAACGACACGGACCCCTTTTTTCCGCAGCAATTCCTTCTTCCATTCTTTCGCGTCCGCTGACATATAGACAGAGACTTTGAATCCTAGTTCAGCGCTGATGATGCCGATGCTTAAGCCCAGGTTCCCGGTCGAGCCGACACCGATGGCATAGTTTCCGAAGTACTTTTTAGCTTCATCCGTCGCAAACCATTCATAGGAATCTCCAGGTGCAAGAAGCCCTTCTTTCAGCGCCAGCGTTTCCGCATGGCGCAGCACTTCAAAGAATCCGCCGCGAGCTTTCACCGACCCCGCAACAGGCAGCTCATTGTCACATTTAATGAATAATTTCCCAGGCAGGTGCTCGCCGTAATATGACTCCAATTGCGTTTGCATATTTCCTGCTTCCCGCAATTCCGACTCGATAATGCCTTCAGTCCCTTCCGTTTCAGGAAACACTGCCCTCAAATAAGGGGCAAAGCGCTGCCATAATCGTTCGGCCTCCTCCAAGTCTTCAAAACTGACCGGCAAGCCTTGGACGTGTTCCATCTCCCTGCGCTTCGGGTTGAGCCAAACGAGCGGCTGCAACTTGAGTAAATTGGCCATCTGCGGATATTCCTCCATCCAATTACCGATTTCCTGTTTGGTAAGTCCCATGCCTACCGCCTCCTTGTCGTTTGTTATACCATACCCTATTCACTTACTTTATTTCCCTTTATGGCTAAAAAAACCTTCCCCCATCCTGTCGATGGGGGAAGGTTTTCTTATGAAATCAATGTACCAGCTTTCAGTTTTTCATGCCAATCGCTAAGCATAGGCAAATCTTCTGCCGCGATCGAACCGCTTTCTTTTGCTTGTTCAACCAATGCCGGAAAATCCGTCAGTGTGTGGAAAGTGAATCCGGCTTCGTGTATCGCCTGTTCTGCTTGGGGCAACCCGTAAGTGAAAATCGCGGCGATACCGGCCACTTCAAAGCCGGCTTCTTGCAGCGCTTGCGCTGCCTGCAGCACCGACCCGCCTTTGGAGATCAAGTCTTCGATGACCACGGCTTTTTGGCCGGGCTCGATTTTACCTTCGATCAAATTCGATTGCCCATGCCCTTTCGGTTTCGAACGCACATAAACCATCGGCAGATCGAGGCGTTCCGCCACCCATGCAGCATGCGGGATACCCGCTGTCGCGGTTCCCGCTATCACTTGTGCATCCGGATATTCGCGGCGGATCGTTTCCGCCAGCCCATCGGCGATCGCCTTGCGGACTTTTGGATAGGACATCGTCAGCCGGTTGTCGCAGTAAATCGGCGATTTGACGCCGGATGCCCAGGTGAATGGATCGTTCGGGCGCAATTCAACTGCGTCGATGGATAATAGCTGTTGTGCGATTTGCTTTTTCATGAATGACCGCTCCATTCTCCGTTGATGTAATCGTAACTTTTTTGGGGGTTTTCCGAGCGGGTGATGGCTCTCCCGACGACGATATGCGTCGAACCCTGCATTTTTGCGTCGTAAGGAGTAGCGATGCGCTTCTGGTCGTGTGATTCAGAAGAAGCCGGGCGGATGCCGGGCGTCACGCGGAGGAAATCCTCCCCGCATGCATTCCCGATCGCTTCCGCTTCATGCACCGAACAGACAACGCCATCAAGCCCGGCCTGTTTCGCAAGTTTCGCGTAATGCAAAACCGACTCTTTTAAACTCACAGAGATCAATTGCTCTTGTTGCATTTGCTCTTCGCTCGTCGAAGTCAATTGCGTCACCGCAATCAATTTCGTCCCGCTGCCGGCAAGCCCCCGTTTCGCAGCTTCCATCATCGCAAGGCCGCCTGCTGCGTGGACATTGACCATATCGACGCCGAGCTCTGCGATGCGGCGCATGGCGGATTCGACGGTATTCGGTATATCGTGCAATTTCAAGTCCAGGAAAATGTCATGGCCATAGCGGTTCAATGCATGGACGAGTTCTGGCCCTTCCTGATAGAACAATTCCATTCCGACTTTCAGAAACAATGGTTCCGCAAACTCCGACAAGAATTCTTCCACATCGAGCTTCGACGGGAAGTCGAGCGCGATGATTGGTTTGGTAGTCATAAGCGGTGGCTCCTTCCAGTGAGTTCTTGTACAGATTCGTAACCCAGTTCGTGCAAACGTTCCGGCAGTTTATCGATCAGTTCCGGACAGACGAACGGATTGACGAAATTCGCCGTACCGACTGCGACAGCATTCGCTCCCGCTGACAAAAAGTCGATGACATCGTCCACTTCCGCTACGCCGCCCATGCCGATGATCGGCAAGTCGGTGTGACGCCGCACTTCATACACCATGCGCAGGGCGACCGGTTTGATCGCGGGCCCTGATAGGCCGCCTGTAAGGTTGGCGATGACCGGGCGGCCTGTTTTCGGGTCAAGCCGCATGCCAAGCAGCGTATTGATCATCGTGATCCCATCCGCCCCGCCTTCTTCGACCGCTTTGGCGAGTTCGACGACATCGGTGACGTTCGGCGATAATTTCACGTAAACCGGCACGTCCGAGACATCTTTCACCATGCGCGTCAATTCTTTTGCCACATATGGGTCCGTCCCGAAAGTGATGCCGCCTTGCTTGACGTTCGGGCAGGAAATATTCAATTCCAGCGCATGCACATTCGGCGCTTTGGAAATGGTTCTTGCCACTTCGACGTAATCCTCTGCGAGCGATCCCGCCACATTGGCGATGATCGGCACATCGAATTGATCGAGCCACGGAAGTTCTTCACCGACCACTTTTTCAAGTCCTGGGTTTTGCAACCCGATGGCATTGAGCATGCCGGATGAAGTTTCCGCCACGCGCGGTGTCGGGTTGCCGAGTCGCATCTCGGCAGTCGTCGCCTTGATCATGATCGAGCCGAGTTTCGACAAATCATAGAGCTGGGC
Source organism: Planococcus plakortidis (assembly GCF_001687605.2). Taxonomy (NCBI): domain Bacteria; kingdom Bacillati; phylum Bacillota; class Bacilli; order Caryophanales; family Caryophanaceae; genus Planococcus; species Planococcus plakortidis. The sequence continues at coordinate 1,987,612 of NZ_CP016539.2, forward strand.
GTATTCTTTCCCGAACCCGAAGCAGCCGGATGCCGGCATGATCGGGTTTTTCAAGTCAAGGCCAGGCAATTTTACGCTTAGATCCGTCATGAAATCACCACCCCTGCTGGAAATACAGGGCCATCGGAACATACTTTGATGTAATCCGTTTCGCTTCTCGTCGTCCGGCAGACGCACGCAAAGCATGCGCCGATGCCACAGCCCATGCGCTGTTCATAGGACAAAAACCCTTTTTTCTCCGGGTATGCCCATTGCACCGCTTCGAGCATCGGCGTCGGGCCGCAAGAATAATACGTGTCAAAATCATTCGGCAAACCATTTAAGATATGGGTCACGAAGCCTTCCGTCCCATGCGAACCGTCGACTGTGGCAATATGCGTATCGCCGAGAGCGCAGAATTTATCTTCATAAAACACCGCTTCGCTGCTTTCAAACCCGAGAATATGGACGGTCTCCACGCCTCTTGCATTCAATTGCCGTGCCAGTTCGTAAAGCGGCGGCACGCCAATCCCCCCTCCGATCAAATAGGCTTTTTTTCCGGCTTCATCAACCGGGAAACCGTGGCCAAGCGGCCCCAGCACATCCAATGTGTCGCGTTCTGTCTTCTGGGACAATAAGCTCGTGCCGCGCCCTTCCGAACGGTAGATCATCGTGAAGCTCGATGCGTCCTTATCGATTTTCGCCACGGAAATCGGCCGGCGCAGGAGCGGTTCAAAACTGTCCGCCACGCGCACATGGACAAATTGTCCTGGTTCGTTCATTTCCTGCACTAAAGAACCTGATACGGTCAGTTCGAAAATATTCTTGGCGATTTCGGATTGGGAGATAATTTCCATTTTCTCCTGTTTGATCATACACCTGCCCCCATTTCCTCTGCCTGGAATGTCATTGATTCGATGACTCTGAGCATCGCTTCTGCCGTGTCGAGTGAAGTCAAGCACGGTACACCGTTTTCGACCGATTCCCGGCGGATGCGGAACCCGTCGCGCTCCGGCTGCTTGCCTTTGGTCAAGGTGTTGATGACGATCTGTGCGTCGCCGTTTTGGATGACATCCAGCAACGTGCGGCCTTCCGCCCCGATTTTCCCCACTTCAGCCACGGCAATGCCTGCGGCTTCAAAAGCTTGAGCCGTCCCGCCAGTTGCCATGATCTGGTATCCGATATCCCGGAAGCGTTTCGCAAGCCCAACCGCTTCTTCTTTATCTTTATCGGAAACGGTCAGAAGCACAGTACCATGGTCTTTCACTTCCATGCCAGCTGCCGCTAATCCTTTATAGAGCGCTTTTTCAAGCGTGACGTCTTTGCCCATCACTTCCCCGGTCGATTTCATTTCCGGCCCGAGCGTGATGTCGACGCGGCGCAGTTTTGCGAATGAGAACACCGGCACTTTGACATACACCCCATTTTTCAACGGTGCAAGCCCTGGCGTATACCCTTGATCGATGATGCTTTGCCCCAAAATCGCTTTTGTGGCGATATTCGCCATCGGGATGCCGGTGATCTTGCTGAGGAACGGCACCGTGCGGCTTGAACGCGGGTTGACTTCGATGACAAACACTTCGCCTTTCGAGATGACGTACTGGATATTCAGCAAGCCGACAATCTTCAAGCCTTTGGCAAGCCGTGTCGTGTAATCGGTCAACGTCGCGATTTGCTGCTGCGAAATATTTTGCGGCGGATAGACGGCAATCGAATCTCCTGAGTGTACGCCTGCCCGTTCGATATGTTCCATGATGCCCGGAATCAAGACATTGTCCCCGTCGCAGATCGCATCGACTTCGATTTCTTCCCCTGTCAAGTAACGGTCGACCAATACCGGATGTTCTGGGCTAGCTTCGACTGCATGTTCCATATAATGGATCAAGTCGCTTTCGTTATAGACGATTTCCATCGCACGGCCCCCGAGTACATAAGATGGGCGGACCAGTACCGGATAGCCGATGTCGGAAGCAATGACGATCGCCTCTTCAGTCGACACCGCTGTTTTGCCGAGCGGCTGCGGGATGCCGATTGCATGGAGCGCCGCTTCGAATTTGTTGCGGTTTTCCGCTCTGTCGATGTCTTCAAGCGTCGTGCCGAGGATCTTCACGCCGTTTTCCTCGAGCTTATCGGCCAAGTTGATCGCTGTCTGCCCGCCGAATTGCACGACGACGCCTTTCGGCTGTTCGAGGTCGATGATGTGCATGACGTCTTCAATGGTCAAAGGCTCAAAATAGAGCTTGTCGGAAATGGAGAAATCAGTCGACACCGTCTCCGGGTTGTTGTTGATGATGATTGCCTCGTAGCCGGCTTCTTTGATCGCCCAGACGGAATGGACCGTTGCGTAATCGAATTCGACGCCCTGTCCGATGCGGATCGGGCCGGATCCAAGCACGATGACGCTTTCTTTGTCGGTGCGGATCGATTCGTTTTCGTCCTCGTAGCTGGCGTAGAAATAAGGCGTTTCCGATTCGAATTCCGCAGCGCATGTATCGACCATTTTATAGACCGGCATCAAGCCTTGTGCTTTACGCCATTCATAGACTTTTGCCTCTTCGGTTGACCATAGTTTGGCGATCGTTCTGTCGGCAAAGCCCATGCGTTTGGCTTTTCTCATAGTCTCATAATCAAATGGGTGTTGCTGCAACACTTTTTCAAAGCGCACGATCTTATCGAACTTCTCCAGGAAGAACAAATCGATTTGGCTCCAGTCATGGATCGTTTCGATCGTCACGCCGCGGCGAAGCGCTTCACCGATGAAGAACAACCTTTCGTCGCCTGCTTTACGTATGCGTTTTTCGATCCATTCATCGCTCATGTCCGTGCCGTTTTTCAGCTCCAAATGGAATTGGCCGGTTTCCAGTGAACGGACCGCTTTCAGCATCGATTCCTCAAACGTCCGGCCCATTGCCATGACTTCGCCTGTCGCTTTCATTTGCGTGCCGAGGTTGCGTTTGGCCGCTTCGAATTTATCGAACGGCCAGCGTGGGATTTTCGATACGACATAGTCAAGTGCAGGCTCGAATGCGGCGTAAGTACGGCCCGTCACGGGGTTCATCATTTCGCCGAGCGTCAAGCCGACCGCGATTTTCGCCGCCAGTTTCGCGATGGGGTAGCCGGTCGCCTTCGATGCCAGCGCAGACGAACGGCTGACACGCGGGTTCACTTCGATGATGTAGTAATCGAAGCTATACGGATCAAGTGCGAGCTGTACGTTGCAGCCGCCTTCGATCTTCAATGCGCGGATGATTTTCAGCGACACATTGCGGAGCATTTGGTATTCACGGTCCGATAAGGTCTGGCTCGGTGCCACGACGATCGAATCTCCGGTATGGATGCCGACCGGATCGATGTTTTCCATATTACAGACGACGATGGCGGTATCTTCCGCATCGCGCATCACTTCGTACTCGATTTCCTTGAATCCGGCGATCGATTTTTCCAGCAAGCATTGCGTCACCGGGCTGTACTTCAATCCTGATGCGACGATTTCATGCAATTGCTCATCATTATGGCAGATGCCGCCGCCCGTTCCGCCGAGCGTGAACGCAGGACGGACGATGACCGGATAGCCGATGCGTTCGACGAAACGCTTTGCCTCTTCCATATTGTGGATGATATCGGATTCCGGTACCGGTTCCCCTAGTTCGTTCATCAAGCTGCGGAACAAGTCCCGGTCTTCCGCTTTATGGATCGCTTCCAGCTTGGTTCCCAAGATCTCAACACCCAATTCATCCAATATCCCTGATTCGTCCAGCTCAATTGCCATATTGAGCCCTGTCTGTCCGCCAAGTGTCGCAAGCAGTGCATCCGGCCGTTCCTTGCGCAAGATTCGGCTGACGAATTCCAAAGTGATCGGCTCGATATATACTTTATCGGCGATTTCAGTATCGGTCATGATGGTCGCCGGATTCGAGTTGATCAAAATGACTCGGTATCCTTCTTCTTTCAAGGCGAGGCAGGCTTGTGTGCCCGCATAGTCGAATTCTGCTGCTTGGCCGATGACGATCGGGCCGGAACCAATTACGAGGATGCTTTTGATATCTTGTCTTTTAGGCATGTTGTTGCTCCTTCCGCTGTGCGTTCATCATTTCCAAAAATCGGTCGAATAGGTAATTCGAGTCTTCCGGCCCTGGAGAGGATTCCGGATGGTATTGCACGGTGAAAGCCGGGTAATCGAGATGTGCCAGCCCTTCGTTCGTTCCATCATTGAGTGCTGTATGTGTCACTTTCAATCGCGTGCCTTGCAAGGTTTCTTCATCGACTGCATAGCCGTGGTTTTGTGAGGTGATTTCGATTTTTCCGGTGACAAGATCACGCACGGGGTGATTGCCGCCGCGGTGGCCGAACTTCAGCTTGAATGTCTCGGCGCCGCACGCCCTTGCGAATAGTTGATGGCCGAGGCAAATCCCGAAAATCGGCACTTGGCCCAGCAATTCCCCGACAACGTCCACACATTCCGGCACGTTTTTCGGGTCTCCCGGCCCGTTTGACAGCATGACGCCGTCCGGGCCCCAGGCGAGGATTTCCTGCGCGCTCGTATTATGCGGCACGACGATGACGTCGCATTTGCGTTTGTTCAGTTCGCGCAAAATCCCGTGCTTCATGCCGTAATCGATCAAGACGACGCGCTTGCCGCGGCCCGGGCTTGGATATGGGCGTGTGATCGATACTTGCGCCACTTGATTAGTTGGCAAAGGGGTTTCTTTCAGTTTCTCGACCACTTGTGCCACATCCGGTTCTTCCCCAGCGGCAGTCAAGATGCCTTTGATCGATCCGTTAACGCGGATCAGCCGCGTCAGCTTCCGCGTATCGATTCCGGCGATACCAGGGATGCCTTTTTTCTCGAGCAATTCGCTCAAGCTCATCGTGCTTCTGAAATTCGACGGGAAATCCGCCGCTTCCCGGACGACCATGCCTTTGACGGCTGGATCGATCGATTCGAAATCGTCGCTATTGATGCCGTAATTGCCTTGCAGCGGGTACGTCATCGTGACGATCTGCCCGCAATACGATGGATCGGAGAGGATTTCCTGATAGCCGGTCATGCTCGTGTTAAACACTACTTCCCCGAATGATGCCGACTCTGCACCGAATGCTTCCCCCGTGAATACTGTTCCGTCTTCTAAGATCAAATAACGTTTCATCAGTTTTCCTCCTGCCATACGATGTCACCGCTGAAGATGGTCATGACCGGCCAGCCGGTGCAAGTTTGTCCGCCGAATGGCGTATTCGTTCCTTTTGAAAGGAAATCTTCCGTGCGGATTTCCTGCTGTTTCTCCAAATCGAGCAGCACTAAATCGGCTGCTTGCCCTGCCTCGAGCGTCCCGTAAGGAAGGCCGAACACATCCGCCGGTTTTTTCGTCAGCCAGCCGATCAACTGAGCGAGTGTCCATTTGCCGCTTTGGACAAATTCCGTATAAAGCAATGGGAATGCCGTTTCGAATCCGACGATGCCGAACGGCGCTTTTTCCATGCCGTTCGCTTTTTCTTCTGCAGCATGCGGGGCGTGATCGGTCGCGATGAAATCGAGCGTGCCGTCGAGCAGCCCTTCGTGTAGCGCTTCGTAATCTTCTTTCGCGCGAAGCGGCGGGTTCATTTTATAGTTCGCGTCATCGCCCGGGATGTCCTCTTCCGTCAGCAATAGATGGTGAGGCGTCACTTCCGCCGTGACGCGGACGCCTGCGCGTTTGGCGTCGCGGATGACGCGCACCGACTCTTTCGTGCTGACGTGGCAGACATGGTAATGGGCGCCTGCCGCTTCAGCGAGCAGGATGTCGCGCGCGATATGGACCGATTCCGCAACAGACGGGATTCCCGGAAGCCCAAGTTCTCGGCTTCGTTTGCCGTCGTGCATGACCCCGCCATAAATCAAGCTATTGTCTTCGCAATGCGCGACGACAGCCATATCAAGCCCAGCCGCTTCCTTCATCGTCTCGAGCATCATCCCGGCTTCTTGGATGCCTACGCCGTCATCTGTAAAGGCGAACGCACCGTGTTCTTTCAGTTCTTTTAGATTGGTCCGTTCTTTGCCCGCTTCGCGGATCGTGATGGACGCATACGGCAAAACCCGGATGAGCGCATTTTTTTCGATCAAGCTGTTGACGAGATCGAGATTTTCTTTCGTGTCCGGTACCGGCCGTGTATTCGGCATGGCGCAGATGGTTGTATAGCCGCCGCGCGCCGCTGACTTCGTGCCGCTTTGGATCGTTTCTTTTTTCTCTCCCCCCGGTTCACGCAAATGGACATGGACGTCCACAAATCCTGGTGCGATCATCCGGCCTTTGCCGTCGATTTCCGTTTCTCCTTGCGCCCGCAAATCATTGCCTATTTCCTCGATGCGGCCATCGTTGATGCGGATGTTCGTTTCCTCCAATTGTTCCCCATTCAACATTTTTACGTTCTTAATGAATAATCCCATTTTACTCTCTCCCTTTCATTGCATATTCAAGTACAGCCATCCGGACGAAAACGCCGTTTTCCATTTGCTTGAAGATCCTTGAGCGCTTGCATTCGACAAGGGAATCGGCGATCTCCACTCCCCGGTTGATCGGGGCTGGGTGCATGATGATGGCACCTTTTTTCATTTTCCGTTCGCGTGCTTCTGTCAAGCCGAATTCTTTATGGTAGCGTTCCTTGGAAAAAAGGGCGGATACCGCATGGCGTTCATGCTGCACGCGGAGCATCATGACGACGTCCGTTTCGCCGATCAAGGCGTCCAAGTCATCGCTCGTCTCGTACTCGCCGCTCCATTCCTCCGGGCAGACGAAGCTGACGTTCGCGCCAAGCTGTTTCAGTGCGGCGGCGTTCGATTTGGCGACACGGCTATGGGCAATGTCGCCAACGATTGTTACATGGATGCCGTCGATCCGCCCGAATTCCTGGTGGATCGTATACAAATCGAGCAAGGATTGTGTCGGGTGCTGGCCTGAACCGTCTCCGCCGTTGATGATCGCCACTTTGCAGCCCGTTAGTTGCTCGTAATACGCTTCTTCCTCGTGGCGGATGATCACCGCCTTGACGCCGATCGCTTCCATCGTTTTCACCGTGTCGTACAGGGTTTCGCCTTTTAATATGCTGGAAAACGCCGTCTCGAATGGCAGGACGGAAAGCCCAAGCCGGTGTTCAGCCATTTCGAAGCTCATTTTTGTCCTTGTGCTCGGCTCGAAAAACAAATTGACGACCGCGCCGTCGAGTGTGGCCACTTCGCCCTTTTCAAACTGCTCTGCACGCTTCAGCAAGTGCATGATTTTGTCGTTTTCAAGATTGTCCATCGTTAACAGATTCGGCAATTCGCTCACGCCCTTTCATTGACTGTACAAAAAAACACCTTCCCAGGGGCAGGAAGGTGTGAGGAAATAAGGGTAGACTGCACCCTCATCCAAAACCCTTTCCATGCCTCTCTGGACATTCCTTAAAAGGTAAATTTATTCAGTTCCATCATCCACTTCCTGTTTATCAAGCCCAGGCAGGACCAAGTTCAACACAACGCCGACGATAGCGGCCAGAGCCATGCCTTCGATCGCGAACGATTCGCTGAACTCCAGTTTCGCTCCGCCGATCCCGATGACCAGGATGACAGATGAGATAACCAAGTTGCGGTTGTTGCCGAAATCGATGCCGTTATCGACGAGCATCCGCAGTCCCGATGAGGCAATGATGCCGAACAAGAGGATCGAGATGCCCCCGAGTACCGCAGTCGGGATGGTGTCGATAACCGCCATCAGTTTGCCGAAGAAGGAAAACAGGATGGCGAATACGGCCGCGCCGAGGATGACGTAAACGCTGAACACTTTCGTGATGGCGAGTACGCCGATGTTCTCGCCGTAAGTCGTTTTCGGCGGCCCCCCGACAAGCGAGGAGATGAACGTCCCGATTCCGTCGCCCAGAATCGAGCGGTGAAGGCCTGGGTCTTTTATGTAGTTGCGGTCGACAATCTTTCCAAGTACTAGCTGGTGGCCGATGTGCTCAGAAATCGTGACGATGGCGATCGGCACCATGACGAACAGGAGCGTCGGCGTCACTTGGAACGAGTAATCGATACCTGGCACGAGAAATTCCGGCACTTGGAACCAGTTCGCAGCAGCGACCGGGCTGAAGTCGATGATGCCGATCATCGCCGAGTAGGCGTAACCCACGATGATGCCGATCAGGATCGGCATGAGCGAGATGATGTTCTTGAAGTAGATATTGCAGATGATCGCCGTAATGAGCGTCACTAAGGCTGCCGAGAAATGCAGCAGGCTGTATTCGGACCCCCCGTCTGCCGTGGGGATGTTCATGGCCATGTCGACCGCTGTCCCGGACAGTGCCAGCCCGATGACGATGATGACTGGGCCGACGACAATCGGCGGCAAGAGTTTCATGAGCCATTTATAGCCGGTCTTCCAGATGATCAGCGAGACGATTGCGTAGACCAAGGAGACGAACATGGCGCCGATCATCGCTGAGCCGATGCCGCCTGTTTCCGTCGCGATCTGGATCGGGACGATAAAGGCGAATGAGGAACCGAGATACGCCGGCACCTTGAATTGCGTGATGAGGACGAAAATGATGGTGGCGATGCCGCTCGTCAATAGCGCGATCGCAGGGCTCAATCCAACCAGCTGCGGCACGAGGATCGTTGCGCCGAACATGGCGAACATGTGCTGCAGGCTAAGGGAAATCCATTGCCCCGTTTTTGGTTTATCGTGTATGTCTAGAATGGCATTGCTCAAGCTGTTTCTCCCCTGTCCCTAATAGTAGTCCTTAGTCATTGATGGTGACGCGGTCGGTGCTGTCGCTTTCTGTCATCTCGACCACAATCCGTTCTTCGCTCGAGGTCGGGATGTTTTTCCCGACATAATCGGAGCGGATCGGCAACTCCCGGTGTCCCCGGTCGATCAGGACGGCGAGCTGGATCTGTGCCGGCCGGCCGAGGTCCATGACCGCGTCCATAGCTGCGCGTACAGTGCGTCCGGTGTAGAGGACGTCGTCAACCAGGATGACTTTCCGGTCTTTGATGCTGTGCTCAATATCGACTTGCTGGACGAGCGGCTCCTGCCCCGGGTTTTTCTGGCTCAGGTCATCCCGGTAAAGCGTGATGTCCAGTTCTCCAGTCAGAATGGCTTTGCCTTCGATTTGTTCGATTTTCTCCGCCAAACGCTTGGCGATGAATGCGCCTCTTGTTTTGATGCCGACCAAGATGCAGCCGTCGATTCCTTTATTGCGCTCGATGATTTCGTGGGCGATCCGTGTAATTGCGCGCCCGATTGCCTTGTCATCAAGAATGACCGCTTTTTCTGCCATGTGTTCCACTCCTTTATGATTGCATTGAAATTTCTGCATGAAAAAACCCTCCGCCAGAAGAGGCGAAGGGTGCATAAGCGCAGAAAAAAACCTTCCGGAAGACACACTTCCGGCTTTGCGAATATCCCTTTTCAGCCTCTCTGGACTGTTCTTAAAGGTGATGCGTATTCAGTTGACTGGTCTAAGTATAAAGAACAGCCATTTCATTTGTCAACCCCCTCAGCGGAGAGTCTCGAGAAGTTCTTCGAATTCAGCTGGCAAAGCAGACGAGAATTCCAAGTATTCCTTCGTCCGTGGATGGATAAAACCGATGACGGCGGCATGCAAAGCCTGGCCACCGATATCCATCGTTTTTCTCGGGCCGTATTTCGGGTCCCCGGCAAGCGGAAATCCGATATAGCGCATATGGACACGGATCTGGTGCGTACGGCCGGTTTCAAGCCGGCATTCCACCAATGTGAAATTGCCGAAACGCTCAAGTACGGTGAAATGCGTCACCGCATGCTTGCCTTTATCGACAACGGCCATCTTCTGGCGTTCCTTCGGGTCGCGTGCGATCGGTGCATCGATGGTGCCTTTATCATGGGCGATATGTCCATGGACAAGCGCGATGTATTTGCGCGTCACGGATTTTTCGACCAATTGCTCTACCAAAGAAGCATGCGCAAGGTCGTTTTTCGCAACCATCAACAAGCCCGACGTGTCTTTATCGATGCGGTGGACGATCCCCGGGCGCACCACGCCGTTGATGCCGGACAAGTCGGTGCAATGGTACATGAGGCCATTGACGAGCGTGCCGCTCGCGTGTCCCGGTGCCGGATGGACGACCATGCCTTTCGGTTTGTTGACGACGAGCACGTCTTCATCTTCGTAGACGATATCGAGATCCAGGTTTTCCGGTTCTGCATCCAATTCTTCCAATAGCGGCGGCGTGATGAGGATCTCGTCTTCCAGGCGCACTTTGTAATTGGGCTTCACCGTTTCACCGTTCACTTTGATATGGCCATCTTTGACCCAATTGCTGATCTGTGAGCGCGACCATTCCTCATCGACTGCAGAGATCACTTTGTCGATGCGTTCGCCTTTTTGTTCTTCTGTAATGTTTATTGTCAATTCTTCCATTAAGACACCTTTTTCTTTTGTTGTTTTTCATCCATGATCACGAAAATGACCATTAAGACGACCCCAATGGTCAATGCAGCATCCGCAACATTGAAGATCGGAAAGTCATAATTGATTACTGGAATCAGCACATCGACAAAATCGACGACTTCACCACGGTACATCCGGTCGATGAAATTACCGATTGCGCCTCCTAGTAGCACCATCAGCGCTAATTGAAACAGCGGCTGTCCGCCGGCATGCTTATGGAAATAATAAAGAATCGCCACAATCACTACGATAGTGATGACGGCAAATAGCCACATTTGCCCTTCGAGCATCCCCCACGCCGCGCCGCGGTTGCGGTGGGAAAGCCATCCGAGATACGGTTCGAGCACAGGAATCCGTTCCCCGAGCTCCATATTTTTGACGACCAGCCATTTGGTCCATTGATCCAATGCAATAATCAGTAAAGCAATCCCATAATAAATCACTTGTAGTTCCCCCGTCATTCATCAGTCTATTCATTTTAACACAGAGCAGGCGAAAAAAGAAAAAGTCCGAAAGCCGGATAACCGGCTTTCGGACCGTTCAAGCTCAAGCGTATTCGATTTCAACGACTTCCGCACAACGCGGGCAAAGTTCCGGATGTGCTTCCGATTCGCCGACATGCTTGGAGATCGTCCAGCAGCGGCCGCATTTCTCGCCTTGTGCTTTTTCGACGACGACTGACACTTCGTCAAGTGACAGCGCATTTTCCGGTGCTTGTTCTCTCGCCCCGCCGAATTCGTATTCGGAAACGATGAACAATTGCGCGAGGTTCGAATCGATCGCCGGCAATAAGTTCGCCAATTCGTCACTTGCGTAGAGCGTCACTTTCGCTTCGAGCGATTTCCCGATCGTTTTCGCAGCACGCGCTTCTTCCAATGCTTTCAAGACATCGTCGCGGACGTCCATGAAGCGTCCCCATTTCTCTTCAAGATCCTTGAACTCAGGACGCTCCACTGCCTCAGGGAAGTCGGTCAATTGGACGCTTTCTTCTGAAGCGGAATCCAAGTACGACCACATTTCATCCGCTGTATGCGGGAGGATCGGGGATGCCAGCTTGACGAGCGCCATCAAGCTGTCGAACATCACGGTCTGCATCGCACGGCGGTGCGGGTGGTCCGCGCGTTCGATATAGACGACATCTTTTGCGACATCAAGGTAGAATGAGCTAAGATCATTTGCGCAATAACTGTTCAGCGCATGGTAGACAGAGGAGAATTCATAATTCTCGTAGCCTTTAGTAGCCGTATCGATCAGTTTGTTCAATTTCATGGCCATATACTGGTCCATCTCGCGCATGTCTTCAAACGGCACGCGGTTTGTTTTCTCATCGAAATCAGCCAAGTTGCCGTGAAGGAATTTCAGCGTGTTGCGGATCTTGCGGTACACTTCAGACACTTGCTTGAAGTTATCATCCGATACGCGCACATCCGCCGTGTAATCGACAGAAGAAACCCATAGGCGCAGGATATCCGCTCCCATTTGGTTCATCACTTTTGCCGGCACGATGACGTTGCCGAGCGATTTGCTCATCTTGCGGCCGTTGCCGTCCAATGTAAAGCCGTGGCTCAAGACGCCTTTATACGGAGCGATGCCGTTGATGGCGACACTCGTCGTAAGCGATGAGTTGAACCAGCCGCGGTATTGATCGGAGCCTTCCAGGTACAGGTCTGCCGGATACTGCAGGTCTTCGCGCTCATCAAGCACCGCCTGATGGGATGATCCTGAATCGAACCAAACATCCATGATGTCCATTTCTTTCGTGAAGATGCCGTTCGGGCTGCTCGGGTGTGTAAAGCCTTCCGGCAATAGTTCAGCTGCTGTACGCTCGAACCAGATGTTCGATCCGTGTTCGCGGAAGAGATCCGCGATATGTGCAATCGTTTCTTCCGTGATGACCGGGTCGCCGTTTTCCGCATAGAATACCGGAATCGGCACGCCCCACACGCGCTGGCGGGAAATGTTCCAGTCACCGCGGTCACGCAGCATATTGTAAAGGCGTGTTTCACCCCATGCTGGCGTGAACTCCGTCTCGTCGATCGCTTTTAGGATCTGGTCGCGGAACGCATCGATCGATACGAACCATTGCGCCGTCGCCCGGTAGATGACCGGTTTTTTCGTGCGCCAGTCATGCGGGTATGAGTGGGTGATGAACGTCAAGGCTTCCAAGGCACCTGCCTCGTCGAGCGCTTCTGTGATCGATTTATTCGCTTTGTCGTAGAACTCACCGGCAAACCCTGGCGCTTCCTCTGTCATGACGCCGCGCTCATCGACCGGGCATAGAACATCCAAGCCATATTTCTTGCCGATCAAAAAGTCATCTTCCCCGTGTCCAGGAGCGGTGTGGACGCAGCCCGTACCGGAATCGGTCGTGACGTGCTCGCCGAGCATGACGAGTGACGTACGGTCATACAATGGGTGTTTCGCCTCGATATGTTCCAGTTCCTGGCCTTTCACTGTGCGGACGACTTCATGATCCGTCCATTCCAGCTCTTTAGCCACTTCTTCAAGCAAATCTTTTGCGACGACGAATGTCGAACCGCCATGAGCAACTTCTACGTAATCCAAATCCGCATGGACAGAAATCCCGAGGTTGGCAGGGATTGTCCAAGGCGTTGTCGTCCAGATGACCAGCTTCGTGCCTTCATCCAAAACGCCCTTTCCGTCCGTTACAGGGAAGGATACATAGATTGATGGGGATTTTTTGTCGTGATACTCAATCTCCGCTTCAGCAAGTGAGGATTCACTTGACGGAGACCAGTAGACCGGCTTCAAGCCTTTATAGATATAGCCCTTATTCGCCATTTTGCCGAATACTTCGATCTGGCGTGCTTCGTAAGAAGGTTTCAACGTGACATATGGGTTTTCCCAGTCGCCTCGTACGCCAATGCGCTTGAATTGTGAGCGCTGGCTGTCGATCTGCTCGTAAGCATATTCTTCGCAAAGCTTGCGGAATTCAGCGAGCGACAACTCTTTGCGGTTGACCCCTTTATTGGTCAACGCCTGTTCGATCGGCAAGCCGTGCGTATCCCAGCCCGGCACATACGGGGCATGGTAGCCCATCATGCTGCGCGAGCGGACGATCATGTCTTTCAGGACTTTGTTCAAGGCATGTCCCATGTGGAGGTCGCCGTTTGCGTACGGAGGCCCGTCATGAAGCACGAAGAACGGGCGGCCTTTCGTGCGGTCCTGCACTTTTTTATAGATGTCCATTTCTTCCCATTTCTTTTGCATTTCAGGTTCCCGGTTCGGCAAATTGCCGCGCATCGGAAACTCGGTTTTCGGCATCAATAATGTATCTTTATAATCCATTTTCCATTCCTCCTGTAAGCATAATAAAAAGCCTCCCATCCCTGGAAAGGGACGAGAAGCTCGCGGTACCACCCTTGTTGCAGCTAAATGCTGCCAACTCGACACCGTAACGTGGCGGGGACGGGCCCGGTTACTTAGCGTTCACCGGTCCAGCTCAGGAGTGATTTTCCAAGACGGTCCCGCGCCAGGCTTCCACCGCCCCCGGCTCGCTCGATCGGATGTCCGTTTCGTACTGTCTCCATCATTGCGTTTATAAGTATGTCGTAATTATAGAAGCTGAATAGATCCCAGTCAAGAGCGGGCTTATTCCTTTGCAGCGCTTTCTGCTTCGTTCTTCTCGATCCGGTCAAGGTTTTCCGTGTCCAGATCGTATTCAAGCAAGGTATTCCAGTCTTCCGTCTCGATCAAATCCAGCTGCGCTTCCACCAGCATCTTGAAACGGTTGCGGAAAATCTTCGACTGCTTTTTCAATTCTTCGATTTCGGTCGCGATGCGGCGTGCTTTCGCAAGCGATTCATTGACGATGCGGTCTGCATTTTTCTCTGCTTCCTGCACAATCAGGTCTGCTTCTTTTTGTGCGTTGCGGCGGACTTCTTCGGACGCTTCCTGCGCCACGAAGATGGACTTCTGCAAAGTCGTTTCCAGATTGGTGAAATGACCCATGCGCTCGTCCGTGGATTTCATGCGCTCTTCCATCTCATTCCGTTCTTTGATGACTTTTTCGTAATCCTTCATGATTTGCTCGAGGAATTCATTGACCTCATCTTCTTGATAACCGCGGAATGCGCGGCTGAACTCTTTATTATGTATATCTAATGGTGATAAAGGCATCGTATCTCTCCTTACTCTCTGCATGTTTACACTCATTATACCTGTCATGGCGAGAAATTTCAGTACTATTCGCTACATTCGGCATGGATTTATTTTTTCAATTCCAATTTACCGACCTGCAGGCGGATCTTGTCCTTTTTCGTCCGCCCTTCGATTGCGATGATTTGCACGCGCCCAAGCCCTCGCGTCGAAATCAAATCGGATTCGTGCAGTTCGAACGAGACGCTTTCTTGGGCCGTCCAATTGACTTTCACTTTCCCCCCATTGATCAGCGCCGCCGCTTTTTGCCGGGAGATATTATAGACCGAGCTCATGACCGTATCCAGCCGCAGCGAACTGACCGTATGCGCCTGTTCCGTCCACTCCTCGATGACCGGGAGATAATCGGCGGGGTCGCCCACTTCTTCAAGCTGGACTTTCACTTTTCCGGCGCTCGTGAAATTGGCGCGCAAATACGGCGCGATTTCCGCCATCACTGCCAGTTGCACGATGCCGTCATCGATCCGGATGTCCCCGAACTTCCCTCTTTCCAATCCCAGCGACATGAGTGCGCCAAGAATGTCCGGATGTTTCAACGTCACGAATTTGGCGGGGTAGCGCAGCTCGAACATGGTGATTTGGAAATCCCTTTCTTCCGGCACATAATAGGAGGGATGCAACAGGACGCGTTGGCGCTCTGCCTGGCCGAACAAGCCGGAAGCAGCCATTTGCACATCACGCCCGCCGATCAGCGATTTGACGATGAAGCGCTGGCGCGGGTCCAGGAAATCCGTGAGTTTCGGCGCATACATATCTTCCACATCTTGCAGCCAGTCCGATGCCTGCTCGATAAATTGTTGTTCGTCTTTACGGAAATGCTGGAATATCTCTTCCATGGGCCGTTCCCTCCGGTTTCTTGGATTCGTTCATTGTCTAACTAGCATTCTACATAGTCTCGGAAAATCCCTTTCACCGTTCGCCCCAACTAAAAAAGACAGAGAACTGGATTCTCCGTCTTCTTATATCAGCTGGCGATTATTCAGCTTCTTATCAGAGAAGGTACTGCGCCAATGTGATGATGCCTTGGCTCGCGAGGCTCAAAGTGAAAATGGCCACAATCGGCGAGATATCGATCATGCCGATCGGCGGGATGAAGCGGCGGAAAATATCCAGATACGGATCCGTGATCCGTGAGATCATCTGCCCGAATGCGGACTCCTTGATGCTCGGCACCCAGCTCATGAAGACGCTGATGATCAGGATATAAAAGTAGATGTTTATTGCGCTTAGCAATAAGTTTACGATAAGATACATTCGATTTTAAGCACCTTTCTATTGTTGATCGTCGTGATAATAATCGGAGATGGCGCCATCGACTTCGACCGTGTCCGGCACACAAAGGAAAATGTCAGTGCCGATGCGCTGGATATCCCCTCCCAGTGCATAGACGGTGCCGCTCAGGAAATCGATGATCCGAAGGCCCTGGTCCCGTTCGATGCGCTGCAAGTTGACCACGACGGCCTGTTTCGTTTTCAAGCTTTCCGCGATGTCCTGTGCTTCTGCATAGACACGTGGTTCCGCCAAGCTGACTTTTGATGATGAAGCAGATGCATTCTGCAAATTGACTATATTCTGCACGGTAGGTTCCTCCAAATTCTCACGGCGTTCTTTCACTGGCTTCGGTGCTTTCGCCACTTTCTTCTGCGGCTGTTCGGCAGCTGCCGGGGCAGGCTTTTCATAGCGCTGCACAGGGCGCTGCTTGCGTTCCTCCTGGACGGGCTCTTCTTCGTACTCGTCCAGGTAAAAGAAATTCTTGAATTTATCTTTCATGCTCATCTTTCCGCCTCACTTTCCGACCCCACCAATGCGGTCCCGACGCGGACGAATGTCGCGCCTTCTTCAGCCGCAATCAGGTAATCATTCGACATGCCCATCGACAGTTCCGTACAAGGGGCATGCGCCCATTTCTTGGCTGCAACTTGCAGCTGCAAATCTTTCAAGCCTCTGAATGTAGCTCTTAATAGCGCTTCGTCCTCTGTATTCGGCGCCATGGTCATCAAGCCGACCACCTGTATCTTATCAAAATCCTTCAAGGATTCGATAAACGCGGGAACTTCCACAGGAGAAAATCCGCTTTTTGATTCCTCCCCCGAAACATTGACCTGGACAAAGCACTTGACGGGTTTATCGGCACGTTTCTGGATCTCTTTCGCCAAACTCAGGCGGTCCAGTGAATGGAGGTAATCGATGAGTCCGATCACTTCTTTGACTTTCCGTGACTGGAGAGAACCGATATAATGCCAACAAACATCCCCTTCAATCGATCCATGCTTCAGCTTAAGGCCTTCAGGACGATTTTCGCCGAGATGGCGGATGCCCGCATCGACGGCTTCCTGTGTTCTGTCGATTCCGACTTGTTTGGTGACTGCGACGATTTCAATGCCGCTATGGATTCGATTTAATGTATGGGCCATTTCTTCAAATTTCGGTTTAATCGCTTTCATATGCTCACAACTTTTCTATAGACGTTCACTTTATTGTACCAAGCTGGAGCTGAATTATCAATTCAGCCTGGCATTAAAACAACAAAGCCGGACAATTTTCAACAAAATTATGAATGGCAGAGGGCAAGTGATTCCGAAACTGGCTTTTCGCGTCCAAACATATAAAAAAACAGCTGCCGGATCGGCAGCTGTTTTCCTATTAACGGCGCTTTTGTCTGTTGCGCAGGAATGTCGGGATATCCAAAGCATCTTCACTTTGCTTATCCTGGCGCTGAGGCTCCTGGTTGTAATAAGGAGCCTGCTCTTCGCGGCGCTGTGACTGTTCTTCGCGGCGTGCTTCACGGATGGAAGGGGCCGGGTTTTGCTGTTGGATCGATTGGATGCGGTTTGCATTCAATCCGGATCCGCGTGGCGCGCGTCCAGCCGGGTTCAACAATTCTTCGTTAAAGCCGGTAGCGATGACCGTGACAACGATTTCGTCTTTCAAGTTGTCATTGATGACGGAACCGAAGATCATGTTCACTTCTTCATCCGATGCTGACGCGACGATATCGGCAGCTTCCTGTACCTCATACAGGCTCAAGTTCGATCCGCCTGTAATGTTCATGAGGACACCTTTTGCCCCATCGACAGATACTTCAAGCAACGGGCTCGATACTGCTTTTTTCGCAGCTTCAGCAGCACGGTTCTCTCCTGAAGAGACACCGATACCCATGAGTGCAGAGCCTTTGTTGGACATGATCGTTTTCACATCGGCAAAGTCAAGGTTGATAAGACCAGGAACTGCGATCAAATCAGAGATGCCTTGTACACCTTGGCGAAGAACATTATCCGCTTCACGGAATGCTTCTAGCATCGGCGTATTTTTGTCTACGATTTCAAGTAGGCGGTCGTTCGGGATAACGATCAATGTATCGACTGACTCTTTCATCGTTGCGATTCCGCCGATAGCCTGAGTTGAGCGCTTGCGCCCTTCGAATGTGAACGGGCGAGTAACGACGCCCACTGTCAAAGCGCCAAGTTCTTTGGCGATGCCTGCGATGACAGGTGCAGCACCCGTACCAGTGCCTCCGCCCATACCGGCAGTGACGAAGACCATATCGGCTCCGCGCAAAGCTTCTTCTATCTGTTCTTTGCTTTCTTCTGCTGCTTTTTTCCCGACATCCGGGTTAGCGCCAGCGCCAAGGCCGCGCGTCAATTTTCCGCCGATTTGCAGGCGTGTTTCCGCTTTCGAAAGGTTCAAGGCTTGCGCATCTGTGTTGACAGCGATGAATTCCACCCCTTGAACTCCATGTTCGATCATCCGGTTGACTGCGTTGTTTCCGCCGCCACCGACACCAATGACTTTAATTACGGCTAATGCATCGATATTTGTATCAAATTCCAACATTCTTTTTTCCTCCTAAGATTGCTCAGCTTTTGAACATAAGCCGGACACAATGATGATTTTATTCAAAAAAACGATCAAACATTTTTTTGGCTTTGCTTACGACACCTTCGTTATCCTGTTTCGGTTGTTTCGGCTGCTTTTGCTTTTTCGGCTGCTGCTCCACATACTCAGGTTTCTGCGAATGTGTCGCTGCTGAACTATGGCCGACGTTTCCGTAGAACAAATCTTCTGCGTAAGCGTATTGGATCAATCCGACCGCTGTTGTGTACTGCGGCTCGCGAACTCCGATGAATTCAGGCGTGAACAAGCGCACCCGCGTTTGGAGAATGCTTCTAGCCAGCTCTGGAAGGCCGTCCATTTTGGCCATTCCGCCTGTCAATACGACACCACCAGGCAGCTCATCGACGCCGAGGCGGTACAACTCATCTAAAATCAATTCGAAAAGTTCTTCCATGCGAACTCCGATTATTTCAGATATGTATTTTTGGCTGTATTGTTCTCTTGAATCCGAACCGATTACCGGCACTTCGAACACTTCTTCTTCAGAAGCATCATCAAAGAATGCGTGGCCGTGCTCAAGCTTGATTTTTTCAGCTTGCTCCGTCGGGGTTTTCAAAACGATCGACAAATCTTTCGTTACATGGTCGCCCCCGACTGGAATGACGGATGCTGCACGCAGGTGGCCATCGCGGAATACTGCGATGGAAGTCGAACCTCCACCGATATCGATACAGGCCGTTCCGTGGTTTTTTTCATCTTCTGTTAATGCGTAGCTTCCGGCTACGAGCGGCTGCACATAGATCTCGCGGATTTCAAGGCCGGCACGTTCAACGCAGCGCAACACATTGTGCAAGACCGTTTTCGAAGTCGTCACCATTGTACCATCCATTTCAAGTCGGATGCCGATCATGCCCCTTGGATCTTTGATCTCGCCCAAGTGGTCGACAACATATTCTTCAGGAATGATATTGACCAGCTCACGTTCTGGCGGGATCGACATCACTTGTGCCGCTTCCAAAACGCGTTCCAGATCCTCATCTGTAATTTCACGGTTCTCGCTGTTCACTGCAACGATGCCCTTAACCGGCTGCAATGCCACCTGGTTGGCCGGGATGCCCAGCACCACTTCGTGTATTTCCTTGCCGATCATGCGCTCTGCTTGGTCGACGGCTTTTTTAATGGACTGGACAGTTGCATCTATATCAACAATCGCACCTTTTTTGATTCCATTAGATTTGACGTTGCCCACGCCGATGACGTGCAACGATTTATTGGTCATTTCCCCGATCAATACTTTGACGGAGGAAGACCCGATATCCAAACTTACATATAATTCTGATTGACTCAACTCGTGGCACCTCCTTATAAAACTTCTCTACATTACATTCTATTGTAAAATACACACCTTGTCTAAGTAAAATAGCGAAACTTAGAAAATTTTCCTGCAATTCGTCAATTTGCCTCACCAAGCTTCTTTTTTTCGGCCCATTTCGTAAGCAGAATGCGGCGGATCACCGCAATATTCTGGAATAGCCGGACGCCGAACGCGAAAATGGCTGCCAAATACAAATCTACACCTAAATGGACTCCGAGAAAAGCAAGGCCTGCAGCAAGCATAATATTGAAGAAAAAGCCCGATACGAAGACTTTATCGTCGTATACCTGCTGTAAATGGGCCCGTATGCCCCCGAAGAGTGTATCCAAGGAAGCCAGCACTGCTATCGACAAATAACTGGCGTATTCAGGCGGTATTCGGATATCCGTCAGCAAGCCGAGCGAAACGCCCAGCAGCAATCCAAGAATCGAGATCCACATGCCTATTCCCCCTCTCCAGCTTCAAGATGTTCCATGCTGATCTCTTCATCAAAAGCCGGCAGCTCCAAATCTTCTTGTGGCTCCGAAATGGCTATCGTCAAATCGTCTATGTAAAAATCGTCATGAATCGCGGATGCCGTCAAATAACTGGAAAGCTTTCGCGCTTCTTCCATGCTTTCTGCCGTGATGCCGATCGTGAACGGAGGTGTGGAAATGGGGTCCGCGTTCACCGTCGTGTAGCCATTGATATCGCGTATTGCCGTCGTATTGATGACACGCTCCCCAGCGATCGATAGTTCGATACTTTCGAAGCGGTTGATTTCATTCACTAAGCGGATCAACAAATCCGGCGGGATTTCCGTTATTTCGGTTCCGAGCGCAACCGCTTCAAGCGAAGGGCTGATCTCGAGTTCGACTCCCGGCCCCCTGATTTGCGTAAGGCCGGCTGCGACACGCAAATCTTCGACCGTTTCCTTCAAGATGGCTTCAGGGTCTTGAGTCGCTTTATCGCTATACTTGCCAAGTGTATCATCCAGCAAACTGATTTCCGACAGCAATTCTGAATGCACTTGCTTTTCACGCGATAATTGCTGGCGGATTTCCCATGTATCACGGGAGTCCCGGCTATCCTCCATGTTCACTGTATTGTATTGTGTGGCACTCATAAAACCGATGACAAAAAGAATGACCGTAAAACGGCCAGTGATGCGTTTTTTCATCGTGATCCCCCTGTATCCAATTCCGACAACAATGCCGGCATACGGATGGATTGTCCCGAATCGAGCGTGATAATGATGTTATCGTTGACGAGCTGGTCCTGGACGCCCCCCGGCAATTCCATGGAGGCAGTCAAAACTTCAGGGCTTCCGATCGCTTCGATGGTAAAAGGCGCAGGGTGCTGTATCCCATCCACTGTTATGACAGGGCCTGTACAGACAATATGGGAATTGCCATGAATCCGCTGCCCATTTACGGCAATCGCCTCGGCTCCGGAAATATAAAGTTCGTTGATGACTTGAAACACATGGCTTTCATGGACTATATAATCATTCGGGTTAACGTGATCAGCTGTGTAATCGCCATCCTCAAGAGTCACTTTCAAGCCTTTCCCCATAACCGGAACAAGCCCGAGGAAGCGTCTTAATTCTTCTGCCTCCCGGGCGTATTCCGTATAGTTTTCCTCGCCGTCCACCACGGACCGTTCGAATTCCTGAACGGCTTTTTGCTTGTCTCCCAGCTCTTCCCGCAATTCCTTATTGCGTTCCTGCTGCTCGATCAATTCTTTCCGGTATTGTTCTTTTTGTTCAAAAAAGCTGGCTCCCGTAAAATCACTTTCCGCTTCCCGCTGGTTCGACAAACTATAGGAATAGGCCATGATGAAGCCGAGCACCAAGAAGACCAGTGAAAAGATGATTGACTTGCTTATGCTTTTGCGGTCATTCTTCTTCGGCATTTTCAAGTTCCTCACCCGCTTCCGCCAAACCGAACACATCGTTATAGGAGCGGAAATAGATCCCGACCTCCATGTCGATGATGCCTTTCCGGTCTTCCAATTGGGCTGTGACAGAAGGATAGTAATTTATCTTCTCTGCCATGGTCGATAGAATCGCCTTGATTTCGTTTCCGTCATTCATGTAGATCGTGATGTAATCCGCGCGTTCCTGTTCCGTATCCAAAATAACTTGTGAGATGAGATTCTGGACTTCCGGATCGGTTTTGACCAATTCCTCGATCAGCGCTTCCCGTTTCGCCTCATCTTCGAAATTCGAAAAGATGGGGCCTTCCACGATACTGATTGGCTGGTTGAGCACCACGCCATTCGACAGGACCACCTGGTAGCTATTACCTTGGTCCAAATAACCCATTTCTACGAACTCCTCGATTTCAATTTCAACGGAGGTCAACCATTTCTTTTCGACAGTGGCAGATTTGACCCATTCAAGCGATTCAATTTCTTGCTCGATCTCCCCGCTGTCGAATGACCACATCGAATCCCCAACCGCCAAGGTGCTTGCTTGCCTATAGCTCTCTCCATCGAATAACTCAGCACCTGTGACTTTGATGTCACGGATTTCGCTATAAGTAGACTGGCTGTATAAAAGAATGAACAACAACGAAACGAAAACGGTCAATAAAGCTGCAAACTTGCGGTTCGACCTTTTCCTGCGCCGCTCCCGGAGCGTTGGTATGCGTTCTTCGATGTCTATAACTTTGTCCATATCCGCCGCTCCTTCGCCTTATTCGTTCGCTTCCGTATATTTTCGTACTGCTTCGATAAACGCATCGCCACGGACTTCGAAACTTTCGTATTGATCCCAGCTCGCACAAGCAGGAGACAACAGGATCGTATCTTCCGGCTCCGAATTGCTGACCGCTTTTTCGACAGCATCGTCCATCAAGCCTGCCTTGATGACTGTCGGAACACGGCAGCTATTTGCAAATTCAACAAAACGGTCCGCCGTCTCGCCGAAAGTGACGAGGACTTTCACCCGGCCCATGTATGGCCGCAATTCCTCCAGCGAATGCTGGCGTTCCAATCCGCCGGCGAGCAATACGATATTGTCGCTGAATGCTTCAAGCGCACTTTTGGTGGCAAGGGCATTCGTCGCCTTTGAATCGTTATAGAAGCGCCGCCCCTGCCATTCTCCCACATATTGGGAACGATGCTTGACCCCTGTGAAAGAAGTCAGCACGCGGATGATCGTTTCTTTCGTTCCTCCCGAAAGAAGCGCTGCCGCAGTGGCGGACAGGATGTTCTCGAGATTGTGTTCCCCCGCGAGCATGATCCGCTTGCGTTCAATCAGCGCTTCGCCCTGCCAGTATATATACTCGCCGTCCGCACTGATGCTTTTCTCTGTACGGCCTTTCAAGGTGAAAGGGATGCCTTGTGCTTTGACTGTTTTGGCATGGTCAACGAGCATTTGCTGGTCGGCATTATAGATGAAATAATCTTCACTGGTCTGGTTTGCCGTGATTTTCTTTTTCGATCCGATATAATCTTCCAGCGATCCGTGATAATCGAGATGCGCTTCATATAGATTGGTGATGATTGAGATATGCGGGCGGAAAGATTCCGTCCCTTTTAACTGGAAGGAAGAAAGCTCTGTGACGATGACCTGGTCAGCATTCGCTTTTTCCGCCACTCCGCTTGCCACCGTGCCGATATTCCCTGCGATAAGCGGTGACTTGCCATCCTGATTGAGCATATGGAACAAGAGCGTCGTTGTCGTGGTTTTCCCGTTCGATCCGGTGATGCCGATAAACGGCGCTTCGCTGATGAGGTAGGCTAGTTCGATTTCCGTCCAGACGGGGATGCCTTTTTCCAAGGCTTTCTGAATCAGCGTATTACGGTAAGGGATTCCTGGATTCTTGATGACCAATTCAAAGCCTTCGTCCAATAAATCTTCAGGGTGGCGGCCGCAGATGACGGTGACCCCCAGATTCAACAGCTCCTGGGCTTCAGGGTTTTCTTCGAACGGCTTGGAATCATTGACTGTTACGAATGCTCCCAGTTTATGTAAAAGGCGGGCAGCCGTAAAGCCACTTTTCGCCAATCCGAGAACGAGCACTTTCTTTTGATGCAATTGCGGCAAAGCTTTCATTTACATAACCTCCAATAGAACGGCAATGGCGGCGCTGATGAGTCCGACACCCCAAAAGACGGTGACCACTTTCCATTCAGACCAGCCACTCAACTCAAAATGGTGATGGATCGGGCTCATTTTGAAAATGCGTTTTTTTCGTAGTTTAAAGCTTCCGACCTGCAGGATGACCGAAGCGGTTTCGATGACGAAAACCAACCCGATCAAGAGCAGAAGCAGTTCCTGTTTCAATAGGATCGAAACCATGGCAAGTGCTCCTCCAAGGGCTAACGACCCCGTATCGCCCATGAACACTTTTGCGGGATATTTGTTGAAGACGAGGAATCCAAGCAACCCGCCTGCTACGGCAAACGTGAACAAGGCGATTCCGGTTTCCTGCTGGATGATCGCCAGGATGCCGAACGCGGCAAAAGCGATGGAGGCTGTTCCTGCGACCAATCCGTCCAGCCCGTCCGTCAAGTTGACGGCGTTAGAGAAGCCGACCAGCCAGAACACGATGAACAAGACGTATATCCATCCGAGTTCGATGGAGGCATCTGTAAACGGAATGCCAAGCGCTGTATCGAAACCGTTTGCGCGCAGCAAGAAGAATGACAAGACGGCGATGACGATCTGTCCCAGCAATTTCTGGAGAGAAGTCAGCCCAAGGTTACGCTTCAGCACCACTTTGATGAAGTCATCCAAAAATCCGATCAACCCGTAACCGAATAGGACGATCAGCAAAATGACCACTTGGGTCGTCAATTCCCCGTTAAATGCAGCTACCAATAGGACCGTCAGGATGATGGAAATGAGGAACACCAGTCCGCCCATCGTCGGGGTTCCTGTTTTTTTCAAATGCGATTCCGGGCCTTCCTCGCGAATGCTTTGCCCGAATTTCATGCGTTTCAATAGCGGGATGAAGACCGGCATCAATGCGACAGTCATGATCAATGCGATCCCAAAACCAAATATATTTATACCTACCATTAATAGAGCTCCTTTAAAGACGAGTACACTCGTTCATTTATTCATTTTCGTTGTTTACGGATTGTTCCGTTGGTTGTCCCGCGGGGTCCGTTGGTTCTTCAGTTGATGGTTCAGTGACTTCCGGGCTTGCCGTTTCCGGCGATTCTGCGCCAGCCTGCTGTTGCTTTTCGGCATTCAGCGACTGCTCCGGATAGAACACTTCCGGAGGCTGCAATTCGATGATAACAGATTCGCCGCTTTCTGGCACTGCGCCTTCTGCTACACTTTGTGTCATGGCAAATCCTTGCCCTGCAATCTCAAGCGGAAGCCCGCTGAGCGCCTGGAATGCCAGAAGCTCACGTTTTGACCAGCCTGTGAAATCAGGGATAGCCGTCGTGCCGCCGGTCCTCAAAATGACATTTTCACCAGCCACCAATTTCTCGCCGGCGTTTGGATATTGGTCACTTATTTGAGAATTATCGCCAGCAATGATTGGGTTCATTCCTTTGGCCTTGAGCTTGGATACCGCTTCTTCCACAGGAAGCCCTGAGTAGTCTTCGATATCGACAGTTTTGGCCTCTACAGAATTTTCAGGTGCGATGTTCAAATATTTCAACCCATTTTCCATTACAGAGGTGAAGATTTTGGATACGGGTACAGAACCATATTCATCCGCCGGCAATTGAGGCTGCTGTACGCCGATATAAATCAACAGTTCCGGATCTTCTGCCGGTGCCATCCCGAGGAATGAGAATAGATAATTGTTCGATCCGGTCATGTATCGGCCATCCTCGCCAGGAACTTGCGCTGTACCTGTTTTTCCGGCCACTGTGTAGTCTTGCAGGGCGAATCCTTGGGCCGACCCGACTTCCGATGTGACAGTGGAAGCCATGACTTCACGCACTTTTTTCGCCGTTTCTGCTGAGATCGGCGAACCGGCTTGTTCAGGTTCTGATTTCAAAGTCACATCGCCTGTATCCGGGTTCTTGATTTGGTCGATGATATATGGTTTCATCATCGTCCCTTCTCCGGCAATCGCGGTAGCAGCCTGGATCATTTGGATCGGCGTGACAGTCGATCCCTGTCCATAGGAAGTGGTCAATTTATTGATTGGATATTGATCCAGGATTTTTCCGGCCGCTTCATTCGGCAAATCAATGCCTGTTTTTTCGCCGAAGCCGAAAGCATCTACATAATTCATGAACGTATCCGGTCCAAGACGTTCCAGCAAATAGCCCATCGAAACGTTGGAAGAACGCTGGAAACCTTCAAGGAAGGTGATGCTGCCCCAGCCGCGGCCGCTGTTATGGTCGCCGATCGTGCGGTCCAGCAATGTATAGGTTCCCGAATCGTAATAAGCATTCGGGTCCCATTTGCCTTCTTCGACAGCAGCTGCCAAAGTGAATACTTTCATCGGCGAGCCAGGCTCGATTGTCAGTTCGATGCTCTCGTTCAACCAGTTGTCCGATAAGCCTTCACGCGTGTTCGGATTGAAAGTCGGGCGCTGAGACATGCCCAAGATCTCGCCGGTATCCGGATCTGCGATCACTGCAATCATGCGCGCCGGATTATATTCTTCCTGGACGCTCGACATGGCATCTTCCAAAAAGTTCTGAAGCGTGCGGTCCAGCGTCAATTGGAGATTGGATCCATCGATAGCGGGAGTCACAGCTTCTTGGCTATTCGGCAATAAATAGCCCCATTTATCCGTATCGAATTCCATTTTTCCGTTCTTGCCCGTCAAGACTTCATCGTGTATCGATTCCAGGCCCATCTTGCCCTTGGTTTTCACTTGCCCGCCCTCTAATTCTTCCTTCATGGCAAACCCGATCAGATGGGACGCGAAGACGCCATTTGGGTAAAGGCGCTTAAGGTCCTTGACGAACAATAAGCCCGGCAGATCCTTTTCTTTCATTTCAAGCATTTGCGTGTGGCTGATTTCCCTTCCGGCTGCGCCGAACTCCACCTGGTAACGGCCTTTTTCCATGCCATTCTCCAAAATGCTTAACAATTGCTCTTTCGGCGTCCCCAACTGCTCAGACAGGTAAGACGCCGTTTCTTCGGCATCGATGACGTGGTTCGGTTGTTCCGGGTTTGTCGTCACCGATTCATCCAGCACCGCCACTAATTTATACGTCAATGTGTCTTCTGCAATGACTTCACCGTTGCGGTCCAAAATCTTTCCGCGTTCTGCGGTCAACACTTCTTCCTGGCTGTATTTCGCTGCCGCCCTAGCAGCCAATTCCTGCCCTTCCACTTTGCCCGTCGCTTGAATTGTGATTATTCTGGCCATTAAAAGGAAAAAGAGCCCTGCAAATAGTAAAAATAGCAGAAAGGCTCCTCCTTGAAAACGAAATTTTTTCTTCATTGCCCTGGCACTACCTTTACATTTCGCTCATTTAATTTTAAGCCGTAATCCTTTGCTTTCGACCAAATGCGCTCATATGAAGACAGTTCACTTACTTGCACGGACAAATCGGTATTTTGTTTCGTCGCTTCGTTGATTGAATTTTCAATTGTCTGGATTTCCTGCGTGGAAGCTTGGATTGTCGACTGGTTTTGCAAGACGAGCAATGCGCACATGATGCAAACCGCCAGGAAAGCCGTATAAAGGATTTTCTCGCCTTTGGTGATGCGTTTTTTCTTTTTTGCCGGCTGTCTATTCGGGCTTTGCGGAACGGCCGGCTGCTGGATGTATGTTTGGGGTCTCGCATTCAACGCCATTTAAACACGTCCTTAGAGTTTGATTTTCTCCGCAATCCGCAACTTGGCGGAACGCGACCGATTATTATGCGCCAACTCTTCTTCAGATGGCAGGATCGGTTTTCGGGTGATTAATTTCAGTTTCGGTTCAAGCCCCTCCGGGATTACCGGCAAGTTCGGGGGCAGTTCGGGAAGCGATGAAGCTTCCTTGAATAAAGCTTTTGTCAACCGGTCTTCGAGAGAATGGAACGTAATGACACTGATTCTTCCTCCGACTGCAAGCATATCGATCGCATCCTGCAAGGAGGTTTCGGCAGCGCCGAGTTCGTCATTCACTGCGATGCGGATTGCCTGGAAGACGCGTTTGGCCGGATGCCCGCCTTTGCGCCTCGCAGGTGCCGGTATGCCATCTTTGATGCATTCAACCAGCTGTGCCGTCGTTTCGATCGGATGCTGTTCCCTGGCCGCCTCGATTTTCCGGGCGATTTGCTTGGAGAATTTCTCTTCCCCATAGCGGTAGAAGATGCGTACGAGATCTTCATAGCGCCATTCGTTGACCACGTGGTAAGCGCTCAGTTCCGCGCTTTGGTCCATACGCATGTCGAGCGGCGCGTCGTGATGGTAACTGAATCCACGTTCCGGCGTATCGAGTTGTGGCGACGAAACGCCAAGGTCATACAAGATGCCGTCGACTTGCCCGACTCCACGCTTCTCCAACTCTTCCTTTAGATACTTGAAGTTTGCATGGATAAAAGTGATCTTATGTAAATGGTCTTTCAGTTTTTCTTTTGCATGCTCGATTGCTGTTACATCCTGATCAAAGCAGTACAGATGTCCCTGATCGGATAGCTGCTGGGCCAAATATTCGCTATGGCCGGCACCGCCGAGTGTACAGTCTACATATATGCCATCAGGACGAATGTTCAGCCCATCGACAGTTTCATGCAGCAAAACTGTAGTATGATTGAACAACCCAGTCCCCCCGTTCGTTAATTAAAAATCAAAGTCAGTTAAGTTTTCAGCAATTTCATTAAAGGATTCTTCGGATTCTTCGAAATACGCTTCCCACGCCTCTTTCGCCCATATTTCAAACCGGTTGGAGACGCCGAGGATGACGCACTCTTTTTCGATTTTGGCATACGACAAAAGGTTGGCAGGTATATTGACGCGCCCCTGCTTATCAAGTTCCACTTCCTGGGCCCCTGAAAAGAAAAAACGGGTGAAAGCACGTGCGTCTTTTTTCGTGACTGGCATTTCTTTTAATTTTTCTTCAATTTTATTCCATTCATTCATCGGATAACCAAATAAGCACTGATCCAGGCCCCGGGTGATGACAAAGTGTTCACCCAGCAATTCACGGTATTTTGCAGGAACGATTAATCTGCCCTTAGCATCAACATTGTGTTGAAATTCGCCCATGAACATGCCTTTCACCCCACTTATTATAATTAATGTACCACATTCCCCCACATGCCACCACTTGTTTTTGAAATATTTCACTATTGTTACAGCATTTCATCTCAAAGAGTTTACTTCACATAAAAAAAACCTGCATAGGCAGGCTTTTCCAAGTTAAAGAATGACAATTTTGTGGGTGTTATCGTATTTCATCGGCAATGCAAGTAAATCTTCTACAAGGGCTTTGCCGTATTGGTTCAAATAAGGAATCGGGTTGTAGATCCGCTCCTGCAAACCTGCTTCAGGCAATAAGGCATTTTCGATGGCCGAAAGCTGGTTGAACTGCGTGCTGTTTTGAATGGCCACTTCATCCTGCAGTTTTTGTTTCAGGAAATCGAGTTGGCCCAAATGGATGCGCAAGTTTTTCTCGGCCAAAGGCGTAAGGCCGGCGCTGACCGACGCAAGACGGCTGATCAGCTCTTCGTACTCTTCAGCCAATCCTCGCTTGACTTCATCGATTTTCGCTTCAGTCTCTTCATCCCTGATATGGTCGAGCAATTCATTGCGCAGCTGGGGGATTTTCCGTTCGACAACTACATCTTCGAAACTCAGTTCCCTTTTCCCCAAAAGCGCCGCAGTCCGGCGGTCGATCAAGCTGACACTAAGCCGCGGCATGACGATCGGCATTTCCATCCCCATCAGTTCGAAGGCACCTTTGAGCGCTGCCCAATATGCGATTTCCCCCGGCCCCCGACAAATGCGAGCACCGGGAAGACAAGGTCCTGCATCAGCGGGCGAGTTACGACATTGTTGCTGAGGCGCTCGGGTTCATGCTTCGCGATATCCAGGAGCTCCTGTTCCGTGTAGCTTAACTCCGTATTCTTGACGGTAAAACGGCTTCCGTCACGCTCAAGCAACAGGCGCTCGCCTTCGATTGTGATGAAGAGATGCGCGGCTTCCTGCTTGGCATCGATCCCCGCAGTGTAACCATCCGCTTGAAGTGCGCTTTCGGTTTCCACCACGGTTTTCGCTATCGCTCCGCTTTTCTCGATGAGCTTTGAGAAAAAGCCTGATTCATAGGCGCGCAATTGTTCATTGGCAGCATCGATAAAAAGCAAGCCTTCCTTTTCGAAGAAATGGTTGAGCAAGCTTGCGAAAAAGGCGGTGAATGTTGCAGCTCTCCCGAGATGGCTGAATACCAAGGAGCGGATTTCCTTGGTATGGGCAGTTTCCGGCAAGCTGCGGAAATATTCGTCCAAAAACGCTTCGATTTCATCTGTCTTGAGCGGCGCCTGTGAAGCAGCGCATTTCCCTAGTTTCGCATGCGGGTAATTCAGTTTTTCGACACGGCCGTTCGTTTCGCGGTAAACATGGCAGATTTCTGCCAAATCATGGTCTTCACCGGCAATCCAGAATACCGGGACGACTGGCGAACTTAATTTTTCGGAAGCTTCTTTCGCCAATAAAATCGATGAAATGGCTTTATGTACCGTGTATAACGGCCCCGTCAACAGCCCTGCCTGCTGGCCTGTCACGACGACCGATGCGCCTTCTTCAAAGCGTGTTAAATTCTGTCTCGCCGCTTGTGATATCCCGAAAGGTTCCATATAGCCGGCGATGATGGAGGCCAGCCTTTTCCGGTCGACCGGGTGGCCTTTTAACGATTCATGCCGAGCACGGGCTTGTTCCAATGAAGGTTCATAAGAAAAGTATTGCAGGATCTTTTGTTCTTCGTTCGTATAATCAGCCATCAATCTGGAGGACGGCGGTATGTATTTTTCCTCTAATTTCATGAATTTGAATCCCCTTTTCGCTTTACATTCAAAGACTACTATAACAAAAGGTGGATTGCTTGAGAAAAAATCCGCTTAGCGGAATGATTCGACCGCTAAAAAGACGAGCCCGGCAAGCCAAGCGGCCGCATAAATGGCCGACAATGCCAAAAAGCAAATGCGCCAGACTTTGCGCAGGAATTTAACCACTTCCAGTTCTTTCTGGGTTTTCCATTCACGGATCAGCAGAAAAATCGCCAATAATAAAGCGGCCATGAAGATGAAAGGCTGGACTTCCATGCCAAACAGCAGCTCAATCGAAGCCGGCACCGAAAAGAACAGCAGAAAAGCAGTGACATCGGCCGCGATGCCGAGCGCTTTGCTTTTCTTTGATTTATAGGTCAAAGCATAGACAAATAAAAACAAGATAAACGGGACGTAAAGCAATACGTTCCCGGCAGTAGATACCCATTCCATCAGTTTTCCTCAACAGTCTTCAATAAATGGTAAAACGCTTTGAACAAGGGCAGATCCAATTTTGAAACCTGCAGGATATACAGCATCAGCCCATCTACATCCATCGGGTCCCCCGCCATGCGGTCTGCAAGCATGGACGAGATTTCTTCTGGGCGTGACGCACAATAAGCGGCGACGCGTTCGATCGGCTGTACGCTTTCGATTTCCGGAAATGCCAAATACATCTCATTATACAAGTTGCGGAATAATTCGTAGGCGTTCGGGTCGGTGATCAATTGGCCTTTTTCGATTTTCATCAAGGCCGTCAATGGATTGATGAGGCTGTCCCTCAATAGCTGTTCGAACAGCCGCTTCTCGATATCCTCCACCCACTGCACAGCCATATGGTCTACAGCCAAAAGCGGTTCGAAATGCGAAGGCTCGCCTTTCAATAAGCCAAAGTTGAGCTGAGGCGTTTTTGTGTACGTAATTTCATGCGTGTTGACTTTGACCGCATCGCAGTCCAATGTGCCGGCTGCAATCTGCCGGTGCGCCAACAAGCGGGCTTTTTCGACATAGAGCATGCCCTGCTGGATAAACACGAGCGGATTGCTCGGGCGGCGGATCTTCAACAGCCTCAGCATAGGCGGCAGTTCTTCTGAATGGACCGTAATGAATATATAAGCATCCGGGTCCACTTGTTCCAGGTCGGTATAGACAGCAATGCGCTGTTTTTCTGTCCCACATACAAGGCCATGTGCGTTAAGTTCAGCAGCTTGTGCTTCATTCGTGGCGATCAGCTGAACATCCCCTTGTTTTTCCAATAAATGTGCGAGCAACAATGCCTGGGCGTTTCCGCCGATAATTGCGAATTTCATGGAAACCCCTCCTTTTTGAGAGCAATCGTATGTAGCAGACACTCCGCTGTGTCGAGCGTCGGCTAAAAAAGAAGCCTGCCTTATCAGGCAGACTCCAAGTCTATTACTCATTATACAGGAATGATCGGATGTTTTCGATATGGCAAAGGCAAATCTTTCGTCGCATAAATCGATAAGCGCTTGGACAATTCCTCGCGGAGTGCATATGGCGCTACGATTTCATCGACAATGAGCTCTGATGCCAACCGGTAAATATTGATTTCTTCTTTGTATTCCTGATGCTTCTGCTGGACATAGGCAAGGCGTTCTTTCGGGTCTTCAATCGCTTCGATCTTGTTGGAATAGACTGCATTGACCGCTGCCTCAGGTCCCATGACGGCAATTTGCGCTGTAGGTAGCGCAATGCACACATCAGGCTCGAATGCCGGGCCGGCCATTGCATATAAACCGGCACCATAGGCTTTGCGGACGATGACAGATATTTTGGGCACAGTCGCCGCACTCATCGCGGAGATGAACTTGGCGCCATGGCGGATGATGCCTGCGCGTTCCACTTTCGTCCCGATCATGAATCCAGGGACATCGGCGAGGAACAGGAGCGGAATCGAGAACGCATCACAAAGATTGATGAATTTCGCCCCTTTATCCGCAGAATCCCCGAACAGCACCCCGCCTTTCACTTTCGGCTGGTTGGCGATGATGCCGACCGCTTTCCCATCGATGCGTGCAAGTCCGGTAATCAATTCCGGTGCGAACAACTTCTTGATGTCGAAGAAACTGCCTTCATCGATCAATTGATCGATCAATTCATACATATCAAACGGCGCGTTCTGGTTTTCCGGAATGATCTCTTCCAGGCTCCGTCCCGCCTTCTTCGCTTTTGCTTCAAGCACTTCCGGCTTGCCGGCAAAATTCGCCGGGAAGAATGCCATATAGCGGCGCGCTTCAGAAATCGCCTCTTCCTCAGTGGAGACGAGAACATCCCCTACGCCGCTGACAGTGCAATGCATGCGCGCGCCGCCCATTTCCTCGAGCGACACTTTTTCCCCGATGACTTTTTCCGCCATGCGCGGCGATCCCAAATACATGGAGGCGTTGCCTTCGACCATGATGACGATATCGCAAAAGGCCGGAATGTATGCCCCGCCCGCTGCTGATGGGCCGAACAATAAGCATACTTGCGGCACCATTCCGGACATGCGCACTTGGTTGTGGAAAATGCGCCCGGCGCCGCGGCGGTTCGGGAACATCTCCAATTGATCGGTGATGCGTGCACCTGCAGAGTCGACCAGGTAAAGCATCGGCACTTGCATCTTTTCAGCCGTTTCCTGGATGCGGATGATTTTCTCCACCGTCCGCGAACCCCATGAACCTGCTTTAACGGTGGAGTCGTTGGCCATGACGCAAACGGTTTCGCCGTTCACCTTGCCGATCGCCGTGACGACGCCGTCTGCCGGAAGATCGCCCGCTTCCACATTCGCGAAACGGCCGTCTTCAATGTAATCACCGTCATCAAACAGCAGATTTAGACGGTCGCGGACGAACAATTTATTGCTTTCTTTCAACTTCTCATGGTATTTCTCTTGCCCGCCTGCGAAAATCTTGGAAAGCTTTTCTTCAAGCCTTGTATTATATCCCGTTGTTTCAGTCGTTTTCGTCATTTCTTCCACCCCTTTGGATTCAAATGCCTTATTCGCCGAGCGTTACCAATGTGTCCCCTTCATTGACAAAGCTGCCAACTTCCACATCGATTTTTTCGACTTTCCCGCCAAATTCCGCTTCGACCGGAATTTCCATTTTCATGGATTCGAGGGTCATGATCGCCTGTCCCGCAGAGACGGACTCCCCTTCGGATACTGAAATATTCAAGACCGTCCCGGCCATGGTTGCTGTTAGTTGTTTCATACTGTTTTTTCCTCCTTTTGTTGTGTAAGCCACTGAGCCAATACGGCCGTCGCATAGTTTCCTGTTGTAAATGGTTCCGATTCAATGAATCGGTCGAATAACGGCAAATTGGTTTTAACCCCGTCAATGGCCGTTTCGTCAAAGAACTTTCTCGATTTCTCCAAAACCTCTTCCCGTGAAGCGCCTGTCAACACCACTTTAGCGATCATCGGGTCGTAGAAAGGCGTCACTTTATTGCCTTCTTCGTACCCCGTTTCGATGCGAGCGCCAGGGCCCCATTTCAAGACTGTCAATGTTCCCGGCGACGGGAAGAATGTTTTCGGGTCTTCTGCATAGATGCGGTATTCGATCGAATGGCCGTTTGTACGGATTGTCTCCTGGCCGGGCAAAGTTTGGCCCCTGGCCACGTTTATTTGCCATTCGACAAGGTCGACGCCCGTCACTTCTTCAGTGATTGGGTGTTCCACTTGCAGGCGGGTGTTCATTTCCAGGAAATAGAAGTCGTCGTTCTCATCGACGATAAACTCTACCGTTCCTGCGTTTGTATAGCCGACCGCACGCGCTGCTTGAACGGCCGCTTCACAAAGCTTGGTTCTGGCGGATTCCGGCAAATCGGGTGACGGTGATTCTTCGATGACTTTCTGGTTGCGGCGCTGAACAGAGCAATTGCGCTCATACAAGTGGACGATATTGCCTGACTCGTCCCCGAAAATCTGCACTTCGATGTGGCGTGCATTGGCAATGAATTTCTCTAAATAGACAATGTCGTTTCCGAAGTACGCCTTGGCACGGTTCTTGACCGATTCGAACTGCTGAGTGAGCGCTTGCTCATTTTCACACAACACCATACCGATGCCGCCACCGCCTGCACTCGCTTTCAACATCAACGGATAGCCGATCTCCCGCGCTTCCAATACAGCTGCTTCAATGTCTGATACCCCTTCAGCTGTCCCTGGAACGACAGGCACACCAGCTTGTTTCATCGTGCGCCTGGAGCCGAGCTTATCGCCCATCGTTTCGATGACTTCAGGTTTCGGGCCGATAAAGATTAGTCCCGCTTCTGTAACTTTGCGCGCGAACTCCGCGTTTTCCGACAGCAGGCCATAGCCTGGATGAATCGCTTCCGCATTGCGCTTTAGTGCTTCTTCAATGATATTA
This sequence comes from Planococcus plakortidis, assembly GCF_001687605.2. Lineage (NCBI taxonomy): Bacteria > Bacillati > Bacillota > Bacilli > Caryophanales > Caryophanaceae > Planococcus > Planococcus plakortidis. The sequence continues at coordinate 2,022,679 of NZ_CP016539.2, forward strand.
TCTGCTTGTAAATAGGATTGCGCGACCGGATTTGGGCCGATCGCTGATGCTTCTGTCGCTTCACTCACATATGGCAGTTCCCCATCCGCCTCGGAGTGGATCGCGATGGTTTCGATGCCGAGGCGGTCGCATGTGCGAATGATGCGCCGCGCAATTTCGCCCCGGTTGGCAATAAGGATTTTTTTCATGTATGAAATACCCCCTAAGTTTTCTCCCTTCTCTAGCATATACGAATTTTGTAAGCGATTTCAACTGTTCAAATAAATATTTTCCATAATGTTCCGCCTATTCGCTTCGTTTATGGCTGCTGGACAATGTATCTCCATAAAAAAAAGCCCCATAGGAGCCTTATTTTTTGCTTTTGTTTAAAAATCCGTCTACAGCCTGATGATGCGCTTCCTCTGCCCATAACCTGGCGCACTCGCGGATCTCTTGGTCGACCCGCAGTTTCAAATTCGTCTCCTGCCATTTGCGGATCGCTATGGCTTTATACGCACGGTGGACGGATGGCAGCACATTGTTCATCGATGCCAGGAACCGGTCAATATCCCCGTTTTCCTCGATGATGGCACTGGCCCAGCCATTCTCCAGCAATTCAGTCGCCGTATAGGCGCGCGCCTCGCTAAGCATCTTGAGCGCTGCGTCATGCTTCAAGGATTCAAAAAGATAGGTGCCGCCTCCCCAGCCGCTTGTGATGGCAAGTGTCCCTTGGATGAACCCGCATTTGGCATGGCTTCTGACAAGGCGGTAGTCGCAAGCCGTCGCTATTTCGCAGCCGCCGCCGACTGCCGTGCCGTTGACGAGCGCAATGACCGGGACAGGGATCGTCTTGATGCGGTACAGAGCTTCCCCCATACGGCTGAGCATCGGCCACGCCTGCTGTTCTGTTTTCAGTTCATGAAAAACGGACAAGTCACCGCCTGAACAAAATGCCTGCTCGCCAGATGCCGTGATGATGACATAACGTATGTCTTCTTCTCTGGCGCGCTTTGCGAGTTCTTCAAACCCTTCCATCACTTCACTATTGACGGCATTGCGAATATGCGGCCGGTCGATCGTAAACCTCATCACCTGATTTTTCGTTTCAATTATGTATGCCATGTTTTACTCACCCCTGGCTTTATTCTACCCGTTTTTCGGCAAATGAAAAAGGTTATCCGGAGCCATGGCCTCCAGATAACCTCTTTCTTAGCAAATACTGTTTTATTTGCTAGCTACTACTTCTTTGCCTTTGTATGATCCACATGCTTTGCAGACATGGTGAGCCAATTTACTTTCGCCACAGCTTGGGCACGCTACCATACCAGGTACGGATAGCTTGAAATGCGTACGGCGTTTTCTTTTAGCGGTTTTGGATGTTCTTCTGAACGGTACAGCCATTGGTGACACCTCCTTACAATGATTCTATTCATCTGTCTGATCGAAATACTTGGCTAAATCAGCCAGTCTTGGATCCGGTTTTGATTGTGCTTCTTCCTTCTCGGCCTGAACTTCTTCATCTGTCGAATAAGACCAGTCGTTGCCGCCCTTGATGACGGTTTGTTCCGAGTCTTCCTTGAAGACCTGTATTGGCACTTCAAGGGCAATCAGCTCTTCCAAGATCGGCTGAAGATCAATGACTTCAGTCGTTACCGCGTGGACATATTCGTCCTCGCCTTCTTCACGGCCTTTTTCAGACCAATCGAAGATTTCCACGGTGTCGATGCTGAGCGGGTATTCGACATCTTCCCAAGTCCGTGCGCAGGGCAGCGTAAGCGTCCCTTCAAGATGGAGCATGCACGTCATTTGTTGCGAACCAATCGTACAGTGTCCTGTGACGTGTATAGGAGATACGGCGCGAATATCGCTATTGCGCTTTTTCACCTCATCCAATTGAACGTATTGGTCAATCGGCATCCCGTCGTTACGATACTTTTGTAGCTGTTGAATCGCTATTTTCATAAGTAATCACCTCAAGACAACAAAGTTGATTATATAATGTAGAACAAACGATGTCAAGAAAAAATCTTGTCACCATAATTCGCTCATCGTTATACTAAATAAGTTGAACAAATGCTTAAATAATTTAATATAAAAAGATATTCCGCAAAACAGCTAGCTTTCCTGGGGGCTTGCGCTGAACTAATTCGGGCTAGCCGCCCGAATGGATTTCAGCACTTCGTCGAAACGGAGTTGGAAAGCCACCTCCGTTTCTGCTCCCCAAGGAGTCTGCGCTATTTTGCTCCATATCTGCTAAATACCTCAAATGAAAGAGTGGAAAGCGTCCGTCTCGAGCGGTTTCATCTCTTACTTTTGCGGATTATAAAATTTTTGTTTAACTTATATACAACTAATCATACCAAAAGAAGGTGCTGTAATGAAAGCGACAGGAATCGTTGTTGAATATAACCCTTTCCATAATGGCCATTTGCATCACGCAGCGAAAGCAAAGGAGTTGTCAGGAGCCGATGCGGTCGTCGCCGTCATGAGCGGCCAGTTCCTCCAGCGCGGCGAGCCGGCGTTTGCCGATAAATGGACACGTACGGAAATGGGCCTGTCGGCTGGCGTCGACGTCGTCATCGAATTGCCTTACGTCTTTGCAACAGCGCAGGCTTCCGAATTCGCGCGGGGGCCATTGAATTACTCGACGCAGCAGGTTGCGCCTCATTTTGCTTCGGCAGTGAACAAGGCGAGATCGAGCCGTTTCTGAATAGCCTGGAATTATTGAACACGAAAAGAGGGCATTATGAAAAAGTCATCCATGACAGGGTCCAGACCGGCATCAGCTATCCGAAGGCGTTGAACGACGCTTATCTTTCTTTAACGAACGGCAGTAGCCGTTATGCCGACTTGACCAAGCCGAACAATATTCTCGGCTATCACTACATAGAAGCAGCACATTCGATCAATAGCGCGATGGCGCCGTTGACGATCCAGCGCATCGGTGCGGGCTATCACGATCCGCTGGAGCCGGGTGCTGCCATCGCCAGCGCGACCGGGATCCGCAATGCCTTTTTCGAAGGCGGGGAACTTGCGGAACTTGCGCCATATCTGCCGCCGAGCAGCATCCGCTTGCTCGAGCGCGTTCATTCGGAACAGGACGGATTCGTCGATTGGCAAAGGTTTTACCCAATGCTGCGCTTCACGATCTTACGCGAAGGGCCAAAAGCCCTTGCCCGCTTTGCCGAAGTGACGGAAGGCATCGAAAACCTCATCCATGAGTCGGCAAAGCGCTCAGAGACTTTCGAGGTATTCATCGACCGGGTGAAAAGCAAACGCTTTACACGCACACGAATCCAACGCATGCTGACCCATATTTTCACTGGATATACCCGTCCCGAAGCACACGCTTCCATCCGACCAGAATACCTTCGTTTGCTCGGCATGACAGATAAGGGGCGGCGTTATTTGAATGAACAGAAAAAAGCCATCCCGCTTCCTGTCATCAGCCGCGCCGCGGATTTGACAGGAGAAATGGGACAGCTCGATATCCGTGCCTCGGCACTTTATCTTCAGGCGATTGGTGCCGATTCATTGAAAAAAGAATACACGACACCCCCTATTTACCTCGGGGATAGTTCCGCTAAATAATCAAGTGCGGCATCGATGTCGGTGACCGGGACAATTTCCATCCCGGTGCCGATTTCCTCTGCCGTTTCCACAGCCTGCTCAAAATTGCTCGGAAGTTCCGAATCCGTTACATCCGCCGGGGCAAAGAAAATATCGATGCCCGCACGGTCCGCCGCCATGACTTTCTGATCGATGCCCCCGATTCGGCCGACCGTCCCATCACTTTCCATCGTCCCGGTTCCTGCTATATCATAACCTTTGGTAATATCTTCATCGAGCAATTGGTTCAAGATTTCCAAAGTGAACATCAAGCCCGCAGATGGCCCTCCGATAGCATCCGAATCGATCGACACTTCCGGGGTCGTTTCAATTTCCTTGTCTTCGACAAATGAAATGCCAATGCCCGCACGCTCAGGCTCTGTCGGCAAGGGCGCGAGCGTGACTGTTTGGTTGATCGTGCGCTCATCGCGCTCGATCACCAACTCCACTTCATCGCCCACTTCTTTGGTGCTTAAATAATCCAGGAATTCCTCCATTGAATCGTAGGCCTGCCCGTCGATTTCCATCAAGCGGTCGCCGGGCGATAACAGGCCGGCCGCAGCCCCGTCTTCCAGCACGTTCAGGATGAATACGCCGTTGCTCGACACCTCATAGGGCTTGCCGGCCTCTTCGAAGGCCACTTGCAGCGCGTTGACCTGGGAATCGGACATCAGCTTCAATTGCCTCACATTATATTCCTCATCGCTTTCATGAGGACTCCTTACTTGTTCCGGGTCGAGCACTTTATAACCTTCCTGGAATTGTGCCATGATGTATAAGGCAGGCGTCGCATTGAACATCGTCACAGTCATCAAGCTGAGTGTGCCCGCGTCATCTTCATCACGACCCTCGACTTCCACTAGCGGCGATAGCTCGTACGCATCGCCCGGGCGTGAAATGTAAGCATCCAATCGATAGGAGCTGACAAACACGACGAGCGCCATCACCAGCACAAAAAACCAAAGTTTTTTATTTTTCATCGGATATCCTCTCCTTTTGTACAGCCCACAACAAAAAGCCACGGGTCACGTGACTTATTTGAACTTTCCTATTAATGCTTTTTCCACCGCTTCCGGCACAAGGCCGGAGATCTTGCCTTGATACTTCGCCACTTCTTTAACGATGCTTGAACTAAGGAAAGAATATTGGTTGTTTGACACCATGAACAAAGTTTCGATGTTCTCATTCAAAAAACGGTTCATGGAAGTGATCTGCATCTCGTATTCAAAATCCGATACCGCCCTCAAGCCTCGGATGATCGCATTCGCATTCACTTCCACCGCATAGTCGATCAGCAAGCCTCCAAACGAATCGACGGTTACATTCGGAATGGTTCTGGTCACTTCGGCTATCAAAGCCATCCGTTCATCCACATCGAATAATGGGTTTTTCGATGAGTTGTTCATGACCACCACTTTCACTTCATCGAAAATCGATGATGCCCGTTTGACGATATCCAAATGGCCCATCGTAATCGGATCGAAACTCCCCGGTACTACTGCAATTTTATTCAATGCGTTCTCCCTCTTCCCCCTGGTAGCGGTAAATTGAAATGATCGTATTTCCATATAATTCCTTTTTGAACCGGACACACCCTGCCGTCTCGTCCGGCAATTCGATATCCCGCTCGTGTTCACACACGATGATCGCTTCGTCTTCAAGCAGGCCGAGTTCAGCCGCCTTCTCCATCAACCCATACGCTTTTTCCATATGATAAGGCGGATCGAGAAACAACAAACGCGCCTTTACGCCATTTTTTTTCATGGCTTTCAATCCGCGTTCAGCGTCGGCACGGTAAACTTCCGCCGATTCCTTGAATCTGGTTTTTTCCAAATTGGCCTGGATGGTTTCCACGGCCTTTTTGTCTTTATCTGTAAATATCGCGCGGTCGATGCCACGGCTTAACGCTTCGATCCCAAGCCCGCCGCTGCCGGCAAACAGGTCCACTGCCGTGCCGCCATCGAAAAATGGGCCGATCATATTGAAGATGGATTCTTTCACTTTATCGGTCGTCGGCCTGGTCGAATTTCCCGGAACCGCTTTCAAAGGCAGGCCTTTTGCCTGTCCTGCTACTACACGCATACTATCGCCTCTTACTTTTTCATTTTAGTACTGCAATTGCCGCCCACAATGGTAGAATGGATTCTGGAAAGGACGTGTTTTAAATGATACAACGTTTTATCGAACTTGGAGAAGGGTACGGCGATATATATGAACTGCGCCAATTGATGGAAAGCAATAAAGAGCGGTTCATGCATGGATTCGTTTTCGTTTCAAAAACGAAAGACGGGCATCCCGTCGTTTCCATCGCCGCTGCATTCAAGCCTGCCACAGAGGGCAATTTCATGCCGATCTATCTATGCCGCGAAGGCATACCGGACGAATCTAAACGGCTGGCCGTATTCGAGGAGGCCGTCAAGCAACTGGGCCATGAGCCGATTCGCCTGGATGTCAAGCATTCTACGCAATACGCAGACACCAAACTGTATTTCAGCCATCTCATTGCTATTCTCAGGCTCAACCATTATATTCCGCCGATGCAATGATCACAAGCCGATTTTATAATCGTATTCTTTCGCTTTGTCCGGCTTGGCGTTTTCATATTCCGTCTTGAGGAAAGGCCGCTGGGATTCCAGCACTTTCTTTACGTACGGAAGTTTGGATAGTTTTTCTTTCGTGGCTTCGATTTTGTCCTGGTCCATGTAGACGACGACATATTTCAATTTGCGGGAAATAAAATGGACATGCCCATACTTCCGCAGCGATTTTGCTTGTTTCAGCTGATGCACATAGACAATCAGACCTTGGCGATCATGCATATCTATCCCTCTTTTCTAAACTCTAGAATACCATAGGTCTAAAAAGAGCCGCAACCGAATAAACTGACAGCAAGCAGAGCATTCCGCTATAATGTGGATACTACCAAAATAGGGGGTTATACATATGGGTAAGAAAACGAAAATCGGCCTGGCCGCCGCAGCAGTCGGTGCCGCTGCCTGGGCCGGTTCCAAAGCATTTATCGAACCGCAAAAACGGCCGCAGAAAGCCGTTCTCGATTATAGGCATCCAATCGTCCTGGCCCACCGAGGCGGCAGCTCTCTTGCGCCTGAGCATACGATGGCAGCCTTTGACCGAGCCGCTGAGCTAGGGGTGCACGGGTTTGAAATCGATATCCGCATGACCAATGATGAAGAAATCCTGGTATTCCATGATGAGTTTGTCGACCGCACCTCAGGCTCTGCAGGCCGCGTGGCGGAAATGACGCTTGAAGAATTGCGCGCACTTGATTTCGGCTACCATTTCGTGGACGACAAAGGTGAGAATTCCTATCGCGGTAAAGGCGAAAAAGCCGTCCTGCTCCGTGAATTGCTGGAGAAATTCCCGCAGATGTATATCAATATCGACATTAAAGATGCCCCCGATACGTATGAAGGAAGCCTCGTCCCGTCTAAACTATGGCGCTTGATCGAATCCATGGGTGCGGAAGACCGCGTCGTCGTCACCAGCTTTTACGATGAGCAGATTGACCGCTTCAATTTATACGCACAGAACCGTGTCGCTCTCGGCGCTGGGGAAAATGAAGTGCGCAAAGCCTTCACTGCCTTCAACAGCCAGTTCGGGCACTTGTATGCACCGCGCGCGGATGTCGTGCAGATCCCGGTGAAGCATTCCGTGTTCCGACTTGACTCTGCACGGTTCATCGCCTTCCTTGATCGCCTGAATGTCCCGGTCCATTATTGGGTCATCGACGACAAGGAAGCGATGGAGAAATTGATCGGTGCCGGAGCAAGGGGCATCATCACAGACCGGCCGGATGTCGCCATCGAATTGATTTCGGCACTTGAAGAAAAACGCCAATAAAAAAGTGCAACCCGTTGAGGTTGCACTTTTTTCATTATGCGGAACAGGAACAGCCGCCTCCTGTGCCGCAGCCGCTCCCGCATGAGGAATCCGATGAGAAGAACGGATTGCTCGAAGGGATCTTGACCGCTTCGGAGACCGACCGCCCAAGGATGAAGCTGACCTGGTCCATCAAGTCCTGCAGCTCATTTTCCGCCAGCCGCAGCTCAGCCACCTTTTCATTCAAGTCCAGCCGCCGCTTGTCCACACGGATTTGCTTCATCACCCGTTTGTAATCCGGATGGTATTTGCCGAAGCGCTGCACTTCTTCGTACAGTTCCTTCAGCCTGGCGAAATCGTAAATCTCACTCGCCAATAGTTTATCGCTATAGACAGAGTCATAGGCATCGCGATATTTCGCAGCCTGCTCCGATTGCAGTATCATTTCACTCAGCTCGTCCGCAGAGTCAGTTATACCGACCCATTCGTAGGTCATGATCACTTTGCATTCCTCCTCTACGCTTACATCATATCAGATTTATTTCCAGATTCATACGCTATTCACTCTAGAAATGACTAGCGGCGAATGTCCATCCATTGAAGGGATTTCCCTATTGGCTTTCATAAGCACCCAAATCCTGCTTCAACAGGATCTGGCTGTAGTATTTGCCGAACACCCCGACGCCGACTTTATTGTATTGCGTGTTCAATAACGTTCCCCGGTGGCTCGGGGAATTGAACCAGCCGTGCAATGTCTCGGGGGCGTCGTAATAACGTGAAGCCGTGTTGATCGCGGCGAGGTCGAACGGGATATCCGCCCCTTGCAGCCGGGCTTCGAGATCTTCCACTTCCATCTCTTCGGAAGTGAATTCCATCCGCGCCATTTCCTCACTCGTTTGTTTAGCCAATAGACTGAGGCCGATATTTTCCTGGACCAAGGAACGTTGATGGCGCAGCCTGTAGACATTCGTCAAATCGACCAATTGCTTGGCATTCGCCTCGTCGATCGACCGTTGAAGCGTCGATGATGGCCTTGGCGTCACCAATAAATCACCTGCATACATCATATCGTACGGCTGATGGCGGATCAGCGTTTCTGCATCCATGAAACGGACTGCCTCCAATTGCTGGTCTTCAGCATCGATATATAATTGCGCGTATAAGTCCTCAAAGCTGACCAGGATCCGCTTATCCATATCCTGCTCGCTTAAATTGAACGTATAGGTATTGGTGCCGTATTTAACGGTTACTTCGTTCTGGATGATCGTGAACCTGTACAGGTCTTCCAGCGTCTGGCCGATTTCATACGGTTCGATATCGGTCGACTCCCCTGCCGCATACACTTGGACGATATGCCCGTCTTTCACGCCAGCCATGACAAAATTCGAATAAGCGGCATCATACACCCACCATTCGTAGCCATAAGCGGATGGCTCGATACGTTCGGGCTTGCCATGTTCCGTAAGCCACTCTTTTGCAGGCTTGCCGATGTGTACAGATAGCCCGCTTGCCGGGCGTTCCACATCGAGCCCCGATTCCGTCAAGTTATCGGCAGGCAAAGGGTCGGCAGGCCGCGGCGCTTCCAGCAATTCATTTTCACTGATGGACGGGTCCAAGTAAAACAGTCCGATCAGGACAATCGCCAAGAAAATCATGATGCGTAACAAGTCCTTCACTGAATCAGCTCCTGACACCCATTTTCCCCATTATAACAGCCGCCTGTATTCTGACACAATCTAGCCATTGCATGTACCTAAAATATGATCTATTATTAAAGGAGCATTCAGTCTTTTTTTGTTATAGAGGAGGAGATCCCATGTATTTTGAAAATACAGGACTAGAGAACATCGAAGTGGATATTACATTGCTTGAAGACATCATGAACAAGCATGGTTTGACGAAAGAAGGCCAATGGGATTATGAGCGCGTCACATACGACCGCAAATTTATGGTCCGTGAAGGCACTTATTATTTGCGTGTTTTCGCATACGCCATCGATGGGGATGTTGATGCAAACGATGCGATTGTCCGCGTCTTGAAGCCGGTCATCGGCAAGCATTACTACCCGCACGGCGTCGAATATGGCGAAGACGAGCATTTTCCGGACCACCTATTAAAAACTAGCGCTGAAATTTTGGCTTCCATCAAAAAAGAAATTTCCGAGTTCGAAATCAAAGCGTAAAATTTCCGCAGTTCAATACGAACTGCGGTTTTTTTAAACGAACGCTTTGCCGTGAAATTTCACGCAGCCAATTGAAGGAGGTTTATTGTGGGCAAGTGGTTTAATAAAAAACTGGCGACAATCTTGCTAGTCATCGCTGTACTGGTGTTAGTCTCTATATACATATTGCCGATCGCTGTTCCGCTGATCATCGCCTTGCTTACAGCCATCTTCCTTGAACCATTTGTGAAATTCGTGCAGACAAGGTTCAAATGGGAACGCAAAGGCGCAGTCATCACAGTGTTCATCCTGTTCCTGGTCATCGCTTCAGGCTTGGTTTATTGGATCATCACGCAGTTGGTTGGACAAATTATCCAATTCTCAAAAATGGTTCCAGAGTATACAAATTCTCTATCGCATATGTGGGGTGAAGTGGAAGCTTTCTTCCTGCGCTCCACAGCTGAAATGCCGGTAGAAGTCGTTAATTCATTCGAAACTGAAATGATTGCGTTTGCCGAGGGCATCCGCGATTGGATCTTGACTTTCGTCAATTACGATACTGTCACCAATCTCTTGACTGGCATCCCGTCGTTTTTGGTGAGTTTCATCGTTTTCCTCATCGCCTTGTTCTTATTCATGCTAGACTTGATGGATCTAAAAGGCATGATGTTCAATCGATTGAAGGAATCGACTGCCGAAAAAGTGCGCTTCATGAGCGCCAGGCTGAATAATGTGGTCTTCGGTTTCCTGAAAGCGCAGTTTCTTGTCAGCTTGATCATCTTTGCCGTTTCTTTGATTGCCTTGTTGTTTATCGCTCCTGAATATGCGATCGTCATGTCGCTGGTCATTTGGGTAATCGATTTCATTCCGATTCTCGGTTCGATTATCGTCCTGACCCCATGGTTCATCTATATGTTCATCGTTGGCGATATAGTACAAGGAACGCAGCTTGCCATCCTGGCTTTGGTCTTATTGGTCATCCGCAGAACGGTCGAACCTAAAGTGATGGGCACCCAGATCGGCCTCTCCCCGCTCGCCACATTGATCGCCATGTTCATCGGCCTTCAATTGATCGGGTTTCTCGGTTTCTTCATCGGGCCATTACTGGTCATTCTCTTTACTTCTGCACGTGAAGCGGGAATCATCAAAATGGAGTTTAAAATTTAAAGCCCATAAAAAAGCACTGAGCAAATTTTGCTCAGTGCTTTTTATTATCCGCCCAGGATGGCTTTGAAAACCGATGTCGTATGCCCGCCTTCATAGAATACATACAGCAATAAGTAGACGGTCACGCCTGTAATCGCGGTGAAGAACCAGATGACACTCGTGAACGGGCCGATTTTACGGTGTTTGTCGAGACGGTTTTTCAAGCCCCAGTAGATGGTCAGCAATCCCATCACTGCCCCGATGGTCGCAAGCGTGATATGGAAAATCAAGAATACAGTGTAATAGATCTTCAGCTCATCGGGGCCCCCGAATGCGGTGTTTCCGACAAAAAGGGTACGCGAAACATAGATGATGAAAAACGTCAGCGCAGCGGCCCCGGCAGCGAGCATCATTTTTTTATGTGCTTCGATACGGCGTTTGCGGATCAAGTTCCATCCGATCGCCACCAATATGGCGCTCAAGACGATAAAGAAGGTGCTGATAGTTGGCAATAGCGGCAAATTCATTTAATTAAACTCCTTTTGGGTCATTGCCCATTATGTCTGTAATACGCCATATCTTTACGGTCCTGCAAGACTTTGGCAGTGATTTCATCTGCATTGGCAGTTTCGTTCTTGAGCCATTCATGGAAAACCAGCCAGATGAAGACTGTAAATACCAATTCCTGGATGATCTTCATCGTGATGCCGCCTGTGCGTTGGTCTTCGATCAGCGACATATTCGTGAAGAGTTCCGGGCCGGACAAGTTCAGCTGGGCCAGGGTGCCGGCGGGCACGCAGAGGGCCATTGCCTGCATCCATGCCTCCCCATCCGAGTAAGTGGCATAGAATGGTGTCGTGCTGAAAATGATCAATGCACAAGCCGGTGTCATCAAGACACTCAATCCGAATAGATAACCCAGTTTCTTCAGTCCATGGAATTTATGCATGCCTTCCAGGTTGTTGACGACTGGCCACCAGTATAGAAGGGCCGATACGAACAGCAAAGTGCTGACGATGCTGTGGATCAGCATATCCTGCTTGACAAAATCGAAGACAAGCGGCAAGTGGTAAACCGAAAAGAACAAGCTGAACAATAGCAAAGCGATCAACGGTTTAGTGAAGAACATGAACAAAGGGTTGATGATCGGCAAACCGATGAAAGCCCGCCACAAGTATGAAGGGATTCCCATGATGATGAGAGGGGCAGCCAATAGCAAGAGCAGCGCCATCTGGACCATGTGCATCGTCAAGGTGATGTGGCCAAGCAAATCGACCGGCGACCCTTTCAAGAGATAGATCAATGCCACGCCTGATACAAAGAGCAGGGCTTGTTTCGTTTGAAGCGGTTCACTATCAGTGAATTTATGTCTCCACTTTGTGGTAAGCAGAAAGTAGAAAAGCGTAATCAGTACGAGAAATCCGAAATACCAGGGGCTCCATAACGCCTCGAAGCCAAAAATGCTGATCGGCATTAGACCGTACCTCCTTTTTCCTTAAGTAACCTCATTATATCGGGGATGCCCCGCCATATCAATGAACGAATCATGACATTTGATAGCTTTCGACCGCAAACAAAAAAACTCCGGACTGTGAAAAGTCCGGAGTTTTACCTTTTACCACCAAACGATGGTGACCATCGCAAGGACAGTCAAGAACGCGACAAACATGCCGCTGAACATGAAGAATGCCATCACGCCATGGCCTTTATTGCTCATGTGCATGAAATGATACAGTTGAAGCACTACTTGGATGGCCGCCAATAATAGGATGATCGGCACGATCAAGTAATTGGAGAAGTCAGCTGCCACCAGCGTGAACGCGATCAATGTCAGGAAGATCATCATAGCGAACGATGTCAACTGGCCGCGCATTTCAGCGGCACGTTTTTTCTTTATGAATTCGAATTCTGCTCTGGATCTGTGAATATCGTGAGTATCGTGTGCCATATTAACCGATCACTCCCATCAGATAGACTACAGTGAAGATGAACACCCACACTACGTCAATGAAATGCCAATAAAGAGCAGCAAGATAGAACTTCGGCGCGTTGTACATGTTCAATCCGCGTTTAGCGTTACGGATCATCAAAGCGATGAACCAGCTAAGCCCGAAGACTACGTGGGCACCGTGCGTCCCGACTAAGGTATAGAAAGCGGAACTGAAAGCACTATTGGTATAGCCAAAGCCAAGATGTACATAGTGGTTAAACTCGTAAATTTCCAAGCCGAGGAACGCGAGCCCCAATAGGACCGTAATTCCAAGCCATGCTTGCATCGCCTTGAAATTATGGTTCTTCATATGGTAGATCGCATAGACACTTGTCAATGAAGATGTCAAAAGGATCATCGTCATGGCGAAAACGAGCGGCAATTCGAACAAGCCGGCAGCGGAAAATTCCATTCCGCTTGGGCCTTTGTCTTTCAACGCAAGATATGTTGCGAAGAGAGAGGCGAAGGTGACGGTCTCAGCTGCCAATAGCAGCCAGAAACCAACGAACTTATTCTTCCCTTCGAGCGTCGCCGTTTCAGGATGATCGGGCCAGGTTTGTGGGGTATATCGTTTATTTAAGTCCACCTTTTTTGCCTCCTTCCAGCGCTCTCGCTTCTCTTTGAATGCGTTCATGGTCCGCAATCAATTCTTCTTTCGTTACATGGAAACCAAGGTCATCTTTCAATGAACGGACGAGCATTGAACCGAATGTAATCGCAAGACCGCCGATCAATACCGGCAGCGCCCATGCTTTATCGTCCATGAAGTACATGGCACCGAATGATGCGATGAACATCCCAAGAGAGATGACGAAAGGAATGAATGAACCGTTCGGCATGTGGATGTCGCCGAGTGGTTCTGCGTAGACCATGCCTTCTTTATTGCCTTCCATTTTCTCGATCCAATACGGGTCAAGTCCACGGACAAGCGGTGTTTGTGCAAAGTTATAGAATGGCGGTGGTGACGGGATCGCCCATTCAAGTGTACGGCCGTCGCCCCATGGGTCATTTCCGACGCGCTCATTCTTCGCAACCGTCATGACGACGTTGACGAGAAGGATGATGACACCGATCGCCATGAACAAAGCACCTGCCGAGCTGATTGCGTTAAATAGATCCCAGCCTTGATCTGCTCCGAACGTGTAAACACGGCGAGGCATGCCCATTAGGCCGAGGAAATGCTGGATAAAGAATGTCAAATGGAATCCGATGAAGAAGAACCAGAATGTCCACTTTCCGAGTTTTTCGCTTAACATCGTACCGAACATTTTCGGCCAGTACAAGTGCGTACCTGCCAGGATAGCCAATACGACACCACCGACGATTACGTAATGGAAGTGGGCAACGATGAAGTAAGAATCGTGAAGCTGGTAATCAAGCGGCGCAATCGCCTGCATGACACCTGTTACCCCACCGGCAACGAATGACGGGATAAACGCAACAGCGTAAATCATCGGTACTGTGAAAGAAATGCTTCCTCCCCAGATCGTAAGTAGCCAGTTAAAGATCTTGATCCCTGTCGGAACTGCGATGATCATCGTTGCGAGGGCGAATACCGCGTTAGCTGTCGGCCCAAGACCAACTGTAAACATGTGGTGTGCCCAGACCATGAAGCCGTAGAAACCGATCAGGATTGTCGCAAAGACCAAAGCGGTATAACCGAATAGGCGTTTGCGCGAGAAAATCGCAAAGATTTCAGAGAAAATACCGAACGCCGGCAAAATCAAGATGTAAACTTCCGGGTGACCGAAAATCCAGAAGAAGTGCTCCCAGATGATCGTGTTACCGCCCATCGTTACATCAAAGAAATTAGCCCCGAACAAACGGTCGAATACCATGAAGAAGATCCCGACAGTCAGTGGAGGGAATGCCAAGAGAATCAACGCGGACGCTACGAAAGTCGTCCAAGTGAAAAGCGGCATTCTCATGTAGGTCATACCCGGGGCACGCATATTGATGATCGTAACAAGGAAGTTAATCCCCGCGATCAATGTACCGAAACCGGAGATCGTCAAACCGAGTGAATAGAAATCGATTCCGTGGCCTTCAGAGGCAAGCGCCAAAGAAGCGTAGTTTGTCCATCCTGCATCCGGTGCCCCGCCTAGGAACCATGAAAGGTTCAGGAATACGCCCCCGAAGAAGAATAGCCAGAACCCAAGTGAGTTCAGGAAAGGAAACGCAACATCACGCGCGCCGATTTGCAAAGGCGAGACGGCGTTCATGAATGCCAAGAGGATTGGCATGGCCGCAAGGAAGATCATGGTCGTTCCATGCATTGTTAAAACTTCGTTGTATGTTCCGGCACTAAGGAAATCGTTTCCGGCTTTCATCAGCTGAATCCGGATCAACATCGCTTCCACGCCGCCGACTAGGAAGAAGAATCCGCCGGAGATCAAGTAAAGGATCGCGATTTTCTTATGGTCTACCGTTGTCAAGTAGTCCCATATTGTAGCGCCGAAACCCTTTTTCTGAGAGTTAGAACTCACAATAGTTTACCTCCTTTTTTAACTTTTACTCTTCAACTTTCAAGCTCATCAAGTATGCTGCAAGCGCATCGAGCTCTTGATCAGAGAATGGTTCTCCATTGTTGATTTCTTCTGGATTAGGCATCAAGTTGCCTGGCTTGTATTGCTGAGGGTCAGCAATCCAGTTTTTCAGTGTTTCTTCATCATGTTCCATGAAGCCGGCGATTGTATTGCGGTCGCCGAATGTTGTAAGGTTTGGCCCTACTCCAGGAGCTGCTCCTGCTGCATTAGTTGCGTGGCAGGCGATACAGCTTTGCTCGAAGATTTCCTGTCCTTCTTGAGCAACAGTTTCTGTAGGCGCAGCTTGTTCTTCCTGCATTGCAGCTACCCATGCATCAAAGTCTTCGCGGTTAAGCGTCTTGACCTTGAAATCCATCAAAGCGTGGGATGGCCCGCAAAGCTCGGCGCATTTACCGAAGTAAACGCCTTCTTCAAGTTCTGAAGATTCCTTGTCGAATTCCAGATAGAACGTGTTGACGTTTTCAGGGTTGACGTCGAGTTTACCGCCGACAGAAGGGATCCAGAACGAGTGCTTAACGTCTGCGGCAATCAAGTTGAAGTAGACGCGTTCGCCAGTCGGGACGACCAGTTCCTGTGCAGTGATGATCTCCTGTTCAGGATACTCGAATTCCCACCAGTAAAGCTTACCGGTAACATTGACCGTCAAGTTCTCAGCCGCACCTTCTTCGTCCGTTGCGTCCATCGCCGTGACATCAGCCAAGTCGAATGTTGCATAGACCGTCGGAACAGCGAGGATTAAAAGCAGGACGATTGGAATCGCTGTCCAGATAAACTCAAGACGCGCGCTTCCTTCAACTTGTTCAGGGATCATATCCTCCCCTACTTTTGAACGGCGGAATTTAACAATTGCCAATACATAGATGATAGTGACGACGATGATAACGAATAACATGACAATGGAAGACAAAATCAGCAAGTTGAACTGATCTTGGGCGACCTTACCAGCCGGTATCAGCGTCGAGATCTCTTCACGCCCACAGCCTGAAAGAAAAACAAGCAATGCGGTCATCAATGCGAAGAGGCGCCATTTCTTAGGTCCTTTCATCATAGCTTTTCATACCCCTCTCTGAATAAAATGTTTTACAGTTAAGTAAAAGAGAAATTTAGGCGAATACAGCGAAAATGATCATCGAGACAAATAGGATCGTCATATAGTTCAACGAATAGATGAACATTTTCTTCGCCCATTTCAAATCATCCGCTGCCTTGAAACCACGAATCGCCAGAACAAGCCATCCGATATTCAACGCTGTCGCTAAGATGATGAAGCCTATCCCAAGTTCCATAAGCAGGAACGGCAATGGGAAAAGCAGTAAAACCCATGCAAGCATCGATTTCTTTGTCCGGTGGAATCCTTTGACCACCGGAAGCATCGGAATATTTGCGGCCCGATACTCTTCCGTCCGTTTCATCGCAAGCGCATAAAAATGCGGCGGCTGCCAGATGAACATAATCAGAAACAGCGCCCACGCGCCCGTGCCGAGCGTCGGCTCCACCGCAGCCCAGCCGATTAAAGGCGGGATTGCGCCGGAAATGCTGCCGACGATCGTATTGCCGACATGCTTTCTCTTCGACCACATCGAGTAAAGAACGACATAGGCCAAGATGCCGGCGATTCCAAACAGACCTGCTGAAACAGAAGCGGAAAACAAAAAGAGTTCGCCTATAACAATGAAAGAAATGGCGAGTGCCAAGACAGCAGATGGCTTGAACCTGCCCGTAACTGTCGGGCGGGCTTTCTTGCTGGCCATCAACGGGTCGATATCTGTGTCGATATAATTATTCATCGCCGCAGACCCTGCAATGATCAATGCCGAACCGACGATGGTATAGACGAGAATATCCATATGGTCCAGGAAATTCTTATCCGAAAACTGGAAAGCGAGCCAAAGTCCCGTAAAGACGGTAATTAAATTGGAATTGACGATCCCAATCTTAATAAGTGCCAGAAAATCTTTAGTGAACGTGCTCGATTCTACAGCATCGGTCGGTTCTGCAGGCAAAGACCGGCCGTTTGACATATAACTCCCTCCTTTCAAAGTTGTAAGCATATTCCGCTAACCATAACTATATCTAAATTCCAGCTTCTTTTCTACATATTACTGAAATTTCCTGATATAAATGATGATTTCACGCAATTGGTCTTACAAATATTCATCTCTAATCATACAGTAGCCCCCTCGTTATTTTAAGATAGAAAAAACGCTGTTTTTGAACAGTTTGTGAAGGTCGCTGCTAATATGTCCAATTCTTGAAAGTTTAGGCGAACGCTGATTTCTCGTTGTATTTTAAACGCAGTTTCGCTATCATCGAGTATGCAGGATATCGTTAAACGCTTAAAAGTTTTTCTAAAAAAAGTAGGTGGCATTTTGAAAAGCAACATCTATATTAAAATATTCGGGTTCTTGCTTCTATCGGCATGTTGCTCATCCTCCTCGGCGGGGCATTGGTCACCAAAACCGACAGCGGCATGGGCTGCGGCCGTAACTGGCCGGATTGCAACGGCAACTTGATCCCCCGCGAAATCACCGCTGAAGTGCTGATCGAGTTCTCCCATCGCCTGGTAACGGGCGTGGTCGGGATCTTGATCGTGGTTTTAGCGGTCTGGGCTTGGCGAAAATTTGGCCATGTGCGGGAAACGAAGTTTCTTGCCTTCATGGCTGTGTTCTTCCTAGTATTGCAGGCCTTGATCGGGGCTGCCCAGGTTCTGTGGGGCCAGGGCGATTTCATTCTCGCGCTCCACTTCGGGATTTCCCTCCTGTCGTTTGCTGCGGTGCTGCTTTTGACCTTGCTTATATTTGAAGTCGATCGCAAATTCGATGCGGACCGTGTGCAAATCGGCCGCACATTGAAATACCATACGCTCGGCGTGGCTTTGTATTCTTACGTCGTGGTTTACACAGGGGCCCTTGTGCGCCACACAGAATCTAGCCTGATCTGTTCCGATTGGCCATTATGCCGAAACGACCAGTTCGCGCTGCCTGGGAATATGTATGAATGGGTCCAGATGGGCCATCGGTTTGCCGCTGCACTTATCGTCATCTGGCTCGGCGTGATCGCGCTGCATGCGTACCGCCATTACCGCGATCAGCGTGTCATTTATTGGGGCTGGATTATCGCCTTCATCATCGTTCTTCTTCAAGCGACGACAGGCATGCTTGTCGTCTTGACGAAATTGAACCTGGCAGTCGCCCTGCTCCACTCCTTGCTGATTTCGATGCTTTTCGGATTGCTATGTTATATGGTCCTTCTTGTATCCAGAAGCAAGTTCATCAAATCCAAATAAAAAATCCGGTGCGAGCTCGCACCGGATTTTTCATTTTATTTCGGCTCCATTTCAATGAGCAAATCGCCTGTTGAAATGCCATCGCCAGCTGTCACATAGATTTCCTGGATGGTTCCGTCAAATGGTGCCTGGACGGTCGTCTCCATCTTCATCGCTTCTGTGACGAGCAAGTGGTCGCCGCGTTTCACTTTCAATCCTTTTTCACCGACAACTTTCAGGACAGTACCAGGCATCGTCGCTGCAATATGGTTTTCTTTCGTCGGGTCAGCTTTCGATTTAGCCGCCGAATCGGTTTCAACCGTCATATCCTGGATGCTGATTTCACGTGGCTGGCCGTTCAATTCAAAGTAGATGATGCGCGTGCCGTCTTTTTGCGGTTCGCCGATCGACACAAGCTTGATCATCAAGGTCTTTCCTTTTTCGATCTCGACTTCGATTTCTTCGCTCAGGCGCATGCCGTAGAGGAAGGTCAATGTATCGAGAACCGATACATCCCCGAAGGTCTGGTTTGTCACGCTGTACTCTTCGAACACTTTCGGGTATAGCGCATAAGCCAACACTTCGTGGCTGGTGACCGGACGCTGCAGGCGCTCGAACAGTTTCTCACGGATGGCCTCGAAGTCTGCAGGTTCAAGCAGTTCACCAGGGCGCACGGTAATCGGTTCGCGCCCTTTCAGGATCACTTTCTGCAACTCTTTCGGGAAGCCGCCGTGCGGCTGGCCGATATAACCTTCGAAGAATTCGATGACCGATTCAGGGAAATCGATGTTCTCCCCGCGCGTCAGCACCGTCTTTTCATCCAGTTCGTTCTGGACCATGAATAATGCCATGTCCCCTACGACTTTCGAAGACGGCGTGACTTTCACGACATCGCCGAATAACATGTTGACGCGGGAATACATTTCCTTCACTTCTTCCCAGCGCATGCCAAGGCCGACCGCTTTTGCCTGCTGCTGCAGGTTGCTGTACTGCCCGCCCGGCATTTCGTGGACATAGATTTCGGAATGCGGGCTGTTCATGCCGCTTTCGAAATCGCTGTAGTATTTTCGGACATCTTCCCAATAATGGGACATCGTTTCAAGAGACCCGATATCGGCTTTGATGTTCCGCTTGCCACCGCTCATCGCATAATACAATGAGTTGGCGCTTGGCTGCGAGGTGAGCCCCGCCATCGTGCCGAGTGCCGTATCGACGATATCGACACCTGCTTCGATCGCTTTGGAATAAAGGTAGATGCCGTTGCCGCTCGTATCGTGTGTGTGCAAATGGATCGGCAAGGACACCGTATCCTTCAGCTCCGACACGAGGCGGTATGCCGCTTCCGGCTTAAGCAATCCGGCCATGTCTTTGATGGCCAGGATATGGGCGCCTGCTGCTTCCAGCTCTTTCGCCATATCTTTATAGTATTGAACCGTGTATTTATCACGGCTCGGGTCTAGAATGTCCCCTGTATAGCAAATCGCCGCTTCCGCAACTTTTCCGGAGTTCCGGACTTCATCAATCGCGACTTCCATCCCTTTGATCCAGTTGAGGCTATCGAAGATGCGGAAGACATCGATTCCGGCTTCAGCCGAGGTCCGGGCAAACTCACGGATGACGTTATCCGGATAGTTTTTATAGCCGACGGCATTGGCGCCGCGGAACAGCATCTGGAACAGCACATTCGGAATGTCTTCACGCAATTTGATGAGGCGCTGCCACGGATCTTCCTTCAGGAAGCGGTAGGACACATCGAATGTCGCGCCTCCCCACATCTCCATCGAGAACAAATCGCTTTGGAGGCGGGCCGTTTCTTTTGCGACCGCAAACATATCATGTGAACGCATGCGCGTCGCAAGCAGTGATTGATGGGCATCACGCAACGTGGTATCTGTCAATAGCACGTCATCTTGTTCAAGGATCCATTTCGCCAAGCCCTCCGGCCCGCGTTCATCGAGAATCTGTTTCGTGCCGGATGGAACTTCCGTGACGATGTCGATTTCCGGTTTGCGCGGGGCCGCATGAATCGGTTTCTTTTTCTTTTCGATCCCAGGGAAGCCATTCACCGTCACATTGCCGATATAGCTGAGCAATTTCGTTCCACGGTCTTGACGCACCGGGAACTTAAACAGTTCAGGCGTGTTGTCGATAAAGCTGGTGTTAAAGTCTCCGTTGATGAAATTTGGATGTTTCACCACATTTTCAAGGAACGGGATATTCGTTTTGATTCCGCGTATCCGGAATTCCTGCAAGTTGCGGTCCATTTTCGCCGCGGCTTCTTTGAACGTTGTCGCCCAAGTCGACACTTTTACGAGCAGTGAATCATAATAAGGGGAAATGACCGCTCCCTGGAACCCGTTGCCGGCATCCAAGCGCACGCCAAATCCGCCGCCTGAACGGTAAACCATCAGTTTCCCGGCATCCGGCATGAAGTCGTTCAATGGGTCTTCAGTCGTCACACGGGATTGGATGGCAAAACCGAACAACGGGATATCCTCTTGTTTCGGGATGCCGATCGCTTCACTGTGGAGCGCATGCCCACGCGCGATATGAATCTGTGCATGGACGATATCGATCCCCGTCACCATTTCCGTGATCGTGTGCTCCACTTGGATACGGGGATTGACTTCGATGAAATAAAAGTCATCGCCCGCTACCAGAAACTCGACGGTTCCTGCATTTATGTAATCGATATTTCTCATGAGTTTCACAGCTGCATCGCAAATTTCATTGCGCAAGCTGCTGCTGATAGAGTTTGAAGGTGCAATTTCCACCACTTTTTGGTGGCGGCGCTGGATCGAGCAATCACGTTCATATAAATGAATGATATTGCCTTCTGCATCCCCGAGGATTTGCACTTCGATATGTTTCGGTTGGTCTACGAATTTTTCCACATACATTTCGTCGGAACCGAAAGCAGCTTTCGCTTCGGATTTCGCCCGTTCGTAAGCCGATGCCAGTTCCTCAGCGTCTTTCACGATGCGCATGCCGCGCCCGCCGCCACCGAGTGAGGCTTTGATCATCAATGGGAATCCTGCTTGCCCGGCAAACGCTTCCACTTCTGCCAGTGATTCGGCAGGGCCGTCAGTTCCCGGAATGACAGGGATGCCTGCCGCGATCGCCTGTTCACGGGCCTTGACTTTATCGCCGAACATATCGAGATGGCGTGATGTCGGCCCGATGAATATAATGCCTTCTTCTTCACAGCGCCGCGCAAAATGCACGTTTTCGGATAAGAATCCATACCCTGGGTGAATGGCATCCACCCCTGAGTCTTTGGCGATGCGGATGATGTCTTCAATGTCCAGATAAGCATCGATCGGCTTTTTGCCCTTGCCGACTAAATACGATTCGTCAGCTTTGTAACGATGAAACGAACCGCTGTCTTCCTGCGAATAGATCGCAACTGTCCGAAGATTCAGTTCTGTACAGGCGCGGAAGATCCGAATTGCGATTTCTCCGCGGTTGGCTACTAAGATCTTGTTAATCTCTTTCACTCCGACGCACACCCTTTACTTTTTCGTTTTTTCGTATTTATTAAACATGGAAACATTCATCAATACTCCCATAGCTAACGATAACAAAATTACCGAAGTTCCGCCATAGCTTATAAATGGAAGCGTCACCCCTGTCAGCGGGATGATGCCTGACAGCCCGCCGAGATTAACAAAGGATTGGATGCCGATCATGCTTGCGACACCGGCGGCAAGCATGCGCGCAAGCGGATCGCTCGTCGTCATGGCAATCCATAATCCCCGCAGCACAATGAAGCCAAGGCCGCCGATGACGACGAATACCCCAAGGACACCGAGCTCTTCCGCAATGACGGACATAATGAAATCGGTATGGGGTTCGGGCAAATAGCCGAGCTTCTGGATGGATTGGCCGAGCCCGAGACCGCTCAGCCCGCCTGAGCCGATCGCCAAATAACCGTTGACGATCTGGAAGCCGAACCCGAGTTCATCGGAAAACGGGTTAAAGAAGGCATCGATGCGCCCCATCCGCTTTTCCGTGAAAATCAGGTCTTTGGCGAACATCATCGCCGGGACAATGAATACGGCAGCAGCCGCAATGACAATCCCTGCCAATTTCACGAACGGTTTCAGGCGGACGCCCGATGCTGCCATGACCGATAGGCCGACAGCCCCTATAATGACCATCGAACCTAAGTCAGGCTCAAGGAAAACCAACAGCAAGACAGCCGTCAAGATGATGACCGGCGGGATGATCGATTCGTTCAATTTGTTGATGGAACCGTTGCGGTATTTATTGGAAAACACCCCTGCCAAATAGAAAATCAAGCCGACTTTGGCGACTTCCGATGGCTGGATATTGGCGAAACCGAGGCTGATCCAGCTTTTCGCACCGCCTGCCGCAAAGCCGATGAAGTGGACCAGGATGAGCCCCGTGAAAATCACCGCGAGTACGCTGGCCATCATCCATTTTTTCTTGAAATGTTTATAGGGAAATATGGCCGCGAGGAGGAATACAGGATATGCGATGGCCAGGTTGATCAATTGCTGTATGTAGAAACGGTCCGGCGAGTCATCATAATAGTTCACGGACCAGGCCATGCTTGAGGAGTAAATCATGATCAGCCCGAAAACGGTCAGGGCCAGATAAGTGAAGAGTAGGGGATAGTCTATGTATTTTCCGTATTTCTTGATGTAGGATTTCATTGTTTTTATACCTCATTCAATTGGATTCATTAGTAAAAAAACTCAAACTGGAATCGTTTGAGTTTTAGGTCATTTATTTGTATACGCATCGTGGAGGATGGACAGTTTCTTCTCCAGCGTATCCATTAAATTTTTACCAGTCTCACGTTCGATCAGGCCGAGTTTGACGGCAAAATCGATTTCCCGTGATAAGCCAAACATTTGCGTATCAAGAACTTCTTCATATAAAGGGCAGGACGGCAATGTAAGATGATCCATCTGCACCTTGATCAATTGCTCGATTTTCTCTGCATCAGCTTTAAGGAGTTCTAGCGCTTTTTCCTGATAAGTCTGTTCTTCTGTATGTTCCATGAGGACTCCCCCATCACTTGTATTTCTGCTCCATTAGCCTGTTTAAAGTGTATCTTTTACGCTGTCAAATTGCAAGTCTCTCATAAAAGGGATTAAACCCTTTGGGAATCGGGGCCGAACAGTTATACTGAAGAAGAGAGATATTATAATGGAGGGTTTTATTTATGGAATTCATCATACCGTTTAAAGGAGAAGTCCAATACAAAGTGACCTTGGATCCGACCGTGTGGATTTTCGATGACCGCAAACTGGATCTCCGGACTTTCTTTACAGACCACCACGTCGACAAAGATGAGCTTGAAGAATACAAACGCGGCATGGGCGAACATTGGTCGCGTGAAATCATGGAAGGCGCCACCGTTCCGCCAACCTTGAATTCCGAGAAGAAATACAAGCGACAGGACAAACAAGATATGCTGACAGGCACTTTCGGCATGCGGTTCCAGCCATTCCTCGAAAATGCAGAGCCTGCCAGCAGCGCAACGAAGGTGGTATTCGAGACCGCTTCGGGGGAACATGCTTTCCCGATCGAAGCGGCCAAGCAATTGATATTCAAATTCAGCCAGGACGGAAAACCGCTCCGGGAAGATGGGCCTGTCCATATCCTGTTGCCGGATGGTTCGAATATCGACCAGCCGATTACCGACGTCTCCGCTATCCGGGTAGAATAGGAGGAATATCTATGCGTGTTCAATGCGTCATCTGCGATAAACTCGAAGAACTTGAAGACGATACGCTGCAAGCCAAGCGCCTGCGAAACCGGCCGATCCACACGCATATGTGCAAGGAATGCCATGACCGGATCACCAAACGGACAGAAGAGCGCCTAGCGACCGGACATTTCCATTTCTTCCGCAGTTCCCGCAGCATCGAGGATGATTTCTGATGAAAGTTCTGAAGGGGTTGTGGATCGGTTTCTGGAGCGGCCTTATTCTCGGATTATTGCTGAAATGGATGCAGGCGGTGACCGGCGTCCGGAATTACGAATTGCTATTGAATGTCGATTTCATTCCCCTGGTCAACCAGGTGAATTGGTCGGAACTGACTGAATTCGTTTTTCATCTAATCATCTCACTGGTGATCGGCATCGTTTATGTATACATTGCTAAACGCCGGCGCTATACGTTCGGCCAATTGACGATCATCAGCTTGGTGCTTACCTTGCCAACCTACCTCCTGTTTTTCCCGCTGGCCATATTGGCGGTGGAAGCCGATGTACCGGAACCTACCGATATGGGCGCATTCCTCTACTGGATACTGGCCCATCTGACATATGCGCTGCTCTTACCGATACTCTATAAAACATTTGAACGCAAAAACGCTGCCTCTCATTGAGAAGCAGCGTTTTCGCGTTTTTCGCGCCAAAGGCGGATTTTATAAAGGATGAGGATCAATGCGGCTATGATCAAGCCTTCAACCACGGGCAGGAAAAAGGCCAGGAATGTCAGGCCAAGCCCTCCCGCAGCCAAGAACAAGATAATGACTGCATTTTTTCCGATTGATAATTTTTTGGCAAAGCCCAATTTGTACACGATTGCCGATAGCAGGAAGATGACGGCAAACAGCGCATATCCCGCCACATCGAAATTCGGCAAATTCTGGTAAAGAATGCGGGCTACCGGATACATATTTTCATAGACAAAAGCCTGCTCGTCCACTGATTATACATCCTTCCAGTTGTTTATTCTTCGATGGCTACTTTCTTCTTCTTAGCAGCACGTTCACGCTCATTCTTATCCAGGATCTTCTTGCGCAACCGGATCGATTGAGGGGTGATTTCGCAATACTCGTCTTCATTCAAGTATTCAAGGGCTTCTTCAAGGCTCATTAGGCGCGCTTTCTTCATCGTCGTTGTCTGGTCTTTGTTGGCTGAACGGATGTTGGTAGCCGCTTTGATCTTGACGATATTCACAGTCAAATCATTATCGCGGTTATGTTCACCGACGATCATGCCTTCATAGATTTCAGTGCCGACTTCCACGAATGAAGTGCCGCGGTCTTCGATGCCCATCAAGCCGTAAGTGGATGCTTTTCCACGTTCCATGGAAACGAGCACGCCTTGGCGGCGGCCGCCTACGCGTCCTGATGTGACTGGCTGGTAGCTGTCGAATGTGTGGTTGATGATCCCGTAACCGCGTGTCTGCGTCAAGAATTCGGTCGTGTAGCCGATCAATCCTCGTGCAGGGACGTTGAATACCAAACGCACTTGACCGTTTCCGTTGTTGATCATGTCTAGCATTTCACCTTTACGTTCACCGAGTGATTCGATGATTGCGCCAGTGTATTCTTCAGGAACATCCACTTGAACGCGTTCAACCGGTTCGCAGCGGACGCCATCCACCATGCGCACAATGACTTCAGGTTTCGATACTTGAAGTTCGAACCCTTCACGGCGCATGTTTTCGATCAAGATCGATAGATGCAATTCCCCACGGCCGGAGACGACCCATGCATCCGGTGAATCGGTAGGATCGACGCGCAAGGAAACGTCCGTTTCCAATTGGGCATCCAATCGTTCCTGGATTTTTCTCGATGTGATGAACTTGCCTTCTTTGCCGGCGAATGGGCTGTTGTTGACAAGGAATGTCATTTGCAGCGTCGGCTCGTCAATGCGGAGCACCGGCAATGCTTCCGGATGGTCTTGCGGGCATACCGTCTCTCCAACGTTGATGTCTTCGAGGCCAGAGATTGCGATCAAATCGCCTGCTTCGGCTTTTTGGATCTCAACGCGCTTCAAGCCCATGAAGCCGTGAATTTTCGTGATGCGGAAGTTTTTCACGGATCCGTCCAGTTTCATCAAGGAAACGGATTGGCCGACTTCAATCGTGCCGCGGAATACGCGTCCGATACCGATACGGCCGACATAATCGTTATAATCAAGAAGCGCTACTTGGAATTGCAGGGGCTCCTCGCGGTTATCGATCGGTGCCGGGACGTGGTCCATGATGGCATCGTAAATGACCTGCATGTTTTCTTCCTGGTCAGCAGGGTCCGATGACAAGCTGGCCGTTCCGTTCATGCCTGATGCGAAGATGACCGGGAATTCCAATTGGTCGTCGTTTGCTTCAAGTTCGATGAACAATTCGATGACTTCATCGACAACTTCATCCGGACGCGCGAAATCACGGTCGATTTTATTGACGACAACAATCGGTTTCAAGTTTTGCTCAAGCGCTTTTTTCAATACGAAGCGCGTTTGCGGCATACAGCCTTCGTAAGCATCGACGACGAGCAATACGCCGTCTACCATTTTCATGATGCGCTCGACTTCACCGCCGAAATCGGCGTGGCCTGGCGTATCCAAAATATTGATTTTAGCATCTTTATATTGAATCGCGGTGTTCTTTGCCAGAATCGTAATTCCGCGCTCTCTCTCAATGTCGTTAGAATCCATTGCCCGCTCTTCAACATGTTCGTTGGACCGGAAGATCCCGGATTGTTGAAGCAACTGATCCACCAATGTCGTTTTGCCGTGGTCAACGTGTGCGATAATAGCAATGTTGCGTAAATCATTTCTTAGGTTAGTCATACTTTCACTCCAATATTCTTTTTTCGAGCCTATAACTGTGCTAGTATAGCACATATAGGGGAAAAACCCTACGATTTTATTTTCTCAGATGCAGGAGGTTAGGCGGTATGAAAGAAGCGATCATAGAATCATGGCATAATATAAAATGGATTTTTGTACTTTATTCGTTGGCGGCAATCGGGGCGATGGTGCTCATCGGCGTCGCAGTGGCACTTCGCAGCGTGACCGGCATTTTCCTTTCCACTCTTTTGTTGATGGCCATCATGGGCTTCGGGTTTAAACGGAAAAAAGAAATGCGCGAAGCAGGCATATTGTAAACACTTAAAGAGGGCTGTCCCAGCAGGTTGTATTCCACGACCTGGTGGGACAGCCCTCTTTTATATCCGGAACGCATGAAAAACTGTTAAATATGCTTGAGCATGTCCATGCCGCCACAGAAAAGCTTGCCGGCGCACATAGTATTTAGATTCGTCAGGTGCGCTTCGGCTTAATGTATTCCTGGAGCAATTTTCCGTGAATGGACGGGTTAGCGGCGACGAATGTATCCGACTTCAGCAAGTTCGCAGGTTCGCCTGAGAAATTGCTTGCGACAGCCCCGACTTCTTTTGCCATCACCAAACCGCCTGCGATATCCCAGGGCGACAGCCTCATGGAAATATAGGCGTCGATGCGCCCGCTTGCAAGATACGCGAGCTCCAGCGCTGCAGAACCATACGAACGCATGCCCCGCGCCTCGTGTACAAGGCGGATGGTGGCTTCGTGCTCCACGTGCCGGTTCGGCGTCGCCCACATGGCGTTCATGCCAACGATCGATTCGCTGATGTCCGTCTCCAAAAGCGGCTGCAAACGCTCATCATTATAATAAGCACCACCGCCTGCGATCGCATGATATAGATCGTCATTGACGACATCATAGATATAACCCATTTTCCCGACACCATCTTCATAAATACCGAGTGAAATGGCAAAATTGCGTCGTTGGTGCACGAAATTCATGGTGCCATCGATTGGGTCGAGCATCCATACCGTGCCGCTTAATTCTTCGATTGTGTCCCCAAATCCTTCTTCGCCAAAAACGCGGTGGGCCGGAAAATCTTCCCGGATATGGTGGATGAAAAACTTCTCCACTTCCTTGTCCACGTTGGTGACCAAGTCATTGGCGTGGGCTTTCGTATCCACCGAGATGTCGCTAAGAAATGAATTGCGGATCCGGTGCCCTGCTTCTTTGATCATCGATTTTATGTAACGGTCCATTGCGTGCTGGTCCATGTATGAGCTCCCCCTTATTTCTTTTCAGTATAACGAAAAAAGCATCCACTGTCTTTAGCCAGCAGATGCTTCTACGGTATGGTCGTCTGTTTACAATGCATGAAGAGCCTCCAGTTCTACCTGTATTTCTGCCAGCCGTTTCTTGCTCTTTTCTTTTTGGCTGCTGTCATCTTGCTGCATTGCATCATACAAGGTGGCCAATTCGTAATCAAGCTCCAGCTTCAAGGTATTGATGTATTCCTTTTCTACATCCGCTTTCCGGATAATCTGTATCATCTGCTTCATCGGTGAGCCCCCCCTTCCCTCATAATCGGAATATTCCGACTGCGATGTTTGTTACACATCTTTACCCCGTTTTTTCCTCTCGAAAACTTATTTATATTCATTCTTTCCAAACTTCGTTAAAATAAACCGTGATGATTCTTTAAGGAGGGGACGTCCTTGAAACCATACTGGACTGAACAGGATTTTGAAGTATTCGAAACGCCAGGTCTCGAGGCGCGCATGGAAGCTTTGGCCACCCATGTGCGGCCGAAATTCGAAGCGCTGGGCCAAGACTTTTCCGCCTATTTCTCGGGGGAAACCGGAGATGAATTTTTCCCGCATGTCGCGAAACATATGCGCCGCACTGTCAATCCTCCGAATGACAGCTGGGTGGCATTTGCGCCTTATAAACGCGGCTATAAGGCCGTACCGCATTTCCAGATCGGATTATGGGAAAGCCACGTATTTGTCATTCTCGCTGTCATTTACGAAGCACCGGGCAAACCGGAAATGGCGAATAAATTGATTTCCACCGGGGCTTTAGCCGAACTGCCATCGGGATTCGTCGTTTCGGGCGACCATATGAAGCCTGATGCGGAAACCATCGAATCGCTTGGCGAAAAGGGGCTGGAAAAATTGCTCACGCGCCTGCGCGATGTCAAAAAAGGAGAACTCGTCATCGGCCGGCATTTGGCAAGAGCAGAAGCTGCCATACTCGATCAAAACGGATTCTATGCTTTTGCAGAAGAAACATTCCGCGAACTGCTTCCGGTTTACCGAAAGTTGCTGCAAGCCAACGAAAAAGCCGCCGTTCAACGCTGAACGGCGGTTTTTTTCCATCTTTAGATGCGGATCAATTCATCGCCTGAAGCTTCTTTCATCTTCTTGACGACTTTAAAACTGACATAGCCGCTTTCTTCCTCGAATTCGCGGAAGTATGTTTTTTCCTCGGCCATCGATGGCACCACTTTTTTGAACTTGCGATACTTTTCCATCAGCTCTTGCCGATTGACCCCTTTTTCATAAGCTTTCTCGATCGCTTCGAAAAATTCCACGACGTCAACGATCTCGTCGGTCGTCCAATCGATGGAAAACGGATATGAATATTCCATTGTCTTAACCTACCCTCTTTCGATAATTCCCCAACGTTTGCGGATTTCTTGTGTTTGCTGGATCATCCGGTCGAACAATTCCTGGACAGTCGGCACATCCCGGATCAACCCTGTCACTTGCCCTGCCCAACCGAAACCGTTCTCTTCTTCCCCTTCATAAATATAGCGCTTATTGGCGGTTCCGCTAATATAATCTTTCAGCGCTTCATAAGTCGGCGTCTCTTTTTCGATTTCCAAGATCCGGTCCGTCCATGTATTTGACAAGGTGCGAGCCGGTGCTCCGATGCTGCGCTTGATGATCACAGTATCGTTTTCCGTGCTGTCGACCAATTGCTGCTTATACTGCTGTGATGCATGGACGCATTCTTTCGTCGCGATGAAACGCGTCCCCATTTCAATCCCTTCGGCCCCGAGTGCGTGCGCCGCCATCCATCCCCGGCCATCGCCAATGCCGCCAGAGGCGATTACAGGAATCGATACTGCATCGACCACTTGCGGAATCAGGACCATGGTCCCTATATCATCACGGCCCAGGTGCCCGCCGCCTTCATGCCCGACGACCATCACGGCATCAGCGCCAAGTTTCTCCGCTTTTTCAGCTTGCCGCCTTGCTGCGACCAATACCAATTTCTTTATATCTGTGCCTTCCAATTGCTCGAAAATCGGTGTCGGGTTGCCTCCAGTCATCGACACAACCGGTACCCGTTCTTCAATCGCCACTTCGAGCATATGCGAAAACGCCCGCCCATGCTCGCCGATCGCAAAATTCACCCCAAAAGGCTTGTCCGTCAACTCGCGGACTTTACGGATTTCCTCCCGCAATTCATCCGGGCCCGGCAGGCTCATCGCCGTAATCTGGCCGAGCCCCCCGGCATTCGAGACCGCAGCTGCCAAATCGGCATAAGCTAAATAGGCCAAGCCTCCTTGGATGATTGGATAGTCGATTCCAAGCAGTTCCGTGACCCTTGTTTCAAACGCCATAATCCCACTCCTTTTTTTCGTCCTCTTCTTGTCTATTCGCTCCAATTCCTAAATTCCCTTTTTCAATGATTCCAGCTCATGCCACAGCATGGAAAATAAGCCATTCATCTTCACTATAAGTATAGTAACCAGGCGCCTTGCATGCTATAATTTCTCTTGTTTTCATTTTGATAAAGTGAGGTGCACGTCCCATTGTCACAACTCGAAACTCCGCTTTTCGATGCGCTCTTGAAGCATCGGAACCGGCATCCTATACAATTTCACATCCCCGGCCATAAAAAAGGCCAAGGGATCGATCCAGCTTTCCGGGAATTTGTCGGCGACAATGTCCTGTCGATCGATTTAATCAATATAGCGCCACTCGACGATCTGCATTCCCCAAAAGGCGCAATTAAACAAGCACAGGAATTGGCCGCACAGGCATTCAGCGCAGATCACACCTTCTTCTCTGTCCAAGGCACGAGCGGCGCCATCATGACGATGATCTTGAGCGTGGTCGGGCCGAATGATAAGATCCTCGTGCCGCGGAATGTCCACAAATCCATCATGTCGGCTATCGTTTTTGCCGGCGCGATTCCGGTCTTTATCCACCCGGAAGTCGATCCGGAACTCGGGATCTCCCATGGCATCTCGCCGGAATCGGTAGAGAAAGCCCTGACCGAATATCCAGATGCCAAAGCGGTGCTTGTCATCAACCCCACTTATTTTGGCGTGGCGGCTGACCTGAAGCGCATCGTCGATATCGCGCATGGCAAATCGATTCCCGTTCTGGTCGATGAAGCGCATGGCGTCCATATCCATTTCCATAAATCCTTGCCAGTTTCCGCGATGGCAGCAGGCGCGGACATGGCAGCCACATCCGTCCATAAATTGGGTGGCTCGATGACACAGAGCTCCGTGCTGAATGTGCGGGAAGGGCTGGTGTCGCCGAAACGCGTCCAGGCGACTTTATCGATGCTCACGACGACTTCGACTTCTTATCCGATATTGGCATCGCTCGACACCGCGCGGCGCCAGCTCGCCATCCATGGATTCGACTTGATCGACCAGACAATCCGCCTCGCACAGGATGCGCGCAAGCGGATCAACAAGATTCCGCATCTTCACTGCGTCGGGAAGGAGCTGCTCACTTCTTCCGCGACTTATGATATGGATCCGACCAAATTATTGATCAGCGTCAAAAATCTCGGCATCACTGGCCACCAGGCAGAAGAATGGCTGCGCGAGAACGCCAATATCGAAATTGAACTATCCGACTTGTACAATATTCTCTGCCTTGTCACGCTCGGTGACAGCCGGAAAGAAATCAATTTGCTCGTCAATGCCTTGCAGCGCATGAGCGAAGCCTTGGAAACTGAACAGGCCGTTTCGGAACCGATTGTCTTGTTGCCGGAAATTCCGCGGCTTGCGATGACCCCGCGCGACGCTTTCTATGCGGAGACGGAAATCATCCCGATCGACGAAGCGGTGGGGCGCATATCGGCTGAGTTCATCATGGTATATCCGCCGGGCATCCCGATTTTCATTCCGGGGGAAATCATTACAGAGGAAAACATCTCCTATATCCACACGAACATCAAAGCAGGCCTTCCGGTCCAGGGACCGGAAGACGATTCACTCCAGACACTGCATGTCATTAAAGAGCATCATGCATTCCGTTAACGATAAGCAGTAACACAGAAGGTTCCGACGCATTTTGCGCCGGAACCTTTTTAAGCTTAAATGCCTTCTATTTCATCCGGATCTACAAACTCATAACCCTTGTCACGCAGCCCTTCGATAATTTGCGGCAACGCTTCTTTCGTCCATTCCCTGTCGTGCATGAGCAGATTTCCGCCATTATTGAGTTCAGGGGCATTGACCATGATTTCTGTCAAAGCTTCCGGTTCCATATAGCCTTGCATGAAATCGTAGCCATAGGTCCAGTTCATGCGCACCATGCCCTGTTCCTTGGCAAGAGCTTTGCTGAATTCGGTATTTACGCCAAACGGGGCACGGAAAAATTTCGGTACTTCCCCGGTGATCGCTTCCACGTGTTCGTTGAGCGACACGATTTCATCTTGCTGGACGCTCTCTGTTGACTGCTTTAAATTCACATGGGTGTTGGTGTGGTTACCGATCGCAAAGCCCATGTCGTGAATTTCAGACAAGTTCTGCTGTTCTTCATCTGTATCGAGAAAATGCCCATTGACGAAAAAGATCGCCGGTACGTCCAGTTCTTTTAAGGTTTTGGCCATTTCAAGCGAATATGTATCCGGTGCATCGTCGATGGTGATCAAGACCACTTGTTCGTTCGCGTCCCCAATCGGTTCAACTTGGGAGTTTTGCGGATTGATGCGATAGCGGGGCTCTACAGCCTGCTCGGCGTCTTGTTCTTCCACTTCTTGCTCTTCAGCGTTTTCCCGCTCTTCTATATCTGATTGATCTGATTGCTCACTTGCGGATTGCTCCGATGCCACATCATCCTCGACATCTGTTTGCGCTGATTTTCCCTGTGCTGTACCTTCCGGCTCCTGGGCAGTTTCATCAGAACAAGCCCCGAGCAGAAATGTTGCACATACCGGCAGCAGCCAATTTCGTTTATTCATAATCACCCTCCTTGTGTAAAATTTTAACATACGCAGGGCATACAAAGCATAGAAAAAAGGACCGCGTTTTGCGGTCCTTTCCATGCTCATTATTTGATGATATGAATCGGCGTGCCAAGGGCTACTTCTGCCGCTTCCATCGTGATCTCAGCCAAAGTCGGGTGAGCGTGGATTGTCATAGCGATGTCTTCCACAGTCATGCCCGCTTCGATAGCCAAGCCAATTTCAGCGATCATGTCAGAAGCGCCCGCTCCGACGATCTGCCCGCCTAGCAGCAAGCCGTCTTCTTTACGGGATACCAACTTGACGAAGCCTTCAGAAGAGTTCAATGCCAACGCACGGCCGTTTGCGCCGAACGGGAATTTCGCCGCTGTCACTTCAAAGCCTTCTTCTTTTGCTTGTTCTTCCGTCAAGCCAACACTTGCAAGTTCAGGGTCTGTGAAGCAAACCGCTGGGATTGCCATGTAGTCGACTTCCGATTTTTCGCCGGCAATCGCTTCAGCAGCGATTTTGCCTTCGTATGAAGCTTTATGTGCCAATTGAAGCCCTGCCACGATATCACCGATTGCGTAAATGTTCGGGATGCTTGTGCGGCATTGTTTGTCGACTTCGATAAGCCCGCGCTCGCCCATTTTGATGTTGAGCTCTTCAAGGCCCATTTCATCAGTGTTCGGACGGCGGCCGACAGTGACCAATACGTAGTCTGCGTCGATTGTTTTCTCTTCGCCGCCTGCTTCGTATGAAACCGAGACGCCTGAATCTGTTTCTTCCACGCCTTTAGCGGAAGCTTTCGTGATGACTTCGACACCTTTTTTCTTCAAGCCTTTTTTGACGATGGACGTCATTTGCTTTTCGAATCCGGCAAGGATATCCGGTGCGCCTTCAAGGATCGTCACTTCGGATCCCATGTTTGCATATGCAGTTCCAAGCTCAGTGCCGATATAGCCGCCACCGATGACGATCAATTTTTTCGGCACTTCTTTCAAAGCAAGTGCTCCAGTCGAATCGATGACGCGTTCTGAATATTTGAACGTCGGGATCTCAACTGGGCGTGAACCTGTTGCGATGATTGCGTTCTTGAACTTATATGTTTGGGCAGAATCCGCGTCCATGATGCGGACAGTGTTTTCGTCCACGAAATAAGCTTCGCCGCGAACGATTTCCACTTTATTGCCTTTCAGCAAGGACTCGACACCGCCGGTCAATTTCTTGACGACGCCATCTTTGAACGCTTGTGCTTTTTCGAAGTTCAAGGAAACTTCTTTCGCCACGATGCCCATGTCATCGGAATGCTGGGCTTCTTCAAAACGGTGGCCGACCGAGATCATCGCTTTTGAAGGGATACAGCCGACATTCAAGCAAACGCCGCCGATATATTCTTTCTCAACGATTGTAACTTTTTGGCCAGTCTGTGCTGCACGGATAGCTGCGACATAGCCGCCAGGGCCTGAGCCGATGACGAGCGTGTCTGTTTCGATTGGGAAATCTCCTACTACCATAAGTTTTACGCCTCCATTAATAGTAATTCTGGTTCACTTAACAAACGCTTGATGTGATTTAATGCGTGTTGTGCGGTTGCTCCGTCGATCATGCGGTGATCGAAGCTCAATGATAATGCTAACACAGGAGCTGCTACAATTTCACCATTTTTCACTACTGGTTTTTCAGCAATGCGTCCGATGCCCAAAATGGCAACTTCCGGGTGGTTGATAACTGGTGTGAACCATTGGCCGCCAGCAGAGCCGATATTTGTGATCGAGCATGAAGCGCCTTTCATTTCGGCAGATGACAATTTGCCATCACGCGCTTTTGTTGCAAGCTGGTTGATTTCATCGGAAATAGCGAAGACAGATTTGCGGTCTGCATGCTTGATGACCGGAACGAGCAAGCCTTTGTCCGTATCCGCTGCGATGCCGATATTGAAGTAATGCTTGTGGATCACTTCACCTGTCTCGTCGTCGAACGACGTGTTAAGCGCCGGGAATTCACGCAATGTGCTCACCAATGCCTTGACGACATACGGCAAGTATGTCAACTTGATTTCTTTTTCCGCAGCGATGTCCTTGAACTTCTTGCGGTGCGCAACAAGTTCGGTCACATCGACTTCGTCCATCAATGCGACGTGAGGGGCAGTGTGCTTCGAATGCACCATCGCTTTGGCGATCGCTTTGCGCATGCCGGACATTTTCTCGCGGGTTTCCGGGAATTCGCCTTCCGGAGCGGCTTTAGCTGGCGCTTCTTTTGTTTCTTCTGTTTCTTGTGAAGCTGTTTCCTGCTCTGCTGCCGGTGCCTCTTGTTCCTGGCCGCCTTCTAGGAACGCTTCGATGTCTTGTTTCATGATGCGCCCGTTGTCGCCGGACCCCTTGACCTTTTTGATATCGACGTCTTTTTCACGTGCGAATTTACGCACGGACGGCATCGCGATCACGCGTTTATTCGGATCGCTATCTGCTTCATCCGCTTGCGGCTGGTCGCCTGCGCCGGTTTCGCCTTGTGGCTTGCTTTCCGGTGCCGGCTCTTTTTCGACATTTTCGCCTGATTCAGCTGTTCCCGACTGAACCTGCTCTTCTGTCTCTTCCTGCTGATCTTCTTGCTTCGCTTCAGGCGCTGGTTTTTCTTCGTCGTCTTTTCCGCCTTTGAAATGGACATCGTCCGCATCAGGGGAATCGATTTTCACGAGCACGTCCCCGACCACTGCGACTGTCCCTTCTTCTACAAGCACTTCCTCGATGGTTCCTGAAACAGGAGACGGGATTTCCACGACCGCTTTATCATTCTGGACTTCACACAGAATATCGTCTTCTTCGATCGTGTCCCCGGCCTTAATAAACCATTTTACTATCTCACCTTCGTGGATACCTTCGCCGATATCCGGCAATCGAAATTCAAAAGCCATTCTAGTCACCCTTTCTATTGTACATTCGATACGGTTTGCCATACGGAATGCTGCCGTTCGGCAATGATCCAGATCCAGACCGGCTCCTGGTGGACAGGTTGGCCGGTTATGCTGGATTCCGGCTGGTTTCTAATTCTATTTTCG
Source organism: Planococcus plakortidis (assembly GCF_001687605.2). Classification (NCBI taxonomy): domain Bacteria; kingdom Bacillati; phylum Bacillota; class Bacilli; order Caryophanales; family Caryophanaceae; genus Planococcus; species Planococcus plakortidis. The sequence goes on from NZ_CP016539.2 coordinate 2,059,028, forward strand.
GACAAAGGCGATGTGCTAGCCGCTGTCCGGCAATTAGAAATTCAATACTTTTTTCGCTGTTTCTACTATATCCTTTGCATTCGGCAGCCAAACTTGCTCAGCTTGCGAGAATGGGAAGACAGAATCCGGTGCTGTTACGCGGAGAACTGGAGCTTCAAGGCTCAAGATTGCGCGGTCGTTGATCTCAGCTACGACATTCGCTGCAATTCCGGCTTGTTTTTGTGCTTCCTGAACCACGATGGCACGGTTCGTCTTTTCAACGGATGCGATAATCGCTTCGATATCAAGCGGCTGGACGGTGCGCAAATCGATGACTTCCACGGAGTGGCCATCTTTTTCCAATTCTTCAGCAGCTTTCATGCTTTCTTGCACCATCGCGCCGTAAGTGATGATTGAAAGGTCTGTACCTTCACGCTTCACATCAGCTTTGCCAAGCGGGATCGTATATTCTTCTTCCGGTACTTCCTGGCGGAATGAACGGTACAATTTCATATGCTCAAGGAAAATGACCGGGTCGTTGTCACGGATTGCAGAGATCAACAATCCTTTTGCATCGTATGGTGTCGATGGGATGACCACTTTCAAGCCAGGCTGTGAAGCCATGAGCCCTTCGAGTGAATCGGCGTGCATTTCCGGCGTGTGTACGCCGCCGCCAAATGGGGAACGGATCGTCACCGGCGAAGTCAAAGTGCCGCCGCTGCGGTAACGCATGCGCGCCATTTGGCCGCTGATGGAATCCATGACTTCGAAAACAAAGCCGAAGAACTGGATTTCCGGGACTGGGCGATAACCTTGAAGTGCCAGGCCGATCGCCAGGCCGCCGATTCCTGACTCAGCGAGTGGCGTATCGAATACGCGGTCCTCCCCGAATTCTTTTTGTAAACCTTCAGTTGCGCGGAACACCCCGCCGTTATTACCTACGTCTTCACCGAAAACCAGAACATTTTCATCGTTTTTCATTTCTGTTTTCAGAGCGTCCGTAATCGCTTGGATCATCGTCATTTGTGCCATGGGTTACTTCGACTCCTTTGCTTTATAGATATCGAGCTGTTCCTGTACATTGAATGGAACTTCTTCGTACATGATTCCGAGAAGGTCAGATACTTTTTGCTTCGGCGTGCCATCTGCTTCTTTGATCGCCGCCTTGATTTCCTCTTTCGCTTTCTCGATCACTTCGTTTTCTTTTTCTTCATTCCATACGCCTTTGGCTTCAAGGTACTTACGGAAGCGGACAAGCGGGTCTTTCTTCTCCCATTCGCTGTCGATATCCGAAGTACGGTAGCGTGTCGGGTCATCCCCTGCCATCGTATGCGGCCCGTAGCGGTAGCACATGGTTTCGATCAATGTCGGCCCATCGCCTTTCACGGCGCGCTCACGTGCATCGCGAGTGACTGCATATACGGCCAGCGGGTCCATGCCATCGACAAGAACGCCTGGAATTCCTGCGGAAACCGCTTTTTGTGCAATCGTTTTTGCGGATGTCTGCAATTCACGCGGCGTCGAAATCGCGTATTGATTATTTCGGACGATAAAGATCGCCGGTGCGCGGAATGCCCCGGCAAAGTTGATGCCTTCGTAAAAATCGCCTTGCGAAGAGCCGCCGTCGCCTGTATAGGTAATGGCGACCGCTTCTTTTTTACGCTTTTGCAAACCGAGCGCAACTCCAGCTGCCTGTATGAACTGTGCGCCGATGATGATTTGCGGCGGCAGGATGTTCAAGCCTTCAGCCATCTGGTTTCCTTTGAAGTGCCCACGGGAGAACAAGAACGCCTGGTGCAACGGCCAGCCGTGCCAGATCAATTGCGGTACGTCGCGGTACCCCGGCAAGATGAAGTCGTCTTTCTCCAATGCAAAGTGGGAAGCCAATTGAGATGCTTCCTGCCCGGCCGTCGGCGCATAGAATCCGAGGCGCCCTTGGCGGTTCAGTGAAATCGAGCGCTGATCCAGGATGCGCGTATAGACCATGCGCTTCATCAACTCTTCCAATTGCTCATCTGATAGCTTCGGATCGTAATCCTTATTAACAATTTCGCCTTCTTCGTTCAATACTTGAACCATTTCGAACTTTTCTTCGATCGCGTTGAGTGTTTCCACCGGATCGAATTGCTGATTCTTTTTCGCAGCCATAAAAGCAACTCTCCTTTATCTGTATTAAAATTTTAACACTAGCTTAGTGATACAATCGCCACATTCTTTCTCAGTATACGCCACCACAATATTACGGTCAATCATAGAAGAACAATACATTGTACGTATATACCCGTTTTCACGAATCTTAAAAGCAAACACAACTGTATCAATAGAAAAACACCAACTGTATTATAATACAGTTGGCATAGAAAGCCCTTTTATAGCACAGAAAAAGCAGCCTTTACGGCTGCTCAGTCGTTTTCTGCATTCATTTTTTCGATGGTTTCGTTTTTCAGTTCATTGAACTGTTCCGTCTCTTCGTTAAAAGCTGTCACGGCTTCCTGGACTGAATCGTTCTGTTCATTCACTTCATCCGTCTTATCCTGAAGGGTCGCGAGGTCCATCTCCTCTTTTGCTACCATGGCGTAAAGTTCCTTCTGGTGCCCGATTAAAGCTTCGTACTGGTCCGTGAATTCACTATGCCTCATAAAGCGCTCGTCCATTTGCTCTTTCAGCGCTTGCAAATCCGATTTTAAGCTCTCATCCTCTGTCTCTTCGATCAATTGGCCGATTTCCTTGAATTGCTCGGCAGCGCTTTGCATCGATTCACGCTCAGTTTCCAAAAGTTCAAGCCGTTCGTCCGCTGAAGCGATCGCCTCCTGCGATTTCTCCTCGACTTCCGCCTGCTGCTCTTTCGTCAAAGCCATGATCGATTCAAAGATCTCCTGCTCGTGCTGTTCACGGCTCTGTAGTTCACTCTGTACTTCACGGTACTCGGCCTCTTCTTCGAAAGTCGCCTCCAAAATCCCGTTCAACTGTTCCTCTGTTGATGCCCCTGTGCATGCCGACAGGAAAAGAGTGCCGGTCAAGACCGTGGCGATGGCTAATTTATGCACAATAAAGTCCCCCTTGATTTCCATGAATTAACTATAGAATGATTAACGGTAAAATACAATAACAGCAAGAGCATTTTCTTTTTTCAAAAAGGCGCTCATACGATACAATGGGTTTAATAGTGAGCACCATGAAAGGATGAACATACGTGATTTTGATGAATGACATTATCCGTGAAGGGCACCCCACTCTTCGCCAGAAAGCTGAAGAGGTTAAGCTCCCGCTTTCCGATGAAGACCGCAAGCTCGGCGAAGAGCTTCTGGAATATGTAAAGAACAGCCAGGATGACAAGTTGGCGGAAAAATACGATTTGCGTCCGGGCGTTGGAATCGCCGCTCCCCAGATCAACGTCTCCAAACGGATCTTCGCCTTGCATTTTGACGAACATTCAGGAGAAAACTTGAGCCTGGTGGCAGTGAACCCGAAAATCGTCAGCCATTCTGTCGAGAAGGCCTATTTGTCCAGCGGTGAAGGCTGCCTGTCCGTCGACCGTTCGGTGCCGGGATACGTCCCGCGCCATGCCCGCATCACCGTCAAAGGCCATACGCTTTCAGGAGAAGAATTCAAGATGCGTTTGAAAGGGCTGCCGGCCATTGCCTTCCAGCATGAACTCGATCACTTGAACGGCATTATGTTCTACGATCACATCAACCCGAACGACCCGTTCCAGGAAGTTGAAAATGCTTCCGCCATCGATTTGCAAACTGAAACAGTGGAATGATAAAACCCCGTCCATGAAAATGGACGGGGTTTTATGCGGGATTGACATATTCCCAGGGGTCGTGCAAAGGATCAGCGGCTCAGGCCAAGAAACTCGAATGCGCTGGCAAGCCCATCTTCGTCTACGTGGCCTGTGACATGATTGGCGCGTTTTTTCGTTTCTTCGTGGCCGTTCGCCATCGCTACGCTAAAACCGGCAATCTCCATCATCTGAAGATCATTCAAACCGTCGCCAAATGCGATCGTATCTTCCAGCCGGTGGCCAGTCGCGCGGATCAATTGCTTGATGCCTTCCGCTTTGCTGCCGCCTTTCGGAAGGATGTCGCAAGATACCCGGTGCCAGCGGACAAAATCCACGTCCTGGAACTCTTCATGATATTGGCCTTCTTCGTGCTCCTCGCAAAAGACCAACGCCTGATACACATCGTTTGTGCGGTAGAATTCCTTGTCCATTTCCGGGTGCGGGAATTTCAGGCTCTTGATGCTCTCATCGATATCCGGATGGAAATCGATGGAAGAGACCATCTTATGTTCATTCAAGAAGACCAGCGGGTGGTCGCGCTGCTCCGCAAAGGCCAGCACTTTCTCCAAGGTCTCGGAATCGATGGCCTGCTTATGCACCGCTTCGTTCTCGAACGCGATGTACTGGCCGTTGAACGTGATATACGTATCGATCGATAGTTCCTCAAGCAAGGAACCGATCATGAACGGTGCACGCCCCGTTGCGATGGCCAGCTGATGGCCGTTTGCGCGGGCAGCGGTCAACGCTTGTTTCGTAGCTTCCGGCAATTGCTTTTTCGTATCGAGCAAGGTGCCGTCGATATCCAACAATAATAACTTCGACATATTCCTATCTCCAATCTTTTGGGGTGTTTGCAAATCCGCCCTCTTTTCTTTTGTCAGAAAAAACAGTATACTATACACAAGGAGTGGTGAGCCATGCTGAAACGGTTGAAACGCAGACTACTCAGACAGCTCAACGGCATTATGAACAAAAAGAAGATAGCATAAGGTTTGTTTTGGCCCTTCTTAACAAATAGGAGGGCTATTCTTTATTTTAAAACAATGACATGATAATATAAAGAAAGTGCATTTATATTGAACGTGGAAAAAGGAGAGCAAAATATGATTTTTAAAGTATATTACCAAGAAAACCGTTTTGAAGTACCAGTTCGCGAAAACACAAAAAGTTTGTACGTAGAAGCTTCCACCGAGCGGGAAGTACGCCACCACTTGAAGGACCGCAACTTCAACATCGAGCTCGTGCAGCTATTGGAAGGCCAGCACCTCGAATATGAACAAGCCTCCCAAGATTATAAAGTGGAGTCTATCGACGCATAATGAAATTCGTGAAAAATGACCAAACAGCTGTTTTCGCGCTCGGCGGACTGGGCGAAATCGGCAAAAACACTTATGGCGTCCAATTCCAGGATGAAATCATCCTCATTGACGCCGGCATCAAATTCCCGGAAGACGATTTGCTCGGAATCGATTACGTCATCCCGGATTACACTTATCTAGTCAAAAACGCCGATAAGATCAAGGGCCTGTTCGTTACACATGGCCACGAAGACCATATCGGCGGCATCCCTTACCTGCTCAAGCAAGTGAACATGCCAGTATACGGCGGTAAGCTGGCACTTGGCTTACTGCGCAAAAAACTGGAAGAACACGGCTTGCTGCGCCAAACGAAAATGATCGAGATCGAAGAGGAAGACGTCATCAAATTCCGCAAGACTTCTGTCAGTTTCTTCCGCACGACGCACAGTATCCCGGACTCATTCGGTGTCGTCGTCAAGACGCCTCCCGGCAGCATCGTCCATACGGGAGATTTTAAATTCGACTTCACACCTGTCGGCGAACCGGCCAATCTATTGAAAATGGCCCAAATCGGCAGTGAAGGCGTACTATGCTTGCTATCCGACTCGACGAATGCTGAAATCCCGAATTTCACGATGTCTGAACGCAAAGTGGGCGAAACCATCCGCGACATAATGCGCAAAGTGGAAGGCCGCCTCATTTTCGCTACGTTCGCTTCCAACATCTACCGATTGCAGCAAGTTACGGAGGAAGCGGTGCGCCAAGGCCGCAAGATCGCGGTTTTCGGCCGCAGCATGGATAACGCCATAACGATCGGCCGTGAACTCGGCTATATTACGGCACCTGAAGATGCCTTTATCGATACGCAGACATTGAACCGTATGCCAGCCGACAAAGTCGTGATCCTGTGTACAGGTTCACAGGGCGAACCGATGGCTGCCCTGTCTCGGATCGCCAACGGTACCCACCGCCAAATCCAGATCCAGCCGAATGACACGGTCGTCTTCTCTTCTTCCCCGATCCCGGGCAATACGAGCAGCGTCAACCGCACGATCAACTTATTGTTCCGTGCAGGGGCGGATGTCATCCATGGCTCATTGAACGATATCCATACATCCGGGCACGGGTCTCAAGAAGAAAATAAATTGATGCTGCGCTTGATCAAGCCGAAATTCTTCATGCCGATCCACGGTGAATACCGGATGCAGGCACAACATGCAGAACTTGCAATCGATTGCGATGTTCCACGCGAAAACACCTTTATCATGGAAAACGGCGATGTTTTGGCACTTGGCCAGGACGAGGCATCCGTCGCGGGCCGCATCCCTTCCGGCGATGTGTACATCGACGGCAGCGGAATCGGCGATATCGGAAATATCGTCCTTCGCGACCGCCGCGTGCTGTCCGAAGAGGGACTGGTTATCGTCGTTGTCAGCGTCGACAAGAAGAAAAGCCGCATGGTTTCAGGACCTGACCTCATTTCACGCGGATTCGTCTATATGCGCGAATCCGGCACGATGATTTACGAGGCCCAGCAAATGCTGAACCGCCACCTGAACAAGAAAATCCACAGCAAAAATACCGACTGGGCTGAGCTGAAGACCGAAATTTCAGATGTCCTCGGGCCGTATCTTTACGAAAAAACGAAACGCCGTCCGATGATCCTCCCAGTGATTATGGAAGTATAAAAAAAGAAGCCCTCAGCGGCTTCTTTTTTTTTGCCTTATTTAGTTCATGACTTTCTTTTCGAAACGGTTGATGTCGGCATCGGATCCGATGATGATCAGAATATCATCCCGTTCGATCTCCATATCGGCTTGCGGCGACACGATGATATCGTCGCCTCTTTTGATGGCCACGATATTGATGCCGTATTTGGCGCGGATATCCAATTCGATCAAAGTATAACCCGCAAGCTTTTCATTCGCTTTGATTTCCATGATGGAATGTTCATCGGACAGCTCGAGGTAATCGAGCACATTGTTCGACAGGATGTTATGGGCGATCCGGATGCCCATATCGCGCTCCGGATGGACGACTTTGTCCGCCCCGATCTTATGCAGCACCTTGGCATGGTAGTCGTTTTGGGCCTTGACGGTGATTTTCTTGACACCGATTTCCTTGAGCATAAGCGTCGTCAGGATGCTCGCTTGGATATTTTCACCGATCGCGACGATGACCTGCTCGAAATTACGGACCCCGAGGGATTTTAATACTGATTCGTCTGTTGTATCGGCTACGACAGCCTGGGTCGCGATCGAGGCGAATTCATCCACCCGCTCATGGTCTTTATCGATGGCCATCACGTCAGCGCCTTGTTCGATCAATTCCCGGACGATGCTTCCGCCAAAACGCCCTAAGCCTATTACCACGAATTCCTTTTTCATTTAAATCCCCCATCTTCTCGTTTCTCCTATTTATCATATCCTTCTTTCTTCAATAAAAAAACCCCCGCTTATTTGCGGGGATCGAGTGGGCGTTTCGGGCGATTCTCGCAGTACTCACAGCTGATATCGCTGCAGCGCTCTTCGCGCCACTCATTGCAGCTTGCGCAATAGCTTGCGTCGAATTCGTTATCGAAAGTCAATGGATCCATGCACGTATGGCAAAACGTATGGACGTCCATCCAATTGATGAACTTTTTGTCGGCTAATAGATAAAGCCCTTTTTCGTCTTGCTTGTAATTCATGATGGATGGTTTTTGCGCTACCCGATTCTTCGGGTCAAGGAAAAAATTCATCTTACCGTTCAAGTTGATCACTCCTGTAGTTGGGTGGGCTGTTATGTCCCTGTCATATGTCGTTTTGGCACAACCGAAAACTTCTATATCAGTCTTTGGAGACTTTTTAGTTTTTGCACTTTCTCTATAATAGTAATTGCTTTAGCTGATTGCAATAGATTCGGATTCATTTCCCGAAGTTTTTTCCCCTTGAATTCCAACGCCAGTTTTGTATAATGAATAAATACTTTAACTAAACTTAAAGTATATTTTTACTAAACAACTTTTCTTTCACCTGTTCAGCTGACTATAAGTGCATCATTAATGAAGAAGCGAGGAGACTTTATGGAAATCGGCAAAAAGATCAAGAATCTGCGGCTGAAAAATGGCTTGACCCAGGAAGAACTCGGCTCAAGGACGGACTTGAGCAAAGGTTTCATTTCACAGCTTGAACGCGATATGAACTCGCCTTCCATCGAAACGCTCTTTTCTCTTCTTGAAGTCCTTGGAACGACCCCAAAAGAATTTTTTACAGATGCCGAAGAAGCCAAGCTCGTCTTTAAGGAAGAAGACCATACCGTGCATATCGACCGTGACGCTGGTTATGAAATTGACTGGCTCGTCCCGACATCCAACAAAAAGCAAATGGAACCGGTATACCTGACCTTGGAATCATCCGGCAACTTTAAAACGTTTGAACCCTCGGCATCCGAAACCTTTGTCTATATCCTAAAAGGCGAAGTCCGCTTGAATATCGGCAGCCGTTCCTACACTGCCAAAGCCGGGGATTCCATTTACTATAGTGCAGACCACGAACATCAATTAGCGAACCCTTCAACAGGCCGCGCAGAAATGATCATCGTCGCGACTAAATCTTATTTATAAACCAGGAGGTATATCATGACCGATCAAGCGATCATCCGTTTCGAGAATGTCGTCCAGACTTTCGAAGGTGCGGGAAATGTATTGAACAACGTCAGTTTTGAAATGCAAAAAGGGAAATTCTATACCTTGCTCGGCCCTTCCGGCTGCGGCAAGACGACAATTTTGCGATTGATCGCCGGATTTAACCAGCCGACTAGCGGCGACATCTACATCAAAGGCAAAAAGGTCAACAAGATCCCGGCAAACGAGCGGCAAGTGAACACCGTCTTCCAGGATTATGCGCTGTTCCCTCACTTGAATGTATTCGAAAATGTGGCCTTCGGTTTGCGCATCAAGAAAATCAAGAAAGCAGAAGTCAAACGCCGCGTCGAGGAAGCATTGGCATTCGTCAATTTGAGCGGTTATGAAAATCGGGAGATCCACGAAATGTCCGGCGGCCAGCGCCAACGCGTTGCCATCGCGCGGGCCATCATCAACGACCCGGAAGTGATCCTGCTCGACGAACCGCTGTCTGCGCTCGACTTAAAGCTGCGCACCGAAATGCAATATGAACTGCGTGAACTGCAGCAGCGCCTCGGCAAGACATTCGTCTTCGTCACGCATGACCAGGAAGAAGCACTCGCGATGTCCGATGAAATCTTCGTCATGAACGCAGGCGAAATCCAGCAGAGCGGCACGCCGATGGATATATACGATGAACCGATCAACCGCTTTGTCGCCGATTTCATCGGAGAGTCGAATATTGCCGAAGGCGTCATGGTCGATGATTACCGCGTACGTTTTGCCAATAAGGAATTCGAATGTGTCGATAGAGGACTGAGCCCGAACGAACAAGTGGAAATCGTCATCCGCCCGGAAGACTTGGAAATCACCAAGCCGGAAAGCGGTAAAATGGCAGTCCGTGTCGACAGCCAATTGTTCCGCGGCGTCCATTACGAAATCTCGACATATGACGAGACCGGCAACGAATGGCTGGTGCATTCGACAAAACGCGTGGATGTGGGCGCGCAAATCGGCCTTGATTTCGAACCGGAAGCGATTCACGTCATGCGCTTGAACGAATCCGAAGAAGCGTTCGATGCAAGGCTCGAATCATACGGAGCCGTTTCCAATGAGTAATCGTTCATCACGCCCATGGTATCTGGCACCCTATTATATATGGATATTATTATTTGTCATCGCTCCGATTGCTCTTGTCGTTTATTTTTCATTTCTTGATTTGGCCGGCGACTTCACGCTGGAAAACTATGCGAATTTCTTTTCATCGACGTATTTCCGCATGACGCTCAGTTCGTTCTGGTATGCCTTCCTCATCACGCTCATTTCCGTGCTGATTGCCTACCCGACCGCTTACTGGCTGACGAAAACAAAGCATAAGCAATTATGGCTCCTGTTGATCATCATTCCTTCGTGGATCAACTTGTTGCTGAAAGCCTATGCATTTATCGGCATTTTCGGGCTGTACGGCCCTGCCAACCAATTGATCCAATTTTTCGGTGCGGGGCCACTGCAGATCCTGTTCACCGATTTCAGCTTTGTGTTCGTCGCCGTGTATATTTTCATCCCGTTCATGGTGCTGCCGATTTTCAACTCGCTCGATAAGATCAATCCGGCTTTGATCGATGCATCGCGCGACCTCGGCGCATCCCAATGGACGACGTTCCGGCGCGTCATCTTCCCGCTTGCGATCAACGGTGTCAAATCCGGCGTACAAGCCGTCTTTATCCCCGCCTTGTCGCTATTTGTCATCACCCGACTGATTGCGGGCAATAAAGTGATCACGCTCGGTACTGCCATCGAACAGCAATTCCTGGTTACGCAAAATTGGGGCATGGGCTCGACAATCGCCGTGTTCCTGATCCTCTTCATGATCATCATCATGCTGCTCACGGGCCCGAAAGAGAAAGGAGGGGCTTTGAATGGCAAAGCTAAGTAAAGCCGCCAAAATCTATTTGGCGTTCGTCTTTTTTATTCTCTATGCCCCGATTTTCTATTTGATTTTCTATTCCTTCAATAGCGGCGGCACCATGTCCGGCTTTGAAGGATTCACTTGGGAGCATTACGCGGCCGTATTCGATGACACACGCCTGCTCATCATCGTCTTGAACACGGTCATCGTGGCGTTGCTGTCTGCGCTCATCTCGACAGCGATCGGCGTTCTTGGCGCAATCGGCATCATTTTCCTGCGCAACCGGAAAATGCGCAACGCCGTCTTGTCCTTGAACACGGTATTGATCGTCAGCCCGGATGTCATCATCGGGGCCTCGTTCCTGATTCTCTTCACGATGGTCGGCGTCAAGCTCGGCTTTGCGTCCGTCCTGGTATCTCATATTGCCTTCAGCATTCCGATCGTCGTCATCATGGTGTTGCCGAAACTGCAGGAAATGAGTTCGAGCTTGATTGATGCGGCGACGGACCTTGGGGCATCGCAGCGCGACATTTTGACGCGCGTCATCATCCCTTACATCAAACCGGGAATATTCGCGGGCTTTTTCCTGGCCTTGACGTATTCGCTTGACGATTTTGCCGTCACGTTCTTCGTCACCGGCAATGGCTTCGCTACCCTATCAGTCGAGATCTACTCAATGGCTCGGGCAGGTATCACGCTAACGATCAATGCCCTTTCCGCTTTGATTTTCGTCGTGACGCTCGGACTTGTCCTCGGCTATTATTTCTTTAATCAGCGCTCCGGGGCGAACGCTGGAACAGGAGGGACACGACCATGAAAGCCATCATAAGAGCAAGTGCAGCCATCGTCATCATTTCCGCCGTCCTGTTCTATGCCGTGCATCTGCTGGAGAACAGTACTGCCACCAGCGGCAGCGGCTCGATTTCGGTCTATAACTGGGGTGAATACATCGACCCCGAACTGATCAGCCAATTCGAAGAAGAAACCGGCATCCAGGTCGTCTATGAGACATTCGATTCGAATGAATCGATGATGACCAAAATCGAGCAAGGCGGAACGTCCTATGACGTCGCCATGCCTTCCGAATATGCCATCGAAAAGATGAAGGAAAACGATTTGTTGTTGCCGATCGACCACAGCAAGATCCCGAATCTCGAAAACATCGATCCCTATTTCCTGGATCTTTCGTTCGACCCGGGCAATGAATATTCGATTCCTTATTTCTGGGGCACTGTCGGCATCGCCTATAACCCGACACTTCTTGAAGGGCAGACCTTCGAAAGCTGGGACGACCTGTGGAATCCCACGCTCGAACAGGAAGTGATCCTGGTCGACAGCGCACGCGAAGTCATCGGCATGGGCTTGAACAGCCTCGGCTATTCGCTGAACTCCACCGATCTCGGGGAATTGCGCGAAGCGACCGACAAATTGAAGACTCTTGGGCCCAACGTCAAAGCAATCATCGGTGATGAAATCGTCGAAATGATGCGCCGCGAAGAAGCGGCAGTTGCGGTCACCTGGTCCGGCCAAGCTGCGGATATGATGTGGATCAATGAAGATATCGATTATTCGGTGCCAGAGGAAGGCTCCAATCTTTGGTTCGATAATATGATCATCCCGTCAACAGCGGGCAATGTGGACGGCGCCCACAAGTTTATCAACTTCATGCTCGATGCCGAAGTTGCGGCGCAAAATGCCGATTACGTCGGCTATTCTTCCCCGAATGCGGAAGGAATCAAATTGATGGATCCTGAAGTGACGGGTGACGAGCGTTTCTACCCGACTGAAGAAATGCGCGACCGCCTCGAAGTCTATGAAAATCTTGGGCTCGAAATGCTTGGCGTCTACAACGAATTGTTTTTGGAATTCAAGATGGATATGGAAAAATGACAGGCAGAACTTCTGCCTGTTTTTTTTTGTTTAAATAAGGTATAGTATATAAGTTCATAACACTGAAATTTAGCCACACGAAATAATAACGAGGGAAGGTAAGGCCCATGGCCGTAAAATCCACTAAATTCGCCTTATATATTCTTATGTTCAATATGTTTATCGCCATGAGCGGAATCGGCCTCATCATCCCGATCATGCCGGCTTATTTGGAAACATTCGGCGTGGCAGGCCAAGCGCTCGGTACCTTGATTGCCACTTTCGCATTTGCGCAATTTCTTTTCTCTCCAATTTCCGGGGAATTATCCGACAAATACGGACGCAAGAATTTAATCATTTTTGGGCTTATCGTCTTCGGATTGTCCCAGCTGGTTTTCGGGTTGGCGACCGAATTGTGGATCCTCTATGTCGCCCGCTTCTTCAGCGGTTTGGGCGGTGCTTTCCTGATCCCGCCGATGATGGCATTTGTAGCCGATATCACGACGTACGAAGAGCGCGGCAAGGGGATGGGATTGCTTGGTGCCTCGATGTCATTAGGTTTTATGATCGGTCCGGGCATCGGCGGATTCCTGTCTGAAGTAAGCCTCGAGTTCCCATTCTATGTCGCAACTTCTGTTGCTTTGTTGTCCGCCTTGCTCTCCTATATCGCCTTGCCGAACGTCAAACCGGCCGTACAGGCTGTGGATTATAAACGCGAGAATCTGTACCAGCAGATGAAGCGCTCTGTTTACACACCGTATTTCGTCATGCTGCTGGTCATGTTCATCTTTGCCTTCGGTTTGTCGAATTTCCAGTCGACGATCGCCTTGTACGTGGACAAGCAATTCCAGTTCACGCCCAAGGAAATTTCGGTCGTCATCACGGTCGGCGGCTTTGTGGGTGTCGTTGTCCAAACCTTCGTCATCGACAGCTTGTTCAAGCGTTTCGGCGAGATGCGTGTCATCCTCGTCAACCTGCTCGTTTCAGCCGCAGCGATGATCGGCATCCTGTTCGTCCATACTTTCTGGACGATACTATTCGTGGCAGCGGTCTTTTTCACGGCCGCCTCCCTGCTGCGCCCTGCGATCAACACGCTCATTTCCAAACTTGCAGGCGACTCGCAAGGATATGCCGCCGGGATGAACAATGCCTATATGAGCCTCGGCAATATGATCGGGCCGGCGCTTGCCGGGATCCTGTTCGATATCGACATGAGCTTCCCGTATATTACCGGAACCTTCATCTTGCTCATCTGCTTCTTCATCGCCTTTAACTGGTCGGCACGAAAAAAAGAGCTGCTCCAGGAAAGCCGCAGCAGCTGAATACTCAATTAAGCTAAAAAAGCGAGACACCATAGCGGCGTCTCGCTTTTTTATCGTAGCTTGAAATAATCATAAAGGAATTCGGGCATGAACGACAAGAGCCGCTCATCCGGTGCAAGCTTGGCATGGTGCAGGCCGAACTCCGATCCGGCCCCTGCCCAAAACATCAAAGCCGGCAGCCGTTCAGTGAAATAACCGAAATCTTCACCCGTCATGGCGGCTTTGCTGCGGACAGCTTGTATGCCCGATCTGTCTTGTGCATAACGTAAAAACGACTCGGCCAGCTGTTCGTCGTTGTCCACTTGGCGATAGTTCGCCCCGTAATCGATCGACACTCGGCATTCATAGCCTTCTTCGATCGACCGGCACAACGATTCGACGCGTTTTTTTACGCTTGCCATCGACTCAGGCGTCAAGGTGCGGATCGTCCCTTCCAGCCGCGCCCGTTCAGCGATGATGTTCTGTACAGTCCCCGCAGACAACTTCCCGATGGTCAATACGGCCGAGTCCATCGGGTCGACGTTGCGGCTGACGATTGTCTGCAATTGCATCAATAAGGCCGCTGCCGCCACGGCCATATCACGCGTCTGATGCGGGTAAGCGGCATGGCCGCCTTTGCCGCGCAGATCGATGAACAATTCCGATGTGTTGGCAAACAGAAGCCCAGGTTTCGTCGCCACAGTGCCGACTGGCAGTTCTGGTGCGATGTGAAGGGCGAAAAGCTCATCCGGCAATAAATCCGGGCGTTCTGTTTCAAGCCATTCCAGAAACGGCTGTGCGCCGCCAGGCCCCTCTTCTGCAGGCTGGAATAAAATCACCGCATCATTGTCGAGCGGGTGTTCAACCAACAGTTCCAGCAAGCCGAGCGCCACCGTCATATGGATATCATGTCCGCATGCATGCATGAAGCCCTCGTGACGTGAAGCAAACGGCAGGCCGGTTTCCTCACTTATCGGCAAGCCATCGATATCCGTACGCCAGCCAATCGTTTTACGTGGCGCACTGCCACTTACTTTGACAGCGAGTCCTGTGCGCCATTCAACCAGCTCGATACGTTCCGATGCCATATTGCCGATGATCGTTTTCAGATAGCTTTGCGTTTTGAATTCCTGAAATCCGATTTCGGGAATTTCATGCAGCTCTCTCCTGATTTGAATAAGATCCATAATTAGCCTCTTACAGCTGGCGGAGTTCTTGCTTGATTTCCGTTTTCGAACGGGTCTTTTCATCCATCAGCTTCAATACGCGTGCGGGCGTGCCGCCGACAACTGCATTTTCAGGCACATCTTCGATGACGACAGCCCCTGCAGCGACGACTGAGCCTTTGCCGATGCGGACGCCTTCCAAGACCACTGCGTTCGCGCCGATCATGACATCATCCTCGACGATAACCGGCGTGGCAGATGCCGGCTCGATGACGCCAGCAAGTACAGCGCCAGCGCCGATGTGGCAGTTTTTACCGACTGTCGCACGGCCGCCCATGATGACGCCCATGTCGATCATCGTGCCATCGCCGATGACAGAACCGATATTGATGACAGCGCCCATCATGATGATGCAATTGCTGCCGATCTCCACGTTTTCGCGGATGAATGCACCAGGTTCGATGCGTGAATTGATGTTTTTCAAATCCAGCATCGGAATGGCTGAGTTTCTGCGATCGTTTTCCACTACAGAATCTTCGATAATGGACTTATGCTGTTCAAGTGCTTTTTCCACTTCAGCCCACTCGCCGAACACGGTTGCGTGATTGCCTTCCCCGAATACTTTCGAGCCTACGCCAAAATCGAGTGAAGCCACGCCTTCACCTTTGACATATACTTTTACCGGCGTCGATTTCTTCGCATTCTGTATGTACGAAATAATTTGATTTGCATCCATTTGTTCCATTGATCAAAACCTCTTTCTCTCGTGTAATGGTGTTATTATATCTGAATCAGTATAATAATACATCCTTTAGTCTAACAGAGTGGCATGTTTTTTGACAATATCGACAAATGCCTCGACCTGCCGCAGCTGGAAAGACGATTCATAGCCGATCAGCCATGTATCCCGAGTCAACTCAAGTTCTTCTTCGCTATTCGTCAATGGCATCGTGTGTACAGCTTCTGCTCCCGTCAAAGTAATAGAAGGCAAGATTGCGTAACCGATGCCGTTGACGGCCATTTGCTTGCACGTCTCGATCTGGTCAACCGTGATTTGGCGTTTCGGATTGGAAGCAAAATGCTTTTGCCACCATTGCTGGATTTCCTCGTAATAGGTTGAATCGCTCTTGAATTGGATGAAGGGCCGTTCGGTCTGCATCACTTCCTCCAGCGAGCTGATTTCCTTGTCCACCAAATATAAGGTGTCTTTGAAAAGGTGGATTTTAGGCCCTTTCCAGTCGGTCTGCCCCCGGACGATGCCGATATGGGCTTCACCTTCGTATAGCGCGCGGACAATTTCCGAACTCCAACCGGTGATCAATTGCACTTTCGCTTCCGGATACAAAGTGATGAAATCTTTCAGCACTTTCGGAAGCCAATTCTGTCCGATGATCGAAGCGCAGGCGATTTTCAATGTGCCATGCACTTTTTCACTTAAGGTATGGAGTTGTTCGAAAATCTCCTCCCGGCGCACCACCGCTTCTTTCGCGTATTGGATGACCAATTCGCCGGCTGGCGTCGGCGTCAGCCCCTTTTGGGAACGAACGAACAATTGCTGGCCCCAATCCTTTTCGATCGATTGCAAACGTTGCGACAATGCTGGCTGCGATAGAAACAGCCGTTCCGCCGCTTTTCTCATATTGGCTTCTTCAGCAAGTACTTTAATAATCAGTTCTTCATTTGACATCCCGTTTCACTCCTTTCAACCCGCGCAATCCGAAAATCAGCAGAAAACTGATCAAAGCACAAAGCAAGGCGATGCTGTAAACATTGCGCAGCCCGAAAGCCAAGGCTTCCTGCAGCACCAGCTTATCTGCTTGCGGCAGTTGTGCGCGGCTATCGATGCTTAAAATCATGTTGACGGATTCCAATGTGAAGCTATTGCCCGAATCGTCCAGCCGGTTCAATAGCGAACTGTTCAATATGCTGCCAAGAAGCGCCACGCCGATCGTGCTGCCAAGATTGCGCATAAACATATTCGAAGCGGTTGCCGCTCCCCTCTTGTCGTATGACACGGCGGATTGGATCGAGACAATAAAGGCAGTACTGGTCAATCCCATTCCGACACCCACGAAGAAACTCGACATCCCTGCCCACAGTGGACCGAACCCGGGCTGCATCATGACAAACAACGCCGTTCCGAGCAGAAGAAACGTTCCCCCAAGAAGCGAAGTGCGGAAATAGCCGATGCTGATCAAGAGCCGCCCGGACAAGACAGAAGCGATCGGCCAGCCGATGGACATCGTCGTCAAGGTGAAGCCCGCGATTGCCGCCGGCTGTTCCATGACACCGGTCACATAGGCCGGCAAATAGCTGGAGATGCCGATAAGGATAATCCCTGTCGCGAGCGAAACCAAGTTTGCATAAAGGATGGCCCGGTTTTGCCAAATTTCAAACGGCATCATCGGGTCGTTCGAGGCACGCTCTGCTTTGACAAACCAAAAGATGAACAATGCGCCGATCGCCGCCAGCAGATAGGAAGGCGCCGATAGCCAGTCAAAAGAGACGCCTCCTTCGATCAGCAAATACAACACGCTGCTAAGCGCCATCGTCAAGAACATGGCACCTTTGTAATCGACTTTCGCCCGTTCACTGCGCACAGGCTCTTTTAAATAAACCAGGATGCCGGTCAGCGACAAGATCCCGAGCGGCAAATTGACCCAGAACACATATTGCCAGCCGATTGTCGCGACCAATACGCCTCCGATGGCAGGGCCTGCGATGGCAGAGATGCCCCACACGCTGGACAGATATCCTTGGATCTTCGCCCGTTCCTCTGGAGAATAGATATCCCCCACGATCGTCGACGCAATCGGCATGATCGCCCCCGCCCCTGCCCCTTGGATAAAGCGGAAAGCGATCAGCTGCTCCATTGAATCCGCTAAGCCGCAGAGCAGCGAGCCAATTAAAAACAGCATCATGCCGAAAGCGAATATCGCTTTCCTGCCGACCAGATCTGCCAGTTTTCCATATAACAGCACCGTCACAGTGCTCATCAGCAAATAAGCAGAGAACACCCAACTGTATTTCGAAAACCCGCCGAGGTCTGCTGCGATGCTCGGCATGGCGGTCGAAACGATAGTCGCCTCGACTGCTGAAACGAACATCGCCAACATGACCGCGATCAGGATGAGCGGGCGTTTCGTTTTTTCCATATTGATCCCTTCTTTCAACCGGCAGAAAAAAAGGCCTCAATGGATGAGGCCTTTTTCAGGGTGATTATCGTTTGAACTGGTAAAGTTGTTTTTTTAATTGCTTCAAGACGATACGCCTTGTCAAAATCCCCATGAACATTCCATCGTCATCCACTACGCAAAGGAAATTCTGGTCAATCACCAGATCTAAGGCTCTTTGGAAGCGGTCATTCAGATGGATCAGCGGCAGGTCGGTCTGCATAATCTCCTCGACGCGAATATCGCCTAGTTTCTCGTACTCTATATGGTCCATTCCAAGAATGGCGTCTGTGATGCGCTGGGCATTGATCAAGCCGTGAAACCGATACTTCGCATCCAGAACCGGGATGGCGGAATAGCCGGTCTTCGTCAATACCAATAAAGCATGTTCAGCACTATTGCCGATCTGGACATGTGCTACTTTTTCGGACGAGATGACAAATTCTTCGATCGGGGTTTCAAGAAAATCTTTGCTCGGTAATGAAATCATGTGCTCTACTCCTTTTGCATCGCATGGTCTGATGCTGAAACACTTCGATTACATCATAACATAACACGATTCCCGAAACTATTTAATTGGGGATTTTGGATTAAAAAGGGAATTTATTCAACCACTGGCCGCCGTCTAAGGTCACGATTTCCCCATTCATATATGCCGCTTTCTCTGACATGATAAACGCTGCCAGCTCTGCCACTTCTTCCGGTTTTCCAAGCCGCCCTAAAGGGACAGATTTCAAAGTGCGCTGTTTCGCTTCTTCTGACTCGAACAGTTTATCGGCACCGCCAGTGCGTTCGATCGGCCCCGGAGCAATCCCGTTGACACGGATGCCGTATTGCGTGCCCCATTCAACCGCCAAGGTGCGGGTCAGCGACATGACCCCAGCTTTCGCGGCAGCGGAATGTGCGACGCCTGCCCCGGCATTCCAGGCATACGTCGCCAGCATATTAAGTATATTCCCCTTTGTGCCTTTTTCAATCCAATAATTGCCCACGGCATGGGAACAGAAAAACGTCCCGTTCAAGACGATATCGATTACGGAACGCCATCCGTTGGGCGATAATTTTTCGGCATGGACGATGAAATTCCCCGCTGCGTTATTGACAAGCCCATCGATGCGGCCGAACTTTTCATGCGCAAAATTCACCATGGCCTTGGCATGTTCAGGTTCACGCACATCCATCTGAAATGCTTCCGCCTGTCCCCGCAGGCCGGAAAGTTTCGTCAATGACTCATTCAGTTTCTCCATATCACGCCCCGTAATGATGACGTTCGCCCCTTCGGCAGCAAATTTCTCCGCCATATGGAAACCCATCCCACTGGAGCCTCCGGTTACGATTATCGTTTGTTCATTCAACATCCAAACATCCCCTTTTCTGGATCAATTCCTGCAGTTTCCCACAAGGTCCGGTTTATGTACAGTGACTGAAAATTTTGATATGATGAACGAAGACTGATCAATCCACTATTGCGAAAGGAATGAGCCCATGTCCTCAAAGACGAAAGATTCGGAAATCGCGCAAGCTATCTTCACTGTCAACCGCCATGCCAAGACCGCTCCCGACAATCAATTTCTTTATGCATTGAAAAAGCAGGCATTGAATCTCATGATCGAACAAAAACGGGCCCAAAAACTCGGCCTGCACTTCAGTAAAAACCCCCGAAAAAGCCAACAACAATCATCCGTCCTCGTGAAATGCGGCAATTATTATTTCCACATGCTCCCCAAGAAGGAAGATTTCCATTCACTTGAACATTTCGGCGACCTGGATGAATCCTATCGCAACCCGCCGAGCCGCATGAACTTAAAACATGCAAAAGAACTGCTTCAAAATTACACCGGGCTGGAGGCACCCGAAAAGAAGCCGGGTATATCAGCTTTTTCCAAACGCTACGAACCGAAAGAAGCCAACCGCTTCTATTCGCCCAAAAAATCCTATTTCGATTGATCCAGCCGGCAGTGCTGCACTGCCGTTTTTTTCTGCCTATTTTTCCGCGAAATCAAAATGGCGGATCAATGCTTGTGTGCCAAGCTCCCCATCCCCCGCACGTTCCAATTCCTCGTAGATGCCGAGCGATAATTTCAGCCCCGGAAGGTCCAGGCCCCATCGCTCGGATTCTTCCACCGCTATTTTCATGTCCTTGATGAAATGCTTGATATAAAATCCTGGGCGGAAATCGCCTTCGATCATCTTGGGAGCCAAATTCGATAGCGACCAGGAACCGGCTGCGCCAGCTGAAATGGAACGCAATACGTTCTCTGGGTCCAGTCCCGCCTTTTTTGCGTAGATGAGTGATTCGCAGACACCCAGCATATTATTGGCGATGTTAATCTGGTTGCACATCTTTGTATGCTGGCCTGAACCAGCAGGCCCCTGGAGAATGATATTGCTCCCAAACAAACGGAACAGCGGAAGCATTTCATTGAAAATGGGTTCTTCGCCGCCCACCATTATGGACAGCACGGCATTTCTCGCCCCTACATCCCCTCCAGATACCGGGGCATCCAGAGCATGCAAACCATTTGCCCTTGCAGCTTCTGCAATTTCCAGTGCCAGTTTCGGCTGGGAAGTGGTCAGATCGATTAGCACTGTGCCTTTGGCGGCATTCGCCAGCAATCCGTTTTCGCCAAAATAGATTTCTTTCACGTCCGACGGATAACCGACCATCGTAAAGACTACCTCCGCAGATTCAGCCAATTCACGCGGATTGTCTTTCCAGGCTACCCCTTTTTCCAGCAGCTCTTCTGCTTTTGCACGGGTTCTTGTGAAGACGGACAACTCATGCCCCCCTTCCACTAAATGGCCTGCGATGCTATTGCCCATGACCCCGGTCCCGATAAATCCAATTTTCATCTTATTGCCTCCTTTATATTCTCATAATAGCAAAAATCATCAGTCTATTCACTCTTCTTTTTCGGCATAAAAAAAAGGCCGGTCCATAAAGGCCCGGCCACAAAAGGGGGAAATGAGAATGTTGCTGTGTTCAAATATACTATGCCCCATTCAAACAGTGGATAAACCTCTTTTTCGAGAAAAAAATAAATTTCACTGTTTTTATTTGCCCATGCCGCTCAGAACGGCCGATTGATGGTTACTTCGACGGTTCTGACGTGTATTCATATTGCGTTTTGCCATGATGGAAAGCCGTTCCCCGAAAATATTTAAAGTCTTCACGCTCGGTCAATATTTTACGGAATTCAAGAAAGTCCTCTTTCGGTATATCCAGCTTGTCAATTTCGCCATTCTTCAACCGCTCCAACTCATTTGCATAATCAGTCATGAAATGTTCCCCTTTCCTTTCGTTTTGTTAAAATGCATCTGTTATAATACTAAACGGACGAAACCATACCCGTCCAGCTACACTGCGCGCTTGCCCAAAATCCGGGAAGCTTTGTTGATTTTAGGAGGATTTTTTATGCTTAACCTGTTAAAGCGCCATACGCTGATTTGGCTATTGCCGCTTTCGCTTTATCTGTATTATCTTGCTTTCGAAAACACATCTATATTCTGGTATATGTATACATTCGCCATATTAGTGCTGATGTCGATCGCAATTGTCAATTACTCTGTATTCGATGAATTGAAAACCTGGAAATCATTATTGTATGGCACCTTGTTCGGAACCTTGATTTACGCCGCACTTGCGCTCGGTTATCTTCTCTTCGATCTGCTTCCGCTCAACGTGGCAGGCCCGGTCTCCGCCATCCAGGCCTTGTTTGCACCTACAAGCATTTGGCATTATCTATTATTGATGTTTGTCATTGTCCCAGGAGAAGAGCTGTTTTGGCGCGGTTATATCCAACAGCAATTGAAGAAATACATGAAATTGCCGCTTGCCATCCTGAGCGCCTCTCTATTATTCGGCTTTGCGCTTGCCTTCAGCGGCTTTTGGCCAAGCATCGTGGCAGGTGTGTTGGCAGGGATAACACTCGGTATCCTTTACGAATGGAAACGCAGCATGCCGTTACTGATCATCACCCATTTGGTTGTGCTCGTGCTCCTGTTCATCATCATGCCACTGCCGGTTTAAGCTTGTCCTTGACTTAAAGGGCTGGCTCTATCAAAAAGTTTGAAACATTTCCTCTTTCTGCCCGTCTAATAGGGAAATTGGAAGGGAAGAATTTGATTCATGAAAAAGAATGCATTATTCGCTCCAACATTATTTGCTGCCGGGATCCTGCTTGCAGGCTGCGGTACTGCAGACCTTGCCGGAGAAGAGACTGATACCGAGCCGGCTGAAACGGCCGAGGAAGAAAGCAGCGAGACGAACCAAGAAACGGAAACAGTTGAAGAGCCGGATGAAGAAACAGAAGGCGGTTCTGGGGATGAACACGGCGAAACACCTGAAGGCGAGCTGACGATGAGCGATAACCAGTCTTACTAGCTTTACGTGCTTGATGGTTATGGGTTCACTGCGGAAGAACCAAACCGCGATGTCATTTTCCTGCAGGAAAACGATGCAGTCTTCATGCGTGTCGAAACTTATTATCCAAATGACATCAATTTCGACGAACTGGCCAGCAATACGCAAGATACCGTACAAGCTTCCAATCCGGATGGTGAACTGGCAGAGTTTACAGGCTATGACAGTTCAGCATTCAATAATTCAGCAGCTTATGAAGTGGAAACGGCTGAAGGGAACGTGACCGGCATCGCCTTCGAATCCGATAATATTGTGGTCCGGGTGACGATCTTCGACCATAGCACAGTCGGCGCGAGGGACGATTTCATCCAAATGGCCCAAACGATCGAACGTGTGCAGAAATAAAAAGATCCTCCAAGCGGAGGATCTTTTTTCAATAGGACAAGTCTTTGATCGACAAGCCGATCTTCTTCATCAATTCGATGGCCTGCTCTTTTTCTTCCGAAGATAAAGCTGCCGTCAGTTCGTGAAGCTTTTGTTCATGTGCCGGGAAAATGTCCGACATGAACGCTTTTCCCTCATCCGTTATTTCCGCATAGGTGATGCGGCGATCGGTCGGGCAATTGACGCGTGTGATGAAACCGCGCTTTTCCAATTTGTCGATGACATAGGTGATCGACCCGCTAGCCAGCAGGATTTTCCCGCCGATTTTTTGCAGTGGCTGGCGCCCTTTATGGTAAAGCAGCTCCAGTACGGCAAATTCTGTCGGGTTGACGCCGTTCTCCTGGAAAAATTGGTTGGTTTGTTCCGAAATCGCTTTGTGCGCACGGGACAAAACGATAAACAGTTTCAACGACTGTTTAATGTCTTCATTCATTTTCGTTCACTCATTTCCGCTATGATTACTCGATTGCTATAATTATATCCTTTTGGCAGCTGAATAGCACGTCCAGCCGACTTATCCGATGATCACGCGTTCTTTCGGGTAATGGAATTTCGTCGGATCGGTCTTACCGCCGATGGTGAACAGGAAGGAGATCAAACCGACTCGCCCGATAAACATCAGGATCATGACAATTACTTTGCCGATCGGGGATAATTCACTCGTCAGGCCAAGCGACATCCCGCAGGTACCGAATGCCGAAGTGATCTCGAACAGGATTTCCACGATCGAGGCATTCGGTTCGGTAATGATCAATAGCATGGTTGCCAGAAGCACCATCGCCCCTGCAAGGAACAGGACGGCAAATGACCGGAATACGTCGATCAATTCAATTTCACGGTTGAAAATCTGGATGGTGTTCTTGCCTCTCGCGAAATTGATCAAAAATAGGATGGCGATTGCAAAAGTGGTGGTCCGGATGCCGCCGCCTGCTGAACTTGGAGAGGCCCCGATGAACATGAGCGCACTCATGAATACATTGGTGGCATCACTGAACTGCGTGATATCGATGGTGACCAAACCTCCGGAGCGGGAAGAAACGGAATGGAACAGTGCCCCGAACAAAGTCTGGTGCCAAGACATCCCTTTAAACGCATTGACCGACTCCAAGATCAGGATCCCCACTGTGCCGACCACGAGAAGCATCCCGAAGATGCTCGTCGTGATTTTGGTGAACAGCGAAAAGCGGAAATTCTTCGTCTCATTCGATAGGAATTCCTTCAGTTCGATCAGTACAGGAAAACCGATCGCACCCAGGATGATCAGGATCATGTTAACGATCTGCACGAAATAATCATCGACATAAGGCTGCAAGGAAGATCCCGTGATGTCGAATCCGCCATTGGTGGTCGCGGTAACCGCACCAAACACGCCGTGCAAAAGCGCTTCGCTGAAAGAATAAAAGTATTGAGTGAAATAGACGGTCAATATGAGCGCCCCGATCACTTCGATCAACAAAAGGATTTTAACGATTTCCGTGATCAGCTTGACGACGCCGGCCATACTTGACTGGTTATGGTCGACCATGATCAATTGCCGCTCACGGAGCCCGATCCGTTTGCCAAGCAAGATCCAGAAAAATGTCCCGATCGACATGATGCCGATCCCCCCGAATTGAAGGATGACCATCAGTACGATAATGCCGAATACCGATAAGGTTTGCGAGACGTCAATGACCGTCAGGCCGGTGACGCTTACTGCGCTGACGGCGGTAAATAAGGTGTCGATATACGTCATGCTTACCCCGGGCTGCAGGACTCCCGGAAGCCTCAGGAGTAAAAAGGAAAAAGCAATCGCCACGAAATAATACGCTACGATTGCCTGTGCAGGTGTAAGATTTCGGACACGTTGAAATGATTTATTCATAGGCGTAAAATTCCCTTCCGCAACTGACTCTCTTCCCATTCTATGTAAAGTACAGAGAAAAGAAAAGGGCTATTTTGTAAAGCACAGCCCCTTCGCATAATTGAATGGCAAAGAGCCGTTTTTCATGACTGGTTTTGATGCTACAGAATAAACGCCCATTCCATTAGGTTGCGCCGCTTTCTTGCGGCTCTAACGGAATAGGCGCTATTTACGTGCGTTGTGCTCATTGGTTATTTCTTTCTTGCTTCTCAGCGTCCGGCTTGTTTTTTTCTTCGGCTTTCGATGCATCCGGGAATCCCTTCTCCTTCGCTGGAGGTTTTGCCTGTTCTGGTTTTAAGCTACCCGGTTCTGTTGTTTTTGTACCGTTGGATTTGGGTGAATTGCCGTTATTGCTGCTTTTTTCTTTACCATTGTCCCTGCCATTGTCCCTGCCTTTGTCTTTTCCGTTGCCATTATTGCTTTTCTTTTCTCCAGGCTTCGTATTGCCGGGATTGCCTTTATCGTTTTTTGGCTGCACGGATTTGTTTTTGCCGGATGTAGGCTTTTCTTTCTTGGGTTTTGTTTCAGCTTTTGGCTTGCCGGAATTATTGCCTTTCCCAGCGTTCGGGTTTTTCGGTTTAGCAGGTTCAGGGGGTTCTGCCTTTTTCGATCCCTTTTGTCCGGCCGGGACTTTTAGCCCATGATCTTTTGGTTTGCCACTATTTTTATTTGCAGGGGTGGTTTTTTTCTTATCTTCCGCTTTTGGCGTCTTTTCCGGATTGCTTTTGCCTCTACTGGCCGGCTCTTCATTTTTTGGCTGAGGCTTTTGAATAGCCGGGGTTTCAGCTTTGGAAGGGACAGTATGGCCATTCGGGGCTTCTTTTTCCTGTTTCCCTTTATTTCGCGCCGGCTGAACGTCATTTCTTGGCCCTTGCGGTGCTGTAAATGTACGATCCTTTTCGACCAGCTTCGCCACTGGCATTTGTTGTTCTTTCGCTTTGCGCCATTGTTTCTTGTTCGCTTCTTTCATATGGACATGCAATTGCCTGTTGCTGCCGGCGAACAACGCCGCTAGCGCAATTTTCTCCACTTTGATGGCGGCATCCGTTTCATCGCCTTCCTGCACCGTTGTAATCGTGACGTGTTCTGTGTCCTCATCCACTGATAAAGCCAGCACGTTTTCTAAGACTGTTTCGAGTTCACGGTTTTCCCAATCTGCTAATTGGGCGATCAATTGTTTGCCGTCTTCATTCAGTTCCCTCAATGAAATGACGTGCCATTCATCGTCTACACCGAGTTCAATGCCCGGATTTGATTCGACTTGGACATACCCATATGCTTCCTGTGCTGGAAGCATCCATGAGGAAATCAGCAGGAACAGTGCAGCTACCGAGGCGATAAGCGGCATTGCGAGCGGCTTGAAGCGGCGCTTTCTTGAAGCATTCCCTATAACTTCAAAATATGCCTCTTCCCCCACTGAAGTGCCTGTGGTCGGCTTGCCCGTCACAAAACTGCCATCCGCGAGCATGTAGACAGAACGGTCACCATCGAGTTCCATACATATGCCTTTTTGCATTCGCATCAGTTCAACCGCTCCTTCAAATAATCTTTTAGGTAATGCAAATCGCTCATCATCAATAGCGCCATTGCGATTATGTATTTCCGGTTTCTCTCAATGGTTTTTCTCGAGACCTGGACAAGTTCCTCGATATCCTTGACCGGAAGTTTTTTCTTATCGAGCAAGTACTGTTTGTATTCAGCCGTTTCCGCCACCAATTGTGCGATTTGGATGGCGTTTCGCCTGGCATCTTCATGGGCAGGGGAAACTTTGGCGATCACTTGGAAGGATAAGCCAAAAGCTGAGAGCATTTCCTCGAATTGGATAATCTCTTCACGCCGCTTGCCGGCCCGCTCTTGTTCGGTATGGAAATCGGCCGACGCTCGGTCGCCGATATGATTATGGTGATCTTCATTCGGCGAAGCCATGAAATCATGGCTGAATTCTAGCCGTTTGCTTTCTTTCCGGATATGGTCGATCACTCTCCGCCGGATGACCATATGCGCAAACGTCAAAAACGACGCATCATGTCCCGGACGGTATTGGCGTATCGCCTCATGAAAGGCCAAGAGTGCAATGCTGTATTCATCCTGGTTATCATCGATGAACCGTTTGCATACTTGTGCGGCGGTTTTTTTCACGAATGGGATATGTGAAGAGATCAATTGTTCTTCGGCCTCTTCATCGCCTTGTTGTGCGAGCTTGACTAATGTCTCAGCAGGCCTTTCCACGCCATATCCAAACAAACCGCCCAAAGCAGTCAATAGCATGCAACTCACCCCGTTTCAAATCCTTTTTCTCTATTGTATCTTTCAGTCCAGGAATTTGGAAGATTGAGGCGGTCCTGCTGACTATTACATTCGTGTGACAACGCCCCTTTCTGTCCGTCATAAAAATAATGGCAGAAAAAATAACCCAGCGGAGAAAACACTCCACTGGGCTATTCAGTCCTTTTTCATCCGCTTAAGCATCTTGTTGCTTATTCTTCTTAAGGCCAGTAAGTACACCCGTCAACACAATGCCCAGAAGGACAAGCCAAAATGTGATTGTCCAAGGTGTCGAATGCGGAAAATCATGCGGCAGGACGCCCAGTTTGTCGTGGGACAAAGTCAACACGACCAATTTGACCCCTACCCATCCGACTACGACAAACGCTGCCGTTTCAAGCTGCGGATATTTTTCCAGCAGCCGGACGAATTTATGGGCAGCGAAACGCATGATGATCACGCCAATTAACCCTCCCGCAAGCATGACGCCGAACTGCCCGCCATTGATGCCGCCGATATCAAAATCCCCGAGGTGCGGCAAAGTGACCGCCAGCGCTACAGCCGCGAGCATCGAGTCGATGGCGAAGGCGATATCGGCCAGTTCCACTTTCAGCACAGTCATCCAAAAACCGGATCCTTTTGTCGTTTCGGGTTCAATCGTATGTTCTTTGCCTTTTCTCTGGTCGTAGATATGCTTGACCGCGATAAACAGCAGGTATGCTGCGCCAAGTGCCTGGATCTGCCAAATGTTCACCAGGAATGTAATCATGAACAAGGCGGCAAAACGGAAGACAAATGCACCTGCCAAACCATAGAACAAGGCTTTTTTCTGTTGGGGTTTTGGCAGATGCTTGACCATCACAGCCATGACCACCGCGTTGTCAGCAGCGAGCAACCCTTCCAGTCCGATAAGCACAAGCAGAACCCACGCATATTCCAATAAGATGGTATCCATAATTTCCCTCCTGTTTTTTCCCGACAAAAAAGACCCATGCCTAATAAAAGGCAAAGGTCTTGCTAAGCGTAAAAGCGCGCACGCTATCACAACCGATGGCCAGAAGCCACGTCTTGACGACTGTGAAATAGGTTTCCCTATAGCTACTCCCCTTTGTCGAGAGTTCGAAGTATTGGTTCCTAGATGTATTATAGCACTTGAAGGGGGAGTGTAAACAATCAGGCAATGGTCACATGGTATGTGCGTTCCCTTTTATGTTGGTTATAGAACGCTACCATGGCAGGCATCGTCTCCAGGAAATCCGCCGGCCGGATGCCGCTTCCTTCCAATAAAGACCTTGCGTTGCGCGTGTCGAATTCGGCATGCCAATCCATATAATCCAATGTTTCGGCCTCGACACCGAGATATTTCCGCATGGCCGGCACGTTCATCGATAATGCCGCGAGCTTTTTCGGGATTCGCCCTTTCGGATAGCGCCCGGTCATTTCGCGGACCATTGCCCGGTATACTTCCTCTACAGGGTGGGGATCCGGATCGGTCAAATGAACCGTTGCGGACTCGGCTTCTGGAAGCTCGCTCAAATAGATGGAAGCATCCACGATGTAATCGACAGGCACGACGTTGATGCTTGTATTCGACTGCCCGATGTATGGAATGGCAGGCAACTTTTTCATCCTGTCGATCATATTCAAAAAGAAATACGGGCCATCGAATTTAGGAGTCACCCCGCTTATTGAATGTCCCCTGACAATTCCTGGCCGGATGATGGTAGTCGGCACTTCCTTCTTCAATTGTTCGACAAGGAGTTCCGCTTCAAACTTCGTTTCTTCATAATGGTTTTTGAATGCTTTCGGGCGGATGAGTTCATCTTCGAGCAACAGGCCTTCTCGTTTGCCCGCTATATAAGCTGTGCTGAAATACATATAGCGCTCCAGGTTCCCAAGTCGCTTCATCAGCTCGTTGACGTGTTGAGTCCCCAGGACGTTGACTTTATGTGCGATGTCTTCAGGCACTGCTAAATCATAAATTGCCGCAAGGTGCCAGAAGGCAAGCTGCTGCTTTTCGAGCCACGACCGGTCTTCGCCGGAAAGCGCCAGTCCTTCAATGGTGATATCCCCAGGCATCAGCCGTATGGGCGCACAGCCTGTCCGTTGTTCAAGGATGCTTGCCTGTTTTTGCGCTTTTTCCATTTCACTTGGCAGGACCATCGCTGCCACTCCCCACCCTTTTCGGACACACGCTTCCATCAAACATGTTGCGATAAATCCCGGAAACCCGGTAAACACTGCTGTCTTCATCCAATCACACCCCTTTTCTGTATTCTACTAAAAAATGGATGGCTGCGGCATAAAAAATTCAGATAAAAAAATCCTGTGCAGGGTCTCTGCACAGGATAGGCTACTCCTCAGGATGGGCCGCCTTTCTCTTCTTGCTGTTCATGAAGCGTGTCTTCCGGTCAAACAAGCTGTAAACGACCGGCACGACATATAAGGAGAGGAAAGTCGAGCTGATCAGCCCGCCGATAACCGCGATCCCCATCGGCTGGTTGATCTCAGTACCTTCCCCGATGCCAATTGCTAGCGGCAAGAGGCCCAGTATCGTGGTGAGAGCCGTCATCAAGATCGGCCTTCTCCGGTCATGGACCGCCGTTACAATCGCATCGAAAGAATCCAAGCCTGCCGCTTTTCGCTGATTGATGTAATCGACCAGTACAATCCCGTTGTTGACGACGATCCCGACAAGGACAAGAACGCCGATGACTGCGGTAATGCTGATCGGTGTCTGGGTCACGAATAAAGCAATGGAGACGCCGATGACCATTAATGGCACCGTGAACATGATGACCAATGGGTATTTGAACGATTCGAACTGAGCTGCCATGACGATATACACGAGGACAATCGCCAGCACGACGGCCAATAGCATATCGTCAATTGCATCGTCGAACAACTCACGGTCTCCGCCGAAGGAAACTTGTGTCTGCTCCGACAAATCCAGATCCGCAATGGCAGTATCGACGGCTGTCGACATATCGCCCAAAGTCTGGTCGGATGGGTATTGCAAGGTGAAGGATACGCTTTCCGCCTGGTCGACACGGCTGATCGACACAGGGCCTTGTGCGACTTCGATGTCTGCCAGTTCCTGCAACTCGACGAATGCACCGGATGGCGTGCGAAGCGTCAATTCACGTAAGCTGTCTACGCTGTCGCGCTGCTCTTCGTCATAGGATACGAAGACACTGAGTACTTCATCCTGTTCATCGATGACTTGTGTGGCGAGCACCCCGCGCGTAATATTATTGACCGTCTGGGCGATTTGTGCCGGCGCCAGGTTGTTTTCAGTTGCCGCTTCCCGGTCGATCGTCATTTGGATTTCATCGATGGTCTCCTGGCGATCGTTCGTCAATTCGACTACGTTCGGCAAGCTGGACAATTCATCATCGATTGCCGCAACGGCTTCATCCAAGCGCTGCTTGTCGGTATCGGTCACAGTGAAGCTTAAGGTATTCGGCGTAGAACCCGCCGCTGTCTGCAAATTGAAGCTGACAAGCGCATCGTCGCCGATTTTCTCAAGCACTTGTGGCTGGACGTCATCCACGAATTCGAAAACCGAACGATCGCGTTCATCCAGCGGCAATAATTTCACGTAAATTTCCGCCGTATTGGACTCTGCGCTGCCCTGAGCCTGCCCTTGCTGGGTGGCGCCGATCAAGCTCACGTAGACATCGACGTCTTCTTGAGCTTGGAGCTCTTCCTCGATGCTCTGTACCACTTCATCGGTCGCGGCTGTAGAGGAACCGTTTTCGAGTTCAACGGTCACGCTGACGAATCCTTCATCGGTTGCCGGCAAAAATTCGGTCCCCACTTGAGAGACGCCATAAGCGCCTATCCCCAGGAAAACCAGTGCAGCCAAAAGAACGAGAATCCGGTGGCGCAAAGCCCACAACACACTTTTTTCAAAGCGCTGGACCCCTTTGGAATCTGGCTTCACCGGTTTTTGTTCCCCGTCTTTTTGGCCGAGCATCCTAGAAGCCATCATCGGGATGACCGTCAAGGCGACGGCAAGCGAAGCAATCAAGCTGAATGAAATCGTCAATGCGAACTCAAAGAAAATCTCCCCGATCAAACCGGAGATGAAAATGACCGGGACGAATACGGCAATGGTCGTCAATGTCGAAGCGGTGATCGCACCGGCCACTTCACGCGAACCATCGGATGCCGCTTTTTTCGGCTTCTTGCCCATCGCGAGATGCCTTTCGATGTTCTCGATGACGACAATGGCATTATCGACAAGCATCCCGATACCGAGCGCCAACGCCCCAAGCGTCAGGATGTTCAAAGCAAAATCGGCAAAGAACATCAATACGAAAGTCACGATGACCGAATACGGGATCGCGACGCCGATGATGATCGGGCTCTTGATTCCCCGCAGGAAGAAGAACAACACAAGCATCGCGAAAACCCCGCCAAGGATCAAGGTCTGGCCGATGTTATTGATCGCCAGTTTGACGTAATCCCCCTGGTCGAACAGGATATCGGCTTCCACTGACGAAAAGCGCTCTTCGGCCAGCAATTCATCCAGGCGTTCCTGGAAGGCGGTCGAAACGTCGGCCGTATTGGCCCCGGATTCCTGCAGCACCGATAACAGTACCGCAGGTTCTTCATTGGCACGCGTCTCGCTGCTGGCCTCCCGTTCTGTGACCGCCACTTCGGCAACGTCGGCAACCGTCACATTATCCCCCGACATCGGGTCCACCGTGACGATGAGCTCCTGGATATCTTCCACACTTTCCAAGGTGCTGACGATGCGCGTCGTCAAGTTGCGCCCGTCCTCTGTTTCGATCGGGTCGCCTGGCAGGGAAATATTGTTTGCCTGGATCAATTGGACGATATCGGCCTGCTGCAGGCCGCGTTCTTCAAGTTCTTCAGGATCCAGCTTGATTGAAATGTCCTCGATCAGCGAACCTGAAATATTCACGCTTGCTACGCCCTCTGTCTGGCGCAGTTGTGTTTCCAATTCTTCCGCGATGACCCGGACATCCTGTTCTGCATCAGTCGCACGCAAGGATAATTGGATAATCGGGAATTGTGAAGGGTCGAATTTCAGGAAGCGCGGGTCATTCGAATCTTCTGGAATCGGCGTCTGGTCAATCCGTTGTGTGACTTCCGCCTGTACATCATCGATATCTGTATCCCAGCCGAATTCCAATAAGATGAAATTGGAGCCTTCCTGGCTATTCGATTGGACCGATTCGATACCGGGCAATGTCGCCAAGTTCTCTTCTAGCGGTTTGGTCACTTTTTCATTCACTTCCGTCGGGCTGGCCCCCGGATAATTCGTGACCACGACGCCAATCGGCGGATTCAATTCCGGAATCAACGTGACGGGTATGCGGAGAAACGACACTGCCCCTAAAATGATGACCAACAGCATCGTGACAATGGTCAGCACTGGTCGTTTGATGGAAAAATCGCTTAGTTTCATCTGTTCAATCCCTCTCTATGCCTGGTCCCTTTATCATAAGAAAAAATGCCCTATACCGCAAACTTGAGAGCGTCTGTTCACAAGAACGACATGTTTTTCCTGGCTGGCGGAAAACCGTCCCAGGCTTGTCCTCACTAAATAAAAACAGCCTGCCGTAAACGGCGGGCTGTTGAAGATTCCATTTATCAAAGCAAGCTGTACAGGCGGATTTCCGGATTCTTATCCTGGAACCAACGCGTGGCAAAATCATTTTCGAACAAGAACACCAAGTTGTCATAGCGGTCTTTGACCAGCATCGAACGCCCGCTCGACATCGACTCCTTGACATCCTCCTCGTTCTCGATCCAACGTGCAATCTTATTGCCGACCGGCTCCATCCTTACATCGACATTGTATTCATTTTTCATGCGATGTTCGAACACTTCAAACTGAAGTTGCCCGACCGCGCCGAGAATGACTTCCTCGAGGTGCAATGTCTTATAATACTGGATCGCGCCTTCCTGGACGAGCTGCAGGATCCCTTTGTGGAAATGCTTTTGTTTCATGACGTTTTTCGCCGTGACTTTCATGAATAGTTCGGGAGTGAATTGAGGCAAGGCTTCGAATTCGAACTTCTTGCCGCTTGTGATGGTGTCGCCGATCTGGTAATTCCCTACATCATGGAGCCCGATAATATCGCCTGCGACGGCTTCGGAGACCATTTCCCGGTCATCCGCCAAAAACTGCGTCGTTTGGGACAGCTTGAACGATTTCCCGGTTCTTGACAAGGTGACGTTCATGCCTCGCTCGAACCTTCCCGAGACGATCCGGACGAATGCGATGCGATCGCGGTGCGCCGGGTTCATATTGGCTTGGATTTTGAAGACAAACCCTGAAAACGGCGTTTCCACCGGGTCGATGATGTCTTCTTCCTTCGTGAGCCGGGGCTGTGGTTGAGGCGCAAACTGCAAATAGGTCTCCAGGAATGTCTCCACCCCGAAATTCGCAAGTGCGGAGCCGAAGAATACCGGCGTCAATTCGCCTTTTTTCACCCGGTCGACGGAAAATTCGTTGCCTGCTTCTTCCAATAACTCGATGTCTTCGAGTGCTTGTGTATAATAGGAAGTTTTCGTCATTTCATGCTCGCCCGCAAGATGCCCGTTTTCATCGAGGTCCATGAAACGCTCTCCGTCCGTGCGGAAAGGCTCGATGCGCTTGTTATAGCGATCGTAGATCCCCATGAATTCTTTACCCATGCCGATCGGCCAATTCATCGCGTAGGATTGGATGCCGAGCACTTCTTCCAATTCTTCCATCAGCTCAAGCGGTTCTTTTCCTTGGCGGTCCATTTTATTGATGAACGTGAAGATCGGGATGCCGCGCATTTTACAGACTTTGAATAATTTCACGGTCTGCGCTTCGATCCCTTTGGCGACATCGATGATCATGACGGCACTGTCGACGGCCATCAGCGTACGGTACGTATCTTCACTGAAATCCTGGTGCCCGGGGGTATCGAGGATGTTGACCCGATGGCCCGAATAATCGAATTGCATAACGGACGAAGTGACGGAAATGCCGCGCTGCTTTTCGATTTCCATCCAGTCGGATGTGGCGAATTTCCCGGTTTTTTTCCCTTTGACCGTTCCGGCATCGCGGATCGCGCCGCCGAACAGCAAAAGCTTTTCGGTTAGGGTCGTTTTCCCGGCATCCGGGTGGGAGATGATTGCGAAGGTTCTTCTGCTTTCGATTGCTTGTTGTAATTGGTCTGACATTGTATACGCTCCTTTAATTTCCTCTCTCTATCTTAGAGAAGGGACGTGCAAAAAACAAGAACTATCGCCTGGAATGCCCAAAAGCCGAAGCTGCTAAAACACAAAAATGAACGGAGAAAAATATGACGATTTTTCTCCGTTCCGTATTTATGATCCGAATTTACGCTGCGCTTCGTTTTCCGCTATTTCCTTATCGCTATGCGGATATTTCGTATTTTCGATAATCTGGTAATCTTCATGGC
The DNA here is from genome assembly GCF_001687605.2 of Planococcus plakortidis. Taxonomy (NCBI): domain Bacteria; kingdom Bacillati; phylum Bacillota; class Bacilli; order Caryophanales; family Caryophanaceae; genus Planococcus; species Planococcus plakortidis. The sequence continues at coordinate 2,093,525 of NZ_CP016539.2, forward strand.
CTTTGCCGGCCAGGATGATGATATCGCCCGCCTCTGCTTGCTGCACTGCATGGCGCACCGCTTGCTCACGGTCACCGATGCAGGCGTAGCGGTCGTGCTTCATCCCGGCTGCCAAGTCATTCAAGATGCTGTCATACGGTTCATAGCGCGGGTCGTCTGTCGTCAACACGACGTAATCGGCGACCGAGGCTTTCTCGGCCATGATCGGCCGCTTCGTCTTGTCACGGTTCCCTCCTGTCCCGACCAGGAAAATGAGGCGGCCGGTCTTGAAATCCTCGACAGCCGCTATGGCTTTTTCGATCGCATCCGGTGTATGGGCATAATCGATGAACACCGATACCGGTGCATCGATTTCCGCTTTTTGCATACGGCCTTCGACAGGGGAAATGGCTTCTAGTGCGGCAATTACCCGCTCGAGCGGGTAATTCTCCGCAGACAATGCCGCTATGGCAGCCAATGCATTATAAACATTGAAATGCCCGAGCAATTTCATCGTGACAGGAAATTCCCCATGCGGACAAATGAGCGTAAAGGAAGTGCCTTGTGATTTAAGCTCGATATTCGACGCGCGGAACATGGCTTCATTCTCCACTCCATACGTGTAGACAGGGAACGGGGTCATTGCTGCATATTTTTCAGACCATCCGTCGTCAGCGTTCAACACTGCCCGCTTGTTTTGTGTCAAATCCTGGCCAAGCTGAGAGAACAGCAGCCCTTTGGCATGGCCGTATTCTTCCATCGTTCCGTGGAAATCGAGATGGTCATGCGTCAAGTTCGTGAAAATCGCGGTATCGAATTCAACGCCGGCAAGGCGCCCCAGAACAAGGCCGTGGGAAGAGACTTCCATTGTCATATGGGAACTGCCCGCTTCCAATGCACGGCTGATCATTTGCTGGGTGGTCAATGCATCGCTCGTCGTATTCGCCGACGGATGCAATTCGCCGTTCAAATTGAAGCCGATCGTCCCTGTCAAAGCGGATGTATTCCCGAGCTCCATGAGCATGGCGTGAAGCATGCCGGCGACGCTTGTCTTTCCGTTCGTCCCCGTCACGCCGATCATGTTCAACTTCTGGGATGGGTGCCCGTAAAAGCGTGCTGCGAGAATCCCGAGGACCCTTGCCGTGTCGGCTACCGTCACGATAGCTGCCCCTTCTATATCCAGCGGTTTTTGCGCCAAGATGACCGCCGCACCCTGCTGTACCGCTTGATCGGCGAAATCATGGCCATCGACTGTATAGCCTTCAATGCAGACAAAGAGAGAACCTTGTTCAATCTCCCTGGAATCCATCGTCATATGTGAAATCGTTTCCGGCAATTCTCCCTTTATGGATGCTATGGGAATATTATGAAATAGTTGCTTGCTGTCCATCTGAAATCCTCCTAGTATTATGACCCGAGCGGTGAGTTGATATACGCATGAAGAAGCGCTGCCGTCGCTTTCAATGAATCGGTATGCGTTCGCTCATACGCATGGGATGCCTCGATTCCAGGGCCGAACAACGCATGTTTCACGTCTGCGCCCGCCCTGATCGCTGCAGAAGCATCGGATCCATAATACGGGTAAATATCGACTTTGTAGTCAATATCCCGATCTTTGGCCAATTCGATCAATTGGCGCGTCAACCCGTAATGGTAAGGGCCGCTTGAATCCTTTGCGCAAATGGAAACCGTGAATTCATCGGAAGCCTGCCCGTCACCGATCGCTCCCATGTCGACAGCAATGTATTCTTCCGTTTCCACCGGAATATTCGAATTTCCGCCATAGCCGATTTCTTCATTGTTTGAGATATAGAAATGGGTCGTCTGGGGCAAGGGATCACCGTTTGCCGATTGTTTTGCCAGCTCCAGCAAAAGTGCCGTGCTCGCTTTATCGTCCAGATGGCGGGATTTGATAAAACCGCTTTCCGTTTTCGTGAAGCGCGGGTCGAAGGAGACGAAATCGCCCACTTCGATGCCTTGCTTGCGGACATCTTCCGCGGAATCGCATTTCAAATCCAACCGCATTTCCATATTGTCCGCAGAACGTTCCGCTGTTCCGGAATCGCGGTACACATGGACAGTTGTCTGATGGAGCAGGATCGTGCCGGTGATGGTCCCGCCGCCTGCCGTGTGGATCAGGCAATTCTCGCCTTCGATGGCATTGAACTTGAATCCGCCCACAAGTGACAGTTTCAAACGGCCCGACGGCTTGATTTCCTTGACCATCGCTCCGAGCGTATCGACATGCGCCGTGAGCAAGCGGTGGCGCTGATCGTCCTGGCCTTTGATCGTAGCGATGACGCCGCCTTTATTGCTGGTTATGTATGGTACATTTGCCCGATCGAAAAAATCCGTCACGAAATCCATCACTTGCATCGTATACCCTGAGGGGCTTGGGATCTTCACCAGTTTCTCCAAAGTGCTGAGTGTTTCCTCTTCTTTCCAATTAAAATCCATTCTAATCACTCCCTGATTTTTTAATCATATCAAAAACAGCCATTTTCGCACAGCCCCGACTATAGTAAGATGAGTAAGACTCTTAGCAAGATGAGGTGCAATTATGGAACGCTCACTGACAACCCGCAAGCGCAATCAATTATTTATCCATCTGTTCGGCTTTGGCAGCCTGTCACATTTGGTGCTGAATTATTTCGTCGACTTCAACGCTTCCATTATAGCGCCGATATTCGGCATGCTCGCCTACTCGATCCTATTCACCTTACTATATACGAAATTGCCCCCTTCCCGGTTGCGTTTTGCCATATTGTTTGCATTGAATGCCTATATTTTGATACTGCAATTCGAATCATTGTCGTTTGTTACGGCTGTTTACTTTATCATCCCCATTGTTGCCGCTTCCCTTTATAACGATACCCGGTCCATCATCGCACTTTCGTTCCTGACCATTATCGAAGTGATCCTTCTAACTTTCGTTTTCGGCCGTTTTCAAACGAGCGGTTCATTGGAATATATCCATGTGTCGATGGTGGTGTTTTTCAGCCTGATGATGCTACTGACGATTTTGCATAGCTTTTATTTCAGCAATTATTGGCGTCAGCTGGAATTGCGCAATGCGTCGATGGAAAAAGCGCTCACCTCAAAAGATGGTTATCTCGACTTGTTCTTCCAAGCCGCTAAAGACGCGATTGCCGTCTTCGATTTCGAAGGGCGCATTATCGCGATCAATCCTGCTTTTGTGCAATTATACGGCTGGACTGCCGATGAATGCCTTGGGAAAGCGCTCCCGCTCTACCCGCCTGAACATGCCGAAGCAGCGGAACTGCGGGCAGAAAAAGTCCGGCAAGGCGAAAGTTTCACGCTCGAAACGGACGATATCAAAAAAGATGGCACGCGTTTCCCGGCACAGATCACGCTATCCCCCATCTTCGATTCGCAAGGGCAAGTCATTGCGACATCGGTCATTTCCAGGGACATCAGTTACCGGAAAGAGACCGAGCGGATGCTTCTCCAAACGGAAAAATTGAAGATGGCCGGTGAGATCGCGGCTGGGGTCGCACATGAAATCCGTAACCCGATGACGGTCATTTCGGGATTTGTCCAAATGATGCATAACGATCCGAATCATCGCTACCCAAGCTATACATCGTTGATGCAATCGGAACTCGACCGCATCAATTTGATCATCAGCGAATTCCTGATCCTCGCAAAACCGCAAGCTCCTCAAAAGAAAGAAATCGATATCGGGAAAATTCTCGACGAATGCATATTCCTGTTCGGGCCCGAATTCGTGCTCCATGGCATCTCGGTCGATACAGATGTTTCAGGCCCGTTCGTCGCTGAGGGCGAAGAGCATCATTTAAAGCAAGTATTCATCAATATATTGAAGAATGCGATCGAAGCAATGGAAGAAGGCGGCTCTTTACGTATTACTGCCAGTAACAATGAAGGGAAACTGCGCATCCATTTTCAAGATGATGGACCAGGCATTCCGCCCCAATTGGCAGAACGCGTTTTCGAACCGTTCTACACGACAAAAGCGACAGGTACCGGCCTCGGCTTATTGATTTCACAGAAAATCGCCCAAGAACATGGCGGAAGCTTGACTATCGGCAACATGGAGGAAAAAGGCGCCTGCGTGATCGTCACTTTGCCGCTATTGACGGAGCAATGAAACCCTAAAAAACCTCCCGCCGATTTTAAGGGCGGGAGGTTTTTTAGAGTTACACATTAATCATCATCGTTGTCGTCATCGTCGTCGTAGTCATCGTGGTCATTATCGTCATTGTGGTTGTCATCATCGGATTCTACTGACACTACGGTCCCATCCGCTGCATCCACAATGACATCGTAATCGGTTTTTCTATCTTCAAGCTCCACTTCGTAATACGCCCAGCCATCTTCCTTTTCAAGCTCGACATCATCAATTTTTCCCGGAGCTGCACTTTTTGCTGCTTCGATAGCTTGTTGTTTGCCGATCAACTGCTGTCCATTGCCCGTAGATTGTTGTTCGATTGGGGCAACTTGCGCTGTTTCGGATTCAGATGCAGCTCCCGTGTTTAAATTTCCCGTCCCGTTGTTGGACGATGCCCCATCTTGGAAGTTTTGTACCGCTGGCGCAGTATTTTGCAAGGAATCATTAGAATCTGCGAGCACAATTCCGCCAAACGCCAAAATACCTGCTGCTGCTGAAACATAGATTAGTTTTTTCACTTTAATCTCCTCCTGTCTTGTGGTTACTATGAATATAACCAGCGAAGCTTAAACTGCGCTTAGACGAAGATGAGAAATTCATGAGACCGGAAACATTCAGCAAAGTCGATAAAAAACCGTTTTCATGGAATCGGGCTGATGGCAAATCAGCTGTGGCTCCATGAAAACGGTATTCACTCATTCATTCTTCTCAATCATCCCACTCGACTGTCATCGTCTCTCCACGAATGGCGTGAATTTGAATGGTCGCTTCCCGATCGGATGCATTATCATCCATTTCAACCAAATAATAGCCGCCGTCTGTCGTCTGGACAAATTCGACATCATCGACTATTCCATCCAAAGTCTCTTTGGCGATAGCGATTGCTGCATTCTGGCTGATGATGCGTTCTGGTTCTGGTTGCGCTGTATCCGGTTCAGGCTCAGCCTGGGTTTCCAGCGCTTCTGTTTGGACATCCATTACTTCCCCGGTCTCTGCGGAAATGAACAGGATTTTCCGTTCCGTCTCACTGTGGATTTCCACTTCGTAACGATTATCCGATTCTATATATTGGATTTCTTTCATTTCCCCTTGCTCCGCTGCTGCGGCCGCTTCGCGTGCTTGTTCTTCAGAAAGTGCTTTTGCAGGGCCGGTTTTCTCCAGCAACTCAAGCGACTCGACCTGTCCATCGGCACGGTTGATCGCCGCTAAATATGTTCCATCATCTCTTTTAAATTCGATCTGGTAAAACCCTTCTGTCTCAGTTGCATTTTCAATCGCACCGCCGTAAAGCTGTTCAATCGTTTGAGCCGCTTCATCCATTGTCACGGAATCAGCCGCCGTTCTTGGAAACAGGAAAAAAGCAAGTGCCGTGATGGAAAATACCATGATGACGATTCCGATAGCCCACCATTTCCGCATGATCATCCCTCCTGTCCTGATTGTAACTCCTCAACATTAAAATCCCCTGAGAAAACGATCGTTACCGTCGTGCCCAATTGTTCAATGCTGTCGATTTCGAGACGCAGGTGAAGTGAATCAGCCAATTCCTTGGCGAGCGAAAGGCCAAGCCCAAATCCGCCGGTCTCGCGGCTTCTCGCTTTGTCGACGCGGTAAAACCGTTCGAATACATGCGGCAGCGAATCTTTCGGGATGCCGACGCCGTAATCGCGGATTTTGATATATACTGAACCGTCCTTCCCGGCTTCCATATCAATGCTGTCTTCGCTATACTTGCGGGCATTGTCCAGCAGAATATACAGCAATTGCTTGAGTTGCTGGACATCGGTTTCGACGATCAGCGGCTGCGGTGACTGCAGGCGGAACTCCCTGTCATAGGAAGCGTTCATTGCCGTCATGACTTGGCGGAGCACCGGTTCAAGATCGATTTTCTGCCAATCCATCTGGGCTTGGCTGCGCCGTGCGATATGCAATAATTGTTCAATCAGCTGGCGCATTCGTTCCGTTTCGTTGCGTATCGCCGTCAAGGCTTCTTCTTGCAGCGCCGGGTCTTGCGAACCCCTGCGCTGCAATAAATCGGCATAGCTTGAAATGACCGTCAGCGGTGTTTTCAGTTCATGGGAGGCATTCGAAACGAACTCTTCCTGTTTACGGTAGTTTTCCTCCAATAACCCGATCATTTCATTGAATGTGACGCCCATTTGGCTCAACTCATCCTGCGATTCTCCCGTTACCGGCAACTTCTCGAAAGAACCATCGCGCTGGATGCGGCGCATGGTCCCGGTTAGCCCTTCGATCGGGCGGGTCAACACGCGCCCGAGCAAGGCACTCGACAGGAAAATCGGGATCATCGAAAGCATCGTTACAGAAATGAGAACTAAGCGCAAAGTCGCGAGGTTTGCGGTCACTTCCTGGAGCGATTGGGCGACAATCAACTCCACCACTTCACCGCCCGGCCAGATCACAGGCGCCGTGACGTAGGCAAATTGCTCGCCTTCAACAGCCATTCTTCCCGAAGCACCTTTGACATCATTGGGAAATTCTACACTGACGGATGGATCCTGGATAATTGTATTCAGCAAGCCGCTGCTTCGGTCTTTCTCCTTAATCAAGCCGTCGACCGGCACATAGGCGCGCAAGATATTATCCGGCGATTCTTCTGTACTATTGGCATTGAAGGTCGCGACCATCACTTCCACTTCCGACTCCAGCCGTTCGACTTCCGTTTCATACGCCAGGCTACTGAAGGAATAATAAATGACAACGGCCAACACCAACAGCACGAAAAACATCAAAAGGGTCGAAGACAGATGGATCTTATGCTTGAGCTTCATGCGGTTGCTCCTTCAAGACGTAGCCGACGCCGCGAACCGTTTGCAAATAAGTGGCATCTTCGCCGAAATCGATTTTCTTCCGCAAATAGCGGATATAGACATCGATGACATTCGTGTCGCCGTAATAATCATAGCCCCATACCGCATTCAACAATTGTTCGCGGCCCAGTACTTGTTTCGGGTGGCGCATCAAGTACAAGAGCAAATCGAATTCACGGGGCGTCAACTCGATTTGCCGCCCCGCCCTCTCCACTTCCCTCGTGCTTTCATTAAGTGTAAGGTCTTCAAAACGGTGCAAATGTTCATCAACTGGTTTTTTCATCCTCAGATTGGCACGGATTCTGGCAAGCAGCTCCTCGATTTCAAACGGCTTTGTCACATAGTCATTTGCGCCAAGGTCCAGCCCGGCCACTTTGTCTTTGACATCGTTTTTTGCGGTCAGCAGAATGACCGGCAACGTGGTATCCGACGCACGGATCCGCTTCAGGACATCGAGGCCATGGATTTCCGGCAGCATCAGATCGAGCAGCACCAGATCCCACTCCTGTTCCCTGAACTGGATCAAGGCTTCCGAACCCGTCAAAGCGACTGTTGTCTCATAACCCTCGAATTTCAGCTCCAGCTCCAAGACACGGGCGATGCTTTTTTCATCTTCCACTATCAATATGCGCTCTGTCATTTTCGCGCCCCCTTTTTTCTTAATCATAGCAGGTCTAAAAAGAAAAAAGCGACCTAAAGGCCGCTTTCTACTTCAACACTGTCCGGATCCATTTCGCCCGGTTTTTGTATGGGGGATATGTCAGGTTGGTCGCCAATTTCGTGGACTTCCTGACGATGGACTTGGCATGCGTAAAAGTTTCAAAACTGGTTTTGCCGTGATAGGAGTTCATGCCGGATGGCCCGACGCCGCCAAAAGGCAAGTAGACGCTGCCGACATGCGAGACAGTGTCATTGATGCAGCCGCCCCGAATGGCAATTGGTCCAGGAAGAACCGGATCGCCCGGTCGTTTTCGGAGAACAGGTAGGCGGCAAGCGGCTTCGGCAAACGCCGGATGTCCCGCAGCAATTGTGGCAAATCATTATAGGCAATGATCGGCAACACAGGCCCGAACAATTCATCTTCCATCGACGGGCTGTCCCAGCCGATATTATCCAGCAAGGTCGGTTCGATATAACGGTCTTCGCGGTCAACATCCCCGCCAAAGACGATATGGGCTTTTTCCTTTTCAATGATTTCCGCCAGGCGGCCATGATGCTTTTCATTGACGATGCGGCCGTAGTCCGGGCTGTCCTGGGCATTGTCGCCGTAGAACTTGCGGATGGTCTGGATAAGGATGTTCATGAATTCGTCTTTCACCGACTCATGTACGCAAAGATAATCGGGCGCCACGCAAGTTTGCCCGGTATTCATGAATTTGCCCCAGGCAATCCGTTTTGCGGCAAGCTCCAGGTTAGCCGTCTGGTCGACGATAGCGGGGCTTTTGCCGCCAAGTTCCAAAGTGATCGGGGTCAGCCGTTCGGATGCCGCTTTCATGACCACTTTCCCGACCGGTACGCTGCCCGTGAAGAAAATATAATCAAATGACGCATGGATGAGCGCCGTCACTTCCTCGCGTTCGCCTTCGACCACCCTCACGTAATGTGGCTGGAAGCTACTTTCCAACACGGTACGGATGATGCGCGCGACGTTCGGTGTCGCTTCGGACGGTTTGACGATAGCACAATTGCCGGAAGCCAATGCTCCGATAAGCGGCTCCATGACCAATTGGAACGGGTAATTAAACGGGCCGATGACGAGTACGGATCCGTAGGGTTCACGGATGATGAAGCTTTTGGCAGGCTGCAGGTGGATTGGCGTCTTTACTTGTTCCGGCTTCATCCACTCTTCCAGATGCTTCGCCATATAGCCGATGCTATCGAGCACAAACCCTACTTCCGTGGCGTATCCTTCAAACTCGCTTTTTCCAAGGTCCAATTGCAGCGCTTCGATAATGTCATCCTCATGAGCTTGGATCGCCGACTTCAGGCGTTGAAGCTGGGCAATGCGGAAATCCGCCGATTTTGTCACGCCTGTAAAATAATAACCTCGTTGGTCGGCTATCATATCCTCTACTTCATTGGCAGTAAAATTCATCGTTTAATCCCTCCTATAGTTCATTGCAATAATCGGTCGATATAACGCTGGACGACCAAGCCTTCGTCAAAGCCGACGAGAAAGGTCGATTGTTCTTGCATTTCATCAAATAAGGACGGAACTTCCATTTCTGTTTGCACTTCTACACGTGGTTTCCCCTGTTCCTCCCGATACAAACGCGACCAGTTTTCAAGCGTCAGCACCCCGTCTTCGCCGTACACTTTAAATTGCAGCAATTCGTTTTGCCCCGCTCCGCTCAAGCCCGACAATGAAAAGGGCGCACCTTGCTGGGAGGTGCCATGGGCGATGATCCCGGTTTCACATTTTTCGGCGTCTTCTGGAAAGTCCACTTGGTGTGCGGCAATGTCCAATGTGCCGAACAAACGGTGCATCAACTGCAGGTAATGGGGAAAGACTTCACGCACGAACCCTCCCTGGTCCCTGGAGGCAATCCACGGATTTTGCTGCCACGGCCGTGGCCATACCGGAAACACCGTATGAAGTTCAATGCGGCGGACTTTCCCGATGTCCCCGCTTTTGATGCGTAGCGCCATTTCCCGGACAACGGGCGAATACATCAGCGGAAAATGCATGGCGGTGTGGATACGGTTGTTCTTCGCCGATTCTGCCATGGACTTTGCGGCATGTGCGTCATGTGCCAAAGGCTTTTCGCATAAAACATGCAAGCCCCGCCTTGCCGCGGTTTCCGCCAGTTCTGCGTGGCTGTTCGGCGGCGTGCCGATATACACCCAATCGATATCTGCTTCGAATAATTCATCCAAGGAATCAGTGACGGGAACGCCATACTGTTCTTTTACATAATCCAACCGATTGCTATCCGTGTCATAAACCGCTGCAACCTGCACTTTGCCATGCTGCTGGATTTGTTTGATGATGCGTTCCCCGACAATTCCTGCGCCTATAATCCCAATCGCTATCAAATCCATCGCCCCTTTTTCTATTCATTGTTTATAAGTGTAACCTTGCGGGGTATAGAATAGTCAAACAATTACATTCGCAAGAAAGAGGAGGAGTCATCATGAATGAACAGAAAAACTGGTGGGAACCGATTTTTACAGGCACATTGGAAATGGGCGTCGACAAAGAGAAGTTGGAAACCATCAATGAAGACAACTTATTATACTTCGGTGAAACAGCTGACACTTTGGAGCAATAAACGATGCACAGCCTTTATGCATGTACATAGCAGCGCTTGATCCGGCCTCATGCGGAGCAAGCGCTTTTTTTTGGAATCCAGTCCGCTCATTGTCGTCCGGCAATCTTTTCGCTATAATTCGATATAGAAAGCAGGGATAGCCATGAAAACATTCATTTTAGTGATTACCCTGCTATTATTGGCAGGATGCAATTTGCCTGGCGCTACCGATACTGGCGGAACCACCGACAGGGCCACTGTCGAAGTCACCGAGGTCATTGACGGGGATACGGTGAAAATCCTGTACGAAGGCAAAGAAACCACGGTCCGGTATTTACTGGTCGATACGCCCGAAACGAATCACCCGAGGTTCGGCGAGCAGCCGCTAGGCCCTGAAGCGACGGAGCGCAACCGCGAACTGATTGAACAGGCACAACGAATCGAGATCGAATTCGATGTCGGCGACCGTTTTGACGATTACGACCGCCTCCTCGCCTATTTATACGCGGATGGGGATAGCATACAGAAACAATTACTTGAAGAAGGCTACGCCCGGGTCGCTTATGTCTTCCCGCCCAATACCCGCTATATCGATGATTTCCGCGATGCCGAATCCAAAGCGAAAGATGCTGAGATCGGCATATGGGAATACGAAAATTATTCAACGGACCGGGGATTCAACGAAGATGCTTACCGGCATAAAGAAACGGACATACAGACAGACGATGGAGACTGCCGCATTAAAGGCAATATTAACCGAAGCGGCAATAAAATTTATCACATGCCTGGAACCCCTTCCTATGAAGGAACCAATCCTGAACAATGGTTCTGCACGGAACAACAGGCAAGGGATGCCGGTTTCCGCAGCTCCAGACAGTAAAAAGAGGAGGAATACGATGCAATTGCTTGTCCTGCGCCTTGACTACCGCAGTTCTACAACGATTGAAAGCCTTCAAAGACAGCTGCGCCAGCCGAATTCCAAACTGGCGCTGCAACTGCCTCATATCCCGCTGCTGGCCTACCAAAATACATCGCCGCTTCAATTGAAGGCAACATTCGAACCGATCGCTAAACAAGCCGCCGTCCCCTCTTTTCATGCCAGCGATATCGGATTTTCAAAAGAGGGTGCCCGATTTTATCTACAGGTCCAGCCGGAGGAAACACTAAACGAACTTCACAGCTCGTTGAAATTGGCTGGCCATGAATTTTCAGCGGCCAGCCCTGGCAACCCTTGGCAGCCTCGAATACCGCTCATCGGTCAAGTTCCCGCTCCGTTTTGGGGCCCCCTCTTTGCCAGGCTTGCACTCGAGTTCAGTTCGCTTGAGGGAATCGGGGCAGCTTTGGAATGCTGGACCGTGATTGGTCATCGGACGTCAATCGAGTGGAGCATTTTCCTGGACAGTTGAAAATCAAAACTGCTTTTAAAAAACTAAAAGTTTTTTCACAAAAACTATTGTCTTTTTTAAAACTGGCATATATAATAATAAATGTCCTTGAGATTGCGATTCCTTAGCTCAGCTGGGAGAGCGCTACCTTGACAGGGTAGAGGTCGCTGGTTCGAGCCCAGTAGGAATCATCATAAGCACGCCTTGCGCTGCTCCAGAAAACACCAACCGTTTGTACGGTTGGTGTTTTCTCGTTGGGGCAACCAAAAAAAGATGGAAGCCCGCGGGCTTCCATCTTTTTTTTATTAAGCTGTTTGAGGTCTTTTCGTCTTTTTATCTTTCGACATCCATTGGATCACGAACAAGACGATAAAGACAGCCGCTCCGATAAGATCCGTGAAACCTTCCGGATAGATCAAGGCAATCCCTGTAGCGAATGTGATGATCCGCTCCAGCCAGTTGAGTTTGCGGTACCAATAGCCGATCAATCCGGCACCGATGGCGATCATCCCGGTGATGGCGGTGATCAATACCCATATCAATTGTGTCCAGGTCGTATCGATCATCAAGAGTTCTGGAGACAAGACGAACATATACGGAATGATGAATGCCGCAATGGCAAGCTTCGCCGCATTGAAACCTGTCCGTATCGGCTCCCCGCCGGAAATCCCGGAAGCTGCAAATGCAGCGAGGGCGACTGGCGGAGTGATATCTGCGATTATCCCGAAGTAGAAGACGAACAAATGGGCAGATAATGCGACCACGATCGGTACAGCCGCGCCAGCAGGTTCATCGACCATCAACAAGGTAATGATGGCTGGGGCAGCAATGGTTGAGGTGATGACATAGTTTGCCGTTGTCGGCGAGCCCATGCCAAGCACGATCGCTGCAAGCATCGTGAAAAATAAGGTCAACAGGACGTTCCCGCCGGATGCCGATACAAGACCATTTGCCAGGGACAACCCAAGGCCGGTCTTCACGACAACCCCGACAATGATCCCTGCCGTCGCTGTCGCAGCGGCGACCGCAAGCGCAGTTCTCGCGCCGTCCACCAGGGCGTGGATGATGTCTTTAAAGCCAAGGCGTGTTTCTTTATTGAAAGCACTGACGAAGATCGTCAGCAATATGCCATATAAGGCCGCTTGCATTGTCGGGATCCCGACCAGCAAAAACAGGATGATCGCGAGGATCGGCGTCAATAGATAGATTTTCTTCAATACTTCTTTGCGGTCCGGCATTTCATCCGCCGATAGGCCTTTCAATCCAATTCGTTTTGCCTCGAAATGGGTCATGATCCACACACCCGTAAAGTATAGGAGCGCCGGGATGGCTGCCGCTTTGGCGATTTCCCAATAAGTGACGCCGCCGATGAACTCGACCATCAGGAACGCTGCCGCCCCCATGATCGGTGGCATCAACTGGCCGCCTGTCGAAGCTGCTGCCTCGACGCCGCCGGCGAATTCCTTCTTATATCCAAGCTTTTTCATCATCGGGATCGTATAAGACCCGGATGTAACTACGTTGGCAACCGAGCTCCCTGAGATGGTCCCTTGCAGGGCACTGGAGAAGATGGCTACTTTTGCCGGCCCTCCTGTTAAGTTTCCGGCAAGCGATACGGCGAGATCATTGAAATACTGGCCGACTCCGGTCTTCACCAGGAATGAACCGAATAATAGGAACGTAAAGATGAAGGTGGCAGAAACCCCGATCGGTGTCCCGAGGATGCCGTCTGTCGTGTAGAACATCAATTGGATCAAGGATTCCAGGTCTTGGCCTCGGTGGCGCATGAACCCAGGAAAATACGGCCCGAAAAATCCGTATGATAAAAACAGCAATCCGATGATGGTAATCGGCAACCCAACAGCCCGGCGCGTTGCTTCAAGCGTCAAGATGACGGCTAGGATCCCTACAATCAAATCCAGTTCGGTCACGCGGCCGATACGGAATACCAAATCATCGTACATGATCGGCCAATACGCACCGATACCGATAGACAATAAGGCAAGTATGTAATCATACCAGGCCACTTTATGGCGCGCACCTTTCCGGCGGCGCATCGGGAACAAGATAAAAATGAGCGACAGCGCAAACCCTAAGTGGACTGAACGCTGGATGTACGCTGTGTATTGGCCGAAAATGGCTGTGTATAATTGAAACAACGAAAATGCTAAAAGCCCGTAAAACACCACATGTTTGATCATGCCTGACAAATCGCGTGTATTCGATTCCGGATCGTATTTCTGGAGAATCTCTTTTTGTTTCTCCTCCGAGATGTAGCTTTCGTCTTCAGGCGGAAGCTTTTTCTCTTTTCTTTCTTCTGGCGATAGTTTATCACTCATAGATGTTCACTCCTTCTAATTGCTGATAAATGGATAGGCGCTGGGCACGGAATGTATAAATCTTGCCTCTTTCCAAACTCTTCTTCAAATCGAGTTCTTTCCCTGCGAATAGGAAAGCGAGTTCCGCGTCCACGTCCCCGACTAGCAATCGGAATTCGGGCAGCTTCCGCTTCATATCCTCAATAAAGTATTTCCCGTCTTTTTCGACAAAGCGCTCCCCTTCTCCTGCATTCGACGGCATGCCGATATTGAAATCTTCGTACTGAAGTTCCGTCATCACCAATTGCCCCCCCTCATCGAGGCGGTAAGTTTCGATGACATCCGATAGATGGATCGAATGCGTATAGCGGATCTTGAAGCGGTTTTCAATAACAGGAACGCGCGCTGCGATCTCGCCTGTTTCCGATTCGATGAAGACGAAGTGTTTCTTGTATGGGATGAAGAAAAGTGCGGAGCAGATAAGAATGAGGATGGTGAATATAAGAAGGGTTTTGAGAATTCTTTTATTCCGCAAGTTGGATCCCCCTAGCCACAAAAAATAAATAACGACGATAAAGCTTGCGCTTTATCGTCAGTTATTCTGATCCGTTCTTATTGGTTTACTTCATCGAAGTAACGCTGTGCGCCAGGATGGATATCGATTCCGATACCGTCAAGAGCTGTTTCCGCTTTGATGAATTCAGCTTTGGCATGTTGGATTTGATCCGTGTTTTCGTAAATGGCTTTTGTGATGTCATAGACTGTGTCTTCAGAGATATCGTTTTGCACGACAAGCATGGCAAGAACGGACACCGTCGGAACTTCTTCAGTCAACCCATAAGTGCCGGAAGGAACTGCATCCTCTGCATAGTACGGGTACTTCTCGATCAATTCTGCTGCTTTTTCGGCTGCGACAGGAACGATATTAACATCGGCAGTCGCACTCAAGCTTTCAACTGCGCCAGTCGGCGTTCCTGCTGTGATGAATGCTGCGTCGATTTGGCCGGATTGCAGGCTTTCCTGAGATTCGCCGAAGTCCAAGTTCTGCGCGTCGATGTCATCCATCGTCATGCCATGGATCTCAAGCAATTGCTCCGCGTTGATATACGTACCTGAACCAGGTGCCCCGACTGATACCGATTTACCTGCCAAGTCTTCAAACGCAGTGATGCCGGATCCTTCAGTCGTTACGATCTGGATCGTTTCCGGGTAAAGGGCACCGATTGCAGATACGCTGTCGATGACTTCCCCTTCGAACATATTCGAGCCTTCAGAAGCATAGAAAGCCGTGTCTGTCTGAACAAAAGCGATTTCGCCAGTGCCATCAGCAAGTGATGTCATATTGGCTGCAGATGCCTGGGATACTTCGGCAGTCGTATCGATGCCGGTCTCATTCTCGATGATCGTAGCCATCGCCCCGCCAAGCGGGTAATACGTTCCCGTGGTTCCGCCAGTCAAAATACTGAGGAATTCCGGTTCGGATGCTCCGCCGCCACCTTCTCCTTCGTTAGCTGCATCATCTCCACAGCCTGCCAGGAATACGGATCCGGCCAAAGCGACAGTCGCGTAGAATCCAAATTTTTTGTTTAACATAAATCGGCCTCCCTTTTTCTATAGTTTCTTTCAACCTTCATAATACCATGACTTTCTGTCCAGCTGTCAATTTAATTTTAAAAATGGAATCGTTTACAAACCAAATATATGGAAATTAAATCCATCAATCGTATTCCGCTCCAGGCAAGTGAGTTTCGGGCGTTGTCTCTTCCGGTGCCAAGTCTTCAAAGCTTCTGCCTTCCTCTTCCAAATCGCGTGTGCGATGGGCGATACGTGCCGAAGCACAGGCGGCGATACTCGAAACGAGGTCATCGAGGAAAGTATGGACATGCTCCCCGTATTTGGTGTCCAGATTATGGATGATGCCGGTCTTGTTTTTATCCAAATGGCCGAACGTCGTTACAGCGATGCTGCCGTATGTGAGCACGGCACCGAGCCCGATCATTTCATCGACGCCGAACAAGCCTTCATCCGAACCGACGATCTGCTGAAGCGGCTGCGACAGCTTCCCTTGCTCTGCCAGTTCGTCGAGCTCGATGCCGACCAATAAGGCATGCTGCATTTCCCGTTTACGCAAGACGCTCTCGACCGACTCGATGCAATGGGCCAAGGTCAATCCTTCATTAAACGGCAATTGCATATCCAATACGATTTTTGCGATGTCTTCTTTTGTGACTCCTCTTCTTGCCAATGCTTCATGCGTCGCTTTATTCACTTCTTCTGAATGTACACGGAAATGTCCTCCGTCCATGGTGTGATCCCCTCTCTCTATTTGGATTTACCTTCCTGTCCATTATACCTTGCGGGGGGAATATGTTACAATTTTTGTACAATAGAATTAGAAGGAGGCAACATCATGAACAATGGAAGCGTAGAGGATTTCACGCTTTACAGCGATGCCTTGGGAGAGGACATGCAGGTGCTCATCCATCTGCCCGCAAATTATTCCCCTCTCTACAAATACAGCCTGGTCATCGCCTCGGACGGCAAGGATTATTTCCAGCTAGGGCGCGCGCCCCGCGTCGTCGATGAATTGCTGGCCAACGAGGAAATCGAGAACATCATTTTCGTCGGTATCCCCTATAAAAGTGTAGAAGACCGCAACCGCAAATATGAACCTGCCGGCGAACAGCACGGGGCGTATTTACGCTTTTTGGCCCACGAACTGGTCCCTTACCTCGACGAGAAGTATCCCACTTACCAAGTCGGCATGGGCCGCACATTGGTCGGCGATTCACTCGCTGCGACGGTGTCTTTGATGGCTGCACTGAAATACCCGAATATTTTCGGGCGTGTCATCCTTCAATCACCGAAAGTCGGGCCGGAAATGATGGAGGCTGTAGAGAAATTTTCGATGAACAATTCGTTCACGGTCTACCACGTCATCGGCTCGGAAGAAACGGAAGTGAAATTGACCAACGGTGAAACGGCCGACTTCCTTACGCCGAACCGCGAATTGAACGAGTTGATGAAAAATAAAGGGTTTTCGCTGTTTTATGAAGAATTCAAAGGAGACCACACATGGAAATATTGGCAGCCTGATTTGAAACGGGCATTGCTGATGAATTTCGGTATGTAGGCCTTGAGGAAACAAAACGGTCAATTTGATACAATTGAAGAGAACAGCATTTATTTGACGAGGAGGTCTATTGATTATGAAATATGGCATTGCAGCATTTCCATCAAAAAAACTACAAGACTTGGCGAATTCCTATCGGAAGCGCTATGATCCGCATTATGAATTGATCACACCACATATTACATTGAAAGGGCCTTTCGAAGCGGATGATTCGGAAGTGAAAGCGATGGCTGAGGAACTCGGCAATATCGCCAAGCGCCAAAAGCCTTTCCGTATCCACGCAACACGCGTCAGCACGTTCACACCGGTGACGAACGCCTTGTACTTCAAGATCGAGCCGTCCAAAGAGCTGATGGATCTTCACGAAGACCTCCACTCCGATTTTCTTGGCGGCATGCCGGACCATCCTTTTGTACCGCATATCACGATCGCACAGAAATTGTCGGATTCGGAACATGCCGATGTTTACGGCCAATTGAAGATGGCCGGCATCGACCACGAAGAGACGATTGACCGCATCCACCTCCTCTACCAATTGGAAGATGGGTCGTGGACAGTGTACGACACATTCCGCTTGTCAGGAGATGAAGCTTAATTGCAGAGAGTCAAAATCGTTGAAACCGAACTTGAAAAAGAACAGGCTTTTGAAATCCGCCGCAAGGTATTCGTGGACGAACAAGGCGTTGCCCTTCATGTCGAGATGGATGAGCATGATGACAGCGCCACCCATTTTATCGGCTATGAACTGGAACAGCCGATCGCCGCGGCCCGGATCCGGGAATACGAACAGGGCGTCGGCAAAGTCGAGCGCGTCTGCGTGTTGCCTGAATACCGCGGACATCATTTTGGGGCGGAGATGATGGAACAGCTGGAGGAATATGCCCGCTCAATCGGCTATTTCCGACTGCAGCTCAACTCCCAAAGCCATGCCATCCGGTTTTACGAACGGCTTGGCTATGATGTGGTCTCTCCAGAGTTCATGGATGCCGGCATCCCGCATCGCCAAATGGAGAAAACGCTATAATAAAAACCCTTCCGGATTTTCCGGAAGGGTTTTTTCGTGGATATTATAAGACATGATAACCGCTGTCGACATGAAGGACTTCGCCGGTGATGCCGCGGGACATATTGCTGAACAGGAAGACTGCCGTGTCGCCGACTTCTTCCGGTGTCGTGTTGCGGCGCAGCGGTGCTTTTTCTTCGATTTCACGCAAAATCGAGTTGAAATCGCTGACGCCTTTGGAAGAAAGCGTACGGATCGGGCCAGATGAAATGGCATTGACGCGGATATCGTGCTTGCCAAGATCCGCAGCCAAATAACGGACGGACATTTCAAGTGATGCCTTGGCAACGCCCATGACATTGTAGTTCGGCATGACGCGTTCTCCGCCGATATATGTCAAGGCAACGATGCTCCCGCCTTCTGTCATCAACGGTTTCGCGTATTTCGAAACGATCGTCAATGAGTACGAGCTGATGTTATGCGCGAGCAAAAAGCCGTCGCGTGAAGTATCGGAAAAGTCACCTGACAATTCTTCCGTTTTCGCGAATGCGATGCAATGCGCAAGCCCGTCGATTTTCCCGGCGCTTTCCTTGATCGTGTTGAAGCATTTCTCTACGTCCTCGTCACTGGTCACATCACATGGCAAAATCTGCTCGTGCTTGCCATCAAGTGTCGCGACCAAATCGCGCACCGATTTTTCAAAGCGCTCCCCTGCATATGTAAAGATCAAGTTCGCTCCTGCTGCATCCAATGAACGGGCAATCCCCCAAGCGATGCTGCGCTTATTGGCGACACCCATGATGACGTATGTTTTATCTTTCAATGAAATCGACATATATATACCTCCTAATATTATTACCTGGTACTAATATTACCCCATAAAAAAAGAAAGTGCAATCGCACTTTCTCGGATCTTGCTTCATCCCATCACTATCTGCTCATAAATTCGTCAGGAACGTCGTCGCCAAGCCCAAATAAATGAGGATGGAAATGATATCGTTCAACGTTGTAATGAACGGCCCAGACGCAACCGCAGGGTCGATTTTCATCCTGTGGATCAACAACGGGATAAACGAGCCGGCTAAGGTCGCGACAAAAATCGAACTGGCCACCGCCGTGCCGACCAGCATTCCGATCAGCAGTTCAGATTTCCAAAAGTAAACGAGGCCTACGACCACGATGCCGCAAATGACGCCCGTGATCAAGCCAGTCCCCGCTTCGCGGAACAATAACTTCAGCTTGCTCTCTTCCTCGATGTCGCCTGTTGCAATACCGCGCACTGCAACAGCAAGCGCCTGTGTGCCGCTATTCCCAGCCATTCCGGCTATCAACGGGATAAATACGGCAAGCAGCGCCACTTGGTCGAGCGTCGCTTCGAACATGCCCATCAAATTCGCTGTCAGCATGCCGAGGAATGTCAGCAGGATAAGCCACGGCAAACGTTTTTTCGCTGCGGTCAGCGGTCCGCGGTCAAAGGTATCCATATCGGAGACCGCGGCCAATTTGGAGTAATCATCGGACGCCTCTTCATCGAGCACGTCGATGATGTCATCAACTGTGATGATCCCGAGCAGATGGTCCTGGAAATCGACGACTGGAAGCGCGAGAAAGTCATAATCCTTGATCATGCGCGCGACTTCCTCCTGGTCTTCGCTTACTTGGACGCTTACGACGCGGTCGTTCATGATCGCTTCGATCAAGGTATCTTCATCGGCAACAATTAAATCACGCAAGGTCACGATGCCTGACAATTTACGGTCCTCATCGATGACAAACACGTAATAGATCGTTTCGGCGTTCGGTGCGGCATTGCGCAGGATGTTCATGGCGGAACGCACCGTCGAGTTTTTCGGGATTGCGACAAACTCCGTTGTCATGATCGAACCTGCCGTATACTCCTCGTAATGCAAGAGGTCCTTGATCTGCTGTGCGGATTCCTTGTCCATGATCGTCAAATAACTGGCGACTTGGTCTTTGTTCAGTTCATTAAGGACATCGACTGCATCATCTGTATACATATAGGACAGGATGTCGGAGGCATAGCGCGTATCCATTTCCTTGAACAGATTTTCGTATTCGTCATCGTCCACTTCAATGGCTTCAAAGATATCCGCCATTTCTTTCGGAGAGAGATACTGATAGAGCAATTGCCTCGTTTCCCCGTCCGCTTTTTCGTAAAAGCTTGCCTGGTCGTATGGATGGTGGGACAAGAATTCTTCACGGAATGCTTCAACATCCCCTTTTCCCAATAATTCGTGCATCAATTCTTCGTTCAATTCTTCATCACGGATCTTCGTTTCTTCCATCATGTATACTCCCTCCTTTCAATTGTTTCAGCTTTTTCCCCGATATGCGTTACACTGAAACCAATGTCCCCATTTAGGAGCTGAAGATTATGAAATATGATGTTATTGGTGACATCCACGGCTGTTTTGATGAGCTGGTCGAATTGATTGAACAACTTGGCTACCGCTTCGAAAATGGCCTCCCCATGCATCCCGAAGGCCGGAATCTCGCATTTGTGGGGGATGCCATGGACCGCGGTCCCGACTCCCTTGCGGTGCTTCGGCTATTATTCGCCATGCAGGACGCGGGCATCCTCTACTATTCCCCCGGCAATCATTGCAATAAACTCTACCGTTTCTTCAAAGGCAATCCCGTGGAGCTATTGCACGGGCTGGAAATGACCGTCACCGATTGGCGCAGACTGGCACGAGATGAACAGAACCAATTCCGCGAGCGCTATCTGCGGTTTTATGAGGCTCTTCCCCTCTACCATCAGCTGGGGGATGAGTTGATCGTCGTCCATGCCGGCCTGCGCCAAGATATGATCGGAAAAGCATTAAGCCGCAAACTGATCACTTTCGCTTTATACGGCGAAATCACCGGCCACTATCATGCCGATGGCCGGCCAGTGCGCGGCAACTGGGCGAAGCGCTATAAAGGTGATCACTGGATCGTTTATGGCCATACCCCTGTCGAAACACCTTATTTCAAAAACAATACCGTCAACATCGATACCGGCTGTGTGTTCGGCGGCGCCCTTACCGCCTTGCGGTTTCCGGAAATGGACATTCATCAGGTACCCTCAAAACAGCCCTATCAGCCGGGCCGCTTCCATCGTTATGAATAGATCAAGTCAAGCATATCGCCAGCCAGGACGGATGTAAATGCCAGCCGCTTCCCGGAGACCGGATGGTCGAGCTGAAGTTCCGTACAATGCAGTGCTTGCCTGGCGATCAGCTCGCGACGGCCTCCGTAAAGGTCATCCCCGAGTAAGGGGTGTCCGAGATGGGCCATATGGACCCGGATCTGATGGGTCCTGCCGGTGTTCAATTTCAGCCGGACATGGCTGAACTCTCCAGCTGACCGGATCAATTCCATCTCGGTCTCGGCAAACTTTCCATCTTTCCTTACTTCCCGTTCGATGATGCTTGTGCCTTTGCGGCCGATAGGAGCGGTGATGACAGAGACCCCTTCGCCCACTTTGCCGTGGACAAAGGCTTCATAGCGCCGATTCATCCGTTTTTCCCGCTGCTGTAAGGAAAGCAGGTGATGTATATGGCGGTTCTTTGCGATGCATACGAGCCCCGACGTATCTTTATCCAGGCGTGTCGCAATATGCAATGTGGACGGAATGCCTTCTCTCTCGAAATGGCCGGCCACGTAATTCGCCAGGCTGCCGAAAGGCTGTTCGCGCGATGGGATCGTGTTTTGCCCTGGGGGTTTCTCGACGATCAATAAAGCTTCATCTTCGTAGACGATGGCGAGCGGCCCTGCCTCTGCCGTCAAGCCTTTGCCTTGTGTTTCTTTCGGAAAAATAACGGTCACGGCATCCCCGACTTCGAGCGGATGCCTGACCGTCACTTCCGAACCGTTAACCAGCAGATGGCCTCCGCCGTATTTCACGGAAGCCAATGTCCTTTTGGAGATGCCATGGTTTTGGAGCGCTTCCCGCAATAGTCCGCGCTTTGGTGCTGTAAATTCGATTTGAAATGCTTTCATTCCGTCAATCCTCCGACAATTCGCTGTCGATGAAGGAATCGTGCACACGGCGCCAGAACGGGAAGGCACGGAAACGTGCGAAGCGCACTTTTTCTTTCGCCACGCGGTATTCGATCGACTCGACGTCTTTATGCAGCAATTGAAGATGGTCGATTGTCACCATGAAATCCGGTGCCTTTACCGGCAGCAATGTACAGCGGTGATGCGATGGCAATACCAAAGGCGAACCGACTGTCCGGAAGACCCGGTTATTGATCGACGCCATCTCGGTCAGTTGCATCGCCGGCAAGGACGGATGGATGATCGCCCCGCCGAGCGCCTTATTATAGGCTGTACTTCCTGAAGGCGTGGACATGCACAAGCCGTCTCCCCGGAACCGTTCAAAATGGCTGTCATTCAAGAAAACATCCATGACGAGCGTGACGTCCGGCGATTTGACAGTCGATTCATTCAACGCCAAATAAGTGGATGATTCCTGCTCGCTCCGGTAACGCACAGTCACTTCCAGTAATGGGTATTCAATGACTTCAAATTCTTTCTTCGCGATGGCGATCACGAGCTTTTCGATTTCGACCGGTTTCCAGTCGGCGTAAAAACCGAGATGGCCGGTGTGGATGCCGACGAATGCCACGGCATCCAATCGGTCACTGTATTTATGGAATGCATGCAATAAGGTGCCGTCGCCGCCGATCGACAGAACGATCTGCGGGTCCTCCTCGCTCCATTCCATGCCGAAATCCTCTAAATACGTGCGAGCTTCTTCCATTAATCGATTGGATAGATCATCACTTCTGGATATGATATAAAATTTCATGTATCCTTTCGGCCTCCTTCTGCGTCCCCTGGAAATCGCGTGCCTGGGGATTCTTTGTATTCACTGAAATATGCTTGCGCTTCCTGGATTTCATCCCTGATCTGCGTCATCTCTTCATCGAGCTGGAATGCCGCCTCCGCTGCACGTTGCAGACGGAGCTTGATTTCGTCAGGAAACACGCCTTTATATTTATAATTCAGGGAATGTTCGATCGAAGCCCAGAAATTCATCGCTAAGGTACGGATCTGGATTTCCGCAAGGATCAGCTGCTCACCGTCAATGGTCTGTACCGGGTACTCCACGATGACGTGATACGAACGATAGCCGCTTTGCTTTTCGTGGGAAATATAATCCTTTTCCTCGACGATGCGCAAATCGTTGCGCTGGCGCAAAAGCTCCACCACGGTTTCGATATCCCCGACAAATTGGCACATCATCCGCAAACCGGCAATGTCCTGCAAATTGCGGGCCAACTCTTCCGATGGTTCAAACAATAGCCCTTTTTCCAAAGTCTTGTCATAAATGCTCGCCAACGGTTTCACGCGCCCAGTAACGAACTCAATCGGTGAATTCGTGTTATTCGTTTCGAATTGCTTGCGCATGCCTTTGAATTTCACTTTCATCTCGTCCACCGCCTGCTTGTACGGCGCTAAAAAACGATTCCATTGCCCCATGTCCGGCCCTCCTCACTGCTTGCCCATTTTACTATCCATTAAGCCCAGCACAGGGCTGTTTCTACATAACGTTATTTTACCACAGCAATGCTCTGCGTTGCAGATTGCATCCATCTATCCGATAATGAAATTAGCGGGGAAGCCGGGGAAGCTGGGGCAACCGGTGCGAAAGCCATATTTCCGCCTGACGCCAGTTAGTTCGCACCGCTTATGAAAACCCGCTTCCAATGGAGAAAGGCGTAGATGCCACAAAGCGGAATCAATGAGGTGAACAGATGACAAAAGAACTCGAGATCGAATTCAAGAACATGCTGACCAAAGACGAATATAGCAAATTACTGGCGGAGCTAAACATCACCCCGACCAGCCAGACCAACCATTATTTCGACACGGCCGATTTCCAGCTGCGCGACCGGAAGGCGGCCCTGCGCTTGCGCACTGTCGGCAGCCGCTTCGAATGCACCCTTAAAACACCGGCCGTTTCGGGGAACTACGAAACGACGGATGCCTTGGGCCAACACCAAGCTACTGCCATGCTGGGCCTCGACGGGTTCGATGCACCGGAAGTTTCCGCTGAACTCGAACGGCTCGGGGTCTCCCCATCCGATTTGGTACTTATCGGTTCATTGACGACACACCGTGCAGAGAGCGAATACGAAGGCGGGCTCCTCGTGCTGGACCATTCGGAATACTTAGGGACTGAGGATTACGAACTGGAATACGAAGTGACGGATGAAGCCGATGGCAAGCGAAAATTCATCGCTTTCCTTAAAGAGAAACAAATTCCCATACGTCCGGCGGATAAGAAAATCGCGCGTTTCATGAAAACGGTTGGCAAGCGCTGAAGGGTGCCTGCAGATCGGGAGACATGCGATTTGTTTGAGATATTTACCAGGCGTTGATAGAATGGGTTTACAGCAAACACAAAGGGGACAAGACAGATGACTGGAAAACCGCTTATCCCGTACGATGAAATCGGCGCGGAAACTTTATCAAAATTGGTGGACGCTTTCTATGCACGCGTCTCAGCACATCCGAAACTTGCACCCATTTTCCCTGACGATTTGACCGAAACTGCAAGAAAACAAAAACAGTTCTTGACGCAATACTTAGGCGGCCCGAATATTTACTCAGCTGAACACGGGCACCCGCGCCTTAAAGCACGCCACCATCCATTCCCGATTACGCCAGACCGCGCGCAAGCCTGGCTTGAGTGCATGAATGAAGCGATGGATGAAATCGGGCTCAGCGGCCAATTCCGCGAGACGTTTTTCAACCGCCTCGTTTTGACCGCACACCATATGGTGAACGATTACGACAGTGAGGAGGAGTTGGAGTGAGCAACCTGGATCTGGCAGAGGATATCCGTGAACACCAAGTTTCCTGTAAACCGATGGAATTGTACGTGTTCATGGATCCGATGAACCCCGCATGCTGGGAACTTCAATCCATCATCCGCAAATTGCAAATCGAGTATGGGCATTACTTTTCCATGCGGATGATCCTAAGCACAAAATTATCCGCCCTGAATACGGCCATAAAGAGTACCGATATGACAGGCAACGAGCTTGAACATCCCGCACTTCCCTCCGTTGCCATCAAGGCGGCAGAACTCCAGGGAAAACGGGCAGGCAACCGATTCCTGTACAAACTGCAAGAGCATCTCTTCCTGCAATCACGTAATGTCACATCCTACGATGTACTGCTTGAAATAGCGGAAGAAGCGGAATTGGACCAAGCCGAATTTAAAGATGATTTCCACTCGACCCATAGCGCCAAAGCATTTCAATGCGATCTGCGCATCACAAGGGAAATGGAAATTTCCGAAGTGCCAAGCATCGTCTTTTTCAATGAATGCATCGAAGACGAAGGCGTCAAAGTTTCAGGCCTTTATTCATATGACGTCTATTTGACCATCCTACAGGAAATGCTGGGAAAAGACCGGCTCAACCGGCAATCCCCGCCTTCTCTCGATGACCTGTTTATCAAATACCCAACGATGGCTACCCACGAAGTGGCGAGCATCTATAATATCAGCGAACAAACCGCAGAACGTGAACTGAAAAAGCAAGTGCTTCAGCAGAAATTGGAGCGCATCCCAATGCAGGACGAAACTTTGTGGAAAGTAAAATAAGCTAAGCTCCCAAAAGGAGCTTAGCTTGTTTTTTCTTCAACTACTATATAGAAGCGAAAGGCGCCTTCCACGTCCGGAAGGCGCCTTTCTTATCTTACACAAAGGGGATGGGAGAAATGTTCACGCTCAAACAAAGGGGTGTATGTTTGTATGTGATTAATTTCACAACCTAATAATATCACGCCATAATAGTTAATGCAATAAATCACAAACCATTTCACAAATTCGTCATAATCTCAAGCGCTTACATTTATTCTCTCCGTAAATTAATTATCCTTAAATAATTAATTTCATCTAACAAAGTCTTCCCTTTTGGCTTTCTCCCCCCATTTTTTCATTTTGCAATAATAACGTGCGTGGTCCTGCTCGATCGTGAGCTTAGCGAATCGGCAAGCCCGTCCCACTGACTGGATGAAAATCAATAAGCCCCTGCCATTTCAAGCAGGGGCCTGTTTGCATGATGATTTACTTCTTCAGCAATAAAGCTTCGAGTTCTTCGAGTTTTTGACCAAATACTTTGCATGCCTCTTCTACCGGCCCAGATGAAGTCATATCGACGCCCGCTTTCTTCAATACCTCGATCGGGTAATCGGAACTGCCGGCCTTCAGGAATTCGTTGATATAACGCTCCACAGCTGGCTCGCCTTCTTCCAGGATCTTTTTGCTCAATGCCGTAGCGGCGCTGAACCCTGTCGCATACTGGAATACGTAGTAGTTATAGTAGAAATGCGGGATGCGCGCCCATTCAAGGCCGATTTCCTCATCCACGGCCATATCTTCACCGAAGTATTTCTTGTTCAATTCATAATATACTTCCGTCAAGCGGTCAGCCGTCAAGGCTTCGCCGTTTTGGTCCATCTGGTGGATCGTGTGCTCGAATTCAGCAAACATCGTCTGGCGGAATACCGTTCCGCGGAAGCCATCCAGCCAATGGTTAAGCAGGTAGATACGCTCCTGCTCATCTTCTGTCGTGTTGACCAGGTGTTCGTTCAGCAATGCTTCATTCGTCGTCGATGCGACTTCGGCCACGAAAATGGAATAATCGCCGTAGACGAATGGCTGGCTTTCACGGGTGTAATAGCTGTGGACGCTATGGCCGAATTCATGTGCCAAAGTGAATAGATTGTCTACATTGTCTTGCCAGTTCATCAAGATATATGGGTTTGTGCCATATGCGCCGGAAGAATAAGCGCCACTGCGTTTGCCTTTGTTTTCTTTCACGTCGACCCAGCGGTTATCGATGCCGGATTTGACGATTCCTACGTATTCCTCACCGAGTGCATGCAATCCTTCGAGCATCATGCCTGTCGCCTTGTCGTATGGGATCTCCATTTTGACTTCCTTGACGAGCGGTGTGTACATAT
This sequence comes from Planococcus plakortidis, assembly GCF_001687605.2. NCBI lineage: Bacteria > Bacillati > Bacillota > Bacilli > Caryophanales > Caryophanaceae > Planococcus > Planococcus plakortidis. Next base: position 2,120,569 of record NZ_CP016539.2, read on the forward strand.
CATACATATGGACTTGGTCGACTCCCAACACTTCTTTGCGCAGCGCTACATAACGCTGCAGTAAATGCAGGTTGTTGTTGACGGTTTCGACTAATTGGTCGTACACCGTTTCCGGGATGTGGTCATCCGATAATGCCGCTTCACGCGCCGATGAATAATTGCGGATTCTCGCATGGACATTATCGCGTTTCACATTTCCCGATAAAGTGGAAGCAAATGTATTGCGGAATTTCCCGTATGTCGCATAGACGGCTTTGAATGCGTCTTCGCGTACGCGGCGGTCCTTGCTTTCCATGAAGCGGATGTAGTTGCCGTGCGTGATCTGCACTTTTTCGCCGTCTTCATTCTCGATTTCCGGAAACTCCAAGTCAGCATTGTTGAGCATGCCGAACGTTTCGGAAGATGCACCGACGACTTCGGATAATTGCGCAAGCAGCGCTTCCTGTTCCGCATTCAATACATGTGGGCGCATCTTGTTCAATTCTTCGAGCGCGTGCTTATAAAGCTTCAGGCCATCATGTTCTTCGACATGGCGGTTCAGCTCCGATTCGTCCAACGACAGGATTTCAGGCGTCATATAGGACAAGCCTGCTGCCGTTTTGGCAAAAAGCGATTTGATGCGGCTATCCATCGCCTGATAAGTCGAGTTCGTCGTATCCTGGTCATAACGCATATGGGCATATGTGTATAGTTTGCGCAAGCGTTCCGATAACTCATCTTTATAGCTCAGCGCCTCGTATAAAGCAGATGCCCCGCCTGATAAGGTACCTTCGTATTGCCCAGCTTTCTCAGCCAGCGCCGAGACGGCTTTGAATTCCTCTTCCCACTGTGAATCGGTAGCAAAGATATCCTCCAAGCGCCATGTCAATTCTGCAGGCACTTGATCTCTGGTCATTAATTTTTCCGTCATTTGGCTGCCTCCTCTTTCCCCTTGTTTCGGGAAACGAATTACACCTTATTTTCTCAATTTTCCCACCCTTTTGCAAGCAGATGATAGGAAATATCCACTGCTTCTGAAAAAGGCGTGGCACGGCCATTTCTATAGAGGGTTTCATATGCCGAAAGCACCTGTAATAGCGATTCATTTTCTGATCCAGAAGGCGCAACCTTGACTAAGCTATCAGCCAACAAAGTTTCCACCGGCTTCCCGCATTCAATCATTTTCGCGGTTTTCATCTGCCATATAAGGGGAGGTTCCAAAATAAGGTGCCCGCCTGCAATCGGCAAGCCGAAAACGTCCGGTATGGCCTCCCTGTCGAGCTGAAGCTCATAACTCAAGCGCCAGAATGGGTTTTTCATCCGGTTCCTCGCGAATAACTGGGAACGGATATACTTATGCTTTTCAATTCTCATGAGGGCTGCTGCCTGTTTGTATTCAGCTTGATTCAATTTTTTGGGCATTGCAAAAGGGTAGCTTTGTTCACGCATTGGCAAGAGCGATACTTTCGCAATCCAACGGTTCCCTTGAATATAAAAAAGATTGGAGTAATAGACGAAGAGGGAGTGTTTGGGGCTGAAATGCAGGAGATGGGGATGGAGATTTGTACCGCGGAACATCGAGCGCTCGAATGGGCGTATTTGAAAAATGCCTGGGCCTGAAACAGGGACTCTTTCCATTCCCCGGATCCAGATGGAATGGAGCCCCACCTGTTCATACCCCTGGCTGCGCTTGATGACCTGCTCTACAGGCAATGGGCTGCACTGAAGTTCAATTGCCGTTTTTCCAACCAACAGGTCGGGCCGCTGTTTGATCAGCGGCAAATAATGTTCGAGTTGGACCGGAATGTGCTTGTCATGGAAAAAAGAGGACAGCTCACATTTGCCCAACAGGTGAAGGAGCGTTTCCGGTTCACCGCCTTGCGTGCAGGACAATTGCTTAAGATGGGCAAAATGGGGGATTTTTACCATGCCGACTTTCAAGACGACCGGGGCTTTGCAAGCAGGACATTGAAATGTACGGCCCCTTCGCAATTCAATCAGCTGCTCCCTGGTGTGGTAAGTTTGCAGCGTAAAGATATGGCCGTTATCAAGTGCCGTAAGTATATGAATCACTCTCCTTTGATTCAGTTTACGTGGAAGGCCCATAGGCCGCAATATCGAAATGCTGGCGGCTTTTGAACATATTCCCTAGCTTATTCTTTCGGAAAACGGCATAAAAAAACCTCCTAAAGAGGAGGTTTTTTAGCCGAAATAATGCAATACATTCGACAATGCATCTTCCTTGAAGATTGGTTTGCCGTATTCTTCAAGACGGTGAATCGTCATTGGCGTTTGTTGCAAGTATTCCGTGATGACGCTCAATTGGTCTTTAATGTCTTTTTCTGAATGCAAGATCTCATCAAACTTTACATGCATATAATACTTGCCGTCAAAGTGGTACAAGGCCGTATCGACTGGCATGTACATAAGACGCTTTGCAATCGGAAGCAACTCTTCCACTTCGGAAAGCACAAATGAGTATTCGAGCTTCTTCGCATCGCCTTCATCATATACAGGTTCGAATTCATCAAATTCCGGCGATCCGGTTTCTTCTCCTGAAAACATTTTGCGGCGTTCTTCTATATCATCCGGCAAATCAAGTTTTTGCCCGTCTTTCGTCAATTGCGCACGAGTGACAGTGACTTCTAGCCCTTTGTCCATGGCTTGTACTTGGATCCACAGCGGCCCTTCCATAACGAAATCGGCTTCTTCATTGACTTCATCCATCATTTCCCAGAAAAGCTCTTCGCTTTTGTCTCTGTTAAACCAAATTTCGTCACGGCTGAACCCTCGCTCTTCAACATCGAGATAGGAAATGTAAAATTTCACTGTGTTGTCGTTAATGCGTTCTATTTCCATTTTACACCTCTCCTTTTCGGATCGGATTAAGAGGAAGTTCCTCAAAAGCCGTGATTTTTTACTACCTCCATTATACCTTTCCTGAAGGCTTAAAAACATTTTTCTGCCTATAGGCGGCACCAGAAGATAATTAACTTAGAGTTTAATCGAATCGACAGACTTTTGCAACTAATCAAGCCGTGATTTCCGTGCCATAAATATGAAGCAGACGATATACGAGCAAGATAAAGAAAAGCCGCCCCATGATTCCTTATGAAAAACCATAAAGACCGGACAGCTTTTTCTCCTTATTCTCAGTTGACCATGCGCTGAGCTTCCAGCAATTGATATGCGCGCACTTTGCGTGGCAGGAATCGGCGAATCTCATCTTCGTTATAACCGACTTGCAGGCGTTTTTCGTCCATGATGATCGGGCGTCTCAATAGGCCCGGATGTTCCTGGATCAATTCATAGAGGCGCTGCAACGGCAAGCTCTCTACGTCTACATTCAGTTTTTGGAAGATCTTCGAACGAGTCGAAATGATTTCATCTGTTCCGTCCTCTGTCATACGTAGAATTTCCTTGATTTCACTGATTGTCAAAGGTTCGGAGAAGATATTACGTTCTGTATATGGAATATCATGTTCTTCCAGCCACGCTTTCGCCTTACGGCAGGACGTACAGCTTGGAGAAGTGAATAAAGTAACCATCATAATGGAGCACTTCCTTTCGGATTCATGGGTGTTAAAGGAATTCATTCTTAAATTAGAATCACTATCGTTTAGAAGCTCTACAATCATTATACAACATTAGACTTCAGTAATATATAGCTGACAGCGAGAATTTTAAAAAAACATTGATTCTGTCACAGTCCCGCTACATTTCCAGAGATTTTGTAAAACTTATACATTAGAAATTTACCCGCTTCTTTTATCAATTAAACTTCAATAAGGAAATTTTATTCTCATTTACAATGTTTTTTTGAAAATAAAGCTTCTATTATATAGTACGTATCAACACATAAAAGGTTTCAACTTTGGCATCCATTTAATCTCCCTGGCAATGGCCAAAAACCTCTGCCAGGTTTCAAGCCGGCAGAGGCTTTTCGGTTATTCGGGTGTATAGTCGACTCCTTGCGAATAGCTATTTCCTGCATTCCATAGAAGGAATTCATCGATCCCTTGTTCGTTCAAGGCGCGGATCTGCGCTTCCACTTCTGCTTTGCCATAACGTTTATAGTTTCCGGCTCCCAGATAGCTGGCGGTGAAGTCCTGCAGCCAAGGGCGCGAGACAGGCGCTTCCTCAAGCTTGGAAAGCACTTCATTTTCCACCTTTGCGTATTCGGCCACCAATTTATACGGTTCCAGATCCGGCTTCGCGATCCCAAAATATGAGGTCCAATGGCTTGGGTAAATCATCGAGGAGATGACATCGACATTCTCGGAAATCTTCGAGAAGTTCTGCCCGATACCCGGTGCTTCCGGCAGTGTCGCGGCGTAACCGAAGATATCCACCGACACTTCTACGTCATAAGGTTCGAGCTTTTCCCTCGCATAGGCGACAAAATCCGTCACAGCTTCAACGCGGCGCTGTACCGGGTCTAGCTTGGAATCTGCATACTCCCCCATCGAATAGTCCAGTTGCTCACCGTAACGCTCGAATCCTTCGGGGAAACGCACATAGTCGAATTGGATTTCTTTGAAGCCCATCTTAGCAGCTTCTATCGCCACTTCCACATTATAATCCCAAACTTCCTGCATGAATGGATTGACGAACGCTTCTTCGCGGCGGTTTTTCCATACCTCGCCATTCGCGGTGAAGGACAGTTCAGGGCGCCGCTCGGCTAGCTCCGTATCCTTGAAGACGACCACGCGGGCAATCGGGTAAATCTGTTCCTGTTCCATAAGCTCAAGCATCGCACGGGGATCTTGGATCAATGAAGTCCCGATGCCTTTGCCAGCCAATGGCGATCCTTTTTCGGGCGTATACGTCAAATGCCCCATATCTTCCTTCACATCAATAACCATCGCATTTAAATCTGTGGTTCCTACAAGCTCGACAAGCGACGGAAAACGCTCTCCCCCCGCTGAGTTTCCTGTGACGTATATCCCCCGGACCGCATCAGGATAGTCGAACTCCAAGCCTGAATCGAATCGGAAACGTTCAGATGTCCCGAGCAATCCCGAGTCGATACTCGCTACTTCATATGTACGGGTCGAAAAGTCTTCTGTAGCGGTTTCAGCTGCCTGCACCGCGCTCCCGCTTCCCAATAGAATCAGGGAAACAGCAAGCCATTTAAAGGATTTCACACAGATTCACACACCTTTCCTACTTTTCTTCAGTTTACCATTTTTATGAACTTTTGGAAGGATGATTTCGTAAATTCAGAAGTGCCGGGGTGTATATTTGCCTCGTGCTGCCTCGCGCCGGAAGTCCCAGTGGTACAAAAAAACACGCCTCCATAAATGAGGCGTGCCTTCAGGTTTTATTTCTTTGCTGCCATGCGTTCTTGCAGTTCTCTGAATTCTTTCTCTGAACAGTTTACAAAATGGTTCGGAGATACTTCACGCATTTTCACGTCGTCCGCATCCGTATAGTTATGGACTGCCGGATCGTATGCTTTCCGCGTGCGGTTGCGTTCATAATTCGGATCCGGAAGCGGAATGGCCGAAAGCAATGATTGCGTGTATGGATGCATCGGGTTCTCATACAATTCATCCGCTGGCGCCAATTCGACCAACTTGCCGAAGTACATAACCCCGATGCGGTCCGAAATATATTTGACCATCGACAAATCGTGGGCGATGAACAAATAGGTCAAACCTTTTTCTTCTTGCAGTTCCTTTAGCAAGTTGACGACCTGGGCTTGAATGGAGACATCGAGTGCGGAGATTGGTTCATCTGCAATGATGAAGTCAGGGTCTACGGCCAAAGCACGCGCAATCCCCAAACGTTGGCGCTGTCCGCCCGAAAATTCGTGCGGGTAACGGTTCGCGTGTTCTTTGTTCAAGCCGACTGTTTCCAATAGCTCGTATACCATTCTTTTACGGTCATTGGCGTCTTTTGCCAAGCCGTGGATATCGATGCCTTCCGCGATGATATCCATGACTTTCATCCGTTGGTTCAAAGACGCATAAGGATCCTGGAAGATCATCTGCATCTTGCGGTTGAATTTCTTCAGGTCTTTTTTGTTCTTCTTGCCGTGTACACTTTCCCCTTCATAAAGGACTTGGCCATCTGTCGCATCATACAAGCGGATGATCGAACGGCCGGTTGTGGACTTGCCGCAACCTGACTCGCCGACAAGGCCCAGCGTTTCTCCTTTATAAATATCAAAAGATATGCCATCGACAGCTTTCACTTCGTTTGCTTTGCCGACATTGAAATGCTGTTTGAGGTTCTTGATTTCAACCAATTTTTCAGCCATCAGTTCGCGCTCCCTTCATAATAACGGCTTCCAGGGAACTTTTTCATCCGTTCAATGACCATTTCAGGCGGTTCGACTGCTGGCGCATCGGGATGAAGAAGCCACGTAGCTGCCATGTGCGTATCGCTGACTTTGAAGAACGGAGGCGGCTGTTCCATATCGATCTTCATGGCGTATTCGCTGCGCAGCGCGAATGCGTCGCCTTTCGGCGGATCGAGAAGATCCGGCGGCGTGCCAGGAATTGCATATAGTTTCGCGTCTTCCGCGTCCATCGAAGGCATGGAACTGAGCAGCCCCCATGTATATGGATGCTGCGGGTTATAGAAGATTTCATCGACTGTTCCGATTTCCACTATTTTCCCGCCGTACATGACTGCCACACGGTCTGCCACGTTTGCCACTACCCCAAGGTCGTGGGTGATGAAAATGATTGAAGTATCGATTTTTTTCTGCAAGTCCTTCATCAATTCAAGGATTTGCGCTTGGATCGTCACATCGAGAGCGGTTGTCGGCTCATCGGCGATCAAGATCTGTGGGTTGCACGCTAGAGCGATCGCAATAACGATCCGCTGTCGCTGCCCGCCTGAAAATTGGTGAGGGTATTGTTTCATGCGCAGTTCAGGTTTAGGCATACCGACCAGGCGAAGCAAATCGATTGCCACTTTTTTCGCTTCATCTTTGCCGATTTTTTGGTGTTTCAGAATCGGCTCCGTAATTTGGCGGCCGATCGGCATCGTCGGGTTAAGCGAAGTCATTGGATCCTGGAAAATCATCGAGATGTCTTTTCCGCGGATCTTCTGCATCTCCTTGTCGCTCAACTTCGTCAAATCACGCCCACCGAAAAGAATTTCACCGTTTTTGAATTCTGATGTTGCTTCCGGCAATAACCGCATGATCGATTTCGTGGTAACGGACTTACCCGAACCGGATTCCCCTACGATCGCCAATGTCTCACCTTTATATAAATCGAAGTTAACGCCTCGGATTGCCTTTACTTCGCCACCAAATGTGTGGAAGGAAAGTTCGAGGTCTTTTACTTGAAGTATCTTTTCCATCTAAGGCTTTCCTCCTTAATCTTTCATCTTCGGATCTAGCGCATCACGCAAGCCGTCACCAATTAGGTTAAATGCAATCATGATTAAACTCAACACTAGAGCCGGGAACAATAGGATATGCGGCTGATACTGGATCAGTTTATACCCATCATTGATCAACGTCCCAAGAGACGCATCCGGAGCCTGGAGCCCGAGCCCGATAAAGCTCAGGAATGCTTCGAAGAAAATCGCGCCTGGAATCGTGAACATCGTGTTGATGATGATGACACCAAGGACGTTCGGCATCAAGTGCTTCCAGATGATGCGGCTGTCACTTGCACCGAGTGTGCGGGCTGCAAGGACAAATTCCTGGCTCTTGTATTTAAGCACCTGGCCGCGCACTACCCGCGACATGCCGGTCCAGCCCGTTATCGTCAAGGCGATGATGATTGCGAGTATCCCGGGATCCATGATGAGGATGAAGAGGATAACGACAACCAAGTTCGGAATACCTGTCAAGATTTCGACGATACGCTGCATGACATCATCCACACGGCCCCCGAAATAACCGGAAATCCCGCCGTAGATTACGCCGATCAACATATCGATCGCTGCTGCAACAAATGCGATGAACAAGGATACTTGCGTTCCTTTCCAAACACGCGAGAACATATCACGGCCAAGGCCATCTGTCCCGAACCAGTAGTTCTGTTCGACGTTCTTCATTTCGTACATATCGACTTCACGACCGCCAAGGGTACCTACCCCATCCATAATGCCCAAGTTCTCGATAATCGGCATTTTCGGCGGCAGGTTAGCGTGTGTAATCGTTTGGTCATTCGGTTCATAAGGGCTGATCATCGGCCCGATGAATGACATGAGGACAATCAAGGCGAACAGGATCAAACTGATGATCGCGCCTCTGTTTTTCTTCAGGCTGCGCCAGGCATCCTGCCAAAAACTGACGCTCGGTTTGGAAATTTTCTCTGCCTCTTGTGTATCTCTAGGGATGCGCGTAAAAGCATCTTGAGGAAGCTTTTCATAATTCTGTGTCATTAACTCTTACCTCCTGAAAGACGAATACGAGGATCGATGACGCCATACAAGATATCGACAACCAAGATGACCACGATCAAGAACACGGAGAAGAAAATAGTCGTACCCATGATGATCGAGAAGTCATTGACCATGATTGATTTTACGAACTGCTCACCGATTCCAGGAATCGCGAAAATCTGTTCGACTACGAGAGAGCCTGTCAAAATGCTGACTGCCATCGGCCCAAGTACAGTGATCAATGGAATCAATGCATTACGGAATGCATGTTTGAAAGCGATTTCAGAACCGCTGGCCCCTTTAGCTTTTGCTAATGTAATATAATCCGAGCTAAGAACTTCGATCATTTCTGTGCGGATAAACCGCGCAGCCGTTGCCAGTGGGAACATTGCCAATGCGATTGACGGCAATACGCTGGACATGAATCCATCTTTCCACAGCGCCACTGGGAACAGGTCCCATTTTAAACCGAGCCAATATTGTAGCATGGATGCAAAAACAAACGATGGAATGGAGATACCGATGATTGCGACAATCGTGCTTCCATAATCCACCCATGTATTTTGCCTGAGTGCCGCGACCATCCCGAACAGGATTCCTAGAACAGTCCCGAGGAGCATCCCCTGGAATCCGATCTGGGCTGACGGCCCCATGCGGCTTAAAATAACATCCGTTACGTTTGCGCCTTTGAATTGGTTAATCGAAATACCCAAATCACCTTTAAGCAAACCAAACATATAATCGAAATATTGAACAGGAAGGGGTTGGTCCAGTCCGTACCGTGCCTCTACGACTGCCCGTTGTTCAGGAGATAGCTTATCTGCGGAAGCAATTGGGGAACCTGGTAATATTTTCATCAAGAAAAATGTAAACGTGGCAATAAGCGCTAAGGTGATGAACATATAAATTAATCTTTTTCCAATATAGCGTGCCATGGTGCACCTCCAAAATAAAATCACTCTATTGTATCAAGCATGAAAAGATGCTTGTATCTTTCTGATTAAACAGAATACCGTTAATTTTCGGTGAATTTATCCACAGTAGAAAAGAGAGTATATCAATCCCTCGATATACTCTCTTTCTATTATGTTTTCCTAAAGTACATTCAGTTGGGAATTCTTATTCCTTACCAGAAATGTAAGCCCATTTGTAGCTGTAATCTCCACCGAATGGGTGTTTAACGATGTTGTTAACATATGGCTTTTGAAGGGACATGATACCGCGCTGATAGATCGGTGCGATAGCAGCGTCTTCTTCGATCAAGATTTTTTCAGCTTGTGCCATTGCTTCCCAGCGTCCTTCAGCATCCTGTGCCAATTCGCCTTTAGCTTGCTCTACCAAGTTATCGAACTCTTCGTTAGAGTAAGACATCAAGTTGTGAGAAGCGCCAGTTACGAATAGGTCGATGAATGTCATTGGATCCTGGAAGTCAGGGCCCCATCCAGAGTTCTGGATATCGTAGTCTTGTGCTTCATCAAGCTCAAGGCGTACGCCGAATGGTACAGCTTTCAAGTTAACTGTCAAGCCTTCAAGATTCGTTTCAAGCTGTTCTTTCAAGTAAGCATCCATTTTACCAGCAAGCTCAGAGTCGCCGCCAAGAAGTTCAAGAGTTACTTCTGTTTCGCCGATTTCCTCTAGGCCTTTTTCCCAGTAAGTTTTTGCTTCTTCAGCGTTGAATGGAAGCATGTCTCCGTTGATGTCACGGAAGTCTTCGCCCGCTTCGTTGAAAGTGAAATCAGTTGGTACTAGGTAGTTAGCTGGAAGAGATCCGTTCGCTAGAACTACATCTACAAGGTCTTGCTTGTTGAAGCCAGTAGCAATCGCTTTACGGATGTTTTCGTTAGCAAGTGGAGTTTCTTCGCCGTTACGTTCTTGGTTGAATTTCAAGTAGAACAAAGTTGGTTCAAGTTCTTTCACAACTTCTGGGTCTTCAGCATATTGCATTGCGAATTCACCAGAAAGGCCGACACGGTCTTTTTCACCTGATTGGTAAAGGTTTACTGCAGTTGATGTTTCTTTAACTACGTCCACGTTAATTTTTTCAAGTTGAACAGTTTCAGCATCCCAGTATTCTGGGTTTTTCTCCATTGTCCAAGTCAAGCCAGTGCCATCCCAGTTTGTAAGGGTGAACGGGCCGTTGTATAGAATCGTATCGGAGTTTGAAGCGTAGTTATCGCCTTGCTCAGTTACGAATTCTTCGTTCAATGGGTAGAATGTACCGAAAGCCATCAATGACATGAAGTAAGGAGTCGGGCGCTCAAGTTCTACGACAAGAGTCTTGTCGTCTTCAGCTTTGATTCCTAGTTCAGAGACTTCCATATCACCTTCAGAAACTTCTTTAGCGTTTTTGATTGTTCCAGCCATCATGTATGGTCCGTATGGTGAACCAGTAGCTGGGTCAATCGCGCGCTGCCAAGCATAGACGAAATCGTTAGCTGTGATCGGTGTACCGTCCGACCAGTTAGCATCACGTAGTTTGAACGTATACGTTAAGCCGTCTTCACTGATCTCAGGCTCGCCTTCAGCAAGTGCAGGTTCAGCGACGTTTTCTTGGTTCAAGCGGAACAATCCTTCGTTTACATTGTTAAGGATATTGAATGCAACAGCATCCTCAGCAATCGAAGAATCCATTGACGGGATTTCTGCTCCTTCGACCAAGTTTAGTTCTTGTACAGAGTCAGGTTCGCCGCCGTTGCCTTCTGCGCCTTCTGTACTTTCTGTGTCTGTGTTTTCTGTCCCAGTATCAGTGTCATCCCCGCCGCCGCAAGCAGCTAGGAAAGCACTAAGTACCAAAACCAGGCCAAGTAGCCATAAAATCTTGCTGTTTTTCACTGATTTTGCCCCCTTAAATTTTCTGAAAAATTGGTACATGATTAATTATACATAAATATTTTTTGATGTACAGCGTTTTTTTTGGAATATTTTACACTTCCTCCATTAATCATGCTGTTCATAATATCACCAATAGGCTGAAAAGCGCGTCATGTAAGCGTTTTCTTCCTCAGTCGTTTCCGAATAATTTTTTGATTTTTTTTGTTACTTCTTCTACAATAAGAACGAATAGGGGTGCCAAAATGAAAAAAATAATCATCGGAATCGCCGCTGTGCAATTGCTTATCGTCTTGACGATGCTTGTGCGCAGCGAACCGTTTTCATTGCTGTCATACATCAATAACTCCTTTATTTACGGGGGATCCTTGTATTTTTCGGAGCCTGGGTATTCGTGATCCGTACTGGGGTGTTCGATGTCTTCACAATGAGCATGCGCAAATTCTTCAAAAGCAAATCCACACTCGATGATGACGAAATGCGCCTGCCTTCGGAAGTGCTGGCCTTCTCGAGTTCCCCACTGTTGATCGTGGGCGGGGCTACCTTGGTGGCCATGGGCATTTCCTTGGCGATTTACCAATCGTAGAATTGCATATTGCAGCGCCAATCTCTTTTGTATTATAATAAATTCAATACAAAATGGGCGTTGACAAAGAGTAGTAGATGCAGTTTCTTCTATATAAGAGAGCTTGTGGGTGGTGTGAACAGGCAGAAGATTGCATTGAATGGACTTTCGAGCTAGAACGGTGAAACAAGTAGCCGTTTTCGTGTTCTCCGCGTTATGGAGATAAGAGGCCGCCATGCGGCAATCAGGGTGGTACCGCGGAACCGCACATCATTCGTCCCTTTAGTTCCAGGGACGGAGATGTGCTTTTTTATATCCACTTTTAGTTTATCCATTTTGGGGAGGAATTACATTGAAGAAAATCTTTTCAGGCGTACAGCCGACCGGCACGGTCACACTCGGCAATTACATCGGGGCATTCAAGCAGTTTACGGAGCTGCAGGAAGAATACGACTGCATCTTCTGTATCGTCGACCAACATGCCATCACCATGCCGCAAGACCGGCTCGAATTAAGGAAGAATATTAAATCGCTCGCTGCCCTTTACCTAGCTGTGGGCATCGATCCCGAAAAAGTGACATTGTTCATTCAATCGGAAGTTCCAGCGCACGCCCAGGCTGGCTGGATGCTGCAATGCGTCTCGACCATCGGGGAACTCGAGCGCATGACACAATTTAAAGATAAATCAGCCAAGGCGTCTTCCATTTCTGCCGGCCTCTTGACCTACCCACCATTAATGGCTGCTGACATTCTTTTGTATCAAACGGATATTGTCCCTGTCGGTGATGACCAGAAACAGCATATCGAATTGACGCGCGATTTGGCGGAGCGTTTCAACAGAAAATACAATGACATCTTCACGATTCCGGATATCCGGATTCCGAAACACGGCGCGCGCGTCATGTCCCTTCAGGATCCGACAAAAAAGATGAGCAAATCGGATTCCAACAAAAAAGCGATCATCACTTTGCTCGATGACTTGAAGACGATCGAAAAGAAAGTGAAGAGCGCCGTCACCGACTCGGAAGGAATCGTTAAATACGATCCCGAAAACAAGCCTGGCGTATCCAATCTATTGTCAATCGAAGCCGCCTTGACCGGTGCCTCCATCGATGAACTCGTCGCTAAATACGAAGGCGGCGGTTATGGCGATTTCAAAGCAGGCGTAGCGAAGGCCATCACTGAGCATTTGGCACCGATCCAGGAGCGCTACTATAAGCTGCTCGACTCTGAGGAACTAGACACGATCCTTGACGAAGGCGCAGAAAAAGCCAATTTCATCGCGAATAAAACATTGAAAAAAATGGAGAACGCGATGGGTCTTGGCCGCAAGCGCAAACGTTAACAAATGAATATAAAAAAGGATGGACGCGCTGCAAGCCACGCGTCCATCCTTTTTTGTTCTGTCATAATTAACGCAATGATTTTGGATTCAATGCATCCTTCAATCCTTCTCCGATAAAGTTAATAGACAAAATCGTTAAAGTAATGATGATGGCTGGAGGCATCCAAATCCATGGCTTGCCTTGCAAGACGTCAGGTTCGTTTGCGGATGACAGCATATTGCCCCAGCTAGGTGTCGCTTGCGGCACGCCAAAGCCTAAATAGCTAAGTGCGGATTCGATAACGATCATCGTCGCAAAAATCAAGGTCCCTTGAACGATGATGGTCGAGATGACATTCGGCAATAGGTGTTTCGTAATGACCTTGAACGGAGAACAGCCGATTGATAAAGCGGCCAGGATATACTCGTTCTCTTTCTCCGCCAACACTTTGCTGCGCACCAGGCGGGCAACACCACCCCAGCTGAGAGCGCCGATGACCATGATCAACACCCATAATCCGTCCACAATGCCGTAAAGGATCGTGTTCAAAACGATGACGAAAACAAGGAACGGGAAATTCAGCACAAAATCCGTGAAGCGCATCAGGATACTGTCGATAAAGCCTCCGAAAAACCCGGCAAGCGCCCCTACTATGGTGCCTAAAGTGATGACGATGAGCGTTGCGCTGAAACCGACCAATAGTGAAATTCGGCCCCCATAGAATAAGCGCGTCAAGACATCGCGCCCGCTTTTATCCGTGCCGAGAAGATGCTCGCCGTTCGGCTCGATATTCATTGCCCCGATGTTCACTTTTGAAATATCCGGGAGCGGTGACAATACCGGCGCTATGAAAGGTGCCGATAGCGACATCAAAGTAACGAGTACGATGAAAAAAGAACTGATCATCGCCAGTTTGTTGCGCACGAACTTTCTTCTTGCAATTTGCCAGGGAGACAAGCTTCTTTCCGGCTTCTTTTGTTGGGTAACGGTAGTTGATGACGCCATTTTACTGCTTCCTCCTCAATCCAGGCGAATTCGTGGATCCACGACGCCATATAGAATGTCTGCCAATAAATTACCGAATAATGTAAGGAATGATAAAAGCATCGTCAAGGCCATCAAGGTCGGGTAATCACGGCTCGTCACGGATTCCAAAAACAGCTGGCCGATGCCCGGGTAAGTGAAAATCGTTTCCGTGATGATGGCTCCACCGATCAATGCGGCAAAATCGAATCCTAAGAATGTAACCAAAGGTATGATCGAATTGCGCAGGATGTGGACATTATAGATTTTTTTCATCGGTGTCCCCTTAGCGCGCGCTGTCCGGACAAAATCCTTTCGGGAGTTCTCGATGATGTCATTGCGCAAAAACTGCGTATAGCTTGCTGTGCTCATCGCCCCGAGGACAATCGCCGGCAATAAGACGTGATGCATTCGGCTTACATAATATTCCAGACTCCCCTGCTCGGCCAATATGTCGACGGACCCTGCAAAGGGAAACCAGTTCAGCTGGAATGCAAAGATATAGATCGCGAAAACCGCGGCGACAAAAGATGGAATCGCCAGCATGACGTAGTTGAACCCCGCAATGGCGTTATCCCCTAAAGTATAGGGCCGCCTTCCTGAATACATGCCCATGATGAACGCCATGATGTAGGTGATGACAAGAGCTGTGACGCCCAATAATAAAGTATTCGGCACTTTTTCCATGATCAAGTCGAAGACCGGAATCTTGAAACGGGTCGATTTCCCGAAATCCCCTTGGACGAATCCGGTGATCCAGTTAAAATACTGGACCGGCAACGGGTCATTATAGCCGAGCTTTTCGCGCATTTCCGCTATGTATTCCGGGTTGGTGTTGAGCGGGTCGATTTCCCCGCTGAGTGAATCGCCCGGCATCAGTTTGGCGAGGCCGAAGACCACGATGGATATCAGGATCAGCATCGGGATCATTCCAAGCAATCGTCTAATCGAATATTTAAGCATAGGTACTCTCCTTGTCTGTTAGGATCTCAGCTGTGCTCTCGTGCACGGTAAGGATTGCTTTTTAAAAACAGCCCTTACCGTGCATAAGAGCTCCATATAAAGATACAACGATGGGCGGGTTCGCCCATCGTTGAAGGTTTGTTGCTGATTTTATTCGGTTACGAACCATTCAGCAGGGCTGTTTTGACCGGATACGTCATATTCAACTCCACCGACACGCTTGTTCAACGCCTTGATTTCCTCTAGTTCCGCGATGTAAAGCATTGGAAGGTCTTCGTTGACGATCTTCTGCCATTCTACATACAATTCTTTGCGTTTTTCCTGGTCAGTGCCGACGATTTCGATATCAAGTGCGTCGTCTAGCAATTGATCCGCTTCTGGATTGTTGTAGCGCGGGTAGTTCCAAAGCTGGTCTGCTTTCCATAGCCCGGATGGATCCGGGTCAGTGCCTGTACCCCAGCCGCCGAAGAATGTTTCAATGGAAGCATCATCTTTTTCGACCATATCGTAGTAAAGGTTGACTTCAACCATTTCCACTTCAGAACGCAGTCCGACTGCTTCGAAATACTGGGCAATTGCTTGTGCACGGGATTCGAAAGTCGGGTTGCCTGTTGCATAGTGAGAGAATTTCACGACAAACTCGTCGCCATTCGGATCTTCACGGAATCCGTCATCGTTCGTATCGACGTATCCTGCCTCATCGAGCATTTGCTTCGATTTTTCAGGATCGTATTCATATTGAATCAATTCGCTGTCATCTGCTGAGTTCCAGTGAGAAGACGGTACTGGCTTGTTGACAACATCCGCATAGCCGAAGAAGAATGCATCCACCCACTCTTGGCGGTTTAGTGCATACATCATCGCCTGGCGAAGCTCTTTGCTTTGGTATTTCGGTAGTTCTTCTGTAATCGTTTGAGATTCGTTATCGAATTTACCGAGCTTGAATCCTACATAATAATAAGTCAATCCAGGGTAGGTAACGATTTCAACATTTTCAAGCGGCTCTACTTCAGGCCCGGATACCGGTTGAAGGGAGATCATGTCGATGTCATTGTTCTGCAAGGCACCGACAACAGACGAGTTATCGATAACACGCAGGACGATTTTGTCCAAGTTGACATCCCCGTTCCAGTACTCATCGAATTTCGAGAATTCAACTGACTCGCCAGGAACGATTTTGTCGACTTTGAACGGACCGATTCCGATTGGAGTTGAACGCACCCATTCCGATGCTGACATTTCGGCAACCGGTACATCGCCGAGAACAGATTCAGGTAGCGGGTATGCCCATAGGTTAGTCAGGTTATTGACGCGTGCTTCGTCGAAAGTGATGTTGATTTCATAATCGCTGACCACTTCGATCCCTGAAATGGAATCGGCGTCGCCGCTGCGGTATGCTTCAGCGCCTTCGATTGTCTGCACGTTTGCGTAGCGGGGGCCGTCGTAATCAGGATCTGCAATTGTTTCAAGGGCAAATACCCAGTCGTTGACAGTCAACTCTTCGCCGTTATGCCATTTCACGCCTTCTTCGAATGTGAAGTTGAAGACTTTATTGTCCTCAGTTTCCCAAGAAGCGACGTTCGGTTCCGGCTCCAGGTTTTCGTTATAGCTGATCAATGCTTCATCGAATAGCTCGATGACTTCGAAATCAGTGGCGATGCCGTAAAATGCGGAAGAGAACAAGCCTTCCGGTGGAGCATCAAGGCCGTACACGAGCGTTCCGCCTTTTTGCGGTTCGCCTTCTGCTGCACCTTCAGAACCTTCGCCTTCTGAGCCTGACTCATTGGATGCATCATCGCTGCCGCCGCATGCCGCAAGGAACGCAGACAGGATCAGCACAAGCGCGAAGAGCCAGAGCAAGGATTTTTTCTTCATCTCTTTTCCCCCTAAAAAGTTTTTTGATCAATACAAATGGCACGCGACTTGATGGCCTGGCCTTACTTCTGCCAACACTGGTTTCTCTTGTGAGCAGATTTCCATCGCCACCGGGCAGCGCGTATGGAACGGGCAGCCGGTAGGCGGGTTTTGTGGGCTTGGCACATCCCCTTTCAAGACAATCCGCTCTTTCCGCTTTGCCGGATTCGGTTCCGGAATCGCGGAAATGAGCGCTTGCGTGTAAGGGTGAAGCGGTTCTTTGTATAAATCTTTATTTGAAGCAAGCTCTACGAGGTTGCCCAAATACATCACGCCGATTCGATCACTCATATGCTTTACGACACTTAGGTCGTGTGCAATGAAGAGATAAGTCAGATCGAATTCGATTTGCAGTTCTTTCAACAAGTTCAATACCTGCGATTGCACGGACACATCGAGTGCGGATACCGGTTCATCCGCAACAATCAGCTTAGGATGAAGTGCCAATGCACGGGCGATGCCGATGCGCTGTCTTTGGCCGCCGGAAAATTCATGGGCGTATTTATAATAAGCCTCTTCAGGCAAGCCAACTCGTTCCAGGAGTGTTTTAATTTCCTGTTCCAACTCTTTTTTATTGCGCTTTTCATAATTCAGGATCGGTTCGGCAATGATATCGCCGACCATCTGCGTCGGATTCAGTGATGCATATGGATCCTGGAATACCATTTGAAAGTCACGCCGCGCCTTTTGCAATTTGGATCCCGATAATCGGGTGATGTCTTTCCCTTCAAAGAGGATCTCGCCTCCTGTCGGTTTCATCAACCTCAAAATGGTCCGCCCCGCAGTTGATTTGCCGCAGCCCGATTCGCCGACCAAACCAAGCGTTTCGCCTTTTCTTATGGCGAACGACACATCGTCGACTGCCTTGACATTGCCGATGGTCCGCTTGAAGAACCCACCGGTCACCGGATAGTATTTTTTCAAGTTGCGAATTTCAAGGAGGTTTTCCCGTTTATCTAAGTAATCGATGCGCTCTTGGATGAAATCTCTAGTGGTCATAATGCGGCGGCTCCTTCTCGTTCTCTTTTTCCGTCCGTAGGCCAACTTTCTTCATATAATAGACATGCAGCTTCATGCCGATCGGCTACTTCCGCAAGTTTTGGCGTTACCGTCAAACATTCTGCCATTGCCTTCGGGCAGCGGTTCGCGAAACGGCATCCGACTTGCGGCATATTGACGACAGATGGCACCAAGCCCTCGATTGTGGCAAGTTCTTCGACCTCTTCATCCATTTTCGGAATCGCTTTCATCAATAATTCCGTGTACGGATGCTTCGGGCTTTCGAACAAGTCTTCAACAAATGCGCGCTCCACGATTTTTCCTGCATACATGACCAGGACTTCGTCGCAGATTTCTGCCACAACGCCTAAATCATGTGTGATGAGAATGATCGACATATCGTTCGCTTCCTGTATCCCTTTCATCAGCTCGAGGATTTGGGCTTGTACCGTAACATCCAATGCAGTTGTTGGCTCATCGGCAATCAACAGTTTCGGCTGGCAGGCAATGGCCATGGCGATCATGACCCGCTGGCGCATCCCCCCGACAATTGGTGGGGTATTCAGTGACGATTTGTTCGGCACGCGGAATCCCGACTTGCTTCAAAAGGGCAATGGAGCGCAACCGGGCTTCTTTTTTCGTCAGCTTTTCATGGTTCAAGATCACTTCTTCTATTTGATAGCCGATAGTGAAGACCGGATTGAGCGAAGTCATCGGTTCCTGGAAAATCATCGAAATATCTTTACCTCGGATGCTGTTCATCTGCTTGTCCGAAAACTTGGAAATATCCTCCCCTTCGAATTCGATCTCACCGCCCCTGATCTTGCCGATTCCATTCGGCAGCAATTGCATGACGGACAATGACATGACGCTTTTGCCGCAGCCAGATTCACCCACTACCCCTACGATTTGCTTAGGCTGCACGTCAAAACTGACTCCCTCGACTGCATTATAATATTCCCCGTCTATTTTGAACCCTGTCTGTAGGTTCTTGACCCGCAAGAGCGGTGTATTCCCAATGGATCCGTATATTGTTGCCATGAAAACACCTCAAAATTCTTTTTTTTCTGTCAATTCTAACTAGTTTTAAGCATATTACAAAAGTATTACATACGCAATATAATTTTTGTATTTCAAGCAATGATTACCAAAATAGATAATCCTTGCTTCCCTCTATCCCTTGCTGTCATTGGGTTTCGCTGCTTATTCTTTATTTTCATATTTTTACCATATTAAGAAATGTATAATAAAAAAAGCTCCCGGCATCGGGAGCTTTTGAATATGACTTATATTTTTTTCAATACGAGCGAAGCGTTATGGCCGCCAAACCCGAGTGAATTGCTCATGGCATACGAGAAGTCCGCGGTTCTTGCTTCATTCGCGACATAATCCAGATCCAATTCTTCATCCGGTGTTTCGTAATTGATTGTCGGCGGCATGATGCCTTCCTTCAAAGCCAAGGCCGTAAAGATGGCTTCGATTCCGCCTGCAGCACCGAGCAGATGCCCTGTCATCGATTTCGTCGAACTCATGCCCAGTTTGTAAGCATGGTCACCGAATACGGTTTTGACCGCCATCGTCTCGAACAAATCGTTATACGGGGTGCTTGTTCCGTGGGCATTGATATAGCCGACATCCGTCTTTTCGATGCCTGCGTCATCAATGGCTTGCTGCATGGCACGCGCTGCCCCTTCGCCGCCTGGGGCCGGTGCTGTAATATGATGGGCATCGCCTGTCGAACCGTATCCGACAAGTTCTGCGTAGATTTTTGCGCCGCGTGCTTTGGCATGTTCGTATTCTTCCAGGATGACGATCCCTGCACCTTCACCGATAACGAAGCCATCGCGGTTTTTATCGAACGGGCGCGATGCGGTCGATGCATCATCATTTGTCGTCAACGCGGTATTCGCCGTAAATCCGGCAACAGACAGGCGGGTGATCGGAGCTTCCGCGCCGCCGGAAATCATGACATCGGCATCGCCGCGCTGGATGACTTTAAAGGCATCACCGATCGAGTTCGTACCCGATGCACAAGCCGTTACCGAGCAGGAGTTGATCGCTTTCGCGCCGAAATGGATCGATACCTGCCCAGACGCCATATCCGGAATGATCATCGGCACGAAGAATGGGCTGATGCGGCGGACACCGCGGGAGTTCAAGACGTCCATCTGGTTCTCGATCGTTTCCATTCCGCCGATCCCCGAGCCGATCCAGACACCTGTGCGAAGCGCTGTCTTTTCATCCAGCTCAAGCGCTGCATCCTTCATCGCCATGATGGATGATGCGAGTGCGTAATGAGTGAAGCGGTCCATCTTACGGGCTTCTTTGCGCTCGATATACTCTTCGATCGAAAAAGCCTTCAATTCAGCGGCAACTTTCGCCGGATACTGATCGGCATCGATGCGCGTTAACGGGCCGACGCCAGAACGTCCTTCCTTTACCGCTTCCCACGTAGATTCCGCACTATTTCCAAGCGGTGTTACGGCACCGATACCTGTAATGACTACACGACGATTTTCCATTTCTTTTACTTCCTTTCGCATATCCGATTATTTCCCCCACTTCATGGCAATTGCGCCCCAAGTCAATCCGCCCCGAAGCCGACCATGACGACGACATCATCGTCTTTGATCCGGCCTTCCTCTAGATCTTCCACTAGGGAAATCGGGATCGACGCTGCTGAAGTGTTTCCGTATTTTTGTATGGTTTTCGACATTTTCTCAACCGGCAAGTCCAGGCGTGCCCGGGAAGATTCCATAATCCGGATATTTGCCTGATGCGGGATGAGGAAATCGACATCCTCTTTTTTCAATCCTGCTTTTTCGATGACATGGATGGCTGACTCACCCATTTGACGTACCGCGAATTTGAACACTTCACGGCCATTCATCACCAAATGCTTGTTCTGATACAAATGTTTCCCGCCAGAGCCGTCCGCCCCGAGTTCGAACGATAGAATCCCGCGTCCTTCCGATACCTTGCCGATGACGGCAGCTCCGGCTCCATCACCGAACAGCACAGCCGTATTGCGGTCTTCCCAATTGGTGATCTTCGACAGCTTCTCAACACCAACTACTAAGACGTAGCGATAGGTATCCGATTCGATGAACTGTTTCGCTGTAATGACACCATACATGAAGCCTGCACACGCCGCAGAGATATCCATGGCGGCTGCATTCACTGCGCCGATTTGCTGCTGGATATCGCATGCGACAGATGGAAACGGGCGGTCGGGCGTAACTGTCGCCACCAGGATCAACCCGATGTCTGCTGGATCGATGCCAGCATCTGCAATCGCCTTCTGTGCCGCGACCCGTGCCATATCCGACGTATCTTGTTCATCGTTTGCGATGCGGCGCTCTTCAATTCCGGTCATGGTCCGGATCCATTCATCCGAAGTATCCATGCGCTGCTCCAAATCAAAATTGGTCAGTTTATCTTCCGGCAGGCATCTGCCGGTACCGATGATTCCAGCGTTCATCTCTATATCCCTCATTTCGATTAACATCAATTATTAGTACCTGGTGTTAATAATACGCCCTTTTCTCACTGATTTCAAGTCACCGCCATATTTCCGACAAAAACTTTCGAAACGCGCGAAACTTCCTTTCTGAAAAGGCTTCCTTATGCTATGATAAAACTAGTTATTCTATGTATAGAGGTGAAAACAGATGCAATATATTGGAACACTTTTCTGGTCTGTCCTTATTATTTCCATGTTGAATTATGTAGTAAGTGCCGTGCAAAACGTGCCATTTGATTTCATGATGGGTATCTTTATGGCAGTAGCCGTCACTGTATTGGTTATCTTGATGGATGCCATCATCCCGAAAGAAGCAGCGAAAGAATATTAATAACGATAAAAAACGGAAGCCCACGTGGCTTCCGTTTTTTATTAAAGTGAATCTAATGCTTTTCTAAAGAAGAAAGAACAGAAGCCGTATTTTTCGAAACTTATCGCACGACACCGCAGGCTCGCGCCCAAGCATTCTCATCCGTTTCGAAAACCTTGTGCTCAATTCTCACTGAGTTCGAGCATCGCAGAAAAAGAGTCGCTCCCGCATCTGCCTGGCAGATGCGGCGCAAATGAATTCGGTCGTTTCGTCACTTACGCTGCTCATTAATTTTTTTCAGCATTTTGAAAGCCGCATTTCAATGAAATGCGGCTTTTCCTTATACAGTGATTAGCAATTGTTTATTGGCATCCATCGAAACTTTCAAAGTAGACCCTGGAGTGACATCTCCTTTGATCAATTCCTTGGCGATGCGCGTCTCGATTTCACGCTGGATAAAGCGTTTTAGCGGACGCGCCCCGAAGACAGGATCGGTTCCTGCTTCAATGATATAGTCGATGACCGAATCTTCGACTTCCAAGGAAATTTGCTGTTGTTTCATGCGAGCGGCCAATTCGCCGATCATTTTCTTGGCGATGCCATAGAAATGTTTATTGGACAATGAATGGAAAATGACGATATCGTCGATGCGGTTCAACAATTCGGGACGGAAATGCTTGCGCAGCTCCACCATGACGATGTCTTCCATGTCATGATCATCACTTTTTTCGCCGATGTGCTGGGAGCCGATATTCGATGTCATGATGACGACCGTATTCGAGAAGTTCACCAGTCGCCCTTGGCTGTCCGTAATCCGCCCATCGTCCAATATCTGCAACAGGATATTCGCGACATCCGGATGGGCTTTCTCGATTTCATCCAACAGGACGACGGAATATGGATTGCGGCGGACCGCTTCTGTCAATTGCCCGCCTTCCTCGTAGCCGATATACCCTGGAGGCGCGCCGACCAGCCGTGATACGCTGTGCTTTTCCATATACTCGGACATGTCGATGCGGATGAAATGGTCTTCCGAATCGAATAAGTTCGCTGCCAGCGATTTCGCAAGCTCCGTTTTCCCAACACCGGTCGGCCCAAGGAAAATGAACGAGCCGATCGGTTTTTGTTCATCTTTGATGCCGGCACGTGCACGCCATACCGCTTCTGTCACGAGTTCGACGGCTCTGTCTTGGCCGATGACGCGCTCTTTCAATGTATCTCCGAGGCGCAATAGCTTTTCACGCTCGCCTTCGACCAATTTCGTTACCGGAATACCCGTCCAGCGAGCGACGATGCCGGCAATTTCTTCTTCGGTCACTTCTTCTCGAAGCAAACGCTCCCCGCCATCCCCGGCAAGTTCGACTTCCATCGCGCTCAGTTCTTTTTCGAGCTCTGGAATTTTCCCGTGGCGCAGCATCGCCGCGGTATTCAAATCATATTTGTTTTCCGCGTCTTCTAGCTGGCGGCGATATTGGTCCAATTGTTCGCGCTTGGCCTGGATTTTCTGAAGCGATTGCTTTTCTTCGTTCCATTGCTGCTGCATGCCTTCAGAAGAAGACTTCAGCTCTTCAATCTCTTCGCGCAGCGCAGCGAGGCGTGTTTTGCTCGCTTCGTCTTTTTCTTTTCGAAGCGCCTGCTCTTCAATTTCGAGCTGCATGAGACGCCGCGTCACTTCATCCAGTTCCTGTGGCATGGAGTCGATTTCTGTCCGGATCATCGCACACGCTTCATCGATCAAGTCGATTGCCTTGTCCGGAAGGAATCGTTCTGTGATATAGCGGTCAGACATCGTCGCGGCTGCAACGATCGCCCGGTCATGGATGCGTACCCCGTGGTGGAGTTCAAAACGCTCTTTCAACCCGCGGAGAATCGATACCGCATCTTCGACAGATGGCTCGCGCACCATCACTTGTTGGAAGCGCCGCTCAAGCGCTGCGTCTTTTTCGATGTGCATGCGGTATTCATCGAGCGTGGTGGCTCCGATGCAATACAGCTCTCCGCGCGCAAGCATCGGTTTGAGCATATTTCCGGCGTCCATCGCGCCTTCCGTTTTACCTGCGCCGACGATCGTATGGATCTCGTCGATAAACAGGATGATCTGCCCTTCGCTGTCTTTCACTTGCTTTAATACGCTTTTCAGCCGTTCCTCGAATTCCCCCCGGTATTTTGCGCCTGCAATCAGCGCACTCATATCGAGTTCATATATGACGCGATCCTTCAAGCCTTCCGGCACATCGTTTCGGACGATGCGCTGCGCCAAGCCTTCCACGATTGCGGTTTTCCCGACACCCGGTTCTCCGATCAGTACCGGATTATTCTTTGTCTTTCTGGATAGAATCCGGATGACATTGCGGATTTCCTGATCGCGCCCGATGACCGGATCCATCTTTCCGGACTGTGCTTGTTCAACCAAATTGCGGCCGAATTGTTCCAATGGCGATTTTTGTTCTTCGTTTGGGTTTTGGAATTGAACCAATCAAATCACGCTCCCTTGATTAATTTGACCATCTTTGACTAATTTGATTATATGATTGCCCCGCTCCTTTTGCAATGGAAATGCTCATTAAAAAAAGCTGCAAGGAATTTCTTCCTTGCAGCTTTTTGCTGTTTTTTTTAACGAACGCCGAGTGCCATTTTGGCATAGCGCGACATATGGTCTTTGCTCCAGACAGGCTGCCAGACGATTTTCACGTCGACTTCTTCGACTTCCGGTAACTCGTATAAGGATGTTTTGACCATCTGGACGATTTGAGGTCCCATTGGGCACCCCATGGAAGTGAGTGTCATCGTGACTACGCAGAAACCATCTTCGGATAATTCCACATCATATACAAGACCCAAATTGACGATATCAACACCCAGTTCCGGGTCGATGACATTTTCAAGTGCGCCCAATAGATAATCCTTTGTTTCTTGATCCATTCGGAATCCCTCCTTTTCCTGTTACTGCTTATCTTATCAAACATCCATGCGAAATGAAATTGACTTGCTTATTCGTTTAAGCGATCGGCGATCCATCCAGTCACAGAGAGCATCCCTTTCCGGCTGACCGCGTGAGCGGCTTCTGTTTCTTTCAGGAACATCAAACGTTCAGGATAGGCGGCATAATCCTGCTGCAATGCATGGAAAAGCCGGTTGGTCGGTTCGAATGGGACAGTCGGGTCTTTCACGCCGTGCCAGAAAAAGACCGGGCGCCCACCGAAGGCCTGGCGGTTCAAGCTGATATCAAAACGCGACAACGCCTGAAGCATCCTTTCGCGCTCTTCTTCCGTGAGCGGCAAATCAAACCCGCGCGATTCGTATTGCCTCATCTGAGCTTTCGCCAGCTCCACGTAATTGCCTGATCCCATCATGACTGCAGCCGCTTTGATCCACGGATGCGCAGTCAATGCGCCAAGCGTTGTGATGCCGCCCATCGAGGTACCACCGACAGCCGGTTCCCCACTGGTCAATTGGCGCTTATGCAATTCATCCTGCAAAAATCCTAGCTCTTCAATCGAGGTCAGGACGATTTCCCAGAAGCGCAGGCTGATCTGAACCTCATCAAGCGACTGGTCCCGTTCCCCATGAAGCAGCGCATCGGGCAGGATGACCCGAACCCCTCTTTTCGCCCATTGCCAAGCGTAATGCAAATTATGTTCTTTAGCACTCATATGGCCGTGCAGAAAAATCACGGTTGGCAAGGGCCCGCCATCGTGTCCATCGGGGATGATATGTAAGACGGGGATATGTCCCCATGCTTCGTTTTCTACTCTCATTTGCTCCACTCCTCTCCCTAAATCCTACCAATTTTTCGTGATAGCCGCAAATTAAGACTCCGCCGTCAGGTTTTTTTGACGGATAGCCTGTATTATCGCTAAACTGAAGATAGATAGAAGGGAGCCGGATTTTTATATGAAACAACATTTGATCGTACTCGACTTGGACGGAACATTATTGACCGACCAAAAAGTCATTTCACCTAAAACCAAAATGATATTGGGCAAAGCCCGTGAAGCGGGCCATCAAGTCATGATCGCTACAGGACGGCCATACCGCGCAAGTGAAATCTATTACCGTGAACTCGGCTTGAACACGCCGATTGTCAACTTCAATGGGGCCTTTGTCCATCATCCGAAAGATGATGGCTGGGGGCTGCACCACACGCCGATCGGCTTGGATGTCGTACACGAAGTCGTAGAGTCGATGCATAGTTTCGACTTCCATAACATTGTGGCGGAAGTGCTGGATGACGTCTATGTCCACCACCACGATGAGAAACTGATGGACATTTTCAGCTTTGGGGACCCGAGCATCACTACAGGGGATTTGCGGAATTACCTGAAGGCCGACCCGACTTCCATGTTGATCCATGCGCCTTACGAGAAAGTCCACGCCATCCACGACCACTTGTCGGAAGTTCATGCGGAAGTGATCGACCATCGCCGTTGGGGCGCCCCTTGGCACGTGATCGAACTCGTCCGCTCGGGCATGAACAAGGCAGTCGGCATCGACCGCGTCTCGAAATCATTGGGCATCTCGAAAGATCGTATCATTGCATTCGGTGATGAAGACAACGACCTGGAAATGCTCGATTTCGCAGGCGTCGGCGTCGCTATGGGCAATGCTATCGAGCCATTGAAAAACATTGCCAATGAAATCACGTTGAACAATAACGAGGACGGTATCGCCGAACTGCTGATGGACCGTTTGAAACTGAAACTCTAAAGGGGGAAATTCCATGAGATTATTTGCAGATAGCGCATCTGATTTACCAAAAGATTTTTTTGAGCAGGAACAGGTCATCCTGTTCCCTTTGCGCGTCCATATTGGGGACGAGGAGTATGAAGACATCCGGTCGATCGATTCCATGAAAGTGTATGATGCCATCCGCTCAGGCGTCCACCCCAAAACGTCTCAAGCCTCTCCTGAAGAAATGCTGAAAGCATTCGAACAATTGGCGAAAGACGGGGAACAAGGGGCTTACATTGCTTTTTCTTCTGAATTGTCCGGGACTTATGCGACAGCCGTCATGGTGGCGGACCAAGTGCGCGAAGAATATCCCGATTTGAAATTGACGATCATGGATTCCAAGGCGGCTTCGCTCGGCTATGGCCTCCTGGTCAAAGAGGCGGTGAAATTGCGCAATGCCGGCGAAGAGCTGGATGGCATCATCCATACCGTCCAGGCCATGGCCGACCAGCTCCAAAGCCTATTCACTGTAGAGGATCTGGATTATATGGCAAAAGGCGGCCGCATTTCAAAAGGCAGCGCATTTGTCGGCGGCTTATTGAATATCAAGCCCTTGCTTCATGTTGAAGATGGCAAACTGGTGCCGATCGAAAAATTGCGCGGCCGCAAAAAAGTTATCAAGCGCATGATCGAATTGATGAAAGAGCGCGGCAATAATTTGGATCAGCAAGTGATGGCCATCAGCCATGCTGACGACCTTGAATTCGCAACGGCATTGAAAGACGAAATCGAAGCTGCCTATAACCCGAAGGAAATCGAAATCCATATGGTCGGTTCCGTGATCGGTGCCCATACTGGCCCTGGCACGCTTGCTTTATTCTTCTTTAATAAAACCGATTGAGGAGTGGACTGTTGATGAAAAAAGTGATCATTGTCGGCGCGGTAGGCGGCGGTGCGACCGCTGCCGGTCAGCTGCGGTTTTACGATAAGGAAATGAACATCACGGTTTATGACCGGGATTCGACCATGTCCTATGCAGCTTGTGGAACGCCATATGTAATCGGGGAAGTCATTGAAGATGAAACTTCGATCTTGATGGCGAATCCGGAACAGTTCCAACAAAAACGCAACATCGATGTCCGCCTCGAGCATGAAGTCATGGAAATTCTTCGCGCCGAGAAAAAAGTACGGGTCCGCAATTTGAAAACCGGCGGAGAGTTTCACGATTCCTACGACGCCTTGATTTTGTCTCCCGGCGGCCGCGCCATCATGCCAGAAATTGAGGGCTCAGGACAAGGGCATGTATTCACCCTGCGCAGCTATAGCGATATGCAAGCGATCCACTCCTATATACAAAAGCAAAAGCCTAGTCATGGGACAATTTCCGGCGCAGGCTTCATCGGGCTCGAAATGGCAGAGAATCTGAAGCATCTTGGATTGGCAGTCGATATCGTCCATAAGTCGAGCGCCATTCTATCGATTTTGGATGAGGACCTGTCACTTCTCCTGCATGCCGAGCTGGAAAAAAACGGCATCCAAATCCATACCGACACCGTCATCGAAAATATCGGGCAGAAAAACGTACAGCTCTCCAACGGAAAGAGCCTGGATACCGATTTCGTCATCATGAGCATCGGATTGAAACCAAACACCCTCCTTGCTGAAAAGGCGGGGCTCAGCATCGGTGAAACCGGGGGGATCCAGACCAACGAATTCATGCAGACCGATGATGAATCGATCTACGCCATCGGGGATGCTTCGGAAAACTTTGATTTCATTACCGGAGACCCGAAACGTGTCCCGCTAGCTGTCCCTGCACACCGCCAGGCTTTCCTGGCCGCTCAGCATATTACCGGAAAACCCGTTCCCAAAAAAGGACTTCTCGGCACTTCCATTTTAAAAGTTTTTGAATTGGATGCAGCGATGACAGGCATGACTGAAACTGCGATCAAAGAAAAAGGCCTGCTTGCCAAAACAGTGACCCATACAGGCAATTCAAATGCAGGTTATTATCCCGACCATGAAAAACTGACCTTAAAAGTCCATTACAATCCCAGCACCAGACAGATTTTGGGCGCACAATGCGTCGGGGGCAAAGGTGTCGACAAGCGCATCGATGTGATTGCAACCGCGATCCACGGAGGATTGACTGTCGATGACTTACAAGCGCTCGAACTGTGCTATGCTCCCCCCTTCTCTTCACCGAAAGATCCCGTCAACATGATCGGCTATAAAGCTTTCGACTGATTATACGGATAAATGCCTGGAAACAGGCGTTCTTTTCAGGCAAAAAGGCTGTGGACAGGTTACAACCTGTTCACAGCCTTTTGTTTATTTATTCTTTTTTGCAGCTTCATCGGCTTTCCGCTGCTTGCCTTTTTTCCAGACAACCCATAAGAAGCCCATGAAAACTAAATACATCAAGCCCAATGTGACGATATACGCCGTATTCAGGCCACGTTTTTCCGTAATATGGTACGTTTCAACCAATTCACGGTCCAATGTAAGGCGATACTGGCCGTCTTCGTCCGGCCGGACGATATCGCTTTCGAACAAGCCCCGCAACTCCATTCCTTCCCCTATGATATCGGGTGACAGACTGTGGCTTTTCGTCCCGGATGAGTTGTTGATCGCGATGATCCATGCTTCTTCTTCGTTTGAACGTTTATAGACCATCCAGCCCTCTTCTTCGTGAAGCATCTCCAATTCCCCCATGCGCAAGGCTTCAGATGAATTGCGTAACGAGTTCAGGTTGGTGATGTAGTCGATTAATTCCTTTTCGACCGCCATATCCAGGATCTGATGCGATTCCGGCAAGGCTTCACCGTTCATCGCGGTTTCGGAACCGTACTGGACAACCGGGATTCCCGGCATCGTCAATAATTGCGCAAACAGCATCCGCCACCGGGTCGGCGGATAGCCTCTTGATTCGACGATGTCCGATGTGAAACGGGACCCGTCGAGTGAATCGACACGGATCAATTTACCTTCTGTCTGCTGCATCAATTCAGGGATGTCTGCCAACGATTGGTCGAAATTACGATAGCTGTCGCGCAGTGTTTGTTCCACACCCTCCTGGACGACGGCATCAAACCCTGGCCGACTCTCCATTTCCGCATCTGCCAAGACATAAAAACCTTCCTGCCTTTTCATGGCAGCCGAGAAGTTTTCGATGAACGCCGGGTCCAGTTCTTCCGAATCCTGCAGCCGGACCCCGTCTATTCCGTATGTATCGCGGAAGTCGACGAACATTTGAATCAAGGCTTGCTGCACCTCTTCATTGCCTGTGTCCAGGGAAAGCGTCTGGTCCCCGTTTTCGATGAACCAATCAGGGTTTTCCTGAGCCCAGATGTGCTCTGCACTCACTTCTTGCGTTGGCAAGTCGACGATGGCTTTCATATCACTTTCATGCACTTCATCGATGAGCGATTGAAATTCTTCCACCGTTCCGAAATGGCGTTCCAATTGGCCGTAATCCAACACTTCCCGCCCGTCATAGCTTGCAGTCTGGAATACAGGACCCATCGACAGCACAGTAAAGCCCATATCTCGGACGTGCGCGATCTCACTTTCCATACCCGAGAAGTCACCGCCACTGAACGCTCCCGGGTCTGTGGCATCCACATCATAATCGTTCTGGATCTGTTTATTGAAATAGCGGTCTACGAGAACGTCGTAGATGCTTTCATCTTCGATTGTGCGGGCCTCTTCAGCCGCCACACCAGC
Source organism: Planococcus plakortidis (assembly GCF_001687605.2). Taxonomy (NCBI): domain Bacteria; kingdom Bacillati; phylum Bacillota; class Bacilli; order Caryophanales; family Caryophanaceae; genus Planococcus; species Planococcus plakortidis. Next base: position 2,150,751 of record NZ_CP016539.2, read on the forward strand.
TGTTGACGGCAATAATAAGGCGGCTGCCAACGCCCAAACAATAGTTTTTTTCTTCAAGTCCGTACTCCTCCTTCAATGAGGCCAAGATGATGCTCACCCGGTCTATTTTATCAAACTCGCCTATTTGCCGCTATGTCGGATTCATGAAAGCGCAGCTGTTTATGCTTAGTTTCGTCCAAACTGTGAAATTCGCAACTTAAAAAGGCGATTTCGCCCGGTTGATGAATAGCAAAAAAAAATGCACGTTCCCTGCCAGTAAGGACCGGCAAGAAACGTACAGTTTTTAATTGGATATAAATTCCGTATTATGCAAGGAAGTTGAAGCCGATCGGCAATTTGAAGCCGAGGAACAAGGTCACGAGCAAGAACACGGCAAACAAGGCCCAGAACAATGTGACGGGTTTTTGTTTCTTGCCACGGACGAGCACCATTTCCATCATGCCGATGGTCAATAAACCGAATAGGAATTTCAAGCCGTAAAGCATGGCATCGTAAGAGGAATGCGCGATGAACAACGTCAGTCCGGTGATGATGATTAAAACATAGATCAGTCTCGTGATCATATGGACGATTTTACGCCCCTTGCTGTCGCGGTGCATGAATGCAGCCACGAGGAACAGCACGATCCCCACTACCCACATGGTAATGTGTAAATGCGTTGTGTCAGTTAAAAATCCCAAAAGCTCACCTCATTTAATATAGTCCCCTCAAGTTTAACACACGCAGGACAATTGGAAGCGATTGTTCCTTATGACAAATGTGTGACGAGTGTGCCGATTGACTGGATCGATACTTTGATCGTATCGCCCGCTTTCAAGAACTTCGGCGGATTGAACCCTTTGCCGACGCCAGCCGGAGTTCCTGTCAGGATGACATCGCCTGGTTCAAGGGCCACACTCTTGGAGATTTCTGAAATCAACTCATCGACACGGCGGATCATCTGTTCCGTATTGCCGTTTTGGCGGACCTCATCGTTCACTTTCGTCACCAAGGACAGATTCTGTGATTGCGGGATTTCATCTTTTGTGACCAGGTATGGACCCATCGGGCAGGAACCCGGCAAGCTTTTTCCAAGGAAATATTGCTGATGTTTTTCCTGCAGGTCACGGGCTGTCAAATCGAGTGCGATCGTGTATCCGAATACGTGATCGTAAGCCAGCTGTTTCGGGATCTTATGCCCGGCTTTTCCGATCACGACGGCCAATTCGCCTTCATAATCATATGAATCGGTCACATCCGCATGCACGGATACCGTCTCTTCATCGGCTGCCACCGTATTCGGCGCTTTTGTGAAAACGACCATTTCGGTTGGTGCCTGCCCGCCCATCTCTTTAGCATGGTCTGCATAGTTCTTGCCGATGCAGATAAAGTTTTTCGGAGGCCTCGGGACAGGTGCCTGCCATTCGATTTCCGAAAAAGAGTGTTTGAATTGCTCAGGGGTTTCCGATTGGACAGCCGCCTCCGTCAGTTTGCGGATCTGTTCCACAAACTCCATTCCTTGCGCTACTCCATCAATCAGCTTATCCGGAAATTCCGGCAATACTTCCAGCTGCTCCTGGATGGCGAGGACATCCCACACGGCTTCTTCTTTTTTTACCTTTGGTCCAAAACGTTCTTCTCCTTGAAAGCGAAACGATAGAAGTTTCATTCGTCAAACACTCCTTTTCTGTGATTGCATCCATTATACACATTCAGCGTTTTGAATTGTTGCTTTTTTCAAAATTATTTCCGTATGTCCATCGGCGCCAGACCATTTCAATCGGCCCCCGGTTGAATTTGCTGAACCATAGCTCAGCAAAAATCAATTGGAGGACGAAAATGCCGAGGGCGATCAGGGTGCCGGTCAACAAGTCCACTTGCCCATATAACCCCAGGCCGAATGAATAGAAGATGCTGGTCGCGATAATCGACTGCGTGATATAGACCGTCATTGACATCCTGCCGGCTTTGACCAGGGGCGACAAGACTTTCATGAAATTCACGTTCAGGGACAATAAAGCGATGATCGCTGCATAACCGATCGCCACAAGGGGGCCGCCGAAGATTTCCTGGACATATTGGAAAGCGTAATTCTTGTCGAAGAGATACGGAGTCATTTTCAGCAGCAACCCGGCCGTGAGTGCAACCACACCAAGCACGAGCCATGTCTTTTTCTTTGCGGCAGTTTGTTCGATCATCCGCAATTTCGCCGCTGCCGCACCGACCATCATGAGCGGCAGGATCGTGACTGCCAGAATGATAAAGCTGAACGGGTTGTTGACGTAATACCAATCCGTTAACCGCCGGCTGAAGATCTCAGCGAAAGTGCCTGATTGGTAGGCAGCCACGGATTGTTCGGCTTCCTGATAACCGATATAGATGTTTGGGTCGACCATGACCGCAAGGAACATGATGACGGTAAACATTACATGCGGCAGTGTGTAGAGCAAGACCCCAAGGCCCAGGAGCCAAGCGGGTGGAAGCCGGAACATTCCGATCAATAACAAGCCCATAAGTGCATAGGTAATCAAGATGTCCCCATACCAGATCAAGAAGGCATGGACGATCCCAAATGCCAGCAGGACCAACAAACGTTTGACGGCAATCGGCATAAATGGCTGCCCGTAATGTTCTGCGCGCAGGAATTGCATCATCAGCCCATAGCCGAACAGCATCGAGAACAAGGGATAGAAACTTGCCTGGACGAAAATATCCAAGCCGGTGAAAATGGTTTGGTCCATATTTCCGCTGAACCATTTGTAGGGATCGATATAAGTTAAAGGGGTGTGGAAGGCCAGCATATTGATGAGCAGGATCCCGAATAACGAAAATCCCCTCATCAAGTCGATGGCGTCCACCCGTTCACGTAAAGAGATCGGCTGTAATTTCAAAATAATCCTCCTAGACTTCCACTTCTTCGTTTGAAGAGAACAAATACAAGACACGCTGCGTTATCGGAATGCGCAAAATCGCTTCCACTGCTTCTTGGTAAACCGACAATTGGACAGAGTAGCGCTCTTTCATCACCGAATGGACATTGCCCATCCCCTGTGTCCGGTCGGTTTTGTAATCGAGCAGGACCCATTCCCCATTTTCCTTGAACAGGCAATCGACGATTCCTTGGACGATCTGATGGTCGCCGTCTTCGTCCGCCCGTGCGTACGTAAAAGGAACTTCCCGCCTGATATCTTCTGCGTTCATCAAGCGCTGTGCGATAGGGCTATGGAAAAACGCTGCAATTTGTTCCGCCTTGACAGCTTGCGCTTCTTCCTTCGTCAGAATTTCCCGGCCTGCCAGTTCCTCAAGAAATTGCCTGATTTCCCCAACATCCATTTGCCGCTCTAGCGGCAAATGCTGCATGGCGGTATGGACCGCCGTGCCGATATCTGCAGCCGACAGTTTGCGGTCCATCAGAAAATCAGGGCGATGCGGCGCTCTTTTCTGCGTTTTTGGCTGGTAATCCTGTATAAAGGATTCTGGCTCGTCCAAACGCTGCAATAGCTGCAATCTCTTCATTTCCGTCACCGATTGCTTGGAGCGTTTTTCGACTGCTGCCTGGTGCGGATAGATGAAATCGAAGCGGCTGCGGATCAATTCTGCATCTTTTTCTGCTTCCGGCCGGTCTTGTGGCGCTTCCAGCAATGGGAGCGGCTCTTCCAAGGAAAGCGTCTCGACAATGTCGATCTGGAAACGCGATTGATGTTCGAGCATCTCACCGCCGACGTGGAACACTTTGGCATCTGGATGCCTGGAAACGGCAGGGCCGATCCAATCCAGATAGGACTTTGCACGCGACCGTTTAAAATCAGGTAAGAGCACATCGCCTGAGACGGTCTTCCACTTCTCCAATAACCGCTCTATATCTTTTACCGATGCGGTCAGGTAGAGCTTTTCTTTCGCACGCGTCATCGCTACATACAAAACGCGCATTTCTTCTGCTTTCGCCTGCATTTGCTTCATCTCTTTAACGGCAAGATAAGGCAGCGAGGTGTATTCGATGCGTGTATCGGGATTGACGGCCTTCACCGCAAGCCCATATTGCTGGTCGAATAAATACGGCTTGTGGAAATCCATTTCATTGAATGGCCTTGCGGTTCCCGCGAAAAAGACGACAGGAAACTCCAGCCCTTTCGATTTGTGGACGGTCATGAGCCGGACGACATTTTCCTTCTCACTCAACGATTTTGCAGTTCCAAGATCATCCCCGCGCTCACGCATGCGGTCAATAAAGCGCAGGAAGCGGAACAATCCGCGGAAAGCGGTTTTCTCGTACTCGAGTGCACGGTCATGGAGGGCGCGAAGATTCGCTTGGCGTTGCTTGCCGTTCGACATGGCGCCCGCCATTTCATAATAATTCGTATCGATATAGACTTCCCAGATCAATTCCGACAACGACCCCCGCCGCGCCAGGTCCCGCCACTTTTTCAAGTAGTTTGTGAAACGGCCGAGCTTTACGCGCGTCCTTTCGTCCATCGAACCGATGCGGATGAATGCTTTTAGCGCATCGTAAAAGGTGCCTTTAGTGTCAGCCAGGCGGATCGCTGCCAACTCGTTTTCCCGAAGGCCGAAAAATGGCGCACGAAGAACAGCGGCAAGCGGGATATCCTGATACGGATTATCGATGACGCGCAAGGTATTGAGCATGATCATTACTTCGAGTGCGTCAAAATAACCTCCGCTCAATTCCGCGTACAGAGGGATGCCAGCCATTTTGAACTCATCTGAAAAGTCGCCCGACCAAGTCATAGAACGCATCAACACGACAATATCACGATATTCAAGCGGCCGTTCTTTCCCGCTCCAAGGATCGTGAACGAGCGTTCCCGCATCCATCATATGGCGAATTTTTTGCGCAATCCAGCGGGCTTCCCACTGCGACTTGTCCATGTCTACCGCTGTCTCTTCCCCTTCCTCCGCTTCAGGTTCATGGATGAGCGTCAAATGGATCGGCACATCCTCTTCGGGATATGGCGCTTTCGGCTTCAATGCCGCATCTTCATCGTAGCTGATTTCACCAACTCGCTCGCCCATGATCTGCGAAAAGATGTAATTGGTGCCATCGAGGACTTCCTTGCGGCTCCTGAAATTGGCGTTCAAATCGATTCTAAGGCCGGTCCCGTCAGCTTCCCGGCTAAAGCGGGAATACTTGCCAAGGAACAGCATCGGTTCTGCGAGGCGGAATCGATAGATGGACTGTTTGACGTCCCCGACCATGAATAGATTGCCATCCTGTTCCGTTCCGGATTTCACCAGGCTAAGTATCGTTTCCTGCAGCATATTCGTATCCTGGTATTCATCGACCAAGACTTCCTTGAACCGCGCACGGTAATCTTGTGCAATCGCAGAGGGTTCCCCGCCATCGCTCAGGATTTCCAGCGCATAATGCTCCAGATCCGAGAAGTCCACCAGGCCGCGGTCGATTTTCAAAGCTTTATAATCTTCCGCAAAGCGCTTCGTCAAATCGACTAATGTTGTCATGAGCGAGGCCATTTCACGCATCTCCTCAAGCAAGCGCTCAGGCGCACGGGTGAAATAGCCGTCTTTTACATCATTGAAGAGTTTTTTCGCTTCGTTTCTGCGCGCTTTCGCTTCTTCCGCCAGCTGCGGGTCACAGGAATCCTTTTTCACGGACGCCAGCCGCTCCCATTTAACGTTACGCGCATATGCATGAAGCGATGCCCAGGATTCATCCAATGCATCTAGTGCAGCACGGACCAGCGTGGCATCCATCCGGAAATTCTCTTCCAGTATGGCCGGGCCGTCCGGAGAAGTGGCCAGTTCCCAGCCTTCGTCCAGCAAATCGAGCGCCGCTTCAAAACTATGGCGTATCGTCATTTTCAGGTCTTCCATAAATGGCAAGTCATCGATCGTTACGGGTTCCGGCACATCGTAAAGCCTTGGCAATTGGTCGAGCCATGCATCCGGTTCGGGGTGGACTCGCGAATAATCGTATAGTTTGCCCAGCAGGATCTCCATTGCCTGATCGCTGCGGTCCGAAGTGAAACTATCCGCAAGCCTATAGACCTTCTCCCGCCCTTGGCCTTCATAAGCAGATTCGAGCACAGCTTCCATCACATCATCCCGCAGCAATGCCGCTTCAGTATCTCCCGCAATGCGGAAGCCGGGATCGATTTCCAGGAGATAGGCATATTGCTTCACGACTTGCAGGCAGAACGAGTGCAAAGTGGAAATTTGGGCTTTATTGATCAAGCGCAGTTGTTTTTTCAAATGAACGGACTCAGGCTGTGCCGCGACCGCCTGTTCCAATGCAGCAGACATGCGGTGGCGCATTTCAGCCGCGGAAGCGTTCGTGAACGTTACGACCAATAGCTCATCGACGGATACCGGGTCTTGTTCATCGAGCACTTTTTCGATCATCCGGTTGATCAGGACAGCCGTTTTCCCTGAGCCTGCCGCCGCCGATACGAGCATATCCTGTCCTTTCGCCCATATCGCCTGCCACTGTTCATCCGTCCATGTGGCATCATTCGGTTTTTCCGGTATCATCAGCGCTCAACTCCTTGCGTATTTTCTCCACTGCCTGGTCAGGATTCAACACCGGTAACTTCCGGTAGCTTTGTTCCGGGTCGCTCGGGTCGAATTGGCATACCGCCCGGAAATTGCAAAATTGGCAAGGCGTATCATCCTTCAAGCGGTAAGGCGAGACCTCCGTTTGGCCGTCGAGAATGCCATTTCCTGCCCCTTGGTGTTTTTTCCGGACAAATTTCCGGATCGTTTCCATATCATCTTTTTCGACCGTTTTCGACGACCCTTTCGAGACCGAGCCATTTTTGTTGAGCCGCACTGGAATGACATTCGAATAGCCGTCGATCCGATCATCCATCGCCTGTATGACGTCCGGATCCTCCACGACGAGCCCATTCATCTTGAATGACTTCGCGAGCTCTTCTTCCAATTCTTCGGCACTTAGCAGCTTCGTCATCTTCAGCATCGGGTTATGCATGTGGAAATACAGCACCCCGGCCGGTTCCGCCTGCTCCCCGAGCCAGCGTTTCGAGTGGGTCAGGGCGACATCCAGATAAGTGAAGGTTTGAAGGGCCAAGCCGTGGTAAACTTCACCCAGATCCAAGCCTTGCTTGGATGATTTATAATCGACCACCCGCAAATACGGTTTGCCTCCGATATCGGTTGAATCGATGCGGTCGATGCGCCCGCGTACATTCATCTTGCGCCCGCGTTCGAGTGGAATGTCTAGCGGCGGAATCGCCTCTTTCGTCCCGAAGCCCACTTCAAGGGCGACGGGTACGAAACCGGATACTTGTGCATGTTTGCTCAACATGAACGCTGTCTGGCGGATGATGCCTTCAAGTTTGTATTGGATATACCGATAGCGATGGGTACTCAACAGGATCTGGTTGACGAAATAAGGCGATAATTGTTCAATCGCCCGCTTCGCGAGATCCGCACATTGTTCCTTGCTCAAGGATGACCAGGAAACACCGAGCTGCATCACTTCATCCGAAATCCATTTGATCGCGGCGTGGAATAAATCCCCCATCGCCGGGGCCGCCAGACGGTATTGGCTGCGCTCTTCGAGTTTTAAGCCATATGCTGCATAATGCGCGAATTGGCAGCTGTGGTAGGTCTCGATGCGGGAGACGCTAGAGGCAATCGGCGTACCGTAAAGCGATCCAGCGACCTTTTCCGATAATTTCTCTGCTTTTGTATGGCTCAAAGGCTTGAAGACCTGGTCGATGACCGACGACCATAACGGGTCTTCCCGGTAGTAATCAAGCACGGCTTGCCAGTGGCCGGTCAGTTCTCCGCTCCTGATTTGGGCAGCCAGATGCGATAGCGCCGCACGCGGATGCGTAATGTATTCCAATGCATCCGGCTCATGCAACTCTTCCGGGCCGATTGCAGCCAATTTCGGTTCGATCTGGAGCAGGTCGGCAATTTTCCTGATATATAAAGACGGCAGTAAAGCTTTTCCTTCTTCGTCCGCAATCGGATAGGAAACGCTCAGCCGATCGGAAGCGGAAGAGAAGGAGCGATATGCCATATACGTTTCATCCATCAGGCGCATGCGCGAACTCGGCGCGAGTTCGATGCCGATTCTCTGGAACCACTCGCGTTCCGCGTCGGTCAAGAGCCCTTCGTGTTCGATGCGCTGCGGCAAGATGCCATCATTCGCGCCGATGATGAAGACCGACCGGATGTCCATCAAGCGCGCCAGGTCCATTTTGGCAATGGTCACTTGATCGAGCGATGGCGGAATGCGTGAAAACTCCAAGGTTTCAAAACCTTCATCCAGAATCCTCGCAGCACTTTGGAGGTCCAGTTCTTTTTCCCCGAACATCAACACGAATTGGTCGAGTACGCCCACCCATTGATTCCACGCCTGCTCGTGCTCGGTCGCGGCAAGCAATTGATGTTCCGCTTCCTCGCGGTCTTTCAGCAACTGGATTTTCGCATAGACATCAAGCTCTTCGACAAACTGAAATAGCGCTGTGGCAAAGTCCCGGCCGGTCACACAGTCTCCTAGCCGGGTTTTCAAACGCTCAAGCGGGTCGCGCACTACATCCCGGACAGTCTGCAATTCCATCTGGAGCGCCAATTCCTCATCAGTCTGAATGCCTGAATGGAATTCCAGCCCGCGGTATTTCTTATAGATCCAGCGTTTATCGTCAAACCAGCGGTCCCCGTAGATGCCATTGGCCAGGACGAAATTTTCGAGTTGGTCTCCGCGCTCCCGCCATTTGCTGACATTGCCTTCAGGGAAGAACAAATCCGTCTTCAACGCCCGGAAAACCGGTTCATATGCATAATTGCCGATGACCGCTTCTAGTGCAGAACGGCTGAATTCGATCAATGGATGGTGGAGCATCGATTTTTTCTGGCTGATGAAATAAGGGATGTCGTATTGTGGAAAAATGGTGTTGATCAGTTCGTCGTATACTTCGGGCTGGCGGTATAATACCGCAATATCTTTATATCGGCAGCCCTCCATCACCTGCTGGCGGATCGATCGGGCAAGCTCATGGATTTCAGCTCGCCGGTTCGATGCTTCGACCAATTCGACCGCCCCTTGCCCCTGGATGGAAGGGGCAGGGAAGGTTTCGATATAGCGCTCCACATGCCGAAGCTCTTCATTCATGAAGCGTTTCGGCTCTTGCAGGTACACTTCCGGCTCAAGGCCGATTCCCTCCGATGCAGCCAGCTCTATCAAACGGCTTGCCGTGACGGCGGATTGGTAGAACAACGATTGTTCGTCCTCTATATCGCTTGACTCATCCATCGGCAAGACGATCGTCACAGATTTGGCATGCTTCAGCAACTCTTCGATGATCTGGAACTCGCGAGCGGTAAAGCTGACGAAGCCGTCGATATAAACAGCTGACTGCTTCATCGTGCCCGAATGGCGGATTTTTTCGCTCAATAAGCCAAGATGCCCCTCGGAATCCACGAATACCTTGCCCAGCCTGCGGTCGATTTCCAATAGAATCAGCTCTAAATCCGCTGCCTTGTCCTGCAGCGTCCTCGGAGCTCCGGCTGATTCGAGGGATGAACGGATGGTGCCCAGTTCATCGCAATCGATGCAATAACGCGAAAACTCTTTGATCAATTGCTCGATCTGGTCCGTGAAGCCCCGTTTCCCTGCGGCTCGCCTGAATAAGTTGAACTCATCCTTATGTTCCTCGAGCAGGCTGCGGATCAGCATCCGGTAGCCGAATGTATCGATTTCCTTGCGGCTGATCCCGCCGACTTCCTGCAACACACGCCATGCAAGGCGTTTAAAAGTCACAGCTTGTGCACGAATCATGCCATTCATGCCATATGCAGCGGACAACCTGTACTCCGTGGAAAACGACATCTGGTCCGGGACGATAAGAAATATCGGATCCCCATCCGCCTGGTCTTTTAAACTATCGGCGATCTCTTCCTGGACAAAGCGGGTTTTGCCGGTACCGGCGCGCCCGTACACGATTCGTAAAGACATATAAAGCACTCCTCCCAACAAGAACGTTTGTTCTTATTATACAGTAAACAATCAAAAAGAACGACTTTCCAGTTAAGATAGCCGTTCTTTTTCCCGTTCTTCTTTCGCCCGCTTAAAGTCGGCTTCCACTCGCTTGTTAAGCCGCTTCTCGAGGATTTTCCCGATGACATACAACAGCACGATGACGGCAATGACAATGGCCGTCCGGACCGGCTGCGTGAACAAAGCACGGATATCATACCCTACGTATGAAATCGTAAAGACCATGACGAATTTTCCTGCCATCAATGTCAGTAAATAGTAATGGCGGCTGATATTCGATAACCCTGCTACCAAATTGACCAACGCCGATGGGGTAAAAGGGAAACACAGCAACAGAAACAACGGGCCGAAGCCATTGCGTTCCACCCAGTGGATGAGCCTTTCGACTTTCTGGTGCCGTGTCATGAAATTCATGAACCGTGCTTGGCCGAATTTACGGATCAGCAAGAATACCGTATAGGAACCGGCCACTGCCCCGCCCCACGACAAGAGGAAGCCGAGCCATAACCCGTAGGCCGTCGCATTGGCAAAGACAAAGACAAAGAGTGGCAAAAATGGCAAAAAGGATTCAAGGAACGGCAGCAAAAATCCGATAAAGGGGCCGAATGCCCGATAAGATTGCGTCAACTCAACGATGTTTTCCATTGTAAAAAAATCCGACATAGGCTCATTCCTTTTAAATTGCGCGATTTTTCAAAAACGAATCCGAAAAACGGGTTAAAATATGCTATGCTATTATAATTACTTTACACTCTTTCTCCCATTTTGGAAAAGAGAAATACTTACGGCAAAAGGAGCGGAACAAATTGCAGGAACAAGGATTCTCTTCGGGGGTGAAAGCAGGCGCCAGTATCGCCATCGGCTATTTTCCGGTCGCGCTGACGTTCGGGCTCCTGGCAAAAACGACAGGCTTATCGCTGATTGAAGCGACCGCCATGAGCATCTTCGTTTTTGCCGGCGCCGCGCAATACATATCGCTTTCCCTCATTACTGCCGGTGTGCTCCCGGTACTCATTGTCGTCAACACATTCATCGTCAACATCCGGCATTTCCTGATGACTGCTGCGCTGAACGAAAAGATGGAACCGGATGCCCGCTGGAAAAAAGCATTATATGCTTTCGGCATCACCGATGAAACGTTTACGGTATTGGCCACGCAGCCAGGCGTCAAGGTCCGCACCTCGTTTGCCGCTGGGGTCATCATCATTTCCTATGGCAGCTGGGTCGGATTCACTTCGCTCGGCCATTTGATCGGCGCCAGCCTCCCTGCTTTTTTGCAGGCTTCCATGTCGATCGCGCTATACGCCATGTTCGTCGGCCTGCTTGTGCCGTCCATGAAAGGCAACCGGAAAGTCGTCAGCTTGGCGTTGATTGCCGCCCTTTTCAATTCCATGTTCTATTTCACCGGTTGGCTGTCTACGGGTTGGGCAATCATGGTCTCGACACTCGCATCGGCCATCTTCATTGAAATGATTTCACGGAAAGGAGTTGCCGCCTGATGGGTGCCTGGTTTTGGTGGATGATTTTCGGGATGGCCCTAGTAACTTATATTCCACGCGCAATCCCGTTAACCTTTTTGGAAGGGCGCGAGTTGCCTGAGGCAGTGCAGAATGTTTTGCGCAACATTCCGTATGCCGTGCTCGGCGCTTTGATTTTCCCGGCCGTTTTCTTTATTCAGGAAAATATCTGGTTCGGCGTCATCGGGGCCGTTTCCGCTTTCGCAATCGCTTTTGCCGGGGCGAACGTCATCCTTGTCGTTCTCGGGACCATTGCCATTCTTTCGCTATACGGACTTTGGTTCGGATAATGAAAAAAGCCGTCACTCATTTTCATGAGCTTCGGCTTTTTTTCGTTTATGATACATATTGCTTGAATACCAGAAACCGGCTGTTAACGAGGCGGCGTTGACGATGAACAATAGCCACGTATGCGTAAAGCCTGCATAAACGGCCGCAGCAATCAATGCGACGGTTAATATGAGGCCGACGTAATGGTTAAACGTCACGCGCGTAAACAGGATCACAAGAAGCCCGGGCACAAACAGCGATAGGAAAAACTTGGTCACCATTGATTCCATATACTTCTCCCCTTACTCAACAATCAAAAGACCTAAACGATGATGGTCATGGCGGAAGACGACATGCTGCCGCAAACGCATTTCCAGGTTATGGTCGATGACTTCCAGTCGGCAATGCGCTGCATTGAGCTGGATGGCTTCGTACAATTCCGTTTCATTCGTTACCGTCGTGCCGTTTACTTTGCGGATGATTTCCCCGCGCACAAGCCCCATCTTCTCAGCTGGAGAGCCTGGAAGCACGTCGATGATCATGACGCCTTGCGCTTGTGGGGTCACAGTATAATTCCCGCTGCGCTCTTTCTGCGCGTAGTACAAGCTAATGCCCAGACGGAACAATACACCGGCGGCCAGTGCGATGATCGCCATCGGCTGCCACAGGAAACCGAATAAGGCCAGAACAATCGTCAAGACAGCCGACCAAGCGACCGATTTCGCGATTTTCGGATACAAATAAACCGGCAGTGTCCGTTTGCTGCGCCCTTGGAATCCAAAGACCAGCGGGAACAAAATAAAGGAAAACGCCGATTCCCCGATTGGCAGCTGCGGCCAGTACGGTGCGTATTCGGAGACCATTTCTCCAGGTACGACCAGCACAGCCGGAATCAGCCATAGACGACGGGAGATGTAAGCGGCCGCCCGCAATCCGCGAGCCGATTTATGCAGGCGCGGTGAAGCGGCAGCAGCAGCTGACTTTTCGACCATGCGGCTTTCGATGAACAGCAAAAGCCCTGCAATCAACGCGACTGAAATGAGCCAGCCATCCGCAAGCCCCCTGCCTGTCATTTCAGCGAACCCGAGATTAATGGTCCAATCATTGGCTTCGAACAACCAGACAACCAATGCGGACGCGGACGCCAAATAGACGAAAGAGGCCAGGTGGTAAAAACCCGTCAGCATGACGATGATGCTGACGATGCTGAGGGCGATCAACCATTCCATCGGCACTGCCAATCCGGCAGCTGCCACGATAACCGATAAGATCAGCGCATACAACCAGCCATCTTTCAACAAGCGTTTGAATTCCGTTCCGCCATACACGATCCGCGTGCGGAAAATGCGGCGTTCTTTTTTAACGCGGAAATATCCAAGCATCGTCGCAGCGAATAATGCGACATAAAAAACAGGGTTAAGAAAAAACATGGCGATTGCCATCAAAAAATCCGTTAACACTTCACTGACACCATCCTTAAGCTAAATGAACTTATCTTCCATTGTACCAAAGATGCAGGGCTAGCCCTACATCTTTTTCAATCAGTTAAATGCCAGCTTTAGCTGTCCAAGGATGTCTTCAATGCCTTCGATTCCGGCTGAAAGCCTAACAACCCGCTCAGTTACGCCAATCCGTGCTTTTTCTTCAGCGGATAAGGCCCGGTGAGATGTGCCGAATGGATAAGAGACAGTCGTTTCGACACCGGCCAAAGTCGGGACGATTTTGATCCATCCGAGTGACGAGAAGAACGCGGAGACATCCGCCGATTCCGGCAGTTCAAACGAAACGATCGCGCCTTTTCCCGGATACCAAACCCGCGCCTTGTCCTGCAGGAAATCGGCAATGGCCTGGGCATTGGCATTTTGCTTTTCCATACGCAGCGCCAAGGTTTTGACCCCGCGTAATGTCAGCCATGCTTCAAAAGGGCTTAAGTTCATGCCGAGGTTGACGACGCGTTTTGTAGCTTCTTCGATCAAAGCGGCATCGCCTACCAATACGCCTGATGTGACATCGCTATGCCCGCCGAGATACTTCGTTGCGCTATGTACGACCAAATCCACGCCTTGTGCATAAGGTGTATACGTATAAGGCGTCGCGAATGTATTATCGATCATCACCTTTACGCCGTATTGATTTTTCAGTTGAACAAGCCCATCAATATCTTCAACCCGCAAAAATGGATTGGTGATCGATTCGCTCAAGATCAATTTCACTTCGGGATAATCGACCAAAACCTGTTCAATCGTGCCGGTTTCCGAGAAATCCGCGAAATGGACGGTAATGCCGAGTCTTTTCAATTCTTCTTTCAGCAAATGGAAAGTGCCTCCGTAAACATCTTCTGCCGCAAGGATATGGTCTCCCGCTTCTGCAACGGACAAAATGCCCGCGAGTATCGCTGACATGCCAGAAGAAGCAGCCACGCCTTTTGGGGCGCCTTCTAGCTGTGCAACCGTCTGTCCGAGTGCATCCGTATTCGGATTCGCTGTCCGCGTGTAGAGATACGTTCCGTTTCCTTCGTAATAGCCTTCCAACTCTTCTAAAGATGAAAAAGAAAAAGCTGATGTTTGGTAAATTGGCATCACTTTCGGGCGGATGGTCCGCTCTTCCATGCCGGCTGTGTGTACAGATTTCGTATCGATCGATGTCATTATGATTCCCCCTCATTGATTTCGTCGATGAACTCATTCATCATTTCTTCATCCATCGGGCCAACGATTTTATGAAGCACACGGCCCTCGCGATCTATAATATAGGAAGTTGGGATGGAAAACGCTTGATAGAGCGCCCCAATATCCCCGTCTATATCCATTGGAATTGGAAACTCCAAATCGAATTCCTCAACGAATTTCTCGATTTCCGCCATGCCCCGGTCCTCTGTCGTCAAATTGACGGCGAGTACCTCGACATCGTTTCCTTGCTGTTTCTCGTAAAAAGTTTGCATATGCGGCATTTCCGCACGGCAAGGCGGGCACCAAGTCGCCCAGAAATTAAGGATGACTGCTTGGCCCCGGTAATCCGACAGGCGCATTTCCTCGCCTTCCAATGTCGTCAATTCGAAGTCGGGAGCCAATTCGCCTCTTGCCAGGCCTTCGTCAGTCGGCAAAAAGTCAACAGTGCTGCCAAGTGCCATTTTATTCAGTGCGCGGTCCTCTTTTTGGCTGTCAAAGACCGCCCATACAGCTAGAATGATGACCAGAACGGCAACTAACAGGAGCCCGATTATTTTTTTCGACATTCTTTTCACTCCATTCCGTTACCATCATACGATAAATAAACTGTTCGTAGCCAGTAAATTCGCCGGAATTATTCCGCAACAAATTGTGTCATAGAAAAAAACCGCCACGGCCTCTTCCCGACACTTCATCCATACTGAAGCGGAAAGAATGGCCATGACGGCTTTTTTATTAATAAGAAAGGTAATTGGCTGGATTCACGGCATTGCTGCGCGAGCCGTTCCAAGATCCCACGTGGATTTCAAAATGCAAGTGCGGCCCGGTCGAACGTCCGGTATTGCCCATTCCGCCGATATACTGGCGCTGGCCGACTTTCTGGCCGACCGATACACCGATCGAGTTCAAATGGGCGTATACGGTCGCATACGGCTGCCCGTTGATCGAGTGGTTGATGATGATGACATTGCCGTAACCGTTCATTGTCCCTGCATATGAAACGAATCCGGCGGCGGATGCCACAATCGGTGTTCCTGGGCTATTGGCGATATCGTAGCCAAGGTGCGTCTCGGCACCTGCCCCGATATCACGACCGCCAAATCCTGAAGTATGGCGGCCGGAAGCCGGCATCACGAAGTTTGCTGATGGCTTAACGACAGGAGCTGGTGCTGGCGTCGGTGCTGGTGCCGGTGCGGCACTCGCCGATGAAGACTGCGCCGATGATTTTTCAGCCGCCGCCTTTTCCGCAGCTGCCCGTTCAGCCGCCGCTTTCTCTGCCGCAGCACGCTCAGCTGCCGCTTTTTCCGCTGCTGCCTTTTCTGCTGCTGCTTTCCGTTCAGCCTCTGCTATGCGTGCCCGTTCGGCTTCTTCTTGCTGAGCCAATTTCGCCATGCGGGATTGTTGCCCCATGATTTGTTTCTCCAATGCAGCATTCACTTCAAGCGCTTCTTCGTGCTGCGCTTCCAAGCTGTTCTTTTCGGAAGCCAGACGTTTCTGTTCTGCTTCCATTTGTTTTTTCAAGCCCGCTTGTTGTTTTTTCTGGCTATCCAATGAGGCTTTCAATGAAACCAATTCAGCCCGTCGTTCTTCTTGGTTGGCAAGAATCGTTTCTACCGCCTCTTGCTTGGCAGCCAATTCTTTTTTATCGGCTGCTTGTTCACGCATGATTTCACGGTCCGCTTCAATCAAGGTATTGACCGCCGAAAAACGGTCGATAAAATCGATGAAGCTATTGGCGCCGAGCAAAACATCGATGTATTCGACAGACCCGCCGCTCATCTGGATGGCGCGGGCGCGTTCTTTCAATAATTCGGTGCGTTCATCGATTTTACGCTCGAGCTCTTTGATCGCTTCTTTCAGTTCATCGATCTCTTCTTTAGTTTGGTCGATCTCGGCTTGTACTGTATTGATCTTGGATTGTGTTTCCTGCATTTTCTTGTCCAATTGCTGGATTTCAGAAACAATGCGGTCGAGTTCTGAAGAGGTTTCCTGGATTTCGCTTTCTTTCTTTTGGATACCCGAGCTAAGATCCTCTTCTTTTTGTTCTATTTTCTTTCGTTCTTTTTCCAATTTTTTTTGTTCTTTCTGGACTTGCTGTTGTTCTTGTTCCAATTCGTCCAGCTTGCTGCTATTTGCGTGTGCAGCAGGCATCAGCAAAGACAGCGCAAGAATTGATGAAACACCGGACAACACCCATTTAGACTTCGAATTCAAGTTCGTTTCCCCCTTGGATTTACGTTCTTTTTCTATGTCTGTATTTTATTTCCTGATTTATGTAAGATATAGACCTATGGTTAAAGTGCGACCATAGGCCTTGAATTGATTATACACGTAAAAACTTACGGATGGACATAAAACTTCCCCAAATGCCGATAAAGACACCCATCGCCAAGATCAATGCACTCACTTGGTAAATGAAAGGTGAAAACTCCAGCAGTTGGAAGAGTTCCCCACTAAGCCGGGGTTGAGCGAATTCCGTGATTTTCTGATATAGCAGGACGACTAGGCCGATCGGTATGATTGAACCGAGGATCCCGAGCCACATGCCTTCCAAAATGAATGGAACGCGGACGAACCAATTGGTCGCCCCGACAAGTTTCATGATCTCAATTTCAGTGCGACGCGCCACGATGGTGATGCGGATCGTGTTCGAGATCAGGAACATCGCCGTAAACAATAACGCCAAAATGAGGACCAGTCCGACATTGCGGCCTGCATTGAGGAAATTGAAGAGCTTTTCAATCTTCCCTTCCCCGTATTCCACGTCTTCGATATATTCAAGCGCGGAAATTTCTTTGGCCACCGCTTCTGTCTGTTGGGGCTCTATCGCTTTTACATAGAACACATCAAACAGAGGGTTGCTTTGTTCAAACAAGCTGAGCTCTTCGCCGAAGTCGAGCACAAGATCCGTCAATTCCTCTTCTTTCGTGGAAAAGTCGGCCGATTCAACGCCCTCCAACCCAGATATTTCTTCTTCAAGCTCCGCAATGTTTTCCTCTTCTGCATCGAGTGAAACAAAGACTTTGATTTCTACATCATTTTCGAGATCGTCAGCCACTTTGTTCAAATTCATCATGATCATGACGAAGACTCCGACAAGCAATAATGTGACAGTGACGGCACTGACGGAAGCAAAGGTCATCCAGCCATTACGGCCCAGGCTTTTGAAGCTTTCCTTGATGTGGCGCCCAAATGTTCTAATCTTCATAGCCGTAATCACCTCCGGCTGCATCGCGTACAATCAAGCCGCCTTCAATGGCGATGACGCGATGTCGTAACTTGTTGACGATTTCCCGGTTGTGGGTCGCCATGATGATGGTCGTTCCGGCCGCGTTGATCTGTTCGAACAGGTTCATGATGTCCCAGGAAGTATCCGGGTCAAGATTTCCTGTCGGTTCGTCAGCGATCATGATTTTCGGTGTGTTGACGATGGAACGGGCGATGGAAACCCGCTGCTGTTCACCGCCGGATAGCTCCCGCGGAAACATTTTCGCTTTGTGCTTCAAGCCGACCATATCCAAGACTTCCATAACCCGCTCTTTAATGATTTGCGGTTTTTCCTCGATGACCTCGAGGGCAAAAGCGACATTTTCATAGACATTCAAGCGAGGCAGGAGTTTGAAATCCTGGAACACGACACCGATGTCGCGGCGCAGGAACGGCACTTTCCGGTTCTTCAATTTCCCGATATCTTTCCCATCGACGAGCATTTGTCCCGAAGACGGGCGTTCTTCGCGATACATCATTTTGATGAACGTGGATTTACCAGCTCCGCTCGGCCCGACGATATAGACAAATTCGCCTTGGTCGATCTCAACATTCAATCCGTTGAGTGCCACAATGCCGTTCGGATATTTTTTGTAAATATTCTTCATTTGTATCATTAAATAAACCACCTATATTATTCGGCCTTATGCCGAATGTAGATTTCCCAAGTACGTAGCAAATTTTGCAGCACGGTTATTATAACACTCCTCACCCCCTTTTTTGTTACAGATACATTTCAATTCAGACTCAGTCTCGATACAAAGAATTATCTGAAATTTTAATAATATAAGGTCTTAGAGCCTTATTATCTTCCATATTTTTACCACAAACATTCGAATCTCCCTTGTTTTTTTCCAAAAAAAATAAACCGGGCATGATGCCGGTTTATTTTTGGTTCGCAAGGTATTCCGCTACAGCTGTTGCTTCTTCGCCTTCAATGATGTTCGGCGGCATTGCACCTTGCCCATTTTCGATAACTGACAGGATTTCCTCTTGTGATAGGCGGGATCCTACATCGTTCAATGCCGGGAAATTGCCTTGGCCTTCCAAGTTTTCACCGTGGCACGAAATACAGTTTTGTTGGATGACTGCTTCTGCATCCACTGTCGTAGTTTCAGTTTCTGTATCGCCGCCAGTGTCAGCAGGCTCTTCTGGGGATGATTCTTCTCCGCCGCCACATGCGCCAAGCACAAGAGCGGAACCGAACAATACGGTCATCAATTGCTTTTTCATGGAAATCCTCCTCTTTGTCTTGCTTATTTTACCTTCTATAGAAGTATACCAATTTTACGCACGTTTGAAACCTTCCCCCAACACTTCCGAAGCATCCGATACGATAACGAAAGCTTGCGGATCGATCAATTTGACCAATTGTTTCAGCTTCGTAAATTCTGTTTGGGGAATCACGACCATCAATATCGGCTTTTCGTTGCCCGAATAGCCGCCGGTCGCGGTCAATTCCGTAACGCCTCGATCAACTTCTTCATAAATGGCATCGCGGATTTCCACTTGCTTGTTCGTAATGATGTAGACCATCTTCGAACGGCTGAACCCGACCTGTACCAAATCGATGGTCTTCGTCGTCAAGTACAGCCCAATCAATGCATACAAGCCTTTCTCGATATCAAAAACAATGGCGGCGGCCAGTACAATCATGCCGTCGATGATCGCGACGCTCGTCCCAAGGGTCAGGCCAGTATACTTGGTGATGATCTGTGCCGCAAGATCCGTTCCGCCTGTTGAAGCTTTTCCGCGGAATACGATGCCGAGCCCCAATCCGACCATGATGCCGCCAAACAATGACCCGAGCAGCGGATCTCTCGTCCAGGCTTCCCAATCTTCGGTCAGGAATACGACAAACGGCAAAAATACGGTGCCGACTGCTGTCTTGATGCCGAAATTCTTTCCGAGCAAAATGACGCCCGCGATGAACAGCGGGATATTGAATGCCCATTGGACGAATGCAGGCTTCCATTCGAATAAGCCGAAAAGGATCGTACTGATACCGCTGACTCCGCCCGAGGCTACTTCATTCGGCAATAGGAACACGTTAAATGAAATGGCGACAATCGCCGCTCCAGCCAGCACGGCAAGATAATCCATCACACTCGTCAATACCGGATGTGGATCTTTTGTTTTGCGTATATTTCGTTTACCCATAAGCTATTATTCCTCTTCCTTCTATATTCACTTGAACCCTGTCAGAGTATAGCAGAACCCCCGTTTTTTGTGAACTTCATCCGGATGAAGCAATAGCGTTTTCGCAGCACACTCCCGTTTTGAAACCCACCGTATACGGTCGTTTATTATTGAAGGTTTTTCAATACTTTCGATAACGGATAGATGCCGATGCTCTGAATGACGAGCGAAAGCACAATTGCCGCAAAGGCCAGGGAAATCAGCACTTGATCCTGTCCGGATGCCGTTTCTTCAAGCCAAAGAAGCAATGCGACTGACATCGCGCCTTTGATTCCTGACCATGCCGTTAATGTAATCGTCGAAAAATCATTATTGAACTCATGCTTCCATTTTGGCACTCCATAAATGAACAGCGCGATGACGAGGAAACGGACGAGGACGGCCAACAGAAAAATGACAATCGCGAACCACCACCCTGAGAAGGCCAAATATTCCGCACCTCGTATGCCGATCAGCAAGAACAGCACTGCCAATAAAATCGGCGTCACGATATCCCAGAAACCGTCCAAGGATTGGGGAAGCGTGTCTTCCTTGATTTCCCTGCCCATTTCATAGGCGACGAATATGCCCGCCGCTACCGTGGCAAGCACGCCCGACACCCCGATGGCTTCGCCAATGTAAAATGCCCCGTAAGCGCCAACGACGCTCAACATGACTTGATACTTTTTATCATGTGTAAAACGGATCGTCTTGCTCATCAACCAGCCGATCGCGATTCCGAGAATGACGCCCCCGATTGAAACGAGCAGTAATTCCGCAGTGAATTTCCCTAATGAAAACCCGTTCCCGGTTTGATACATCGACAGGAAAATGGTGAAAAAGACAATACTCGTGCCATCATTGATCATCGATTCCCCTTCGACGACGTCAGCAATCTGTTCCGCCCCGCTGCTTTCCTTCAGGATGGTCGTTACAGATACCGGATCCGTCGGAGTCAGGATAGCTGCCAGCAAAAACGCGGCAGTAAGGGACAACGCGGTAAATATACCTCCCGCCAAGTATATGGACAAGCCAAGCAATACGACAGTGAAGATCAGGCCTAGCGTACTCAATGTGATGATGATGCCGATATTCTCCTTTAATTGCTTTAAAGGAAATTGATAGGCCGACGTAAATAAAATTGCCGGCAAGAAGACGTTGAAGATGATGTCCTTTGAAATATTGAATCCGGCGAAATACGGAATAAATGACAGTCCCAGCCCGATTCCTACCAGCACCACTGGAACTGGGAAAAAGTTCTTTTTGATGTCGATTGTATAGACGATATAGCCGATAACCAGCAAAATCAATAATTGATGGGTCATCATGCCCAACCCCTCCTTGGCAAATTTAAGCATCTTCTACTTCTATTGCCTTTCTGCAAATAAAAAAACCCCGGAAGCCGCCACTCTGTTGAGCAGCCGCTTCCAGGGCCCTTGCTTTTGAAATCCACTGATGGTTTGTTCAGCCTTATTGCATTTTCGAGCGCAGCATTGCATGGATGAATCCATCCAGGTCGCCATCCATGACAGCTTGGAGATTTCCAGTTTCATGGTTGGTCCGGTGGTCTTTGACCATGGAATACGGGTGGAAGACGTAAGAACGGATCTGGCTGCCCCAGCCGATTTCTTTCTGTTCCCCGCGGATTTCCAGCAATTCCTTTTCTTGCTCTTCGATCTTCAATGCATATAGCTTCGCTTTCAGCATTTGCATCGCTTTTTCGCGGTTCTTGATCTGTGAGCGTTCCTGTTGGCACGTCACGACTGCGCCAGTCGGCAAGTGGGTGATCCGGACAGCGGAGTCCGTCGTATTGATGTGCTGACCGCCGGCACCGCTTGCACGGTAGGTATCGATTTTCAAGTCTTCCGTGCGGATATCGATTTCGATTTCGCCAGTGAACTCCGGCATTACTTCACACGATACAAACGATGTGTGGCGGCGGCCGGAGGAGTCGAACGGTGAAATACGGACCAAGCGGTGGACGCCTTTTTCAGCTTTTAAATAGCCGTAAGCATTATGGCCTTTGATGCCGAGCGTGACCGATTTGACCCCGGCCTCATCTCCTGCCAGGTAATCCAAAGTCTCCACTTTGAAACCGCGTTTCTCAGCCCAGCGCGTATACATGCGAAGCAGCATCGAACACCAATCCTGGGATTCCGTTCCCCCAGCGCCGGGATGCAGTTCCAGAATGGCATTATTTTTGTCATACGGTTCACTCAATAGGAGCTCCAACTCGAAATTGCCGAGATCGTCCAGAAACTGCTTCATTTCCTCGCTTAATTGTTCATGCAGGTCCTCATCGGGCTCTTCCCGCAAAAGTTCGAGTGTCATTTCCATGTCTTCCTGGCCTTCTTCGAACTTGCGGTAACGATTGACTGTATCCTTCAAGGCATTGAGTTCGGAGATGACCACTTGCGCTTCTTCCTGGTCGTTCCAGAAATCCGGATCGATCATTCTTTCGTCCAATTCCTGTATGCGGGCTTCTTTGTTTTCTAAGTCAAAGAGACCCCCTGAAGTCCGCCAATTTTTCGGCTGTTTTGTCGAGCTGGTTGCGAATATCCGCTAATTCCATCATATAAAGTTCCTCCTCATAATAATGCCGAAGAGCTAATGCTCTTCGGCTATCGAACACTTGTTTACGAAGCTGCCCCATGGCAGTTCTTGAATTTCTTGCCGCTGCCGCATGGGCATAGGTCATTGCGGCCTACTTCCATTTCCCGGCGGGCGGGCTCTTTCTTCTTGCGGGGCGCCTGGGCGCCTTCTTTCGGGTTGACCGCTTGGCCTTTCGCCACTTCTTCGCGTTCGAGATTGTTCTTGATTTCCGCTTTCATTGCGTATTTCGCAACGTCGTCTTCAATCGACTCGATCATCGCTTCAAACATCGCGAAGCCTTCGTTCTGGTATTCGCGTAGCGGGTCGTTCTGGCCGTATGCGCGCAAGTGGATACCTTGGCGCAATTGGTCCATCGCGTCGATATGGTCGATCCATTTCGTATCGATTGAACGAAGCAGGACAACTTTCTCGAATTCACGCATGCGCGTAGGCGTCATTTCGACTTCTTTTTCATCATAATGCGCGGTTACTTTACTGCGCACGAATTCGATGATCTGTTCTTGCGTCTTGCCTTCGAGATCCTGTTCAGTGACGGCATCTTCCGGCAAGAGATTCGCGGAGATCACTTCCGTCAACGATTTCAAGTGCCACTCTTCCGGCTTCTCGGCTGCGGTATAGCTTGCGACCATGCGGCCGATCGAGTTGTCGATCATATTATCGACAAGTTCGCGCATATTGTCGGTCTCGAGCACTTCCATCCGTTCCTTATAGATGATTTCGCGCTGTTCGCGCAGGACATCATCATATTGCAACAGGCGTTTTCGTGCATCGAAGTTATTGCCTTCCACCCGTTTTTGGGCGGATTCGACAGAACGCGTCACCATGCGGGATTGAAGCGGCTGGGAATCGTCCATGCCCAGCTTGCCCATCATATTGCGCATGGAGTCCGAGCCGAAACGGCGCATCAGGTCGTCTTCAAGCGACAGGTAGAATTGAGTCACGCCCGGATCTCCCTGGCGGCCTGAACGCCCGCGCAGCTGGTTATCGATGCGGCGGGATTCATGCCGCTCGGTGCCGATGACTGCGAGCCCGCCTGCTTCGATGACCCCTTCGCCCAATTTGATGTCTGTTCCGCGCCCTGCCATGTTCGTGGCAATCGTGACGGCGCCTTTCTGGCCGGCATCCAGGATGATTTCAGCTTCGTGGGCATGGTTTTTGGCGTTCAAGACCGAATGCTTGATGCCTTTTTTCGTCAAATAGGCGGAAATGATTTCCGACGTCTCGATCGCTACGGTACCGACTAGGACCGGCTGCCCTTTTTTATGGCGCTCGATGATGTCTTCAGAAACCGCCTTGTACTTGCCTTCGGTCGTCGCGTAAATCAAATCGACGCGGTCGTCACGGATGATCGGCTTATTTGTCGGAATCGAGATAACGTTCATATTATAGATATTGCGGAACTCTTCTTCTTCCGTTTTCGCCGTACCGGTCATGCCGGACAATTTCTCGTATTTGCGGAAATAGTTCTGGAACGTGATGGTCGCCATCGTCATCGATTCATTCTGGACTTCGAGGCCTTCCTTGGCTTCGATCGCCTGATGAAGCCCGTCCGAATAGCGGCGGCCTTTCATGAGGCGGCCGGTGAATTGGTCGACGATGACCACTTCGCCGTCCTGGACAACGTAATCGACATCTTTTTGCATCGTAACATGCGCTTTCAGTGATTGATTGATCGCGTGGTTCAAGCGGACGTGGCTCAAATCGAATAAATTGTCGATGCTGAAAGCTTTTTCGACTTTCTCGATGCCTTCTTCCGTCAGGACGACGCCTTTTGTCGTTTCATCGTATGCGTAATCCGTGTCTTTTTGCAGCAGGCGGCCGAACGCATTCGCTTGCATATAGAGCTGTGCAGATTTCGCCGCCTGTCCTGAAATGATCAACGGGGTCCGTGCTTCATCGATCAAGATCGAATCGACTTCATCGATTACGGCAAAATGAAGCGGACGCTGGACCATGTCCTCTTTATAGAGCACCATATTGTCGCGCAAATAATCGAAGCCGAGCTCATTATTCGTGCTGTAGGTGATGTCCGCCTGATAAGCTTTACGTTTCTGTTCTTTCGTCAGGCTGTTGACATTGAGCCCAACTGTCAAGCCGAGCCAGTTATACAGTTTGCCCATTTCTTCGGCATCGCGGCTCGCCAAGTATTCGTTGACTGTCACGACATGGACGCCTTTTTTCGTGATGGCATTCAAATAGACGGCCATCGTCGAAGTCAAGGTTTTACCTTCACCGGTCTTCATTTCAGAAATATTCCCTTGATGGAGCGATGCAGCTCCCATGATCTGCACACGGAATGGATACATTCCAAGTACGCGCTTCGATGCTTCGCGCACCGTAGCAAATGCTTCAGGCATCATGTCATCGAGCGACTCGCCTTGTTCATAGCGTGATGTGAATTCGGCTGTCTTCGCTTTTAAGGCTTCATCTGTCTTGGCTGTATACTCATCAGCCAAGGCTTCCACCTGGTCTGCCACTTTTTCCAATCGTTTCAAATCCCGTTTGTTCGGGTCAAATACTTTATTCAATACTCCAAGCATGTTTAACCGCTCCCTGCATGGCGATTCAGGCTATCGGAAGCCCATTAACCGCTATTGCTCATATTTTCATTCTCTGGGTTTATCTTAATCATTTGCAGCATTTTCAAGAAAAATCTCATCATTCATTTTAACACTGCAGTATAAAGCGTGCAAACAAAGCATTTCCCTTTAAACAGCAAAACAATTTTGAAAGAAACAATTTTGAAAGAAACATTTTTGATATAACTTCATGCCAGGAACGAGCTTGGGTAAATCCAGCTAAAAAAAAGCACAATAAAAGCCTCCCGCTACGGGAGGCTTTTCTGTTTATGAAGTTGTCTCGATCAGCCCGTACGAACCGTCTTTCCGTTTGTAGACGATATTCGTGCCGTTCGACTCCGCGTCGGTGAAGACGAAGAAGCTGTGCCCAAGCATATTCATCTGCAGGACTGCCTCTTCCTCATCCATCGGTTTCAAGTCGAATTGCTTTGTACGCACGATTTTCAAATCTTCCTCTTCATCCGTTTCTGCCGCGCCATTATTCTGCGCTTCGCTCTCTGCTGCTGCAAAGGCTAGGCCCATCCCTTCGCGGTCACGGAATTTGCGGTTGACTTTCGTTTTATACTTGCGGATTTGACGCTCCAGTTTTGAAACGATCAAATCGATCGCTGCATAGAGATCATCGTGCCGTTCTTCAGCACGCAGTGTTAGGTTTTTCATCGGAATTGTGACTTCCACTTTTGTTTGGTTATGGTTGTACGTTTTCAGATTCACCATTGCTGTTGCATTCGCCCCATCGGTGAAGTAGCGTTCGATTTTCTCTACCTTCTTCTCGATATGTTCGCGAATTGCGGGAGTTACCTCAATATTCTCGCCTCTGATGTTGAATTGCAGCATGTGAACTCCTCCTTCTGTTTTGCTATCTATCTATTTCTAGTTGTTCCCTCCGGAATCCTTCTTGAAACGTAAAAAGTTTCAGCAGGATAGTAAAAAGGTAAACAATATGACAAGGAGATGAAGCCCATGTTTACAAATAAAACGATTGTAGTGACAGGTGCCGCACAAGGTATCGGGGAAACCGTAGCACAATATTTTCAAAAAGAAGGCGCAAACGTCATCGGCTTGGATATTGAAGAGGTCAAGATCGACGGTGTGGAATACCGCCAATGTGATGTAGGGAGCTTTTCGGAAGTCGAACGCGTCTTTTCTGAAATCCATAAAGCCCATGGCAGCATCCATGTGCTGATTAACAACGCCGGAGTTTCAGAGTTCACGCCACTTTGGGAATTGACCGAAGAAGATTGGGACCGCGTGCTCAATACAAACTTGAAGAGCGTCTTTATCTGCAGCCGTGAAGCTGCCCGTTATATGGACGAGGACATCCGGTCGATCGTCAATATGTCCTCGACAAGAGCGTTCATGTCAGAACAGGGGACGGAAAGCTACTCCGCTTCCAAGGGCGGGATTTTTGCGCTCAGCCACTCACTTGCCGCAAGCCTCCACCCAAAAGGCATACGCGTCAACTCGATCGCTCCCGGCTGGATCCACACAGGAGATGCAGAAGAATTGCGCAAAGTTGACCACGAACAGCATTGGAGCGGGCGCGTAGGCACTACGGACGATATTGCCAGAGCATGCCTATTCTTGTCGAATCCGGATAATTCGTTTATCACTGGGGAGTGTTTGACGATTGACGGCGGCATGACGCGCAAAATGATCTATGAACATTAATACAAACGTGAACGGCTGCTCCATGCGGCCGTTTTTTTTTTGCCTAAGAGTCAGTCACTTTTTCAAGCTTACGCGCGAATCAAAGTGAGTATGCGGATCGACTCTGCGCCCGCTTCCTGCAAAGTTTTTGCTGCCTGCCGCATGGTGGTGCCTGTGGTATAGAGATCATCCACCAGCACCAGCTGCTTCGGGACCACTCTCCCGTTCAATCGAAACAACTGCTTTGTCGCCATCCGTTCCTGGCGGGTTTTCTCCCCCAAAGTTTCACCGCATTTCTCCAGCAGATGACTGTATGGAATCCCCGCCGCCAATAGCAATTCGTCCACTTGCGAAAAGCTCCGTTCGCGGAGCTTTTCTTCATTCAGCGGAATCGGCACCACCACTCCCCGCTCATTCTTCAAAACTTCCCGTAAATCTTTGGCAAACACTTGAGCCAATAAGACATCCTTCAAAAACTTGTACTGGTGGAACCAGTCTTTCATGGCATCGTTGTAGCGGTAAAGACTTGTTCCCGATTGGATGAGTTCACGATAGCCGTTCTCTTCCCAATAACGGCAATCAGGGCATATCGTTTCGCCTTCCTTGCTGCAAATTCGGCAACCGTGTTCGGTGATCTTCGAAAATTCTTTCCGGCACGGCTGGCATGCGACTTCCATTGGTTCGTAGAGGAAGATGCCGCGCCATGAGGGCACAAAACGCAATGCCTGGTCACATAGACAACAGTTCATGCCCTTCCCTCCTTATTATAGAAGAGGATCTCGTGTCTTGCCGCGTCCATTTGGCGGGTAATGCCATTATGGAAAAAGATGACCTCCCCGCCAGGATCTTTTGTGCTTCTTCCGACTCTCCCTGCTATTTGGATAAGCGCTGCCCGGTCGAATACCCGGTGGTCGGCGCCGATGACTGCGACTTGCAAATGGGGAATCGTGATGCCGCGTTCCAATATGGTCGACGTGGCAAGGCCTGATAAAGCGCCTTCCCTCAATTGCATCACTTTTTCTTTGCGCTGGGGGTCTTTGGAATGAACCGCGGCGATTGTCGGATCGATTTTTTGCAGTAAGGGGCTTGCTTGCTCAATCAATTGGACGGATGGGAAGAATAATAGGAACGGCTGTTGTTTCTGCAACTTGTCTTCTATCCAATATTTCAATGCAGCAGGGACCTTTTCTTTTCGGATCTGGCGTTCATAATTCCATAGTGCCCGGTACGCAGGAACTGGCAGTGGCGCTCCATGGTAACGCTTGAATATCGTAGATTGTGCGGAAATGCGGTTTTGGAGAGTTTTGGATGGGGTGGCGGAAATGTAGATGACAGGAGCGGATGGCTTACCGGCTTTTTTCACCGCCCGTTCGAGCGATGGGTCAAGTGAATACGGAAATGCATCCGCTTCATCGACGAATAATAAATCAAAAGCTTCGTGGAATCGATACAATTGATGGGTGGTGGCTAGGATGATTTCTGCGTAGCCGCTTTGTTCGGGGCTTTCTCCGTAGAGCGTGTGGATGGTGGCATCTGGGAATGCCTGCTTGAATCTGGGGGAGAGTTCGAGTATGACATCGGTGCGCGGTGCAGCTACGCAAATGCGCAATCCTTTTTGCAGCGCCTCGTGGATCGGGGAAAATAGAATTTCCGTCTTGCCGGCACCACAGACTGCATAAAGCAGGTGGTCCTCTCGCTTGCGGATGCTTTTAGAAATGGCTTTTGATGCGTTTTCCTGCAACGGCGTCAGATTGCCGGCCCATCCAAAGGCACGGGGGCCGGCATTCGCTGCAGCTGGCGTTTGCCATAAAACCAATTCCGTGCAGCTGCTGATGCGCCCCATCTTGATGCACCTTCTGCAATAGCTGCACACTTTACCGCATGTCGCGCACGGGAACGGGATGACATACTCCGTTGATGTCTCGTGGCACCTTGTGCACTCGCCATCAGCCGATATGCCGTTGACGACAATTGCATTGCCTTGATCGATGGCTTGTTGGATGAGTTCTTGCGGGAACGGGATGAATTGCTTAATCCATATCCGCCCTGTCAGAAATGCTTCGATTGCTTGCATGGAGTTCCTCCTTTTTATAGCCGAAAGGCCTTGACCGGTCATTTCTTTGCCCAGCCAAGGCCCATCGCGCCTTCTCCTAAATGCGTGCCAATGACCGGACCGAAATGGGAAATCGTGAATTCCACATCCGGGCAGGTAAGTTCAAGCTCCGCTTTCCATTTTTCCGCTTCTTCCAGCCGGTTGGCATGAATGACCGTTGCTTGAAGCGGGCCTTTGCCGCAGTCTTTTTTCAATTCTTCCGCAATGCGGTTCATCGCTTTTTTCCGCGTGCGGATCTTTTCATACGGGACAATCAGCTTGTCCTGAAAATGAAGCAGCGGTTTGATCTGGAGCATGCTGCCGACCAAAGCCTGCGCCCCTGACAACCGTCCGCCGCGCTGCAGGTGGCGGAGGTCCTCTACCATGAAATAAGCGCGCAATGTCTTTTTCATTTCTTCTAGCTCTTCGAGAATCCCGCTTGCATCCATGCCCTGCCCTGCAAGGTCCGCCGCTTTTAACGCATAGAAGCCTTGAACGGCGCAAGCGATTTCAGAATCGAATACATGGACATCCACGCCCTCGGTCATGTCCCCTGCCTGCTTCGACCCGGCCATCGTCCCGCTGATGCCGCTCGACAGGTGGATCGCCACCACTTCATCGTATTGCCGAGAAAGTTTCTCGTATAACGAAACGAACTCACCGACAGGCGGCTGAGAGGTTTTCGGGAGTTCTGTCCGCGCTTTCTCGTAAAATTCCAAAGTATCCAATTCGGTTTCTGCGTAGGACTCATTGCCGAATGTAATCTGCAAAGGCACTACGTGTATGCCTTTATCTGCTGCTTGCTGCTTCGGGATATATGCTGTACTGTCAGTCACTATTGCTGTTTTCATTTTCAATCAACCTCCACTGCTATCTTACCAAAACTTGCCTGCCGATAGGCATAAAATCCAGGCCATCGAAAGGCCAATTCCCACTATTTTTTGAACCGGGGCGAATCCAAAAAAGCTTTTCCGGCTACAAGCACCTATTTGCCTGCGAGGAAAAGCCTTTCGTTCAGTTTTCCATTATTGATTTCCGATGAAATGCAGGCTCGTCACTTTCCAGTCGCCCTGCTCTTTTTTGAAAACGACCACTTGGCGGCCGGATTGTTGCATTCCTTGCTCTGTTCCGGCTTCATTCATTTCCACATCGATCGTGGCGAACACTTCCGCCCGGTCCTCTTCGTATTTGACGATCGTTTCGTCGCTTGTCGTATATGTCGTATCGTAATTTTCAAAGGCTTCACTTAATGCCTGTTGATCTTCTTCACGGTCGAAACCATCCGGGTTTTCAGCGATGGTTGCCATATAGCGATCCATGTCTTCAGCATTGAACGCGGCGATGTATTCCTCATACGCGCCAAGAAGTTCCTGTTTTTCTGCTTCTGGAACATCCGCTGCGATGACATCTCCCTCATCATCCAATGTAAACCCTACTTCTTGGTCTGTGATGCCGTGTTCAACCGCATTATTCTCGTTGGTGGCATTGCCGTCTTCTGCCGTGTTGCCATTGACCGGCGACTCGTCCTCGCCCGAGCAGCCTGCGAGCGTTAGCATGAGCCCAGTTGCCATTATCCATTTTTTCATGATGCATTCCTCCTTCGCTCATTTTGCCATAGGTCTGCACGGAATACAATGAAGAAACGGTGTCAATATGCGACAGGACAATTCCTTCCGCCGTCATGTACAATGGAAGGAAACCGAAAGGAGACGATCATTTGGAAAAATGGGAGGCAGAGCGTTTGCTCAACCAGAAAATGCAGGACACACGGACGTACCCGAAAAGAAGAACCGCCACACGAGCGAAAAAATACAATTTGACGATGGAGCCGGCAGAAAACTATATCGTACTGGATTTTGAAACGACCGGCTTGCGTGCAGGCGATGATAAAATCATCCAAATCGGTGCCGTTAAGTATATCGGGCATCAACAGCAGGACACGATGTACTTGTTGATCAATCCGGAACGGCCGATTTCGAGCACGATCACGCGTATTACAGGCATCCGCAACGGAGATGTCCAGGATGCGCCGGTCATCGAGGAAATCGCTCCCCAGTTGATCGACTTTATCGGCGATTTGCCGATTGTCGCCCATAATGCGCCATTCGATATGGGATTCCTTTATGCACTTGAGCACATCACGCCGGTGCCGCCTTACCAAGTCATCGACACGGTCAGGCTGGCACGCAAATTCATCACCGAAACGCCGAACCATAAGCTGACCACTTTATCCGCTTATCTCGAGCTCGAGCACAATGCGCACGATGCGCTCGGCGATTGCCTGGTCACCGCATCGATCTATCAGTTCTGCATCGGACGCATGTAAAAAAGCGCCGGAAGCTTTGGCTTCCAGCGCTTTTTATATTTGGCATCAGTTGAACCGACTGCCTATATGCTTTTTAACGTACTTCCACCCAACCGTTCTTAATGGCTGTGACCACTGCTTGGGTACGGTCATTGACCTGCATTTTTTGCAGAATGCTCGACACATGGTTTTTCACTGTTTTTTCAGAGATGAACAAAGTTTCACCGATCACGCGGTTGCTTTGCCCATCCGTCAACAGCTGTAAAACTTCGCTTTCGCGTTTTGTCAACAAATGGTAAGGCCGGCGGATTTCCGTTTGATGGAAAGATCCCTTGTTTTCACGTTCGCTCAAGCGGCGGAATTCCATCACCAGATTGCGCGTCACTTTCGGATGCAGGTAAGACCCACCTTTTGCGACCACTTTAATGGCCTGGATGATGGCGTCTGCATCCATTTCCTTCAGCATATAGCCAAGCGCGCCTGTTTTAAGGGCATGCGTCACATACGATTCATCGTCGTGAATGGACAGCATAATGACTTTAGCGTCCGGGAATCTTTCGATTAGTTCACCCGTTGCTTCGACGCCGTTTTTTTGCGGCATGTTGATATCCATCAACACCACATCTGGCTGGTGCTCTTCGTATAGTTTGATGACTTCCTCGCCGTCGCCGCCTTCTGCGACCACTTCAAACGATTCTTCAAAGTCCAGGATGCGCTTAACGCCTTCCCGGAACAATTGGTGGTCATCGATAATAATAATTTTTGTCATTATGTCGTCCTCCTCAAAATACCATATCTTACATACCCGCCTTCAGCGGGATATGAAACATTAACACTGTTCCTTCGCCGAGTGTGGAGTTGATGAAGAACTCCCCGCCGATCAATTCAATCCGCTCCCTCATTCCGGTGAGGCCGAATGACTGGTCCTTGACGATTTCCTGGTCAAAGCCGGATCCATTGTCTTTGATGATAATGGACACTTGTTCGGCGAGCCACTCCATCTTGACTTCAATATCTGTCGATTTGCCGTGGCGGATTGCGTTCGAGACCGCTTCCTGCACAAGCCGGAAAATGGAAGTCTCAAAATTATTCGGTAGCCGGACCTCGTTTCCATTGGAATGGAAAAACAGCCGGACGCCGCGATTGTATTCTTCAATCGTCTCCAGATACTTTTTCAAGGTCGGCACAAGTCCGAGATCGTCAAGCGCCATTGGACGCAAATCATAGATGATGCGCCTGACTTCCGTGAGCGCTTGCCGTACCATATCCTTTAACGAAGAAATTTCCTTGAAGGCTTTATCCGCACCTTTTTCGCGGTAAGTTTTCTCGATTAAATCCGAGCGCAACAGGACGTTCGCCATCATCTGCGCAGGCCCATCATGGATCTCGCGCGACAGCCGCTTGCGTTCTTCTTCCTGGGCTTCGATGATTCTTAAGCTGTAATCCTGCTTGCTTCTTGACTTGTCGACCGCATCCCCGAAATCTTCCAGATCCGATGACAAATAATTGGTGGCCACATTGATTTGATTGACCAGCCGCTCTGCCCTTTCAATCGTCTGGAGAAGCTTTTGGAGTTTTCGCTGGAGCCGGTCCCGCTTTTGCCGGAACTTCTTTTCCTCGGCGCGGTTCAAAGATAATTGGACTTGCAGTTCGTTGGCCAGCTCAAAAGCTTCACGTACCTGGCTTTCAGTGAAAGACTCGAATGAACCTGATAATTCCGCGAGCCTTCTCCGCGCCGAACGGGTCCGCTCTTCAAGCGCGTCGCCTTCCGCGATGATGCGGCTGATGTTTGCCCTGACGTTCTCCAGTTCGTCTTTCATCTCTTCATAGCTGTGGCGACTTTCTTCGCTAATGGCGAAAATATCCTGTTTCGACTGGTCCATCTTTGCGACCAGCTCGTCAAAGATGGAATCTAATGAAGTTCCATCATTTTTCTTTGCCATTCTAAAACCGCCTTAGCTATACTTACTGTAACCATCCGTTTTCTTATTTCATGCGCTTACGGGCTTTAACAAGTATATCACTATATACGCAACAGCATATTAAGAATACATTACAAATTATCTGATTTCATTTTACAACAGGGGGAATAAAAATGCGAGAAAATTACATAACAGTAGGTTCTTCTGCCAGTGCAGAAATACTCATAAATAAGTCACGTTTCATCGGCCATGCCGCGAGAGCCGAGAGCGAAGAAGAAGCGCTGGCATTCATCGATTCGGTCAAGGCGCAACATCGCCAGGCTACCCACAATTGTTCAGCTTACCTCATCGGTGAACACGATTCGATACAAAAAGCGAACGATGACGGGGAACCAAGCGGAACGGCTGGCGTCCCTATGCTGGAAGTGCTGAAAAAACAAGGATTGAAAGATACCGTGCTGGTCGTGACGCGCTATTATGGCGGCATCAAATTGGGAGGCGGCGGTTTGATCAGGGCTTACGGAAAATCCGCTTCGGAAGCGATCGCCGCATCAGGCGTAGTGGAGCGCCGTTTGCATCATTTGATGAAGGTCTCCATCGACTATACTTGGCTTGGCAAAATCGAGAACGAATTCCGCCAATCGGATTACCCCCTGGCAGGTATCGATTATTCCGATGTAGTGGTGCTCTCCATCCACGTGCCTGTCGAAAAACACCGCCAATTTATCGACTGGGTCAATGAACTGACAAATGGGCAAGCCGAAATCGAATCGGCGGATACCGAATTCCTCGAATTCCCCCACGCTTAGTTTCTTTTCGTTTACGCACGGAAAAAATCACTGTATAATATCCACAGCACAAAAAAATGAAAATTCGTAAATTCACTATGCCCAACAGACCAGTGAAATGAAACATGCATGTGCCCGGCTAAACACAAAGCCGCACATAATCCCCCTTAGAGGAGCAACTATAATGAGTAGAAAAATGAAACGGGAGGCAAAATCCAGCCGGCGGCGTAAAATCGTCAAAATCTCTGCCATCCTGGCCGTCTCCCTGTTGATCAGTTTATCCGCTTTTGGAATTTGGCTCGTGAAAAAAGCCGAATTTGCGGCGAACAACGCATATGAATCTGCGGACGGCCGCGACAAATCCGATCTCCGCGATGAACAGGTCGAACCCTTGAACGACAATATCTCGATCCTGTTCATCGGCATCGATGATAGTGCCGCAAGAAACCAAAGCAGCGATAACATCCGCTCAGATGCTTTGGTCTTGGCGACATTGAATAACGAGGATAAGTCCGTGAAGCTGGTGAGCATCCCGCGTGATACGTACACGCTCATCCCGGACTCTGGCTATGAAGACAAAATCACCCATGCTTACGCATTGAACGGCCCGCGATCGACAATCGAAAGCGTGGAAGGCCTGCTCGATGTACCGGTTGATTATTACATGACGATGAACTTCGATGCCTTCGTCGATGTGGTCGATGCACTCGGTGGGATCACTGCAGACGTCCCGTATGACCTGAAGGAAAAAGATGAAACGGATTCCCACAATGCGATCGAACTCAAAGAAGGTACCCAGCACCTTAATGGCAGTGAAGCATTGGCGCTGGCCAGAACCCGTTATTACGACAATGACATTGAACGCGGCAAGCGTCAGCAGATGATCCTTGAATCGATCATGGACAAAGCCTTATCTGCAGGATCCATCACTAAATATGGCAATGTCATCGATGCGGTCGGGGACAACATGAAAACCAATTTAAGTTTCCGCGATATGCAAGCATTTTTCGAATATGCGAAAAACGGTAAACCGGATGTGGAAACGATGAGCATCAAAGGTTACGATGATATGTCGACAGGCATTTACTATTATATGCCCGACGAAGAATCGCTTGAGGAATTGAAAGACATTCTCCAAAGCCACCTGGGGTTGAAACCCGATACTTCCAACCTTTCTTTAAATGAAGAAAATCTCACCGAGCAAGCTCTTCCAGCTCCTGGAACAGACCCTGAAGATGAACAAAAAAACTGGCAACCGTAATGGTTGCCAGTTTTTTTCGTTTCATGACCCGCCCAAAATAAAAAAAGCGGCCGCAGCCGCTTTTTATTTCCCTATCATTCTAACCAGATTGATCAATGGACGGTAATTCTTTCCTGCCAGCCCCACCACTTCCACGAACAATTCGATTGCCAATAGCATGACGCCGATTAGCAGGATGCCTCCCCACAAAGTCGCTTGGGAGAACAGCAAGGCCGCAAGACCGAACAATGCGGAAATGCCATAGATGATCAGGACGGTCTGGCTATGCGAGAATCCGATATTCAGCAAGCAGTGGTGCAAATGGGACTTGTCTGCTTCTGAGATGGATTTCTTTTCGCGCACACGGCGTACAATCGCGAAGAAAGTATCTGAAATCGGCACGCCAAGCATGATGATCGGAATGATCAAGGCAACGACTGTTACGTTCTTGAACCCCATCAAAGCGAGCACTGAAATCATGAAGCCGAGGAACAATGCCCCTGTATCCCCCATGAAAATCTTCGCGGGGTGGAAATTATAGAATAGGAAACCGATGGAACTTGCAGCCAGGATGGCCGCTGTGGACATGACGAACACATCGCCCATGATGAAGGCCATCGCCGTCAGCGTCAATAACGCAACCGTGGAAACCCCAGCAGCCAGCCCATCGAGCCCGTCAATCAAGTTGATGGCGTTGGTGATGCCGACGATCCAAATGATCGTCAACGGAATGCTGAAGTAGCCGAAATCCAGCACGCCGCCGAACGGCAAGTTAATGAATGAAATTTCGAGCCCGCCGCCAATGACCACGACGCCGGCCGCAGCCAATTGCCCGAGCATCTTGGCTTTCGCTGTAATTTCAAGCATGTCATCCAAGACGCCCGTTACGATAATCAAAAACGCACCGATGATGATAGCTGTTTCGATCGGGATCAGCGATGCTTCAAATGCGGCTGAAACCGGATCTTTCGGTTGAAGGAAAAGATAAGCGATCAGAAATGATCCGAATATGGCTAATCCGCCCAGGCGCGGCATGATCCTTGCATGTACTTTTCGGTAATTGGGCCGATCCACTGCCCCGATGCGAAATGCCAATCTCTTCACAAGGGGTGTCAGGAGAATCGAAGCGATGAATGCCACAACCAGTGTAAGGTATAGCATGTCCTTCCTCCTTAAAAAATCTCTCATTTTGCATACATATCCATCATCATTATAGCATGGACCGTAAAAAAGAAAAGTGATATATATTGTAAGCTTCTTTCTTTCCTTAAGTAATAGACGGCTTTCACGAAGAAAAAGTTTCCGGCTTCCCTTCCTTTTGTTGAAATAATCGCTAAGCTGATACTTTTGGCACAAGCAACATGCCTTTTCATTAATTTTCAGAATTGACAGGCACTTTTTATAGTATTATATCCATAATATGCTATAATAAACACATAGGTCACGAATATCATACTAATTTGAGCGGGAGTGCGGAATATGGACAGCAATCTTCTATTTTATGCATCCAAGAAAGAATGGTCTCCTTCCGATGAAGCAGCTGTGTTGAAAATGGAATACCCTAAACGGGCTGAGCTTGCGCGGTCGATCAATTGCGAAGGGCTTCTCGTCGACTTGTCACTCGATCAGCATCCCGAAGTCCGCAAAGGGGTCGCTGCCAATGCAGCCACTCCAATAACTACATTAAGGCGTCTGGCTGAACAGGATTTATGCATTTCAGTACAGGAAAAAGCACAAGAGACCCTTAAAGAACAAACGCTCGAATCATAGATTGATGCTTCCCTTGCTGTTTTCGGGAAGCTTTTTTCAATTGCCCGAAGGTTTATAAGACGCCAAAAAGGCTATATAAACAGTAAAGATATTCAAAAGGAGGCATTTAAATGGCTGATAAAGAAGGTTTCTCAGATAAGCTGAAAGGTGCCGTCAGCAAAGGCAAGGGCGAAGTGAAAGACCAGGTCGGCAATGCAACCGACAACCCGGACCTGCAAGCTGAAGGCAAAGCCGACAAAACCAAAGGCAAAGTTCAGGATACGGTCGGCAAGTTCAAGGAAGGCTTCAATAAAGACAAATAAACTCACACAACCCGGCGGAATTGCCGGGTTATTTTATTTCCAAATTTTAATTTTCATAACTGCGTGAATTCAGTTATAATAAGTCCTTGTGTGGCTATGTTTAATTTAAAAGGAGAACTCCTATGAATAAGAAAACGCTTACAAATTCAGAAACTTTGACCATCGGACTTATGCTTTTCGCGCTGTTCCTCGGTGCCGGAAATTTAATCTTCCCTCCTTATCTCGGCCAATTGGCAGGCGAACAATTGCTTCCTGCCATCATCGGTTTTCTGTTGACCGGCGTCGGCTTGCCGTTATTGGGCATACTAGCCATCGCAAAAGCCGGCGGGGACTTGCAATCGATTGCCGGCCGGGTCCATCCGGTCTTCGGCATCGTTTTCACGATGATTGTCTATTTGGCGATCGGCCCATTCTTCGGGATCCCCCGAACAGCCACCGTCGCGTTTGAAATCGGCACTGCGCCTTTCTTGTCTGCTGACATGGCTTCATCGTTCTGGTCCTTGTTTCTGTTTACGATGATCTTCTTCGCCATCACCGTGCTATTTGCGTTGAACCCGACCAAACTAGTCGACCGCATCGGTAAAATCCTGACACCGATCCTTATCGTTGTCATCGGCTTCCTTGCCGTCAAGAGTTTTCTGACGCCGATGGGCCCGATCGGTGCACCTGTCGGAAATTACGATACTGAAGCGTTTTTCGAAAGCTTCCTGCAAGGATATTTGACGATGGACGCGATTGCCGCGCTGGTGTTCGGGATTGTCATCATCCAGTCGATCCGCTCCAAAGGGGTGGAAGACAAGAATACGATCCTGAAAACGACCGCTTACGCCGGGTTCATCGCGGCAGCCGGTTTGTCGCTGGTTTATATATCCTTAAGCTATATCGGCGCGACCAGCGTAGAAGCAATCGGCATGCAAGAAAACGGCGGCGAAGTGATCGCGCTTGCTTCACGAGTGCTATACGGGGAAATCGGCGGCATCATCCTGGCTGCCGCCATCACATTCGCCTGTTTGACAACTTCCATCGGGCTCGTGTCAGCGACATCCCAGTTTTTCAATAAGATCTTCCCGCAATTGCCCTATGTAGTCTATGTATTCATTTTCGCAGGGTTTTCAACCCTCATTGCCAATGTGGGGCTGACCCAATTGATTGCCATTTCATTGCCGGTGTTGCTGGCTATTTATCCGCTTGCGATCGTCTTGGTGATCCTATCATTTTTCGATTATTCATTTTACCGAAAGTCGTATGTCTACATCATACCGCTTGTTTTGACAGGTATTGTGAGTGTCTTTGATGCCTTGAAGAGTTCGGGTCTCGAATTCGATGCAGTCACCCAAATTTTCTCTTATCTGCCTTTCTATGAACAAGGAATCGGCTGGCTAATCCCGGCAATCGCGGGAACACTTGCAGGCGTCATCATTGCACGCACCACCCACAAAAAATAAGGCAACACATAAAAAAGGCCGGAGAAATTTAAAATTTCTTCGGCCTTTTTTCTTATCAGAATAGACGCGGCGTCGGTGGTGTACCGGTCTTTTTCTCAACATTCTTATGGAAATCATCAACGTCTCTCGGGTTTTTCGGTGATTCGAAATCGTCACGGCGATCACTCTCCGCTAGATGCTCTTCTTCTGAATCCCGCCCGAACGGCGCTGGCCCAAGGTTGGGATCGACTCCCGGGGAAGGTTCATCTTGCCGGCGGTTCACGCCGTCCTCCCGGTTCAATTCCTTTACACCAGCCCCATCGCCGAGTTTCGGTTCATGTTCCATCCGCTTTTCCGATGGCTTTTCAGCCTCTGCCGGCTCCGCACGGTCGCTGGTCGGATGGATTTCAGCACCTTTTAGCCGGGAATCCTGTGATTTGCTGTGCATTTGTGTTTTGTTTGTCTCTTCGCGTGTCGCATCGGTCGTGTAGATGCCATCAACCCCTGTATCGTGACCGCCTTCATGCTTTTGGATGTCCTTGTCGATGAGCTTTTCATCATGATGCATCCTGCCGTCACGTTCTACATCGCGGCCAAACGGCGCAAATGCTGTATTGCGTTCCCCGGCATCCAAGTCCATCGGGTTGTTGTCGTCAGAATGGGACGAGAAGTGTTCGCTTTCCCCATTTCCGCCAGGTGCACCATCCGTATACAATAGGACAGCCCCCCGTTCGATTTCACGATCGTAATAGTCGGCCGTATCGCGATCGACGCCGAATTCGTCCAGCTTAGCGCGTGCTTTGTCTTCTCCGGTCAATAGGGTTTTCATGCGGTTACTGAAAGAATTGGCTTTGTCCGAATCCACGCCATAGCGATCATGAGCTTCATTCACTAAGTTTTTATCGTTAGCAAGCACGTGGATATCTTCATTCCGATAACCTTTGGAAATAAGTGCTTCCAGAGCACGTTCCATTTCATCCTGTGAGTAAACGATTTCAAATTGACGGTTTGTCTGTGCCATTCATAAAACCTCCTGATTTAACTTGTCTTGCTTTCTGTTTACCCGCACCTTGTCATTACTAAAACATTTCGTTTCTTCTACATGATCAATCTAGGCTTTCCGACAAACTGGACGTTTGCCATATTAAAACCCCGATCCTGAGACGATCGGGGCTAACAACTCATCTATATTTCTTATTGGTTTTGCTTTGCGCTTCGGTCTTGCTGGTCCCGCCCCTGGCTTTTTCGACTTCCGGTTTTTCCTGTGTCGTAAAGGAAACATGCCGTTCGTCCTTTACCAATGTCGGATCCTGGAGGAAAGTCTCCCCCCGGGCAAAACGGTCTTCCTGTTCATCATAATTATTGTCGACGGATTGGATGAACTGCTGGCGTTCCGCATCAGTCGGTTCGTGCT
Source organism: Planococcus plakortidis (assembly GCF_001687605.2). Taxonomy (NCBI): domain Bacteria; kingdom Bacillati; phylum Bacillota; class Bacilli; order Caryophanales; family Caryophanaceae; genus Planococcus; species Planococcus plakortidis. The sequence continues at coordinate 2,190,733 of NZ_CP016539.2, forward strand.
CCGGTGCCCCCTCCGATTGTTTCAGGGCATCGATTATCCCTTTCCGTTCATTTTCTACATATAATAAAATACCGCCTTTAGCCACATCCTCCGTGTAACGTTTCGATTCTGCATCGGATAAGCCGAGCGAATCGATGGTCTCTTTGACTGCACTTTTCCCAGTCACGAAACTTTTCATCTTATCCACGAACGATCCTGCCTGTTCGACTTCCAGTTGACGGCCATCGAGTTGCTCTGGCTCTTCAGCCACTGCATGTATTTCGTCGGCAGAATACCCTTGTTCATTATATTGGCGCAACTTTCGGTCAAGATCCTCCTGCGAATATACAATTCCTAACACTTTTTTATTTGACGAGTTCATCATCATACCCCCATTTGAGTGAATTGGCTGTTCCATTATTCTTCCTTACCCGTCCTTGTACTTTATCTAAACTTTCATGAAATTATTCCGATAGAACAATAGGACTAGTAGTAAGTCCAAATGCTGTAATGATTTGGTTATATTTTTGGTCATTAGGCACTTTTTACCTTTTTTCTCAAAACAAGAGTTATGGAAATAAAAATGCAGTTTATTTTGAAAATTGATGCTATCATAGATTTAATATATGTAATTAAAGTAAAATGTGGATGTGGAGGCGGTAATTATCGTACTTAACAATCTCTCGGATATACGCTGGCCAGGGCCGCCTGGCCAAGCGGAGGAAAACTCTCCTACATGGATGATTGAAGTACTGCCCATGCAAACGGAAAGGAGAGCGGACATGGACACAGGAATGCGATTGAAATATCATCGGCTGAAAAAACGTTTCAGCATGGAAGAAACTGCATCAGGCATTTTCTCTTCAAAAGAACTGAAAAAAATTGAAGCAGGCCTGAAAGAACCCGGCCTGAAAGAATTGGAAGCATTGTGCAAAAAACTTGAAATCCCGCTAGCTGCCAAAGATAACCCTATCGGCAAAGTGCTGGTGAAGAACTTCAAGAATTCATTGCTTCATCCACAGAACAAAGGCAAGATCATGGAGCATTATGCAGACATCTGCAACCATCCTCTCCTGCGCGCTGACGAAGACGTGGAACTCGAATTCGATATCCAACAGATCCGCTACTTCATCATCACAGGTGATCTGGAAAGCGCAGAAAAGAAAATCAAAGAGATGGACCGATTCAAGGAGTTCATGGATCAAGAGCAGTACTACCTGTATCATAAATATAACGGAAACTATAATTACATCTTGAACGATTATGAAAATGCATTGAAAACCTATTTGATTGCTGAAAAGATTGCCCCGAAGTCTACATCAGCCGCTGAAATGGGAGATTTATACTATTCCATTGGCATTTCAAGCAATCAATGCGAAGAACATGAATTAGCTTTTAAATATTCCGAGCTGGCTTTAAAAATTTACCAGCAGGAGTTCGTTCCTAAACGAATTGTGGAATGTCATTTGAACATAGCGATAACCCATGAACACTTCGGAAATTATAAACTATCTCTTGAACACCATAAAAACGCCCTGACTATAGGCAGTAAACTGGATATTGATATCCTTAAGTTCACTACGGAATACAACGTAGGATTTTCAAATTTTATATATCAACAATACGAAGAAGCAATTGTTCATTTGGACAATGCTTTAAAGTACATCCCCAATGAATACTTAGCCGATTGTGTTTCCACATACTGTTTGCTGATTAGAAGTTATTTAGAAACTGACAACAAAGTTAAGGCTAATGAAGCTGTTAAAGCTGGGGCAGAAAAGATTAAGTCTAAAGATATTGCTTTAGATTCTCCGGCGAACTCTTCCTTTAGAAATGTTTACATGGAATTCATGGCGCTGACCTATTTACTTGAGGGAAATGAAACAGAGTTTGAAAACATCTTACTTAAGGAGTTAATAAAGACTTTTGAAGAAACAAATAGTTTTCATGATTTAGGATACTATTTTGGATATTTGGGTAAAATATATTTTAAACAGAGCCGATATAAAGAATCAGCTATCATGTTAGAAAAATCAAAGGATGCTTACAAAGCAGTCCTCAATATTAGTTAGGAGTGAGAATATAATGAAAAAGAGTATGTTTTTATTATTAGTATCTACTTTTGTAATAAGCACTTTACCAAGCGTTATTGCATCAAGCTCCATAGACGATCTTGCGGTCAAGTCTCGTATTCCTGAACCTTGGGCTGTCGAAAACCAGCTTGCGGTCAAGTCCCGCATCCCCGAGCCCTGGTCTGTTGAAGACCAGTTCGCGGTCAAGTCCCGCATCCCTGAGCCTTGGTCCGTTGAAGATCAGTTCGCGGTCAAGTCCCGCATCCCTGAGCCTTGGTCCGTTGAAGACCAGTTCGCGGTCAAGTCCCGCATCCCTGAGCCTTGGTCCGTTGAAGACCAGTTCGCGGTCAAGTCCCGCATCCCTGAGCCTTGGTCCGTCGAAGATCAGTTTGCGGTCAAGTCCCGTATTCCTGAACCTTGGTCCGTTGAAGACCAGTTCGCGGTCAAGTCTCGTATTCCTGAACCTTGGTCTGTCAATCCAAAAGCATAATTTATAGACAAGTTCTTTACCCCTCCCTCCAATACGGAGGGAGGGGTTTATTTATTCAACAAGAAAACGCCGAGGCTGCCCCGGCGTTTTTCTTATTGATTCTGTTTTTTATCTTTCAAGCATTCTTTGACGAAATACGCGAAGATATTGCATGAAGCTTCATCGCCTTGAAGCGCGAACTCTTCCGGATGCCATTGGATGCCCATCGCAAATTGGTGGTTCGGGCTTTGCAAGGCTTCTACCAGCCCATCTGCCGCTCGCGCAGCTACTTCCAGGCCTTGCGCTACATCTTTAACACCTTGGTGATGGAAAGAATTCACATGGAACTCTTTTTCTTTCATGATTTCATAAAGCAAGCTATCTTCTTCCAATTTAACGGAATGCGTGCGGTGTGTCCGCATAGCCATTTGCTTGTGCTGATAAAGCGTTCCTTCGTATTGTGATTCCAGATCCTGATAGACGGTTCCACCGAACGCCACGTTGAACATTTGCATGCCGCGGCACATGCCGATAAACGGTTTATCCAGTTTCAGGAAATTCAAGATAAGTTCTTCTTCATATTTATCACTTCCTGGATAGACGGCACCTAAACGGATGTGGGGTTCTTCTCCATAAATATTCGGGTTGATGTCCCCTCCTCCAGTCACGATCAATCCATCCAACCGCTCGCAAAGAAGCGGAATATCTTCCTCATCCACAATCGGGACTATTAAAGGCAATCCTCCCGCCTGTAAGATGGCTTTTGCGTAAACAGGATCCAAAGAGTACATTTGGTCCTCTTCCACACGAGCCGTAATGCCGATAACCGGTTTGTTTTCTGTAGCCACTTTAATTCCCCATTTCTGCAACGAAAATTTGTCAATGCAGGTTTATACCCTTTTTATAAGCATTGATAAACTTACATATTTTGCTTATGGATCCGGAAAATATTGATAGCGGCTTAAAGATACTTTCCCTTCTTCCTCAAAACGAAGACCTTCTTCTTCCAATAGCAGCCTTTGCGTGAATCGCCCTTCACCGTCTTTAATGGCGATCTCACCTTTTGCATTGACGATCCTATGCCATGGAATATCCTGTTTTTCGCTCATGCTGTGAAGAATCCTTGCGACTTGACGGGCTGAACGAGGGTTTCCGGCCGTCCGGGCTACTTGCCCGTAAGACATCACTTTGCCTTCCGGTATGCTTTTCATGATTTCGATCACTTTCTTCGTAAATGGCTGCATCGCTTGAATATTACCCCTTTTTCCCACTGGCTGAATTCTTTGCAACTTCCTCAAGCAACTCGCCTGCCTCATAACGATGAAGCAGTTCTTCGACAAATTCAAACAGCGGCAGGTTGGAGGCCTCTACGGCTAATCCTCCGCTTTCGGCCTGCACTTGCCGGTAGTAAGCGCCCATTTTCCCCACTTGTTCCTTGAACCCATCCAAACTGGCTTCACCGCTATGCTTCAACGGTTCTTGAAGAATTTTCTTCTCCCCTTCATTTACATAAAGAAAATGCAGTTTGTCAAGTTCCCGTACTTTCTCATCGAATAGCCGCTGGTTATCATCGTACCTGTAAAAATTGCGCCAGTATTCGAAAATGGTTTTTGCCACGCCAAGGCGCATCGCCCCCTCAACAGCATCCAATCCCTCCACCACACATAATTCATGCATGATTTTTCGCAGCGATTTCTTGTACTCCCGTTCAACTACCCCTTTATATTGCGTATATCTCATTAGTATACCTCCCTGTATTTGCTGGATACGGTTCAAATATTGCGGTAGCGCCGGATAATGTCTTCGTCGTCCAACGAAATGAATCGATCGTATATTTTTTGCTCGTGAATGCATTTCCCGATAAAGAACGTGGAGGGTGGCATATTGGCAATCGCCCGCTTCGCATCACCCAGTTCACTGTCCAGGCTTCCGCCCAAATGAAATTCTTCATAATAATTATCTAAACCCCATTCAGCCACTTTAGCCAACAATTCACGGTCCGCCTGATGCTTTTTGCCCTCCGGTAAATTGCCTTCCAAATGAAAGTGAATGGCCTTGCCCATCGCCAGCACATAACAGGCGGAGACCAGTTTTTCTTCGATATAGGCACCGAACAAATGGAGGTTTGGCCCTAGCGCGCTGACCAATGCTTCGAAATAGTCATTGGTGAAAAAATAATAGCTATCAGCTTCTTCCCGCCGCCGGGCATTCGAGTAATACAGGACCAAAAATTCGAACATATGGCGGACGGTGCCTAGTTTACGGATATCCACTTCAGGTGAAGCCGTTTTTTCTTTCACGAAGGAATTTGTCCATTTTTTCAGGTCCACTGAATAAGTATCGTATAAGGGCAATAACTGCAAATAATCCTTGAAAAATTCGGCATTTTCCCTGGAAGGGTGAAAGCGGATGAATTCGGCGATAATCTGTTCATCTTTGCAAAATCCGATGAATTCCTCCCTGAAGTTCGCTACGAGCGAGGCACTGTCAGAACGTATTTTCAATATTGGGCCACCATAGCCGAATGGCGTCGCGATATCAAAATACTGAGGCATCCCCTCATTCACTTTTCTCTTGATGAAAGGATAGGCCACTTCCCCGTCCGCACAATGAAAATAAAAGAGGTAAGCTTCCCCAGGATCCAATTTAAGGGCACTCAGAAAGTACTGGGTCGTGTAGTAAATATCCTGTATGTCTAAGGCATCAAGTATCTCTTGCCATTTGATATGCTCTTGGATGGAAACCAGCTTGTACATACTCTCACCCCTGCCTTAACTCACGCTTATTTGAAGATGGTTTGTAAATGAGCGTTCTTTCTTCTGCCGAATTGGGCGTGTCGTCTCACAAAAGCCACTAGTTCAACCACAAGGCTTAACAAAACGCCTGCCATCAAGCCCGCAATTGCCGAAAATGACAGCAGCAGACTCAAGCTGTGGTTCTCCTCAAGCTCACTGCCGGATGTACCCGCTTTCAAGATGACGCTCACATTGTCCACCTTCAACAAGTGCTTCACTTCTTCTTGCAAGCTGAACGCTATGGCATTCGCTATCGAAGCTGCTTCGTTCTCATTGCTTGCTGAGACAACGATATTCAGGACCCGGGAATTTTCAGGCCGCTCAATGGCTATGAGATCATGAAGCTCGGCCACGGAGTATATACTTCCCGTATGTTCTAATGCTTGCGATAGTACAGCGGGGCTTTTCGCCAAGACTTGATAAGCTTCCAAGGTTTGATAGTCGGATCCCGCAAAAGCTTCCCCGTGGACGGTCTCGGATGTCAGCGGTTCGACAAATACTTGGCTGGTCGCCGTGTATTCGGGCTCGTAAATGAAGACCGAAACAAGCCACACGGCAAAGACGGTTGATACTGTAGTCCCGGCTACCAGCATGAAATGCCTGCTGATGCAGGATAACAGCCGGTGCCCGATTAATTGTTTCCCCATTTCCCATCCTCCTTGCTGGAATATTATCGAACTTCTTATCTAAAAATTCAGATTATTCTAGTACCTTTATATCACACTTTCTTGGTTCGTTCTACACTTTTTAGAGAATTTACATAAAAAATAAGAATAAGTATAAGTAAAAAGACCAGTTGTAAAGTTATGTTTGTTTTTTAAAAACCAACAGTAGTCCAATAGACCCTATTTCGCAAGATTCATCTCTTCATGATCCATGGTCATATATGCCTTGCTAATGGAATTTATACATAAGAAAAAGACTGCCGGATTATCCGCCAGTCTTAGCTACTCCCCTTCATCGGCCTTGTTGAATTATTCCTGCCATAAACCGATGATGCCGTTTCTTCTATAAATTATCTCCTCTTCCTCGAGCCGTTTCAAAACCTTGGTCAAGGTTTGGTGAGAAATATTCAGATCGTGAGTGATTTCTTTGATCGTCTTAAAAAGCACGCCTTCTGATGAAGCATTTCTTATGAAATATTCCATGAACCTTTCAGCGATTTCTGCTGTTCGAGCAGTTTCCGATGAAAAATAATGGCGGCACTCTTTCAAGATTTTTTCTTCAGAAAATGGGCGCGCACTATGGGAAGCATTATTCTCAACTGCTTTCACATTCATCACCTCCGAGTAAGTTATTGATTTCATTTCTTATATTTTTATATACCCGTTTTACCGTTAAATATACACTCTATATCAATTTAACCTGATAATTCCATAACGATGTTCTATACATCTATATTTTTCCAAAACAGCTAATATAAAAAGGCCGAGGATGCACCTCTGCCTTCTACGTGGAAATGTCTATGATTTTGCCATTCTTGATTCGATAAATGCTTTCAAGGCATGGACTCCCTGAACGCAATCCGATAATGACGACCATTCTTTCGGATTATGGCTGATGCCTTCTTTGCTGCGGACAAACAGCATCGCGACCGGAATATGGCGCCCCACAATCATGGCATCATGGCCTGCCCCGCTCGGTATCCGTAGCGGTTCGATGCCTTGCCGTTCCAAGATCCCTGCCAGTTCCTGCTGCAGTTCCCCTGCAATCGGAACAGGGGTGATGCTGGTGTTTTGCTGGAGCGAAACAGTGACCCCATGTTTATCAGCAACTTCTTCCGCCAAGCCGCGAATGCGCTCGACAAGCAGATCTCTCGGTTCTTTATGGATATCGCGTGCATCGACATGAAGCACAACCTGCTCAGGGATGACATTGATGCCATTCGGTGATACGTCCAGCTTCCCGACAGTTGCTACAGCCGTCTCGCTGATTGCCGGCGGAAGCCCAGGCAGGCGGCTGACGAATTCACCGGCCGCGACCAAACTATCCGTCCGGCCGATCATCGGGGTATTGCCCGCATGGCCTGCCTGCCCTGAAAAACGCACTTCCATCCAGGCTGGCCCGGCAATTCCACTGACGATGCCGACCGGCTGGTTTTCCTGTTCGAGCTTCTTGCCTTGCTCAATATGCACTTCAACAAACAACTCCAGCTCAGCGAGATCCCTCAGCGATTTGCGGAAGGCATCCAGGGAACTGCCATAGGACTCAAGGACCTGTTCCAATCCTTCCCCGTTATAATCCTTCAATTGCTTTATCTCATCTTCGGTAATATCCCCGGTCATCGCACGGCTGCCCGTCAGTCCGCTATTGAACCTTGAGCCTTCCTCGTCGCTGAAGATGACCACTTCGTATGGTTTTTCAGGCACAAAGCCGGTTTCTTTCCAGGCTTCGGCCACTTCGAGCGCTGACAGTACACCAAGCGGCCCATCGAAATTCCCGCCATTCGGCACGCTGTCGACATGGGATCCCGATGCGATGGCCGGGCCACCCGACCTGCCCGGTAAAGTGCCGAAAACATTTCCGGCGCCGTCTTCCCTTACTTTAAGGCCAGCCTCTTCCATCCAGGATTTGACCAATTGCTTGGCTTGTTTTTCCTCATTCGACAATCCGGGCCGTTTGATTCCGCCCGGTTCTGTGTATCCGATTTCCGACAAAGCATGCAAGCGTTTCGCGATGCGGTCACCACTGACTCCCGAACGGTCTAGTTGATTATCATATCCTTTGATCAAATCTTCGTATAATGTACTATTTCCCATAAGCCCCTCCATTAATTCGACTGTTTTTCATTCAAATATGCATAAGCGTATTGCGCATATAATTCCGCGCCGGTTGAAAGCGCGTCTTCATCGATATTGAACCTGCCGTGATGATGGGCCCATTCCGTATCTTTCTCCGGATTCCCCGCTCCGACCAATGCAAAACAACCTGGGGCTTCATCCAAAAAGAATGAGAAATCTTCTCCGCCCATTGTCGGCTCTTCGGCGTAAAGAACATCTTTACCGAATGCTTCCGCTGTAACCGCCTGTGCCAATTTTGAACTTTCCGCTTCATTGATGACCGCCTGCGTGCCGCGGATGTATTCCAGCTCAGCCGTTCCCCCGTATAGCTCAGCCGTATTTCTGGCATATACTTCGAGCTGCTTTTCAATATGATTGCGCACTTCCGGATCGAAACAACGAACCGTGCCTTCAATAAGCGCATTTTCTGCGATGACGTTAAAGCGTGTGCCGACCGTCATTTTCCCTACGGTGACGACTGCAGGATGCTTTGGATCGATCGTTCTCGAGACGATCGACTGTGCATTCATGACAAATGCAGAAGCCATGACCGATGCATCGATGCATGCTTGCGGCATGGCGCCATGACCGCCGCGCCCCGTGAAGCGGATGTTGAAAATATCGGCAGATGCGAATGAGGGGCCGGCAGTACAGGATACTTTCCCGGTCGGGCTCTGCGACCAGATATGCATGCCAAAAACGTTATCGACGCCTTCCATCGCGCCTTGCTTGACCATCTCACGTGCGCCGGTTGCCACTTCTTCCGCCGGTTGGAACAGGAACCGGACCGTTCCCGCGAGCTGTTCTTTGACCGATACGAGCGCTTTTGCGGCAATCAAGAGCATCGCTGTATGGGCATCATGCCCGCAAGCATGCATTTTCCCTTGCTCTTTGGAACGGTACGGCAGATCCGCATTCAGTTCCTCTACGGACAAAGCGTCCATATCCGCACGCAACGCTACGGTCTTTCCAGGCTTGCCGCCAACTAACTCTCCAATGACACCGGTCGGTTCAGTCTTGCGGCATTGGATGCCCAGTTCAGTCAAATAGTCAAAGACGTATTGTGTCGTTCGCTGCTCTTCCCAGGACAATTCCGGTTCACTATGCAATTTTCTCCGGATTTCAATTAATTCACCGGCGTAATTTGCTATTTCTTTTTTGATCGCTTCAAGAATCACTGCAAAACCCTCCTAGATGTTGTTTACAGGAACCCGACAAAGATTCCTGCCAAGATGACCGAGACGATGGTGACCGTAATGAATCCGGCAACGAGCATCGGTGGCAGCATGCGGCTCGTCAGCATCTCGCGTTCTTTTTCATCCTGAGTCAACGCGTTGATCACTTCAACCGTAATGATGTAATCCGCCGGGAATCCGTAAAGTGCCGTCAACGAACAAGCAAACGCCATTTCTTTGCTGACTTTGAGGATCTTCCCGATGATGAACGAGAAGATATACATGCCGGCCAGGCCGATAATGATTGAACCGATCAATGGATAGAGGATCTCGAGCATCATTTGTGGCGTCGCCGTTTTCAAGCCGTCGAAGATGAACAGCAGCAAAGCCATAATCGCAAAGCCAAAGCCGTTCGCTTTCTGCAGCGGATGGCGCTCCAAAAATCCGATCGAACGCGCCAATACCCCGAACAATAGGCACAATACATAAGGGCTGATCTCCACAATCGGCGCAGCCAACGTGGAAGCCAGGTAAGCAGCGTAGCCGACTAACGCAAGACGGAAGAATTTGAAGAAATCGGTATTGTATTTCTCAGGCAGCGCAGCAAATAGTTTCGGCTTTTCATCCTGGACTTTTTCTTCAGCTGTCCCTACTGCCAAAGGCGTATAATCCGGCAATTCGTTATTGCGGTATTTCTGCAGTAAATTGCGGCCTTCCCGTTTCAACATGACGGAAGTGAGTGGATAGCCCGCAAAGCCCTGGATCACATAAATGACGATGGCGAATACGGCGAGCGTTGGCAGCCCCGCTGCAGTCGCCCCTTCCGACATGATCAATGCAGAGACCAACCCTCCTACAAGCGGCGGGATCGCGACGATGACCGTCTGGAAATCGAACAGCAAGGTCCCGATCGCAAGTAGGAATACGACGATCCCCAAAATCCCGGACAAGGCGATCAAAATCGTGCGCCATTGCTTCTTCAATTCGTCAAGTGATAATAAGGTCCCCATATTGGTGATCAGCAAATAGATCAACAATGTCGCGACGACCGGCGGGATCCCCCGATGGTCACGATATCTTCCGGGAAGAATGTCCAATACCCGATCAGGAACAAGACCCCACTGACAAAAATCGATGGAATCCAGGCTTTGGTACGGATGGAGATCAGTTCTCCGATAAACAGGATGAAAGCCATAATGGCCAAGGCTAACATTTGGGGCATTGATATTCATTCCTCTCCTAGCTTCAAAACATTATGCAATCGTAAGTTTTTTCAGAAGCTTCATAGTTTTAAGCAATAGTAGCACAGAATTTCGAGTACGGAAATAAAATTTATAGACTATTTCGAAATAATATTGAATTGAATAAACGTTCATTTTAATGTAAGCGCAACCAACAGCGATATATTGCGTATTTCGGTAAAAGTGAATTTTTTTCGTCATCGACTATTTTTTTGGAGGATTTTTAACCCCTTCGTTTCTCCACGGGTGCTTCACTGAAAGTTTAGACGTTTTAAAGGAGAGGTATTGACTACAAGAAGCAAAATTTAAGGAGGAATTCGGATGAACGGCAAACATTATATAAATGGCGAATGGACAGATAAGGGTAACGACACGATCAAAGTCATGAACCCGGCGACCGGCGAGCAAGTCGGCACGGTGCCAAACGGCGGCGAAGCGGAAGCAACGGATGCGGTCGAAGCTGCCGCTGCGGCTTTTCCTTCCTGGTCGAAGACAACGGCCTACGAACGCGCTGACCTTTTAATGAAATGGCATGATCTCCTGTTGGAACATAAAGAAGAAGTCGGGGAAATCCTGACGAAGGAAATGGGCAAGCCGCTGAAAGAAGCGATTGGCGAAGTGGAATATTCCGCATCGTTCATTTCCTGGTTCGCGGAAGAAGGCAAACGCGTTTATGGCCGGACGATTCCTGCGAGCAAAGACGGCAAACGCATCCAAATCAATAAACAGCCAGTTGGCGTCGTCGCATCCATCACCCCATGGAATTTCCCTGCGGCCATGATGGCGCGCAAAATGGCGCCTGCCCTCGCAGCCGGCTGCACCTTCGTTTCAAAACCGGCGAAGATGACGCCTCTCACAGCAGTCCGCATGTTCGAACTCGCAGAAGAAGCCGGGTTCCCGAAAGGCGTCATCAACTTGGTGACCGGCAGCGCTTCACAAATCGGCAAGGTGTTTACAAGCCATCCATCCGTCCGCAAGCTAACGTTCACTGGCTCCACGGAAATCGGCAAGGAATTGATGAAGCAAGGTGCGGACACAATGTTGAACCTGTCATTGGAACTTGGCGGACATGCGCCGATTATCGTTCTTGACGATGCTGACATCGACAAAGCGGTAGAAGGCGTCATGGCTTCTAAATTCCGTAACGCCGGGCAGACGTGCGTTTGCGGCAACCGCATTTATGTGCAAGAAGGAATCGTCGATGAATTTTCCGAGAAACTTAAGCAGGCAGCCGGCCAATTAAAAGTCGGCAATGGCCTTGAAGACGGAGTGGATATCGGCCCTCTCGTCGACAAGGATGGTTATGACAAAGTAGAGCGCCACGTAAAAGATGCTGTCGATAAAGGCGCCAAAGTACTGGTCGGCGGTGACGGACAATCGGAAAACGCTGCTTATTTCTACAACCCGACGGTTCTCGTCGATGCTTCAGAAGATATGCTCGTCATGAACGAAGAAACGTTCGGGCCGGTTGCGCCGATCATGAGCTTCAAAACCGATGAGGAAGCGGTCAAGCTCGCGAACGACACACGCTTTGGTTTGGCTTCGTACTTCTTCACGGAAAGCATGTCACGCGGCACATTCATCGCCGAGAATCTTGAATACGGCATCGTCGGCTGGAACGACGGCCTGCCCTCCACGGCACAAGCCCCGTTCGGCGGCATGAAAGAAAGCGGCATCGGCCGGGAAGGCGGACAGGAAGGGCTGGACGCCTTCCTCGAAACCAAATATATTTCCATCAAATTGTGATAAATAGAAAAAGCTCCGGATCAGCTGATCCGGAGCTTTTTTATGCCACTGTTTCATATGATTTGGTGCCGATACGGGCCGGCTTCATCGCCATGCTTTCATAATGAGGGAACAACTGGCCGAGCGATGTGGCGAGACGCTGCTCTTCTCCTGAAGGAACCGGGATGAAAAGAGATGGGCCCGCTCCACTAATCGCATATCCATAGGCGCCAAGTTTGCGGCACGCTTCACCGATCTCCTGGAAATCCGGGAAACGGTTTTGGCGATACGGCTGATGGAACGTGTCTTTGCTCATGAGCTTGCCGGCTTTTTTCCAGTCGCCACACACCATCGCTGCAGAAAGTACATTGGCCGCTGCACTTCCACGGATACTTTCAGCGTGTGGAAGCTGCTCAGGCAACAGGCTTCTGGACTCTTCCGTAAGGAACATTTCCTGGGGAATCAATAGCACGACCCCGATATCGACTTGTTCGACGTGTACGGTCTCGATCTGCTCTTCATCATAATAGGAAATTGTCAGCCCCCCAAGCAGTGAAGCGGAGATATTATCCGGATGGCCTTCCATCTCCGTGCCGATTTGTACTTTCTCCTGGTCAGACATATGCAAATCAAGCAAACGATTGGCCAGTTCAATACCTGCAGCGATAGCCGATGCGCTGCTGCCGAGCCCCCGCCCGAGCGGGATATCCGTTTCGATTTCCAGTTTGGCTGGCGGCAGCTCTTTGCCGTAAGCGGCCGCGGTGCGTTCAGCCGCCTGCAGGATCAAATTATTTTCAGTGCCCGACAAATGGGCGTATTCCGGTGTTTTATAGTCAAGCTGCCACGAATCGGCAGGCGACACATGAATATTCAAATGGAGATCCAGGGCAAGGCCGATGGAATCGAATCCGGGGCCTAAGTTGGCAGTGGATGCAGGTACTGCGATCGAAAATTCTTTACCGCTCATACTTTGACCTCCTTTTTTAACTCCTCCCAAAACTGTTCCATGTTTGCCGCTTCGAGCATGCCGTCTTGCTTGCTCACTTCGATGGCTGTCGCTGGGTCTTTCAAACCGTTCCCTGTCAATACACAGACGACAGTCGACCCTTTTTTGATGTGGCCGTCTTCGACTTGTTTTTTCAGGCCGGCAATCGATGCGCAGGATGCCGGTTCCGCAAAAACGCCCTCTGTCTTGGCGAGCAGCTGATACGCCTCAAGGATTTTGTCATCGCTTCTCGCAAGGATCGTACCTTGCGATTCATCGAGTGCATTAAGTGCCAATTGCCAGCTGGCCGGGTTGCCGATGCGGATCGCCGTCGCGACCGTTTCAGGCTGCTCGACTACTTTGTTCTGGACAATCGGCGAAGCGCCTTCTGCCTGGACGCCGAGCAGTTCAGGGCGTTTTTCGCCAGTGCGTTCTGCATATTCAGTAAAGCCTTTCCAAGCGGCCGAAATATTGCCGGCATTGCCGACAGGCAGCGCGAACAGGTCCGGCACTTTCCCGAGCTGTTCGATCACTTCGAAAGCGATGGTCTTCTGGCCCTCTAAGCGGTACGGGTTGACTGAGTTGACGAGTGCGATGCCTGGGGATTTGCCGATTTCACGGACCATTTCCAAGGCTTCGTCAAAATTGCCTTTGATCTCCAAAATTTCCGCGCCGTACATTTTCGCCTGCGCCAGCTTGCCAAGCGCGATGCGCCCTTCCGGAATGACGACAATCGTCCGCATGCCGGCTCTTGCGCCGTACGCAGCGGCCGAAGCCGATGTGTTTCCTGTAGATGCACAAACCAGGACGCTCTTGCCTTCTTCTTTCGCCTTGGCGACTGCCATGACCATGCCGCGGTCTTTAAAAGAACCGGTGGGGTTGGCGCCTTCGATTTTGGCATAGACCTCGATGCCCCAATCAGCAGACAATTTCTCGAGATGGATCAGCGGTGTGTTGCCTTCTTGCAAAGTCAGTTGAGGTGTAGCTTCCGTCACCGGCAGCCACTCTTTATATTGTTCGATCAGTCCAGGCCATCTCATGCTGCATCCTCCCCTTCAATGCGGTAATGGCTGATGAGGCTTGCCATTCCTTCAAGTTCTTTCAAGACATCCAAATGCTGCTGGCGGGAAATTTCATGTGTTTTTAAAATGAGTTCCGCTTTTCCTTCAGTTTCATTTGTTCCTGGATTCTGTACGATCGATTGGATACTTGCACCGTGTTTGCTGTAGATGGCGCTCACTTTGGATAATACACCGACGACATCATCCACCAGCAAGCGATGGAAATACTTTGAGCAGCTTTTATCCGCCGGCTTGATGACGCGTTCGTGCTGTGCTGCGTGTTCACGTTTTCCGTTCACCCCGAGAAGCAAGTTTCTGCACGCTGCGATGATATCGGATACGACGGATGTCGCTGTCGGCAATGAGCCTGCCCCCGGCCCATAAAGCATCGTTTCCCCAACTGCATCGCCGTAGATATAAACGGCATTGAATTCGTTATTGACCGAAGCCAAAGGATGGCTGTTCGCCAGGAAAATCGGTTCAACCGAAACATCGATGCCGTCTTCATCCTTTGTCGAAGAGCCGACCATTTTCATCGTATAGCCCAAGCTTTCGCCCATCTCTACATCGCCATCCTTGATGGTCTCCATGCCGCGGATATTGACATCATCCAACTTTACTTCTGTTGAGTAAGCGAGCGATGACAAGATGACCATTTTGCGCGCTGCATCAAGGCCGCCGACATCCGCGGTCGGGTCAGCTTCCGCAAATCCGAGTTCGGTCGCTTCGGCGAGTGCGTCTTCATAGCTTTTCTTTTCCTGCTTCATTTTTGTCAGGATGAAGTTCGTTGTGCCATTGACGATCCCCATCATGCTTGAGATGCGGTCGGAAGCGAGCCCGTCTTCAAGCGTCCGGATAATCGGGATGCCGCCGGCTACACTCGCTTCATAGAATAGATCACATTTCTCGTCATCTGCCATTTTCAATAGATCATGGCCGTATTCTGCCATGACGTCTTTATTCGCAGTCACGACTTGTTTGCCTGATTTCAACGCCTGTTCCATCGCGGCTCTTGCGCCTTCGATGCCGCCCATCACTTCTACGATTATATCGAGGGAAGAATCATTCAAGATTTCTTCAATATCCGTCGTGAAGACATTCGGATCGAGGTCCGATATCCGGTCTTTCCCGGCATCACGCACCAATACTTTTTGGATCGTGACTTTGGCGCCGAGTTTATGCTGAAGATCTTCCTGGTGCTGCTGGATGATCTTTGCCACGCCGCTTCCTACTGTCCCGAAACCTAATAATCCGATTGAAATTTCATTTTTCATTGACGATTCCTCCCATGGTGTGTACACTGTGAAAAAACAGCTGTTTTTGTCATAGAGACATTATAGTATTATATTTTAGTGAAAACAACCCTTTTCACAGACTATTAAAAAAGATGGGACTTGATAGGATGAAAGTATGCAAATTCGGTGGAACTTCAGTCGCTAGCGCGCAGCAAATCAGAAAAGTCGCAAGCATCATCAAAGCGGACCCGGCACGCCGGATTGTGGTCGTCTCAGCCCCGGGCAAGCGCTACGGCGGGGATGTCAAAGTGACCGACCTATTGATCCGACTCGCGTCCGCCGCATTAATGGGCGAAGCAATCCAGCAGCCCTTGCAGGCAGTCATCGACCGTTACACGGAAATCGCGGATGAACTCGGGCTCGACCGGGAGATCATCGACATCATCCGTGCCGATCTCTCAGACCGCCTGCGTGCAGACAGCGGCCAGCATGATTTGTATATCGACTCGATCAAAGCGGCAGGGGAAGACAATACAGCGAAACTGATCGCTGCTTACTTCATGTCCATCGGAATGCAGGCGGAATACGTCAATCCGTATAAAGCTGGCTTGTTCGTCAATGATCCCCCGGAACGCGCACAAGCCTTGCCGGAGTCCTACAGCCAACTTGCCGCTTTAAGCGACAAGCCATCGATTACCGTGTTCCCCGGTTTTTTCGCTTACACAACATCCGGCATGCTCCGGACATTCGACCGCGGTGGCTCTGACATCACTGGTTCCATCCTTGCAGCTGCCGTAAAGGCTGAGCTGTATGAGAATTTTACCGATGTTGACTGTGTGTTTGCCGCCAATCCCCAAGTCGTCGACAACCCAGTGGAAATCGAGCAGATGACTTACCGTGAAATGCGTGAACTGTCCTACGCAGGATTTGCCGTCCTACACGATGAAGCCTTGATGCCTGCCTACCGGGCGTCCGTGCCGCTGTGCATCCGCAATACCAATAATCCGTCAGCGCCAGGCACGATGATCGTTGCGGAACGCGCCGATTCCCCGCGCCCTGTGACCGGGATCTCGGCGGACAGCGGTTTCTCTACTTTATATGTCGGCAAGTACTTGATGAACCGCGAAGTCGGATTCGGCCGTAAATTGCTGCAAATTTTGGAAGAAGAAGAAATCTCTTACGAGCACATCCCATCAGGTATCGATAATCTCTCCGTCATCCTTAGAAGCCATCAGCTCGATGAGAACAAGGAACAGCGCATCATCGAACGGGTGAAGAACGAACTCCAGGCGGACGATGTGCATATCCGCAATGATTTCTCGATGATCGTGTTGGTGGGCGAAGGCATGAACAATAATAAAGGCCTGACTGCCCGTGCGGCTGCAGCATTTGCACGCACTAACGTCAATATCGAGATGATCAACCAGGGATCTTCCGAAGTCAGTTTGGTGTTTGGCATCCTGAAAGAAGACGAAGGAAAGATCCTCAATGAACTGTACAAGGAATTTTTCGCACCGGCGCTGGTCGGCCAGTAATATTCCATTTATCAAAAAGACGAAGCACAAGGCGGCTGGCCTTGTGCTTCGTCTTTTTTCGCTTGCTTCAAGCCTTCCATTCTGAAAGCAATGGCCCCGTCTCACCATAAACCGGGTCGCTCTCCGGACGCGGCGTATTTCGGATATCCTCCAATACATATGGCCGCTCGCCCGGCTCACCCGTTTTCAGATTGTATTCCACTCCGCCTGGATAGGCGCCCACGATGCGGAAGTCATCGCTTGCCAACAATCGTTTATGCCCCGTCCCAGCCGGCAACACGCAGACGTCTCCAGCCTTCACGTCCACTTCTTTTCCCGTTTCACCGCCAAGTTTTAAGCGGGCCGACCCGCTTACCACTCCGAGCGCTTCATGTGTATTGCTATGGTAATGGTGGTAATCGAATACGCCGCCTTGCCACGTATTGCCCCAGCCATGCTGCTCGAAAACCAGCTGGATGCGCTCTGCTTTCCCGCGGAATGCAGCGGGATAGAAAACTACCGGAAGTTCCGGGTTATTCGGGATGGTGCCGTCATCTTTAAAATGGAAAAACTGTGCATCTGCCATGCCGATCAGCTCCTTTGCCTTTCTTTACCCGGCACGCTTCCGTTTATGCCTATTTACTCGACAACACCGGCGTAAACTGGGTCAGCAGCAAATCTTCCAGCAATACTGGCAGCTCTTCGAAGGCGCTTTTTCGGTTCAGGCGTTCTGTGCGCTGATGCGCGTCACGCCCGAATGGCCCGACATTCAATACCGGTGCCTGGAGTTTTCCCATCGCTTCGAATGGAATGCCGTAACTTCTGCCGTAGACCGGGGTATTTTGTTCGTACGTCTGCCAGCCCTCGTTCTGGTCCCGGAAATTGACATAGCTCAAATCGGAAATGCCATTGAAATAATGGCCTTGCTTCACTTCCAGGCCGAAGCGTTCAAGTGCCGTCTCCTGTACTTGCCGGATGCATTCCTGGACGAGCTGTGAATCGCTTGAATTGACCGGCGGATAATAGGGCGGCGCAAACAGCAAGATGACCGCCGGCGTCAGTTCGTGGCACTGGATCAATAATTGGTCTGTAATGGCGTGGGACTGTTCGCGTACGTCGTGGTCCACATCTTCTGTGACATTCGACATGATCTGCTCAACCGTTTTTTCGCCCAATTTTTCCAGCGCATATTCCTTCAGCTCTTCAAAGCGGAAAACTTTCACTTCGTCGACCGGCTCGATGCCTTCACGCGTGCACATCTCGACGTAATCTCGGCTCATTTTATGGAGCGCTTCACGCGCTGTTTCCTCAAACAATTGCATCGTTTCTTCCGCATTGCGTTCGAGCAGGAACACATTGAACATGGATACTGCACGGTAAGGCGTCTGGGCAGAATATTCCATCTTGACGTCGCGCTGCAGGACCGTGACCGGCAGCGGGGATGTTTCATCGTAAAGCGTCTCGCGGAATTTAGGGTTCCAGCTCATTTCCTGGGTCAAATAGGAAGCCATATAATTCGATGTCAGCCCGCTGAGCGGTTCCCCGACATGGGTTTCTTTCCCGTAGAACAAGGCGCTCGGCATGATTTTCCCGATGCTGCCGCTGTAAACCTTGAAATCACTTTCTTTCGGGTCCTGGGCGAATACCGGTTCGCCGTTCAAGAACAAGGAATAGCTGAGTTTGTGCGTTTCCGCTAATTCCAGCAAAAACGGCACGGCATGGCGCATGCCGTTCGAATTGACTTCCTCATCCGGCACCGTCAACAGCAGAAGATTGACCGGCCATTGTTCCGTCGATGCCTTTTCAAGCAAGGCCATATGCAATGCGAGCCCCGCTTTCATGTCCATCGTACCGCGGCCGAACAAATAATTGCCCGATTCCAAATCAGCCAAAGCCTCTTCAGTGAGCATTTCCTTCCGGTCATGGAGCGCACGCGTCAAAAGACGTGGGCTTGAAGCGAGCGGACGCAAAACACCGTAATCTTCTGTCGATACGGTATCGAAATGGCTGATCAGAACGACCGTATCCACAGCTTCGTCGTGTTTATAGAGCGCAGTCAGGAACGTACGGCCCCAGTTCACTTCGCCTAGCGCCAATTGATCGGGATGCTGTTTAAAATAATCCAATTCCCCCAACAGGCCTTTTAATTTCACCGGGAATTCCGCTTCGCCTTGTGTCAGGTAAATACTTTCCCAGCTGACCAGCTCGCACAGCAAATCCTCTAATTTTTCCGGTGTGTCCCAGAAACGCTCCATGTAGACCAATCCTTTCCTTTTCCAATTATGTTGAGCATAAGATGTGTAGTTAAGCAAAAAATTCCGTATATATCTGTAACTAGCGTAAACAGCCCGGGCGCCAATTCACCGCGGGCTGTTCAAGGCTGCTGGCACTAGTTTATCTTTTATCCAGCTGCGTTATGAATTTCTCCAACCGGTTCATGCCTTCTTCTAAAACAGGCATGCTATATGCATAGGAAATTCGCAGGAAGCCTTCCCCGTATTCAGTGAAGGCAGAACCAGGAACGGCGGCCACCCCGCCTTCTTTCAACAAACGGATAGCAAATTCATAGGAAGGCAGCCCGAATTTTTCAATCGAAGGGAAAATATAGAAAGCCCCGTTCGGCTTGATGACATCAATGCCCATCCCCTTCAAGCGCTCATAAACGAAATCCCGGCGCTCGATATAGGCTTTGTTCATTTCCGCCGGCACGTGCCGCTGGTTCGCCAACGCCTCGATAGCGGCGTATTGGGCCGGTGCAGAAGCGCAGATTGCGTTGTATTGATGCACTTTCAGGACATGCTCCATCAGTTTCGCCGGCCCGAGGATATAGCCGATGCGCCACCCTGTCATCGAATGGGATTTCGATAAGCCATGGATGAGAACCGTTTTGTCGCGCAAGCTCTTGAAGCAGGCAAATGTGCAATGGGTTCCGCCAAATGTGTTTTCACTGTAAATTTCGTCTGTCACGATATACAATTCATGGCGTTCGAAGACTTCTTTTAAAGCGGATAGTTCATCCATCGTCATCGTGACGCCTGTCGGGTTTGATGGAAAGTTCATCAACACCGCCTTGGTCCGCTCATTGATCAATTGCTCGAGCGCTTGCGGATCCGGTTTGAAGCCGGTATCCGATGTATCCAAGTAGACGACTTTGCCGCCGCATAGTTCCACTAATGGCCCATAGCCGGAATAAGTCGGTGCCGGCAGGATGACTTCATCGCCTTCTTCCAGTATCGTCCGGAATACGGAATCCAATCCTTCACTTGCGCCATTCGTGACGATGATTTCATCTTCTGTCCGGTAAGACAAGCCGTAGCTGTCCTTGAAAAAAGACTGGATGGCCTGGCGCAGTTCGAGGACGCCCGCGTTATGCGTGTAATTGGTCTGGTTATTGCGGATAGCATCGATGCCTGCCTGCTTGACCGCATCGGGTGTCGGGAAATCCGGCTGGCCGACCGTCAAATTGACCGCATCGGGATAATCCGCCATCTGGTTGGCGAATTGGCGGATCCCCGAAAAGACAATCGATTCCGCCCTTTTGTTAATTGACATGCTCATAGCAAAACAACCTTTCTTAAATTAGGAATAGCTCTTATTCATAAAGCCCTGGCAGCCAGAGGGAAAGCTGCGGGACGAACGTGATGACCAATAGGCAGACGATCATCGTGAACAAGAATGGCAGGACTGCATAAGCGATTCGCTCGAACTTGACGCCACCGACACTCGAAGCGACAAATAAATTGACGCCAAGCGGGGGCGTGACAAAGCCGATCGCCAAGTTCGCAACAAGCACGACGCCGAAATGGACAGGGTCCACGCCCACTTCTGTCACAATCGGAAGCAAGATCGGCGTCAGCACGACAAGCGCTGAAATCGTGTCGATAAACATGCCCACTACGAGCAATAATACATTAATTGCGAGCAGAATAACGAATGGATTGGTCGATAAAGCCGTCAAATAATCGGAAATCTCACCCGGTATTTGCTGGATGGTCATGAAATAAGCAAACGAAACCGACAATCCGATGATGATCATCGTCGTTGCATTGATGACAATCGTTTCACGGAAACTTTCATATAAGCCTGTCCATGTAAGTTCCTTATAGACGAATTTACCGATAATGATGGCATACACTACTGCGACAACTGCCGCTTCTGTCGGCGAGAACACCCCGCCGTAGATGCCGCCAAGGATAATGACCGGGATAAGCAGCGCCCATTTGGCATCCCAGAACGCTTTTCCGACATCCTTTAAATGAAACTCCGATTCTTTGCCGGGTTCCGGTTTATAGCCGCGCTTTTTCGAAATCAAATAGGCCGTCAGCATCAACGCCGCACCGACCAACAGCCCCGGCAGAATACCGGCCAAGAACATGCTGCCGACGGAGACGCTGCCGATGACCCCATACAATACGAACGGGATACTCGGTGGGATCATTACCCCGATCGAACCGGCAGACGCCGCTATGGCGGAAGCGAAACCGCCGCTGTATTTCCGTGCCACCATCGCGGGAATCATGAAGCCCCCGATCGCTGCAACGGTCGCTGGGCCGGAGCCAGAGATCGCGGCGAAGAACATGCAGGCAACGATCGTCACCATGCTGAGCCCGCCCGTCATCCAGCCGACCATCGCAGAAGCCAGGTTCAACAAGCGTTTCGAGACGCCGCCCTTGCCCATCAAGACGCCAGCAAGCATGAAAAATGGAATCGCCAGCAGCGGGAATGAATCCAGCGAAGTAAACGCTTTTTGCGTAATGATGCTCAGTGGCATCGTCGTCCCGAAATAAATGGCTGTCAGCGCCGATACGCCGAGTGCGATGGCGATCGGCACGCCAATCAATAAACAGACAAATAAAGTACCGAATAACAGGGCGATTGTCATGCCTGGACACCCCCGTCTTTATGCATTTCGTAATCACCTTTCCAAATCTGGCGCAATTGCACAATCAAGCGGATGCACATCCCGATGCCGCCGATTGGAATCGCCAAGAACGGGATCCACATCGGCAACTGCATGGCAGGCGTCACTTGGCCGTTGGATAAACTTTGCATGACCAGAATCGTGCCGAAATACGCCAGGAATAAAGCCATCGCAAACCAAACAGTCAAGGAAATGGTTTCCAGGATCTTTCTAGGGAGCCCTTGGAACCGTGTAATGAAAGCTTCCACACGGATATGCTCACGCAGCTTCACTGCATAGCTTGCGCCGATCCATACTTGGAAAATATGGATATAGCGCGCCATTTCTTCCGTCCAGCTCGGCGCGTTGGAGAATACATAGCGCCCGACCACCTGGCCGAAGATCAAGGCGACCATCGCAACAAGCGTCAGCACCAATAATGCTTCTTCTGCTTTCGCGAATTTCTTCATCATCAGAATCTTCCTTTCTAAAAAGAAAAACCAAGGAACCACGTCCTTGATTTTTCATCTGTCATCGCTCAGTTATTCGCCTCAAGTGCACGGTCGATCAAGTCTGCCCCGATCTGCCCTTCGTATTTTTCATAAACCGGTGCTGCCGCTTCGCGGAATGCGTCGCGCTGTTCGTCGGTCAAGTCATTGATCTGCATGCCTTCCGCTTCCAGTTGCTCCATGAACTCGGTGTCTTGCTGTTGAGCCAGTTCACGCTGTTGGTCGCGGAACTCTTCAGACGCTTCCATCAGCAACTCCTGCAAATCTTCAGGCAGGCTGTTGTAGAAATCATCGTTCATGAGAAGCGAAGTCGCTGCATAGACATGGCCGGTTAGTGTCAGGTAATCCTGCACTTCATAGAATTTATTGGTGTAATAAAGCGAAATCGGGCAATCCATTGCATCGTATGTGCCTTGCTGCAAGGCTGTATACAATTCGCCGAATGCAAATGGCGACGCGTTCGCGCCGAACGCGTTGAATGTATCGGTATGAAGCGGGCTCTCAAGTGTACGCATCTTCAAGCCTTCCATGTCTTCCGGCTTTTCAATCGGCCCTTCGTTATTGGACACATGGCGGAAGCCGTTTTCCCCGAAGACTAGCCCTTTCAAGCCATTGCTCTCAAGGTCAGCCATCAATTCCTGGCCCAGTTCCCCGTCAAGCGCTTTGTAGGCCGCTTCGTTGTTATTGAAGAGGAACGGTAAATCGAATACCTGGAATTTTTCGTTGAATGACGCCATCGCAGCTACTGCCGGGATCGTCATTTCGATATTGCCGAGCTGCACCGCTTCGATCGCTTCGCGGTCAGAACCGTAAAGCTGGCCGTTCGGATACAGCTCCACTTTGATCCGCCCATCGGATTCGGATTCCAGTTTTTCCTTAAAGTCCACTGCCGCTACATGGGAGGATTGCTCCTCAGGCACCAAGTGGGCCAGGCGGATCGTGTAGGTTTCGCCCTCCCCTCCTTCTTCACTCGACGAACCGCCGCTATCCGGCCGGCCGCAAGCGGCAAGAATCAATACGAGCATGAGTAGAATTAGTCCTGTAAGTTTTTTCATAGCTCCTCCTGTGAAATGTATTTCAGCAATCTGTCCTCGATGTTTTCGAGGTGGACAGCCAATTGTTTTTTCGTCTTTTCCAAATCACCTTGTTCCAATGCTTCGATGATGGCACCGTGTTCCTGATGGGCGATCACTGCACTGTCGAATACTTTTTTGGACAGCAGCAAGAATGCGCGGCTGCCGCCCGTGTTCACTGCGTGGATCAATTCACGCAAGCGCTGGTTCGGATGGAATTCATAGAATTGGTCGTGGAACCATTGATCCCAATCCATGAATGCCGCAAAGTCATGTGCTTGAATCGCTTCCCACTGGCGTTCATGGGCATAGCGCAATTCTTTCAAGACATGCTGTTGATCTGCTTTCGACAACCCTTCAATCCCGTAAATCTCAAGCAATCTCCTGAGCTCCATGATTTCCTTGACGTCCTGGTGGGTAAATCTGGCGACGAGCGCCGGTTTTGTCTTCCTCAACTCGATAAGCGCATCAACAGCGAGTCTTTTCAATGCCTCCCTCAGGGGCGTACGGCTGATGCCAAGCTCTGCGGCGAGCTTTTCTTCCGGCAATTCCTCGCCTGGTTTCAATTCGCCGGTGATGATCATTTTCTTGACGGATTCGTATGCCTGTTCAGCCAAGGTCGGCTGTTTGACGATTTTTCTCATGATTCCTCCCTTCCCATCCAAAACTTACACAGTGTATACTGTATACAGAAAGTATAGAATACTCATTTTTATTTGTAAACATAAATTTCAGAATAAATTCACATTTCCGACACATCTTTTTTTTCATTGAAGCTCCTATACTTTTAAGCCAATTTTTGATTACATAAAAAAAGGAATGCATACTATTGCATAAATTCAAGGAGATGATTGAATGTCTACCGAAACGACAGCTGATTGGGTCAAAATCTTATCAAGCCGCTTGACTCCCGGCCAATTATCCACAAGCGAAGGGGAACGCTATCGCCATAGCCATGATGAATCCGATCACCCGCCCTCCGAACCGGATGTCGTCTGTTTTCCTGAAAGTACGGAAGATGTCCAGACGGTGCTCGCATTCGCGCGAGACCATCAAATTCCAGTGACGGCTTTTGGGGCAGGCTCAGGCCTCGAAGGATCTGCCATCCCGATCCGAAAAGGCATTTCACTTAATTTTGAACGGATGAATCAAGTGCTCCATTTTGCCCCGGAAGATTTGCTTGTGACTGTGCAGCCCGGCATCACGCGTCTCGCATTGAACCGACGCATCAATCGCCATGGCCTGCAGTTCCCGATCGATCCTGGCGCAGATGCAACGATCGGCGGCATGGCCGCGACCAATGCGAGCGGAACGACTGCCGTCCGCTACGGTGTCATGCGCGACCAGATTTTGGATATGGAAGTCGTCCTCGCAAATGGCAGCATTATCCACACCGGCACGAAAGCGAAGAAATCTTCTTCCGGCTATTCGGTCGGCGGGCTGTTCGTCGGCTCCGAGGGAACGCTTGGCATCATTACCGAAATCACCTTGAAGCTACATGCCATCCCGGAACATACCATCGCTGCCTCGTGCACCTTCGATACGCCAGGCGAATGCGCCCAGGCGGCGAACAGCGTCCTGTTGATGGGGATCCCGGTGCAGCGCATGGAATTCGTCGATGCCTCGAGCATCCAGAAGGTCAATGAATACGGCGGCTATGGGCTGCCGGAAAAGCATTCCTTATTCTTTGAATTTGCTGGATTGACTCAGTCAGCCATTGAAGATGCCCGCCTTGCAGAAGAGCTCATGAAGGATTTGGGAGCGCACAATTGGCATGTTGCGGCGGATGCCGAAGAGCGCGCCAACATCTGGAAAGCACGCCATGAAATGGCCTATGCCTACCGCCACCAGCCCGGCGTTTCCGTCACGGGCGGCGACGTCTGTGTGCCGATTTCCAAATTGCCGGACCTGTTGGAACACGGCCGCGAACTGATCGAAGCCAGCGGATTGGAAGGCGGCCTGCTCGGCCATATCGGCGATGGCAATTTCCATACATGCATCGTTTACGATCCTGAATCTATAGAACAAAAACAATTGGCTTTTGGCATCAACGACCAATTGGCATTCCGCGCCATCGAACTCGGCGGCAGTTGCACAGGCGAACATGGCGTCGGCCTCGGCAAGCAAAAGTTCCAGGAAGCTGAACACGGTGAAGCCATGGTGCTTTTCAAAAATGTCAAACAGCTGCTAGATCCCGATAATTTATTGAATCCTGGGAAGGTTATTGGCTAAGTGCTTGAATCTCCATTAAATCCGGATACTGCGCGAAACAAAAAAATCACCCTGGCGACTGTGGACTGCGCCTGGGTGATTTTTCTTTAGTTCGCCTGCATCTATTCCAGCTCTTGCACCGCATAAGACACCATCTCATACCGCTCGCCTACACGAACTACCGTAAACGTCAGCCTAAGATCGTTGCGGTCTGCCAAATGCTGGATCGGTGCGTTTCCTTGATACAAATTGACTGCGTAATAATCATTGCCCACTTTCACTTCGATTACGCGGCCATCTGCCAACCCAAAAGGTTCCTCGGTGGTGATTTCAAGTACTTCGCCCGATATTTTGAGCGGCTGGAGCACTTGCAACTCTCCGCTTGGCAAAGTGACCGTCTTGCCGAATTTGTTTCGCAGCGTGTATTTCGTGTCCCCTGACTTCACATAGTAAGTCGCGGAAGTTTTGTGAATCACCCCAACATCCGGGTAGAGCGTCAAGACTTGGCCGATCATGATCAGATCGGATGTTAAGTTGTTCATCTTCTTAATGCTGTCAATCGATACACCGGTTCGTTTAGAAATGGAATAAAGGGTATCCCCTTTGACCACACGGTAATTTCTCGCATTCAAATCTTCCTGGTTGCCGGACCACGCTTGGGTTTTATGCGGAATGGCGAGTTTTTGGCCGACGATGATTTTGGTGCTGGTTGTGAAATTGGCAGCCATCAGCTGTTCGACCACCAAGCCGTACTTTTTCGCGATGCTGTAGAAAGTATCCCCTTTTTGGACAATGTAATAACTGGCCACTTCAGTAGCTGCACTGGGTGACATGACAGGGCCTGCCGCTGCTGCGGAAGAGACTAATGCAAACGACAAGAGAACTTTGGATAACCGTTTCTTTCCTTTTGGCGTTTGAAGCTCTTTCTTCTTGGCTGGGGGGACGGGTTTCAAATGAAATTCAGTCATTTTACCTCCCTACTTTCCTTTGTTTTTTTGTTGCCATCATTCCTTAAATACCCTTTTCCCAAAAACGACAATCATTTTTTTGTCATCATCAAGATATTTTTACGATGATTTTTATATAAATCCAAGATCTCATTTTTCTGGCTTCTGCCCATTGCAAAGTTCCCGGCTAGCTATATTACCCCCATAATAAATGTTGGATATTTTGACATCACTGGCATCAATGGCTATCATAAAAACAAGAAATCGAAGGGTTTGGCCATTACTATTGCGTAATTTCCATTCTTCCCCTAACAATTGATTGTAGTTATTTTCATAATCCGGTCGAGTGAGCCAGACGATTGAGCTGGAGTAACGCCAAGAGAGTGCAAGCTTCTTTTTGGTGTTTTTATTTTGCACAATAACCCTATTTTTTTGCAGCTAAGATAGAAAGGAGAATTCGATGTTCGGCTTATCCGATTTCATATCACTCGTTATTTCCGCTTTTATCATACTGCCGTTAACGATTCTTATAAGGGAATCGGGATATTTGATTGCAAGCGGCATTGTCGGTGTAGAGAATCCGAGGCTGACAATCGGTTCTGGTCCACGTGTCTTTAAAATCGGGATACTGGACGTGCGTAAGTACTATCAATTGTATAGTCGGTTTTCTTACGATTCATTGAAGAGGGACAATAAATTCACTTATATTTTTCTATACGGGAGCCCAATCTTGATGACACTCTTTCTGGCATTGGCACTTAATGCATTAATTGCCAACGGCATCCTCCAATCATTCATGACTTTTTGGGATCGATTTGTTTTCTATGCCATTTTTTACCTCCTATTCGATGTGGTGCCGATGAAAATGCAAGGAGGCATGCCCAATAACGGCATGATTATTTACGAAATGCTGCGGTATGGGAAACGGACGGATTTCAACGAAAGCCCTTTTATTCCAGCAACATCGGATGTTGAACAAGAACAGCAGGATATCGTTGAAAAAATAGAGAAACGCCAGAAAGAACAAAGCAAATAAGAAACAGCCGTTGAAATTCCCTCAACGGCTGTTTTCTTTATATGGAAGAAACTTATATCCACCAGCTCCACGAAACGATGAGTGCGATGGACGAGACGATTATCGAAGCAATGACTGCCATGGAACGTTCCCTCCGGATCAGCATCGAAACGATGCCGGAGAACAGCGCGACGGCGAAAGAGGCCAGGGACATCAGCAGCAGAAACGTCAAGAGCAGGTTATCGCCCATTTCCCCTTCAAACGCCAGCGGCAACTCCTGGAATGCACCGGCAAGGGCGATCAACAATGCCAACAATAACGGGACAGCCGTGAAGACAACGGAAATATTGCCGAGCTTGGATTTGGGCCAGATTGTCATATCAGCCTCCACCTTTCCCCACGTATTATGTTCTGCCTAGTGTATTCCACTTGTTTGCCGCATTTCCTGCCGGATGAATTGTAAAGAATGTTAAAATCCAAGGCGGTTGCGCACTTCAGCCGTATAGTTCTGGCTGATGGGAATCATCGAGCCGTCGCGTAAAGTCAATACATAGTTCGACGCGACGTCTTTTGCTATTTCTTCTATATAATGCACGTTGACGATGAACGACCGGTGGACGGACAGGAAATAATCAGGCAATTGTTCTTTCAAGTTTTTCAATGTCCGGCTTGAACAATAGGATTCTTCATCTGCAAAGAACCAGGTCTTCTTTTGGCTGCTTTCGATATGGGAGACTTTCTCGACAGGCACCGGGCGCCAACTGTCGTCTTGCTTGCCTGTCAAAAAGGCGAGCGGCTTTTTTCTTCCCACCACGTAATCCGGCGGCAATGTAATGACCAGCACCGCATCCCGGTTATCGATGGTGATCGGATAGCCGATGCCGTAATAAGCAGATCCAAGAACCGCTTCTTCGACATACATTTCGACTTTGCTGCCTTCTTTCGCAACACGAGCCGCGATGGTACCGGATGACACGGGCTGCCCTTCTGTGATGGAGAGATCGTGGACGCCCGCCTTATAGTAGATATAGTGATTTTCGGCCGCAACCGCGATCGACGCCTCTTTCGGGATCCAGTCCCCGATGATGAATCCTACCTGTTCCAATACAGTGTTTGCCATGGTCATTTCCCCTTCCAAGTTCATTCGTCCGAATATTCCGCCTTTTATCCGCTTATATCGTCTTTCGTCATTTTTTCAGGACAGGCTGAATATTCTGTTATATATTAATATACATCAAAACAAACTGTATTAATACAGTTGATTTCAAAAAATATTTATACCGGAAAGGGATGGTTGGAATGGTAAACAAACAACAGCAAATCGAGGAATTGAACAAAGCATGGCAGGAAGATAAACGCTGGGAAAACATCGAGCGTCCATATACAGCGGAAGATGTCGTTAAACTCCGCGGATCGGTCATGATCGAGCATACACTTGCAAAACGCGGTGCAGATCGCCTCTACCGCCAGATCAACGAAATGCCTTTCGTAAACGCTCTTGGCGCACTTACCGGCAACCAGGCTGTGCAGCAAGTGAAAGCTGGGCTTCAGGCAATTTACTTGAGCGGCTGGCAAGTAGCAGCGGATGCCAACTCCGCTGGCCAGATGTACCCCGACCAAAGCTTGTACCCGGTTAACTCAGTTCCGGATGTTGTCCGCAAAATCAACCGTGCGCTTCAACGTGCTGACCAAATCGATAGCGTGGAAAACACGGAAGGCTTCGACTGGTTCGCACCGATCGTCGCGGATGCTGAAGCTGGCTTCGGCGGACCGCTTAACGTATACGAATTGATGAAGTCGATGATCGAAGCTGGCGCAGCTGGCGTCCACTTTGAAGATCAACTCGCTTCCGAGAAAAAATGCGGACACCTTGGCGGTAAAGTATTGTTGCCGACTCAAAACGCAGTGAAAAACCTCGTCTCCGCAAGACTTGCAGCTGACGTGATGGGCGTTCCGACACTGATCATCGCCCGCACCGATGCGGACGCAGCGGATTTGATCACAAGCGACATCGATGAGCGCGACCACCAGTTCATCACCGGCGAACGCACTCCGGAAGGCTTCTACCGCACGAATGCCGGTATCGATCAAGCAATCGCCCGTGGCCTTGCTTATGCACCATACGCTGACTTGATCTGGTGCGAAACGTCCCATCCGAACTTGGAAGAAGCACAGCAATTCGCTGATGCGATCCACGCCCAGTTCCCTGGCAAGATGCTTGCGTACAACTGCTCGCCTTCATTCAACTGGGCTGCGAAGCTTGATGAGGAAACCATCGCGAAATACCAAGTCGAACTTGGCAAGATGGGCTACAAATTCCAATTCGTTACACTTGCAGGTTTCCATGCACTCAACCACAGCATGTTCGAACTGGCATACGACTACAAAGACAACGGCATGGCCGCTTACTCGAAATTGCAGCAAGCTGAATTCGCTTCCGAATCGAAAGGCTACACAGCAACGCGCCACCAGCGTGAAGTGGGTACTGGCTACTTCGATGAAATCTCGCAAATCGTTTCTGGCGGAACAAGCTCAACGACCGCGATGCAAGGTTCTACTGAAACCGAGCAATTCCAGACAGTGAAAGGGTGATTTGATTGCTGACGAAATCGAATGTACAGATTACAGGTGAAGCGGTTCCAGGCAGGGAGGAAATCCTGACTCCTGAAGCGCTGGAGTTCATTGAAAAGCTGCACACTCGTTTCGACAAGCGTCGGATCGAACTTCTGGAAAAACGCCAGGTGCGCCAACAAGAACTCGATAGCGGCAAGAAACTTGATTTTCTTCCTGAAACGAAAGAGATCCGTGAAGGGGACTGGAAAATCGCTCCCCTCCCGGAAGATATGAAAGACCGCCGGGTGGAAATCACCGGCCCGACCAACCGCAAAATGCTCATCAACGCGCTGAACTCCGGCGCGAAGATGTTCATGGCGGACCTTGAAGACGCGACAGCGCCAAGCTGGTTCAACGTCATCGACGGACAGGTCAATTTGCGCGACGCGATTCGCCGCCAAATCGATTTTACAGCCCCTGAAACCGGCAAGAAATATGCGCTCAATGAAGAAACGGCCGTCTTGATGGTACGCCCGCGAGGCTGGCATCTACCCGAGAAGAACCTTCTCATTGACGGAAAACCGACTTCCGGCAGCCTGGTCGACTTCGGGCTTTACTTTTTCCA
Organism: Planococcus plakortidis; assembly: GCF_001687605.2. NCBI lineage: Bacteria > Bacillati > Bacillota > Bacilli > Caryophanales > Caryophanaceae > Planococcus > Planococcus plakortidis. The sequence continues at coordinate 2,221,597 of NZ_CP016539.2, forward strand.
TAATGCCAAGGAATTGATTGACCGCGGAACCGGCCCTTACTTCTATTTGCCGAAACTTGAGAGCCATCTGGAAGCACGCCTTTGGAACGACGTGTTCATCTTTGCACAAGATGAGCTCGGCATCCCGCAAGGCACAATCCGGGCGACGGTGTTGATCGAGACGATCATGGCGGCATTCGAAATGGATGAAATCCTCTATGAACTGCGCGACCATTCCGCCGGCCTCAACTGCGGCCGCTGGGATTACATCTTCTCGGTCATCAAACGGATGCGCAACAATCCGGATTATATCTTCCCGGACCGCTCGCAAGTGACGATGACAGTTCCATTCATGAAGGCGTACACCTCCCTTTGCATCAAAACCTGCCACCGACGAGGCGCTCCGGCGATGGGCGGAATGGCTGCCCAAATCCCAGTCAAAGGCGATGACGAAGCCAACACGGCCGCTTTCAACAAAGTCGCTGAAGACAAACGCCGTGAAGTGACGGACGGCCACGACGGCACTTGGGTCGCCCACCCAGGAATGGTGCAGACGGCGATGGAGCAATTCGATAAGTATATGCCGACACCGAACCAGATCGACAAACAGCGCGACGATGTCCACGTGACAGCGGAGCAATTGGTGGAAGTACCGGAAGGCTCGATCACTGAAGAAGGCCTCCGCTCCAATATCTCGGTCGGCATCCAGTATATCGCCTCTTGGCTTTCCGGAAACGGCGCTGCACCAATCAATCATTTGATGGAAGACGCGGCGACAGCGGAAATTTCCCGCTCCCAAGTATGGCAATGGATCCGCCATCCAAAAGGCGTTTTAGAAGATGGCCGCAAAGTCGACGTCAGCTTGTTCCACGAAGTCATCGAACAAGAAGATGCGGCAATCAAACAAGCGGTCGGTGAAGAACGCTATAACACCGGACACTACGCGGAAGCCCGCGAGTTGTTTACAAGTCTCACGTTGCAAAGTGATTTTGCTGAATTCTTGACGCTGCCAGGGTACGAAAAACTAACCTAACAACTGGAGGAGATCACTATGAAAAACATGCAAACATTTGAAACGCGTACACGCAAAGAATGCCGGGAATGCGGTTGTGAAATCAAGGAACGCCGCGAATCGATCATCTATGAATGCGAACGCTGCATCGCGAATAAAGACGAATAGATAGTAAAAAGGGAGATCCGATTTCGGATCTCCCTTTTCTATCGATCATTCCTGGTTCGATGCTTCAATGCGGTAGCTTTCATCAGCTTCGATGGCGTTGAAGATATTGATATAGCGCATGCCTTGCGGCGAAGCTTCTTCCGGTGCTTCGTCTTCATCAAGGACTTCTTTGAGTGGTTGCTTGACCGGCTCTTCGACTGTCGCATCGTAATCTTCCATCAAACTTTGCAGTTCACCGTAAGAATCGATGCCTTTGGATTTTTTCACTTGTTCAAACAGCCGGTCCGATTCGTCTTGCGTCAACTCCACATAACCGACCGTGATTCGTTGCTTTGCCATGTCTACCCCTCCAGCTTCATTGTTTCTTTTCCATACCCTTGGAAAGAAAAAGGCTAAACATGCTTGGTGAAAACTGGAGATTTCCGCTATGATGGAAACAGCAGGAAAATGAGAATGGAGGGATAATATGCGTGTCGCCATATTCGATTTCGATGGCACTTTATATGCAAAAGAAACATTTCAATTGATGATGGACCATTTGAAAAACCACTCGGTCCATAGCCGCAGATACCGCAAATTCTACCGCGCCATCATGCCGCCTTATCTCGGCCATAAACTGAAGATCTATCCGGAAGCAAAGATGCGTGCCCGTTCCGTCCAGGCCTATCTTGCAGCGCTCGAGACCTTCTCGAAACAGGAGCTGGAAGAATACTTCGGGGAAATCGCCGAGCTCATGCACGATGATTTCAATCACGAAGTCGTCGAGCGCCTGAAGCGGCATGTGTCCAATGATGATTATTGCATGCTTGTATCGGGCGCATTCACGCCGCTCTTGCATGCCGTAACGAAAGAATTACCGATCAAAAAAATCATCGGCACGGAAGTTCCCTACGTTGCGGATGTTCTAGACCACAAAACACCGGTCGTCCATATCCAGGGGCCTTTGAAAACAGAGAAGATCCTCGAGGAACTCGGCGATGCGCCGGTCGATTGGCAAAACAGCTATGCTTACGGCGACAGCCTGTCAGATGTCCCGGTCCTGGAACTCGTCGGCCATCCCGTCGCTGTGCGCCCTGAAGCCCGCCTCCGCACACTCGCTTCCGAACGCAACTGGGAAATTATCTAAAAAGAGCCGCACATAGCGGCTCTTTTTTTATGAAGCGCTGCGCCATTCCATCAAACGGATGGCGATCGCCATGCAGATGCTGCCGAAACCAAGCAATAGCAAGAGCGGCATCGCGACCGCCTGGAGGCCGTTTCCGTAGACGGCAACACTTGTTAAGGCCTGTAAGCCATAAGTGATCGGCAATGCTTTCGATATTGCCAGCAGGATTTCATTGGTCACCAGCTCAATCGGCCAGAACGCACCGCCCATCATCGCCATCCCGGTCGCGACAATCGGGATGACGGCACCGAGCTGTTGCGGTTTGGTGATGAGCGAGATGATCAATAACCCCAATGCGACGATGGAAAATGTGTAACATGCCGCGATGGCGATCAATAGCCAGAACCGGTCCCCCAGCTCAAAGCCGAACGCAAAGCGGAACAACAGGAAAATGAGCGTAATCTGGAAAAACCCGATCAAAAAGCTATAGCCGAGATGCCCAAGATACATTTGCCATTTCCGGACCGGTGAAATGATCATCCGGCTCCAGGTACCTGTCCTTTTCTCATCCACGATGCGCACAAGGCTGAACATGATCGTATAGATGACGAAGAACAGGGTCATGCCGAACAATAGCTGGAGCTGCCCGTTGTATTGAAAACTGTCTTCCACGCCTTGCAGCGATTCGACCGATAGCGTCAGGGCCGGGTCCGCCAATGAAGATTCCACATCCGCCCTGATCCCCGGTGTTGTTTGCTCCGCCTGTTCCAGACGCAATTCTTCTGAATAGATGCGGCGAAGAAACGAATCCAGCGCAAATCGCGCAGGGTCTTCCCTGCCGACTAGTAAACGGTAATCAGTTTCAAGCAAATTGACCGCTTGCGAGACGTCCCCTTCCGCTACATACGATCGGGCTTCAGGTTCTGTCATTAATTCAAACTGAAATTGATCTCCATCGTTCAAGCGCTCAAGCCACGTTTGCGCTTGCCGCCCGTTCATCGATTCCTCTGCATAGACTGGAACCATTTGTGGCCCGCTTTGCCCGCCTGCCGCTGTGACGGAGACGAAAATGACGGTCAACCCGAACATCGCCAAAACAAGGAGAGGTTTGCGGTAAAAACGGCGCCATTGCAGCAAGAATACTGCTTTCATGCCGTTCCCCCCTTTCTCGGAAATAAGGCAAGTGCCAATGACAGAAACACTGCTGCTACGATTGCAATGCGCATGAGCGGCTCCCACAATTGGCCGAAATCCGGTTCCAGTAACCAGGAAAAATAGGCGGACAGTGCCGCTCCGTTCGGTGTCCAGTTGCCGATTGCCCAAAGCATTTCCGGCATCCCGTCAAGCGGCATAAAACTGCCGCCGACAAACGCCATCAGGGAAATGACGCCGCCTGAGAAAATCGCCGGCACCGCATCACTTTCAAGCCTTAAGGTTATCGCTACCATCAAAGCGGCAAGACAGCCAACCGAAAGTGCCAATGTGATGGAAATGATGGCGATCCCCGACCAAAAAGCCCAGGAATCGGCTGCAAACGTCTGGAACAACAGCGCCGATAAACCGAATAACAAAGCCAGCTGCACGGTGACGATGGCAGCTGCAGCAATGGCTTTGCCCGTTAAATACAATAGCGGCGGGCGGTCCGACAAACGGATGCGGTCGAAAACCATCTGCTTTTGTTCAAGGTTTGCCTGTCCTGCAATCGTAGACCCTACAAACAACACGAACATGACAGCCATGCCGACCGTGTAATATTGAAAGGAAGTGATCGGTTGCCGTGCGGTGATCGTTTCGATGCCGCCCGATACTTCCGCTGCCGCTTCCCGTCCTGACAGCCTGGAAATCGAGGCTTCAAAATTCACTGTGCGGACAAATTCCTGCAGTATGGAATGAAGGACATCCGTTTGCGGCGAAGACAGATCCGCCACCAATAATTCCAATTTCCCTCCTCCACTCGAGCCGAATAACATATTTCTCAAGGAATCTTCCGTAAAACCTTCCGGCAAGGTGATGACGGCATCCACGGTTTCTTCATCCAGGCTTTCTTGTGCCTGTGCCCGGGCCATCCGTTCGACCGTAATCAATTCACTTAAATTTTCATCTTCCAAAAGCGAGATAAGCATCTTCTGCGGACTGGCCGATTGGGCCGCTTGTTTCAAAGCCTGTACTTGTCCTGGAGGCAACCCCATTTGCCCGATTTCGTTCTGAATTGATGCCACTGCCTGTGCTTCGTCTTCTTCCGCAACGAGTGCAATGTCCATTTCCAAGGCTTCCAAGTCCCCCGAAAAAATGCCGCGCAGTGAAAAGCCGAGTATCGCAATGAGCAAGAATGGCATCGCCAACAGAATCAATAACTCGGAACGGTCACGGAGCAATAGCATGATGTCTTTCACTAGAAAAGCATTCATTCCGCTCCCTCCTCAATCCCTTAATTTCCTTCCGGTCAACCGCAGGAAGACATCTTCCAGTGTCGGCGTCTGGACATTGACATTGACCACTTGTGCACCGTACCGCTCCGCTTCATGGAACAAAGCCGCAAGCAATCTCGTGCCTTTCGGGATGATCAGCTTCACGCTTCGTTCCTCGACTGTCGAGTGCTGGACACCCTCCATTCCACTGAGTTTCGTGAAGAGTTCCGGATAATTTTGGTCGAACTCGATCAGCACCGTTTCCCGGTCGGACAGGATCGCTTTCAGTTCTTCCTTCGTTCCTTCCGCAATGACTTTTCCGTGGTCCATGATGTAGACACGGTCACAGAGTTTTTCTACTTCTTCCATGTAGTGGCTCGTATACAGGACAGTCATCCCTTCATCGCGGTTAAGTTTGCGGATGGTTTCCAATAGATGGTTGCGCGATTGCGGGTCGATGCCGACGGTCGGCTCATCCATGATGAGTATTTCGGGTTCATGCATCATCGCTGCCGCCAGATTGACTCTCCGCTGCATGCCCCTGAATAATTCTTGACTAGCTCTTTTTTCCGATCCGTCAAACCGACGAGCTCCAGCACGTAATCGATTCGCTGTTCGAGCCTGTTTCCCGATAAACCATACAGCCGGCCGAAGAACTTCAAGTTCTCATAGGCGCTCAACTCTTCGTATAAGGCGATTTTTTGTGGGACGACGCCAAGCACACGGCGCATTTCGGCAGGCTTTTTCAACACGCTCTTGCCATTGAGCCTGACATCGCCCGAGCTCGGTTTCATCAAAGTGGAGATCATGGCGATCGCGGTCGACTTGCCTGCCCCGTTCGGCCCTAATAGCCCGACCGACTCCCCCTGCCTGAGCACCAAACTCACTTCATCGACTGCGATGGTGTCTTTGAACTTTTTTGTCAGCTGATCCGTTTCGAGCATAAGGCACCTCCGATCTTAAAACTCTTGTTACATCTATCCTACTGCTTTTCACATAAAATGCCATAATATTCTATAAAAACATCCACGCTTTTAAGAAGGAAACCTTGTGCTGCCATATGCATAAAAAAGACAGAGCTCACAGGCTCTGTCTTTTCGGGTTTCATTCCATTTCTTCAGCTATCGTGCCCAAGCAGATCCGCACGCCTTTCAGTAGGTCTTCATGGGACCAGCTGGGCAATTTCCCGTGTTCGATCGCCAATTGGTGGTCTGCCGGGATGTGGATGAATCCTGACAGCATGCCCGGCTTGTTCACGGCGGCATAATGAAGTCCTTCATACATAATGTTATTGCATAGATATGCACCGGCTGTATTGGAAATCTCCGCTGGCAACCCCGCCTGAAGCAATGCCTGTGTCATCTTACGCACCGGTAAAGTCGAGAGATAGGCATCGGGCCCATGTGCAAAAACCGGTTCATCGACCGGCCGGTATCCCTCGTTATCCACATCGCCGTCCTTGACGTTGAGTGCGACACGCTCGGGAGTCATCTTGTAACGTCCAGCTGCCAGCCCTAACGAAACAACTGCATCAGGCTTCAAGTCATCGATCCATCGCAGGATCAATTCACCCGAGCGATTGAAATCGACTGGCAAGATGCGGCTGATGATGCGATATCCGCCAATCTGTGCCCCATCCAACTTCTCCGCGATTCTCATTGTTGGGTTGATTGTGTAATTCAAGAAAGGTTCAAACCCTGTCAAAAGCAAAGTTTTCATTTGTCCACACTCCAGTTTTCTGAAATATTTGAATTAATAATTATTCATAAATATGTATAAAAACTCTTTCTCTTGTTCTTATGTCGTGTTAAGATTCATTCTATCGAATAAACATACAACGGAGGGAATTATTATGAAAAAATCATATTTACTTGCAGGCGGCGTTTCAGCACTTCTTTTGACAGCTTGTGGCCAAGATGACAAAGCAACTGGAGCAGCCGAGCAAAAAGAGGTATTGGAGATGGGTACATCCGCTGAGTTCGCGCCTTTTGAGTCTCGCAACCCGCAAGGCGACATCGTCGGTTTTGATATCGACCTTGCCAATTATATCGCAGATGAACTCGGCGTTGAACTGAAAATCACTGACATGAAATTCGACGGCTTGATCGGCGCATTGCAAAATGACCGCGTCGACCTGGTATTGGCCGGCATGTCCGCGACGGATGCCCGCAAGGAAAACGTCGATTTCTCGACGGAATACAACCATTCCGGTGAAATGTTCGTTTCCGCAAAAGGCTCTGGCCTTGAAACGCTTGAAGACCTCGAAGGATTGACGGTCGGCGTCCAGCTCGGAACGATCCAGGAAGAAGGCGCGAAGAGCATCATCGAAGAGGAAGCGATCGATTTCGAATTGAAGGCACTCGATGATTCCGGTGCCTTGATCCAGGAAATCCTCTCCGGCCGGATCGATGCCGCTTATATGGATAAGCAAGTGGCACTCGGCTATATCGAATCACAAGGACTGGATGCATTCGACGACCCGACAACGGCTTCACCAGGAATGGCTGTGGCGTTCCCGAAAGGCAGTGACTTGGTTGACGATGTCAACACCATACTTGCTGAAATGGAAGAGAACGGCAAGCTGGATGAACTGAAAGACAAATGGCTCACAGACGAGCAGTAAAATCGACTTTAGAAATGAGTTGGAACTGTTATGAATCTTGATTTTTCGCAAATCGTCCCATATATCCCCTTCATGCTTGAAGGCATTTGGGTGACCTTGAAATTCGTCTTTTTCGCGATCATCCTCGGATCCATTTTCGGAACCGTGCTGGCGCTGTTCAAGATCGGTTCGGCAAAGCCGCTGAGATGGTTCGCCGATGCCTATACGTCGATTTTCCGGGGCACACCGCTAATTTTGCAGCTGATGATCATTTATTATTCGATTCCGCAATTGACCGGCTATGACATCTCGCCGTTTCTATCCGCGATTCTCGCGTTTGGCTTGAACTCATCGGCTTATATTTCAGAAATCATCCGGGCGGGCATCCAGGCGGTCGACAAAGGCCAGCTCGAAGCTGCACAAGCGCTTGGCGTCCCTTATAGCGCAATGATGAAAGACATCATCTTGCCGCAGGCACTGAAGAACATTCTGCCTGCCTTGATGAATGAATTCATCACCTTGACGAAAGAATCCGCCATCGTCTCGACAATCGGCTATCTGGACTTGATGCGCCGTGCCCAGGTGGTCGGGGCGGACTTATTCCGTAACTTTGAGCCGCTCTTGTTCGTCGGGGTCATCTATTGGTGCCTCGTCATGGGACTCACAGTCATCGGCCGCATGGTGGAAAGGAGATTGAAACTTAGTGATTGACGTACAGAACCTATCCAAGAAATTCGGGGACAACCTCGTATTGAACGATATTACCACCACCATCCAAAAAGGCGAAGTCGTCGCGATCATCGGCCCGTCCGGCTCCGGCAAGTCGACTTTCCTGCGGTGCTTGAATTTGCTCGAGACCCCAAGCTCAGGAAGCATTGAAATCAACGGCAAGAACTTGACTGCGTCCAAAAAAGACATCCATAAAATCCGCCAGCAGATCGGCATGGTATTCCAGCATTTCCACCTCTTCCCCCATATGACGGTGAAAGAGAACTTGATGTATGCCCCGATGAAAGCAAAAGGCGTCAAGAAATACGACGCTGAGGAAAAGGCGCGCCAATTGCTCGACCGCGTCGGCCTGGCGCAAAAAGCCGCTGCCTACCCGAACAGTTTGTCCGGCGGCCAAAAGCAGCGTGTCGCGATTGCGCGCGCACTCGCCATGGAACCGGAACTCATGCTGTTCGACGAACCGACCTCTGCACTCGATCCGGAAATGGTCAAGGAAGTGCTGGAGGTCATGAAAGATCTTGCAAAATCCGGCATGACCATGGTCGTCGTGACGCATGAGATGGGTTTTGCCCGGGAAGTCGCAGACCGCGTCTTGTTTTTGGATCATGGTATCCTCGTTGAGGAAGGCGAACCGGAAAGCTTTTTCAAGAATCCGGCAAGCGCACGCGCACGCGACTTCCTGGATAAAGTGCTTTAATTGAAAACGTTCATGTGATGCTCAAAACTCTCCCCGTTTTTCGGCCTGTCCCCGTGCTATAATCGGTAGTGCAGGAAATACCCGAAATTTGAGGTGGAAATTTTGTTCAGAAAGACTGTCATACTGATTATTACTTTGTTTTTCATGGCGCTGATCATCTTTACAGCGGTCATGTTCTTGAAAAATGAGGAAACGCTTTATACCCACGAAGACGTTGAACTCAGCATCGACAAGCCGACCTTCATCACGCTTGGCGAAGCACAAACGGAAACGGATGGAAATGCCACAACCATGGTCTACCCGCTGACCTTCCTGACCCTGTCGGTCGGCTCGCTAAGCATCACAGAGGAAACCTTGCCAAACGGAGATGTCTTCCTCTTCGATACAGCCGAAAACACCGGCTGGATGCCATTTACGTTTTCGATGAACCGCAGTGGCATGGCTGATGCTGAAGTGACACGCTGGAACGAGGAGCCGATGTTGCAGCAAGAGGAAGCGACCTTCGGCACCGATGCGACGCGCAATCCATTCGGTGTCATCCGCAGTGCAGACACTGAAACGCTGCAAGGCAATATTTATGTTTCCCGTGGCTTGTCGCTCGGAAACGGCGAACGTGTACAGGAACTGCGCCATGAGATTTACGATTTCCCTATCGAAGAAGGCGTGATGGAAAAGAGCTTATGGCTCCCGCCGAAACACCAAAGCGAAAGCTGGATGCTCATTTCAAGCGAAGCGCTGTTCGATTCAGCTGATACCGAGACTGAATGGGCGCAATTCGCCAATGCCAATCGCCGCGCGCAATTCAATTGGCTGACGCCGGATGGCCCGCGCCAAAAGATGGCATTGACGGATGACTTGCGGACCGAGCTTGCTTACACGATTCCGGAACAAGCGGAATCGGCCTATCCTGAATGGTTCGAAGAAACGTCTTCGCGCTTTTTTGAATCGATGGAACAATATTTAGCTAAATAACCTTAAATCCCCCTCGCCTCGAAATTGGCCAGGGGGATTTTTTAAAATACCTTAAGTGACCGATTCCATCTGTTGATGGATTAAGAGCCCAATGTTCGCGATCAAATGATGGGCTTCCAGTGGATTTCTCGCCCCTTCCACGAAAACCGCAGCGATGGCGAATTTTTCTCCGTTCCCAAAAACCCCGACATCCGCCTGCAGGCCAGCCAGTTCACCGGCTTTGCCATAAAACTCCACTTCATCTTCCTCGATCGCCGCAGTCAGCTTGCGGCTTTGCTGATTGCCCAATATTTCCATGGCCCGTTTTCGCTCCTGTTCCGGCAAAACGCCCGGCATGGCAAACGATTCCATTAAACGGATCATATCACCTGCGGAGGTCCGGTTATCGATCCCGTGTTCAACCGCTTCGAAATCCATGAAGCGGCGATCGATTTTCGTATTGTGCAAGCCAAGGTCGCTGCACGCCTTATTGACGGTTTCTTTCCCGAGCAGTTCCAGCACCGCATTTGAAGCGGCATTATCGGAAACGATGATCATCAAGGCCAATACATCCCATAAGGCTAATTCTCTAAGTGATGGCAGATGGTCCAGTACGCCTGCGCCTCCGGCAGGTTTGCCTCCGAACACAATTTTCTGGCCGCCCGACAGCGTGCCATTTGCGATTTGCCGGCACGCTTCGAATAACAGGGCCAATTTAATCGTGCTCGCTGCGCGCATCGGGGCCCCACTATTGATATACACTCGGCTTGACCGGAATTCAATTGCCACACTGACGCGGGCTGAAGATCTGCCAATCAGTTGTTTTATCGCATTCTCCACTGCTGCCACACACCTTTCCTTGATGATTCAATTCGGCAAAAATCGGGCCAATCCTTTAAATCAAATTAATATCAAAAAGACAGAATACTCTGTATAATAAAATATGAACATAGAGATGGTCCGTCGTTCTTGCGATTTTTAAAGAAGGAGGATATCGTCATGGAACGCAAATGGGTGGAACGGAAAGAAGTTGAATTGCGGCTCGATGAAGAGTTCAATGCGATTCTGAACATGATTGGCGAAGGCGGCCCGGACTATGCAAGAATCGACGAAGACATGGAACCGAAGGAATTGAGGGATTGGCTTGCTGAAGAATTCGATTCGATCTTGAATATGATCGGCGAAGGCGGCCCGGACTATGCAAGGAACGATGAAGATATCGAAATGCAAATCATGAAGCACGACGAGGCCAAATCCCAAGACCTTCACTGATTGCTCCCCCTTCTTAACCGGAGGGGATTTTCTATTAAAAAAAGCACCAGCTCAGGGCTGGTGCCTCAAAATATTGATTATATTGGCAGTTCATTCAGACTGGTAGAAATTAATGCTTTTCTCGCATGATAAAATCAATGAGCTTTCAGAGCGTTTGGAGGGCGTCCGCTTGTAAAACCTTCTGCTCAATAATGCTGCGCATTACTTCGCAAAGATAAGGTCTCACGCAGTTCGACTTTATCTTTCCTGTGGGATCAGCGGGTTTGAGAGACCCCATAGGCAATGAATGAGCGAAGCAATGCTGAGCACATTCATTTGCGATGCTCGAACGCAGTGAGAGTTGAGCAACGTTTTTAGTGACGAGGAGGCTCGATTCCCGCCCCACGGAAAGCAAGCGGTAAGCTTCGTAAAACACGGTTTATAAATTTTCTCGATAGCCAAAGGTTATTCCATCATTTCCGCTAGCAATGAATAAGAATGCAGGCGGTCTTCCTGATAGAAGATCGGTGAATTGACGATGACTTCATTAGCGCGTGTCTTATTGATGAAAGCTGCCAGTTTTTCGCGCACCAATTCCGGCGTGCCGACGATCATCGATTCGGACTTCAGTTTATCCCGGAACATGACGATTTCACGCGGCGTCCACACCGAGCCAAGATCATCAATCGGTGGTTGGAACGTCGTCGGTTCGCCTTTCATCAGCGCAAACATCTGCTGCTGCAAAGACGTGGCGAGCCATTCCGCGCGCTCCTGCGTATCAGCTATGATCACTGACACGCCGACCATCGCATACGGGCTGTCGAGCGCCGCGGATGGCTTGAAATTCTGATGGTACAATTGCAGCGCCTGCATCGTGAAGTCCGGCGCGAAATGGCTGGCGAATGAAAACGGCAAGCCTTTTTGCGCGGCGAGTTGAGCGCTGAATCCGCTCGATCCAAGCAGCCAGATTGGAATGTCCATGCCTGTTCCCGGGTACGCTTTGACCCGGCCGACCGGTTTATCGGAGAAATAATTCTCCAATTCCATCACTTGCTGCGGGAATTCGTCTCCCGTGCTGTGTAGGGTACGGCGCAAAGCATAAGCAGTCGCCTGGTCACTGCCAGGTGCACGGCCAAGGCCGAGGTCGATGCGGTCTGGATACAACGACGCGAGCGTCCCGAATTGCTCGGCGATAACAAGCGGGGCATGGTTCGGCAGCATGACGCCACCTGAACCTACGCGGATTGAGTTGGTTTTTCCGGCGATATGCCCGATCAACACAGACGTCGCCGAGCTGCCGATACCTGGCATATTGTGATGCTCGGCCAGCCAGTAGCGGTTAAATCCCAGTTTCTCTACGTGTTGCGCAAGTTCTACGCTATTTGCAAATGATTCTGTTGCGGTGCTGCCTTCATTGATCGGCGCCAAGTCGAGCACGGCCACGGGAATCTGCTGAAATGTTTTTTGTGTCATATCTTTAAGCACTCCTTTACCCTCCCTATTGTAACGCTCAAGTTTCGGAAGGCGTACGAAAATGCTCAGAGATCCCATTCCATTGTGTCACTTAAGCTAAACTGCCCAGCGCAGGCGTACCCATGTACTGAAGAAAATGTTTATCCAAACGTAAGGTTAATCAATATATGCATTTAACCCTTGGACGATCCTATTCAGTTCGTCCAACTCATCTATAGTGTAATCCGCCGCGGCTTCACTCCAACCAGCATCTTTTTTCCATACCCCGATCATGCCGGCTTTTTTGGCGGCCTCCACATCCGTCGTTGGATGGTCCCCGACAAACAAGCTATGGGCTGGCAAGACATTCAAACGGGCCATCGCCCTTTCGAAAATCCGTGGATCCGGCTTCCGTAAATTCTCGCTTTCAGAAATCAAGATCGCATCAAACCACCTCTCGATTCCCAAGGCTTTAATATTATCCATCTGGAATTTCCCCTTGCCATTCGAGATGATGCCTAGTTTCACGCCTTGTTGTTTCAGGCTCTCCAGCATTGCTTGCAGGCCATCGAAAGGATGGCAATGGAAGCGGAAATGGGCGATATAATCTTCCAATAAATTTTCCATCGTTATCTGTTCGATATTAAATTCCTGGATCAATTGAGCATAGACCTGGTCTTTCCATACATATCCCCGCCTGTCCAATTCAATAAAGCGCTCGGCATACACTTCCTTAGGAATATGCCCGAGAGACTGATGCATCCGATCGTATTGATCGTCGATAAACGACATCACTGAAGCATCCCGGTTGAGCAGGGTCCCGTCCAAATCAAACAGCACCGCTTGAATCATTGAGATCCCTCATTCCACAATCGTTCCCCACTCTTTCCATCAGGTGCGTCAGTTAAAACGAACACATCCGGATTGCTTAAAGCACGCCATCCTTCAAATCCGAAGCCTTCCACATAACGCGACAGAAGCAGTGCCATGATGTTGCCGTGGGTGACGATTGCTGCTGTTTGGCCGCTCTTTTCAAGCTCAGCTACTACTTGTGAAATACGGTCCAGTGCTTGTCTGCTGGATTCGCCGCCTTCAAGCACGAGATTGTGGTCATCGAATGTGCTTTTCAAGCGTTCGAACCAATCGGGAAGGTTTCCTGAACTTAAGACCCGTTCTTTCAAACGCTCGTCGGTTTCGATTTCAACAGCCAACGTCTCCGCGAATGGTGCGATCGATTGAACGGCTCGTGTATACGGGCTCGAGACGACCCGCTCGATCCCCAGCTCACTCAAAAAGCCGCTTAATTCTACAGCTTGTGCCATTCCTTTTTCCGTAAGTTCTGCATCCGGCTCCTGTCCAGTTGCGGCACAGTGACGGATGATATAGATTTTTGTCACTTTAAATCACCCCGTTTCCGTTTATAGACCAAGCAAATCCGCCATGATCTCTGCACTGCCTGGCGAGAACATGAATAGCGAAAACCCAATACATAAGGCGCCGCCCCCAAGCAAGCCGATTTTCACAACGAGCGGAAACCCTCTTTTCGGCAAGATCCCAGCGAAAAACAAACAAATCCCGATGAATAACAACAGCATATACCAGAAGCCCATCTGCCCACCCCTTTTCAATATGTTAATAACTGGACGCTTGCTGAATGAAAAGGTTCTGCTGTTGTATGTCTATTGTCACTCCTGGATTCAGCTTACCATATGCCTGACTGCTTACTAGACAGAAAATCACCTGCTGCAAAAAATTGCAGCGGGTGATTTTTTTACTTATCCATCACTTCTTTGAAATAGTTCACGGTCTTCATTTCCCCCGCCTATTGTTCGTATGTTCCATTGAACGTAAAGCGCAAGGGCTATCTGCATAAAAAAAGCCAGCAGCCTGTCGAATGGACAGGCTGCTGGCTCCAAATGAAATTATTCAATTTTGTACCATTGCAACGCATTGTGATAGAGAACCTTTTCTGCTTCCTTGTCGCCCAAAGCTTCTTGGATCACTGTCACATCACCCGCCTGAAACACCCTCTTTGCCCGAGTCGACGGAAGATCGGTGCCGAAAAGCAGCGCTTCAGGATTGAGTTCATGGATAGCTCTTATTGCTTGCGACGGGTCGAAATCAATCCGCCCGAACCCGGTCGCTTTCACCTTTACACCTTGTTCCACCAGCTTCAACAGTTCGGGGAATCCTTGTTTCGATAAGCCGAGATGATCGATGGAAACGGCAGGCAAGCGGCTGATTACGTCTTTCAGTTCCACGAGATCTTTCGAATCGATGTACAGCTCTGCATGCCACCCGGCGATGTCATGGATGCGCCTTGCGAAATGATCGAGCCGTTCAATCGTTTCCGAGCCGCCGCGCTTCACATTAAATCGCACTGCACGTACGCCTTTTTCATGCAAGCTGAGGATTTCTTCGTCCGATGTGCCCGCCGGCAATTGCGTCACGCCGACAAACCGCTCACCGAGCATGTCGAGTGTATCCAGTAAATACGATTGGTCAAAGCCTTGGAACGATCCCGACACGATGGCGCCTCCGGATACATTGAAGTTTTCAACAGACCTCATATAATCCGGAGCCGTGAATGCAGGCGGCAGATAGCCGTGGTTTTCGGCTACCGGAAATCTCGGATCGATAATATGTAAATGGGCATCGAAGATTTTCACTTTCTTCATCGCTCCAGTTCTTCCGTCAATGCCGAAATCGCTTGCCTGACACTCTTTAGATTCGCTTCATCGTTCATCTCATTTCGCGCATGCAAAAGCGCCGGCCGCACCGACTCGACAGAACGCCCGAATGCGTACATCCAGTCTTAGCGCGGTACCATCCACGTATGGAAATGATGCGTCGTGTCTTCATTATAGAAATAATAGACCGATTCGATGCCAAGCACGTTTCGCTGTGCTTTGCGGATTTCCGCCAGGACCGTGATGTAGTCGATCCGCTCTTCTTCAGTCAATTCGTCCAGGCTTTTCAAATGGCGCTTCGAGGCGAGGATGATCAAGCCAGGGATGGGATATGCCACATCCTGATGGGCATGGAAATGCTCCGTCACCATCACGACGCCGCCTTCCGGTTCGATCAATCCATTCACCAACGCGCAGCTCAAGCATTCCACTTCGACGGTTTCGCCATTTGCCAAGGTGATGGTTCTCATTTCAATCGCCCTCCTCGGCTGTCAGTATTGAATATTTTCATTTACCGGAATGAACCATCCCATGCATAAGTCGAAAAAGAGGCCAATTTCTCGAAATAATGCTCCATGCGCTGATAGACCGAAGGCACGATCAAGCGCTCCCGGTTCATTTGCTGGAACTCAATCCAATTGACCAGCTGCGCGGCGCACACTTCACCCGGCTGGAGCTGCAGGGCATCCATGTCGATGCGTTCCTTGCATCTCCAGACATAGCTGTCCAGGAAATAATTGCCGCCTTTCATCTGGCCTAAAAAGCGTAGTTCATCAGGTCTTGCCAATAAACCCGTTTCTTCCTCCAGCTCGCGGAGAGCCCCCGTCAAACTGCTTTCTCCCGCCACCACGGAGCCGCGTGTCGTTTCCCAAAGCATCGGAAGCGGCTTTTCCGGATCTCGTTGCGTCATGAAAATCCTTCCATCTGCATTGAGCGTGATGACTTCCGCGACAATGTGGAACTCGCCAGGACGCAATTTATTGCCTCTCATATGTTTCTTTCCGAGCGGGTTCCGCTCTCCATCATATAAATCCCAAACTTCCATTTCCCTTTGCTCCCATCCCTTGAACGTGAATTCCCGACATATACTCCTCAAGTAGTTACTCCTGTTTATACTTTAAAGAATATTCCCATTAATTAACAGACTTTTTTCACTCATTTTGGAATTTTATTTTTCACTAAAAAAAGTGCCGGAGACAGACGCCCCCGGCACTCGATTCATTTTTTGGATCGCTGTTGAACGTATATGGAATTGACTGCTTCTTCAGAGCTATTGTGGCTGTCCGGTCCCGAGATTCCGGGATGTCCGTAGAAAAATGTGTTGTTCATATAATCTCTTGCACAAACTGGCGGCATTCATTTGAAAAAAGGATGAACGCATGATATGACTTGAAGTGCTCGGGCTGCAGACGGCCTCTTCACACCAAAATCCTTTTCGAACTACATCTCTTACTCACCAGTTGCAACGAAATAGCGGATGCGCGCTTCGATATCATCGCGTACCGATTGGAACACTTTCCATTTCTCTTCTTCGGTGCCTTGCGCTTTCGCCGGATCCGTAAAGCCCCAGTGGTCGCGTTTTACGTGAGGAGGCGTCATCGGGCATTTATCGGCCGCATCGCCGCAAAGCGTCACGACGAAATCGGCATTGTTCAAAATTTCGGTATCGATGACATCGGATGTTTGTCCTGAAATATCGATATTCACTTCATTCATCGCTTTCACTGCGTTCGGGTTCAAGCCATGCGCTTCGATCCCGGCACTCAACACTTGCCACTCATCGCCCAAAATTTCCTTCCCCCAGCCTTCTGCCATCTGGCTGCGGCAGGAATTGCCTGTGCATAAAAAGTACAATGTTTTTTTCGTCATATTGATTAGCTCCCTTGTTCCATGAATGGTTTTTGTTAGATCAATGTTCATTCAACTTGATGCCTTTTCCGCATTAACACTTATTCACAACGAATGCGCAGTCCCTGCTCCACCAACTTCTCGATGCGTTCGTCCTGGCTTGGAATGAACGCCAACACTTGCATGAGCATGTCGTATAATTCACTGTCCTGGTTCAATGAATAGAAAATCCATTGCCCCTTGCGCTTTTCCTTCACTAAACCGAGATCGCGAAGCTTGCGCAAGTGCTGGCTGATGGCGGACTGGCTGACGTTAAAGATTTCCACGAATTCGCAGACGCAGCAATCGTTTTTTTCGAGCAATTTGACCATCGACAATCTTGTCTTGTCACCTAATAGCTTCAGCAGCATGCTCGCTTTGTCAATTTCTATTTCGCGCGCTTTCACTTCCATCGGATGATTCCCCCGCTTCTATACTTAGGTTTGCTTAAATACTTTAATACCAAATACAGCATATCAGCATATGCTTATATGTTCAAGCAGTGATCTGAATGATAAAACATGTACAGCGCGTATTTTTCATAGAAAAAAGGAGCGGCATGCTCCCGCTCCTTCCTGATTGAATCTTTTCTTCAATGATGATGATGCCCAGCCGCTTCAGTCTCTTCTTGCCCTTGGCAGCGGATCGAGTCGTCATGGGGATGATCTTCGGTTTCCAACTGCACGGTGACATGGCCGATTTTCAGCTCCAACAGCGCATGTTCAATATCCCTAAGCACTTGCTGGCTGTCCTTGAACGAGATATGTTCTTTGATGACCACATGTCCCGACATGGCATTCTTCCCGCTCGTGATGCTCCACACGTGAAGGTCGTGGATACTTTTCACGGCAGGCAGCGCTTCGATCGTTTGCGCTACTTGTTCCAGGTCGACATTTTTCGGCGTGCCTTCCATCAAGACATGCACCGCTTCTTTCGTTACGCGCCAACCGCTGATCAAGACAAGGATGGCGACAACTACACTCGCCAGCGGATCTGCCCATGCCCACCCGAAGAAAATGATCAACAGGGCCGCCGTGATCGCGCCGACCGATCCGAGCAAATCACTTAAGACATGTAAAAAAGCGGCACGGAGGTTCAAGTTTTCTTTCGTATCGCCTCCGCGCATCAAAATCCACGCAACGAGGATATTGACGAGCAAGCCGATAACCGCAATGGCCAGCATGCCCGAAGTCGCAATTTCAGGTGGGTCGGAAAATCGGTGATAGGCTTCATAGAAAATATAAAGTGAAATCAACACTAGTGTTACTCCATTAAAGACTGCCGCCAGAATTTCAAAGCGTTTATAGCCGTAGGTCTTCATTTGATCGGCCGCTTTTTCGCCGATGGAAAAAGCCAGGTAGCCGACACCGAGCGAAATGGAATCGCTGAGCATATGGCCGGCATCCGCCAGCAGCGCAAGGCTGTTCGTCAAATATCCGCCGATCGCCTCGACCACCATATAACCGGTGATGATCAGAAAGGCGATCAACAATGTTTTTTTATTGCGGCTATGCGCATGGTCATGTGATGATCCCACCGCCAACACCTCCACTGCAGCTTCTTAATAATCCTCTTCTATATGTGTATTCCCGAATCATGGATGGATATCCTTTTCGAAAAAATCTTTTCCGCATGGAAAAACCGGCTCATAAGGCCGGTTTCATTAGCTTTTTGCAGCAGCTGTACTCAAAATGGATTCCAGTGAAGCTTCGAAACGCAGGTTCATTTCCCGTTTCAACAAATGCAATTTTTGGGCATGGTCCGGTTTCACGCCAGTGATGGCCGCGTCGATTCCCATGACGCCCAAAGTCTGCACGAGCGATTCCAGGTAATGGACGCCTTCTTGTGTCACTGTCCCCATCGCCGTCAAATCGATCACGACCGTGTCCGCTTCATATTCATAGATTCGGGTCACGACGTAAGGGCGGATCGCTTCGACTTTCTTGGCGTCCAAATTGCCGAATAACGGAATCAGCACATAGCCGCCCCCGACTGAGATGCACGGCGCGGATAGTTCCCGCACTTTTTCCAACAATGCGTCTGCCCGTTCTTTTTCCTTCAGCAATTCATAATCCGTTTCCTTCAAGCGGCCGCGAAGGCGGACCATTTGCGCCGTAATCGAATCCAGTTGCCCATCTTTCGGCACAAGCACCAAATTCAACGAGAAGTCGCTATCCCAGCGGTAATGGACATCCGCTAAAAACAAGCCGTCGCCCACCATGAAGTTCAGCTCTACGGGCTTCTGCTTCGTGCGTTGTTTCAATAGGCGTTCGGCTTTCGGGCGGCTGCCTTCATCAAGCAGCTCAAAAAACGTTTCCGGCGCGCCGAAAAGCTGTTCGGCTTCCGAGGATTGGTCGACCACTACAAAGCTATTATTCAACCTGAAAGCCGGCAGCGGCCATTCAGCCAGTGGAGAGCGTGTCATCGTTCGGCCCCTTTCCAGTGCGGATCCATTCCCTGAGCGCACCCAGTTCCCGGACAACTACCGCGCCTTTCACATGCAAATCCGCAAAACTCGACAAGGTGACAGCCCGGCCGCCGATCAGCACGGCGGGGTTGGAACCGGTGTGCGCAAAAGCTTCCGCATAGGTTTTCAAAGCCGGCAGCCGATGCGCGAGCGCGCCGGATAATGCCACGACGTCCGGCTGCCATTCCCCGGCCAGTTCAAGCGCTGAATCAAGCGGCAGATTCGGCCCCATGTAGCGGACTTCATACCCTTCTTCGCGGAACAATGCGGCGACCATCTTGAGCCCGATATAATGCTCTTCGCCTTCCGGCCCGAAAACCATCGCCTTTTTTGGCCCGTTGCCTGCCTTGTTCCGCAGTTCCGTAGCGGACAGCACAAAATCACAGACGGCAGTGGCCAAATGCTCTTCCGCTACCGATATCTCATTTTGTTCCCATAGTTCACCGATACGATACATCGCCGGTGTCAATAATTCGCTGTAGAGCTGTTCGTATGAATGGCTTTCCAGGAAATCCTGGACATATTTCAAAGCTTCCTCTTCCTGTCCCTGCAGGAAAAGATCCGAAAGCTGTGTTGATTCGTGCATTTGATCAGCCCCTTTTATGTTGAGGGAGCTCCAATAACCGGACTGCGCGATCGAGGCAGCCCAGCATGAAATCTCCTTGCGTTGTTTCGGTGTAGCGCGGCACAATATCCATAAGCCGCCTGAAATTATCGATGATGAGGGCGGTTTCGACATTGCGGCTCACAAGCACCGTCTCGAGCCAGATGGCGTAGTCGACAAAGGATTGCTCGCTTTGCAGCTCCCACGCGGTTTCGAGATAATCCAAGTGGTGATGATTGTCTTTGACGGTATGTTCATATCCCTTATCGCCGAAACGTTCCCATAAATTCGGATACGCTTCGTATATACCGTCTGCCGTGTCGGTCGCGATTTGCTGTTTTTGTTCCTGGTTCATTCGGCCACCACTTCGTACTGATGGACTTTCGGCACGATGCCCGCGAGTTCCTGGTCAGGATAGTTCTTTTCCAAATCATGGATTTCCTTGAACTCCTGGCTCTTGACCCAGTTCATATACGACTGTTTGGACTGCCATTCCAGATGAACAGTCAATTCATGTCGCTTTTTCGTGTTTTGGATCAACCGGAATGAAGTAAAGCCTTCCGCCTGGTCCACACGGCGCGAGCGTTTCTGGTAAATTTCGATGACGTCTTGTACCTTGTCTTCAGGCACAATGACGGTGGATGTGACGATGTACATAATTCAGAACCCCTTTGCAACTAGCTTTGTATAAGCTGGGCATGATTAAAGTTTACCTCAGCATACCATTTCAGCTCCCGGAATAAAAGCGAGCGCCTTTAAGGCAATTATAAGAGTATTTTCAATATTCCGCTTGTATTCCGCACGCAATTGCCGTATGATGGAAAACATCAACCAACAGCAAACGACAACTTTATAAAATGATTCTTATCGAGAGAGATGGAGGGATTTGGCCCTTTGAAGTCTCAGCAACCGGACAATGTCACGGTGCTAATTCCAATAGGTACAGCCTAGTAGATGAGAAGATGGCATATACGGCAGGGGCTTTCTTCTAATCAATAGAAGAAAGCCCCTGCTTTTTGATTTGAAAGGATGAGGACCATGACACAGCATAGTTTAGAAACTCGACTGGTACAGCTCGGCAACCGCAGCGACCAACGCACAGGAGCGGTCAATCCCCCGATTTACCTTTCCACCGCTTATGAACACGAAGGCCTTGGCAAATCCACAGGCTATGATTATACGCGGACAAAAAACCCGACACGGCAGCTTCTTGAAGAAGGGATCGCGAATCTGGAAGGCGGCGACGCAGGCTTTGCATGCAGCTCCGGAATGGCCGCGATCCAACTGGTCCTCTCCTTGTTCCGTCCGAACGATGAAATTTTGCTTCCTGAAGATATTTATGGCGGCACCTACCGCCTGCTGGAACAATATGAAGAGAAATACCATATCCGCCCCATTTACGATTCCTTCATCGATCCGAAAACAGCTGAAGCGAAAATCACTGACAATACAAAAGCGATTTTTATTGAAACCCCAACCAACCCATTGATGCAGGAGATCGATTTGGAATTGTATGCACAATTGGCGAAACGCCACAAGCTTTTGCTGATTGTCGACAATACCTTTTTGACGCCTTTCCTGCAGCAGCCGCTCGCAATCGGTGCGGATATCGTACTCCATAGCGCCACCAAGTATATCGGCGGCCATAACGATGTGCTCGCTGGGCTAGTCGCCGCAAAAGGCGTCACTTTATGCGAAGAACTGTTCACTGCCCACAATTCGGCTGGTGCCGTGCTATCTCCGCTCGATTCCTGGCTGTTGATCCGCGGCTTGAAAACCTTGCCGCTGCGCATGCGCCAGCACGAAGCCAATGCCAAGGAAATCTCCCGTTTCCTGGAGACACATGATGCCGTGACAGATGTACTGTATCCAGGAAAAGGCGGCATGTTGTCGTTCCGCCTGCGCGAAGAGCGATGGATTGGGGAATTCCTCGAGAGCCTATCGCTCATCACATTTGCCGAGAGCCTCGGCGGCGTAGAAAGTTTCATCACATATCCTGCGACCCAGACCCATGCCGATATGCCGGTCGCAGAACGCACGGCACGCGGCGTCTGTAACCGCCTGCTCCGCTTCTCTGTTGGCGTCGAGCAGGCAGAAGATTTAATTGCTGATTTGTCCCAGGCCTTGGCTAAACTAAAAAAGGAGGTCGTTTCCCATGAGTGAACGACGCGAGACGAAATTGATCCATTCCGCAGGCATCGATCCATTAACAGGCGCAGTCAATGTTCCGATCTATCTGTCTTCCACTTTTCATCAGGAGAGTATCGATTCGTTCGGGCCTTTCGATTACAGCCGTTCCGGCAACCCAACGCGCAAATCACTTGAGGAAACGATCGCCAAACTTGAAGGCGGCGCACGGGGCTTGGCCTTTTCTTCCGGCATGGCGGCTATTTCATCAGCCTTCATGCTGTTGAAAGCCGGCGACCATGTGCTCGTTTCGGAAGACGTGTACGGCGGCACGTACCGCTTCATCACGGAAGTGCTCGAAAAATTCAAAGTCGATTACACCTTCGTCGATATGACCGACCTTGGCGAAGTGGCCGCCGCTTTCCAGCCGAATACGCGAGTCGTCTACATTGAAACGCCTTCCAATCCGGTCATGAAAATCACCGATATCGAAATGGCCGCTAAACTGGCGAAAGCGAACGATGCCATGACCTTTGTCGACAATACTTTCATGACACCGCTTTACCAGAACCCGCTTGAACTCGGCGCGGATATCGTACTTCACAGCGCGACGAAGTTCCTGTCGGGCCATAGCGATATCACGGCTGGGCTTGCGGTGACCAAAGATGCCGGGCTTGGGGAACAATTGGCATTCATCCAAAATACATTCGGCTCTGTACTCGGTGCCCAGGATTCCCATACCTTGATCCAAGGCATCAAGACACTTGGCGCCAGAACGAAACAATCCGGTGAAACGACTGCGCGCATTGCGGAGTATTTGCATAAGCATCCGCTTGTCGAGGAAGTCTATTATCCCGGCTTCTCGTTCCATCCCGGAAACCCGATCCATAGCCGCCAAGCAAGCCACGCCGGTTGTGTGCTGTCATTCCGCCTGGCAGATAAAGACGCAGCCCGCATTCTCGTCGATGCTTTGGAGATCCCGGTGTTCGCGGTCAGTCTCGGTGCCGTCGAATCGATCCTATCCTATCCCGCTACGATGTCCCATGCCGCCATGCCGCCGGCTGAACGGGAAAAACGCGGCATTACCGACGGGCTTCTGCGCTTCTCTGCAGGACTCGAGCATCCCGATGATTTGATCAATGACTTCAGCCAGGCACTCGAAAAAATTGCGATCGCCAAAGGGCTCAGCATCGCTGATTGATGCCAAGCAATCAACAGACTGCCCGCTTCGTCAATTACAAGACGAAGCGGGCAGTCTTTTTCACGTGCATCTGCAATACACCCGAATCCCCATATCCCAATAAGAAAGCCTGAATTCCAGGGGGAGGGAATTCAGGCTTTCTTCCATTTATCATAAAACGATCTGCTGGGCAGGCTCTTTGAGCGATACTTTGGCAACGCCCGTTTCTTCCGCAGCTTTGGAGACGGCTTCGGCAACCGCCTGTGCCACGCGCGGGTCGAACGGCTTCGGTATCACATACTCTTCGTGCAGTTCATCGGTAGCGATCAAGGCGGCGATCGCTTCGACTGCCGCGATTTTCATCGCGTCATTGATATCACTCGCCTGTACATCGAGTGCGCCGCGGAATAACCCCGGGAACGCCAGTACATTATTGACCTGATTGGCAAAATCGGAACGCCCTGTCCCGATGACCCGTGCACCGGCTGATTTCGCGGCATGCGGCAAGATTTCAGGATTCGGGTTCGCCATGGCAAAGATGACCGGGTCTTCATTCATCGAGCGCACCATGCTTTCCGTCAATGTGCCTTCTGCCGATACGCCGACAAAGACGTCGGCATCGGCGATGACTTCCTCCAATTGCCCTTGTTCCATCCGGTAATTGCTCATTTCCGCTACTTCCGCCTTGAATGGATTCATGCCGTTCGGGCGCCCTTTATATATCGCGCCTTTGGTGTCGCACATGACGATATGGCCGAATCCGAACTTCGCCAGCAATTTGACGATGGCAATGCCTGCTGCGCCGGCGCCATTCACGACCACTTTCACGTCCTCCACTTCCTTTTCGACCAACTTCAAGGAATTGATGAGGCCGGCCAGTGTGACAATCGCAGTGCCGTGCTGGTCATCATGGAATACGGGTATATTCATTTCCTGTTTTAAACGCTGTTCCACGATAAAACAAGTCGGGGCGGCGATATCTTCCAGATTGACGCCGCCAAAACCGGGTTCGAGCAATTTGACGGTCCGGATGATCTCTTCGGCATCCGTCGTATCCAGGCAGATCGGGAAAGCATCCACACCGGCAAATTCCTTGAACAAGAGAGCTTTCCCTTCCATGACCGGCAGCGCCGCTTGCGGCCCGATATTGCCAAGGCCGAGTACTGCGGTGCCATCCGTAATGACCGCCACCGTGTTGCCTTTCATCGTGTAGTCATGCACTTTCTGTGGGTCGGCATGAATTTCGCGGCACGGTGCGGCTACGCCAGGAGAATAGGCGAGGCTCAGATCCCTTTCGTTTTCCACAGCCACTTTTGAACGAATCTCCAATTTCCCTTGATGCCGGCTATGCAAGTTCAGCGAATCGTTTTTCAGATCGGTCATTTGCCTCATCTCCCTTTTGATTATAATTGTTTATTATATCGCCTCCCCACTAAATTAAAAGACTTTTCTTATAATTCTGATTAATTTCAGACTTTAGGCTGATAGAGAAAGAGTGAGGATCCTCACCCTTTTTCCATATCCTGCTTGAGGAAATGGATCAACGCTTCTTCCCGTTTTCCTTGTACAGCTTTCGATTGCTCTTCCGGCCACTCGTAGAAGCCGCTCCCTGTCTTTGCCCCGAGTTCGCCTTTTCCTGTCAACTCACTTAATGTCCTGCCCGGTTTTTGGTCTGTCGACAGGTCTTCGAATAGATAATCGGAGATCGCATGGAAAATATCCAAACCGCCGAGGTCTGCCGTCTGCAGCGGGCCGGTCACCGGCAAGCGCCTGCCGATGCTATACGTAACAGCTGCATCGATATCTTCTTTCGACGCCACTCCCGCATCCAGCAAAGCTTGCGCTTCACGGAACAAGGCGAACTGGAGGCGGTTCCCGATAAATCCG
This sequence comes from Planococcus plakortidis, assembly GCF_001687605.2. NCBI lineage: Bacteria > Bacillati > Bacillota > Bacilli > Caryophanales > Caryophanaceae > Planococcus > Planococcus plakortidis. The sequence goes on from NZ_CP016539.2 coordinate 2,246,793, forward strand.
GGAAGCTCTTTTTTCAACATCACCGCTTGCTTTTTCATCTGTTCGATGAATGCCTTTGTTTGCTGCAAAGTTTTTTCATCGGTCTTCTCCCCGCCGACGATTTCCACGAGCGGCACTAAATGTGCAGGATTCCAGAAATGCGTCAATACGAAGCGTTCAGGATGTTTCATCCCTTCAGCGAGTGCAGTCGGCATCAGCCCTGAGCTATTGCTCGCGATGATAATATCGTTTGCGGCCAGCTCTTCCAGCTGATGATAGATTTTATGCTTCAAGGCCATATTTTCCGGTACGGCTTCGATGATGAATTCTGCATCTTTCACTGCTTCTTCCAAGGATGTTGTGAATGCAACATGTTCTGCTATCTCCTGTGCCTGTCCCTCATTGATCAGTTCATTGTCTGCCATGAGTTGCAGTTTCGCTGCAAAACCTTTTTTCGCCGTTTCCAGATCGTGGTTGTCTACCCCGAATATTTTCACTGAATGTCCGCTCCATGATGCTGACAATGCAATTGAATGCCCCATCGTACCTGCTCCGATAATCGCGATGTTCTTCATCTTGACCCTCTCCTTTATGTAAAGATAACATGGCTTCATGTACTGCCAAAAAGCCCGCTGCATGAGCGGGCTTTTCGTCAAAGCCGTCCGTTTATTTCGTTTTTTCGCCAAGCTCGATGGATGCCAGTGTGGATGTAATCGCCATCTCATCGGGGTCATCTGCATTTGCGCGAAATTCACGTTTCACTTCCCCGTAACCTTCGACAAAATAATTGCGGTTGATGGAACCATCTTCTTCAGAAACCGATTCAAGCACGAAAACATCGTCGAAGTTTTCGTACGGTGTCTCTAGGCTGGTTCCCGTTTCAATGATAGTCGCATCACCGATTTCCTGGCCTTCCTCGATCGGGAATTCCAGATAAGTCGAAATCACATCCAAAGCTTCCAATTCCTCAAAGCTTGCTTCATATTCATCATAAAACTCGCCTTCCTGCTTGACCAGTTCGATGCGGTCATCGTGCAGGCGGAAGACTTTCAGGACCACGGTCCCCCCATTATCTTCATAAGTCGCCACATGGTTCGCTTCCATATAATCGGTTTTCAGCGTAAACTCGGCAAATTCATTTCCGTACCCCTCGAACCTGGCAGTAGACCCATCCTCCAGAAAGTAATCATATGGATCGACGGCTGCCTGTCCGCCTTCATGGCTGTCGCCGCTTGTGCCTTCAGCCGGTTCCTCCTCCGTCGCTGCTTCTGGTGCTTGATCCTGTTCCGTTTCTTCCTGCGCTGCACCTTCTTCAGGTTCTTCTGTTACCGCATCCTCTGTCCCGCAGCCAGCGACTGTCAGCGTCAGTGCCAACCCTCCTAAACCAAGCCAATATTTCATTAACTCGTCTCCTTTTTTAAATAGACGGCTAACGGACTATATAGTTACGGAATATTCAGTTATTAATTAACAGAATTGATTAGAAATTCCTGTTCCAGGCAAGCCGGTCATAGATGGAGTGAATCGTGGTAAATGGGCTTCAAGTGGATATCATATTCTTTTCGCACTTCGTTTAAATCGTAAATATGCCCCCGAAAATCGGGGTCTTCAAGTTTCTCGATCTGTTCATGCACGAGATCCGCAAAATAGACGCCTACGGCTACGCCTTTTGGATATTTCCGCTTCACTTCCGCTACAAATTCATCTGTCAGCTCTTGGTTGAAAGCATGGTAAAGCGCTGCATTCACCACAGTCAAAGAATCTTTCGTCGCGTAGGAGACGACATAATAATTGCCATATTCGTCCTTCAAGAGATCGCGTTCGGCTTCTATATTCATCCTCTTCTCCTCCTTTTAACACTACTACTTGTCCATACCCTGAGGGAGCATGGCGAAAACAGGAATTCCAACTCTCCCATAAACCCGAAAATGCCCCAGCTGCCCGAACTGGCGGGCTGGGGCAAGATGCTTCATTCCAAGGCTTGTGTATAAGAAAGGGATACTTTCAAATTGGCATTGCGTTCGCGGATCAGGTCAAGCAAGTCCCTGTCTTTAACGCCTTGTTTCCCGCGGATCGAGAAGGTATAAAGAATCATCGTCCCGAGATTCGCCGTCTCCACCTGGCGCAGTTTAAACTCTTCGGTCTGTTCGGCCAAAATATCATCGAGAAACTGTTCTTCATTCAAATTTTCGGGAACCATGACTTTAAGCAATTGGGTGCTGCGGCCTTTTCCGTAATTGCTTTTGAAAAGGAAATAGAATACGAAAGATGCAAACAAGGTCAAAGCGACTGCGAGCTGGAATTGAAAAAGCCCTGCGGTCATTCCGACACATAAGCCGAAGAAGATGTAGGCGATATCTTTCGCATTGGTGACAGCGCTGCGGAAGCGTATCAACGAAAAGACTGCGAATAAGCCGAAAGCGACGCCGGCATTGCCGCTGACGACATTCATGACAACCGAGACGACGACACTCATCATGATAATCGTGTGGACAAAGTCCTGGGAGTAATGCTCCCCCGTGAATGTCAATTGGTATACTTGCGTGATGATCAAACTCAATACGAGCGCTATCGCCATCGCAAATGAGCTCATCCACAATGTCGATTCCCCCGTTTCTGCACTAACGCTAAAAAGTTCATTGATTTTTTCCATGCCAATCTCCTCCTATTGTTGTTTGTTCTGCGAATCCCGCTTGTACAAGATCCGTTTCTGCCAGTTGTTCAGTCGATGTGCAAAATTTCGAAGCGCTGCGCTGTTCACAATTTTGTTTCTGCAAGATCCGCGCAAGCCAAAGCGGCACACTATGGTCGACCTTCACTTCCATAACAACTAGGCCCGGATCAATGAAATGGTCGCCATGCGGGCCTTTGTCCAGCTGCAATTCATCCCGCCTGCAGCGCAAATTGAAATCGAAGGTAATCCGCAAATCACTATCGCTTTTTCCGTGCATGGCGTGGCGGTCATAAGCGACAATCATTGTCGGCTCCAGCCCGTACAAGCGGCGAAAATAATCGATTTCCCTCAGCACTTGGGGGTTGGAGCTTTCGTAGTCATCCGCTAATCCGAATATGGGCGCCGCTAAATAGCGGTGCGCTTCAGAAAGGGGCATCGTCAGCCTTCGTTTGTAGACGACCTTGCCATGTTTTTGTTTGACCTCGAAAAATGCCAAGCCATCAGGGCCAGTATCGCCATAAACGCGCAGCCTCAGTTTCTGCCGGTATCTCAATTTGTTTTTCGTCTCGTAATAGATGGCCCGCTCCGCATTGTCGAAATACAGGCTGCTCACGGTATAGCGGCCGTCTTTCCCATTCCGGTCATCGCGCATATACGGCGCCAGTTCATGGATCAATGCCTCATACTGTTTCCGTGTAATCAAATACTTCTGTTCCTTCCTGCTGAAAATTTCAATGGCCATTTGTTTCCCTCCTTGGTGGATGATGGGTGATTTGCATAATGCAAGTATGCGTTTTGAAAGTGAGAAAGTACTGAGACTATTCTGAGAGTTTAATGAGAAATTATTTTGGTAAATATTTGAATACTTCAACACAAAAAAACCTGAAGCCTTTGAAAGACTTCAGGTTGCGCTTAGATAGCCAGCTGCACCAAATCGCCGAACAGCGAGATGAGCAATAGACTGACTGCCCCCACCGAAATGGCTGCAATCAAGCCGATATAGAACGGCTTCATTCCCATTCCGCGGAATATTTTCAAATTGGTTGATAACCCCACTCCTGCCATCGCAAGGCCCAGCATATAGGTTGAGCCGAACGAACTCCAAAAGCTGTAGAACTCTTCCCAGCCCGTGGCACCGAACACGCCGAATGCCCGGCCGCCTGAAGCGAGTGTCGCATCCCCGATCGTCCGGAGAAGCGATAACAAAAGAAACCCTAAAATGAAGAAAGGAAACAATTTATACCATTTCGGCATGGTGCCGCCTTCTTGCCCTTCGCTCCGGAAAAACAAATACGCGATCAGCGGAATCACCGCAATAATGAACAGGTTGCGCGTCAATTTCGTGATGGTCGCCACATCGAGCGCAAGCGTCGAGCCGTACATTTGTTCATACATCAAGGCAGCGCCAGTCACTTGCGCCGTGTCATGTATGGCGGTGCCGAGAAATAGCCCTGCCTTGATCGGCTCTTCCGCAAAAAAGAAGTGGGCAAGATATGGATAAAACAACATGCCGATCAGCCCGAAAACCGTGATATTGGCGATCGCATACGAAATTTCATTTTCCTTTGCGCGAATCACCGGCGCCGTCGCCATGATGGCCGTCACGCCGCATATCCCTGTCCCATTGGCGATCAATGCGCCAAGCCGATTGGATTGGCCCAAGAGTTTCGTGAAAAACAAGGTGACCCCGATGCCCACCGTGATACAAGCGATAATGAGCGGCATGCCCCATGCCCCAAGCGTCAATGCTTCCGTCAAGCTCAAGCGCAAACCGAGCAGGATGATGCCGAGACGCAATGCGTATTTGACCGCAAAACCGACGCCACTGATGAATAGCTCCGGCAAGCCAACCGTATTGCGGATGAGGATCCCGATCAGGATCGCCACAAAAATTCCCGATACCGGGCTTTTGCCACCCTCCGGCAACAGCCCCATCGCCCCGAGTGCCATACCGAACAAATCTGCGCCGTAAATACCGGCCCATATAACCAATAAACAAATGGCCAGGCCCGGAAGCAGCCTGACCATTCGCTGATTTTTCGTGTTTTTCCGCACGTCCATCTGCTCCTTGCGAAACGTCTTTTGATTTCGTATTAATCATACCATCAAAATGCGGCTCGGTCTAAGGGCGTTTAGGACAGGATTTCTTCGAGCAGCGCAATGATGCGCTGCTGCTGCTCCGGCTTCAAGTCGGATCCAGAAGGCAGGCAAAGCCCTTCGGCGAATAATTTTTCGCTGACAGCCGTCTTGCCATGCGGATTATGGGAATAGAATTTGCATCCGGCAAACAGGGGTTGCATATGAAGCGGTTTCCAGACTCTGCGCGATTCGATATTTTCCGAATCCAGCCATTCCCGGATATGGTCAGGCGACCGATCGGTACGAGCCGGGTCGAGCAGCATGACCGTCAGCCAGCGGTTCGAGCGGGTGCCTTCAAGTTCTGGCTGGAACTTCACCGCTTCATGCTTGCCAAGAGCTGTAAAATAGCGGCTGAAGACCGCCCGGCGCGCCGACACGCGCAGTTCGATCGCTTCGAGCTGCGCACGCCCGATGCCGGCTAGCACATTGCTCATGCGGTAATTATAGCCGACACGGCTATGTTCATAGAACGGCGCGTCATCTTTCGCCTGGGAGGCGAGAAATCTTGCTTGCGCCACTCCTTTGCGGTCATTCGATACCAGCATGCCGCCCCCGGAAGTCGTGATGATTTTATTGCCATTGAACGAATAAATGCCGTAAGCCCCAAGACTTCCCGTTTTCTTCCCTTTATACGTAGAACCGAGGGATTCCGCTGCATCCTCGATGATCGGCACCCCGTAATGATCGCAAAGGGCAATGAGTTCATCCATGCGGGCGCTTTGTCCATAAATATGTACGACAATCACCGCTTTAGGAAGTTTGCCCTCTTGTTCGGCGGCTGCGAATGCTTTTTGCAGCGCCCAGGGAGACATATTCCACGTTTCTTCTTCCGAATCGATAAAGACAGGTTCCGCACCGGCGTAAAGAATCGGATTCGCACTTGCCACAAACGTCAAACTTGAACAGAATACACGGTCTCCCTTTCCGACCCCCAATAATTGCAAGGCCAGATGGATTGCGGCTGTCCCTGAAGATAACGCGGCCGCGGCCTGTGTCGTGGCATAGGCCGCCATTTCCGCCTCGAACTGGTTGACATTCGCCCCCATCGGCGCAATCCAATTGGACTCGAACGCTTCACTGATATACTTCTGCTCATTCCCTGTCATGTGCGGGGCAGAAAGAAAAATCCTATCGCCTGTTTCTTTAACCGGAACCGGAAATGGCATAACCGATGCTCCTGTTTCCTGTCGAATGTTCATGTACAACAGCCTCCTCTTCTTCCTCGGCACGTTCAGTCCGTGCTGTAATCACTTTGGCAAGTTCGCGGGAGTTGCAGATTATTGATGATCAACCCGCTCGGCCCCGCTCCCTTATCCCCTGCGCCATGTAAACGGCCCTTCACCGTAAAACTCATGTCTTCACCAAATATATCCGCCATCTCCCGGACGATATTTTGTTCAAGTTCTGCAGGTATCGTATTGGTTCCGCTAAGCCATATTTCAATTGCATCCAAAGAATTTTGGACGAACTGCATGGAAGGGGCGGCTTGCCGGAACTTCTCCTGCACGGTCGCCAAATAGAGGCTTGTCACCCTGCCCCTGCTCCTCGACTGCAAAAAGGCCGATATCGGCTCTAGCGGCTTGCGGACTACCGGATGGACGCTGCCGCATGGGCACTGGCAATATATGGGCATCCATTGGTCCTTGATCTTCAGCCGGATCAGCGGCGTCCCTGTAGTATGGAAGCGTGTCAAGAGCACGTCGCCTTGATCGGTAAACTCCATCACCCCTGTGCGCATATTGAAATGCAGGTTGCCTGCAGAACATTCGGTAAGGAATGGCGAGCGCTCGGTTTTCATGCTCCACCGGCGGACAGAGCAGCCAAACGCGCTTTCGATCTCCAAGCCTTCGCTTTCGGATAGTATTTCCGATTCGACGAAAACGGCCACTGCCTGAAAATCCAAGAGCAGCCGATGGTCGTTGATGTAGCGGGCAATCGCCAAAATCGCATCCGGCAAGCCGTCGATGAAATCAGGCCGGAAGCCATTCAGGTTCCGGACCACTGTCGGGAGGAATGGCTCCATGCAATGATCGGCTGAATACAGCCGTTGATTCAGGTAGTAGATATCACGCCAGAACGCCCCTTGTTTTTGGCCGGGGGGAACGAAATTCCCCTGATGGAATGTGGCACGCTTCATATCCAGGTTGATTGCGCCATGCTGTTTCTTGAAATGGTCTACAGCTGCGGTTTGTTTTTGCAGGTCCAAATTGCTCAGCCATAAGCGGGGCGATTGGCCTGTTCCTGAAACGTCAGCTGCCCCCTCTTTTTTTCGCATAGTGTGCAAACGGATTTCATCGATCCGTTCATTGAAAAGCTCCTCTTCGATCACTGGGAGCTGCCGCAAATCGCTGGCACATTGAATGTCAGCCAAACTTTTTCCGTAAAGTTCCTGATAAAATGCGCTATGTTCTGCAGCATGGCGGAGAAATGAACGAAGTTCCTGGTCACGATACCGCTCTTCAGATTGCCGGTCATTTTCATCCATGCCCGAAAGTTGATGAAGAAAGCGATAATAGCCCATGCCATACCGTTTACGTGAATTGGCGTATTCACGTAAACTGAGCATCAGATTCTGGAGGTAAACAGGAGAATTCCCATACAGTTCCGTTGATAGCAGCTTCACTTTGCATCCCCCCTGCGCTTGTAGGAAGAAACTGTAATCAGGCCAATCCCCCTTCGATTTTCAACTCTTCCTTCCAGGCCATTTCCTTTACTTTGCCTTCTTTCGGGCGGTTCGCGAGTTTCAATAAAGTCTCACGAATTTCCTGTTCTTCCATTTCAGGAAGCTTTTTCAGGATCCGGCTGATTTCCACTTGGCTGATTGGTGTGGCTTTTCCGATATGGATTTTCGGGAATACTTTCTCCGACTGGATTTCACTCGGATCCAGCAGTTCTTCATAGAGCTTTTCACCAGGCCGCATGCCGGTATATTTGATTTGGATCTCGTCCTCTTCAAAACCCGACAACCGGATCATATTGCGCGCCAAGTCGACGATTTTCACCGGTTCCCCCATGTCCAGCACGAACACTTCACCGCCGGATGCAAGCATGCCCGCCTGGATCACCAAGCGTGAAGCCTCCGGGATTGTCATGAAATAGCGGGTCATTTTCGGATCGGTGATCGTCACCGGTCCGCCTTTTGCGATTTGTTCACGGAACAGCGGCACGACGCTCCCTCTCGAACCGAGGACATTGCCGAAACGCACGGCAGCGAATGTCGTATTGGAAGAAACCGCCAGATTCTGGACGATCATTTCCGCGAATCGCTTGGACGCCCCCATGATATTCGGTGGATTGACGGCTTTATCGGTGGATATCATGACGAAATTGCCGACGCCGTGCCGATCTGCCGCTTCCGCCACATTTTTCGTTCCGAAAATATTGTTTTTCACCGCTTCAAGCGGATTTGCTTCCATCAATGGCACATGTTTATGCGCTGCGGCGTGGTAAATGATATCGGGCTTGAATTTGCCGACCATCCTGAAAATCCGTTCGCGGTCCTGGATATCCGCGATGATCGGGACGATATCGATTTCTTTCGGGATTTTTGCGCGCAGTTCACGGTCGATGGTGTAAATCGAGTTTTCGCCATGTCCCAGCAAAAGAAGGCGTGCCGGCTTGAAAACACTGATCTGGCGGCAAATCTCGGAGCCGATCGATCCACCTGCGCCAGTGACCATGATGCATTTGCCTTCGATTTTTTCAGTCAATGCTTCCATGTCCAGGCGAACTTCCTCGCGACCGAGAAGATCCTCGATTTTCACATCCCGGATATCGCTGACTTTGACTTTGCCGACCATCAGATCTTCAATTCGAGGGATTGTCTGGACTTTCAGCCCTGTCTCGATGCATAGTTTCGTCACTTCCGCCATTTCCTTTTTCGACAGCGATGGAATGGCGATGACGATTTGGTCGATCTCGTTCTCAGCAGCCAAACGGGGGATTTCCGAAATCGGCCCAGCCACCCCTAAACCGAAGATTTCCAAGCCCCATTTTGTCCGGTCATCATCGATGAACAGAATCGGCTTTCTTCCCCATTGCGGATTCTGCTTCATCTGGCGGACGATCATTCGCCCGGCTTCACCCGCACCGACCACGATTGTGCGGCTCAATTGCCCTTCGCCTTTCCGCGGTTCGCGTTCATGGTAGAGGCGCAATGAAAAACGCGAGGCCCCAAGGAACAGGATGAGGAACATCCACGTCAGCGCAAGGATCCGGACAAATACCCCACCGGTCTGGATGTACTGCATGACCGTCGCCACGAACATCGTCAAAGTGACCGCCTTGACGATCGATTTCAACTCATGGACCGAAGCATACGCCCACACTTTACGGTAGAGGCCATAATGCCAGGCAAAGGAATGGTGGGCGATGAACAATGTGACGGTCATAAACAGCAACAACTGGTTCGACATGATGTTGTCGAATGGCAGCAAGAACAAATAACAGAGATACGTTGCTGAGAGGATGATCAGCGAGTCGATGATGAACAATGATGTATAGCGTTTGGTAATTGTCATGTCATTAGCCCCTTCTCCTCGCGCAAGTACCGCTTTTATTGGTATTCATTGCTGTAATAATGGTCCTTGCTGAGTTTGTAGTTATTCATCACGACCCCGACGATAAACGCTTTGGAAGTCGCTAAACTGTCCCTCGCCTTCATTGCGCTCTGCTTTTCGGTTTTCCCCGTATTGACGACGAGAACGGTTCCGTCGCATTTATTCGCCAGGATCTTGGAGTCTGTCACCGATAAAATCGGCGGTGAATCGAAGATGACCAAGTCGTAGCGCTCTTTCATCTCCGCCATGAGCCGGTCCAACATCGGTGAATCCAGCAGCTCTGCCGGATTATGCGGCACCTGACCCGAAGTCAGCAGTTCCAGGCCACGGATTCCGCTATCGCGGACGCTTTGCTCGAGTTCCCCCTTGCCGACCAATAAATTCGATAAGCCGCTATGGTTATTCAAATTGAACGTATGGTGCAGCGTCGGTTTTCGCATATCGGCATCTACAAGCAGCACCCTTTTCCCGGATTCCGCAAAAACGACTGCCATATTGGCTGAAGTCGTCGATTTGCCTTCTTCTTTCGAAGCGGAAGTGAATAATAAAGTCTTCATTTCGCTGCCTGGCAGCGAAAAATTAATGGTCGTACGGATCGTGCGGTATTGTTCGCTGATGACCGAATTCGGTTTAATACGTGCTACCAACTTTCGGGCGAGCGGCCGTTTTGACGCTGTCTGATTCAACATTCTCATCCAACTCCATTCTGTCAGTATGTTTCGATGGTTTATCCGTCTTATCCAAGTCGCCGACCGGGCTCACGACACCGAGCACTTGCAGGCCAAGCAATTCATCGATGTCCTCTTCCGTACGCACCGTCGTGTTCAATTGATCGAGGACGATGGCAAGTCCGGTTCCGAGCATGAAGCCGATGATCGCTCCGACTGCCATATTGAACAGCGGATCCGGCTTGACCGGTTCAGGGCTTCCGGGCATCATGGCCGGTGCCAGGATGCTGACGTTGTCGACACGCATCAAATTGCGGATTTCCTGTTCAAATACTTTAGCGGTCGTATTGGCGATCAGTACCGCCTGCTGCATCGAGCCGTCTTCGACTTCGAGCGTCACGACTTGCGAATCCTCGATGCTTGACACTTCAATCCGATCGTTCAGCGATTGTACCGTCTCGTTGAGCCCCAGCTCATTGATGACTTCCGTCAAGATCGCCGGGCTCTTGATGATGACGTTATAGGTGCTGATCAATTGAAGGTTCGTATCGATATCCTGCATGCTGAATTCCTGTGCATTTGCCGGCGCTTTATTGACGAGGATCTGTGTCGATGCCTGATAGACCGGTTTCATCCATAAATAACTGACAGCTGCCGCGATGGCGACAAAGGCGACCGTCATCGCGAGAATGAGCGGCAGGCGTTTCTTCAGGTTCTTGAAAAACTCTTTCATATTGAATGTACTTTCCATGTCTTCACCTCATATCCCCATATACGGGGTGATTTTGCTTGTTCAATGGAGCTGTTTTTCTGCAAAGCGGCCGATGATCCACAGGCGCAGCGCCTTCCCGTTATGTGCGTTCAACATGAGGATGATCCACAGCACCAAGCCGATCGGCATCAAGAACACTTCAGCCACCCACCCTGTCATCGGCATCATGCCGGCTGCTGTAAACAATGTGAAAAAAAGAATCGAGACATACACGGACTGGAAAGCGTGGTAACGGACGAAACGATTTTCCCGCTCGACCATCAGCAGGACGAAGCCCGAGAAAAACCCGAGCAAATACGCAAGCGATCCTGCGACATTTTCCGAAAGGCCAAGCCCGGTGATGGAAGGCTGGGTGCTTGGCGCTTCCCGGCTCTGCTTGAAGATGGTTTGCTGCTCAAAATCGACAGGCGGTTCATTCGTCATCTTGATCTTGTTCTCAATCATCTGCTTTTCCTCCTTGAAATCTGTCTTCCTATCGGTTAAGACCCATACTAAAGAGAGCAGGTTAAAACAAAGTTAAATAGTTTCACTAGTTTCATTTATCTAAAAAATTAATTTACCGTGGCGCTTTTGTCCTGCATGCTTGGCCAGATCTTCACCAATTTCGGGAACTAAAAAAGCCGATCGCTTTTGCCTTTTCGGCAAAACGATCGGCTTTCCCTTATTCAATTCGTGAACTTATATCCGAATCCCCGGACGGTCTGGATATAGCGCGGGGTGGCCGGGTCGTTCTCCACTTTCCGGCGCAGATTGCTGATGTGGACCTTGACCGTCTGGACATCGCCTTCTGAATAATAGCCCCACACTTGGTCGTATAATTGTTCAGCTGTCCAGACACGGTTCGGTGTCTGGGCCATCAAGAGCAATAATTGAAACTCTTTATGGTAGAGTTTCACGGGCTTTCCTTTCACGTACAGCTCACGTGAATCGACATGGATATGGAGATCCCCGAATTTCAGGATCGACAGTTTGTCCTCTTCCCCGCTTTTCCAGCCGTTGCGCCGCAAGATCGCCTTGACGCGCGCTTCGAGTTCCGTGAAGTCGAAGGGCTTGGTGATGTAATCATCGCCACCCACTTCAAGCCCTTGTATTTTATAGGCGAGTTCTTTCCGGTAGCTGACGAAGAGGATCGGCGTCTTGGTCCGGATCCGGATCTTCTCGCACAATTCCAAGCCGCTCATGCCGGGCATTTCGATATCCAGCAAAATCAGGTCCGGATTTTCTTTGGACAGCACATCCATCGCCTCATATCCGTCTTCGGCCTCGATGATGTCATAGCCTTTCTTCACCAGGAACAAACGCATCAATTCACGGATACCGTCTTCGTCTTCGACAATCAGTACAGTTGCACTGTTCATGAATATCCCTCCCATGGGTTGTTAGTATCTCAAGGGCAGGGCAATGAGGAATGTGCTGCCTGCGCCTTCTTCACTTTCCGCCCAGATTTCGCCTTTATGCGATTGGATGATTTCCTTGGCAATCGCAAGGCCGAGCCCGCTTCCCTTGTAATGCACCGATTCATCGATCTTGAAGAAGCGGTCGAATATATGCGGCAAAGCCTCTTTCTTGATGCCGCATCCATTATCTTCCACACGTATGATCAATTCGCCATCCGCTTCTTTTTCATCCAGTATCGTCACGCTGTCATGGATAGTTGCCGACAAAATGATGCGCCCTTCTTCCGCCGATGTATGCTTGACCGCGTTCCACAACAAGTTCGAGAACACCTGATCGACACGATCGACATCGACCATCAGCCGCCAGTCTGCAGGCCGTTCCTTTCCATCCGGCCCTACAAACCGGAAGCGCCTGCCGCTTTGCGCAAGGTCCGCTTCCATGGAAGCCGCAATCCGCTCGAGCCAATCGTCGAGCTGCAGTTCCCCGAAACGCAGTGTCATATTGCCCGATTTGTATTTCGACAGCTCGACCAGATCCTCCGTCAAGCGCTCAAGCAATAACAGTTTTTTGTGGATCATATCCAAATAACGGGGATTGTTCTCTTCGATCAAACTTTCCTTCACTGCCTGGATATAACTGTGGATCAAGGTAATCGGTGTGCCCAATTCATGCGAAATTGCCGACAGCATCTCGTTGCGTGATTTTTCGACTTCCTGGATTTCATCATTCACCGTCAATAAGTTCATGTTGGTGATCTCCAATGCCATCGTCCGCTCCTTGACATTGCGTTCAAGGAAGAAATTCAAATTGGTGATTTCCTGTGTCATGCTGCGGAGCGTGGCGAGCGTTTCCACCCTCATGAAAAACTCTTCGACATCGCATGGCTTCACCAAATAATCGTTGGCCCCGGCACTGAAGGCATTGGCTTTTTCCTTGACCCCCTCTTTATCGGACAGCATCAGGATCGGCAATTCCGTCAAGGTTGCATTGACCCGGATCCGGCGGCATAATTCATCCCCTGCCATATCCGGTAGCTCATCATCGAGTATGACCAAATCCGCTGGCCGATTATCCAGATGAACGAGGGCTTCCTCACCGCAACTGACCCCTTCCGCCTTATACCCTTCCCCCTTAAGCTGGTGGGCCAGCATGAGGCGGTTGACTTCTTCCGCCTCGACCACCAAAATGCGCAAACCTTTTTTGACGTTCTTTTCCTTGATCAATGAATCTGCCAGTTGTGAAGCCGTCAATTCCTTGATTTCTGTCGGCGGGGCAGGTTCAGGGTCCCGCTCCTCTTCGGTGAGTGGCAAGGTGAATGTAAAGGAAGAGCCTTTACCGGGAACTGATTCCGCTTTCAGCCAGCCCCCCTGCAATTCCACAAGCCGTTTGGTGATCTTCAACCCCATCCCGATGCCCAGGTGGGGCGTTGCCGAGTTGCCGATCGGCTCGAACAAATTATCCAATTGCTGTTCTTCCATTCCGCTTCCAGTATCTTTAACAGTTATGGCGACCTGTTTTTTGATGATTTTTGCAGAAACGGTGATTTCTCCGTTATCCGTATGCTCCACCGCATTGCCGACAAGATTGTAGAGCACTTGGCGCACGCGCTCCGGATCGGCGATCGCTTCCGGGAAATCGGCAGGTATTGTGTGCTTCAGGCTGACCTCCCCTGATTTCAGCAACGGTGTACATAGCCGGATGACAGAATCGGCAACGTCCGGCAGCTTCACTTTCTCCAGATGCAAAGACAGCATATGGTGTTTCGGCCCTGAAAAATCCAATGTTTCATTGATCATTCTCGCCAGCTTCTTGCCGGTTTCAGAAATGGTTTCCAACTGCTGGATGACGGATGGCGGCATTTTGCTGTAAGCGGATTCTTGAAGCGATTGCGCTATCCCTACCATTCCGTATAAAGGCGTCCGCAAGCTGTGGGACGTGATGGCGAGCAATTCATCTTTGCGTTCGTTGACTTGCCGAAGCCGTTCGATTTCAATGCGCTGCCTTTCAGCGGAACTGCGCTCACGCTGAAACCTCTCCTGCTCCCTGATTTTCTCTTTATCCCGGAGCGCCATTGCAGCGCAAATGACAGCCAACACCCCAAACAGGAAGATGAAGCCTTGCGCAATCATGGTGATCGGCAACATTCCCGAAACATACAATGCGTTCAAGACCCCAGCGGCTAAAAAGAACAGTAAGGACAGCGCATAATAACGGGCATGCACCACTCCCCTTTTCATGCCATGGGCCGCCAATGAAAGGCTGGCAAGCAAAGTGACACCGAGTGCCAGCGTCAACAGCAGCCTCGCCCATTCGAAAGAAATGAATAAGGTGGTCAAGATAACTGCATTGGATACGAGCAGCGATTTGACCATCCTGTCCGCTTCAGGCAAATGCCGCTTCACATTCAATAAACCTTCCGTCAGCAGCGTAACCGACAGCCCAGCCAACCCGACCATGAAGAACACGCTATAGCCATTCCATAAATCCAGCTCCGGCCAGATCACATCCAAACTCAAGCCGGCTGCAGAGGAAAAAAGGAAAAAGGCCGTGATGGCATAAATGACAAAATACAAATAAGCACGCTGCCGGAGGGCTATGAACCGCTGGATATAATAGAACAAAAACATTAACCCAAGCCCGCCAAGCACACCCACAAAGGCGACCTGCTGCCGCGTCTCCGCCTCGAATGCTTCCCGCTCCCAGACTGTAACCGGCAATTGGATCGGCTCTGATGATTCCACGCGCATCCAATAAATGGTTGCTTCACCGGACGGAGGCGTTATCGGAAAAACGGCCGTCCTATGGATGATTTCGGATGCCACTTCCTGGCCTCCCTGCACAACCGTATACCCTCCCTCGCCATCGGACGTGTACAAGCTCACTTGATCGACACTTGAAGAGCCCAGTTCGAGAAGCCATTCCTTTTCGGCTGGAGCCTGGTTTTCCACTTCCAGCATGAGCCAATACACCGACGGGCTGAAACCGATATTCAAGGGAGTATCGCCGGCTGGCATGAAATTCCACACATGCGGGGCTTGTTGGATCTCCTCCATTTGCAGACCGCCTGATTCATCTTCCAGAACGGAAAGCTGGCTGCCTGCAGCAACTTTTTCATGATGGCCATCCAGGACAAGCCGCTGCCCTGAATCGGCTGCTATGTTCATGGCGGCACACCCTATCGCCATACAGCATATTAGAAAAAAGAATAGAGCTGAGTAAATTTTCTTCTTTGAATAACTCATGACACAGCACCTCTTTTATCCGAATAATCAGATATTTAAAGTTCCCGGCAGCTCTTTAAGTGGAAAATGCATTGAAATAACCACGTTAATCATTTGTCCTAAGGCAAAAGATTTAATTTTTATTTCTCAAATCCATTTTATGTATATTAACTAGGTTTATTGATTTAACGAAATCATATCATTTATCACAGGAAATGAAAACCATTTTAATTTCCGAATATTCAAATATATATTTAGCACTACAATAAATACACCTTTTCCAATGGCTTAGTTCGAAAGCATTAAAAAAAGCCGCAAGCTTCCGCTTACGGCTGCAATACCTTATTTTCGTTCGCGGCGCTCCCTTTCGCTTTATACATCGCTTCATCCGCACGCCTTAAAATCGAGGAAATACTTTCTTCAGCAGAAGAAGCTACAGCGGCGCCCAGACTGAAATTGGCCGGGACGGAAATGCCGTCGACGACCAAGCCGCTTGAGAGCGCTGAACGGATTTTTCCTGCAGCTGCATGTGCCGCTGCATCCGTCGTCACCCCTTCCAGAACGACGAGAAATTCATCTCCGCCCATCCTCACAGGAATGTAACCTTCTTCATCCAATTTGGCTAATCGTTTTGCGAATTCCTGCAATACCATATCACCGAAATCGTGCCCGTACTTATCGTTGATACCCTTGAAATCATCGAGGTCCAATAATGCCAGGGCCACCCTGCCATCCGTCCGCTCCTGGGCTTCCAATTTGCGCTGGCTGTATTCCTGAAAATAGCGACGGTTCGGCAATCCCGTCAATGAATCATGGAATGCATAATATTCCAGTTGGGCTTCGTATTTCTTCTGCACTGAAATATCCCGCACGATCATGACCATATGGGAAAATTCGCCTTTCTCATCATAGACAGGTGTCCCATTCATCTCTGCCCAAATCCATCCGCGCCCCGGATGATCGAGGCGCAGCTGCAAGGAATAAGGCCCTGCCTTTTGTACAGCCTCCTGAAACTGCCGATCCACAAGTTCCAGATCATCCGAATGAACATTGAAGAACGGTTCCCGCCCAACTGCTTCTTCAGATGCAATGCCGAAAATCTTCTGGCTCGACGGAGAGACGTATAAATACTCCTTTTGTTTGTTCATCAAGACGACCACATCGTAAACATTTTCTGCCATCACCCGGAAATTCTTCTCGCTTTCCAAATATTTACTGACCAGGAGGTCCAGCTCGGTCATATTTTTCGCCATCAAATAATAGCCTGTGACCTCCCCCCGCACACTGATCGGGATGAATTTCACCAAACATCCGATAGCCTCGCCATCTTTCGGTTGGAGGCTTAGGCGATGGTCTTTATAAAGACCAAAGGCCGCTTCCTCGAATATTTCCTTTGACTTCACCCGTTCGTTTTCCTCGACCAGCCCGCAGAAATCCCTTCCGGCCAATTCACTGATCGGCCGTTTCACAAGCGCCCTGGCCATCCGGTTCCCGCCATTGACCTGCCCACTCAATGTCAGGGTGAAGACGGCATCCCCATTGCTTTCGAACAATGATCGGTATTTCGCATTACTCTCTTCTAAACGGGTCAACGCCTCTTCACGCGCAAGTTTTGCCAGCTTTTCTTCCGTCACATCATTGACCACACTGACGATGTGGCTGCAACGGCCGGACCCGTCCAGCATCGGCGTCAAGCGCGACTTGGAGTAACGCAGCTCCCCATCCGGGGCATAATAGGAATCTTCATAGAAAATACTCTCCCCTCCAGCCAGGGCCAATTCATAAAAATGAATCAGCTGTTGCGCAATTTTGGGTTCATGCACTTCCCGGAAAGACTTACCGAGGGCGGAGTCATCCATCTGTGTATTGGCTTTGACCGCTTCGTTGATGAATTCGTAAACACAAGCTTCCGGTTCGACCCTGACAATGAAAACCATCTCTTCTATTCCTTCAAGCAATACACGTTCCAACGCCAATCGTTCAGGCCTGCTCCCCATCTCCAAATCCCCCAATTCCGCGTGATGCCATCGACTTATTTTCATTTGTTTTGACTTCTTTAACATCTTATCAGATTTTCAAACAAGCAGGAACTTCCGGCCCAGCCCCCAAACACGGCATAAGCCAATCATATCCGTATCCGTTATAATGGAATCAGCTTCAAACAGCCGGATCGTCTTGTGTTCATTCCCTGATCGGGACGAGAAAGGAGAACCATTATGTGCTTGATCAACCTGCAATACCAACAGCATCCCCGCTATAAATTAATTGTCGCCGCAAACCGCGATGAATTTTACGGCCGCCCCGCCGCGCCCGCCCATTTCTGGGAAGATGCGCCCGGGATTCTCGCAGGCCGTGACCTTAGCCAGATGGGAACCTGGCTCGGGGTGAACAAATCCGGACGCTTCGCTGCACTGACCAATTACAGGAACCCTGGACATATGGTGGCCGGAGCCAAATCCCGCGGCGAACTGGTCACTCAATTTCTTGATGGCCATATTTCCCCGGAAGATTATCTGAAGGCTATCGACGACAAGGAATACGCAGGGTTCAATTTGATCGCGGGCGATGCCGAGGAGCTCTATTATTATAATAATATTCAAGGTGAACCGGTAAAGATCCCACCCGGCACGCACGGATTGAGCAATCATTTCCTGAACACGCCCTGGCCGAAAGTCGAGCGCGGAAAAGAAAGACTCGAGGCATATGTATCGGTGAATGAACACGTGGAACTCGACCGCCTGTTTGAAATTTTAGCGGATGCCGAACAAGCGCCCGACCACCTGCTCCCAAAAACCGGAGTCGGCCTGGACTTGGAACGGGCGCTGTCCCCCATGTTCATCAAAATGCCCGATTACGGGACACGATCGGCCACGGTGTTGCTCATCGGCCATGACGGGCTCGTCACTTTCGCCGAAAGAAGCTACGAAAACGGGGAGTTCCGCGAAGATCGCGAATATGAATTCCGGATACCCTAACCAGCAGCTGGCGAGGTTTAAGCCTATCTCCGGAGAAGCAACTCAATACGTTTATTAGTACGGCTGGAAGCTTCAAGCTTATTAGCCCAAAACGAACCCCAAGCGGATGGCCCGCTCGGGGTTCGTTCATGCTTCTATGCGAAATCGACGCCCATGCTCTCGAACAGGCGCTTGTATTCAGGATACCAGCGCTCCCATTCAGACGTGCGTTCGATGCCATGGCCGTCTAAAATGGCTTCCATGATATCCAGCGCCACGTGCCATCCCGCTACGTCCTTTGGGGTCTGCCCTGTAATGTCCGGCAAGGTCTCGACCATCTTCACCCTCGTTCCTTGGCCTTCCGGGGCCAGCTCGAAATGCACATGATCGTCTCCCCATTCAAAAGCGAGCACTTCACCTTTTTTATACTCGGTAATCGGGAATTCCTTCTTTTGCCCGTGGCCCATTTCCAGTGACAGATGGCCTAATTCGCCTTCTTCCTCCATTTGGAGCCCTGAAAACCAGCGATGGATTTTGCGGTTGTCTGTCAGCATCGCCCAGACTTGTTCTGGGGAATGCTCGAAATACCTGTTGAATGTTGCATTGTAGCCGGTAGGATTTTTGGTGATTTCCGCTGTCATTGAAATTCCTCCTCCACTCGTCTTTATTACTAGTATACCCAAGTTCCGTGTGATTTCTATGTAAATCGGGTATATTGTGCGGGAGGAGCTGAAAACGATGAGATTGGGATATGCATGCATGAACACAGAACTTAAGACGGTTTTTCGCACATTGCGCTTAGCCACAGCTGAAAAAGAAGGAACCGAAAAAATAAAAGAATTGACGATCCAGAATATGGAAACTACTTTGGAAGTGATTCGCTGGAATTTGGAACAAGGGATCCTATTTTACCGCGCATCCAGTTCCATCGTTCCTTTGTCTACGCATCCCATCAACGATTGGCGCTGGTGGGAAGACGAAGATTTCCTGGCGATAGCTGGGGAGATCCGGCAATTAGTGGACGAGCATGGAATCCGGGTTTCTGTGCATCCGGGGCAGTATACGGTATTGAATTCGCCGAAGCCCGAAGTCGTGCGGAAATCGATCGAAGACCTTGAATACCACGATAAATTGATCCAATTGCTCGGGGTACGGATATCATCTTGCATACAGGCGGCGCTTACGGAGATAAGGAAACCGCCAAACGGCGTTTCGCCGAAAATTACTTGCAATTGTCCGGCAGCATACGGCAGCGGTTGAGGCTGGAAAACGATGATAAAACATTCACATTGCGTGATGTGCTCGATGTGCACGCCATCTGCAAAGTCCCAATTTGTTTCGATATCCATCACCATAATTGCAATAATGACGGCGAGCCGGTCGATTTTTCGGAAATCATGGCTACATGGGAGGGGTATGGAAGACCGAAGATCCATATCAGCACCGGCCGCGAAGGGTTCACCGACCTGCGCCATCACGACCTCATTTCCGAAGAAGATTTTTCTGAATTATTGAAGCTGGTCGAAGGGTACGAAGTGGATATCATGTTCGAAGCGAAATTGAAGGAACAGGCTGTGCTGCCATTTCTCCACAAACTCCAAAACCAATAGCAAACCGCCTGAATGGCCAAATGATGGCTGTCCAGGCGGTTTTTTTATGCATCTAAGAGTTTTGGAAACTCCAACGTGAATTTTGTGCCTTTGCCGACTTCGGATTCGACTTCGATTTCCCCGCCCATCTGGTTGACAATGCTGTAAGTGACCATGAGCCCGAGCCCTGTCCCTTTCGACTTATTCGAAAAATAAGGTTCCCCGAGGCGTTTGAGCTGCTCTTTTGTCATGCCGACGCCTTCATCTGTAATATGCACGCAGATCGACTGTGCAGACGTTTCCAGCTCGACTCCCAGCCTCCCCCCATCCGGCATCGCTTCGATCCCATTCCGGATGACGTTCACAAGAGCTTGATGGAGTTTTTGCGAATCGCCCATAATGGGACTGGATGAATCTCCCGCCTGCACAAGGATCTCCACGTTCCTGGCATTGGCATACGGCGTCATGATCTTGATGACGTGGGATAGTTCGGGTTCCACTTCAATGCGTTTCAGTTCACCATAAATCGGCTTGGCATAGACCAGGTAATCATCGATCAGGTCCTCGGCTACTTTGATTTCCTCCAGGATGGTTTGCTGGAACTCCAACTGTTTCGCACGCGGGTACTCATATTCCTGAAGCAATTGGACAAACCCTTTCACGCTCTGCAGCGGATTGCGCAGTTCATGGGACACGGCCGCTGCGAAATGGCTGACCGTCTCCATCTTTTCATGGCGCATGAGCGACTGGTATAAATACTCCTGCTTCTGGAGATGTTCGATGAGCAAAGCAGTCAATATGATAATGCCTCCCTGATTGAGCATCAGCATGAGCCAAATCCCAATCAAATCATGGATCGGATCCCCGAAAAAGAAATAGCCTGCAAATAAATTGAATAACAGCGAGACGATCGAAATGGAGAACACGATCACAGCTTTCAACCAGCGATTGACTTTGCGGTACAGCGGCCCAAGGAAAGGAACGCCCGCTGCCACTAACAGCTGGTTCAAGATGGCGATATACATGCCGTCCCCGCCAATGGCGATGCGCCCCACGGCCGATACGATGAACAATACCGCACTGACAAGCGGGCCCCCGTACAAGGCGCCGACAATCATCGGCACTTGCCGGAGATCGAATATATAATCTTCTGTAAGGAATTGGTACGGGAACACCATACATAGGATGATGGAGACCGAAAACAGGATCGTCATGGTAATCCGGTGGCTGACAAAGAAGTTTCGCTGCCCGGCAGTCACGAACATCTGATAGAGGATGATCGGAAAAATGATGAAGAAAATATTGTTGATCATGCCGGTCATCATCGCTTCCATGTGCGAACCCCCTTTTACCGTTTCAGATTACCATTATACCGAGAACTCCCCCCAAGCTTCCAGCTATTTTTAGCAATCTTTGTATGGATGGCCGATCGCCGCCCGTATTTTGGACAAGGTCCGTTCCCTGCGCTTCTTCATGCCGGATAAGCTAAGGCCATAAATCTTTCGCAATTCTGTCAGGCTGTATCCGTCTATATACATCTCCTCGAGCAGCTTCCGTTCTTTCGGGGTCAAGCCGGCCGCATCCAGCCAATCGGGCAACTTTTCAGCCACCCATTCCACCGCTTCTTCCTCTTCAAGGAATAAATCGGAATTCTTGACCTTTTTGCCTCCTTTTTGGCGCCTTGTCAATTCGTCTTTCATCGCGCCTTTGATGCTGCGGTAGGCAAACGGCGCAAAATGGCCGATTTCGGGATCGTGCTTTTCCCAGGCCTGCCACAATGCGATAAACCCCAATTGGCGGAATGCGTCATAGTCGGCATAAATATTCAATTTGCGGATAAGCGATGAGATCATTGGTGCATATTGTTCGGCCACTTGTGTAAAATCTTCCATTTCCTTTTCCTTCTGGACGTCCTATTATTCCCGGGTGAATACAGCTTATGAAAGCTTGCCATCCGCGTCCAGTTCGGAATCTTCCTATAATTGGAATTTGGTTTGGATAAAAAAACCGTTTCTGTTTACTTATCCTTTAGCCGATTCCATATTTTTAACAATTTACACCTAGAAATTTTTTTCGACAGGGAGCGATTTTTATGTTCAGCCAATTAAAAAAATGCCCTCCCGCTGCCGGCAATGATGAGCAACGGGAGGGCATTTTTTTATGCGGCGTGGTCAGCGAGCAATAGAATGAATAATTCAATCACCCAGGCGTCCCGGGTTTTCTTTTCAACGGGATCGGTCACAAAAAAAGCCATATGGCCGTCCCATATTTTCGTTTCGCCCTCGTAGCGCAACGCTGCCGAAAGCCCTTCCCTTGCCAGCCAGTCCGCCAAACCGTCTGCAGAAGACCAGAAATGTTCAGGCGGCCCCTTGTGGATAGCATGGGCAAAATCGCCGCCCGGCAAATACCCTGAAATGATTCGCTGATCTTCAGGCAGCAGTTTTTTTGTCGGGATGCCTACTTCAATCAGCCGATCCTTATCTTCGTCCAGGCACCAGAAACGGATAAACGGCAGCCCCGCAGGCGATTCATTGCGCGCACTTAACCAGGCCAATACTTCGGCAGCGAGTTCAGGGGCTTCACCGATATGCCCTGAAACTTTCGCAGTGATGCCGACATAGGGCTGTTCACTACGCGCTTCAATCGTCGGTTCATTCATATAATGCATGCATTCCCCTCCCGTTCGGTCATTTGCTATTCCATACCCGCCACTGGGCTTTTTCAGTCACGGATCTGATTCACTCCCGAATTCTTCGGCCGCAAACTTCAAGCCACTAATAAAGATTTCTTCTAGGCTTTCTTTATTTACTGAATTTTCAAACATAATAATAGTTTTTATAATGGAACATGATATAATAAGACTATAAAAACCCTATATTTCAGAACGTTCAAGAAAGGCATAAGCCTTGATTCACACAGTTTTTTCCACATACATAAGCCGTCTGACGGCTAATTCAAACAAGGGGTGAGCAGAATGTTATCCAAATGGAGCAAGTTGCTGGCTGTTGCAGGGTTATTGCTCTTTTCACTGCTGTCGTTCACTGGTCAGGCTGACGCAGCCTCCTCAACCTTCGTCACGAAAGGCAACACGACCAGTAAAGTCGTCGCCCTGACTTTCGATGATGGAGCGGACGGGACAAACATCAATAAAATCCTCGACATCCTGAAAACGAATAATGTCAAGGCCACTTTCTTTGTGACCGGAACCGGCCTCAATCATCACCCAAGCTGGATCCGCAATATCGCGAACGCCGGACATCAAGTCGGCAACCATTCCTATACGCATCCCGATTTCACGAAAATCAGCATCGCTGCCATGCAAAGCGAACTGGCAAAAACGGAAGCTGCCTACAAAAATATCACCGGCAAATCCACCAAACCGATCTTCAGGGCACCATTCGGCGCTTATAACGCCACCGTCTTAAAAGGCGTTGGGGATGCAGGGTACACACACACCATCCAGTGGAATATCGACACGGTCGACTGGAAAGGCATATCTTCAACCGAAATAACGAATAAAGTCATCAACAACATCGTGCCGGGCTCCATCGTGTTGATGCATACAGGAGCAGGCGCACCCGGAACGCCAATTGCTTTGCCTGGCATGATCAGCAAACTGAAAGCGAAAGGCTATAAATTCGTCACTGTATCCGATCTATTGAAATTGCCGCCAACCGGCGGAACGACCTATACGGTCAAAGCTGGGGACACGCTTTACAGCATCGCCAAAAAATATAATGTCACTGTCGCAGCCATTGCGAAAGCCAACAACATCACCAATTACAATTTGATCCGCGTCGGCCAAGTCCTCGTCATCCCGGGCACGACTCCACCGGCGCCACCGCCGGCAACGACCGTAAAATACACTGTTAAGGCTGGGGACACGCTCTATAGCATCGCCAGCAAATATAATACGACGGTTGCAGCTATCGCATCCGCCAATAAAATCACCAACGTCAACCTCATCAGCGTCGGCCAAGTCTTGATCATCCCGGTCAAACAAGCACCGCCGCCAGTGACGACGGTTAAGTATACGGTAAAAGCGGGGGATACACTTTACAGCATCGCCAGAAAATACAACACGACCGTCACCGCCATCGCCAAAGCGAATAACATCACCAATGTCAACTCTATCCGCGTCGGTCAGGTCTTGATCATCCCACGCTGACATCGGATACAAGAAAAAGCCATCCTCGGATGGCTTTTTTCATGTCTTTACATAAACGCATATCGATTGGCTGAATTATGGGCTTGGGCTTCTCTGGTACAAGAAACGTTTATACAAGCGAAAAATGATGGCCGCCATCCCCAATAAAAAGACGATGGCCAATAGAGGGACGATGAAAATCAATATCGGCGCAACCGTGGCGGTGAGGTCTTCTGCAACTGACACAGCAGGACCCATCAAGGCTGTATCACTCACTCCCTTGACCGCCGTCAAAGTGGAATGCGATGCGGTAGCTACACCACCCCCGCCTATGATGGCAATCGCCCATTCGAGAAATGGGTTCATGTCTCCGATAAACGAGGCTGTCAATAATATTCCCGCTAAAGCCGCGACCGGCGTGGAAATCAATTTCATGAACGAGCCGACCGCCGGAATATAATTGACCAGGATTTCGAATATCATGGCTGCACCAAATGCGATGAGCGCGGGTGTACTGCCAACCCAGCTGAAACCTTCAGATAAAGTGATCCAATCCACCCGTTCGAAAATCCCGGTAATCAATAATGGGGTGAAAATACGGAATCCGACCGTCGCGCTTAACGCAAGGCCGATGAGTATCGCCATTAACGTCTCCATTCAAGCACCTCCAGAAGTCTTCTCTTTACCGATTCCATACCCTTCTGGAAAATAAACTAACTATCCGTGCAGAAAACGCCATAACTGCATACCAAAAAGGATGGAAATGCCCCTTTCCATCCTTCTCTCCAAAACGGCGCGATTATTGCTCTTGCATCATCATTTGATAGTGGATGTAATCAAAGAAATGCAGTTCACCCGGCAATTCCTCTCCTGCCAATGACTCCGCACGCTGCACTGCCTGTTTTGAAAATTCCGCTTGGCCGATGCGCTCGAAATACTGCCATACGTAATAATAGACCGCAAGTGATTCATAGTCGACAGCGGGCTTTCCGGTCTTCCGGTCATATCGCCCGGCCAATTGGCCACGGCTCTCCCACTCTTCAACTAGCCAGCTCTCGAATTCAGGTGATTCGAGGCCCTGGTCAAAGCGATTGGCCGCTATCAATAATTGGTCGATCATATGGACTTCGCCGCTTTTCCTATAGGTGTTCTCATCAAAATCATAATACTCCGGGAAAAAAACTTCAGCTTCCCCTGTCTCCAATATTCCGAACGATTCGGGAAGCACTGTCAATTCCTCGATCAAGTAACTGAGCGTAATCCGGTTCCCCGCGAGCTCATAGGACCAGTCGTAATAATCGACCGCAGTTCCTTGCTGATGCTGCCGATCCTCGATCGCAGACATGATCTGGCGGGAGAGTTCCAAATAACCAGGGTCATCAAATTGCCGGGCCGCACCTTCCAAGGCAGCGGCAATGCGCACATCATCAATCAATGCATTCACATTTGCTTCCTCATACAGGCGCCAAGGGATAAATATTTGCCCCCCTGTTTCGACCAGGAAGCGATTCTTCAATACCGCTGCCTGTTCCGCGAATTCGCCTTCATCTTCCACTTGAAGCAAGTATTCCATATACAGGCCGAGGCTTTCCGACAAATATTCAGATTTCCGGTTATCCGGATAGGCATGGATGACGCCCTCATCATTCATATAATGGGAATTGATTGTTTCCTGTACGGTCGTCCCTTGTCCGTTGACCATTCCGCATCCTCCTACGCCCAAGCTTCCCATGACCGATAATGCCAATATTTTGAGTCCGTTTAATCGCTTCAACTGAGTAAGCTCCCCATTTCACCGACTGTAGTAATTGCCGTTTTTTTGATTTCATATCGTGCAGGTTCGCTGGTTTCATCCATTATTTGTTCAAGCCGCTTCACTAAAGCCTGCACCGAATCTTCCCCTGTCCCCTTGATCAGCACATACACGGCCCCGTTCCTGCTTGTCACGAGATCCCGCTGACGGACGATCGACAAGAGGGCTGCCCGCTCCAATTCCGAAATCTGTGCAGGGCAATCGACGAAAGGCGTGACTTCCATCAGCCATGTGCGTTCCTTGCGTTTGCTTGTTTTCAACATCCACAAAGCCTGTTCGACAAATTCCTGTAATTCCAGCGCACGCAGTTCCCCGTGTTTTTGCAACAGGGATTGGCGTTGTTCTTCCAATCGCATCGTTTCCTCTTCCAATGACTTTAGTTGTTCAGAAACAGCCCAAAGTGAAAATTGAAAAACCGATAACAGGAAATAGGTTCCGATCGATGTCAATGCATCAGCCGGCTCCTGGACAGCCCGCCCAAGCGCTGCGATCAGCACCAGAAACAGAAAAGCCGGAAGCCATTTCCTGGGCAATAATAAGATGAAAGGGACAGAAAGGAACGCAGCCGCTACAGCTTGTTCATACAACGGCCAACGGAAATAAAGCAGTGCCACACCTGAGAGCAATGTTAGCGATATTAAAAATGGTAAAATTTTAACTTTATTCATTATATTATCTTCCCTGTAAAATAATTGGTAAAAACTCAAAAAGATATTGAGTTTTATTACCAAAATCATCTTACACCAGCTCGGACAAAAAAACTATGGGGCAGAGAAATTCTCTGCCCCTGGTTTTATTAGCCACCCCGCATCATTGTTTTCCCCAGAACTCACCGTCCGTTTTGCGTTTGCGGAATTTCTGTGCAATCGCAGCTACCGCGATGAGCAAGAAAATGGCAAGCGGGATGGAAGCCCACCAAAGATCTTTTGTCGTCTGGGCCACAAGCACGCTCATCGGTCGCGACACATTGATGTCCCCATCCGCAGTTTCCACCACCATCCCGTCCACTTCAGTTCTATGGTCCATTTCTTTCAAGTCGACCCATTCGTACTGATCGTATTTTTCCAATTTGATCATCACTTCATCGAATTTTTCGATCCCCAAGTATGGGTGATAGAAAAACGCCAAATAGCTGTCGCTGAACTGCGCAGCATAATCGGCTTGCTCAATCATTTCATCGACCGCCTTATCATTTTCCGGATCGATATAGCCCATCGTTTCCGGGATGACCTTCATCCCATGAAGGCCGGCGGGCGTGGATTCGTATAACGGGACAAACGTTCCATCGTAAGTACGGTCGGAAATCTGGATTTGGCCGACATACGTCGTGAAATATTTGGACAGCTCCTTATAGCCGGTTTGCGACATGGAATAATGGGGCGCTTCGAAAGCGATCGGATACAGTCCTTCAGCCGTCATTTCATAGACCCCGTTGACGATGGATTCGTAAATATGCTGTTGTTCGTATGGCAAACCGACGTTCCGGACGAAATCTTCATATTCTTCATCTGTAGCGAAATCCTCACGCAACTTCACTTCATCGGTATTCGACTGGAAAATCGGGCGGTCATTCTCCACATCCCAATATTCGAATCCTTCACCGGTTTCATCTTCCCTGTATTGATGGAGGTATCCGTGCTGAATCAGGCTGGCGCCATTTTTCTGCATTTCCTTCAAGACATCGACCAATTCGATCGCCTGGGATAAATGGATCCGCTGGCCGGTTTCCGGGTTCGTGTAGACCGGGACAACCGTCACCGCATATGGAATATTCCGCTCCGCCAAATAATCACCGACTTGCTTGACGAGCACCGGGTCGCTTCTCGGATGGATATCTTCCAGCCGAATTAGCTTTTTAGGTGGAGATTTTTCTTCATCGAAAAAGTCGAAAAGTGATTCCCCTACAATGTCACTGATTCTGCCGGTAATTGAGTTGACGGCAACATAATATAAAGTACCATTTTTAAATATCAGCGGATATGACCCATCTGCTGCTTGTCCTTCAAAAAGAACCTCCATCTGTTCCGTGCCATTGATGAGCATCATATCCTTGTCTTCCTTTAAATCGAACATTTTACCTTCTCCGCTAACGGCATCAATGTGCCGATAATCCCGGATGCTGAGATCAGGAGCTTCTTTGAAGTATTCAAAATAATTCCCAATGAACATTTTTTTCACGTCGTCGTATTGGTCGACAATGAACAATTCTTCTTCAGTCAGTTGCCGCTTCCCAAGCCCGAAGTATATGACATGCGTGTAATCACCTTTGACGTATTCTGCTGCAGCTTCTTCAATGGATTGTATGGTGATTTCAGAACTAAAATGCCCTGCCAGCATATCCAAAACCGGAACTTCTTCCTTTTGCGTCTGCTCTTCTGCATGGTAGAGGATCAATACTTTCGGCTCTTCACCCGATGTCCCGTCCGCTGCAGTGATTTGCCAGGGGCTTATGGCCAGAAAGGCGAGCAGCAATGCGAAAGACATGATTTGTTTCATCGACAGCGCCCCCTTCCTATTTCGATTCATCTTCCATCATGAGATGGTAATGGATGAAGTCGAAGAAATGCGTTTCGCCTTCACCGTTTTCTTCAATCATTTCAGTTGCGCGAACCTTCACTTCTTCAGCGGCTTCCTCTTCACCGATGATCAGAAAATATTCATTCATGAAAAAGTACATGGCCAGCGATTCATAAGTGACTGCCGGTTGCAGGGTCTCGCGGTCGTATCTTCCGTATAACCGGCCCTCTTCTTCCCATTCCGTTTTCAGCCATTCTTCAAAACGCCCTGACGATAACCCGATCCGCTCACGGTTGATCGCTATGAGCAATTGGTCGATCGGGTGGATGACATCGCCCTTTACGTATACTTCTTCCACAACATCAAAGTATTCCGGAAAGAATACTTCATCTGTGTCGACATTTTCCAGCACCCGGTCGGCGTTCATGTCTTTCGGGACATCATCGATCAAATAACTCAAAGTCACCCGTTGCGCGGGAAATTCCACTTCCCAGTCATAATAATCGACTGTGTAGCCGTTATTCGTCTGGATGCGGGAAATGGTTTCGATAATCCGGTCCGCAGTCTCTGAGTACTTAGGCTGGCCGAACAATCGGTCCGCCTCCCTGAGCGCAGCCGCAATCCGGATATCATCGATCAGCGCATTGACTGTCGCATCCTCAAAGATCAGCCAATTGATGAAGAAGTTGTCCCCTTCTTCGACGACAAATTCATCCATGAGATTTTCATATTGTTCGGCGAATTTCTCTTCATCTTCCATCATGACCAAATATTCCATGTACAAACCGATGCTCTCGGATAGGTATTGAGAATCGGGTGCCGATGGATAGGCATGGATAAACCCGTTTTCATCAAAATAAGCTTCCCCGAAATCCTCGGGCACCGCTTTTTGCTCCATCGGCTGTTGTTGTTCGTCTGGCGCCTCCTGTTCCTCAGGCTGTGGGGAGGGTTCGCTTGCTTCCTCGCTGCAGGCAGCGAGCATCATTACACCGATTACCGGCAAGAGCCATTCCATCATGAATCAACCCTCCCTTTGAAACGCTGGGTTTTGTCCCAGGCAATCGTTTTTTTGCGCAATTTGCTCCATGTGTAAGTTGCTACACTGCGGATCAGCAACAAGATGAACAATTGGGCGTAGGTGAAATACATGATCAATACATACAGCACATTGGTCAGCGAGACGTTCCGGTCAATGACGAGCGCGCTCAACAGCTGGGCAGTATAGACGATATAAGTCATAAACCACAGCATCATGAGCGGTGCTCCAATGTTCGGGATATCGACTCCAGAAATGCTCAAAATGAAGAAAATGTCCGAAATCAACAGCATCAGCACAAAAATCAGGTACGTGAAGAGATGCTGTAAGCTGAGCACGAAGGTTTTACCCTTCCAATGCGACCAATCCTTCACCGATTTCTCCAGGAGATACAAATTCCCCGTCAGCCAGCGCGTCCGTTGCTTGATGAACGCTTTCAAAGTTTCCGGCTCCTGCTCCCATGTGCGGGAAGTCGGGATGACCGGCAGGACGTAACCGGCAGCCGTCAGCCGGACCGTCAATTCTGCATCCTCAGCCAAGGCATATACGTCATACCCCCCAGCTTCTCGATGACCGAACGCCGCAACAGCATGTTTGTGCCAGCGAGTGACCCAAGTCTGAAAAGTGCCCATCGGCCACATTGCATGAGCAGCTGGAACACCTGGAATTCGAGTGCGATCATGCGGGTCAACACATTGGTATCGACGTTCTTCGTTTTGACATACCCGACAGCTCCGGCAGCGTTCTGCACTGTTTCGGCCGCCTGGACTAGTTTCTCCAAAGCATTAGGCTCGGGTTCATTGTCCGCGTCGTAGACGACAAAATAATCCGAATTCGTGACACTCAAACCGTAGTTGAGGACTCTTGATTTTCCTTTCGGATTACCGGGCGGCACGGGGATGTAATGGATACGGGAAAAGACTTCCGCGAATTCCTGGACGATGGCCGCTGTCCCATCCGTGGAACTGTCATCCAGAAGATAGATGTCGAGCTTGCCTTCGTATTTCAGGCGCGCCATGGCACGCAATGTATTTTCAATGACGATTTCCTCATTATGGGCAGGGATCAACACGGCCACGCTCGGGTAATGTTCGATTTTCGGCGGATTGCGGAACCGCAGCCGATACCAAACACCGCCGATCGTCACCGCGGAATAGAACAGCAGCAAAATCCAGAACAGGACGACTGTGGCTGTGATGAGTATGCTCATATCGCTTTACCCAAAGCACGTGACAATTCATTCAGATTGGACACCTGCTCCTTCCTGATTTCATACGGCGAATCGAGTAGATTCAATTCCTGTTTCACTTTGTAGCGATACCGCTCGAGCATTTGGCGCACGCCTTCTTCGTCTATATCCTTAAGCAGCAAGTAAATCGACTGGCCCGTCGAGGTCGCCAAGTCGAATTTCTGGCGGATCGTCGACAAAGTCGCCCGCTCCAGGGATTCCTTGATATTCTGCTGAGTGCGCTTGTTTTTCGTGTTGATCGTAATTTCCACGAACCATGCTTCTTCCTGGCGCCTTTCTGTCGTCTTGAGCACCCATTGCGCCTGTTCCGTGAACTCATTGACGGTTAGGATGTCCGTTTCGCCATGGTATTTTTGGAGAAGCTGCACTTGACGGCGCAATTCGCTCGCTTCGTAACCGATCTGCTTGATCTGGTTCAGCAATAGCCAAAAAGACAAGATGAAACCGGTGAACAGCAAATGGCTGTAGACATACATGAGCTCCAGGTCCGGCCGCTGCGTGAAGAAAAAGGCAAATACGGTCAAGAACACCCCATAGCTCAAAATGATGCTTATGCCGTACAGGAATACATAGCGTTCATGGATCAAGGTCATGAACAAGATGGATAGCCCTGCCACGATCAGCATTTCGGTGGAAAAAGGCAGAACCAGCGAGAATAACGCCCAACCGAATCCAAGCACCATCAAAATCAAAATCCCAAGCTTCAAATTGTTCTTCATTCCGCCCACCCCATCGCATAGGTTAAAATACCCGTTATTTATTTCAATATTATAAATATTGAAATATCATAAACCTATACTACTACAATCTGATTATTTAAACTAGTATAAAATGTATTGTCAGTAATAAAATCCTGTGATATTTTTAATTTAATAGGTATATATAATTATAAAAACTAAATATTCAGATATCAAATCATGTGCACTAAAAGGCATGGCTCCCCTTGTCTATAAACAATGAAAGCGCATACATATTTTTACATCCATTTCCTTATTTCACTGCGAAAAAAACTCCGGCAGTTTCCCTCCCCGCCATTACGCAGGTTCGATAGCCGGCAAAATAAAAAAACCGCCATTAAGGCAGCTTTTCATCTTAACTATAGGTACGTGTACATGACTGGATTGTCCATGTTCTTCCTTAAGCGCTTGAAACCGTTCTTCTTATAGTAGGCACGGATTTTTTTATTATAGGCTTCATCCTGTTTGGATGTATTCGTATAATAGCCCGGAATGACGACCAGCAATTCTACATCCAGAAAACGCAATTCATCAAGCATCTTCTGCCCGAATGATTCCCCGATGCCTTTATTGCGCTCTTCTTTGGCGACTTGCAGATCGTCAAACACTGCGACCAGGCCAAAGACATCATCGATATCGGGAATATGCTTAAGATCCCGGTAGACATCCCCCAAGCCTTCGGAGATATCTTCCGCATACATCGCCAACGATTCCAGCGAACTGCGCTGCGGATTGAACAGATAGAAATGGGCATCCCCGACTTGCGGCTGTTCTTCTTGCCCCTTCAGCGTGCAATCTGCCTTACATGCAAAGATTTCAGTCCCGGACCGCATCTCCATCCGGTAGTCGACGTGGATATCATCTTCTGTAATCATTGAATCTCCTCCTCCGCAATGTCTACCCTAGTGGATATAAATAAATTATGTCATTTGTTATCAGAAAATTCAATCACTTTCACAAACTATTCTTCCGCTTTATTTTCAGCCAGTTTATTTTCAAACAGGGCAAGTAACTGCGGTTTCAGTTCAGGGCGCTGCAGGGCGAATTCGATCGTCGTTTCGATAAACCCGTATTTCTCCCCCACATCGTAACGTTTGCCTTCAAACGCGAATGAGCGGACAGGGCGGATCGCATTCAGTTTTTCGATGGCATCGGTCAATTGGATTTCCCCGCCGGCCCCCGGCTCCTGCTCTGCCAGCAACCGGAAGATTTCGGGCGTCAGGACATAACGGCCCATAATGGCGAAATTGGACGGGGCATCCCCAGGGTCGGGCTTTTCGACAAAATGGTCGACCTTCATGAGCTGCCCGTCGGTTTCAGACGGGGCAATGATGCCGTAGCGATGGGTTTCATCATCGCTTATTTCCTTAACCCCGATGATGGGGCTTTCCGTTTTTTCGAACTGCTCGATTAGCTGCAGGAGCGCCGGCGGATCATTTTGGACGATATCATCCCCAAGCAGCACCGCAAACGGCTCATTACCGATAAAATGGCGCGCTGACCAGATGGCGTGGCCAAGCCCGAGCGGCTGTTTTTGGCGGATATAGTGGATTTCCACTTCCGAGGTCGCCAGCACCGAATCGAGCACATCGAGCTTCCCTTTTTCTTTCAGGATATGTTCGAGTTCGAAGGCATGATCGAAATGGTCTTCGATGGCACGCTTCCCTTTTCCCGTGACGATGATGATGCTTGTGATGCCCGACGCAATCGCTTCTTCGACGATATACTGGATCGTCGGCTTATCGACAATCGGCAGCATCTCTTTTGGCATCGCTTTGGTGGCCGGCAAAAACCGCGTGCCAAGCCCTGCCGCGGGGATGATCGCTTTTGTGATTTTCATGGCTTGTCTCACCTTTCCAATTGTAATCCTCTATCTGTGAGTATAGCACTGTTAATTGAAAGTGGATAAATCTCACTTAATTTTGAAACAATAAATATTTTTAATTGACTTAAGTCGTTATTAATTATATAGGCCTATTCCAAAAGGCTCATTTCAAGACTATACTATTCTAGATATTCCATTTATTACACATATAGGAGGATTCAAATGAAGGGCATGTTAACAATTATCACTTCCCTCTTGTTGGCCATCGTGATCGGGGCTGTCCCGGCGTTCGCTATTTCAGAGGATGACCGTGGCTTTAACCGCTTGTTGGCTGAGATCGGCTGGGAAAAAGCGGATTATATCGACTATCTGCACAGCAAAGGCTGGGCTCTGGATGATTTTTATTCTTCCGCAGAGCTCGGAACTCCGCTAACAGAAGATGGCATTGCAAAAGTATTGGATACATACGAATTGACGCGGGCTGAATTGAACAGTTTGCTAGAAGAATTCGGCTATGTAGACGCGGGTGTAGACGTATCGGATGGGGAATTCATCATTTTTACTGAAGAATTGGAAGACACAATCGACTTCTATTTGAACTATCAAGAAGATTGGACACCGATCACCGAAGCGAATTTAGCTATATTACTGGAGGAATTTGGATTCACTTCAAAAGATGAACTCGAAGACTTCCTTAACCTATTTGATGATTCACTCGAAAATTACGAGTATATCGAGGACTTGGAAAGCTCCATCCTGTTCTACCAGGAAGACTGGCTGTTCGATATGGATTTGGAAGGGATGTTCGCCGAATTCGGCTTGACCGAACAGGAACTCGAACGCCTTGCCGGGCATTTCGAAACGCTCGATTACACGAACCCGGAGTTCGAGGATCGCTTGATGGCACTCAGCGAGCGCATGATGGCGATCGAAGAATTCTCCACTGTGACCGAATTATCCGCCGAACAGATTGCGGAACTTTTGTCGATCTACGACGAATTCATGGGTATTTTTGAAATGGAAGCCAAATATTATTTCGTTAAAGGCGATGAGAAAAAGGAGATGAACGTGCAATCCCTCATTTCCCTCGAGTCGACGGACGGCTACGACCTCTTGATCGAGCTGTACAATCTGCAAGGCGATTTCTTGGCGAACATCCTGTTGACGGCTGATATGTTCGGGTCAGACTTGATCATCGACACCGGCAAAGAACTGGAAGAAAGCACACCGACAGTCATTCCGCCACCTAAAAAGTCCCTGGACAATACGGATCAAACCGTTAAAGGTGGAAAATTGCCGAAAACGGCCAGTGATTTCGCGCAAAACGCAGCTGTCGGACTCGGCTTTATCGCATTCGGCGCTTTGTTGTTCAGACGCATTCGGGTAAAACCAGCCGCATGAACAAAAAGAAAACGTCCTGGCTGATAGGAGTCCTGGCAACCGGAATGATCATCTTCGGCTTATGGCTCAGCGGAACGCAAGCAGCGATTTTTGTAAAAGGGTATCTGCTCTATAAAGCGGATTCCGTCACTGCAGAGGATTTTGCCCCGAAGCTGCAGACGACAGACGCCGAGGTTTCCTTGCCGGATGCCGAGCCCGCTCAGTATCCTGCAGCCCCAGTCGAAGAACCAGCGGAAACGGCCCAGCTACCGAAAGGCATAGACTATCCGTCAGATCCTGAAATCGGTGACTTGATGGGGGAACTGATCATTCCGGAACTGGGCGCAAGTTTACCGATCATCCACGGCACCGATGAAGACGAACTCGAAAAAGGCGTCGGCCATTATGCCGGAAGCGTCCTTCCGGGACAATCGGACAACTCCGTCCTGTCGGGGCATCGGGATACCGTATTCCGGGAGCTCGGCAAAGTCGGAAAAGGCGATGAACTGATCGTCACGACCGCTGAGGGAACATTCACTTACCGCGTCCGCCAAGTGCGCATTGTTGACGAAGACGACCGTACCGTCATCGTCCCGAAACCGCGGGCGACTTTGACCGTCTCCACTTGCTACCCGTTCGACTTTGTCGGCTATGCGCCTGACCGCTACATTCTCGTAGCCGATCTCGTCTCGAGCAGCTAACCGAAAGACCGCAGCCTCCCCGGTCTTTTTGCATGCAAAAAAGCCCTGAATGCACATTCAGGGCTTTTCAGAGTGTTGAACAAATCTATGAACAGCTATAAATTAAAGCGAAAATTGTTTTTCTACATTTTATAAATCAAAGGTCTATCTAAGTATTTGGAGAAGCGTTTGATCGGAAAACATTCTGCTCAATAATGCTAGGCATTACTTCGCAAAGATAAGGTCTCCCGTAGGTCGATCTTATCTTTCCTGCGGGAATAGCGGGTTTGAGAGACCCCACAGGCAATGAATGAGCGAAGCTATGCTGAGCCTATTCATTTGCGACGCATCTGCTGGCAGATGTGGGAGCAAGCGGGTTTTCTGCGATGCTCGAACGTAGCGAGAGTTGAGCACAAGGGTTTTCGGTAGCGACCGAGGAGGCTCGATTCCCGCCCGCGGAAAGCGATCAATAAGCTTCGGAAAATACAATTTCATAACTTTCTCGACAGCCTGAAAAGCCCTGAATGGAAATTCAGGGCTTTTCATTATTCCACGTTGACGATATCGGAAATATAGAAGAATCCGTAATCGTCCATGACGATCGTATAGACTTTCGTGCGTTCCTGCACTGACCAATTGCCTTCTGCGTCCTTGAACTCAAATGCTTCTTCTGTGTAGACAAGTGCATGGTCTTCCTTGATCTCAATATTCGTGATATCGAGTTTAGTGAAGATATGCTCCATGTTTTTGCCGGCGATCTGATCGATGTATTCAATCATGCTATTGTAGATATCGCTTTGATAGACCAGCAAGTTCTGGACATAATAGAAATCTTCTTCCTGCAAGGCCAGCTCGTAGAACTCCTGATAGCTCACGACAAATTCCGTTAACGATTCTTCGGTGAATTCGTGTGTCGTGCTGTAATCGAATTCGTAATCCTCGTCTTCGTAGTTGCTGTCGAAGTCATCATAGACAGGGAAAATCTCGGCGACCGCTTCACGGCTCATCGGATTTTTCGCCCATGCATCCAACTGGTCATACATGGAGTAAAGCGGAATGGAGAACCCGATTGAATCCCCTTCCGGGAACAATAGCGAGTTGATGCCGATGACTTTTCCAGTCCCTGCATCCAGGAGTGGCCCCCCGCTCGACCCAGGCGCCAGCGCTGCATCGATTTGGTAAATGTTCTCATACGTGAATTCCTGGTAGAAGTCACGGTCGATGCCTGTCAAGTAACCCATCGAAGCGGTATTTTCAAAACCGGACGGGCTGCCGAGTGCGATCACTTCCGTGCCAACGTCGGTCGCTGCCATCTCCACTTCCAATGGTTCGATGCCAGTCAATGCCTCCACATGAATCAAGGCGATGTCGGATTCAGCAGAAATCCCGACAACGGTTCCTTCATGGTCCTGGCCATTGATATTGCGCACGATTACATCGGTATACCCTGACACAACGTGGGCGTTCGTTACGACCATGCCGGTTTCCGTAAACAAGAATCCGGAACCTTGGCCGCCCTCAGTCAGAATGGTATAGACTCGTGATTGCGCGTCTTTGATGACGGCTGTCTTGTCTTTTTTCTTGGGTTCCACTTTTTCTTCCTGGTCGGAAGGATGAGTAATATTTTCCGCTTTTGTCACAGTGCCTTCTACCGGTTCTTCAGAAGACACTTGCGTTTCCGGCTCTTCAACCGGCATTTCTTCTTCTGCCGGCTCTGCTTCCACCGGCTCTTCCTCTGGCACTTCTTCAGAAGCTTCGGTATCTTCCTGCGGCAATGCCACTTCCGGTTCTTCCTCGCCCAGTAACTGCCCTAAGCCAAATCCAAGCCCCAATAATACGGCCAACAACACAAGCGCATACACGAACTTATTGCGCTTCGGTTTGCGTTGCTTCCTTGTGGCAAGTGGCGCTCCGCAATTATCACAGAACTTTGCAGACCCATCGTTCATCGTGCCACATTTTGTGCATTTCATAGCTGTACCTCCTGCCGGACATAAATCATCCCCGAATTTTCTTCATTATAAACCTTAGAACGCCAAACCTCCACCTTAGGTTGCCTTTGTAATATTTTGTCCTCAATTGGTAATAAATTTCAATATTCAGAACAGCTTTTTTTAGGACTTTGTATACATAAGAAATGCTTGACGCCTTGATTTCATTCATTTCGCCGAAATTCAAACAATATTGGCGTCTCGTTCTTTCGGGAATTGAATTTGAACTGACCGGGTAGGAAGTTTGAACTTATCGATTATCATTTAAAGTTCGGCCCAGCAGTTTCTTTCTGCCTGTGGTGTCCGCTGCTGAATTCGGCAGCGAGCCGGATAGCCGATGCATCTTTGGCGCATTTGGAGGCAGAGGTGGGACCTCCCTTTTAGGGCATAATAAAAAGCAATGCCTCAGCATCGCTTCCCGTATAAGCATTCAATTCACTTCCATCGATTCATCTGACGTCGATTCCGGTGACCGTTTCCTGCAGTTCCAGGACATCGCCGAATAATTCCGCATCCGCTTCCCCGCTTGCTTTCGCTTGTTCGTTCACACGTTGCAGCAATTCATCCAACTGGCCTTGGATTTCCTGATACTCATCGATCGTCAATGTTTCTTTACTGTCTACCTGCTGTTCCAGCTGTTCTAATTCTTGTTCCACGCCGCCCGGGCCGAGGCGTTCGATTACTACCCGCCCGGGCTCATGCTTTTTGGCGTACTGTGCATTCTCGTTCGCTAAAGCGAGGGGGGCGAAATGCGCCATGAATACCAGTCCAAAAGCGAATGCAGAAAGTGAGAGGTCCAGAGCAGAAATCTTCAAATGATCTTCCTCCTTCGAATGGGTCTGCTTTCACTAATAGGCTAACCGATTTCTGCGCTTCCGTAACCCTTTTGCCCACAGTCTTCATCAACACTTAACAATCTTTACAGTATGTGCCCGGCGCAAAGAAAAAAACCGCTTCATCAGCGGCTTTTCTTTATCTACAATCTGCGCGGGTCATGCGCCCATTATATGGCAGGCGTTTTTGCTGCTCCAGGTCACGTTCGCGGTTCTCGACCTTCGCCGCAATGATGCCGAGCAAAGTGCCGAATGCAGCGCCTGCAAATACTTCAATCGGCTGGTGGCCGAGCAGCTCCTTCAATTCCTTATCGCGCTCCACGAATTCAAAACTTGGGAACTCTCCGGAAATTTTTGTGAAGCTGTCCTCGAGGTCGTTGACCAGGCGCGCAATCTCACCGGTGTGGCGGCGTATCCCTTGTGCATCGTACATGACGATCGCGCCGAAGACGACAGCGAGTGCCGTTTCCGTATGGCGCGCCCCTTTATTCGATGCGACATATGCTGCGAGTGCCGATACCCCTGCCGAGTGGGAACTTGGCATGCCGCCGGTCGTGAAGGCTTGCTGCCAATCCCATTTTCCTGCCACCACTTTATGCGTGACGATTTTCAATCCTTGCGCAATGCCGATCGCCCCGAGTGAGGTGATCATTCCACGATTCATTTTTCTCATCTTTTCATCCTCCAATACAGTAGCTGCTGCGGCTCGTGCCGCCCGATAATCCCCTTTACCCTGAAACTATTGAAGATATGTAAGGGCAGGAAATATTTTTGGAGGAAATGATCGAAACAGGAATATTGCGCCTCATTTCAACTGCAGGTCGACTTCGAATTTCACATCAGGTGTCACCGCGCCTTTGCTGCCGAAGATTGAATAGGCTGGATACACAGGAAGCAAGCTTCTTGTCGGGGATGGCACCGAGTTCGCGGCAGTCAATAAGATGGGCGCATCTTTTTTTGCAGCCAGCACCGACCCTGCTAAAGCATCCGGAAAGTTCGTTCCGGTTGCGATAAAGGCTTTCTGTTTCCCCATCGGAAAGTTCTGGTTGATCAATTTGCCGGTATCATAGCGGCTCGTGCCTCCATAGCGCTTGGCGCCCGGCAATTGCGCCATGACGGCATCGCTGATTGCGCCGGTCCCCCCGGTGACGATCGTCGAGGTTTTTCCGGACAAAGCGCTTTTCGTCTCAACGGGCAACGTGCCTGTACGCGTCAGCAAAATCGGGATGCCATTTTTCGCCGCATAAGGGGAGATCGAAAGGACATCCGGGAAATTCTGGCCGCTGGAGACGACTGCCCGGTTACCCGGGATTTTTTCTGCGATCAAGGCAGCTGTATCGTAGCGATTTTTACCGCCGATGCGCTCGACATCAGCCACTAGCTGGCGCACTTGCATTTCAACAGTGGCCGACAGCGCCCCGCCGCTGCCGAGAAGAATGGCTTTACCGGGCTTCAACCGGCGAATTTCAGCGGCGGTTGCCGGATGGAGGCTATCGCCTTTCGTCAGCAGGATCGGCGCATTTTCCTGATAGGCAAGCGGGCCTCCCGCCAATGCATCCGGAAAGTCAGCGCCTGTCGCAATGACGACTGTCGAAGCAGCATTCCATCCCGCTTTGGAAATGGCCACCGCCGTATCGTAGCGGGTCTGCCCGGCCAGCCGGTTCGACCAATGGCTGGCATCGAGAGTGAGCGCACGGTCGATATTCAAGCGGCCATGGCCGTAGTAAACATCTTTCCCGGTTGTCCCGAGATCTTTCGCGGTCAGCATCAAGCGACCCGCGATATCCGTATTGCTGAGTTTCGGTTCATTCGCTTTCAACAGGGCAGCAGCGCCCGAGACGATCGGGGTCGACATGGAAGTCCCGTCCATGCCGCCGAATGACTTATCAGGAAAAATGGAAAAAACGCCAGAACCCGGTGCGGCGATGTCGATCGTTTTGCCATAATTCGAAAATGCCGAACGCTTGTCTGCAGCATCGGTGGACGCGACCGACACCACTTCTTTATAGGCTGCCGGATAATAAGGGGAACTGATGCCGTCGTTTCCGGCTGCGGCTATGACGAGGACGTTTCTCGAATGCGCATATTCCACGGCCTCCCTCAATACATTTGTATCGGCATAGGCAACGAGGCTCATGTTGATGATGTCGGCCCCCTTATCGACCGCATGATACACGCCAGCGGCCACATCCGAGATAAAGCCATCCTCACCATCGAACACATCGATCGGCATGATGCTCGTCGACGGCGCCACTCCCACACCAAATAATTCATCGTCCATGTTGCCGGCGATCAGCCCTGCAACATGTGTCCCGTGAAATTCCACGCTCACATTCCCGCTTCCGGTGATGACATTGAACGGGGACACGATGCGCCCTTTCAGATCCGGATGCAGCAAATCAAATCCATCATCGATTACCGCCACAAGCACGTCCTTGTTTCCTGTCGTTTTATCCCAGGCCGCTTCTGAACCGATCAGACGATGATGGTATTGATACCCCGCATAATATGGGTCGCCAGGGATCACGGCCAATTCCACACGCCCGTCCGGTTCCACGTATGCAATATCGCCTTGCCCCGAAAGTTCCGCCATAAACGATTCCAGATTTTCGCCCTCCGGCACGTCGATCGTGACGATTTGGCCGCTTCCTGCAGTTGCTGTCGTGACATCCCCCGCAGCAGCCGCCCCTTCCATCACGCCTTGTTTCTGCAGTTTAACGATGACCCGCTCTGCAGTTTTTCCCATCGATCCCTGCGCTTGTGCCGTTGTGCCAATACCGATCAGAGAAAGGGCTAATGTCATAGCCGCCAATGCCGTAGTTGTCTTTTTCATGGTCATTCTCCTCACCATCCCCCGTAGTCTTTCCACACTATATTTTCTGATAATTCAAATAGATATTTTACGAAAAGTATACGTTCTTTCGAGATAAATGCCTAGACTATGTAAAAATTCTTTTGGATTTCAATAAAAAATGGATATTATTCTCTACCCTCTAAAACCTGATGTTTAGCACTAATGACATGATTTTTGTAAATTTAATCAAAAAAATAACTCCCTATCAAATGAATGACAGGGAGCATCCCGGTGAATCGTGACTTATTTACTTAGTTCAGATACCGCAGTTGGAATAACCGCTTCATGGAGAAGGATTTCCAATTCTTCCATATAACGTGCCTTCTGTTGTGCCGTCCAGTTGAATACGCCTGCCATATATGCAGCAGCGGCTTCTTTATGGGCATGCACCCATTCGATATCAAAATACAATGCGCCTGTACGGCGGATGAAGAAATCGACTGGCTTGCAGACAGCTTCCGATTCGATGCCATAGCGCAGCATCGCATAGACGAGCGGGTCGAGATCAAGCTCGGCGGCATCAGTCAATCCATCGGTATAATGGCGCAGCACTTGGTCGACATTCGCACCGTAGCGGTTGACGAGCAATTCCATTGCATCCGCTGTAATGCCGAATTCGGATGCCCGTTTCATGCGGTCGGCCTTGAACGTTTTAAACCCTTTGGAACCGCCGACTTCACCGCCGGAAAGCGCCATTTTCTTCGTCGATACTTTCTTGAAGGAAACGCCATATTCCGCTTGAAGCTGCTCAGTGACCAAGTCCATGATGCTTTCGCCCATTTTACGGTAACCGGTGAGCTTGCCCCCAGCAATCGAAATCAAGCCGGAATCCGATACGAAAATTTCATCCTTGCGGGAAATCTCGGATGGGTCTTTTCCTTCTTCATGGATGAGCGGGCGCAGCCCTGCCCAGCTGGATTCGATGTCCGCAGCCGTGATCGCCACATCCGGGAACATGAAATTGACAGCTTTTAGGACGTAGTCACGGTCTTCGGTTGTCATCGTCGGGTGCGCGATGTCCTGTTTGTAGACCGTATCGGTCGTGCCTACGTAAACTTTGCCCTGGCGCGGGATGGCGAATGCCATGCGGCCATCCGGCATGTCGAAATAGATCGCCTGCTTGAGCGGGAATCGTGCCTGGTCGAACACCAAATGGATCCCTTTCGTCAGCTGCAAAGTCTTGCCTTTTTTCGAGTTGTCTTCTTCGCGCAAGGTATCGACCCATGGGCCTGCCGCGTTGACGATTCTTTTCGCGAAAATCTCGTGGATGGTGCCGTCAAGCTGGTCTTCCGCTACCACGCCGACTACTTTGCCGTTGTCGTAAAGGAACCCTTTCACTTTTACGTAGTTCAGCGCAAGCGTTCCTTTTTCGACCGCTTTTTTCATCACTTCAATCGTCAGGCGCGCATCATCCGTCTTGTATTCAACGTAGTAGCCAGCGCCTTTCAACCCTTGCTGTTTCACGAGCGGCTCGCGGCGGCTCGCTTCTTCGCGCGAGAACATCTGGCGGCGTTCACTTCTTTTGACGCCTGCCAGGAAATCGTAGACGCGTAGGCCGATGTTCGTGCTGAGTGGCCCGAATGTGCCGCCTTTATGGAACGGCAGCATCATCCATTCAGGAGTTGTCACATGAGGCCCGTTTTCGTAGACGATTTCGCGTTCTTTGCCGACTTCCGCGACCATCTTCACTTCAAATTGCTTCAAGTAGCGCAATCCGCCGTGCACGAGTTTCGTCGAACGGCTCGAAGTCCCTGCCGCGAAATCCTGCATTTCCAGGACGACTGCGCGGACGCCGCGTGCTGCAGCGTCCAACGCGATGCCAGCTCCTGTGATCCCGCCGCCGATGATCAACACATCGAGCGGGGCTTGTTTCATCTGTCCATAAGTTTCTGTACGTTTGAGGCTTGAGAATTTCATTCTTAACCGACTCCTTATCCAATATTTTCCATATTAAAAAGAGAGACCCGTACACAGCCGCAGATTTGCATCTGCTGTACTGGCATGGTCTCTCCTCGTCTCCGGCCATTTATCTCTCGAATGATTAACTTGTATGTTTAGTTGACAGGCTTGAATGTACGAGTCGCGGCTACCGCATTCTGCCAGCCCGTGTAAAGGCGCTCGCTCGTTTCATCGGACATTTCCGGCTCGTAGGTTTTATCGAGCTGCCATTGTGTGGCAATCTCGTCCTTGTCTTTCCAGAATCCTGTAGCAAGGCCCGCCAAGTAAGCAGCGCCGAGTGCCGTCGTTTCCTGGATGCGCGGGCGTTCAACAGGCACATGGAGCAAATCCGACTGGAATTGCATCAGCATGTCGTTGCCGACTGCGCCCCCATCGACGCGCAAAGTCTTCAATTCAATCCCTGCATCTTCTATCATAACATC
Organism: Planococcus plakortidis; assembly: GCF_001687605.2. Classification (NCBI taxonomy): domain Bacteria; kingdom Bacillati; phylum Bacillota; class Bacilli; order Caryophanales; family Caryophanaceae; genus Planococcus; species Planococcus plakortidis. The sequence continues at coordinate 2,290,189 of NZ_CP016539.2, forward strand.
TACAACGTCTTTTGTCTGATATGCGAGCGCTTCAAGTGTCGCACGGATGAAATGGGCTTTCGTCGTGCCGCGTGTCAGACCGAATACTGCGCCCCTTGCATCGGTGTCCCAATACGGCGTACCGAGCCCGACAAATGCCGGTACCATGTAGACACCGTCAGTCGAATCCACTTGTTTCGCATAATCTTCGCTCTCAGGCGCTGTCTCGATGACCTGCAGCCCATCACGCAGCCATTGGATGGCAGACCCTGCCACGAAAATGCTGCCTTCGAGTGCGTATTCGACTTTCCCATCGACGCCCCAGGCAAGCGTCGTGAGCAATCCGTGTTCCGATTCCACCGCTTTTTCACCGGTATTCATCAGCATGAAGCAGCCTGTGCCGTATGTGTTTTTCGCCATGCCTTTTTCGAAGCAGGCCTGGCCGAACAAGGCTGCCTGCTGGTCGCCGGCAATTCCCGCGATCGGCACTTCATGGCCGAAGAAATGATAACTGACGGTATGCGCATAGATCTCAGATGATTGGCGCACTTCCGGCAGCATGCTCTTCGGCACGGTCAGGATGTCGAGCAACTCATCGTCCCACTCAAGATCATGGATATTGTACATAAGTGTACGGGAAGCATTGCTGTAATCCGTGATATGCGTCGTGCCGCCAGACAAACGGTAAACGAGCCACGTATCGATCGTCCCGAACATCAAATCGCCATTATCCGCTTTTTCCCTTGCCCCTTCGACATTGTCGAGGATCCATTTCACTTTTGTGCCTGAGAAATAAGCATCGATCAGAAGGCCGGTCTTCTTACGGAATGTATCGTTCAAGCCCTGGTCTTTCAATTCGTTGCAGATGCCATCCGTCTGGCGTGATTGCCAGACGATCGCTTTATAGATCGGCTTGCCGGTATTGCGGTCCCAGACGACAGTCGTCTCGCGCTGATTGGTGATGCCGATGCCCGAGATCTCGGATGGGTCGACGTCTGTCTTGCGCAATACTTCTGCGATACACGCAAGGACCGAAGTCCAAATTTCATTGGCGTCATGTTCGACCCAGCCCGGTTTCGGGAAAAATTGCTGGAACTCCTGTTGGCCGGTGCCGACAATCTCGCCTGCATGATTCAACAGGACCGCCCGTGAACTCGTTGTCCCTTGGTCGATCGATAAAATATATTTTTTACTCACTGGAATCTCCTCCACAAACTTATGAAATGGTATTTTCTCTTAACTGCTTGGCCTTCACGCGGCCGTTTTTCAATTCTACAACGCCTGCCCCGACAAATACCAGGACCAGCACCAAACTTAATGCGTAGAATGGCAAGCCAAAGTCTCCTGTGAATATCGCTTTATAGAACACTGCCCCGTAAATGCCCCCAAGGACCGGCCCGACAATCGGCACCCAGGCATAGCTCCAGTCAGAAGGCCCTTTGCCCGGAATCGGAAGCAATGCGTGTGCGATACGGGGGCCCAGGTCACGTGCAGGATTGATCGCGTAACCGGTCGTGCCGCCGAGCGACATGCCGATCGCGATAATGAGCGCCCCGACGATCAAGGGATTCAAGCCTTCCGTAAATTCGTTCGCCCCGATGAACAACAAGCCCATGACCAAAACGAAAGTCCCGATGATTTCACTGATTAAATTGGAAAACGGGCGGCGGATAGCGGGGATCGTCGCGAACACAGCAAGTTTCGATTCCGCTTCCTCCGTTCTGTCCCAATGCGGAAGATAATTGAAGAAGACGATCACGGCACCGATGATGGCACCAAGAATTTGTGCGGCAATATAGGCCGGCACCTGTGACCATGGAAATTCGCCGACAAATGCAAAACCTAATGTGACTGCCGGGTTCAAATGCGCGCCCGAGAAATTCCCGACCGCATAGACGCCCATCGTCACTGCAAGCCCCCAGGCGATCGTGATAACGATCCAGCCAGAGTTTTCCGCTTTCGAATCCTTCAAAACCACACCTGCTACAACACCGGCACCAAAAATGATGAGAATCATCGTGCCGATCAATTCAGCTAAAAACATTGTCATTTTCCATACACCCCTTTTTTAGACATCCCGCTTTCCCGAGACCCGCCATATTCGGCGGGATACGGATCCAATCAGGATTTCCATGAATATTCAAGGCCCGAACACAAAAAATCCGCATCGAACGAAGGCCCGATGAATTGGGGCCTTTGTCCGATGCGGATCTCCTGTTCTCCTGCACGGTCCTTAAACTTGTAAAATCAATTTAGCAGTTATTGAAAACGCTGTCAACAATTAAATCGGCCGTTTCAGGGGAAGCTGTTGCTAAAAAACGCGTTACCCTTTGTTAAGGGCATTGAATCATTACGCATCCCATAGTTCCGCCTGCGAGGTCGAAACGGCTTCCGCCCCTCCTTCGAAGGCAAGTTCGATGTCCTCTTTCGTGCGGATTAAGCCGCCCGCAATGATGGGGATACCGGTCCGTTCATGGACTTCCTTAATGATCGACGGGATGAGCCCTGGCAATAATTCGATGTAGTCGGGCTTTACCTGGTCGATCAAACTCAAATTATGTTCGAGCGCATGGCTGTCGAGCAGGAACAAGCGCTGGATCGTCATCAATTTATTTTTCTTCGCGAGGGCGATGACATTGCTTCTTGTCGAGACGATGCCGTCCGGCTTTACTTCCCGGACCAAATATTCGATGCCGTAAGCATCCGTTTTCAAACCTTGGATCAAATCGGCATGCAAGATGACTTTCTTGCCTGCTTTCTTGGCAGCCGCCACCAGCGGCTTGAGCTGGGCGAGCCTGACTTCCAGAAAAATGATAGTCTCCTGGTCGCTGGCAAGCAAACGTTCGAATTCCTTCAAGTTGCGCATGACAGGCACCACGCCTTTTAATTTAACCAACAGCTTTTCCTCCTCCGGTTAAAAAACAATCTACGGACATTATGCGCCAGCTTCGTTTCCTGCACAACTATTTGCTACCGGCTTCTTTTCGCCGGCCGATTGCGCTAAAATGGCAGTAATCATCCAAAAGGAGTTGGCGGCCATGCGGGTCAAGAAAGTGCAGAATGTCTATCAACTGGCTTTTATGCCTACAGTGTTTCCGGTGAATTGTTATTTGGTTGAAGAACAGGAAGGCTTGACGCTCGTCGATTGCGCTTTGGGGTTTGCGGCAAGGGATATCACTTTAGCGGCGAAAACCATCGGTAAACCGATTACGCAAATCGCGCTGACGCATGCCCATGCCGACCATGTCGGCGCGCTTGACAACTTGAAGAAACAGTTTCCCGCCGCCCAGGTCTCTGTATCCGAACGGGAAGCGAAAATCCTGTCGGGAGACCCAGGCGCTTCGCCTGAAGATGGGGGCAGGCCAGTCAAAGGCGGGATCCCGAAAAATATCCAGACAACCCCCGACCGCCTGCTGCGAGAAGGCGACCATGTCGGCACGCTTGAAGTCGTGTCGTCCCCGGGGCATTCCCCGGGATCGATTTCCTTTTTCGATCGGCGCTCCGGCGTCCTTATCGCAGGAGATGCTTTCCAGACGCGCGGCGGCACGGCAGTTTCCGGGACCTTCAAGCCGCTGTTCCCCTTTCCGGCCATGGCGACTTGGGACAAGCGCGCGGCACTCGACAGCGCGAAAAAATTGACTTTGCTGCAACCGGCCTATCTTGCCGTCGGACACGGCCGCATACTCGACCATCCTGTGCGCTTCATGGAACAGGCGATCCGCGATGCCGAGCAAAAATTAAACCCTAGCCGAAATGGCTAGGGTTTCTTCTGTTCCAACTGCTTTCGCTCGACGCGCATGAACCATACCGGCCGCGTGATTTCCGAAACCTCCTCCACTCGCCGGACGATTTTAAACCCGACTTTTTCATAAGCCCGGATCGCTGGCTTATTGCGGATATCGGGATCGGTCACACAGCAAGTCACCGAGCCATCGCGGAATACGACTTCCGCCAGAAAGCGGCGGATGACCGCTTGGCCGAAACCTTTGCCCCGGTAGGCAGGCGCCCCGATAAGAATATCCATGCCGGCTGCCTTCCGTAGTTCCGCAAACTGTTCGCTGCCGGGATAATCGCTCCAACGGAATGTCTGGATATAGCCGATCGGCTCTTCCAGATAATAAATAAGATACGGTTCTGTCGGGTCCCGTCCCTTGATGCTGCCGACAAATTCGTGCACGAATTCCCCATAGGTGCCGTTATAGCTATATCCCCAAAAACGGTTGATCTGCGGTTCCTTCGTGATCCATTCATATAGCTGCGGCAAATGTTCCCGCCGCAAGCGCTTGAAACTGATATTCTCGACCTGCAAGGCCATGAAACATCCCTCCCCGTGGGCGCAGCTATTCCCGGTCCTTATCTACCGGCGGCCGCAAATAATTCTTCAAATGTTCGTTCGGCAATGAAAACATCGTTTCGACAGGCGAGTAATTCCCGGCAAGCCGCCCGATCGGTACAAGCTTTTTCGTGTCGATCCTGCCCTTATCGTACAATTCATCCTGGATGTGATAGCGCAGTACTTTGCCGATGATGAGATGGTCATCCCCGAGCGGAATGGCCTGCACCAGCTCGCATTCCATGCTCACGGGTGATTCTTTCACGCGTGGGACTGAAACCACTTCAGATGATACAGGCGTCAGCCCCGCATAAACGAATTCATCGATTTCCGGTGCCAGATGCTCACCGGTTTTGGCCATTTCATTTGCCAGGGGGGCAGAAACGATATTGACGACAAATTCGCCCCGTTCGCGGATATTCGCGAGTGTATCTTTTACTGTCCCCGCACGCGCTTCCACCCCTTCGCCGATCGAGAAAGCTAGCATCGGCGGATTGCGCGAGGCGACGGTAAAGAAACTGAAAGGCGCCAAATTCAACTCGCCGCTGGACGATACGGATGATACCCAGGCAATCGGCCGCGGCAATACGCTGCCGATCAGCAGTTTATAATTTTCCTTGGCCGTCTGTTGTGCTGGATCGATAATCACAAATGACCACTCCTTTTTCTATTCCTCCGAACCGTTGTGCTCCGTGGGGCCGGCTGACTTTTGCAGTAAATAGCCGAACAGTGAAATCCCCGCCAAGTACGGCAGGATCATCATGCCGAAACCCGTTCCGTACTCTTCCATCGTTCCTGCAAACTGCAGATATAGCCCCCAGGCGATATAGAATAAATAACCGGCGGCGACAAAGCCAAGCCAGATATACCGCTTCAGCCACCAAGGTAATAATAGCGGCGCCAGCAGGAAGACCCCAAATTGGATGCGGCCCATCCATTCATACACGAATTCCATCTCTCTCACACTCCGCCCTGCGAAATCACGAAGCCAAACCCCAAGCGCCGCTAAATGATAATTCTTCAATACTTTATATAAGTCTTAACTTTCGCCATTTGCCGGACCGAACCCTTTTTATATGATTTTTTTCCTGCCAAAAAAGATAAATGGTTTTCATGGGACACTTCTTTTGATGTTGATCACCGGGCTGACGGATTACTGAAAAAGGCCTAGAAAACAAGAAAGTATTATATCATTTCTGACAATATAGGTTTATAATACAGGTAATAATCAGGGAGGTGTCTTCTATGGAATGGGAACGCAAACTCGCCCAGTGGCGCGCGGCAGGGCTCATCGATCAAGAAACGGCCGAGCGCATCCAGGCGTTTGAAACCCGCCAGCCGAAAAAGCGCAAGCTGCCTCTGTTGCTCATCATCGGCTTGATCTTTTTCGCCCTCGCCGTGTTCAGTTTCATCGCGGCCAACTGGCAAGCCATTCCCGCGATTGCAAAAGTCGTCATGGTCGTATTGCTTATGTGGATTTTCTATGTAATCGCTTATTTCTCCGAAAAGAAGCATTTTGGCCATCCGATCATTTTCCGGATACTCGGTTACTTGATGTTTGGGGCAAGTTTAGTCGTGACCGGCCAAACTTTCCATCTCGGCACGGGATCAAGCATCGTGCCATGGGCCATGTTCATCGCCGCCATCGCGCATTTCTTCATCTGGCACCACGCTGCGTTTACTGTGCTGGGATTCATTAGCGGTATCAGCATCCTGGTATCGGCTGCGCCAGGCCTCGGCTTGATCGAATGGCTGCTGTTCATCGCTGTCACGCTCGTTTGGTTCTTCCTGGCCAAAGATGGGCCGGTGATGATCTTCAGCTGGCTCCTGCTCCTCGGTTCGGGGTTCCTCGTCTGGAGCATCTGGGACATCGACAGCCCGCTCGTGCCGATCTGGACCTTGTTTGCGCTCGTCTTGCTGTTGCTGCTGATCCCAAAGGACAAACAGAAGCTATTGGCGCCGCTCTACCTGATCGTAGGCGGGATCCAATTGATCGTCTTCCTGGCGATACGCGGGGAAAGCGATATGGCTTTTGTGGAATTGACGATGCCTGAATCGATCGCCCTTGCGGTTGCGGGCATCGCCGTCCTTGCACTCGCGTACTTCAGGGAACGCCGCTTGATGTGGCTTGGCGTGCTCGGATTCGTCGGCTTCATGCTGTTCGATGAAACAGCGATCGCCCTGGCCATCGTCGCGGAATTGACCGCGCTCGCCTATTTGATCATCGCCCAGCGCCAAGATCAGCCACTCACTTTGGGCTTCGTCTATTTCATCGTCGTCCAATTCGTTATCTACGTGATCTACGCATGGGAACGGCTCGACATGTCGCTGTTCTTCCTGATCGGCGCCATCCTGCTGTTCGTGCTGTCAGGCATCGCCTGGTGGCTTAACCGCAAGAAAGAAGGTGCAGTGACATGAAGAAATGGCTAATGCCTGCCCTGCAGACCGCTTTTGTCGCATTGCTCGTCGTCAGCTTCTACGCCACTTCGTGGTTTGGGGACCAATACGTATTGCGCGCTGAACCTTACGACCCATTCGACCCGTTCTACGGGGAATACGTCATGCTGCAGTACCCGGACCTTGACGCGCCCGCTAGCATTTCCGATGGCGCCGTCTACTTCACCTTGACGGAAGGCGAAGATGGCTACGCCGTCATCGACCGCATCGAAGAGCGCCCGTTCTTCGGCGCCATCAATGGCAGCAAATACGACCGCCGCGTCGTCGCCCCGCAGCTTGAGAATTTCTATGTCGAGCAAGGCCGCGGCCCTGAACTTGAAGATGCGGTCGATCTCCAAGTGACCATCGACGTTGCACCATGGGGTTCCATACGGCCAATCAGCATCGCCCCAAGGGAAGAATGAAGGCATAAACAAAACCCGGCATACAAAATGCCGGGTTTTTTCAGGCTGTCGAGAAAGGTAAGAAGTCGTATTTTCCGAAGCTTATCGCTCGCTTTCCGTGGGGCGGGAATCGAGCCTCCTCAGCCGCTATCGCGACCTGCGGGGTCTCTCAAACCCGCTAGCCCCACAGGAAAGATAAGGCCGAACTACGTGAGACCTTATCTTTGCGAAGTAATGCGCAGCATTATTGAGCAGAAGGGTTTACGAGCAAACGCTTCTCCAAATACTAAGCTAGATTTTTAATTTTTAAATGCCAAAACGCAGTCACTTTTTTAAAAGTTTAGTAGATTTTAGACTTATTCAACACTCACTGCGCTTCCCCGAGCACACTCGACCGCTCCAGTAAACAATTCCGGTAATAATTGTCCATCTCTTCCCATAAAACTTCATTGCTGAAATTCTGGCGGACCCATTCCCTGCCGGCTGCTCCCAGCGCTTCGCGCAATTCAGGATCGCTGATCAACTTATCCAGCTTCTCCAAGACATCCCGGTGGCTGTCGGGATCGACCAAAAAGCCGGTCTTCCCATCCAGTAAGGTGTCGCGCGCGCCCGTCACATCTGCTGCGATGACCGGAATGCCCGCCAGCGCCGCTTCCGCAGACACATTGCCGAACCCTTCGCGCTTTGTGAGGAATAAAAACAGATCCATCAGATGGTAAAACGGCACGGGGTCCAATTGGTAATCTTCGTGGACGATAGCGGGGTGATCGGTGATCGTCTCACGCGTCCACTCCGAAACCGCATCCGCCGATTCGTAATCCCCGACGATGAGCAGCCTTAAATTCGGGTGCTGCGCGTGCAGCTCGGTGAACGCGCGCACCGTTTCATCGATGCCTTTATCTTTCGTGATCCGCCCCATCGACCCGATAACCAGCTCTTCGCCGGTCCATCCATACGCTTGGCGTTTTTTCTCCACCTTCCCCTTCATGTCCTCGTTCCATTCAAAGCGCTCCAGATCGAAGCCGTTGACGCTGCCGTGGCCGAGAATCCTGATTTTCTCGGCTGGCGCGATTCCCAACTCCACAATCTGCTGCTTTAAGCTCGGCGAGACTGCAAGCAGATGTGTCGCCGAAGCGGCGGCGATTTTCTCGGCCATCAGCAGGATTTGCCGCTTGATGCCATCCGTAGTCTCCAGGCGCAAGCCGAGCACATTATAAATGCGCACCGGCACCCTGCAGAAATAAGCGGCAAGCGAGACGATCAATCCGGCTTTCGGCGTCCCCGCATTGACGATATCCGGTTTTTCGGCACGGATGACACGGATGCAGGCAAAGAGCGAGTCCAGATCTCTCTTCAAGGCGATTTCGCGTTCCATATTGACGTGCAGCACTTTCACGCCTTCTTCTTGTTCAAAGATCTCCGCGTAGCTGCCTTCCGAAGTCAAGGCTTTCACTTCAAAGCCGCGCGATTCCAATGTCTTTAACTGCCCCCTTACCAATTGCAAGCTTTGGGCAATGGTCATGGCGTGCAATACTTTCGCTGTCATGGCGGACCGCTCCTTTTCAGGCCCCTCGCACTGCACGGGCAGATGCAACCGGGCTGCCGATTTGTTCCAACAATTCCTCTGCGTAATGAGTGGCGTTATTCTTTTTCACCGAGAATACCTTCTCGCTGCCGCGGATCAATTTCGTTAAAATATCACGTTCATTGGCGAGTGCTTCGTCAATTTTTAATCCAGGGTTGAAGAATTCATAGGCCGTGAGCAACGGCGAACGTAAATAATTGAATTCATAGCGGTTCAAGTTCATCAGTTTCTGGAGCGCCACCGCCTCCGCCTGTTCTGCGACATAGTCTTCCCCTCGTTCAAGAATCGCGACATGTGTCACCACCTGTTGGTCGAGCAGGGCCTGTTCGCCGACATACTCCGTAATCGGGTCCGGCTTTTTGAAGCTGATGTATTCCATGACCGGCAATAGTTTATCGACACGGTTCTTGATTTTTGCGCCCATCCCCTGCTCGACAGTGGAGTAATAGCGGAATGTGCTGGTCCACGGAACGGAATGGATCGTTCTGCCGTCCGTGATGGCCAGATCTTCCGCGATGAATTCGGCGCCATGCTCCATGCAAGCCGTCATGCTGCTCAAGGTCTTGCCGGTATCCGGCGGAGCGAAGACCGTCAACGTCGATTCATCCTTCTTGAACGCGGAACAATGGATCGGTGCATAGCCTTTTTTCAATAACAGAAGCGTCGCAAGGTCGGTCATGATGTAACCGATGGAATGAAGGTTCATGATCCGGTGGGTGATGAGTTTATAGTAAGCGCGGTTGACGGTGATTTTCGGCTCATCCGTCAAGAAGCCTTCCGCGCGGATGCGCATGCGCCCTTTTCCTGCATAGTTGCGCGTGTAATAGATCTTGTCCGCCCCAGGCTTACCGCTGAAATAATGGTATTTACCCATTGCCTCATGTTCGGCATCGTCATTGAATTCCTTCAACTCCACCTGCATGCGGACCGCGCAACGTTCGTATTGTTCACGGCTGCCTTCCGGAACGTTATGGCCGTATGACCAGCCGAAATTCTTGATATTCGTCTTGACCCCAAGCACTCCTGCAGATGCAATATAATAATATGTTTTCAAATGAAACTCCCCTTTGTTTTTGATTTTTCCCCGCATGACCCGGACCTTTAGTTCAGTTCGCCGGCTGGCACCAGCGATTCGCTGAGGCAGTTTCTATAGAAACTGTCCAGTTCTTTCCATAGCACCTCGTTGCTGAAATGGGTGCTTGCCCATTCCCGTCCGGCTTCCCCAAACCGCACGCGCAAACTTTCGGATGCTATCAACCTGCCAATCGTTTCCGTGATTTCCGGAAGGTTTTCAGAATCCACCAGCAAGCCTGTTTTTCCGTCCACAATCGTATTGCGTGCCCCCGTGACATTGGATGCGACGACAGGCATGCCGCATAAAGCCGCTTCGATCGACACATTGCCAAAACCCTCACGCTTCGTCAGGAATACGAAGATATCCATCAAATGATAATACGCCACCGGATCCGGAAGAAATCCGGTCTTGATGATTTTCGGGTTATTCTCGATTTCCCATTTCACGCTCTGTTCCACCGGGTCATCGTCTTCGTAATCGCCGACGATGAGCAAGCGCAGCTGTTCGTTTCCCTGGCTTAGCGACTTGAAGGCCGCGACCAGTTCATTGACCCCTTTATCTTTGGTCAGCCGGCCGACAAACCCGAGAACGACATGCCCGGTTCGGATGCCATACCGTTCACGGATTTGTTCCTTGGCTGCTATGATGTCGGGATTCTCCTGGAATCTCGCAACATCAAAACCGTCACCGCTGCCTTTTCCGAGGACGCTGATTTTTTCTTCACTGGCGATGCCGAATTCGACCGCCCGATCCCGCAAGCTATCCGATACCGCCAAGCAATGCGTGGCGGAAGAGGCAGCGAGCTTTTCCATGTTCAACAATAGACTGCGCTTCCATCCGGCAGTCGTCTCCAGCCGCAAGCCCCGCATCGTGTACACACGGACGGGCACCCGGCAAATCCGAGCGGCAATCGTCACGACCAGTCCGGCTTTCGGTGTGCTCGCATTGACGATCGACGGGCGTTCCCTCCGGAATAGAGAGATGCAGCGGGCAAGCGATTGCACATCGTGAAGCGGGGAGATGCCCCTGTCCATCGATAGTTCGAGCATGTCCACTTGTTCGCTTGCACGAAACTCCTCGAACCCCGGCCCTTTGGAGCTCAATGCTTTCGGGTCGAACCCGCGGCCTTTCAAATAACGCAATTGGCCATCCATGAAGCTCAAACTTTCCGAAACAGTGACGGCATGGATCAATTTCGTTGTCATGGCAGTTCCCTCCGCTCAGCTTTTTTCATAGATTTCTTCAGTCCGGAACACTTTGACCACCGTCTGCGCCAGGATATACAAATCGAGCCGCAAGCTTTTGCGGTTGATGTAATCGATGTCGATGTCGATCTTTTCATCCCAGCTCAAGCTGTTGCGCCCGCTCACTTGCGCAAGCCCCGTGACTCCCGGTTTCACCATCAGCCGCTGCTTCTGGTAATCATTGTAATTATCCGTCTGGTCGGTGACAGTAGGGCGTGGGCCGATGAACGACATATCGCCTTTGACGATGTTGATCAGCTGGGGCAATTCATCGATGCTGGTCTTGCGGAGAATATTGCCGACTTTCGTGATGCTGGGATCTCCGTCGAACGGATCGATGCGGTTGCGCTTTTTATCCCGCCCGTGCTCCATTGTCCGGAATTTATAGATGGTGAAATGCCGTCCGTAAAGGCCGCCACGCTGCTGCTTGAACATTGCAGGCCCTTTTGACTCGAGGCGGATCAATAAGGCAACTGTTAGCAATAATGGCGATAAGACCAATAACATCAAAGCGGCAATGACGATTTCGAGAAAGCGTATCACTGCATTCGAGCGCTTCGGCTGCTTTTTTTCTTCACTGAAATCTCCTATAATCATGGGCTGCCCCCTCCTCACATTCTCCATAAGGTCACCTTCTCTGGCTTTTCATCCCGCTCTAGTATGCTTTTGACGTCAAATACGTAACCTGCCTTGCCTTCGAGCAAGCGCTCATATAACTTCCATCCCGCTTTCCGGTAAGCTTCATGCGGCACCGCGAGTATGACCGAAACCGCCGGAAGCAGTTCTTCCTGCTTCGTCAGCAAAACCCCGCCTGCGCATTCCGACTGGCCCAGTTCAAGCCTGGCATCTGCGACCTGGACGTCCATCCCGTATTCCCGAAGTTCTGACACGAGGTCGATCACCCCTGCTTCTGCCTCTTCGCTTGCCCCGTCCTCTCTCGTGACACCGAGCACCGTGATGCGCGCTTCATGGATGATGACTTCGTTCTGGATCAGTTTCTTAATGACCCGCTGTGCCACTTGCCTGCCTTTCTGTTCTCCTTTGCACCAGAATTGGTCCATGCCGTGCCATGGCACCGGATGGTCCCCGAGCGGATCCGGTTCGATTTTGATAAACCCCCGCCTGGTGTTGGCGGTTTCCAATACGTCATGCGTATCGATTCCCTGCTGGTTCAAGGTGAGTGCCACTTCGTTCATCAAAGCGATATTCACTTCCTTTTGCGCAATTTCAAGCAATTGGGCAGCTTCGGCGACACGGATCGACTTCGCTTTGTAAATGCCCCCTTCGTGGATCGGGGCGAACAGGTCTGCAAGATAATCAGTAACCGGCCCACTTTGCCCTGCGATCACTTTGCGCATTTTCGCAAGTTTCCCCTGCGCTTCACTGCTTTGCCACCTTGCCGGGACAAAGCCGACAAAGAATTCCTTCCCGGCAGCGAAACCGGAATGTTGCTCGAGCAGGGGGATGCAGATTTCCTCGGTTGTACCGGGGTAGACCGGGGCTTCGAAAATGAGTACCGACCCTTTTTTCATCTGCTTCCCAACGATCCGGCAGAGCTCCGACAGCGCATCCAGTGTATAAGCGGGGCGCTTCGAACCGGTGATCAGGAAGATTCCCGTCTCTGCCAGTTCACCGGCTTGATCGGTAAACACAATGCCCTTCTCATCGAACCTTGCCCTTTTGGAGCGATCCGGATCGAATACGATGACCGGATAAACGGCGCCGAATGCTGTTGCTGCCAGCAAGCTGTTTTCTCCGGCCCCAACTATTGTGATTTTCACGTTTTCCATCATGAGCCCACCTTCTCCCCCTTTTTCCCCGACCATTTCATTTTGGTGAATTCGAGCAATTGCTTGCTATTCGCTGCAGCGTACGACAGCAATAAGAGCGGGATGATCTTATTGCGGTGGCGCATTGCCGTTCCCGCACTTTGCGTTCCATATGAATAGATGAAAACGGTCATCCCGATCACCAGCAGGATGAATATTTTCGTCCTCACCGGCATTTCACTCCGGTAAAGGCCGTACAACGTCGCCCCGATCAAGAACAGGTAGACGCTGGAATCAAACAGGAAACTGACGATATCCCCAGCCCCCCGCCAATCGAGCGGAAGCGGCGAAAAGAGGAAGTAGAACATTTTCAGCGGTGCAACGAGCAGCGCCGCGACACCCGACAGTCCACTGAAGCTTGCAAGATAGACCGACCCGCCTTCAGCGAATATCTCGTAGTCGACCGTGCCACCTTCTTCGGTGACGAATTTACTCAAGAAGACATCGGCGTTCTGGAAGACGATGAACGAAATGCCGCCGACAAACAATAAGTACATGAGCGGGATCGAAATTTTCTTCCCCATCTTGCCACGCTCCAGCCAGACAAAGGACGCGATGTAGACGAGCAGCAAACCGATCATGCCGGTATGGAACAACATCGCAAGAACCGACAGCACGACGGCCCAGCCGAACTGGAGAAACGAGCGCTCCCCGATCCAGCGCAGGAAGTAATAAAGCGACACTGTCGTGAAGAAAATGATCAGCGCTTCCCGAAGCAGGATGCTCGACATGAAAATACTGTTCGGCATGAGAGTGAAGATGAGCAAAGCGATAAAGCTCAATTTCTTCTCGATCTGCAAATAATTCAACGACTTGAAGAGGAATACGGCCGAGAACACCCAGCAGGCGATGTTGAGGAATTGCGAGTAAGCCCGCTGTTCACCGATCATATAGTAGAGCCCTGATAAAAATGGCACGTAGACGGTATGGGTCTGGTCAAGCGGATATTGGCCATTCGCCACCAGCACGGAAACTTCGTGGAAATATTCTGTATCCGTACCGCTCGAGAAAATCCCGATCGACGGGACATACAAATCGATGAATAAAATGACCACCCGCACCGCGAACCCCGCAAAGATGACGAACAGCCATTCATTCTTCAACGTGCGGTATAGATACAAGGAGATGGCGACGATACCGGTAAAGACAAGCAGCATCGCATAGCCATCACCCGGCGGAAGAAAATCCTTGATCAGGAACGTCGCGAGAATCTGTATGATAAAAAAGCCAAGTACATAAATCATGAATTTCCACCCCTCTTTTCAACGTCTGGCAAGCGCCATCAACCGTGCCTTGTAATAGGCGATATCGCTCAATTGCAGCATCCACAGCATCGCTGCGTAAACAATGACTCCCGTGGCAACACCGATGAACAAGGCCGGAATATCACCCGTTGCCAGCAAGGAAACCGTATATGCCGTTCTGGCCGCGATGCCCATGACGATGGCGGCAACGATGCCTTTCGCCAAGTCGATCATCAACCGCCGGCTGTCGAGCGAACCGATTTTCCGTACCAGTGATGCGTACAACAGCACCGTACTGACAATCGCGGCGATGCTCGTCGCAAGTGCCAAGCCGTTCAGCCCGATTACACGCGACAGCACCAGGTTTAACGCGACGTTCAAGAACATGGCGCCGAATGCGTTGATCATCGGCGTCCGTGAATCTTCCAGGGAATAAAACACTTTCGACAGCACTTCCCTCAGCCCGAACCCAAGCAAGCCGAGTGCATAGAAGAACAATAAGCCCGTCGTCATCGCAACCGCCCGCTCCTCGAACGCCCCGCGCCCGAACAGGAGCTCCGTAATCTGCCGCGCAAAGATCATCATGCCGACCGCGGCGGGAATGACGATCAATGAGACAGTCGTAATGATTTTCCCGACGACATCTTTCAATTCAGCCATATTCTTCCGGACGGCGAGCTTTGAGATTTTCGGGAACATGACTTTCACGACCGCCAGAACGAAAATCGCCTGGACGAAAAATACGATGCGATGTGCGTAGGTGAGTGCCGAAATCCCGCCCTCCGCCAGCTGCGAAGCGATGGTGCGGTCTACCAGGATGTTGATCTGGTCCGCCGACACCCCGATGATGACCGGGATGGCAAGCATCATCATCTGCTTCAGGTCGCGGTCTTTCAGGTTCAACACCAATTGGTGGCGATAGCCGCTTTTGCGGATCGCCGGCACCATGTACAGAAATTGCACGATGACGGCAATGACCGTTCCGATGGCGAGCATCATGATATCCATTTTCGAACTGACCACAATCGTTGTGATCAACAGCACATTCAGCGGCAAGCCGCTCAGCACCGTCGGCAGGAACCGGTCTTTTACTTCCAGGTAGCTGGTGAAAATGAAGATCAGGGCCGTGAAATAAAGCGTCAGCGAAATGATCCGCGTGAACAATACCGCGATGCGCAAGGTTTCGCCTTCGAACCCGTAGGCGAACAATTTGACGATCGGCACCGGGAACACCAAGAGCAGGATGACCAGCACAGTCGACAGCAGCAACACTGCATTCGTGACGTTGGCGGTAAAGCGTTCTGCCGCTGCATCGCCCCGCTCTTCACGGATTTTCGTGTAAACCGGGATATAGCTCGCGGCGATGCCCATGCCGATAAACGCAAAGAACACCGTCGGGATATCGGTCGAGATCAAGTAGGCGTCGGTCAATCCATCGGCACCGTAGAAAAACGATAGGAAGATGTCCCGTGAAAAGCCGAGAACTTTCGTGATGATGACGACGAACATGATGGCGATGACTGTTTTTTCCATAGTTTCAACCTCTTTTGCATTCATTCTGGAAGCAACGATCCGCTCCCGAAGCGGTGGTGCAGCTTATGGCTTGATCCGGCCATCGATATAAAGCATCCTTCCTCAGAATTTGGCGCGGATGGAATCCTGTTGTTGTTAATCCTAGGGGGCGGAGGTTAAAAGAGGGTTAAACTGTTTGAGCGTTTTGAAAAAGCTTTGGGGAATTCAAATATTTTTTAATGGAAGGGAATCTACAAAGATTGAGTGGTGGAGATTGCGCTCCAAGGGGCACGCTTGGGGCCTGCAGGATGCAGGTCATGCAGCTGAAATCGCGACAGGAAGTAGCGATTTTAAAAATAGATAGTGGAGAGAAGAGTGGGAGAGATTGCACTTCAAGGGGCACGCTTGCCGAGGGGCGGGTGTTGAGCCAATGTGCCGCAAAGAGCGCGACACATTTGTCTCGCCAGCCCGCTCAGTCCCTCAGGCTTCGGCCCCTTTCCGCTCCATCTCTAGTTTTAGAGAGAAAAGATAATCATTTAGCTTTGAAATTAATGTGAATAGTTTTGTTCAACCTTGATCATGTCCAGCTAAGCATCAGCACAAGTGGATGATCACGAGAAAATAACATACTTTGTCAATTACCAACTTCAGTGGAATGTAAAAGCCGAACCAAGCATACGGGTGAGCCGGAGTAACGAGACAAGTGTTCTTCTTGGCTCATTGCGGGAGGCCAGCCCCAAGCGGGAGGCGACTCGCTTGGGGAGCAATATACAAAGAACATGCCATCTCGCCAGCTAGCCCAACTAAATTTCCCATTACACAAAGATTCCCAACAACAACAAGACATTAAAAAACGCCTGCCAAAAACTTGGCGGGCGCTTAGGGATTTCATGAAGTTTCATACGCTGCTCAATTGCTTGCTGGCATTCGCGCGGTACGCCGGGAAGAATGGTTCGCCCGCGGTGGCTCTGGACTTTTTGCATAGCTCTCCGTAGATCTCTGCGTTCCAGATTTTCCGGCCGGTGTAGAACCGGAAGCCGGTATGCTGGCCGAATTTCTTCTTGAATTTATAAAGCGGATCTTCCGCATCATTCGTCCGGCCGCCACCCGTATGGATGAGCTTGACGCCATTCTCTTTGCCCCAGCGCACGGCGCCGTATTGCAAAACATAGATCGGCGACAGCTGATGGAAATCGTGGACGGTGCCGGAAAGATGGGTATGCATGATGCCCTCATAGAGAAAGTGCAGCTCTGCCGCAATGACCTGGCCTTCGTAAATCGCTTCAGCCAGGACGATTTTATCGGCGAATTTCAACAGACAATTATCGAAGTAATCATCGTCGAAGAAGTAATAGGCATCGGCATGGACCCGGCTCATCGTTTCATAGTAGATTTCCTTGAATCGTTGAAGATCGCCCGGCGCAACGGTGATTCGGCAAGTAACGCCTGCATTCAGCGCACGGCGCAATGTCTTCCTGGCAGATTTCGAAAATTCGGAAGCTACCGGATCGTCGAAGCCGGCAAGTGTCGTCCCGACAGTTTCACGCTGGAACGTGACCTCGTAGCAATTGGAAAAATCGCGGGCATTGTCGAAGATCGGATGAAAACGGACAAACTCGCTGACGATGCGCTGGTCCTTGCAGTATTCACGGAACGCAAGCTCAAAATCAGTGACCAAGTCGGAATGGCAGCCTGTCGCACAGCGGATGATCCGCGGCCCACCATAACCATACGGAGTGATGGCATCATACCACCTCTCCCCATGGATCAGCATCGGGATTTCCCGCTTGATAAACAGATGCCTCACTTCGCCGTATGCACTCTGGAAGACGAATTCCTCGCATACTCCATGCTCCATTCTTTCGTAGAGTTTGCCGTAGGCTTCTTCAAAAAATAAGTCATTCAATGGGTCCACGTCCTTTCATCATACGCCGCTCAGACACGGCTCGCTTCCAAATGCTTTTTGCAGCGATAGGCCGGGAAATAATCGGTCGCTGCATCCGCCGCGTTCAGTTCGCATAATTTCTTATAAACCGGCTTGTTCCATATTTTCTTCCCGATGTAGAAATCAAATCGGGTATTTTTCCCGAATTGCCTCTTGAACATCAACAAACTATCGTTCGGGTCGTTGGTCCTCCCGCCGCCGTCATGGATGAGCCGGTAGCCATTCGCTTTCCCCCAAACCGTCAGCGCGTATTGCAGCACATAGGCAGGATAAGCGTGGTTGTAATCACTTAACGTACCTGACAGATGGGTATGGATGCGATCGCCGTAAGTGAAGTTCAATCCCATCCCGATCACTTGCCCCTCGAAGATCGCTTTCGTCAACACGATGTGGTCAGCAAAATACTCCAGGCATTCCGTGAAATAATCTTCTTCGAAATAATAATAGGCATCCGCATTATTGCGGTTCATCGTTTCATGGTAGATGTCCTTGAATTCGCCCAGGCTTCGCGGATTTTCGATGATCTCATAGCCCACGCCCGCCTCAAGCGCCTTGCGGATATTTTTGCGTGTCGACTTGGAGAACTCGCTTTGGACCGGGTCTTCGTAGGCCGCCAGATTGGTACCTACCGTCTCGCGCAAATAACGCACCTCATAGCAATCCTCGAAATCCAATGCATTGCCAATGACCGGATGGAAGCGGACGAATTCACTGATGATGCCGCGTTCTGCGCAATATTCCCCGAACGTTCGCTCAAATGCCTCCACCAAGTGGGCTTTTCTGCCTTCTGCACATTCTTTGATGATTGGCCCTCCATAGCCATACGGAGTGACGATGTCGAAATATGGTCCACCTGTTACGGACATCGGAATCTCACGGCGGATGAACTGGTGACGCACACGGCCCAACGGATGCTCAAACTCGAACACCTCACACCGGCCATTCTCGATCACTTCGTATAATCGGCCGTAATTTTTTTCGAAAAACAAATCCTTCACATGCTAAACCCCATTTCTTCTTTGTGTTGTTTGTTTGCTCCCCCTCTGGTTTCTCTTTGTCAAACCTCGCTTACCTCTTTCGCCGGCCGCTTCCGGTATGCCGGGAAAAACTCATCCGTAACGGCAGTGTTCGCTTCCCGGCAAAGCCTTCTGTAGACTTCTTCATTCCATACTTTCTGGCCGCTATAAAATGAAAAACTCGTCTGGCGCGCGAATTGCTGCTTGAACCGAAGCAAATTATCGTCGGGGCTATTAGTGCGCCCGCCCCCTCCATGGATCAGGCTGATGCCGTGTTCTTTAGCCCAGAGGACTGTTGCATACTGCATGATATAAACCGGCGATAGATGATGGAACGCTTCATATGTTCCAGATAAATGCGTATGGATCAAATCATTGTAGGCAAATTGCAGTTCCATGCCGATCACTTCGCCCCCATAAAGCGCTTCGACGAGCAATAGCTTCTCGCCGAATGACTCGAGCAATTGACTGAAATACTTTTCGCTGAAGTAATAGAATGAATCGGCATGATTGCGGTCCATCGTCGCAAAATAAATCCGCTGGAATTCCTTTAGGTCGCGCGGCCCGAGGGTCACACGGAATTCGACGCCATCGCGCAATGCTTTGCGGATGTTCTTGCGTGCCGAAGCACTGAACTCCGCTTTTACCGGATCATCGTAAGCGGAAATCGCTGTACCGACCGTATCGCGTAAGTAGCGCACTTCGTAGCTCTTTTCGAAATCCTGCGCATTGCCGAGCACCGGATGGAAACGGATGAACTCACTGACCACCCTTTCCGATTCGCAATAAGCAGCGAATGCTTCCGTAAAAGCGGATGCCAGCTCTTCCCGATGTTCCGGTTCACACCCCGTCATCAACGGGCCACCGTATCCATATGGCGTCACGATGTCGAAGTAGCGTTCAGACCCGAGCAAAATCGGAATCTCCCTCTTGATAAACATATGCCGCACGTGCCCAAGCGGGTGATCGAACTCGAATACTTGGCACACGCCTTTCTCTATTTCTTCATACAACTTTCCATAACGTTCATCGAAATAAAGATCCCCCATCATCTTTTCCTTCTTTCTCGTTGTAGGTTGCGGATGATTCCGCCCCACTGTATTGTGGAGCTCCTGGCATTGCATGCACTCCTTTCCGAATGGAAGCTTTCATTAGCACCTATCCTAAAAGACCCAGGTTAAAGACAGGTTAAACGCGATGACATTTTTTAAAAGGCGTATATATAGACAAAAATGCCCGAAAAGGGGACAACATTCTTTGCGAAACTGAAATAATTTACTTAATATAGGAAATGCAGGACTACTAAAAAAGAGGTGCATATCGATGAAGTTCTATAAATGGCTCGGCAATGCGCAGGAATCCGATGCGCTGGAAGACAAGGGCTGGTTCGTCTTGACGAATGGCGGCGATGCGGCAGCCATCAATGAACAAGGAAGCCCGGCTGGCGACGGCATCGAAGCTTACGAAGTGCTCGACCAAAAAGGAAAGCTTGAAGACGGGGCTTTTGCCGTATTCAACAACATCCCGGTGACGGAAGAAGGCCGCGAACTGTTCGAATCGCGCTTCCAGAACCGTGCAGGCCTCGTCGAAAAAGAACCGGGCTTTGCAGCGATCCGCATCTTGCGCCCGCTCGATTCCGATACTTACGTCATCCTCACGATGTGGGAAGACGAATCCGCCTTCACCAACTGGCAATCGTCCCAGGCTTACTCACACGCACATAAAAAACGCGGAACTTCGGAAGGCATCGACAAACGCCCGAACATCTTCCCGCGCCCGTCATTCGTCACCACCTATTCCAAATAGAAAAAGAGGCTTCCGGTTGGAGGCCTCTTTTTTCTATGGAGAACTATGTGAATACATCGATGTGTTTGAAGAGCACTCCCCCTCCAGATCAAAAAGAAAAAACCGCAGCAGCTGCTGCGGTTTAACAGAGTGTTGAACAAGTCTATGAACAGCTATAAATTAGAGTGAAAATTATTTTTCTACATTTTATAAATCAAAGGTCTATCTAAGTATTTGGAGAAGCGTTTGATCGGAAAACATTCTGCTCAATAATGCTACGCATTACTTCGCAAAGATAAGGTCTCCCGTAGGTCGATCTTATCTTTCCTGCGGGAATAGCGGGTTTGAGAGACCCCACAGGCAATGAATGAGCGAAGCTATGCTGAGCCTATTCATTTGCGACGCATCTGCTGGCAGATGTGGGAGCAAGCGGGTTTTCTGCGATGCTCGAACGTAGTGAGAGTTGAGCACAAGGGTTTTCGGTAGCGGCCGAGGAGGCTCGATTCCCGCCCGCGGAAAGCGATCAATAAGCTTCGGAAAATACGGCTTCTTACCTTTCTCGACAGCCTGAAAAACCGCAGCAGCTGCTGCGGTTTAACTTACTTTCTCCCCGGCCAAATAGCGCGCAAGCACCATATCCTCGCCGCTTTCCGAGATGACTTCGAGCTTCCGGTTGATCTCGCGGATCGTCCCATTCAATTCCTCCATCGTCTGGCAGACGATATTGAAACGGCCCAGCATCTGCGAGTAGGAGCCGGTTACAGTGATCTCATCGCCCACTTTACGCGTAGGCACCCAGGAAATGACGGGCGGCAAGTCCATGATTTCTTCCAGCCCGCGGATCTCGCGGATCGTTCCCGGACCGAGCAGCACCGATAGATTGCATGACGGGTAGCGCATATAGCCATCATCGAAATTGCTTAGATCGTACTGTGAGATGTCTTCCCCCACGGCAAAATCGAGCATCATTTCCAGCAAATTGACATCGGTCTGGCGCTTGATGATCTGGTAATGCTGTTCCCCGCTCAACCTGTAGCCCATCTCGTAAATGAAGAATTCCCCGTTGTCATAAAGCGACTGGATCAGCACAAGCCCGTTCTTCAGCCCCATGCCTCTCAGCATTTCACGGAGATTGGCGTCATGTTGCGCGATGAATTCGGCGAGATGGCTGGACGGATAGATCGTCGCGATGGGCAGGGGCGGGCTTTGGTGTCCTTGGTTATAGACAAACCGGTCAGTCACAGCGGATAAGATCACTTCCCCGTCTTGTAATGTGTAGTACATTTCGACACCATGGTTCGTATCGATGAACCGTTCGACAAGAACACGGCCGTGGCGCGAAAAGCGTTTGGCTTTTTCGGCCGCTTCGTAGAGTTCCGCTTCATTTTGGCAGACAGTGATGCCTTTGCTGGCGTAGCTGTCGACCGGTTTGACGATGACCGGATAGCGAACCGGCACCCCATCTCCTTTTTCGTACTGCTCGATGACCGGCACATCGAACCGCCGGCAGAACTCCTTGAACCGGTCTTTGTTGGAACTTATCTCCAAATGCTCTTTCGTGGCATAAAACGGCAATCCAAGCCGTTCAGTCAGTAATTGGGCATTCCACGTGTTGATGTCGTCAAAAGCCGTCAGGACGCCGTCCACTTGCTCTTTTCTTGCCATATTTTCAAGCGCATCAATATCTGCCGTGCTGATATGGTAAGCTTTGTCGGCATTTTTCTTTGCCGGCGACTCCTCATTATTATCCGTGACGATTGTGTACAGGCCCATGTTTTTAGCGGTTTCGACTACATCGACCATATGCGTGATGCCGCCGAGAATAAGCAGCTTCTTCTGTTTTCCCACGGGAAACACCCCCCTTATCGATATCCAGGCATTATTGACTATAAACCTCAACATTCATTTGAAAAACATCCGTATATCTTGTTCATTTGTAGAACAAATTTACCAACCGGGGTATCGTTTTGTCAATCTAATAATCAGAAAAAAATAATATTTCTTCCTATTTAATATGTTTTACTTCTTTTTAACCCGGAGAGCATAGGGTGAAGACAGACATCATCCCATTTATTCTAAGGAGGCAAAGACCCATGGCAGTACCTACGAAGCAAGCGGTTCCCGATATCTTCTTTACGCCCGAATGGAACACGGCATATGCCCGACACGAAGGAGGCGAATTTCACCAATTCGAATGGAAAAGCGCACGCGGGCATATCATCTATCCTTTCATCAAACGGCCGGTACCGCTTTTGGAAGGGTGGTTCGATACGATCACCGCATTCGGCCAAAGCGGCCCTGTCATACTCCATGCCGAAGAGGGCCAGCGCAGCGCATTGGTCGACGAGTTCGATGCAGCATTCCAGGATTTTTGTGAACAGCAGCATATCGTTTCCGAATACATCCGTTTCAGTTCCTGGGTCAAGAATGCGGAAGATTTCTTTCCGTTATACGGTTTGGACATGCGCGGCATCGTCATGTACATCGATTTGACGGTCGACGATCCTTTCCGCTACGAATTTTCTTCCGCTGCCCGCCAGCAAGTGCGCCGGGCGTTAAAAAACGGCGTCACGGTGGAATATGATTTCACGGGAGAGACCTTGGACGATTTCTGCCGGCTATACGCCCTTACCGCTGACCGCAATGAGTTTCCGGATCATTACTTATTCGATCCCGACATGCTGAAGGAATCCTTCCGGCATCTCGAAGGCAAGCAATTCCTGCTCAACGCAAAATTCGACGGCAAGACCGTCTCGTCTGCATTGATCGTCCACCATGGCGATTATATGCATTATCACCTGGTCGCGAATGACCCCGAGTATTTCCGCTGTGCCGGCAATTCGTTGATCATGGCGGAAGCTTGCCGTTACGGAAAAGAACACGGTTTTTCCGAATTCCACTTGGGCGGCGCTTCGACCGAAGCCTTATACCGCTTCAAACGCCGCTTCACCAAGACCGAACCCCTTGAGATCCTCACCGGCAAGCGCATCCGCAATAGTGGCATATACGGCAGGCTGACCGAGCTGAAACGGCTCCAATGCGGCATCGAAAATACCGGCCACTTCCCTTTATACAGAGGATGAAAAAAAGCGCCTGACCCGCATTTAGGGTCAGGCGTTTTTTTGTGACGCTAAAAAGCAGCGGGAATCATGCCCCGCTGCCTTCAGCCATATTTTACGGGATCTTCACTTTTGCCGGCTGGAACCGGGCCATGATCATATCGCTGCCGTCTTCAGAACGGATGTGCAGCGTCCTATAGATTTGTTCGATCGTTTCCAGGAGGGCTTGCTGGGATTCCGCGACCACATTAAAGCGGCCGAACATTTGCGAATAGGAGCCCGTCCGCTCGATCGTCTCGCCTTCAGACCTGTTAATGACGCAGGAAACGACTTCCGGCATCGCTTTCACTTCCTCCAATCCCCTGATGTCCGCAATCCTTCCAGGGCCGAGCAAGATCGGCAAATTGGCGGAAGGATGGGGCATCGGGGCCCCGTCGAATTGTTCGATCGGATGCTTCGCCGTATCTTTGCCGACCGAAAAGTCGAGCATCATCTCCAGTAGATGGACGCCTGTCTGTTTCTCGATGATGTGATAATGCTGCTCGCCACTGAACCGGAAGCCCATTTCGTACACATAGATCTTGCCGCCATCGTACAGCGTCTGGATAAACACCAAGCCATTAGTGATGCCGATATTGCGGATCATGTCGCGCACCGCCGGATCGACTTCTTCGATATATTTCTGTTGGTGCTGTGAAGGGAATAGCATCGCCACAGGGAGCGGCGGATGTTCTTTGGACTGTTTATGGGTAAAGCGGTCCGTGACGGCAGTCAGGACGAGATGGCCATCCCGCGCGGTATAGAACGCCTGGACGCCGATCTCCGAATCAACAAAGCGCTCGAGAATGACCTTGCCCGACTTTGATTCCCCGACTGCCTTTTCGACCCCCTTTGTAAGTTCTTCTTCCCGGTAACACACTGTAATCCCTTTGCTCGCGTAGCTATCGACCGGCTTGACGATAACCGGAAATTCCACCGGCGGAAGCTCGAGATCTTGTGCCGGGTCGCATTCGTATTCCTCGATGACCGGCACGCCGAATGTCCGGCAATAGTCCTTGAAACGGTCTTTATGCGAAGTGACTTCAAGCTGTGCAGGCGTCGCATAGAACGGCAAATGGAGCGTCTTGCACAGGGTGACTGCATGCCAGGTGTTGATATCGTCAAAAGCGGTAAACACCCCATCGACCTGTTCCTTCCTGCCGATTTCAGCAAGCTTCTGGATATCGGCAGTACTGATGTCATACGACTGGTCGGCAATTTTCTTCGCTGGCGAACCGGCCATATTATCGGTGACGATCGTATAATAGCCCATGCGTTTGGCCGTCTCGACTACATTGACCATATGGAATGTGCCGCCAAGGATCAAAATTTTCTTTTTATCCATCCTAAACCCTCCACTTCGCAGTATTTGTACGCAAAAAGCATAAGTCCTAATTCAAAATAACTAATTCACTCCATGACTGTAATACAAAAATACCAACTAAAAACAGAAAGGTCAATAAAAATCTGAAAATTCAGGTATAAATTCTCCTTTAACTTAAAGGTGTCGTATGCGAAACCATCCAACTTTTATCGCTTCTATTGTAGTAAGCGGTAATTTTATAGCCGATTCCCGCCGGTGCGAGCACGCCTTCGCTGCCCGGGCGGTTATTGACTTTGGCGTTATCGCAGACAAGCCGCACTTCCTGGCCGCCGCTATGTTCGACGAAAATCTCCACTTCTTCGCTGAATTTATGTGTCGGTGCTGGCGGCAACTTGACGGTTTCCGTTTCTGATGCGCCGTTTTTCCTGTTGACAGTGATCCGCGGCTCGTCTTTCATATCGAGCGGCGAACGCCCTCCTTCCGGCACGTATTGATGCAGGCGGCCATTGTAAAGGATGCTCGTCGTATCATATTGGTATTCTTCGTTGTATAAAGACGTAATGGAAGCGAGCCCATCCCCCATGCCATCACGCGGTTTCGCAAGGAGCGGTTCGATGATGCTGAGCCCCGCTGCATAATCGAGCAAGACATTCGCGTAGCCGTTGTTCTCGAAGTAGCTATGATTGATGCTGCCGGAGTATGCAGGTGTCGTGTTGATCGCGCCGCTGCCGATGTGGATGCCTGCGATGCCGTTCGAATCGAAGTTGCCGCCCTGGATGTGGTGGCCATAAAGCCCGCGCACCATCAGGCCGGTCGCTGCATTGCCGACGAAATGGCAATCATAAATCCCGTAGACGTTATTGTCGCTGCCGCGGTCCGTCTGCAAGCCACAGCCAAGATGGATCTTATACGGCGTCCCCGGTGAAATCGTCTCTTTCAAAGGCGGCGACACGGTGATGCTGCGCGGGCCGACTTCATCGATATGGTAAACCGAGCCTTCGCCTTTTCCTACTTTAAAATAAGCGCCGACGTGGACGTCCCGTGCTGCGGGGTCGAGCTTCATGAATGAAATATTCGTCCCTCTCCCCGAAGCGCCACTGCCTTCGATCACCGAGCCGTTTTGGGAAAACTGGCACAGCCGGTCGAACACGCAAAGGTTATTATTGCCTTCTTCCAGGATCTGCAACCCGTGGACAGCCCCCCACATGAATGCGGCTCCTGAGAATAATTTATCGCGGACGTCACTGGCGACCATACACACTTTCACGAGTTGTGTGTAGCCGTTTTCGGGATCGGTCCCCATGAACTGGATGCCTTTGACCGACCCGCTGCCGCCGCGCATGCGCACCAGATAATCCATCGGCTCGGACGGTGCGATTCGCGTCGTCTCCGAACTATGCCCGATCCATGAAACAGTCGCGCCCGCTCCCCATTCCGGCACCTCTATAGGTCCGCTGATGCGATACAAGCCCGGCGGAAAGAACAGATTGCCGCCTTTTAAAGTGCCATAGGCGGCATCAACCGCTTTTTGCAGCGCTTTCCGGTCATCGGCTTTGCCGTCTCCGATTGCCCCATACGCTTTCACGTTGAATAATTGGTCCGCCGTCTTTTTCGGGCTCCACATTTCGCGGACGATATCTTCTTTATTGCGCGGAGGCAATTCCTTGTCTCTCGCCTTTTTCCAAAATGCCATGATTGTGCCGCCCCTTTACTTACTGAATGTCGTACGACGATTCTACCTGCTATATGTTAAAAATCGGTTAAAAAGTTTCAAAAGAAAAAGCAGTCCCTTATCCGGCTGCCTGCCGGCGGGAACTGCCCGATCCACTCAATTTGTTTCAAGATTCGGCGCATGGCCTTTCATCAATTCCATCTGTTCGATGAGCGCCGCTGCCATTAGCACTTTCTCTTCTTCGAACGCTGGCCCCATGATCTGCAAGCCAACCGGTAGGCCTTCCTTCACGCCCACCGGAATGCTGAGTGCCGGCAAGCCGGTCAGATTTCCAGGACCCGTAAAGCGGATCACTTCATCCAGGAAACTCAACTCCTGCCCGTTGACATCCACCGTCTGTGAACCGATCGGCGGCGACAGGAACGGCAAGGTCGGGCTGATCAGCACATCGACGCTTTCAAACGCCGCGGCAAATTCCAAATCGAGCTTGCGCCGGATTTGCTGCGACTGCACATAATCGACGCCGCTCATCAATTCGCCGACTTCCAGCAAAAAGCGCACGTCTTCGCCGAACTTCTCCGGCGATTTCAATAAATTCGCATGATGCACGGCGCTCGCTTCCGTCGTGATCGTCACGAGCTCTGCGAATTCCGCCTGCTTCAAGGAGGGGATGCTGACAGGCTTGATCACCGCACCAGCCTCCTCCAATTGCTTCAACACGAGCCGCACTTGTTCGTCCACGCGGCTGTCGACGTTTTTGAAGAAATATTCCTCTTCGATGCCGATGGTTAAATCTTTCACATCACCTTCCAACAACCCTGAGAATTTTTTCGCCGGCCGGTCGACCGAAGTCGGGTCTTTCGGGTCGTAACCGCTCAATAATTCCAATAGCAATGCCGCATCGTACACCGTCTTCGTCATCGGCCCGATGTGATCGAGCGACCACGCGAGCGGAAAGCAGCCGTATTTCGAAATGCGCCCATGCGTCGGCTTGAGCCCGATGATGCCGCAGCTTGACGCCGGGATGCGGATCGATCCGCCCGTATCCGTCCCGAGCGAGGCAATCGCCATATGCGATGCCACTGCAGCACCCGAGCCTCCGCTTGAGCCGCCTGGGATCTTCGTCAGGTCCCACGGGTTCTTGCACGGCCCGAAATGCGGATTGGTCGTCGTCGCGCCCCATGCATATTCGTGCATATTGAGCTTGCCGGTGAAGGTTACGCCTGCCATCTTCAGTTTCGAGACGACCGTCGCATCGAATCCTGCCACGAAATCGCCATGGATGCTCGACCCCATCGTCGCTTTCTCATCCTTAAAATAGAGAATGTCTTTCAGCGCCATCGGAATCCCGTGAAGCGCGCCGCGGTAATTGCCGCTCTGGATTTCCTGTTCAGCCTGCGCGGCAGCTTCAAGCGCTTGCTCTTTTTGCACGGCAATATACGCATTAATCTCCCCGTCATACAAATCGACGTTCGCCAATACCTGTTCCGTCAACTCGACAGGCGACAGCTGTTTCGACTGGATAAGCGGCGCCAGTTCGCCGATGGACTTCTGTGCCAGTTCATTGCTCATTTCTGCTCACCTCCCGGCACATGCGTCAAAGCCATATCCAGGTCTTTCAATTGTTCCTGGTTCACCGTCTTGCGCAGCTCCTCGAATCCTGCCATTTGGCCGGCGAGCATTTCCTTATGATGTTCCGGGACGTCAATGCCTTTCCTCTCCAAAACTTCGTGAATGTCGAACGCCACATGAATCCCCCATTCCTGAATTTTTTCTGAGGTGTAGGTCCTGCTGATTACCGACAGTTTACCATTCTTGGCGATTAATTAACAGATTGTTCTGAAAGTTGATGGTTTGTATTTGGAATTAAAAGAAGCGATAGGAAAAGCTTTCGCTTTTCGACTGCGTTGCAGGGGCACGCTTTCCGGAGGGCTCGCATTGAGCCGCTTCGTCGCTGCGCTCCTGCAGGGTCACAATTGTCTCGTCGCTACGCTGCTCCTCCCGGAGTCGGCCCCTTCCACTCCGTCTTTAGTTTTAGAGTGGAAGATAAATTTTTCAATCCACTCAATACAGAATATAAAAAGGCATCATACTTTGTATCTCCAGACATCGTGACCGAAATATTTGTAATTGCTAGTCCTAGGCCGCCAACAGATTTTTCGATTCAAGCCTCTATATGCCAGGTGGTATGGGCCGGGAAGCGATTTCCCCGCTAGCCGGCAACTCCATATAGAAGTAGATTTAGTTAAACACACCCGAATTGACGAAGTCTTTTAGCCGACCGGCGTTAAGGGTGAGCCGATGCCGAAAGACAGGCGCTCTTACTGGCTTTCGGCAAGAGGCCAACCCAAAGCCAGGAGGCGACTACCAAAATGAAGCTTAAATGGCACTCAGGAACAATTCCACTATTAATACCCTGCATGCTTCCTTTAATTCTGCCCTGGAAAACCCTTCAGCAACCAGCCAGCAACAAAAAAGAAGACACAGCCGAAGCCGCATCTTCTACCAACTACTATTTATTTCGCCGTCACGCCGCCGTCTACCGGTAGCTCGATACCCGTGATGTGGCTCGCTTCGTCTGACGCAAGGAACAGCATCGCATTGGCGACTTCGACTGCATTCCCGAGTTCAGGAAGCGCGATCTGCGCGAGGAAATGCGGGCGGAACTTTTCGCTTTCCATGTATTCCGCACTCATCGGTGTCACGATATAGCCGGGATGCACCGAGTTGACACGGATATTATGTTTCCCGTAATCGACAGCCGCCGCTTTCGTGATCGACCGCACTGCGCCTTTTGAAGCCGTATAGACGCCGGCCCCCGACATGCCCGTCAACGCCGCAATCGATGACACATTGACAATCGAGCCTCCGCCGTTTTCGATCATGTGGGGAATGGCCAATTGCATGCCATACATGACGCTGTTCGTATTGACCGCAAATCCTTTCGAAAAATCGTCTTCTGTCTGTTCCATGAAATCTTTTGCGACCGAAATGCCTGCGTTGTTGATGAGGATATCGACTTTACCAAAGGATTCCACGGTCTTCTCGATGACCGCTTCCCAATCCGATTTTTCGGCCACATTCTGCTTCAATGCCAACGCTTCAAAGCCCGCTTCGCTTACTTCCTGCGCCACTTTTTCCGCTGCTTCCAAATTGATGTCCGTGGCAACGACTTTCGCCCCCTCTTTGGCGAACAAGCGTACAGCCGCTTCGCCCATGCCAGATCCCCCGCCTGTGATGATGGCTACTTTGTTTTCCAATCTCACTTTAATCACCTCAAATTAAATTTTGATAGTCTGACTATCAATTTATTTCAAGTATACTCCCATGACTTCATTTCATCAATTAAAGCGCTATACTAAAAGCAAGGAGTGAAACTGCCATGCCATCAAAACGACAAGAAAACAAGCAATTGCAGACCGATAAAATCGTCGAAGCCGCCAAAGAATTGTTTACGGAACGCGGGCTGAACGACGTGCAAATGAAAGACATCGCCGAACGGGCAGGTGCCGGCGTGGCGACCGTCTTCCGCTATTTCCCGAAAAAGGACGAACTGATCGTCGAAGTCGCCATCCGCTCATTAGACGCCGTAGAAGCCGAATTCCGGCGCATCATTTCCTTGAAAGCAAGCGCATTCGAGCGGCTGGAACTATTGCTTGATACCTTGCTCGACGCACAAAAAGCCGAGCATTATAAATCCGCGCGTTTCCGGGAAGCGTTCGAGAGCTATGCCTCGTTCCGCACAGAACCGCTGCCTGCAATCGGCCGCTATCTTACAAGACAGCGCCAGATCATGGATTTGCTTGAACCGCTCATCGAGGACGGCCAGCAAGACGGCTCGATTAATGGCTCCATTCCCGCTAAACCGCTAATTGTCACCATCATCAACAGCTATTCGAGCTTCACGAACAACGTCGCACTCAAATCGTCTATATCTTACCTGGACCGAGACATCCAACCCGAAACCCAACAGCAAGTATTGAAGAAAATCCTGCTCGACTATTGCAGAGCTTAATAAGGAATCAAAATGGACCTCTCCCTTTTTCCAGTCCAGCAATTAGGCCCACCTGCCATTTCCTAAACCAATCATTATTACATGCCATCATAGGGAAGCGATTCCCCCGCTAGCCGGCAACTGGGTAAAGAAACAGATCTACTTAAACACACCTTGCCCAACGAAATCTTTCAGCCGCCGAGCGTAAAAGGGTGAGCCGACGCAGCAAGACAGACGGTCTTCCTGGCTTGCTGCCAAAGGCCAACCCAAAGCCAGGCGGCGGATACCAAGCTGAAGTACAGCCAAATCACTAAAACACTTCAACACGCCAACTCCCACTCTCTGCTCCAAACACATCCCAGGAAGCGATTCCTCCGCCATCTTCATTCAAACAAAAAAAGACGCAGCCCAGTGCTGTGTCTTTTCGTATTCAATATAAAACCGGCGCATGGAAAAGCCCGTTCGGCTGCTCCAAGTACTTGTCCCATACCCTTGCCGCCTTGTCTCCAGGAAGCGGCCGGCTGAAATAATAACCTTGGCCGATGACTTCGTATTGCCGCATCAAGGTCACTTGCTCGATCGTCTCCAGCCCTTCCACGACCACTTCCGCGCCCAGGTTTTTCCCCAGTTCGATGATGGTCGCCAGGATCGCCATGCTGCGGTCGCTGCCGAGCACTTCATCGACCAAGGATTTATCGATCTTCAACGTATCGATTTGGATATTCTTGATTGCGTTGAGCGAGGAATAGCCTGTGCCGAAATCATCGATTGCCAGCTTGACGCCGATCGCCTGCAATTCTTCGACCAACGCGGATGAGGCATCGAGGTCGATCATGACACTTTCGGTGATTTCAATTTCCACATATTCGGCAGGCACATCCGTTTCCGCCAAAATGCGCGCTACTTTTTCAGCAAACTGGGTGTCCAGGAATTGCTTGGCCGACACATTGACCGAGACGCAAATAGCAGGGCGCCCCTCTTTCTGCCATGCTGCCAGTTGAAGGCACGCTTCACGCAGCACCCATTCCCCGATGGAATGAATCGCCCCGCATTCCTCCGCCACGGGAATGAATTCGGATGGCGCAACAGCGCCGAGTGCGGAATTCCAGCGCAGCAAGGCTTCGAACCCGATGACGCGGCCGCTCACCAATTCCACTTGTGGCTGGTAATGGACCGAAAACTCGCCGTTTACCAAAGCCTGCTGTAAAGCTGCCGTGATTTCCTGCTTGCGGAGCGAACTGTCCAAAAGCTCCGGGGAGAAAAATTCATAGTTCTCCTTGCCGGCGCTTTTCGCCATGAACAGCGCAAGATCGGCTTGCTTGATCAAACTTTCCTCATTGAGTTCCGCAATGCTTTGGCAGCTGACGCCGAGGCTGATGCCGGAAGCGACCGATTGCTCCCCGATCTGGATCGGCTCATGCATCACCTGTAAAATGTTTTGGCATAACTGTTCTAGATAAGATTTTTTCGCATTCGGCACCGCAAAGACGAACTCGTCCCCGCCGAGCCTGGCGAGTGGGACGGTTTCCGGCAGCACCGATTTCAAACGTTCGACAATCCTTTTCAGGAATTGGTCGCCCCCATCATGGCCGATCAATTCATTGATGGATTTAAAATCATCGAAATCGAGCAACACGACACCGACCGACTCGATGTTCCCGTCCGCCGGGTCCATCAATTCGCGAAAATGGGCAAAGAACCAATGGCGATTCGGGACGCCCGTCAAGTGGTCGGTATAGGCGAGTGTGCGGAATCGGCTTTCGCTGTCTTTCACTTGCCGCAACAGGCCGGCCTCTGTCTCGAACGCATTCAAATCGACCAATGCCAGATTCACCGCTGACAACAGCAGCAAAGTCACGGCGAAAGCCACAAACACTGCCGTACCGATGACCCAGACACCACCCGCTGCCGCTTCCGGAAGAGCCATATTTGTATAGAAGGTATTCGTGGACGTGTAATGAAGCAAGGTGAGCACGAGCCCCAAGAGAGCGGCGCTCCCGAAGCGCTGTTGCTCCGTCACTTGTTTTGCATTGGACTGCAATACGAAGCGGAAACCGAAATAGCAAATGCCCAGCACCATAACCGCCGACAATAGATAATAGCCTGTGGAAATCGCCCAGAAGCGCACGTCGAGTACGCCCGCTAATCCCAGGAAATAGGCCGCCTTCACGAAAAACGCGGTAATCAGCACATGCTTCACCATGTCATGCCGGCTGTGAATGCCCTGCGGGAGGATCTTCAGGACGTAGGCCGCCAGTAAACACGCCGCAAGCAGCGACAAGGCAAGCAGCCAAAAACGCGGTAAGAACCGGTATTCTGCCATGAACGTCAGGATACCGATCACTTGCATGGAAAAAAATCCGCTGCCAAGCGCCAGTATCGCAAGCAACCTGGAGCGTGTGTCGACAGCCGCTTTCCGCTTATTGACATATTCGATCATAATGAGGACCGTATAGCTTGTCGCGACCGAAACGATGATGGATAAAATGGTTAAACTAATATGCGGAAGCATAGACATGGATTCCCCCCTGACTTGGCAAAAGTATGTATGCCAGATGGCAGCAGCAACGCATATAAAACGAAAAACTTCATTTAAAGGACTTTTTAACCATCAATAAAACTAGTTAATGATTCTTAAAACTCTTTTTATTGGAATATAGTAAACATTATACCTGTGATTCCCTTCTTTTTACATAGACATTAATACCCGCCCATTGCCACAAATATTTATTACTTCAGCTCAAATCAGTACTTCCCCCCTGAAATATACCCATGTTTTTTCGCCAATTTAAAAACGCCGCTGCAGCAGCGACGTTTTCCTTTCCTATTTGTCGGCATCATCCGTTTTCTTCTTCAATGTCACCGTCATCCCGGCTTCTGCTTTACCGGCGATGATGAATTGCAATGGCCCGCTCGTTTCAATGCCCCCGACCACATTCAATTCGATCGTTTCGACTTCAAAGCCATCGAATCCAGAAATTAATTGTTCCAGGTTCTCCCTGGAAATCGGCTTATATTTGCCTTTTATACCGGTTGGCTTCGGACTGCCTTCCTGTTTTCTTTTGCTAGTGGCATCGGACCCGCGACTCTCTTGTGAACCAAAAATATAATTGTCCAAGACACTGGAATCAGGAATATTGTTTTGCTGAAAAAAAGGGATCCAGATAAACGGCTCTTGTGCTTCGCCCAAAATCGCTCCTCCTTTCGCTTCGTTGCTTACTGATGTATTCCATATTTTCTGCCAATTTCCTGCCGCGGGGTGACCAATGGACATTTTTCCCTTAGAATGGAGAGAGACACATCAAAACGCATCAAGGAGGAAATGGGATGGCAACTTTAAGCGATATCGCCCTAGCTGACGATTTAGGGCAATTTGAAATAAAGGAAATTTACGGGGCGACCCACCAGCTCCTGCAGGAAATGCAGCAAGCGAAAGCCGAAGCGTTCCCTGGCCGCATCAACGCCATGATCAATCATTTGAAGGAGCGCCTCCAGGGCAAAGCGGCTTATCCACTGGCCGTGCTGCTGGAGACTAGCTATTTGTCGATCCAGCACCAGCTGAAAAAAGACTGGAACTCCGACTTGAAACAGCGCCAATTGTATCTATACGACAACACGATCGAAACATACCGCGGGCGCATCCCGTCGAATGTCTGGAACCAGGTGTGCCTGAACTATGCGGAAACGCTCGTCCACACGGGACGCTCGATTGACGCACAAGCAGTGCTCAAAGAAATGGTCAAAGACGAAAACGACCCGTCCTATCAGCGCCTGAACGGCGAATTCGGCTGGACCTTGATTTTCTATTCGACTTTCCTGCCGGTCAAAGCAGAGCGCCTCAGCGCACTCGAAAAAGCGCTCGATCTGTTCAAGACGGCCAAAAACGACATCAAAGACGAGAAAGGCCAAGCGCTTTACGATGAGCGCATCAAGCTCGCCGAAAACATGATCGAACAACTCGGCGATGTGGATCCCGTGAAACTCGCGCAGCAGCCGGAACCGACAGAGGACGAGCAACGCTACCTGGACTGGTGCGCCGAGCAGCAATTATTCCTCAACAGCGGCAACGATATCGAACCGGATACGATGGCGAAGCGCGATCTTCCGCTGCGCATCCAGAACAACGCGTTCCTCGGCAATTTCCTGGACTCGTTGACGCACGAATTCACGGCGATGCGCCGTTCGCTTTACCTCGCCCTGAACAGCGAAGAAGTCGCGGACGACCATAAGATGGACGGCGACAATACGCGCTACACAAAGCGCAATGAAGACCTGAAGCAAGTCTATCGCCAAGCCTATACTTTATTCGATAAAATGGCGTTGTTGCTGAACCAGACGATGCAGCTCGGCGTCGAAGAGCCGCGCGTCAATTTCCAGCGCATCTGGTTCGAGGAGGAAGACTTGAAAAAACCGCTCAAGCCGTTTGTCCAGAACACGAAAAACGATGCCTTGAAAGCTTTGTACTGGCTGTCGAAAGAAGTATATGGCTATGAGAAATCGGATGAGCAAAGCCTGTTCGTGAAAAAAGCCTTGCACATCCGCAACCGCATCGACAACAGCTATCTGCAAGTGGTCGAAAAAGCGGAGCCGTTCGAAAAGGAAAACGCCCGCGCCCAAAGCCACCACATCACGGAAGCCGAACTTGAGCGCATGACGCTCGCCATGAGCCAAAAAGCGCGCAATGGCATGATGTATTTGCAGTTCGCCTTGGCGATCGGCAAGAAATAAGCAAACGGAAAGCCGTGCAGTTGATGCTGCACGGCTTTTTATGTGTATAAATTATTGCCCATATTGCTGGATGGCGATGGCGACTTTATAGCTTGCAAACTCGCTGATGTCGTTCAGGAACTCGTCCAGTTCCTGATGCGTCGGGAAATGGCATTCGATCAAATAGCAGCCTTCGCCGCTCGTCTTGAAATAACGGCTGACGGTTTCTGTCCGGCTGTCCAAGTCGTCGAGAAACTTCTGGTGGCGGGGTTCGTGCATCATGGCCGTCACAAAAGCGTGCACAGGATAGCCGAGTTTTTCTTTTGGCACACGGATCGTATAGCCATCGATAATCCCTGCTTCCTCCAATTTCAAGACGCGCGCAGCGGTCGCCTGGCCGGTCAAATGTACTTTTTCGCCAAGCTCCTTCATCGTCATGCGGCCATTCTGGGAAAGTTCATGCAAAATAAGTTGATCTATCGAATCCATTGCCAGGTCAATTCCTTTCATTAATCAAGTGAAAACGCCAAAAGACCTTCACGAGGCCATCGTCTCTATCGTGAATTTCAGTATATACTAGGGTCACACCTCATGAAAGGAGTTCGAATCATGAAAATCGAACAAATCCGCAACGCCACTTTACGCATCCAATACGCAGGCAAGCATTTCCTCGTCGACCCATTTCTCGGCGACAAAGGAAGCTACCCGCCATTCCCGAATTCCGCACGCCAAGATCAAAACAATCCTTTGTCGGAATTACCGGTTTCAAAAGTACAGCTCGTCGAAGGCATCGATGCGCTAATCATCACCCATCTTCATATGGACCATTACGATGAAGCGGCCAAAGAATTCCTGCCAAAACACTTGCCGCTCTTCAGCCAAAACGAGGAAGACGCACAAGTGCTCCGTAACGACGGCTTCACGAATGTCAATGTCCTCGGTGAAGATACGGGCTTCGAAGGCATTTCCTTAATCAAGACACAAGGCGAACACGGGCGCGGCGAAATCCTGAAAATGGCAGGACTAGTGTGCGGCGTTGTCTTTAAACACGAAGACGAAAAAACGCTTTATGTCGCAGGCGACACCGTTTGGTATGCGGGCGTCCAACAAGAAATTGACGCTCACCAGCCGGAAGTCATTGTCCTGAACGCAGGCGACAACCAGTTCCTAGAAGGCGGCTCGCTTGTCATGGGCAAGGAAGACCTCCTACAAACGCACAAAGCAGCACCTCAAGCGACATTGATCGCGAGCCACATGGAAGCCGTCAACCACTGGACCTTATCGCGCGAAGAACTAAAAACCTTTGCAGCCGAGCAAGGATTCTCTGATAAATTGCATGTTCCACAAGACGGCGAAGCATTCGAATTTTAATCGTCAAAAAGCCAGGAATCTAAATTCCTGGCTTTTTCCTATGCAAAGATTAGACGATCGACGTAGCACGTTTCTCCTTGCCGCAGCGCTTGCAGCGATACCAGCGCATTGGGGGAACTTCTTCAACCCGCTCCTGGCGCTCAAAGTCATGGAACCCGATCCGGCACAGCCAATGCTTCTCGCCGTTCCCCGCAAGCTGCGCAATGGCCAACATCACCAACCCGCCGACAATGAAATAAACCGCAAATCCCTCCAAAGGCGCCAACAGCTCAGCATCCGCAAACAACAAGATGATTCCCATCAAAATAATAAAACCTGCTATCGTTTTCACAAACTCACTCCTTTTGACAATCAACTATATATTAATTTATTATGGAATTTATTTACATATAACTATAAATGAAAACGAATTCGCCTTTCTCTTTTAATATTAGAGATGAAGCGGAAAACGGCGACTCCGGGAGGATTAGCGAGACAATTGAGACCTGCAGGAGCGTAGCGACGAAGCGGCTCAATGAATGAATGAGCGAGGTGAACCGAGTCCATTCATTTGCGACGCATCTGCATGCAGATGTGGGAGCACAAGGGTTTAGCCCTCCGGAAAGCGTCCGTTTGTAGCGGAATCTCAAAACTATATCCAATAAACACAAAAACCCCTTCTCAAAAAAGAGAAAGGGCTGTGTTTTACAATGTATTGCCTTCTGCTGGAATCGGATTCTCTTTCAGCATATTCGCTAAATGGTACGTATTATAAGCTAAGCGTTGGATCGCCGATTTGGAGAAGTCGTTGCCGCCGGTCTCGCCGTACGACGGCCCCGGCCCTGCTTCCCCGACCCAATAGGCATCCACATTCGGCGGGATGACAAAGCCGATATGCGACAGGCCATAGAGCAGGGATGACGCCGCATGTTTTGCGCCGTCTTCATTGCCGGTGATGACCGCACCGCCGACTTTATTATAGAAAATAGCTTGGCCTTTATCGTTCGTCACGCTGCTCGAGCCATATAAGCGTTCGATCGCTTGCGTCGCGATCGAACTTTTCTCGCCAAGCCACAAGGGCGTGCCGATAATCAGGATATCGGCGTCTTTCACCAGCTCCAGGATCTCCGGCCACTCGTCGCCATCTTCCATGTCTTCTTCGACACCGAAGGCGATGTAATAATCGGCCAGCCGGATGATCTCGGATTCGACACCGAGTTTTTCGTAATGCGCCTGGACGTCCTTCATGAACACGTCCGTATTGGATTCTTCTTCTGAACTCTTCAAGGAACAATTGAGGAACACTGCTTTCAATGCCACAAGAGCACATCCTTTCGTTTTCCGTCTGTCTTTAGCTTTCCCTGAATGGGAGACGTGAAAACCTTAGTTCAAATCGTCGAATTCCTTGGCGATGCGTTCCATCGCTTCTTGGATGAGCGGGCGCGGCGACGGGATGCAGATGCGCTGGAATCCTGCGCCTTCAGGGCCGAACATCGTGCCGTCTTCCAAGATGACGTTCGCTTTATTGTAGATGCGGTCGTGTATTTCCTTGTCCTCGAGCCCGTAGCCGCGGAAATCGAGCCACATGACATACGTCCCTTCCGGAATGCGCACCTTCACTTTCGGCATGCGCTCCGCGAGGAATTCTTTTACCCATTCGAGTGTGCCGTCGAGATAGTCATTCACTTGACCAAGCCAGTCGTCGCCTTCGGTATAGGCCGCGATGAGTGCCGCGACCGTGAACGGCGTCGGCAATTGCATGCCGAGTTCCGCGGTGAATTTCTCGCGCAAGGCTTCGTTTTCGATGATGACGTTCGTGCAGTGAAGACCTGCTACGTTGAAGGTTTTATTGATGGCCGTGCACGTGATGATGTGATCGGTGTCATCCGCCGCGAGGACCATCGGCGTGAAGCTCTCGCCGCTGCGCACCAAATCGCCGTGGATTTCGTCGGCGATGATCGTGACATCATGGCGCTTGCAGATGTCCGCCAACTTTTTCGACTCTTCCGGCGTGAACACGCGCCCTGTCGGATTGTGCGGATGGCAGTGGATGAACAATTTCGTGTTTTCGTCTTTTGCGAGTTCCTCGAATTCCTCGAAGTTGATCGAGTAACGGCCCTCTTCATCCTGCACGAGCGCATTGTTTTTCACGACACGCCCGTTGCCTTCGACAGCGGAAGTGAACGGTGGATAGACCGGGCGCTGGATGATGACCCCATCGCCTTCTTCGGTCAAGGCTTTCACCGCGATATTCAAGGCATGGACCGTTCCCGGGCTGAAGATGATCTGCTCTTTATCGATCGCCCAGTCATAGCGTTTTTGGAAATAATGCTGGATGGCCTCGAAATACGCATCCGGCAAGATCGTATAGCCGAAGATGCGGTGGTCGACCGTTTGATGGAGCGCATCGACGATCGGCTGGGCGACCGGCAGATCCATGTCCGCTGTAAAAAGCGGGATCGTGTGCTCATCGTAGCGGTCGGTGATGCCGAATTGCTTGATCAATTCCGCCCCGTCCCATTTCAATGAATAGGTATTGCGGCGTTCGACTTTCTCGTCAAAATTATAGTTCATGCAAAAACTCCCTTTCTCAAATGGATTCAACACATCTTTAAGCTGAACTTAAGATTTTGACCTACTGATATTCCGCAAAATTGCTACGAAAAGCTTTGCTCAACTCTCGCTATACTCGAGCATCGCAAGCGAATAGACTCAGCAATGCTTCATCTATTCGCTTCCTGCGGGCGAGCGCCAAGCCCCCTCAGTTGCTTCGCACCTTGCGGGGGCTCGGCTGTCTCGCTTTCCCGCGGGAGTCTTCGCAATTTCGCTTCATATCTATCATTTGTTTAATAGATTGTAATGTCCTGTTTATTTAACGTCTAAAATATATAGGTTAGGTTCCTTCTTAGTTCAACACATCTAGTGTACCGCTCCTGTCCGTCGGGATGGTGTATTTTGCTTGTCGTTGCTTATTCGAATTTCTTGAGCATATTGCCGCGCAGGACGTCATCCGAGATTTGCAGTTCTTTTGAGCCTTCCTTGAACGGTTCTTCGCACGCCTCAACGCCCAGTTCTTCGCCCGTCATGCGCCAGTAGCAGCTGCCGTTCCCGTAAATTCCATCAGATGATGCGATAAAGCTCAGTTCACTTGTGATGAACGAGCCGTCACGGAACGTCGCGCGCCCGCCTTCTGCATCCCACATATTGCGGCCGATGAAATGATGCTGCTCGGGGTTGCCGCCGAGCACATCGAGCAGGCTTGGCGCAAGGTCAAGCTGGCTCGCCACTTGGCTGAAGATTTTCGGCTCCGCTCCCGGGATATGGACAATGAGCGGCACGTTTTTATTCGTTTCGAAATACGTGAGCGGGTCTTCGGCGCCAGTGAACTCCACGAACTTTTTCGTATTCGACGTCATGCCTGTGCTATGGTCGCCGTATATGACCAGCACCGTATCATCGAGCAGGCCTTTTTGCTCGAGCCCATCGACAAATTTGCCGATGGCCTGGTCGACGTAATGGATCGACTGCAAATAATTCTTGAAGTGGCGGTCATGATAGCCGTTATAGCCTTCAGTGTCCAGCAACTGCAAATGCTCCGGCATCTCGAACGGATGATGGCTCGTCAAGGTGACGATCTGCGAATGGAAAGGCTGCTCGAATCCGGCCATTTCCTCCAGCGCCTGTCCGAGCATCGCCTCATCGTTGATGGCCCAGCCGATCACTTCCGCCTCATCGAAATCGTCGTCCGAGTAGAACGTGTCGATGCCGAGCTGCGGATAGATGATATAGCGGTTCCAGAAACTCGCTTTGTATGGATGGAACACATTGGTTCCGTATCCCCGTTCCTTCAGGATGCCCGGCAATGCGTCGAAAGTATTCTCGGCATGGAGCATGTAGGCAGAGCCTTCAGCTGTCGGGTATAAGGATGTATTCAACAAAAACTCGGCATCCGAGGTCCGGCCGAGCGCCGTCTGTTCGTAAAAGTTCGGGAAATACAGGTTTTCCTTCGCCAAGCGGTTCAAGTTCGGCGTGATTTCCTGCCCGTTCACGTCACGGTTCAGGACGAAATTCTGCAATGCTTCCACTTGGAGGATGATGAGGTTCTTTCCTTCCGCCATGCCCGAATATGGGCCAGGCGTACGCTCTGCATTGCGCGCGTCGAACCAATCCTGGCTTGCGGAGATCTCGTCTTCGCTATAGACCTTGCGGTTGATGAAATTATCATCGATATAACGCGTAATATTGGCGCTGTGGAAGCCGAGCAAGCCGGTGAAATTATACACCCGCATATTCGAGATCAATTTATTGAACTGCCACGCGCCGCCGCCTTCCATCGATTTAGCGAAAGGCACTGCGGTCAATTGCCATCCAAGGACGAGCACAAGAAGCGCAGTCCCGATTTTCGCAAAGCCTGATGGTTTCGTAGCAGCCACTTGTTTCCGGCTGATGACCAGCCACAGGATCGCCATCAATAACACGTCTGCCAACAGCAGCGCATCGCTCAGGCGGAACAAGGCGAAAATGCTTTCGCCGACATCGCCCACCTGGCGCATCTGCATCAATACCGTTACGGAAATGATGTCCTCGAAATAACGGAAATACAAGGTATCTGCTAAAATGATGAAACTCAGCACCAGGTTGGTAATGGCCATCCAAAACAGCCGTTTTCGGCCATGCAATAGCAACAGCCAAAACGTGCTGAGCAAAATCGTCCCGACGCTGATCAACAGCACCCCTTCAAAAATACGTTCACTATCGCCGCCGAACAGCCAAGCGACGAATTCCTCAGCATAGGCGAACGGGCCAAGCGTCGTGAACAGCGTGCCGCTGACATTCGAAAAATAATACACTTTTCCAAGTAGCAATAAAACAAATAACGCATAATCCCATTGGCTGAGCAAAAATTTCCCAGCCCCTTTCACTTTTTCCAATCACAAAACGCCCTTTTCTCTTTTTTCTCATAATTTTACCATATCACTAAGTAGAATTTCCTTTTTTTGATTATTTCTTGGTTTTTTCGGTTCATCTTCATTCCCAAAAAAATCACGCATACGTTTTGCCGGAACGGGTAAAGATGGCTAAAGATCATTTCAAGAAAGGGGAGGGTCTCATGAAACACATCATTGCACTCGCTGTGAAATTCGTCATCGTCACCATTGTCTTGCTGGTCGTTTTAACCTGGGCTTTTGATGTCAGCTTCTTCAACACCTTGATGATCAGCCTTGCGCTTACCGCCTTGTCGTATGCAATCGGTGATTTGCTCATTTTCCTGAATGCGGGAAAACCGGCGAACCAATCATCCCGTAACACGATCGCGACATTCACCGATTTCGTCATGGCGCTGGCCGTCATCTTGCTGATCGGCTGGCTGTTGACGGGCGAATTCGCTTCCATGGTCGCCCCTGCACTCGTCAGCGCGCTCGTGCTGTCGGCAGGCGAATGGTTCTTCCACCAATACGTCGACCACAGCGTCGTCCCTTGGTACAACGAGTACAAATCGGCAAAAGGCTGAACAAAAAAACGCTATCCCGGTTTTCCCTCGGGATAGCGTTTTTTGTTAGGCAGGATCATGCGTGCACTTGGTAGCCGCTTCCTGTTGTTTCATCCGTCTTGATGGATGCGACCGTCACCCGGTTACGCCCGGATTTTTTCGATCGGTAGAGCGCACGGTCCGCGCGTTCGATCAATTCGTCCAATGGCTGTTCCGTTTCCGAAAGGGCAACGCCAAGCGATACGGTCAACTGCCCACCCGGCTGTTGGTCTGCGCCGAAGAACGGATGGTTTTCGATCCGTTCCCGCAATAGATCGGCCAGTTCGAAAGCCTGCCTT
Source organism: Planococcus plakortidis (assembly GCF_001687605.2). Taxonomy (NCBI): domain Bacteria; kingdom Bacillati; phylum Bacillota; class Bacilli; order Caryophanales; family Caryophanaceae; genus Planococcus; species Planococcus plakortidis. The sequence goes on from NZ_CP016539.2 coordinate 2,332,550, forward strand.
TCAGTGGAAACGCCCGTAAAGCACAGGATGAATTCTTCGCCGCCGTAGCGGGCGATGATATCCTCGTGCCTAGCCGTTTCTTCCATCAATTGCCCGATCGAACGGAGTACGACGTCCCCTGCCGGATGGCCATGGGTATCGTTGTAGTTCTTGAAATGATCGACATCCATCATGACAATCGCCATCGGCACCCCCCGATACTTCAATTGGCGGGCCTTTTCATGGAAAAAGCGAAGATTCGGCAAGCCCGTCAAGGCATCATGGGTCGATTCGTGTTCAAGCGTTTTCCAGCGGATGATATTGCGGTGCATATCGTTGAGGATCAAGCCGAGCGCCAAGACAGCGATCATGGCCATCAATGCCATCATCAACGCCATCGCTGCCGTCGCAGGGGTCGACCCTACCATCCAGATTGATTTGATGATCTCAAACACCACAAACCCGGCCATCATGCGCTTGATGTTGGCCATCGCATAGGGCGGGCGGTAGTTTTTCCAGTCATGGAACAGGCTGCCGATGAGCACCGGCAAAAAAATCGCCTGCATGATGCCGAGCCACACCGTCGGCCCTTCCATCATCATCCGGTAGGCAAACGGGATGATCATGGCGATGGCACCAGGCAGCCAACCGCCCACGAACGCGATGAAATAAAGCGGCGCTTCGCGGAGGTCGATGCGCATCCCTTCATGAAGCAATGGGTTGTACATGATGGCGAACGCCAAAAAGCCCGTCAGCAGGCCGTTCAATACCGGCGCTTTCCTTGATTCCGCCAGTTTCGGCACGAGATATTCCCGGGCTTTCAAGCCAAGATACATCATCGCAATGATCAACGCCATATTTTCAAGGAAATAAAAGAAATACGCTCCCATCGATCCACCCCACTCTTGTCAGTCTCTTAAGTTTAGCAGGAAATGTTATTCGGTATATAGATTTTGGAAATAATATATATAAAAACAATCCTTTTCATGTATCCAATTCCACAAAAATACCGCAATCGCCATTAGCCAGCGTTGCGGCACATGCTTTACATATCCAATAATAATTTCGACAGGCGGTGCGATTGTTCATCCAGTTCATCGTGCTTTCTCACGAGATCGCCGAGTTTGCCTTTCATGGCGTCGACGTCCTGATCGTCTTCAAATTGCTCGGTGATGGCCACCTGTTCCTGCAATACATGGATCGTCTGTTTCAAGTTCTCGCGGTATTCCGTGCTCACCGCAAATTTCTCTTCCTTGTCATTCAGCTTATCCTTCATCGATATCCACCTCCTGCTTAGTCTATTCCCGTCAGGCGCAATCAAAAACACCGGTTTTCCACAAAACAAAAAGGCCGTTCACCAACTGGTTTCGGCCTTTTTATCATGTTGCCATTTGAATGCGGCGATCAGCCGGTAGAAGAATAAGCCTGTCGCAGCCCCCGCGCTGTCGATCAAGACATCGCGGAATTCCCCGCTGCGTCCCGGGATGAATAATTGATGGAATTCATCGGACGCTGCGTAGAGCGCGCTCAAGGCGAACGCCACGAACAGGGCCCGCTGCAAGCCCATCCCGCTTTTTCCGAGTGCCCCCGCAAACAGCAGCCCGAGCACGAGATACGCAAAGAAATGGGCGCTTTTACGGAATAATGTATGGAGCGTATCGAACTCTATCGGAACGAACGAGGCGATAGCGCTGAACACTTGCCGGACGATTTCCGAACTGATGCCCCCGGAAACCCCGGCTGGCTGATGCGATAAGGTGAAGATCAGAACCATCCATAAGACCGGCCATAGCCAGGCCAGCAATTGCTTTTTCATCCTGCCAAATCCTTTTCTTACTTGTCGTTCTTCCATTATACCCTACTGCATTCAATCGACAAGCGCTTCGAGTGAACGGATCATCCCTTCATCAATCAACCCTTCCGAATCGACGGCAAGGAACGAGTCGTACTGTTCAAGCTGTTCTTTCAGCTCGCCCGTCAAGCCTTCACCACCGATCAGATACAGCGAAGCGTTGCGCCTCGCGGCTGCGTTCCCTGCCGCCAACGCGTCGGTGTAATTCGACGCCGGCGCCAAAATGGCCACGCGCCGCTCTGCGTCTTCCTCTTTCGTGCGCGCTTCGATCGACAGGCGGTCAGCGGCCATGACGACCTCACTGCGCCCTGCCATCGCTTCTGTCGTCTCGCGCGGCATCCGGTTGCCTTTTGACAGCAGGATCGGGTATTGATGTTGCGCGGCGAAGACAGAAGCAAGCGACACGTCTTTAAACGTCGCGCCGTCCGCCACGACCACACCATCCGAATCGATGCGTTCGGAAACCAGCGCAGCGGTCTCGTAACGGTTGGCACCGCCGATGCGTTCAGTTTCGACGCCCATCCTGGCCAACTCCTCAAGCTGCGCATCCGGAATGACCGGCTCGCTGCCGAGAATGATGGCATCCGTCGCCCCGAGACGTGCGATTTCCGCTTTGGCCGATTCGTTCAATCCGTCTTTTTCCGTGAATAATAAAGGCCCGCCTTCCTGATAGGCCAGTGGCGCGCCCGACAGCGCATCCGCAAAGTGTTCACCGGTAGCCAGCACGACCGTCTCCGCCGAATCCCATACCGCCTCCGACAATAGGGCCGCCGTCTCGTACCCGTCCTCGCCGCTGATTTTCGTCACGGCTGGCGCTTTCGGTTCAGGCTCGCCATCATATGCCGCAATGCCGCTGCCGCCGTAGACATACATCGTGCCGTCCACGTACGCAAGAAGTTCACTGCCTTCGGGGACCTTTTCACGCGCCACTTGGTTGCCATTCGCATCATAGAACTTCAACTTCCCGCCGCCCAGCACCGCTGCACCGCCGGACGGTGACAATGCCGCCGCTTCGACCGAATGCTCCAGCACTTTATTGAACCCGCCACCAGGCGCCATCACCTGCACGGCGCCGAGATGATACGGATTGCCGAACGCACTCGTTCCTTGTTCCTGAAGCAGCAGCAAGCGATGGCCGCTTTGTTGCTGGTGGCTCAGTGCCGATTCGGTGACGACCGGGCGGTAACGGTTCTCGAGCGCACGGAAGGAAGCCGAACGCACCGGCTTGCGCAAGCGTTCGCCTCCTTTCGCATTGAGGAACGCCCATTCGCCCGAATCCGCAAATTCAACGATGGCCCCGTCTTCATCGGCTCCAGCGATCCGCACCTGCTCTTCGGCCGGCAAGGCTTTTTCATACTCGACTGCGCCATCGTCAAGCGAGCGCGCGATCAAGGTCGGCACTTCGACTTCTTCGTTCGGTGCTTTAATATAGTAGATGATGCCGCTTTTCACTGCATAAGGCTCCAACACATGGGGCGACTGCCATTCCTGGCCGCCTGAAAGCGCCCGCCCGTGGAGCACCGAGCCATCGAAATACATCAAATGCCCACTGGAAATGGCGGCTTGCCGCAAATCGCCGCCTGTGGCATCCACGACCGGCGTGCCGTCGAGTTTGTACACGAGCAGCCGTGCGCCAAGATTTCCAGTGATCATCACATGACCCGATTCAAGTGCCACATCCGCCCCTGAACCGCTCATGCGAAAGCCTTCCGAAAGAGCAAAGCTTCCCGTTTCCTTGCCGTCCGTCAAATCATGCACCGTCACTTCATTGCCGGAAACCGTGACAAACCGCTGATCGCCGATCGCATAATATGACGAGGCAAGCTCTTTGCGCCAGCTTTCCTTGCCATCCGCGCCATAGCTGACGATCGCCTGCGCCCCGAGCCGGTTCTCGAGCACCGCGATGACCTGCCCGTCCATAACGGAGAGTTCGCCCGCCTTGACGCCGTCCGGCAGCTTGACCAGCTCTTTGTATCCCGCCTCTGCCGCGAGCGCGCCGTCCGAAAGCAATCCCGCTCCGCCCGCAGCTGCGAGCAAGGCGATACCTATCCCGATCTTGACCTGTTTCATGTGCCTCCCCCTCTTCTCCTGGCTGTCTTCCTTCAGCCTAATGATAGAAGGTTAAGGAAATGTTAAAAAAACGACAAAACGCCCTGCCTGGATTAACGGAATCCAGACAGGGCGCAAGAATATCAAACCGTTTCTTCACGTTTCGGATGGGGCTGCGTGATATCGACCGCATACACTTCGATTTTATTGACCATCAAATCCTTGATGCCGTAGACCGGGCGCTCGCGGCTTTCGACATCCGCGACGAACTCGTTGAGCTTGTCCTGCAAGAAGACGCCGACGGGTTTATCGGCTTCGTTGACTTGAGACGCCGCATAGTGGAAGGACGTCTCGAAATACAGATTGGAAATTTCGATTGCCTTCAGCGTGTCTTCATCTTTATGTAAGCCGACCACTTTATAATAATTGCCGTACTCGTCCCGTACCAAATCGTTCTGTTCGATATGCTGCATGCTCATCAAAATTCCTCCTTCAATTGGTTTCGTTTGGAATTGCCTCAGTTATTCCTATAGACGGAACCGGGGCTGCGTAAACAAATTTTTAGTTGAAGGAAGCCGTTTGCTAATGAATGCATTGACTGGATTGAACTTTCACCTGCGGTTAACCGCAGCCGGTTTCGGGCATGACTTCCCGTTCGCATCCCGCCGCTTAACGTTTTTTCTTGTGCCAGTCATACGGCTCTTTTGCCCATTCCCATAGAAAATAAAACGCAAATATGATCATCGCGAACAGCACGCTGCTGATCCAGCGGATGTTTCCGGTCGAGAAATATTCCCTCAACGAGAAGGCGATCCCAATGGTTAAAGCGGTTATGATGCTTTTTTTCAACATATGCTTTCCCCCTTTTGTGCCCGCGCCGTTGTTTGCGCTGCACAGCAATCGGCCTTGCCGAATTAATTTTTTCAGATAGGCCGCAAATTGAAGCTTTCGGCGCTTTCATCCGTATGAATAGATAGAGGTGAGCATATATGGTTTTCCGTTCAAAATCCGACCCGTTTTTCATCCGTTTCATCCTGGCGGCAATCTTCATCATCGCGGCCGTTTCGTTTATCCCATTATTATTCGATGACGCGCCGCTTTCAGCTTTCGTGATCGTAACAGCGACGTTCCTTGTGACTACGGCGCTCATCCTGTGGATCACGTTTGCGATCCGTTACGTCTTTCAAGAACGGCATTTGCTCGTGAAAGCCGGCCCTTTCAGAAGCCGGATTCCTTACCAAAGCATCTTGAAAGTCGCCCCGACACGCGATATTTTCACCGGCTACAGGCTGTTGTCGTCTCGCGATGCGCTGGAAATCATCAACAACACGACGATGTTCGGGACAGTGAAAATCTCGCCGGAAAGGCAAGATGTTTTTATCGCTGAGTTGAAGAAGCGATGTCCGGAGTTGAAGATTGATGAAAAAATCCTGGAGCGCCGTTGAATCGGATAAAACAATAGCTAGTTAAAAACAGCCCGCAGGCTGTTTTCTTAATTTCTTCAATTTATTTCTTCAACACCCCAATGACACGCCCGTTGATATACACGTCTTCGCTGCGCATCATGATCGGCTCGAATTCAGGGTTCTCCGAGACGAGCAGGATCTCGCTGCCCATCGGCATGTACTTTTTCATCGTCGCTTCACCGTCGATGACCGCGATGACGATGTCGCCGTTCGAGGCGGTGTTTTGCTGGTGGACGACGACCATATCGCCTTTGTCGATGCCAGCCCCCGTCATGCTGTCGCCTGTCACGGTCAATAAAAAGCTGTCTTTCGGCGACACGAGCCAGTCACGCGGCAAAGCGTGCGCCGTCTCGTAATTCTCGGCAGCGAGCGCGGGGATTCCCGCCGCGACATTGCCGATGAGCGGCACTTCCGCCACTTCGTGCACTTGGATCAATACGTCTCCCCCGGCTTCGCGCACTTCGATGTCCGCTCCCGGTTCGTGGGCGTATTCGTAATCGCGCCCGTTCTTGAAGTTTCGATACAGGCTGCGCTGCTTGGTATCCGGCAAGAAACGCGCTTGGCATTTCGGCAAGTCCTGCACTTCCTCCCCTTGCCGGTCGATGATCTTAACCGACAAGCCGTCCGTGGCGATGCCGTAGAATGCTCGGCCATCCGCCTGCAAATAGCTTTCCAGCTGAGTCACCGCATCCTCGATCCCCGTACCGAAGCGTTTCACTTCGGCGATGATATACGGCCGCGCTTCACCATCCGCATGGATCTCCACCGCGATATCGCAATAGCCTTTTTTCGAAAACTGCTGGACCGGGTATTCGAGCTGCATAAGTTCATATGGATAGCCATACGTCTCGTGAAGTTCGCGGATGAGCCACTGGCGGGTCAGTTCCTCTTTGGAATGCAAGTCGACCAATTGATCGGACAGCCGGTAATCTGTCATGCTGATCGACTCGAACGGGCGGAGCGAGGCGTCTTTTCGCATGCGCAAATGCTTGCGGTCGATTTCCTTGATGAATTTCGACGGCTTTTTTACCGATGACATGTACAATAATTCATTCGCGCGCGTCATGCCGACGTACAAGAGCTTGCGTTCATCGGAATCGATCGTCTTCTGGTCCTCCGCATCATCGTACAGCTCCATCGGAATGACCCCTTGATTCAAGTCGATGAGGAAAATGACTTTGAACTCCAGGCCTTTGATCGAATGCATCGTCACGAATTTCACTTTATCGGATTCGAAATTCGGGTCATTGCCCTGCAACACTTCGCAAGGAATCCCGAAACTCGCTAAATCGGCGGCTGCGCTTTCGACCGAGCGCTTGCCACGCGCGACGATACACATCTCGGACAAGCGGTAATCGCCGCTGAGCCGCTCGATTTCCTCTGCAAGAAAAGCCACTTGCTGCTCGGGCTGCATGAAGAATTGGTAGATCGGTGGATGCCCGTGACGGTCGATGAGCGCCGGTTTGACGAAATCAACGTTCGACTGGATCGTTTCGTCCGCTTCGATCAAATCGAACGCGGCTTGCGAAATTTCCGTCGTCGTCCGGTAGTTCTTGCTCAAGGTCCGCGATTTCCCGCTCATGTCATAGCCGATCGTCGTATACGGCCGCCCTTTGCCGAGCCAGGAATCCGGGTAGATGCTTTGCGTATTGTCCGCCACGAACATCAAGGACGAATGGCCTTTCTCCTTATACAGCTCCTTCAAGAATTCCAGCTGGACACGGGTCAGGTCCTGGCTTTCGTCGATAATGATATGGGTATACTGGCCGCCGTTCGAGCGTCTCACTTCCGCCAGCGCCAGTTCGTTCATTTGCTTGAATGAAACGAGCCCTTCTTTTTCCAGAAGCTCGCGGTACAATCTCGCCACTTCAAAAACCGCTTCACGGGTCGGCGAATTCTTCAATAATTTCTGGGGCGTCCCGCTATTTCCCGAAGCGCGCCCGATGCGGTCCACCGATTGATAGGTCTCGATATCCACCATCGCGCATGACGTGATCCATTCCGCTTCGTCTTTTAAAAACTTCATATTTTTCGGCGTCAGCAGTTTCACATCCGGATGGGATTTCTTCACTTCGTGGATCGCTTTCGTCAGCACTTGCCATTCCTTATCAGCCGGCGCAATGGCCAGCTTGCGCTTCGTGCGCTGCAAATACTTCATGAACTGCCCGTACATGAGCGAATCGATCGTCGCGATTTTCACTTCCGCATTCGACGCGAACATCCGCTCCGCTTCCCCCGCAGCTGTATCGGCCAAACGCTCGTATTGAAATTTTATGTAATTGAGCAAAGTCTTGTTATACGTCACCAATAGAATCCGGTCATCCTCTTCGTGGCAATAATGGTCCATCAAAAAATGGATCCTCCGAATCGCCACGGTCGTTTTGCCCGATCCGGCCACGCCTTTCACCAACATCGGCCCGCCCGGCTCCAGTTCCACTATGCGCCGCTGTTCCATATTCAACTTCATACCCCGCACCCTCCCCATTTACAACTTATACCTTTATTCTAAGAATATTGTCATGTAATAGCAAGGTCTTGCTGCATATATAGCCGCGATTATGGATTTTAAATGTTGAATGAGAAGAAAAAATCGAGGATTTCAACTTCTCAGGCGTTCACGGGCATGATTTCTTATTTAATTCCCAATAATTTGGATTACTTTTGAAATGAAGGGTATACATACATTAAATTCGTAAAATCAAAGGAGTCAAACAATGCCTCATTGTGACAATTGCGGAGCCAAATGGACTTGGAGCGACACTTTTAAGATTGCATTTTCGCCCAAACGCAAATGCCCGAATTGCGAGAATATGCAATACCCTACAACAAATGCCAACGCAAAGAAATATTATGCAGCCTGCGCCTTTTTATTCGCAGTTGGTATCCTGCTCCCCTATTTGGATATTCCACTCAATATGTTCACCCTTTTTGTTACGCTGTACTCCTGCTCACTTATTATCGCATTGCCCTATACCATCCAACTTTCCAATCAACCAAAAACCCGCTGAAGAAAGGACATATTTTATGCCCCGTTGCCAAAATTGTAATTTCAAATGGCGCTGGAAAGATGTTATAGCGCTCAGCCTGAAAGGAAAAAAAGAATGCCCCAACTGCCAGAAAAGACAATATATATCTCCCAAATCGAACTTCTGGGTTACGTTCTTTACTTCCATGGCTTTTGTCCTCCCCACAAGCTTCCTTCGTGCTTATTACGAAATGAGCCCGTTATGGATTTTTCTGGCCATACCGATTTACTTACCGCTTGTGTTGCTGGTGCTGCCTTTCTTCTATAGGCTATCGAGTACCCGGAAACGATTCGGCAAGACGGTCGAATAATCACTTGCTTCCAGCTGACTTTCAAATCAATACACATGCGATTGCCGGAAAGGATGAATCTTATGCCCCGTTGCCAAAACTGCGGATTCCAGTGGGACTGGAAAGATATGTTCAAACTTAGCCTTAAAGGGAAGCAGGAATGCCGAAATTGCCATGCCCTTCAATACCCCTCAAGAAAATCGAATTTCTGGAGCTATATGCTGTTTCTCATTCCGTTCATTCTCGTGTCCAATTACTTCATCGTCTATCGGGAAGCCGGGTGGCTGTTTCTCCTCCTGCTCTTCCTTGTCTATGTCACGCTTGCCTCGCTGTTGATCCCGTTCTTGCTCAAGTTATCGAACACGAAGTATACGATTTGGAAATCCTAGAAGGTTTCCAAGTCGAATCACCAACTGCATGAGCCGCGTGCAGCCTATTCTCACGCTGTAACTTTTCCTATTTTTTTCTAATGCATAATAAAAGAGCCGATAATTAGCGGCTCTTACTCCACATCGCCTTCCCACGACGACATGCCTTCCGATACATTCACGATGTCATATCCTGCTTCATGCAAAATCGCGCTTGCCTCTTTGGAACGGTTCCCGGACTGGCAAATTACGACATACTGCTGATCTTCCGATAAGCCGGAAAACTCCTGTTCCCGCAGCGTGCTGAGCGGCTTGTTCTCAGCCCCGGTAATATGCGCCTCCTCGTACTCATACGGCTCACGCACATCGAGTACCGTATAGCCCGCCTCCTGCTTGGCGGATACTTCATCGATCGCAATCGTTTCGTACTCCCCGTTCCCACATGCCGCAAGCAACAACACAAGCAGCGCCATCAATCCCACCAGTCTTTTCATGCTGTTTCTCCCTTTCGAATCGTTCTATCCGAATTGTATGAAATTCCATATCCATTGCCATTTATCCGCTCAAAAAAACGCCTGAACAGACCTGTTCAGGCGTTGACTTTAGGTGTTTCCGGATGGATGTAGCTGTCAATGAACTGCGCCGCTTCTTCAAGCGTCTTGTATTCCCACGCCATGCCGTTCGACACGTCGCGGATGACCAGCCCCCGGTATCCGGCTCACACTGGACAATGAGCGTTTTGCCGTCATCGGAGTTGAAAGTCTGGGTAATGCGCACGCCGCGATATTCGAGCAGCGTGGATAAGAATGTGCGGATGCTTTCTAACTTCATACGAAACGCCCCTTTCCGTTTTAAGGTCCGTGACTCGTAATCCGTGCAGTTTCCTACTCCTCCACACTACCATATTCAGAAAAATCGGACGAGAGACTTTCTTCCTCTTTATGGACTAGAAAGCTCTGCAAGAAATGGGGCGAATAGGTCCTCTTCCACTGCCATTTCCCAAATCGCGGGAGCCTCCTCCGTTTCGAGTAGTTCTTTTAGAATCGCCTTGGCGGCCAGTGGCTGATGGCGCGCCGCTTGCGCACGCGCCAATTCATAGTTTGCCGGAACGAAGCCCGGCATGTCGAGCAGGAGCGGCTCGATCAGCTCTTTCGCCCGCTGCCCATGCCCTTTCGTCGAATAGCTCGCCGCGCGTGCCAAAACCAGCCATTCCGCATAGCGCATCTCTTCAGGCAAATTGTCTTCAACATCAGCGTGCATCTCGCTATCCAGTGACTCCAGGACATTCCATTTACGGACATAAAGGTCCGGATTGAACGGTTCCAACGCAATCGCGGCATCGAGTTTCTCGAGCGCGCCCGGAAAATCGCCTAAAATATCCAAAGCTTCGCTCCACCAGGCGAACATCTCGCCATCCAGCGGTGCTACCTTCCCATAGGATTTGAAGTCTTGGATGGCCCTTTTATACTGTTTCTCACTGCCGCTTTCCTCCGCCATCTGAAGTTCGGCAAAAATCAACATACGTCGCGCTTCTCCGGGCACTTGCGCTTTGGCGTAAGGCTTCAATTCTTCGGCCGCCTCCTTAGCCATGCCACGGTTCAGGTAAAATTGCGCCAGCTGGATCGCCGCGTCTTCGCTGTCCGGCGCAAGCTCGGAGGCGGTTTCGCACAGCGTGATGATGGTGCTGGCGAACATCAAGCGTTTGCTTCGGTGGCGCATGCGTTTAATGAATCCGGCAGGCGTTTCTTCTTCCAACAGCTCCAGCGCTTCCATCATCGCTCCGGCTGCCAACACATATGCTGCGGCTTGGACATCGGCCGACAGCCACTTTTGCAGATCGCGCTTGAGGAACGGAATCTTCCCGAGCGCTTCCAGTGTCAGCACGAGCTCCCCGTATAACTCCTCTTCTTCCGGCGTTTCCGGAAGCAACATTTGCAGCTTGGCCAGCGCACGCTTGTGCTCGCCGTGGCGGTTCAAAAATTGCACGTATTGAAAACGTGACGGGAAAGCGTTCGGTTCTTCATTTGCCTTGAGGAATAGCGACTCCGCCATCTCGAGTTCTCCCGCCGCTTCATGGACATGTGCTCGTGCGGCATATAACCACTCCGCCGGCACTTGGTCTTTTATCCGGTCAAGCAGGCGGTTCAATTGCTTGATATCGGCAGGCGTCACAGCAAGCCCGGCCAAGTCCGGCAATACAGCGGATAGAGGCTCGGTCGCGATAAAATCCAGCGCCGCAGTGAAGGCTTTTCGGATCTCCCCTGCTTCCTGGTAGCAACGCACCAATCCGCCGAGCGCCGGCGCATATCCAGCTTCCTGCCCAGCCGCTTGTTCGTAAAAGGCGATGGCCTGAGGAATATCACCGGCCATTTCCGCAAGCTGCCCTTGTTTGGTGAGCGCCATTGGGAACTGCCCTGCCGACTCGTAGAGATGTTTAGCAAAACGCGGATTGCCTGCCTGTTCGTGAAGTTCCGCTTCCAGGCAGAGAATTTGCGGCATGCCTGCTTTGCGCAGCTTTTTCAACCCCGCGATGACGCGGTGGCGCAGGCTCGGAGCAGCCCCAAATTCACTGTAGCGTTCCGCGAGCCTGGACAAATCTTCGCCTTCCGAAAGGGCGAAGCCGTCTTCCATGATCTGCAAGGCTTCACCGGCAGACACCAGGTCCTCCGCTTGTTCAAGTATCAATTCAGCGGCACGGATACGGTAACCGGCATCGGCCCGCTCCAGCCCCTGTTTCAAAAACGCCAATGCCTCATCGCTGCGCTGTTGGCCATATAGTGCCTGCGCGATATCGACAGGCGTGAACAAATCCTCGGGATCCAGCTCATATGCCTTTCTATAGGCAGCCTCCGCCTGTTCGAATTGCTGCTGTTCGATTGCGATATGCCCCAGATACGAATGAAGGATATCGTGGTTCATCTCTTTCTTCAGGCCTTCTTCAATGATCTGTGCCGCTTCCTCCCATTGCTCTTTTTCCATGAACAATTCAGCCATCCGCAAATACGCAAAAGGCTGCTCCGGATCCAGCGTCAGTGCCTGTTGGTAATGTTCCAGCGCTTCCTCCGTTTTGTCCAGCGCCTGCAGGCATCGGCCCATTTCATAAAGGAAGTAACCATCTTCCGGATGCTTCCCGTTCAAATCGGCAAACCGGCGATACGCCTGTTCCACAGCGCCGTATTCGTATTGGACGAGGGCATGCGTAATTTGCGCGTACACGTCTTCCGACAATTGGCCGGTTGCGATTTCCGACCATTTATAGGCCTGGAAAATGCGCCCTCCTTCCAAATAGCAACGAGCCAAATAGCTGTAGGCGAGCGGCTGGTAATGGTCAAGTTCGATGGACCGTTTCAGCAAGGGAATCGCCTGCTCCATTTTTCTTTCATTCATGGAAATAGCCGCTTTCAAAAACAGTGCATACGGGCTTCTGCCATGCGCCGGTTCTTTCAAAGCGGCGAGCGCTTTACTGCCTTGATCTTTTTGGAAATACAGATGTGCTTCCAGCAATTCCAATTCCGCATCATGCGCATCGAACTCAGTCCGAAGCCGGTCGAGCCATTTTTCATGCCATTCGATGGACTTGCCCGAAAGCGCCATCGTCAAACCGATCACCGCGGCATAGCGCTGTTCCTGATGCTGCTCCAAAAAGTCGGCAATCTTTGCTTCATTGAGCGGCTCGACATCAAGCAGCTCATAGATTTCCGTAAAGAAACGGTGATCCGCCGCATCCTGGGTCTCCAGTAATCCATTCCGCGCCTCGTCCACGAACGCCATGCTCAACGAATCAGTCATGCGGAACATCTTCGGCACTTCGCCATAAGCGACCAAAAAAGGCCCCAAATCGTTAGGGTCTTGAATCACCAGCGCTTGCAGCCGGTCGTCATAGCCGACCACGACCTGCACATGCGCGCTGTTTTCGATCATCATGCTTAGCAACACCGGTACCCCGGCATCGATGAAGGCTTTGTAGCGGTCGATTGTCCCTTTGAAATAACGCGCGGTAAAGCCGCGCGTTTCCATATAAGACATCGTCGTCTGTAACTTCGTACCCGTCACGTCGAAGACATGCGCAGCAATCTCATCTTGAGTCGCGGTTTGTCTGAACGCCTGCAAGATCAGCGACAACGAAGCCGGGACGCAATAATTGAGTTTCTGCACTTCAGGCGTCAAAGAGAGTTTTTTATGCGTCCCATCCGGGTTGATTTCCACTTTCGTATAAAGGCTCTCCTTCAATTCCCGGGGATGCCGGTCAATCCACTGGTCCAACTCAGCGAAACGTTCCAGTTCGTACAAACAATGTGCTGCCAGATGGACGAACATCTTTTTGCGGGAATGATAGGGATTGGTTTCAAGCGCCGAGCCCATTTCACTCAAGGCTTCTGCAAATCGGCCGAGCTGATGCAACCGTGTAATCTGTTCCGTGTGAAAAGCGTGGACATGCGGAAATTTTGCGGCGCCTTGCTTCAATAATTCAAGCGAACGTTCGGGCGCCCCGCGCATCGCCAACAAATCCGCATACAAGAGGTGGATGGTCGTGCTCCAGCGGCTATCCGTATCCGGAAGCGCAGTCAATAAGATGTTTTCTGCGTCATCCCAATCGCCACTATGGATGGCGAAAAAGGCTTCCTGGTCCGGGCGTGCACCGCCGAGCTCCACGATACGCGCCAATTGTTCGGCAGCTTCCGGGATGCGGTTCAACTGACAATACACTTTCATCAATAGATGATGTGCATGCCCTAGCTCATTGTCACTGTAAGCATCAGAATGAATACCCTGCAGACGGGCCAACATCCGTTCTTCCGCCTCCAGGCTGCGCCCCGTTTCCAAAAACCGAACGCAATGCCATGAATAGGAACGCAAACTGCCAAAACGCTTGTAACTCGCGGTTGCCAACAGGTTGCTATAGCCATACAAATCGGATTCATCCGCCATGCGGATCAATCGATAAAATTCCTCTTCATTCGGAATGGCCGCCAAAAATGCCTTTAATGCCTTCAGTGATTTCGTCTCCCAGAATTCCCCAATCACACGGACCAAATCATCCGCCGTCTCGATGTGAACAGTCGCCATCATGTCTCTCTATCCCCTTTAATTTTCTACTATATAAAGATCTTCTTACTAATTGATCTTTTCAAATCAGAAAGCTGTTGATTACCATCCGAAAGATCAATTAATTTATTATATATTGGAAAGTCCTGGGTCACAATTACTATTTTAAGGAAATTGAACATAAGAAAAAATCCATTCCTGCAGTCATTGCAGGAATGGATTCCAATTTATTCCATTAGACAGTCAATCCGCGCGCCTGGCGGAAATCGGCGATGCGATGGTCTTTAATGATGCCCTCCTCGATGACGATGGCCTGCTGGACCATTTCGGATAGATGTCCTTCAAGCAGACCATCGAGCATCGGCGCAAAACCTTCGCTCAGCACTTTCGTGATCGTGTGCGGGAACATCGCCGGCGTGTTGTCAACCGCATAATGGATGATGCCGTCGACCGTGTAGACCGGATTGTCGATCGTCGTCGGCGTCGAAGTCTCGATCTCAAGTTCCGGATCACAACTCACGTCGATGATCATCGCGCCTTTTTTCAAGCGCTTCAGATCCTCGCGGTAGATGATGCGGTCGGTGCGCGTCGTGTCCCACATGACGCAGTTGACGAGCACATCGTAATCGACCATCTTTTCCTTGAAGAGATTCTCCAGCCGCTTGCCGTAAACATCGACTTCCGCGCCGAGCCCGTGCAGGATGCGCATCGCACCTTTAGCGGTATGGCCATTGCCGAGAATCGCGACACGCGTCTCATACGGCATCTTGCCGCAATGCTGGTACGCTTGGAGCACAGCCGCTTCCCCCGCCACTTCGCGGTTGCGGTAGAAAATATAGCGCCCGCCTTCGAACAACTCTTCCCAAGCGATGACCGTATGCTTGCCGGCGATGGCGCCATCCGTAAACTTGATATCCTGGATCGCATGCGCCCAGCCGATCAGAAGTTTGCCATCTTCCAGCTGAGCCAGGTAATCGGCGTTGCCGAGCTTCACATCGACGATCGCATCGCACTTGAGCACTTCTTCGCGCGACGCGATTTCGGCGCCTGCCGCACGGTAATCGTCATCCGACAAGCCCAGCACATCGCCGTACCCTTCCTCAAACACCAATTGCGCCGCGTGTTGCACTTGCGCTAAATCCTGCGGCAAAATCGCCCGCCGCTTCTCGTTATTCTTGCGGCTAATCACAAATCCCATCGTCTTCAAAATCCATTCCCCCATTATCGTCTATCGGCCAGGCCGTTAAGCTCATAGTATCATTGCTTGGCGTTCTTGTCGTCCATATGTTGTGGTCCCTGTGTTGCACACAATTCAGCGGGAGACATTCGCTATATAGAGGCATTCCGCCGTTCACTTGTCCCTGTGTTACACACAATTATTTCGTTTCCCGATTGTCCATGTGTTACGCACAACCCAAAAATTCTGTATACTATTTTTTGCGATTCCCTTATACTAAACGTGATTATATCCTCTATAGAAAGAAGGGATTTTTATAAGTACTTTCTTCATTTCTCCGTACACGGATGCAACGTCCCACAGAAACTCCTCGGCACCCACCTTAAATTCCCCTCCACACGAAATTTCCTGCCCACCTCATTTTGCCAACGCCTCCCGATCGGACGGTGGCTGCATATGACGAGAAGACGCGAGTTCAATCCTGATTCCTATTACCACGTCGTCATACGCGGCAACAACCGGCAGGCTATTTTCAGCACAAAAGAAGACATGCGCGAACTGATGCGCGCATTTCTGCATGTCCACGCGCGGTACCCGTTCACGATTCTCGCTTGGTGCTTCATGTCCAACCACTACCATATCTTGATTAAACCGAAGCAGGATTCGCTCAGCAAAATCATGAGCCTGGTGAATCGCCGCTATAGCCATTCTTACAGCAAGCGGTACGGTCATCTCGGGCGCATTTACCAAAAGCGATTTTTCGCCAAGGAAGTCGCATCGCCATATAGCTTATTGGTCGTCAGCAGCTACATCCACCGCAATCCCATCCAAACTTCCACCCCCATGGTCAAGCGCCTCGTGCATTATCCGTACAGTTCTTTCCCGCTCTATTGGAATGAGGATCTCCCAGCGCCGCCATTTTTAGATCGCTCTATCCTCCCTGCCCTGATGCCGGAGCCTCACGAACAAACTACCGACGCTTATTGCCAATACTGCTTGAAATACAGGCAGAACGTAGAAGAAGACAAACACATCGAAGAGATGGCTCCGCCGGAAATGTAGCTTGTCGTTTCCTCTAGTATCTTTTTGTTTTTGCCACGTCCCTATGTCTGATACAATCAAAGCCGCATCCAACCGTCATGGAGACGGTTGGATGCGGCTTTTTAGGTGGCTGAATTGTGCCTGACACAGGGACAATTCAGCCACAGATTCCCGCTACGACAAGCATCTGCCTCTTTGAATTGTGTGCAACACAGGGACGATCAATCACTCACTGTAATCGCCCGCTTTTTCAACGCGCGGATCCAAAATCCGCCGTAGATGGTCTTCGCATCATAAGCGACGATAAATGCATGGGGGTCCAGCTCCTTGACGACGCGGTACAACTCGGGCTCCTGTTTTTTCGGCATCAGGATCTGCAGCGAACTGCGTTTTCCTTCGTAGCCGTTGGTCTCCCAATCCGTGACCCCATATCCTTTGTCGCGCAACTGAATGGCGAGCCGCCCGCTATTGTCCTGCGAAATGACATTCGCCGTGACATAGCCGAGGCTTAACTTGTCTTCGATTTTCGAGCCGACGATAATGCCTGCCGCAAATCCAAGTGCGTACGCCAATAGGTTTTGCACATTCGCTAAATTGTCCAGGACCAGCCCGAGCCCCAGTATGTTAATGATGACTTCGAGAATCGACAGGCCGGCCGCTGAATATTGATAGCCCTTTACCATCAAAATCATGCGGATCGTCGACAACGTGACAAAACTTAAACTGATGCTGAAAATGATCAGCACCAATAATAAGGGATGTATCTCCACTAGACCTTCTCTCCTTTCCGCATGCCTTCGCTTCGCATGCGTTAAAGCTTATTGACATTTTCCCGAAGCAGATTCCGATAAACGTATCGGCCCCGTTTTGATTCAATCGGCATAAATGATATCCAGGCTTTATTGAAAATGAATATTTGCCCATACAAAAAGCCTGTGAAGATGCCGCTTCACAGACTTTCAAATTGTACGGAACACAGGGGCACAAACGGACTGGCCCCCGCCATATCAGCTTTTTGCCTTCTCAAATTGTGTGGAACACAGGGACAAAGCCGCTTTATCGGCGATGATGGTCGCATGGGGATGCATCCTCAACACCGAGGCCGGAAACGCCTCTTCGATCGGCCCTTCGAGCAAACGGCTCACAGCTTCGCTTTTTCCAGCACCCGACACGAGCATTAAAATCTCCTTACTCCCCATGATGGTCGCTATGCCCATCGTGATCGCCCGCTTCGGCACCGACTCCAAGCTCCCGAAAAACTTCGCGTTCGCGTTTCTCGTAGCTAAAGTCAACTCCACGACATGCGCCATCGAATCGAACGGGGTGCCGGGCTCGTTAAAGCCGATATGGCCGTTGCCGCCCATGCCCAGAATCTGCAAATCCACATTCCCGCTGTCTTGGATGAGTTTTTCGTACGCTTCGGCTTCCGCAAACGCATCTTCCGCATCGCCTTTCGGAAGATGCGTATTCTTTTTATCAATATCGATATGGTCGAACAGAAATATGTCCATATAGTATCTATAGCTCTGAGGATCCTGCCCGGACAATCCGATATACTCGTCCAGATTGAAGGTCTGGACCTCTTTGAATGAAGTGCCGTTCTTCTCGTGGTCGGCAATCAGTTCCCGATACAGCCCTCTTGGCGTATCACCCGTCGGCATCCCTAATTTAATTTGCGGGTTTCGATGAATTCTCTCGATGACATAATCTGCTGCAATTCGGCTCATCTCGTTGTAATCTGCCACTTTGATCAACTTCATGCCAGGTTTCCATTCCTTTCGTAAACAAATGCCCTGCCCATCAAGCATCCACCGGCACTGCACACCAGAAAGAACAAACCCTATCCATTTCACGACCCATACAAGCCCTGAATACCGCCGTAACCTTTCCTTTTTCTGCCCTTCAGTTCATCGCCCTAACTATCCTTATCAATAATCATACCTCCTATGATAAATTCATGCTATTCATCCACATCGCAAAAGTCTTGTGGCGCACAGGAAGGCAAACATGCCAAAAAAAGCTCCTCCAGCACGGAGAAGCTTTTCCTGCTTTCTTTGGAAATTGTGTGGCACACAGGGACACTCCAGGCACCGAATCCCGCCGCGCCAGCATTTCCGCCCCGCGAATTGTGTGGAACACAGGGACAATACTGCTCACGCGTTCCCGTCTAACAAGCTGACAATCTCATCCCGGTTCCGTTCGAACCCGATAAACTCATGCGCCAATTTCTTGCCGAACAGGCCTTTCTTGTAGAACGCAAACACCGGGACGATCTTGGCGCCGGAAATTGCCTTCATCTCTTCCTCGAGCCCTGGCTGTCCTTCGACGTTCTTATGCTCGTACGGAATGCCGTGCTCCGCCAGATACGCTTTTGCGTCCTGACAGTCTGAGCAGGTCGGCCGCGTGTAGAGCACGAGCTCCAATTTCTTGCCCATAACGATTCACCCTCCTTGCACTGCGCCATACACGAACCGCTTCCATCTACCAATAGAACCGCTCGTCTTGCTTCATTTCAGGAATTTCGAACTTTCCAGATTCAATGCATCAGCGACGGGACAATAATACGTTACGCCTTCCCCGACTTTCTGCGCGCCGAGAAATGCCAGGCCGAGCTGTGCGCCGGATGTGCCTTCGCGCGCCATCTTGGCCGTCGCATACGAAAGCAAAGTCAAGCCGCCGGCAATGCGGAACATCGAGTTGTAGGTGCCGATATTTCGTTTCATGAATGAACCTCCTTGAAAGATGTCGTTGCTATGGAAGTTCCCGGCTGCCTCTTCATTTAAACGGCTTATGCACATCCAGACCGAAACGGTCACGTTCTCGTCGCTCTTTTCCCGCCATCCATACACCGATACCCGCTCCGGCAATCAAGCCAATCCCCGCCCCCACATAAACCGCGAGCTCATAGCCTTCCATCCCGGTCTTTTCATGAATATCGAATCCCCCCAAAAACGTGCCGCCGATGACCAGCCCGAGAAAAGCGCCGGCCACACCCCCTGTAATCAACCCGATCATCCCGCCTGCGAATTTTGACATCCCTTTCATTTTCATGAGCTCCCTTCCCGCCTAACTTCCACCTTCCTTTTCGCCCAATCCATGACAATCTACTCAAACGAATCAAACACAGGAAATATTCATAGAATATTCGAACTATTAATTTTATACTATAGGTGAATGAAACGAAAAGAAAGGGAGGGTCCCATGAAAAAGCTCATCAAACTCATCGTCGTCCTGTTGCTCGCCAGCTTGCTCGTTGCGCCTGGCGCCTTTGCCAAGAGCGATAACGCCAAGGAATCGCTCGTCGCGGTCGGCGATTCGATCCCGTTCGGACTGAATCTCGGCCAGACCAACCAAAATCCGGCGAAGACCAGCTATCCGTATCTCATCGGCAAACTCGCCGATCTCCGTGTGCGCAACCTTGGCGTTCCTGGCTGGCAATCGGATCAACTGCTCGAAGCCCTGCAGACCGACCAGAAATACCGGCAAGCGATCATCCACTCAGATTATGTCGCCGTGACGATCGGCAATAACGACTTGCTCGCCATCCTGCGCGAAGCGGCTACAGAAAGCGGCGGCAATCAAGCACTGTTCCAACAGCTGCTCCAACTGAAACTCAGCCAAAGCGACGTCTTCTCCAACATCCAGCAAATCATCACGGAAATCCGCTCGCTCACCGATTCGCCGATCGTGCTCTATAATGTCTACAACCCATTCCAGCTGACCGACCCGCTCCATTATGTCGCCGATGCCGTCCTACCGAACATCAACGCGGCATTCGCGGGCCTCGCCTTCGCCAATGAAGACGTCTATCTCGCGGATGCCTACACGGCGTTCGGGAACAATCAAGCCCTGTACATCCTGCCGGGAGACATCCACCCGACCAACGCCGGCCAAGCGAAACTCGCTGAAATCGGCTTGCAGGCACTCAGCCTCTACTAAGCGGATAAACCCAGAAGCTGCCTCCCTTGAAACCAAGGAAGGCAGCTTTTTTGCGTCGAATTGTGTGTAACACAGGGACACAAACAGTCCCCAGCCAAATGAAAACCGCATCCCTGCGCCTTTTTGGCGGCTGGGATGCGGTTGGAAATGTGTGCAACACAGGGACAGCACGTGCTACGTGCTACGTGCTACCTGCTATTTCTTCATCGCCCGATACTGCCGCACGACTTCCTGCGCCAGCTCGCTATCGGCTTCGAGCCCGCTCACTTCTTTCAGGACGAGTTCCGGGCCGCTTTGTGCGATCAGCTCCTGGATTTTCACCGCTTCTTCGTCTTCTGCATAATCGAACAGCATCGCCGCGGCGATGGCTTTGGCGAGATGCGAATACGACAGCCCCGCTTTTTGCGCTTGCACGGCCGGGCGCACGAGGCGGTCTTCCGGGCCGAGCTTGCGGATCGGCGCGCGGCCGACGCGCGTGACGCCGTCGTTCAAATAGGCGTTCTTGAAGCGCGCGATGTTTTTATCGATATAGGCAAGATGCGTCTTTTCGTCCAAGCCGTATTGCTTCACGAGGTAGGCGCCGGTCTCTTTCAAGGTTTCCCGCACTTCGCGTTCGATTTCCGGGTCGGCCAAGGTTTTATCGATCGTCGGCTTGCCGGCGAGATAGCCGTGATACGCGATGACCGCGTGCCCTGTGTTCACCGTGAACAATTTGCGCTCGATGAACGGCGCCAAGTCGTCGACGATCGTCATGCCGGACACTTCCGGGAGGTCTTCAGTCGTTTCGACGACCCATTCGTAATACGGCTCGACCAAGACGTCGAGCGAACCGCCCTCCTGGATCGGCACGATGCGGTCGACCGCCGAGTTGAAGAAATAGACCTTGCCCGCGAGGTCCGCTTTCGCTTCGTCGCTCAAATGGCTCATGATATGGCCTTTCAGGATGTCGGTCGCGCCGATCTGGTTTTCGCAGGCGATGATGTACAGTTTTTCCGAACCCGCGCTCATGTCCGATGCCACGTCCAACTCCGACATCGGCTCCAAGTCCGCGCCCGTCGCAAAATTCCCCGTCACGCGCGCTTCGATGCCGCGCGCGATGAGCGGCGCGATGCGCGGCAGGATGTTCGGCCCGATCGCCGTCGTCAAATACGTCGCTTGCTGGATCTTCGCGATGACCGCTTCTTCGTCTTTCATGTTGTTGATGCCGGAGACGTTCTCCACCAGGATGCTCTCGTCTTTTTCCTGCGCCAGCTTCACGCGGTACTTGCCTTGTGCGTTCAACCCGTCGATGATGGTCTCTGCCACATCGACAAAACTGACGTGATAGCCGGATTCCGAGAACAGCGCCCCGATAAACCCTCTGCCGATATTCCCTGCACCGAAATGGATTGCTTGTTTCATTATCATCAGTCCTTCATCAAATTATTTTGTAGGTAATCGTAAAACAACTCTTCCAATTTGCCGCGGATGGCGCCTTCATTTGACGACTGGAACACCAGCATCGCCTCTTCGCTTTCGATCAGGCTCGAGCTGATCAAGCTCATGATCTCCTGCTCGCGCGCGCCAAGTTCCACAGGCGTCAGCATCAATAGTACATTCACCATCCGCATGTCCCGCCCGTCCATCCCCTTGACCACGCTCGGCGCCTCCAAATGAACGACCTGGAACATCAATTCCCGGACCGACTCATCGCGGCAATGGAACAGCGCCATCTGGGTCTCGGGAATCCCGAGGCCGCCTTTTGCCTCGCGCTCCTTTAATTGCCGCAAAGTGCCCGCCGCATCCAGCAAACCGTCCCGTTCCATGCCCTCGAGCACGTTTTCCAGCACTGCCCAATAATCCAGGCCTTCCATGCGCACGACGCGGAAATGGTCGAGCAGCGCGTCCATCCCCGCTTGCACTTGCTGGATGTCACGCAGCAAAGCCCGCACATCCCGCCGCTCTTTCCGGCCCGGTTCCACCGCTGTCGACGGCAAATACGCTTTATTGCGCGTCACTTGCTGGATGTTGTGCTGCAGGTAATTCTCGATATGGCTGATGTCCTGTTCGTTGAGCAGCGGGCTCACCATCAAATAATCCACATCGGTCACCGGCAGGCGGATTGTCGAGATGACGAGGTCATATTCCTTTAAATTCGCCGTCTGGAAATCGTGCACCGACAGGATTTTCACCGAATCGATTTCCGGCAGCTCTTTCTGGATGCGGCTCGCCAGCATTTTTGACGTGCCGATGCCGGTCGGGCACACGACGACCGCCTCGATCTGGACGCGTTCTTCATTCATCAACAAAGCCGATCCGAAATGAAGCACGATATACGCCACTTCGTCCGCCGAGAATTCGAGGTCGTCAAACTCGGTCTCGAGGGCCTCCTTGACCGCCAAGAACAGCACCGGGTATTTCTTCTTGATCTCGTCCGTCAGCGGGTTGAACGATTCGAGCTTTTGCTTCAAGCGGAAAATGAGCGGCTCCATATGGGCAAGCAAGCCCTGGTACAAGGAAAAATCCTTCGTCAAATCGACGCCGAGCTGCGCCGACACATCGCGGATCAGGTTTTTGACCAATTTCCCGAGCAGCACGCTGTCGTAATACAGCACATTCGACGCCTGGATTTTCGAGCCTTTCAAGACGACCGCAAGGAACTCGATATCGCGCTTCGCAAGTTCCACGCCGAACCGCTCACGCAGCTCTTCGCAAATCGCGGCGATCATGGCGTATTCGCCGTTATGCTCGCTTTCTATCGCCGGCTCCAGCAACAAGCCGCTTTCGGTGCGCTGCAGCGCCAAGGCAAGATGCACGACGAGCCCCGTATAATCGCTGTCGGCCAAGCGGATCTGTTGCTCGCTGATGTGCTCGCCGACAAGCTGGTTCGCCGCAGCGAGATAGGCCGGGTTGAAATAGCCGAGCACTTTGCCGTCCTGGGTCGTTCCTTGCTGCAGGTAATACAGGCTTTCGATGAGCTCTTCGTAGAAATGAATCAGGAAATACGCCGCCAGCGCATGGCGTTTATGCGCTTCCGCACCACTCACTTCCATCCCGACGCCGCGCTGCCTGGACAAGGTGACCGAGAACTTGCGCAGCCAATTGGCGAGCTCGTCCAGATAAGATGTCAAGGTCGTCGTGCTGATGCCGAGCTGATTCGACAGCACCTGCTTCTTAAAAAAGGCGCCTTCTTCCAATAAAATGACCAATAAGCGCAGCTTCTTCTCCTCAGGCGACGCTTCCGGCACGCTCGATGCCGCAAGCTTCTGCATGAGGCGGTAGATTTTCTCGTTATTGCCATCGAGATACAGCGCATCCGCCCCATCGCGCTTCATCAACAGGCCGAATGGCTCCAACAACTTCTCCACCGATTTCAAATCTCGCTGGATCGTCCTTGCGCTGACATCGAGATACGCCGCCAGGGAATTGACCGTATGCTTCCCCGCCATCCGCGTCACCAATTCGATGATCGACTTTTCCCTAACCGTGACAAACATCCACTCACCTACTCCCTTGTCACCTTTCGTTGATGCAGACTTTAAAGAATAAAATGTTTTTTCTATAAAGATATAATAGGAAAACCTGTTTTCCGAAGCTTACCGCACGACTCCCTGGGGCGGGAATCGAGCCTCCTCATTCGCTACGCTTCGTGCAAAAACTTTGTTTCCCGCATCTCCATGGCAGATGCGTCGCAAATGAATGTGCTCAGCTTCGCTTCACTCATTCATTTCCAAACACTCTAATATTTCACTGAACATTTTGTTGTGAACACTTACTTCTTATAGCTATAAAAGCTTTCCAACGTACTACCTTCATTTTCTCACTACTATCCACATTCCGCAAAACAGCTCGCTTTCCTCTTTTATCTCAATAAAGTTAGAAACACTTACCCAGTATTCAAACTAAATTTAAAGAGCGGCAGGCGGCGACTAATGAACAAGCAAAAGGCACTTGAGCTTGTTCATTTGCGACGTATCTGCACTGCAGATGCGGGAGCAGCAGCGGTTTAAACTGATTCATTAGTAAACTGGAAGCGGCTGAAAACGCGGGCAGCTGAAAGCGCGACGTCCTGTCGCATCAGCTGCATGACCCGCATCCTGCGGGCCTAAAGCGTCCGCCTGGAGCGATTTCCCCACAATCAATTACTATCTCTATTTCTTCAACAAATTGCTCAATGTGAATAAACCAAAGAAATAGCACAAAAAGGCAGGATTCCCCCTGCCTTTTCGTGGTGCCGCTTATTTGCTGTTCAGGATGTCGAGCAATTCTTTCGGGGACTTCGCCGCGACGAGTTCGTCGACGTTCGACTGCTCGGCGCAGATGACCGCGATGCCTGACAGAATCTCGAGGTGCGTGCCGTCTTTGCCCGCGATGGCGAAGATCAGCTTCGCTTTCTCTCCGTCAAAGTCCACGCCGTTTGGAACTTGGACGACCGTGAAGCCGGATTTCAATACCGCTTTTTTCGCTTCTTCCGTGCCGTGCGGAATCGCCACGTCATTGCCCATATACGTCGTCGTGATCTCCTCACGCTTGATCATTTCGTCGACATAGGACGGTTCCACGTATCCCGCCTTGACGAGCGCATCGCCCGCAAAGCGGATCGCTTCTTCTTTCGTGCGGAAGCTTTTATTAATGAAGATATTGTCTTCCGTGAGCAGCGGCGCATCCTCTTCCGGGCCAGTTGCCGCATTCGCTTCGCTCTCTTCGACCAATTCGCTTTGCTCTTCGGTCACGCCGTGCTGCAGGCGCTCGATCAGGCGGTCATATTCCGGGCTCGACAGGAAATTGTCGACCGAGATATGGTACGCATCCGGGCGCTTGTCTTTCGCACGCGGCGTCAGTTTATCCTGCGTGATGATGATCTGTGTGTCGGCCGGGATGGATGAAATCGCGCTGTTCGTGACTTTGATGTCCATGCCCGCTTCTTTCACTTTCTTGCTGAGGAGGGATGCGCCCATCGCGCTCGACCCCATGCCGGCGTCGCACGCAAAGACGATCTTGTGAACATCGTCCGGGAACGTGCCCGCTGCAGAAGCCGTGCCTGCCGCTCCAGCGCTAGCGCCAAGTGCGCCGGCAACCGAGCTCTTCTTGCCTTTCATTTCTTCCATGCGTTTCGTTGCCGCTTCGACGTCTTCATCAGACGCTGTATCTTTGCTGCGCTTCAAGACGACCGCTGAAATCAAGAACGAAACGGTCGCTGCGACCAGGATCGCCGTGAAGTTCGCGATATAGGCCATGCCTTCAGGCGGTGTGACCGCCGTGATCGCGAAGATACTGCCAGGCGATGCAGGCGCCATCAAGCCCCCGCCCATCAAGACCAATGTAAACACACCGCTCATGCCGCCGAGGATGACGGACAGCAAGAGCATCGGTTTCATCAACACATACGGGAAGTAAATCTCATGGATCCCGCCGAAGAAGTGGATGATGATCGCCCCTGGTGCCGATTGCTTCGCGATGCCCTTTCCGAAGAACATGAATGCGAGCAACACGCCAAGGCCAGGCCCTGGATTCGCTTCGAGCAGGAACAGAACTGAACGGCCCGCCTGCTGGACTTGCTCAAGCCCGAGCGGCGTCAAGATGCCGTGGTTGATGGCGTTATTG
This sequence comes from Planococcus plakortidis, assembly GCF_001687605.2. Classification (NCBI taxonomy): domain Bacteria; kingdom Bacillati; phylum Bacillota; class Bacilli; order Caryophanales; family Caryophanaceae; genus Planococcus; species Planococcus plakortidis. The sequence goes on from NZ_CP016539.2 coordinate 2,358,365, forward strand.
AGGAATAAAATTTTCCCCGGCTCGATCAAGATGCTTGTCAGTGGAAGCAAGCCTGTCTCAAGCAGCCAGTCAACGCCTGCGACCAATACTTGCGTCAACGCGCTGACGGCCGGCCCGATGCCGAGGTATGCGAAGATCGCGAGTGCCCCGCCGATAATACCGGAAGAGAAGTTATTGACGAGCATCTCGAAACCGGAGCGGATCTTGCCTTCGATCAAATGGTCAAACTGCTTGATGACCCAGGCACTGAGCGGCCCCATGATCATCGCGCCGAGGAACATCGGCGTATCCGGTGCCCCGACGATAACCCCCATCGTCGCGATCGCACCAATGACGCCGCCTCGCTGATCGTGCACAAGCTTACCGCCCGTATAACCGATCAATAGCGGAAGCAAATACGTAATCATCGGCCCAACGAGCGACGCGAATTGCTCATTCGGGAAAAAACCGGTCGGGATAAATAATGCCGTAATCAGCCCCCAGGCGATAAACGCGCCGATGTTCGGCATGACCATCGAACTGAGGAAGTTCCCGAACTTCTGGACTTTCACTTTCAAGCTCGAACGTTCTTCTGCCATTCCTTTCATCCTCCTTCTTTTGGGCCTGTGCCCTAGTTCTTTGTTTGTTAATTCAGATTATACGCCTATATTGTAAGCGCATTCAACGAAAGGAAAAACCAACTTTGTCGCCGCTGTCCGGACAAGCCTGTCGTTGCCGTAAATTGTGCCTGACACAGGGGCGCCCGCAAAGTCAAATCCCGCCCCGTCAAGGTTTTCGCCCGCCAAATTGTGTGGCACACAGGGACACCCAAAACGCCGCCCGAGTGAATTGTGCCGAACACAGGGACATCCCAACCCCAAAACGCCGCCACACCAACCTTCCCGCTTCCGGAATTGTGCCTGACACAGGGACACACTACACACCACAAAAACCACCCCTGTCGCGCTTCCCTGGACAACTCCATGCTTTCTGTTTTTGCCATCCAAATGGCCCCCGCTATGCATTTCGCGCGGAAAATGTCATAATGGTTGATAAATTCGGTTACAACCCAATCACCCAAGGAGGAATCATTCATGGTAGAAAAAACATTCACAATCACAGACCCGGCAGGCATGCACGCACGTCCTGCTTCAGCACTCGTTGGCTCGCTGACGAAATTCCAATCCGACATCACGATGGAATTCAAGGACAAGAAAGTCAACTTGAAATCGATCCTCGGCGTCATGTCACTTGGCGTGCCTTCCGGTTCACAAGTCCAGATCGCCGCTGATGGCGCGGACGAGACGGAAGCGATGGAAACGATTGAACGCGTACTGAAAGAACAAGGAATCTCGGACCAATGAAACACCTCTCCGGAATCGCAGCGTCCAACGGCATCGCCATCGCCAAGGCCTTCCGCCTGGAACATCCGGAACTGACGGTCGACAAGAAGAACGTCGCGGACCCCCAGGCGGAAATCGATCGTTTCAATCAAGCGGTGGCTGAATCGATCACCGAACTCGAAGCCATCAAGAAACGCACCGCCGAAGAAATCAGCGACAAGGAAGCGGCCATTTTCGGCGCCCACTTGCTCGTCCTGGAAGACCCGGAACTGATCGGGCCGATCACCGACAAGATCAATACCGACAGCGTCAATGCCGAATTCGCGCTTCACGAAACCTCGACGATGTTCGTCGACATGTTCGAAGCGATGGACAATGAATACATGAAAGAACGCGCCGCCGATGTGCGCGACGTCACGAAACGCGTGCTCGCCCACCTGCTTGGCGTGCAGATCCAGAACCCGAGCATGATCACCGACGAAGTCGTCGTCATCGCTGAAGACTTGACGCCGTCCGACACGGTGCAATTAAACCCGAAATACATCAAAGGCTTCATCACCGATATCGGCGGGCGCACTTCGCATTCCGCCATCCTTGCCCGCACGCTGGAAATCCCGGCAGTCGTCGGCGCGAAAACGGCGATGGGCACGATCGATAACGGCACCATCGTCATCATCGACGGCTTGGCAGGCGAAGTCCTGCTCGACCCGGACGAAGCGACGCTTGCCGAATACAAGGAAAAACAAGCGGCTTACGCCAGCCAGAAAGCCGAGTGGGCCAAGTTGAAGAATGAAGCGACCGTCACGAAAGACGGCGTCGAAGTCGAACTCGGCGCAAACATCGGCACGCCGAAAGATTTGGTCGGCGTTTTGGATAACGGCGGCGAAGCGATCGGCCTGTACCGGACGGAATTCCTGTACATGGGCCGTGACGATTTCCCGACCGAGCAGGAACAAACCGATGCCTATGCGGAAGTCCTGCAAGGCATGGACGGCAAACCGACCGTCGTCCGTACGCTCGACATCGGCGGCGACAAGGAATTGTCGTACTTGAAATTGCCGAAAGAACTCAACCCGTTTCTCGGCCTCCGCGCGATTCGCCTGTGCCTCGAGATGCCGGACATGTTCCGCACGCAGCTGCGCGCACTACTCCGTGCGAGCGTCCACGGCAACCTCAAAATCATGTTCCCGATGATCGCGACGCTCGACGAGTTCCGCCAGGCGAAAGCCCTTCTCTTGGAAGAAAAGGCGAAACTCGAAGCGGAAGGCACACCGGTCAGCGATTCAATCGAAGTCGGCATCATGGTGGAAATCCCATCGACTGCCGTCATGGCAGACACCTTCGCGAAAGAAGTCGACTTCTTCTCCATCGGCACGAACGATCTGATCCAGTACACGATGGCCGCAGACCGCATGAACGAATCCGTGTCGTATCTCTACCAGCCGTATAACCCGGCCATCCTGCGCCTCATCAAGACCGTCATCGACGCGTCCCATAAAGAAGGCAAATGGACCGGCATGTGCGGCGAAATGGCCGGCGACGAAATCGCCATCCCGATTCTCCTCGGCCTCGGCCTGGACGAATTCTCGATGAGCGCCTCGTCGATCCTGAAAGCCCGCTCCCAGCTGAGCCGCCTCTCCAAAGCGGACATGGAAGGGCATATCGACCACATCCTCGGCCTCACGACGTCCCAGGAAGTCGAAGATTACGTGAAAAACCTATAATGCAGAAAAAAGCCGTGAACTCGATTGAGTTCACGGCTTTTTTGACGATTGAATTGTGTGGCGCACAGGGACATTCAAGTACGAGAATCCCGCTGCGACGCGAATCTTTCGCCCTGAATTGTGTCATGCACAGGGACAGCTATACTGTTTCTTTCTTTCCCGGAATGATAATATCCTCACCCAGTTCTTCTGCAATCAATCCGATTGTTTCGATGGTCGGGCTATTTAAACCTGCTTCAATTCTGCCAATGGTCGATTTCTGCAAACCTGTTCGATCTGCCAGTTGCTGCTGTGACCACCCAAGTTCTTTTCTTTTCGTTTTTATTTGAGCCGCTACGTAAGCTTCTCTTTTTAATTCCTTCACTTTCTCCGTGCCCAGAACACCTTCTGCTTTTTTCAAAAATGCATCCATGTGAAAGCTCCTTTCAACGATATTTACTAGGAAATTGGCCGAGATATTCATCATAAACTAATTCAGCTGGCTTTATATCTTCTCGTTTGACGTCATTATTGTATTGCTTATCGAATACATGAAGCAGCAGTACTTTGTAGTAATCGTAAACGGCAAATATAATTCTATAATTCGCTACCGAAAAATTCTGCAGGCCCCATCTGTATAATTCGTTTTCGAATCGTGGATCAATATTCCGGGTTAATAGTTTAATGGATGGTGGAACTTCATCATCGGGTTCAAATTCGTTCGATTCAGGATAAGGATTGTAAGAAATGATTTCCCGTTGACGGATATAAGTAGCCAACAAACTTGACCAAACGCCAGGTTTCTTTGTTTGTTGCTCTTGTTGAGCGTTGATCAATAACATGCTTTGAAAAGCTTCCATATTACCAAGTTCAACGATTTCGTGTTTTCTCATGAATTTAGATCCTTTACCTTTTATACTGTTATGATAGCAAGTATGCTATCATAAATCAATTTTATACTTTTTTAAAAAGTTTAGCTCTTTTCTTATTCAAACAACGACAACTGTCGATCCATTTTTTTATATTCCTCCCGGTCTAAATTTAGTTTCTTTTCACGATAGCGAGGGAATAAATCCAGCAAGATAAATTCCAATTCTTCTTTAGTTAAAGTGTCTATGATATTAGTTTCTGCCCGTTCCCATACATCCGTATCAAAATGCCTGTTCAGTTTTTTATACAACGCTGTATATAACCGCCCTACATTATTTTCTTTTGTATTTTTCAATCCTAGAGTTTTGATCATGTGCTTAATAGCTTTTTTGTATCTCTTAATAATGCCTTCAGTATCCTGGTATATTACCTCATGCATCAATGGGCTATAGTTTGCTTTAGAAATAACCACCCATCCTTTGTTTTTATAGAACAGTGTAGCTTCCTCTTCATATCGGTAGAACTCTTTCCGGCTGACTTGAATAGGATCCAGCTCTTTTAACACTATGTATTCAGTGTGTTTATCTAGATAAAGCAGGGCTTTATCACGTTCATCCAGAAACTTTGAAACTCTCGATACATGTTCAATCCAGCGAATTAAAAAACATGCTTCAGTTTCTCCGACATATACAGTATTCAACCTTTTATTGATAATTGCGTAAACACCTGCTTTTAGCAACAAATCTTCCATTTTAACCCCTCCGCCGACTTAAGCGCTAAACTAGCGTGAACCATCAAATTCATGAATTAGCAATCATCACTTTTTCGTGTTCGGCCATTTGAAATCATTGCGGTAATAGTGTTTCTTCAATTTTTCTAGGTCGTGTTCCCATTCTGCAATGGCATAGGCGAATTTTCTTTCCCCATTCTTTTGGCCTTTGCGCAATAAAATGTTATAACTGATGATCCCGACAACTTTTTTCAAGCCTATTTTGGGAACAGCGAGCTCCAGCGCTTGCCATCTCTTCGCTCGATTAACACCGGTAATTTGATAACCCAGCCTTTTTAATTCACTCGTCTCATTCAAAGTCTTCTCTTCATTCTTTGGATTCTCTTTTTTCTTTTTCACTTCTGTAGAAGGCCAAACGAACGAACTTGATTGGATTCCTGCCTTTCCTTCCGGAGGCAGTGTATACCGCATTTCCCCCGTTTTGATTACCAGTGGGGCGATTTGCTTGCTGAACTCGCGATACTCTTTATTCACCAAGAATGCCCGGCCTCTAACTTTACTGAACCAAACGCTCACTTCTTTATACAAATAGATTTGATTTAGTTTGTCTTTTTGATATAACGGCAGTTTCATACGTTTTCGTTGCAGCCCCAATGTTTGTTTCAGCTTGTCATATTCAGTGGAGGTAATAATATATATCGGCGCTTCATGAGCTTTCACACTACTTTGTAAACGTGGCTTGATTCGTTGATCGACTTTTTCTAAAACCAGCTCTTGTTCCATATTCGTCAAGTTTTTATTCGAACGGAATGTATTTCTCGCTTCCCTGTATGCTTCTTCTGTGACATCAGTCGACTTAGCTGCTTGATAAAATAAACGAAAACCTTTCACATTTTGCATCCCCTGAGGATAGAATTCTTTTGCCCGATCAAGTATCCGTTGTTCTCCGTCGAATAGATAGCTATACCAAAAGTAGAATTCAAAATCCTCTTTTGACATGGCAGAAACTAAGAAACTCCATTCTACAGTCACCATATGCTTAAGGGATTCCTGTAAAACCTGTTTCATCGTAAAGGTCAGTAACAACCGGAAATAAGTCCGAATTAGATGAGATTCGTTTCGTTGCAATAAAGCAGGATAAACATTCTGGTGTTGCGCCTTCAAGTATTCCCGCAAAGATTGCTCTCCGTTTGTACCAATACTTTGGATGGCATACTCCATCGCTTTTTCAATTAAAGCATCAGAATCGTAATCAATACTGTCAGTAGCGCTCAAGATCTCCTGTATGATTGCCAATAGTCGGTAATTAAATTCACTATTCTTAAGTTGCTTCCTATAATGCGGAGAGTTCACTTCTTCAAACAACTTGGCCAACATTCCGTTTTCCCGTTTTCTCCACATTTGTTCCATAGCGGAAGCCAGGGCAGCTACTTCCTCGGAATCATTAAGCTCAAGTATTTTTCTCACTTCCTCCAAGTTTCCTTCTTCGAGAGTGCTTAGATAGGAAAATGCTTGATTTTTCTTCAATTCTATTTCTTTCGCTTGTTGGCGAACGACAAGCTGCAATTCAACGTTTTCTGCATTACGTTTCAATAATTGATTTTTGAGTTCTTTAATTTCAATATCTTTTCTATGTAATTGGCGCTCATATTCTTCAATGAGCAAAGTGAGTTCACGGTCTACTGATTTCATAATACTTTCTTTTGTTACCACATCTTCACTTCCCATTTAAAAGTAAATATTTTGAATTTCTATAATTAATTATATACTCCATTTGAAGATGCGAAAAGATATCTTCTCTCAAACTATAGAGTGAAATCCGTACTCTCGTCCCTTAGACATAGGGTATTTAGAGAGATATTTTTCTTTTTTGCTTGTCGTTTGAAATCTCTGAGGTTTTTCATCTTTTTGAGAAAAATAAATACGTAAAAAAGCCGTGAACTCCAACAGAGTTCACGGCTTTTTGACGATTAAATTGTGTGGAACACAGGGACAGCGAAGCACCAAAACCCCGCTGCGACGCGGTTCTTCCCGCGCGAATTGTGTGTAACACAGGGACAGCTGGACAGCTTCAAGCTCTGCACAGGGACACCATCAAGCTTCCGCCTGCAGCCCCTCATTTTCGCTGTCCACGTAGGCACGCGCCTGCAAGCCCGCCTTCTCCAGCTTATACTGCTTATAGCCGTTGATATATTCCTCATAAGTTTTCAAATAGGTTTTGTTCGGGATCTCCATTGCCATTTCTTCTTTTACAATCGCAGTCATCCGATTCATCCTCCTCGATTTTGGTCCTTACAAGTATTGATCACGCGGCCAGCTACAGGTGATATTAAATCAATGCATACTTCTTTCTTTGGATAAAAGAAGTTGCCGTATTCATTTTTTTCGCGGCAGCACGGCAAGCGCATCCACCAGGCGTTTGACGAAATCCGGGAACGCTTCCTTCGATGCGATCCGCAATGTATGCATCCCGTCTTCCGAGAGAGCGCTCTGGGAATAACTCGTCGGCAGTGGAATCGGATGCTCAATCAGCGCCCGTGTCAAACGCTTCATGTTCTCGAGCGAAATCTGCAGCTCTGCCTTATTCAATCCCTCTTCCTCGTCACGGGACAATTGGACGGAAACATCCCGGTCTAGCGGCCAGCTGATAAATTCGTGAACATTCGCCTGCATGCCGCTATCAGGCCCGTCGCCGACATGGCGCTCCCCCGTTCGCTTTGCCGTTTCTTCACCCGCAATCCTCGGTGTTTTCTCAATGGTTGATGTTGCGTGTCGTATTCCCATCATGTCCCCATTCCTCCGCTCGCTTTGATCTATCCCCTTATGCCCCTTTGCGTTTCCCATAGCCTAACGGCAGCCTCGGAAACCAGATAACGCTTATTACAAAATCTCAATGCACAAAAGTAATTCACGTCACCTAAAATAAATCCGCTATAACAAAAATAAACTATTATACATCATATTTTTACTAAATTAACTGCTTTATTTCATTTTTACCACTACATAAAACCTACCTGAAGGGCCAGAAAATGTAAAGTAGGCTATGAAAACTCTTATAATTCAGATAATAATTCGTTTTTTTCCATATACTTTTTGCTGGATTATTAGAGTTTGTGAATTAAATAACATGCCATGACACCCCATAAGACTCCAGCAATAATAGCATTTTGAACAGATCCAGCTTCCCGCCACACTTTAAAAATACCCCACCAGGTTTCCAATAAAAGGTAAATTGAAATAATGTTTTTCTGAAACTTTTTTCCGCCTGTTTTCAATGCTTCCCTCTTCAACTTCGCCCTCTGGTCAGGATAGGCCATGCAAAACCCAAAATTCCCACCCCCTCATCGATATCTTCAGCTGTTTAACATATACATAACCGGCTGACGCGAAACACCCCCTCCAGCACTCCCTGCGCCCAGCGATTCCCCAATCGCAACGAAAAAGCCTTGAACTCGATCGAGTTCAAGGCTTTTTGGCGCTGAATTGTGTGGCACACAGGGACACGCAAGCAGCAAAATCCCGCCGCCACGCGATTCTGTCGCCCGAAATTGTGTCCAACACAGGGACACAAACCGAAAATCTAAGCTTCCCGCACCGCTTTCTGGCGTTTCGCCCGTTTCTTCACTTTCAAGTCTTTCCGGTAATACTCATCCGACGTAAAGAACTCGTTCTTCAAGTCCTTCACTTTGTTGCTCAACAGCAAAATCGCCAGCACGTTCGGGATGAGGATCGCCGCAAGCATGATATCGAGGAAGCCCCAAATGACTTCCGCAGCACCGACTGCACCAAGCACGACGGCGATGATATAGACCACTTGCATGCCGTGTGCCGCTTTCAAGCCGAACAGGAACTCCGCTTGCTTCGCTCCGTAGAACACGACGACCAGGATCGTCGACAACACGAAGAAGATAAGTGCGATCGTCACGAGAATCGCGCCGAAATCACCGAAATACTGTTCAAAGGCCAAGCTCGTAAGCGCCGAGGAATTTTCCATCGCGCCTTCTTGTGTCCAGACGCCTGACGACAAGATGACGAACGCCGTCGCCGTACAGACGATCAAGGTGTCGACGACGATGCCGATGACCGCCCAGAAGCCTTGGCGCACTGGATGGTCGGTCGTCGCCGCGGCATGTGCGATTGGCGCCGTCCCGAGCCCTGCTTCGTTGGAATACAATCCGCGGGCAAAGCCCCAGCGGATGACTTCGACAATCGCCGCACCGGCAAAGCCGCCCATGACAGGCGCCGGCGAGAAGGCGTTGCTAAAGATCAGCATGAAGAATTCCGGCACAGCTTTGACGTTCATCAATAAAATGACGACCGCCCCGCCGACATACATCAACGCCATGAACGGCACGAAAATCTCCGTCACTTTTCCGATGCGCTTGATGCCGCCGAAGACGACGATGGACACGAGCACCGCCGTGATGATGCCCGTCCATAGCGCAGGAATCGCGAACGTCGCTTCAACGGTGCTCGCGATCGAGTTCCCTTGCACCATGATGCTCGGGATCAACTCGATCATCAACGCGAACGAGAACCACACGCCGAGCCATTTCATGTTCAAGCCTTTCGTCATATAATACATCGGCCCGCCGACAAATTCGCCGTTGCCGTTTTTCTCGCGGTACTCGACCGCCAGCACGCTTTCCGCGAATTTGAGCGCCATGCCGATCAAGGCAATGACCCACATCCAGAAAATCGCGCCCGGTCCCCCGAACATGATCGCCGCCGGCACCCCGACGATGTTCGCTGCGCCGATCGTTGACGACAAGGCAGACGTCAATGCCTGGAACGGCGTGACCGTTCCTTCGCCTTTTGGCCGCCTGAAAATGCTGCCGAAGGTCTGGCCGAATATGTACCCGAAATAACGGAATTGAAAAAATCCTAATTTGAATGTCATATAAAGTCCAGAAACTAATAACAATGTGATGAGCGGGATGCCCCATATCCATGCTGAAAAGTCAGCTACCCCTTGTAAAAATCCTTCCAAACTGTTTTCCCCCTATAATATTTCAAGATATGAAATATTTCCCCCACCACATAAGGTTCAAACTAAAATCAGGAAATTATCTTATAAATTTAGAAAAACTCGGCAATATAGCCCACTCACCGAGATGCCCCCTGCACCCATCCGACTCCCCGAAACCAAAAAAACCTCCTATTCCATAGCAGAACCTGAGGCTTTTGGCAAATCGTCATACGAATCGTTTCAGAAATTATCCTCCACATACTCCGCTTCCTGCTCTTTCGTCATAAAGCCCGTCGCGCGTCCGACGGTGCCGTTATGCCATTCCCAGATTGTGTTGTGCACATCGACCGCATTGGAGAACTTGCCTTGCTCCCATTCGGTCAAGGCGTCTTCGTAGAACGAGTATTCATCGTACGCCCCTTCGTTGGCGCGCAGGATCTTCAACATCTCCTCGATCCGTGCGGGCGTCATCTGGATCTTTCCGCGCTTTTCGGTCGCCACGATTTTCTGGTGCGTCATCTGGTGCAACTTGACCTGGAACTGCCCTTCCGTCAAACCGACCGTATCGACCGGCAAATCCGATTGCCGCGATTGGGCCACCGCGTCTTCGTCCAGTACTTCTGCGGCCTCTTCTGCCGCTTTTGAAATCTCCTGTTCGTCGGTCGCCGTGAAGCTCTGATACACCCAGTATCCCGCTCCCGCGAGCACACCGAGCACCACCAACAGGATGATGATTATCCTTAACACTTTCCTCAAATTGACACGTCCTTCCTTTCGCCGGACATTCCATCCGGCAAAAGCGTTTTAAAACCAGCAAGGACTAGTATACAGTAAAAATCTGTGAAAATCTCTTTTTCACCTATCTTTATTCCTATTCCCTTTAAGATTAACCGTTACTCCAGCACTTAGATTCTTCCTTTTATTAAAAATAAATCCAAGTTGTCACCACCGAATCCCCTCAGCAAGCGCGATCCTTGCTATACTTGGAATAGGCATTTATGCATAGACACATCCCCAGTAATGAAAGGATTCTCCCCATGACCAAGAAGAAACGCAAACGCCTCCTCATCGGCATCGTCCTCGTGGCGCTGTCGCTGCCATCCATCACGCCAATGCTCATGGAAATCGCCTATAAGATCGAAATGGGCATCCGCTACGACATCGATGAGCTGAATAGCCACCGGACCGATTACGCCGGCGCTCCGGATGATGCCAATTACTACGGGAACATCATCCGCGCCTCGCACATCACGACCGGCGAGCCCTATTTCAACGCCTGGGACAATTTGGTCCACCCGAGCGACATCCGCCTCACCGTCAACGGCGAAACGGTCGAGACACTCCACGGCTATCCGGTCCAATTGCTCCAATTCGGGGAACTCGCCGCCGAAGGCCTCGACCGCTATAATGGCGCCATCACGTACTGGACCGTCGAAGACAAGTTTACGGACAAGGATTTCTTCGCCATCGCTATCGCCCAAAACGGCTACGATATGCGCTTCCACCGCGACGGAGAAGTGATGCCCGGCTATGTGGACATCGAAGACCGGGAATTCAAGCTCATCAAGATCGCCAAGGACGGCGCCGTCTCGGAAGAGCTGTTCACCTTCAACAACAAATCCAAACTGCAGACGCAATTGATCACCGAAGACTTCATCGGGCCGGTCCATCATTATTTGCGGCCGGGCTATCTCTATCCGACCCTGCTGTCGCTGGTGTCCCCGCAGCTCTACCCGTGGCTCACAACAATTGCTGGAGTGGGCTTAATCCTGTTCAACTTCCCGTACCGGGGAATGAAACGTCGAAACACTGCACACAATTAAACGCATATCCACACCGGAAGGAAGAGCTGCATGAAAATCAAATACATCCCGGCCCTCCTGTGGGCATTATGCATCCTGGTCGCCACCAATAATTACAATTTCACGGCACTGTTTATGAGCGACATCGACTTCCATTTCCGGCTGTTCCCGGACCTGTCGGATCTGTTCATCATAAGCGACATCCAACTCGGCTCGAAACTTTACGTGTTCCAGAAAACCGGCCATGCCCTGTCGTTCGGCATTCTTTATCTATTGCTGAATCGAGCCCTAACAGAACCGCGCGTCACCCTCATGCTGTGCAGTTTGTTCGCCTTGTTCACCGAGTTTCTTCAATTGTTCTTCTGGCGCAGCGGCAGGCTGGTCGATGCCCTGATCGACATTGCCGGGATCTACGCGGCGTATCGCTTGGGCGAATCCGTGAAAGCGCATGGCGGCATGATTCCCGCTTTCTTCACGGCCCTGCAGAAAATCTTCACCGCCTTAGAAGGCGAGAAGCCTCATTAACGGAACTCAAAAAGCCGGAAGTCTCAGTTTATGAGATTTCCGGCTTTTTTCAATCAAACAACTCCAACAATCCGTCAAAACTCTCAATCCGATGATCGTAGCCATTCGCATCCCCGAACCCGTATGCCGCATAGACAAACGGGATGCCAGCCAGTTCCGCGGCGTCGCGGTCGCCTTCCGTATCCCCGACATACACCGCACAGTCCACGCCGTTCCGCTCCATGAGCAATTGAATGTTCTCACCCTTAGACAAGCCCGTCCTGCCCGGGTTCTCGAAATCGACGAAATGCCTGTCCAGCCCGTGGTATTCATAGAAGCTTTCGATATAGCCTTCCTGGCAATTGCTGACGATGTATAAATTGTACTTTTGCGACAGCCGCTCCAGCACATGCTCGACGCCGGCGTAAAGCTCCCCGCCTTGCTGCCGCAAATAAACGCATTCCAGTTCGGAGGATTCTTCCGTCAGTTTGGTGCATTGCGCTTTCGAAAGATGGGGAAACAGCTTTTCCCCGACCTGATCTGCCTGCAGCCCCATGATGCCGCGCAAATCGTCTTTTGTGAGCGTCTTCTCGACGCCGTTATCCGCCAATACCTTGTTCCATACCGTGACCGACACGTCGAGCGGATTCCAAAGCGTGCCGTCCAGGTCAAAAATGATGCTGTCCATATGTATCGTCCCTTCCCTGCGTTTTCTCCATTCTACCGCAGCGAATTGTGTCGTGCACAGGGACAACACCGAACGCGAATCCCCATCCGGCGCCTTTTGGCATCGCCGAATTGTGCCGAACACAGGGACGACCGCTTCTATTCCCCCGCCAAATGCTCGTAATTCACCCCGCCGGCCTGTTTCTCCAGGTGGTAGGCATTCTCCATCACCCGCTTGCCGTTTTCGAAAATGCGCTTCTGCGCTTCCATCTTGAACTGCAGCTCGTATGCTTTTTCCATACGGCGCTGGATCGACTTCTTGCTGCCATCGAGGATGATCGAACAGCCGTTGCTCAACGCCACTTTCGTCCGGTTGCCTTCCAGGCTGTAGCATTCCATGATGTGCTGCAAGGACAGCCAGACGCAGCCATCCAATAGCGCCGACTGGCTCGGCAATAATATGATCCCTTTATCCCGGTCGATGATGATCGGGTTCTTGTTAAGCTTCCCGAGAATCGCCGCAGAGCCTTCCACGGCGCCGCGCATGCTCGAGCCGCGGAAACGCAAATTGGTGTCGATCAAATCGAACGGCTTCGAGTCTATGTGGATCTTTCCGCCCGTATGGTAAATCATCGAATTCAAGCAACCATGTTCATCATAGTCCGGCAAAATCAAGACGGTATCTTGCCCGATTTCTTTTTCCATGTTCATTTCCAACTTGAAATTCTTGCGCTTTGTCATTTTTCTATCCCCTTTTGTGATTAATGGTGTCTTTCTTAACCGAAAAAGGAGTATACTAACTAATAGTTGGTACACTCCAACTGCTTGCCTCCGGATGCCTGTCGGCCAAGACTATCGCATCCGGAGGTTTCTTTTTGTCTTTCTCCCCTTTGAAGCGAACACAGCACACCTCCCAAAAACCGATTTTCCGTCAGTGTCGAGAACAGCTTTCCGCTTCCACGACATGCCGCAATGCCTATCACGCCATATCATCTTCTTCCACGTTTAAATGAACCTTCGCCAGCCAAACACCCCTGGCCTTCCGTCTATCCAACCGGGCCCAGCAGCCATCGACCCACGCCATGCATGGCATTTCCTCCAGCCGCTGAAGCGGAATTAATTTGTCACTCTATTCTAACTTTAATCATTATATAGTTTATTGGTATTACTTGTATACAATTAATTTCCTATTTTTTATGAAAATTTACACTACATCATGAAGCCCTTAATTACCTTCAAAACAGATCATTTGTATGCATCATTTGGTCATTATTTGCCGCCTTTTTGCTAAAAATAACCGCATTTTCACAGCTGCGGCCTGTTTCGGCTTTCGATATTTCATTAAAAAAGTCTGCTTTTAGCAGACTAATTGTTTGGCACACAGGAACAAAATCAGACTCCTGATCTAACAAATTCCGACCTGACAAGATTTCCGTTGTCAGAATCGTTCCGGACATAGGGACATGACGCTCCCAGTTTTCGGGTATAGAAAAAAGAAACAAAAAACACCATCGCCGAATAAACAGCATTGGCATCGGGCCCAGGAGATGTATCCACCATGCCATAAAAAAAGGAAACGCTTCTTCTTCGGACATCGAGTTCACTTCAAAAAACCACGAACTGATCATCCACAACCGTTATAAGTTCTATTATAATGTCAACGATGTCCTGATCGCGGTTTGGTTCATCCTGGGCAGCCTTCTGTTCTTTTGGAAGGAAACAGAAACGATAGCGATTTGGTTCTTCCTGTTCGGAAGCATCAAGCTGCTCATTCGCCCTTTAATGCGCATATTCAGTGAAATCCATTTAAAGAACATCCGTTGAAACACCGGCTCCGGCGACAGCTCGGGGCCCTGAAGGAGTCTTCTGAACCACCCCGTTAAGTTTGCCACTGGAAAAGCCAGCAACCGGTCAACCGGTTGCTGGCTTTTCGCTCGAATTGTGCGGAACACAGGGACAAAACCAGACCGCTCTCCCGCCAAACCCCTGCATATCAGCATCCATATTGTCAAAATCGTTCCGAACACAGGGACCCGCACTAAATCATAGCCCGATATATGTATTTCTACCACCGGAAGCGACACCGCTTCGCGAATCATTTTCGCCGTACCGCCGCGGCTAATCAACACATCCGCCCCGTTCAGCTCCATCTCTAAAGCCAGTGCAACACCCGCCTCCAAGTTCCCGACAGCACGCGTAATCTGTAAATCATCCTGCTCCATCGCCAACTCGTCTATCAGCGGCATCATCGCTTCGTACGGGGAAATGAATCCTACCTTAACTTTCCGCATTATGTACCTCCACTTTTTCAATCCTTTGCCTTATTTTAGCAAAGTCACAGGATGCGGTATACTTCCCGGTTCAAAATTAAACCATAAGGGAAAAACACGAATGCATGAAAATAACCGCCAGCTGAGCTGTCAGCTGGCGGTTATTTATGAAGAATTGTGTCGTGCGCAGGGAGACAACCACAACCAACCAAACCCTATGGAATGATGACGACCGATACGGTTCGGTCCTTGCTTTCTTCACTTTTTGGAACTTTGTAGTACTTTTCCAGGAGCGAACTCAATTCCAATTGGAACTCGTTAAATGCTTCATCTGTCAGATCCATTTTGACTAAGGAAAATGTTGACTGGTCCTGGAAGTTTTCTGCGATGCTGGTTTCATGATAATTTTTGTAGTTTTGCAAAATATACATGAAGTAATAAGTCACAAAGTTGATTTTCTGAGTATAGCTGGCGGAATTCCAATCTTCTTCACTGATTTTGTATCCAGCCGTATTCAGTGCATATAATTTCTCTTCGACTTTTCCGATGCGCTGATTGCCCACTACTTTTAAGAGTTGATCATCGACCATTGAATTGACTTGCCGATACAATGTCGCTTGCGGCACTTCTTTGAGCAGTTTGTTAAGTTGCATGATAGAAAGGCCTTCTTCGATATTTATTAGTTCCAGCGCTATTTTAAATCTGACTTGATTTTTGAATAAATCAAATTCCATGTGGTTATACACCTTTATCCTTTCTGTAGTTAGCTATATATTTCCGCTTCCAGCTTGCCGATTTCATCTAACGTATATATGTCCAGCAATGAAATTTCTTTCTTTTCGTTTTCTTCGATCCAGTTTTTGATTTTGACCAGCTGGATCGAATCAACGCCCAGTTCAAACAAAGAATCGTTGCAGCCGATCAATTCCACGCCGAACACTTCCTTCAGCATTGTTCTAAAGGCGCTGTCCGTTTCCGAAGTTTGATCAGCCGCTATTACCCCTCGTTCGTCATAAGATTGCTGCGCAATAAAAGTTAATTTGCTGGTGTCAACTTTCCCGTTATTTGTTAACGGGAACTTCTCCAGGCTATAAAACAAATGTGGTATTTCATACAGTGTCAGGTAGTCACTTAGCTCACTTCTGGCTTTTGAAATATCCATTGCTTTTTCACTTTCGTAAACTAAAGCCAGTTTATCTTTGTCCTTTTCATCTTGGATGATCACGACTTTGTTTTTCATCCCAAACAAATTAAGGAATGTGTTGGATATTTGAGACAAGCTGATACGATACCCGTTGACCTTCGCCTGAGAATCTTTTCTGCCGATGAATTTTACATAATCGGGTGAGACAAATGTTCCAATGTCCCCCGTTAAGTATAAACATCCGAGTTGTGGATGGTCAATGAAGGCAGTGGAAGTCTTGGACTCGTCATTGACATATCCAAGTGCTACGCCGTCGCCTCCAATAGCGATCTGCCCTTCTTCTCCGTAAGCGCATAATCCATTCGATGGTTTAATATCCATATGCTTTGATTGGCCATCGGGTATCCATAGGGAATAAACGAATGATTATTGATGTTATTAGGAGTGATGTTATACAAAATGGACCAAATCGAACATTCGGTTGCTCCGCCTAAGCTATACACACCTGCCTTACCGAAAGTATCGAGTGTAGTTTGAGCCAAATCTTTGGATACAAAGTCTCCACTCATTAAGCAGACCCTCATATTATTTTTGGCCCGCTCACTTAACTTTATCTCCCTCAGAAAGTAGTCCATCACACTCGGAACAGAATTCCAGATAGTGACGTGACGATTTTCAATAACTCGGCCGATATCAGCAAAATCTCGTTGATCCTTTACCAGATGCAAAGTTCCGCCTGTCAATGCGGCTCCAAAAACATCAAATACAGACAGATCAAAACAGAGAGAAGCCAAGCACAGAAACCCATCGTATTGAGTCAATTGCATCCGCTCTTTCATATCCATTAAGGTGTTATACACTTGGTAATGGCTTTCTACTACCCCCTTAGGTTCCCCTGTGCTTCCGCTGGTGAACATAATATAGGCCAATTGATCGCCATCGCTCATTTTTTCCTGAAACGGCAATTTGACATCTCTTCCATGAAGTACGGTCAATTCGCCGCCATCAAAGAGATAACGGGCTTCGGTCTTATCGAGAATCTGTTGCTTTCTGGATGGCGGAGCTGATGGATCGATCGGGATGTAATAATTCCCGGATAGAAAAACCGCATAAAGCTGAGTAATCGTTGAAATGCTGCGGTGTGCCATTACTGCGACCGGTTGTCCTGTTGCATCAAACTGTTCGGCTAACGAGACAGACGCCTCAAGCAATTCACCGTAAGTTAGCTGATCATCAGCGTCCTGGATTGCTATGTGTTGTTCATATATTCGAACTGCATCCACCAATAATTCATGGAGCTTTTTCTTTGGAAACTCGGCATGTGTTCCATTATAGGCATCCAAATAATCATTAGTATAAATCATCTCGTTCCCCCCGATATGCATTCCGGCATACATGCAATTGACGTTCCAGGTCATGCAAGTCCCCGAATACTTGATTGATGAAAAAATGGCCGCCTTCAAAATCAGTGATGGTGCAACGTCCGGCAGTTACCTGATGCCACTTTCGGACTTCGCTTGCAGAAATCATGGCATCATCTTTTCCACACCACACTGCAATATCTGTTTCAATGCTTGCTGAACAGCCATCTTGGAAATAATGCTTCAATAACGAAAAGTCATCTTTCAATATTTTGGCGTAGTAGTGGATCAGTTCTTCGTTTTGAAGCACTTCATCAGGCGTTCCTCCCATACTTTTTAAATATGAAAGAGTTGCCTGATACGTCATCTCTTTCTCGTACAACTGTGCTTGCACGCTACCGGGCGGAATTTGGCCGCTGACAATGAGCTTTTCGGGCAGTTTCAACTGCAGTCGTTCAATATACGCACAAGTCTCATAGGCAATGAACGCTCCCATGCTATGGCCGAACAATAGATACGGCTTGGCAAAATCGATGGTTTTCACAATTTCCTCAACCACATCCTGCATTTTATAGCCTGACTCTGCATACCTCCGTGCTCTTCCAGGCATTTCGTAACTGAGCAACTCATAGCCGCTCAACTTTTTCATTTGCTGGTAACTGTTTAGAGAACCCGCTGCATAAGGGACGGCCAAAAGCTGGACAGTTTCTAGTATCGGCTCAGAACGTTTTTTAAGAAACATTTGATTACCTCATCTGATATGGAATTTTTGATCGTAATTCGGGACTGATAGTTTTTGTCCGGAGAGTTTTCCGTAACGACGCTATTTTCTTCTGGCTCGTAAAAGACGTTTTCTCTAAACAATGGGATTAACACCTTGATTTGATTCCACTCCTGATCGTTTTCTGCTGCATCCATCCATTGTTCATATGGAACCATTTCAATTTTTTTGCTGCTTACCTCTTCAAGCAATTCAACGCAGCGCCCGAACGTAACCAAACTCTCTGAGAAATAATTGATGATGTGGTTGTCATTTCGCGAATCTGCATTTTTCAGCAAGGCTTCCACTACTACGTTGACGGGTGTCAAATCCGTTTCGAACTCCAAAAACTCTTGCGGGCAGCAGCCCAATTGATGAATGGAGACCAACAGCCTCCAGAACAGGTCGTTATCAGGCACAGCGTAGTTCCGGTCATTGCCCGCAATTCTGCCCAACCGTTGAATGCTGACACCGTTGCGCTTGTCCCGGTATCCCCTCAAATATTGCTCGGCCAGAACTTTGCTTTTCACATAGCTGATTGGGGCTAATTCGAGATCTTCAATGACATAATGGTCATGGCCAAGCACTGACAATGTGGAGATGTGGTTCACTTTTTTCAAGTGGCCCATTTGCGCGAATTTCATCACATGATTCAAGCCTAGAAGGTTTACATCGAGCGAGTCTTTAAGGGATGCCATAAAGTTTATGTTTCCGGTACTGTTGTATATCTCGGAAATATCCGCTGCCAATTGTTGATATACTTCTGGAGCCAAGCCCAGATTCTCCTGCTGCAAGTCGCCGCAGTAGACAATGAGCTGATTCAGCGGCAAGTCTTGCGAAGGATCTTTGATTTCCTTTAGTTTATCCACTACACGGCCATAGGCTTCAAAATCGTTTCTCGCCCTGACTACGCAATAGACCGTTTTTCCTTTTGACAGCAGCTGATAGATTAATTCACTGCCTACAAGCCCTGTCCCCCAGTCACCAAGACACGGTCGTTGAGGGTAACTTGTGCTTGTTCAATATGCACTTGATCCATGGCATTTTGCACAATCAACTCTTCGTTACTGTTGTCGTTCTTCTGTAAGACTTTCATTGTTGGATTGTCAAAAAAGGCCAGTGGATCCAGGTCATAATCGTAATCTTCTTTCAGAAGAAAGATCATCTTCGACATTTTCAATGAATCGCCGCCTATTTCAAAGAAATCGCTCTCTTCATCAAATTCGGTGTGCCCCAATACACGGCTCCACACGTGGCTGATGGATTCTTTGAAATCGAACTCCCCTGCCTCCTGCTCTTGAGCAAAGCTTGCCGTTTTCTGTTCAGCCCTTTCACTGACGGGCACAGGACTTTTTTGAAGATGATTTCTATCCAACATATAACTATAATCTGGCAATTGCTCAAGCGTACCGTCCTGAACGGCGATGACCGAGACCAAGTCTTGAATCCACTGGCTGATCACTTTTGCATCATTCGTGGAGACAAATCGCTCATTGTACGAAATCTTGTACGGAATGTCCTCGCCGAACGCAATGCTTAAACTTAGCGGTTAATTCGAACTTGGCTCCGTTTTGAGATGTATTGATCTCATAATCGATTCCTTGTTGGGAAAGCGTTTCTTGGTAACTAAACACAGTTTTATACAAACTGCCGTTTTGTGAAGTCGTAATATCGGATATCTGGGCAGGCGAGATTGAGTAAAAAGCAAAAGGCGTGACTCTCTTGCTTCTGCAAAGTTGCTCTGTACTTGTCACGAACTCTTGGCTAAAGTCGATTTGCAGCGTCACGCCGCCATTTTTCTCTTGAATAGCGCCGTAGAGATTCGATCGGTCTGGGTAGTGCATCATGTCTCCTAAATACGCTTTATACTTTTCCAGTACCGAGGGATCAACACCAGCTTTTGGTTGCTGGCTGTGGGTCATCTCAGTTTTTGGTGGCAAGCTGCCAGTTTCATAGGCATCAAACAATTGCTTTAATAAAACGTTTTTCGTTATGGAATCAGTCAGAATATGGTGAGAGTTAATGAGAAGGTAATGTTCTTGAGAGGCTGAATCTGTGAATAAGTAGAATTGGATGAGTGGATCTTTTTCCAAATCAAAGCACTGTTTCTTCAGGTCTTCGATAAGGGCCGATAATTGATAATGATCGCTATCGATTAGATGGATGAGGGAATCTTTCCGGATTTCTTTCTTGATTAAAGAATCATCCGAAAGAAAATAATTGCTATGTATTTCCGTATTATGCTCAATTACAAGTGAAATAGCTTCCTGGAATTTTGCAATTTCAACTTGATCGGCCAGTTTGAAGGCCCAAGTCTCCGTGTACAGATCTGTCACCCCAAGTTTCCTCCACAAAAAATACAATTGGTATTCAAATTCTGTAACTCGGGAAGAACTTTCCTTCAATAATTTTCCCATCTCCATTTCCTCCATTTCGTATTTAAGTAATTTATTTCCTCTTAATTTGGTAATTCGCTACCAAAATATTTCTCGATTACATATTACACATATCCTAAAAAAACTTTCAAGCCTCTAAAATTCAAAAAGTCCCTTCAATTTCAGTAAGTCAACATAGGTATTTTTACACAGTTCAATATAAATAAGTTTTTTTAATATATCAGATTTAAGTCCCTTTTATGCGGAATCACTCGATTTCTAAAGGAAACATCTCCAAACATTAATTATTTTTATATAAACTCATTTTCATCGCTTTATAATTGAAAAAAATTTTTAAAAAAATTAATTATTTAATTATTAAGTTTTTTCTGAAAATACTTTATTATTCGTCAAATTTTATTCAATTTCTTTTCCTCTGCTAATAAAATTGCATTTTTTTACAATATAAACTGTTTTTTTAAATTAAAAACGCTCGTCTTACGCACCTTTTGAATCATACAAAGCCACTTTTTTTTATCTATCACTTTCATGCTCTTTACATATTCCCAAATTTATCAAACTGGTTGACTTATACATTTTCATTATCGATAATGGTAATAGAAAGAGGTGAGTTGATGAATACAGACATTACGGCCCTTCTTGAAATCGACTGGGCACAGATCCTCCCTTTTGCCCTGCCGATTATTTTCTTTAATCTTTTGTTGATCGGCATTGCCCTTTACGACTGGGTCAAAAGAAGAGAACTAATTGCTGCCCCATACATTTGGCTAGTGGCAATCATATTGATTCAATCGCTTGGCCCGATTTTGTATTTGGTAATCGGAAGGAGAATGATAAGAAGTGATTACAGTCGAGAAGCTTCATAAAACGATCAAAAAACGAAAAATCCTGAGCGATGTTTCCTTCACTATCGCCGAAGGGGAATGCGTCGGTTTACTAGGACCTAACGGTGCCGGCAAAACGACGCTCATCAAATGCATGACCGGCATTTTGCAACACGAGCAAGGTGATATTAGGTTTCACTCCAAACCCATCGTGGAGCATAAAAAGAGCATTGGTTATTTGTCTCAGCATACGGATTTTAAACCTTGGATGTCTTGTGATGAGTCACTTCGGTTTTTCGGTAAACTTTCTGGCTTGGATTCAGCATTTCTTACCGAGAACATCCCAGCTGTATTGGAAGAAGTCGGCTTGAAAGACCGCGGGCATTACAAAGTGGAACAACTATCAGGAGGCATGAAGCAGCGCTTAGGAATCGCCCAGGCCATTTTGCACCGCCCGCTCCTGCTTATTTTGGATGAACCGGTTTCAGCGTTAGACCCGATCGGCCGAAACGAAGTAAAAAAATTGATCGCCCGCTTAAAAAAGCGGACGACCATTATCATTTCAACACATATATTGGATGATGCCAGCGAATTCTGCGATCGCTATATCATTATCAAAAATGGCCACATCGTCGGAAACATTGATGACGATTTGCATATCTCTGATCGCAAACGGATTGTAGTTAAACTTGAAAAATCCCCTCAAATGGCAGAGCCTGTGGCAAGCGCTGAAATTGATCGGATTGACAGCCTCTCTCCAAATACGTTCTTGCTGACGGGCACAGGAGAACTGAATTTAAAAAAAGTTGTCAACGACTTTGCAGAAAAAGAAATGGACATCACGTCCATCGAGTTCTATGAAAAAGGAATCGAGGAAATTTTCCTGGAGATGGTGTCTGACACATGACAAACTTTTATACACTGACGCGGACCGAGTTATTGGAAGCCGCAAAAGAATTTAAATTCATTTGGCTAACACTATTTTTTGTCATACTCGGTGTTACGCAGCCACTGATTAATAAATACATGGATGTCATCCTCGAGAATGTGGGGGGGGCAGATGGCATCACAATCGACCCGAACCGGCCGGTGCCAAGTTCTGGCGAAGTACTTCTATCGACCATTTCCGGCCAGTTCAATCAAATCGGACTCATTATTTTAATCATTAGTTTTATGGGACTGATCGCCGCTGACCGTAATAACGGCATGCAGGATTTTATTCTGACCCGTCCAGTCTCGCTTCGCTCCTACCTGCTCTCAAAGCTCACCGGCCACTGGCTCATCAGCATGTTTGCCATTGCCATTGGAGCCATCGTTTCCTACGGCTACACGATTTTCTTATTCGGTTCGTTTTCTTTCTCCAGTTTCTTATTATTTTTGTTGATGTACAGTCTATGGATCCTCTACGTCGTCAGTCTTGCAATCCTGATTAGCACGTTCATTAAAGGACCTATCCTTATTGCGGTGACGACAATCGCCATTTCGATTTTCTTCATCCTGATCAAAGGCTTTAACAATATATTGTTTCAATTATCACCAGGCGGCATCTTAAACTTGGCGGAAAACCAATTACTGCCAGTCGGTGAGTTGAATTATTTCAGCATTGCCAGTTGTATATTGTTCATTCTACTAAATCTTGCTTGGGCGAACGCCAATCTCAGAAAGTCTTAATCTAGGAGGCCAATCTATATGTTATCGATAAATAACTTGACCAAAGTTTATAAGGGATCCGAGAAAGGCATCAGGAACTTGACGCTCGATTTGGCACCAGGCGATATTTGTGCCTTTATCGGAATGAATGGTGCAGGGAAAACCACATCCATCAAATCAATCGTCGGAATTCATCGCTTTGATCGAGGCGATATTGAATTGGACAGTGTCAACATTGCGAACAATCCGCAGGAGTTTAAGCAAATGATCGGCTATTCCCCTGACACTCCAGTACTTTATGGCAATATGACTGGTTACTCTTATTTGGAGCTCATTGGCAGCATCTATCAAATAGACAATGAGACCATCAACGAGCAATTGAATACTTTGCTCAAGAAGTTGAATTTTGGGGACGCTATCCACGATCTGATTTCGACATATTCACACGGCATGAAACAAAGGCTCGTCTTGATCTCCATTCTCATGCACAATCCGAAGCTGATTATTTTGGATGAACCTTTTGTCGGTCTGGATCCGAACGCCACGTATTTCTTACAGGAAGAAATGAAAAAACGCGCAGCTGAAGGATCAATCGTCCTTTATTCAACGCACGTACTGGAAGTGGCAGAAAAACTTTGTAATAAAGTCGTAATGATCCATGACGGGGAAGTCGTGGTCAATGACACGATGATCAACTTATTATCCGAAAGCAGCTTGGGCGAAAAATTCAGGAGCATTACTGCCCATGGGTAAGTTTCTTCAATTGCAAAAGTATATCCTCAAAAACGATTTCCAGTTTTCCAGATTGGCTGCAGCCAATCATCGGGATGACCGAAAACATGCTGCTCTTACACTGGCTGGCTATTGCGCAGCCATCGTAATGGCGTTAGGGTATATTGTCTATATTGCCTTTGACCTGTACATGAACAATCAATCTGCCCTATTCTTGCCAATCCTTTCATCAATTTTATTTTGGGGACTTGGTATTTGGACGATTTTGAGCGGCATCCAAAAATTGGTCTTTTCGTCGGACACTGACTTGATTTTCAGCATGCCGCTTCCCTCCTGGCAAGCAAAACTCTTCAATGCCGGAAAATTGCTGATTTTGTATTTCCTCATTGTCGCAATGACTATCGTTGCTGGCGTCATGCTGCATCTATTCATCTTACCTTCTTTAGGTTTTGTGCTGCTGAGCGCTATAATTCTCATCATCACCTTACCTTCAGTTGTGATCGCTGCCACATTTCTTATTTCCCTGGCCGTAAAAACGCTGTTGAACTTACTGAAAGTCCATAGCAATATTATCGAAGCACTGTTGACCATCGCCTTATTTCTATCGCCTCTGTTGTATTTCGCAGCGAACGCTTCTTCACTCAATTACAAAGAAATTTTCTACAGCAGTTCTCCACTCAATTTGTTCGGTTTCATCAACGCGCAACCACAACCAGAATTCCCACAGGTATTGAGCTTCCTTGCCATTAGTATTCTCATTGTTTTGGTTGCCTGTTATTTGTTCATCAAACAATATGATTTCCTTATAGCTGCTTATTCCACATCCCGCAAGACGAAAGCCCGTGACAGTCGAGCCGTGTCGTCAAACAATCTTTTCAAATCGCTCTTCTCGAAAGAATTGCAACTTTACTTATCGTCCATCACTTATGTAAGCAACACTATTTTGACGCCTGCGCTATTGTTGATCGGCAGCCTGGCCTATTTGTTCGAGCTCTCGCCGTTATTAACCAATTATACGCTTGAGTTGTCATTCATCAGCTTATCCAGCAAATACATTTTTATTTTGTTTACGACGGTATGTATTCTTTTGACAACGACTACATCTTCCAGCCTGTCGTTTGAAGGGCGCAGCATTTGGATTGTATTGACCTCGCCACTATCATTGATAGAATTGGCGAAAGCCAAGATTGCGCTGAATATCCTGTTGTTTTTACCGGGATTAGCGTGTGCCATTACGGTATACGTGCGCAGCTTCAGCTCATCTGCCACGGAATCACTGTTATTCATTTCGTTCACAGTGTCCAGCCTGCTATTGATCAGTATTGTCGGATTTTTCATCAATCTGAAATTCCCGAATTATAATTGGTCCAGCGAAATGGAGGTCATCAAACAAGGAAAGTCCACAATCCTAACAGCTATGATTAGTATGGTACTCATTTCAGCCATTTCGGCTTTGACTATCTTCGCCTTTGATTTGACGTTTCCACTTCTTCTATTGATCAATATTTGTGTCATTGCTTGGCTAATTTATAAATTAAAAGATAGTTCGCTCGTTTTGGAATGAGAAACAAGCTGAACAGTCTGGGTAGCGATAAATGCATATATATAGTAGAAACTCAGTTCATCTGCTGGCCTTTCTTAACGCATTTACCAGTTCTTCAGGCTGAATTTTGTGAATGTCAGATGGAATCTTATGGACAGAACAAACTGCAATGATATAGCCAGTAGTGAATGTACGGACTGACGAGTGGCAGGGACCAAGATCAGCCTCGTGTTGTGGAGCCAATGACCAAATGCCGTCTTGCACTTCACAACGAGTCTTTTGCAAATCATAATTTAAGCCCACCCCTAAAAATTTCCCATACGCTTCTTTTAAACACCATAACTTATAATAGTTGGTGTTTTTTTCTTGTTCCTGACTTTCTTGCAGCCATAAAATTTCAGCGGGATGCAAAATCATTTCCATAAATCCATTATCGCCCTCGCTGATTTTCTCAATGTCAACGCCAACTGCCTGGTCGCTGATTGCACAAAAAACCCAAGAACCCGAGTGAGACAAATTGAAGTGCAGCATGTCTTGATCTGCCAGCACCGGTTTTCCGGAACTGCTTGTGCTTAAATGGATATTATCGTTGTGGTACCCAAAATCCCGAACCAACGCAAATCTCAGCAATAACTCAGCATGCATACTGCGTAGCCTGTCTTCCAAGAACTTCATTCTCTTCATTTTTTTGATTCTTTGAGGCGATATAAATTGGTGGGAGGAGTCGTTTTCAACTTCCGTTAATTTCCTACTAATATCGCACGCATATATTTTGAGCATCCTTTTTCCCCTTCCCTACCAGCTACGCTAATGCTGTTTCTTCTATTATATAGAAACAACTACCTGACCAACAAAAAAAGGGCTATCCCAAAAGGTCATGAAAAGTGACTTTTAAGGGCTGTCCCTTTTCGTCCTCTA
Organism: Planococcus plakortidis; assembly: GCF_001687605.2. NCBI lineage: Bacteria > Bacillati > Bacillota > Bacilli > Caryophanales > Caryophanaceae > Planococcus > Planococcus plakortidis. The sequence goes on from NZ_CP016539.2 coordinate 2,384,529, forward strand.
AAGAAAAGGCTGATGTCCATTTCGACGGACGCTTTCCGCGGGCACGGCCTTAGCCGCTTCCCTCGCTCCGCTCACTCCAGGGTCTTCGGCTCGCGCTGTTCCCGCTGGAGTCGCCGTCTTCATTCCCATCAGCGGGTTTGAAAAGAAAAAAGGATACAAAAAATCGTCCATTTCTGTAAAATGGGAGTTACCACACCACCATTAGAGAAAGGACGATTTTTATGTGCAATCCGAAGATTACTTCCTCAAATTATAACACTGAACAAGCCACATTTCCACTCGCTCTGGAAGAAGGAACTGGCGTTCCGCTACACCAAAAAGCGAGTCCTACGTTCATTCCCTATAACAACCAACAAGGCTTTGCCATCTTTGATATCCAAGATCTGGTGCCAGCCAACCATGTCGCCCGGGTCATCGATGAAATGGTGGAATTGATGGATGATGAGCTGTTTTTCGCGCACTCCAAAGGCGGCGGAAGAAGCTCTTTCCATCCGAAGATGATGACCAAAGTTATCCTCTACGCTTATTCGAAGAAAATCTATTCTTCTCGAGGGATTGAAGAAACACTTACTGAACACATTCCGTCCATATGGCTCGCAGCTGGCCAACAACCGGATCACCGAACGATTAACCGGTTCCGCTCGGACCACTTAAAAACGATGATGGACTCCCTTTTCGAACAGATGATTCACCAGCTGATTGAACAGAAAGGCCAAAGCAGCCCTTGAAGATGAAACGAAGACGCCAATCTACGCGCAACGCAAAATTGACGTAGAAAGTGTGTTCGGTCATATCTAGGGCAATCGGCCGTTCCGGCGATTTCTTCTCCGCGGCTTAGAGAAAGTGCATACAGAGTTCGAGATCGTGGCATTGGCCTACAACCTCCTAAAAGTAGCCGGCATGCGCCGCCTATTTTCAGGGTCCTCGCTGATAAATGAAAAACAGACGGAGAAAAAGAATTTCTTTTTCTCCGTCTGTTTTATTTTAGGGGCTTATGGGACAGCCCCTGCCCCCTCCCTATCCCTCTACTTTTATCCCGAAGGAAAATTACGGCGATTCTCTTCCCTTCCATTTGATCTCTTCTTAAAGATCCACCATCTCCATTTGCACTTGGAAGCCCTCGTAATGCATCAGCATCCTGCCGACCTCATCCCATGAATACTGCTTGCCATTTACCACCAGCACTGGAATGTCGCGATCCTCTCCGCTCGGTTCCACCCGTCTTGCCAACCGGTCATTTGGCAGCAAGTGATATGTCTGGCCGTTTGGAAACTTACCTTCTTCGATATATGCTTCCGACATGCCGTTTTCTGCCTTAGCCAATAAACGCAAAAGCAGATCCCCTTGGTCTCCATGCAACTCGCCATATTCCCGGAATTGATACCCGCCTTCCGTCTCTTCCTCCACGTCCATGATGATGCCAATAGGATCCAAGCGCTTCCTTAAACGGAACTGATGCACTTTCCCTTGCCCGTCCTTTATCGCTACGCCTTCTAGATAGCTCGTTGCCGTAACGCCTAATTGTTTCGCCATCATTTCGTTGTAGCAATCCAAACATAGAGGATTCCTATCGAACCGGATGTAGCTTTCGTTCTTCTTGCAAACTTGACACTTCCCCAAACCTTCCACCCCTTGTTCACATTTAGTCTATGCTTCTAGAGTATGTTATGTACTAAGCATGCGCAATCGGAAAAATTCAAAGGCATGTTGAATTTCGTGCAAAGCCTGAAAAAGCCAGTAATCCGGTGGAACTGATTACTGGCTTTTTCGCTTTAAATTGTGTCAAGCACAGGGGCAAAACTAAATACAAATCGCCACCTCACGCCTTTCTGCACTCTTAAATTGTGTGATACACAGGGACACAAACACACGCCCTAAGTCCGGCTAACCAAATAAGACTCATACTTCCCAGTCAACTTCACAACCAATGCCGCCACTCCCCAATACATCAACGCAGCCACCACGAACGCTTCGACATAATACGAGTTCGACGCAGCGATCAACCTGGCTTCGGCGAAGATGTCGACAACCGTGATCATGAACCCGAGGGAGATGGCTTTCATAACGACGAGGAAGGCGCTACCGAATTCCGGCAATGCTTCAACGAGTGCCTGCGGCGTGATGATTCGCTTGAATGCCTGGAATGGTGTATATCCGAGTGATCTCGCCGCTTCGATTTGCCCGTAGCTGACCGACAGGAACGAACCTCTGATCGTTTCGGCCTGGAAGGACGAGACCGTGAGAGACACCGCAACGATGAGAATCACAACCGGTGAGATATTGTTCGCGTTGTAATCCAAATTCAGCAAGCCCGTGAAATAGCCGATGATGCTCGGCAAGGAATAATACATGATAAAGATGAACACAATCAGCGGCGTGCCTCTCAAAAACAGCTTGAACAGCATGACTACTTGCTTCAGCACCGGCACATTGTATTCCTGGACCAGTGCCATCGCGGTCCCGATCAACACCGACAGGATGAAAATGGTGATGGCCAACGCGACGGTTTGAGGGACGACACTTAAGATGCCGAAAAAGTTATCGACCAAAATATCCATGTTGAGCATTTACGCCACCCTCTTTGCTTTGAGGCCTGAATCGAGCTTGAATTTCTGCGTTTTCTTCTCAAACAAGCGCACCATGCCATCTGATAGGAAGGTCACCACTATGTAGATGGCTGCCACGATCAAGAACACTTGCACTTGGTTCATGCCGAATGAGGATGCGGCGATCAATTCCGCGCGGCCCATGATGTCAGCCACACCGAGTGCAAACACAAGCGATGTATCATGGATCAAGTGAATGAGCGCATTGCCCCAGCCCGGCAACGCGACCGGCACCGTTTGCGGCAAAATGATGCGGAAGAATTTCTTCGCCGGCGTGTAGCCCAGACTGTCGGCTGCTTCATGCTGTCCTTTGTCGACCGCCTTGTACGCAGCCCGCAACACTTCCGTCAAATAACCGCCGTGGTAAAGCGTCAAGGCCAAAATGGCCGCGACGGTCGCGCTCATGCTGGTGACATTGATGCCAAAATTCCCGAGCAATGGCGGCAACGCGTAATAGACAATGAATAATTGAATGATAATCGGCACACTTCGGGTGAACGAAGAAATAACGACCGTAATTTGCTTCAGGACCGGAATATTCTTGACGTTGATCATAGTCAGCACAGCGCCTAATAATAAGCCCAGTACCGCCGACGCCAACAGAATGATAAACGTGATATGCGCGACATCTAGTAATAACGAAACGATTTCCCATGTGCTCGGTGTAACCATACAGCAAGCCTCCCCTTTCGCAACTGGCGCTCTCTCCTGAGGGGCCCATCCGCTTCCGCCCAGGAGGGTTCGCCATCAAATTTGGCCGAGCTACTCTTTCTTCGTCACTTCATACTGGAACACGTCTTCTCCGTAGTATTCCTCCGAAATCTCAGAAAGCGTGCCTTCTTCTCTCAATTCCTTCAAGACCTGATCCACTTCTTCCATCAGCTTTTCATTTTCTTCTGATTTGTAGATGAGCATGATCGTCTCGCCGACATAGATCGGATCTGGCTGCACCACTTTCAAGCCGAGCTCTTCGATGATTTCGTTCTGCCCTAGGTTCGCCGGACCGATGAATGCATCGTATTTGCCGTCGTCAATTTCTTTCAAGCGCTGTGCGTAAGGGATATCGCCACTGGATTCTTCCAGCTCAAGTTTATGATCAGGGTTCGCTTCCTGCCAGTCCAACACCACTTGCAAGGTTCCACCGCCCGCTGTAAATGGCGTGATTTTCTTGCCGACCAAATCTTCGAGCGTTTCAATGCCGCTGCCTTCTTTTACATACATTTTGATCAAGCTGCGGCCAGTCGGTTCAGATGGCACGAGGAATTGCTCTTCCCGTTCAGGCGTCGGGTAAAAACCGCCGACGTTCAACTCATACTTCCCTGTTTTCAATCCCGTTTCCTGCGCACTGTCCGCAACCGCTTGAATGTTAAATGCATAATCTTCGAGTTTTTCATCGATGGCCCGCAAGACGTCCGGCTCATAGCCAAGGATCTTGCCGTCCGCTGTCTGCCAGCTTAAGTTCTTCGATGTTGGCGGGGTCGTCACTTCAATCGTCCTGACGTCGCCGTCCGCTTGCACTTCCGATGCCGGCTCATCGCCGCACGCTGCCAAAGCCATAACCGATCCCAATGTGAACACAGCCAATGTACGTTTCTTCAATAAAAACATCCCCTTTTTGTTTTTTTATGAATGAACTGCCATTAATTCCACTGCTTGCGGGTAATACTGCTTGAGAAATTGCCGTGTCCGTTCGTTTTGCGATTGTTCGAAGATTTCTTCAGGCGACCCTTGTTCGACGATATGGCCTTTTTCCATAAAGACGATTTTATTCGATACTTTGCGGGCAAAGTCCATTTCGTGTGTGACGAGAAGAATCGTGACACCGGTCTGTGCAACGCGTTCAATGACTTTCAGCACTTCTGCGACGAGTTCGGGGTCGAGTGATGAGGTCGGTTCATCAAATAGCACGACATCCGGTTTAACGGCCAAGGCCCGTGCAATGCTCACCCGTTGCTGTTGGCCGCCTGACAAGCGCGAAGGATACTCGTCTTTCTTTTCCAATAAGCCGACTTTCTCAAGTAGATCGATGCTTATTTCGTACGCTTCTTTTTTGGACTTTTTCTGGACAGCGATTTGGGCATCCATGACGTTTTCAACAACTGTTTTGTTTTTGAATAAATTAAACTGCTGGAACACCATCGCCGTGTTGCGCCTTAATTGAAGAATCTCTTTTTTATGGATTTTCTTGAAATCAACGCTGACATCCGAGAGCTGCATTTGCCCTTCGTCCGGTTCGACCAGGTAATTGACACATTTCAAAATCGTCGTCTTCCCCGTTCCACTCGGCCCGATAAACGTGACGACGTCGCCTTTATTGACCTGCAAATCCACGCCTTTCAATACTTCCTTATCCCCGAATGACACTTTCAAGTTTTGAATCGCTAACATGAACCCTCACTCCTTTACGGAATTATTGTCAATTGCATGTGTTTCAGTTAATTAGTTTTGCGGCGGCGCCGTAGCTGCTCAATTCTTCAAAGGTGATGTTCTCAAGATTGACGCCTTCTTTGCGGTAATCCACTGCCGACAGCAAGCAAGTGATGTCGATCAGCGAGTCGGTGTATGGAATTTCAATTCCGGCTTTTTTGGCAATTTCCGAAATGGCCACCAAGCCGAACGGAATGTCTTCTGTAAAGTAACGGTGATTCAAGGTGGTCGGCCCATTACCTTCCGGGAACAAGCCAGGTAAGGCCTTGTACAAATCGGAATAATCGGTGCCGTAGAAATTGTTCAAGATGCTCAAAATGTCTTGGGTCTCGACGTGGAACAGATCGGCAATCTTTCTGCGCTCTTCGTCCACTTTTTCGATGTACCGCACCGTCAATGGCGAGACGCCGTCCGGGTAAAAGCGGAACGCTTTCGAATCGTCGATGCGGCTGGCGTTGAACACCGAGATCGGCACATGGACGACGACGTTCGTGTTGTTGAACGAAGTCTCGAAAATGTTCTTGGATGGAATGAGATGCGGAAACCGTTCCCAGAACTGCAGCGGCAATGCCGGCTGCCCGTTAGCTGTCGCAAGCGTGCTGAGCAACACATTGCTCTTGATCCGCCGAATCACCACGCCCCCTGCATCGTCGGCGTTGCTGATGAACGGTTGTGCACTCGTCTCGGCGATCGTGATGTTTTTCGCTTCAATGTCACTTCCGAGAATCTGCTTGCACTCAATCGCTCCCCAGTATCCCGGAATAAAGACAATGGTCTGATTGGGCTCTAAATACGGCTGCATTTCCTTGATGACCGGCTTATGCCCGTCCGCCGTCGTCGAGACGATGATGATCTCAGCTCCACTCACTACTTGCTCCATCGAAGTCGACGCTTTCAGTAGAACCGAACCGGAATAGATGCCGGTTACGTCCAATCCATCACGGGAAATCTGTTTCGCTCTGTGTTCATCTCTTGTGTACAACTTCACCTGTTCCTCGTTCAATGCCAGATAGCCAGCAATTGCTTGGCCTGTATTTCCTCCACCGATCACTGCATAAGTCACAGAACCACCCCTAAGTTTAGTTTATGGCCAGGTTATTTCCCCTCGCTCGCTGCTTTGTTCGCGCTCTCGTATTGTTCGACTGCCTTGACCGCGACTTTCATCGCTTCAATGATGTGTTTTTCAATCTCCAGCTCCGCCCGGTCTTTATCCCGGTTGACCATGGCATCCAGAATGACTTCGTGCTCATCGGAGGAAGTTTTGATCTCCACTAAATGCTGGTGCGCCAAATGTCGATAGCGATTAAGCCGGTCGTTCAACTGGAAGATGATCTTCACGACCGTGGTGTTATTGCTGATGGTATAGATAGCGTTGTGGAACTTGCCGCCGAAATCCTCGGTGTCTTTGTAATTCTCTAAACGCGAAGTCAATTGCACCATCTTTGTGAGATAGGATAAATACTCAATCGACTCATCCGTTAAATTATCGATGGCGTCGCGGATCAAGATTCCTTCGAGCTTGCTTCGCATAATAAACAGCTCTTTTACTTCTTTGATCGAAATGGGCGTGACACTGAAAGTGCCATTGTAATTACGCACCACTAACTCTTCCACTTCCAAGCGCTGCAACGCTTCACGAAGCGGCGTCCGGCTGATTTCCAGTTCTTTCCCAAGCTTCTCATTAACAATCGCCTGGCCAGGTTCCAACACACATTTCAAGATCTTTTCTTTAATTTGTTCATATGCAATATCTTTTGCGGATATTCTGCCTAAATTGCCTTCCATCGTCTCAAACAGGATGGCCACCCCCTTTAAATATTTTAATATCTGAATAATTGTATACAGTTATTATAACTTTAATTATTCAGAATACAATTACTATTTTGATTTTTATTGAAATTAGTTTAGAATTTTTAATAATAAACATAGAAAAAGCCCCCGATTAAATGCATCGACGGCTTTTCGAAAATTTAAAAATAAAATGTTATTTTATATCTCATGATTGTTTAGTAAATCGATATGCTGGAAAAAACTGAACCCGCTTATCTACCCTTCCTGCTGCGCATAGCTCCTGATAAACTTCTTCATTCCATATTTTTCGGCCAGTGCAAATTGGAGCAAGTAATGTTTCAATGGCCATTCTCGAATGTAATTGCTCTTTTGGACTCCAAATTTTTTGGAGTCCTTTTTCTTTTGCCCAAATGTATAATGCGCACTTCAACAATTTATCAGTTTCAAAGTACTGAAGTCTCGAAGCTTTAGCATCAAATAAAGTATAGACGATGCTTTCTTGTACTTGGCTAAAGTTCATAGCTATTACTTTATTATTAAAGCTAAGTTCGACTGCTACATAATCGTCAAAACTGTCTACCTTTACAAAGGCAAGATACTGATTCAAGCTTTTATATGTTTCTTCATCAGAACGATGGACAAAGCTTTTGAATACGTTTATTGCAGCCTCCCCTTCAATCACCCTGTATTCTACACCGGAGTCTATGGCATTCCAAAGTTTGCTTAAATCTTCTTTACCAATTTGATCGAGCGGCTTTTCTAAATCCATACCGTATCTATCTCTTACATATTCAAGCTCGTAGCAATCCAGAAAATCTACTGCATTTGCAAAAGGGGAGCTAAACTCTACTTCTTCACACACGATATTGTTTTCTAAACAGTATTTTTGAAATGCCTCTGTAAATTCAAAAACCAGATCCCATTTCCGTTCTGGAATGCAATTTATGACTACTGGTCCTCCAAACCCTGGTGTTGGAACCAAGTCATAAAAAACTTCGCCATCGATCATTTTATCAATCGCACGTTTAGTGAAGATATGCTTTATATGGCCGGCTTCATTTTTGAATTCAAAAACTTCGTAATTATCAATTTTTGTAGTGTTATATAGTCCATCATTTAGAAAGATGTTTTTCATTTTGCTTTCCCTCGCTTTCTTTAGAATGAACATGTTATAGAAAGTGTAAAGAAGCTAGGTTAAAATCTCGTTAAACAGAAAAAACCACTTGATTCTGGTTCGAATCAAGTGGTTTTGCTATTACTTCGTTACAGAAGCGGAATTTGTTACTCCAAGACATTGCTGGATTTTCGAGATAACTCGTGATTGTTGCTCTTCTGTCATATTTGAACCAGATGGCAAGCACAGTCCTCTTTCGAAAAGCTTCTCACTGACAATCTCATCGTCGCTATGAGCATAGAAGTCATTACCTTCAAACAATGGTTGAAGATGTAGCGGCTTCCATACTGGACGCGCTTCAATATTTTCTTCAGCTAATGCTTCGATAATTTCACCAGGCGTAACAGAGATTTTCTCAGGATCTAAAGTTAAAGTCGTGAGCCAGCGATTTCCGTAAGTACCTTCAAGCTCAGGCATAAAGTCTAAACCATCGATACCACCAAGTGTTTCCACATAGCGATTAAATACCGCCCGTCTCGCCAATACACGTTCATCCAACACTTCCAACTGAGCACGGCCGACCCCTGCCAGGATATTGCTGAGGCGATAATTATAGCCTACAACACTATGCTGGTAATGAACTGCTTGATCTCTTGCTTGCGTCGCCAAGAACCGGGCACGCTTCAAGCCTTGGACATCATTCGAGATGAGCATTCCTCCGCCGGAAGTTGTGATAATTTTGTTCCCATTGAATGAAAAGATACCGTATTTGCCGAACGATCCACTTGGCTGTCCTTTGTAATAAGAACCTAATGATTCAGCCGCATCTTCTACAATCGGAACCCCGAAGCGGTCACAAATGGCCATCAACTCATCCAGCATAGCGGACTGTCCATATAGATGAACAATGATAACCACCTTAGGTAGTTTGCCTTTTTGTTCAGCATCTTTTAATGCCTTCTCAAGAGCGACTGGGGACATATTCCATGTGGACTCTTCTGAATCGATGAAGACCGGTGTCGCACCTGTATACAAAATCGGATTCGCACTGGCGATGAAAGTCAGTGTCGAACAAAATACAGTATCTTCTTTACCAACTTCAAGCAATTCTAATGCCAAATGAATCGCAGCAGTTCCAGAACTCGTTGCTGCTGCATCTTCTACTTGTGCATACGCTGCGATTTCTTTTTCAAAACCGTCGACGTTTGGGCCAAGAGGAGCAATCCAATTCGAATCAAAGGCGTAGTCAATATAAGATTTTTCGTTTCCACTCATATGCGGAGACGAGAGAAAGATTCTTTCCGTCATAAAATCGCTCCTAAGCTTTCCGATTGGCAGTGCTTACTGTCTGATCGGCTGTTTTGATAATGCGTGCCGGCACACCGACTGCTGTCGAATGTTCTTCAATATCATCGATTACGACAGATCCTGCACCAATTGTACTCCAAGCTCCGATACTTTTTGTCGGGATAACCGTAGCCCCGGCTCCAATATGGACACCGTCGCCAACTAATACACCGCCAGTAATCATGGCCCCAGGAGAGACATGCGCGTAGTCGCCAATCACACAATCGTGTTCAATCACTAGACGTGTATTCAAGATGACATGGGAGCCAACTTTCGCGGCTGCGTTTACAATGACTCCTGGCATAACGACTGTACCAGGGCCAAGTTCAGCACTCGGGCTGACGATTGCTTCTTTATGAATAATGGTCGCGTAGTTATCCTCTGATAAATTAAGCTTACTTGCAATTTTTTGTCGCACAGCGTTTGCACCGATGGCAATGACAACTTTGGCTTGTTCCTGGCGAATCAGCTCATGGACTGAAGAGCTTGGCCCATAGAAACATTCACCTCTTTTTTCAAGTTCTGAATACTTGTCATCTAATCTTGCAATTACTGTATCTCCATTGGATGTAACGTTATCCGCTATGACACGCGCATGACCGCTATCCCCGATTAATATTACTTTCACATTACGACCTCCTGGATGTCGAACTGCCTTTAAATTTTGTCATTGTCGCTTGGCCATCTTGGGAAATCCCTTCCGACTTGAATACTTTCATCACCGTCATAAAAAGAATCTTAATATCCAACCATAAAGATTGGTTCTCCACATACCAAACATCATATTCGAATTTCTGTTCCCATGAAATCGCATTTCGGCCATTTACTTGTGCCCAGCCCGTAATTCCCGGTCGAACAGCGTGGCGTTTCTTCTGCCTTTCATTATATAAATCCAAATATTCCATTAGAAGAGGGCGCGGACCCACAAAGCTCATATCGCCTTTTAAAACATTTAGAAGCTGCGGGAGTTCATCCAAGCTCAATTTACGCACGACTTTTCCGAAAGAGGTTAAACGGACATCGTCTGGCAACAATTCACCGTTCTCGTCTCGCTCATCTGTCATAGAACGGAATTTAATGACGTGAAACGGTCGCTCTTCAAGCCCAGGTCTTTGTTGTTTAAACACTACTGGGGACCCGATTTTACTTCGTATTAAAAGAGCAGTTATTAAGATGACAGGCGATAAGACCATCAAAGCTATTAAACTTACTATGAAATCAAACAGTCTTTTCATATAACCCAACTTCTTCTGTTAAAGTATTAAAAAGTTCAATCTGTTTTGCTAGTACTTTTTGTTCGTCGAATAGTTCTTCTGCGATTTTTCTGCTTTCTTTGGAAAAAGATTTACGCAGATCACCATCATCTGCCATCATCTTCATTGAATTGTATAGCTCTTCGATATTTTCTTTTTCGAAGAGGAAGCCATTTCGATTTGGAAATACTTCTTCTCTACAGCCTCTAATATTTGAAGCAATAATAGGCAAGTTCATTCCCATTGCTTCAATGATAGACCTCGGCAATCCTTCACGGTGAGAAGGAAGTACAAAAGCATCGCTTATAGACAATAATTCTGCTGTATCATTCCGGAACCCTAAATGAAGAACCCCTGGAGAGGCTAACAATTTTTGTAACTCTGCAAAGCTTTCTTGATCTCTTTCACTATCGAGCAATCCGCCGATGAGTACCAGTTTGACTTTAGGATTCTCTTTATGAAGTCTGTTGAAAGCATGAAGTAGTTCGAAAACTCCCTTTTCCCTCACTAGACGCCCTATAAAAGTAAATACTATATCCTGTTCTGCAATGCCAACTTCTTTTCGAAGAGTCGACACTTCTACAATTTCACGGTTAAACTTTGTCCAAATATCCACACCATTGCTTAAATGAATCGTCCGTTCTTTTGAGCAAAAGCGATCATTGATGGCCAATTGATAATCCTCGATGCTTTGCAACAACAACCAATCTGTCATTCGCCTAGCTGCATGTTTTTCAATTTCATAAAACATTTTATAGACTTTAGGTGACATGTCATCATGAAAATAGAATCCATGCGCAGTGTAAACAACATTTTTCTGTCCCACCATTTTAGCTGCCACTCGAGCAAGCAAAGCAGCTACAGGCGTATGAACATGAACAATGTCGTATTTTTCTTTTTTCATTAAAGAAGCAAATGCACGGATTGTTTTTAAATTCGAGATGGGTGATATCTTGCGTTCTATAGGCATGTTTATCATTGTAAGACCTTCAGCCTTTAACTGCTGAAAAAGGCCAGTATCTGCACATGCATTATGAACTTCATACCCCTGCTTCATGCTTTCCTTAATGAGAGGCTTTAAAAGACGGTCTACGGAGAAATCTATCGCACAGACTTGCAGTATTTTAACAGGCCTACTATTTACAGTCTCCATAATTCCAACTCTGCCGGTTTCTCTTCTTGTGGAAGCACACTCTTAATATCAACCACAATACCATCTTTTTCTTTCAAGAGTGACTGTACACCTTCCCAGCCTTTTTCTACATATTCTCTATGAGGAACCGCGAATACTACCGCATCTGATTTTTCTAACTCATCAAATGGAATTAACTCTACTCCATATTCGCGAACCGCATCTTTCGATTCAGCCTCAGCATCTGTCACTTGAATATCCACATCATATTCTTGCAGCTCACGAATAACATCGATTACTTTAGAATTTCGAAGATCAGGAACATTCTCTTTAAATGTCAATCCAAGTACAGTTACTTTCGAACCTTGTACCCCAGCACCTTTTTTGATTAATTTTTTCACTAAAGTGCTTGCAATAAAGTTACCAAGATTATCATTCACACGACGTCCCGACAAAATTACCTCTGGTTGATATCCAACAGCTTGGGCTTTATGCGTTAGGTAATAAGGATCTACTCCTATACAATGTCCTCCAACAAGGCCCGGTGAGAACTTAAGGAAGTTCCATTTGGTACCTGCAGCAGCCAGAACTTCTGTTGTGTCTATATCTAAACGGTCAAATATTAATGCCAATTCGTTCATCAAGGCAATATTCACATCACGCTGGGTATTTTCAATAACCTTTGCTGCTTCTGCAACTTTTATTGAACTTGCTTTATGTACACCAGCTTTTACAACACTCGCATATGTATCAGCAACTATTTCCAAGACTTCGGGAGTTTGGCCAGACACTACTTTTGTAATTGTAGTAAAAGTATGTTCTTTATCGCCTGGATTGATGCGTTCAGGAGAATAGCCTACGAAGAAATCTTCTCCATACTTAAGACCTGAGAACTTTTCTAGTACAGGCACACAGACCTCTTCTGTTGCGCCAGGATACACAGTCGATTCATATACCACAATCGTTCCTTTTGATAAGTGTTTTCCTACTGTTTCCGATGCTTTAACTAATGGTGTTAAATCTGGCTGGTTGTGTTCATTAATTGGAGTCGGAACAGCCACGATCAAAAAGTCTGCTTCAGACAATTTACTTCCATCAGATGTGAAATCGATATTTGATGATTGCAACTCTTCATCTGCAACTTCATTTGTATAGTCTGTTCCGGATTTTAATGATTCAATCCGATTCTCATTGATATCAAATCCGATAATATGATGCTCTTTTCCGAACGCAACCGCTACTGGTAATCCTACATATCCTAAGCCTACTAAACCAATTTTTCTGTCCATTATAATTTCACTCCATAATAGTCGACGTACCAGTCAACGAATTTTCCGACGCCATCTTTAATATTTGTTTGTGGTTGAAAATCGATATCCCTAAACAAATCCTCAACGTTTGCATAGGTAGCTGGAACATCTCCAGCTTGTAACGGCATAAAATTCTTGATTGCTTCCTTGCCAGTCTTTTCTTCTATTGCTTCAATAAAATCCATTAACCTGACAGGACTATTATTGCCGATGTTATAAATTTTATATGGAGCATAGCTTGTTCCTGGATCTGGTGATTCACCCGTCCAGTCGGGATTTGGCTGTGCTGGCTTATCAATCAAACGTGAAATGGCTTCTACAATATCATCGACATAAGTAAAATCTCGCATCATATCACCATTGTTAAACACATCAATCTGCTTACCTTCTAGAATATTTTTAGTAAACATGAATAGTGCCATGTCAGGCCGGCCCCATGGCCCGTAAACCGTGAAAAACCTCAGACCAGTAGTAGGAATATCATAAAGGCTGCTATATGTATGGGCCATCAATTCATTCGCTTTTTTCGTGGCTGCATACAAACTTAATGGATGATCTATATTGTCATGGACTGAAAACGGTAGAGAAGTATTGGCCCCATATACTGAACTTGAAGACGCATAAATTAAATGCCTTACTTTACCATGTCTGCAAGATTCGAGGATGTTAGTAAAGCCCACGATATTAGAATCAATATACGCTTTGGGATTCTCTAAACTGTAGCGAACCCCAGCTTGAGCTGCTAGATTAATAACCACTTCCGGCTTTTCACTTTTAAATATACTATCGACCTTCTCACTATCTTCTAGATTAACTTTAAAAAACTCAAAATTATTTCCTTTAAGCAGACCTAATCGAGATTCTTTAAGTGAAACTGAATAATAATCATTAAGATTATCTATTCCTATTATTGTATGATTAAATTCCATTAATTTTTTAGCAAGTGTTGATCCAATAAAACCTGCCACTCCAGTAATTAAAATTCTCATTAGGACACCTCACAAATTATTCTTCTTGTTTTACCGCTACTGTCTTTTTTTAATTCATTAGTAATTTTAAACTCTAGTTCAACCGTATCTCCAAACCGTTTTCTAAATTCTTTGATAAGAATTTCTTTATCATTAATACTTAGTTCTTTATTATTTATTGTTTTTAAGTTTAGTGTAATTTTATTTAAATCCTTTTGAACAAACTGACAATCTTCTACAGTGTCATTCTCTAGAAACCTAAATATAGCCATGGTAGAAGCAAAGCCGATTTTACTTTTATTTACAGCAATTAATTGCTCCCCCGTTCGTCCTTCTATAGACGAAACCACTGGATGTACACTTCCACAACTACATATCCTATCATTATCAAACTTAATAATATCACCTATGTCGTATCTTATTAAAGGTGTTCCGCTAGTAGTAAAACTAGTTATAATTGCTCCATTCTTATACTCTTCAATAACACCTGTTCTGATATCAAAATGTAATGTTCCTTTATAGCACTCAGTAACAAAAGGTGCACCTTCTGCAGATGCGTATTGATTATAGACTTTGCAATTAAATACTTCTTCAATTAAAGACCTTTGAAAATCATATAGATTTTCAGAAGTTGTAAATACTGCTTTAAGTTGAAACTTAAACCTTAAATTATTTTGTTTCATATAAACTGCAAGATTATAAATAGGATTTGGATATCCATCGATACTAACAGGTTTGTACTTGTTTAAGTTATTAAAGTAATACTTTAAGTTTTCTTCAGACATGTGATAAATAGAATAGTACCTTTGATTTAAAACGAAATTTTTTCGCCAAAAAATATTGTATGGGTTGGTATGGTTGTTACTAATAATTGTCTGAGCATTAAAGGTGGCTCTTTTTTTAAAATTTTTAACTCCCAATTTTTCTCTAAAATATTGATAATACGCCATCCTCTCCTTAAATTCACTAGGCACATATCGAATTTTAGTAGGTAGGCCTGAAGTCGTTCCACCTGTTTGAGCTTTAGTTGAATTTTTTGAAGAAATCGTATAAATTTCATTAACATTTTTTTTAAATTCATCCTTTTTAATGATTGGAAGAATTTTAATTTGTTCAATTTTCAATAAATCTCTAATTTTTATATTTTTGTATTTCTCTCTATAATAATTACTTTCATAACAGGATTTCTTTATGAATTCTAAAAATCTATTTTCTTGATACTTTAATAATTCTTCTTTTGACCAACTATCACTTTCATGAAAAAATTTTTTGTAACTTCTAAAGTCATTATCGAACCTTTCTCTATACAATTTTATACCATAGATGGATATTCCAATATTTTGCAAATAAGAAGGTACTTTGTCATAAATTCTTTTTAGACTACTCATATTACTTCCCCCTGATATCACTAAAAAACTTAGTATATAAATTATCTCGTTTATCTTTTAATCTATCCGGTAAATACTCATCTGCTTTTTTAATATTGGTAGAGGCTGCTTCTAACCTGCTACTCTCAATTTCTATAAACGAATTAATTTTTTTGTAAAGCCTGTTATAATCATTGGGTTTATGTAGATGTTTCTCAGATAACAACTCAGGTATTCCACCTACATCTGAAGCAACACAAGCACACCCTCTACTCATCGCCTCAATTAGGGCTCTAGGAAGCCCTTCGGTTTTACTAGGTTGTATGTAGACATCAATAGTGTCTAACCAATTGATTACTTCATCGTTACTTAATTTCCCTTTAAATAAGACATTATCAGAAATATTCAATTCTGCAGCTTTCTTTTTCCATATACTAGATGAACCTCCTCCAACAATTTCTAGTTTTATTTTAAGATCTTTATTTAATAGACTAAAGGCCTTAAGAGCATCATCTATCCCTTTATACTTAACGTTCAAGTTTCCAATTATACCGATTTTATAAATATATTTTTTCTCGCGAATCATTTTCATTCTTTTTTCTAAGACCTCTTGATCTTTTGAAGATAATAGAACATTAGAAGCACTAGCCCTCAGTCCTTGGGTAGGATATTTTTTTTGCAAAAATTCTTTAGATACGTATAAAACATAGGATGCTGATTTCAAAGATTTTTGATATTTCTTTTTTGCGGGTTTAGAATAAAGCTTTCCTAACATTGAACCATGAAATTTGTATGCATCCTCAGGACACCCCACCATTTCAATAAGTACTGGTTTTTGTAATCCTTTAGCTATTTGATATGTAAGTAATCCTATTTCACTAGGGAGTCTCACAATGACGCCATCAACACCACTTATAGATTCTTTTAATATATCTTTTGCGATTTTTCTGTTATGATACATATTTTTCAGACTTGAAATACTAGGAATTTTTTTAAAATAAACATTTTCCGCACTAGAAATGCCATAATTTGCAGTATCCTCTATTTTTTTTTCCAGTTGGCGAGAACACACTGTTAGTTCTATATCATGGCTTAGATACCTATTCCATAATTTTTTTGTGAATGTAGAACTATACATCAAGCCATCAGTAGTATTTTTTATTAGTGGCACATCATGGGCAAACAAAATTTTTAATTTATTCACTTTTCAAACTCCTTTGTCCTCTCTACTTTTTTCGAGAAGTAATATTGCTTATAAACTTTATTAATCAAAAATATAACTAAAATGGGGATAATAATTTGCTTAGAAAATTGTGACATTAATGTAGCAAAGTCAGCTCTTGTAACATAAATTACTAGCGGCATGGTGAGAATGTATATGTTCATAATATAAAAGTTATTAGATCCATATTTATACAACAACTTAATTGTAAATCCTACCATAATACCCCACAATATAACTCCAATCATCCCAAAGTTCAAATATCCTTCTCCAATAATAGAAAAGCCACTTCCTCCTCCTCTACTCAGTAGATTCGGATAAAATGTTTGATTAAACCACAAAGTTGGACTACCAGCTATGTTAAGAAAAGCGCTTTGTATGTCCCAAATTAAAGTTTCACCATATTTAAAATCCCATTTACTTTGATTCAAAACTAGAGTCGCCAAATTTCTACTAGCAGCTACGAACTCTGAATTTACTATGCTAATAAATATATTGTCGTCCAAAGTCAAGTTAATCCCTTTAGTTGAAAAGCTTTTTAAGTTCTGTAAAAATGGCATTGTAATAATCACAAGAATCGCAATAAGCATTACTATTTTTTTAGAAATTTCACGATAATACACATGATATATGAATATACCAACCCAAAATCCCTTTAACAGAAGATCTCTCTCTCCATTTACAGAAAAGACAATAATTAACCAAACTATGTAGATGAAATAAATGAGATAAGGGAACTCACGATTTTTATTTATTTTGTATATTAAGTAAAAAGAAAATGTGACAAACAAAAAGTTAAAAGAAAGAGCTAGAAAATCTATTGGTGATGAACTTAATTTAATATCGTACTTCGAGGTTAGACCAGTGCTATAAAGATATACTATATAAAAAGAACCTAACACTGCTAAAATCACACTCACGACACGATAAACATCAAATTCAGATTTCATCCATTTCTTCTCTATTTTCAAAGTGTATACCTTAGGACTAATAACAACTATTAAGGTAACTAAAAAAACATACTGTATAATAAACAATTCCCATGTAGCATTAGTATAAATCTCGTTTCCAAAAAGCACCAAAATCAAATTCCCGAATGAATATAGCGAGAAAATAGGGATATACCAAACAAAAGGATGGATAATATTTAATTTAACAGTCGAAATTATTACGGTGTTTAATATTACAATTGCAATTAAATTGCATATGGGATTAGGTATGCACGCAAAAACTACACTGATTGCACAACTCATCAATAAGAAAAAATAAACTAAATAATTTGCCCTGTTCATAAATTGCTCCTTTTTAAAACCCGCTTTTTCTTAAGTGCTTAATTCTAAAAAAAATAGATTTTGTGATTTAACCGATAACCTTTTCAGTATTTTCAATTAGGCTCTTAATTCTTATATTAAAAAATAGCAATCTAAGAACTAATTGTATGAATGATAATATTGCAAGGGAAAAAGCTGCCCCAACTATTCCATAAGAAGAAATAAGAAATATACTCACTGGTAAACTCAGTAGCAAGACTATAATTACGATTTTGAGCTGGATAGTAATATAATTAATCCCCATTAAAGCAGTGTCAAAGTTCCAACTCAGTAAACCAATAGCATTTGAAATCGAAACTACAAGTAAAACTTGACTATATTCTGCATACTCAACTCCATAAATGATTCTCAAAAGAGTTTCTCCGAAATAGTAAGTAAGAATGATCATTAGAAAACCTAATACTAAAGCAGTCGAAGATAAATATATATATGTAATTTCTTTAATTTTTTTGTAGTTTTTATCTTTATATAATCTAGAAATTTTAGGTAAAAAAACTTGTGAAACAGAATTCATAAATAAATTTGATACCGTTATGATATACATTATTGCTGAGAAAAAGCCTAAAACCTTAGGACCTTCGAAATATTCTAAAACATATCTAGGAATATTGACATTCGCTGAAAAAATCATTTGAACTAGTCCTAAAGGAACCCCTAACCATAGAATCTTTTTAAAACTAACCATATTTACTTTCTTTATCGTTAAAAATTTGAAGGTATAGATTAATTTTTTTTCAATAAAAATTACGAAAAGTACTTGAATGAAAATTTGTGTTAGCAGTGCTAAAGTTAAATTTCCCCAAAAATACAAGACATAAGAGAAACCAATTAATATGCACAATTGTTTACATATCATTATTTTTCCTATTATCTCCAATTTATTTTTTTTGTGAGGAACTGCATAAAAAATATCAGATTGCAAATCTAATATTTTCGCCAACCCTACCAGGAATACTATAATAAAATATTGATTGTAAAAAATATAGGAAATTACAGATAATAAAAACAGAACTACTAGACTCATAAAATATCTTATAAGAATATAATCTTCAATATTTTCTTCCCTAGTAATATAGAGAGATCTTAATTTCATGTTTCCAAATAAAATAATCGGAGCACTAACTGCAAATGCTAAGGAATAAACACCTACTTCTACAGGAGATAGTCTGTTTGCGATTAAAATAATAATTAACCATTTACCTAATGCGGAAAATATATTTGCAAAGAATATCCATGATAAATTTTTAATTATTTTCATAATTATTCTTCACTCTTTCATCTGACAATACGTCAATTATTTTATCGGTTATACTTTTAACAATTAAAAATATGTATTTTTATATTTAAAGATATTTTTGAAATTATAATTTGGTATATTATTAAAATACTTGCTTAATTAGACAAGTTGTTCCAAATAAATAACATATAAGGCCATTTTTTTAAGAAACCTTATATGTCACCAATCTGATAATATTGTTAAATCAACCTTTGGACTTGAATATAAGATAATTTAAAGTGCTTGAAATTGCTTGCTTTTAGTTTGTATTAATTCCTCGCTACTTAATTCAACATTTTTACG
The DNA here is from genome assembly GCF_001687605.2 of Planococcus plakortidis. Taxonomy (NCBI): domain Bacteria; kingdom Bacillati; phylum Bacillota; class Bacilli; order Caryophanales; family Caryophanaceae; genus Planococcus; species Planococcus plakortidis. Next base: position 2,403,976 of record NZ_CP016539.2, read on the forward strand.
ATTCGCAATACCCACTAGTACATCTTTCAGTTCTATACTATTCATTTCGTGAAGTTTCTCCATAACATATTTGAGTTCTAATTCAGCTATAGGATTTGCTTTGCCAATGAATATTTTGGGAAATACTTGTTTGTTTTGAATTTCATCCGAATCAAGCAACTCTTCATACATCTTCTCTCCAGGTCGTATGCCTGAAAAGTTAATTTGGATATCAGCTTCAGAATAACCAGATAAGCGAATTAGGTTTTTCGCTAAGTCTACAATTCTGACTGGCTCTCCCATGTCTAAGACGAACACCTCTCCACCACGAGCTAGGGTACCGGCTTGAATCACCAGCCGTGAGGCTTCTGGAATCGTCATGAAGTATCGGGTCATATCAGGATGAGTCACTGTTACAGGGCCACCAGCTGCTATCTGCTTTTTAAATAGTGGAATAACAGAACCACGAGATCCAAGTACGTTGCCGAACCTTACTGCTACAAAGGTCGTTTCACTCCGCTTAGCCAAATTTTGAACTATCATCTCCGCAAAACGCTTTGATGCCCCCATCACATTTGGGGGATTGACCGCTTTATCAGTTGACACCATAACGAAGTTTTTCACTCCAGCCATATGCGAAGCTTCTGCTACGTTCTTAGTACCATAAATATTGTTCTTCACAGCTTCCATTGGATTTCTTTCCATTAAGGGAACATGTTTATGAGCTGCTGCGTGGTATACAACATCTGGCTTGTACTCATCCATAATATCAATAATTCGCTCACGATCTTGAATATCTGCAATTAATGGAACAATTTCAGTTTCATTGCCTATAGACCTGCGAAGCTCCATATCAATTAAATAGATAGAATTTTCACCATGACCAAGTAATAAGAGTTGCTTTGGGCCAAAGCGAGAGATTTGTCGGCAGATTTCAGAACCAATCGAACCGCCTGCTCCAGTCACTAGGATCGTCTTGTCCGTCAATTGATCGGCAATTTTGTTCATATCAAGTTTCACTTCTTCGCGACCTAGAAGATCTTCAATTTTCACGTCTTGAATATCTGTCACTGAAACTTTGCCAGTCATAACATCTTCAATAAGGGGGATAGTTTGAGTTTTGATCCCAGTGTCCATACAGTGCTTAATTAGTTCTGCAGCTTCTTGCTTGGAAAGTGAGGGAATTGCAATGATAATGCGCTCAATCGCATTGTCTTTTGCGATATCGCCAATATCTTTTGTCTCGCCATGCACGACACGAACATCGTAAATATCGAGACCATGCTTATTCTTGTCATCATCGACGAATAGTACCGGCAAAAATCCATTTTCAGGATTGTTCAATAATTGGCGTGCAACAAGTGTGCCCGCTTTCCCAGCACCTACGATCATTGTTCTTTTCAGTTCTTGTTCTGAAGACTTTAACTTAAAAGCTCGACCACGCATCACGCGCCATGAAAGGCGAGATCCACCAATTAAAAGCACATGAAGCATCCAAGTAATAGCTAGCGCACGAATTAGGATGTCGCCGCGATAGGAAAATTGCACAAGTCCAATTGCGACAATGGATAAAGTCACAGCTTTTACAATAGACGAAAGTTCGCCAATCGAGGCATATTCCCATACTTTCCGATAAAGACCGAAGTACATGGCAAAAACATGATGTGCGATAAAAATTGTTAAAGCGCTTGCTAGGAGGAATTGGTTCTGGAAGATATCTACGTAAGGGTAGAGGATGTAGTAACCAACGAAGATAGAGAAAAATACAATTAAGGAATCGACTACTATGAGTAAAGACATTCTGTTTTTCAGTGACATGTGGGTCCACCCTTTCACGAGGCATTACTATTTACACAAGTTCTGGAAATCTGTTGCTAATTTTAACATGTATTTTCCAGTAAAGATAGAGCATAAATGTAAAATTCATACTAAAATATTAGGTTTTAAGCAAAGATATTCCACCACTTGCCCTTTTCTATGTCTTGTGGCTCAAGAACATACAAATCTTGATCCAGGAGGATGCGGTCATTGTTCTCGAGGAGTATGTCAATCATCTGGTGACGCTTCTTTTTTTCCAGTACATCGAGACCTGCATTGAAATGGAACGGTCGCACATCTTCGCTGTGAACATCCGAGCCATATACATGGATCATATTGGCATCGATCAATTGAAGAGCCGTCTTTTGGATGCTTTTGCCGAAGCTACCGGAGAGTGATCCAGCTGTCACTTGCGCCATAGCACCGTGAATTAACAGTTTTTTCAAACGCTCAGGCTTTTGAATAATTCCTTGATTGCGTTCTGCATGAGCAATAATCGGAATATAATTAGCAGTAATTAATTGCTGGATGACCGGCACTGTGTAAGCTGGAATCCCGGATGAGGGCAACTCTAATAATACATAACGTGATTCTGCTAAAGTCAGTGCCTCGCCATTTGCGAGTCGTTCCGGCAATTTATCCGACAAGCGACATTCCTGTCCACTATAGATTTCAAGCGGCAATTGCGCTTCTTTTACATAGTCTTTCACTGTTTTTAATTGCATATGAAGTGCTGCGATATCAGTCTTGAAATTCGGGTGGTGGCCGTGCGGGGTCGCGATAATGCCCGTCAATTGCTCATTGATCGCCATATTCAATAACCGCTTAGTGTGTTCCATTGTTCCTGCACCATCATCCAGCGCCGGTAAAATATGTGAGTGCGTATCGATCATGTCTAGTTCCCTCCTGTTGCTCGGCAATCATTTCTCAAGTCCAGGTATTCATTTCTCTATATGAGATCGCTATGTATTTGCTTGCGATTGATAGATTTGACAATTATGGCTAGCTTTAATTCTTTCTTTGAAGAAATTGGGTATCGCATTTAAAAGAAAAAGCAAAAGGAGGAGATCCCCCTTTCACTCTTCAGCATTGCCGTAGTATTGGTAATAATAGCTGTCTTTAGCCAGCTCAAAATTGTTCAATACGGCGCCGATCAATTTGCTATTGGACGCTTCGATTGCTTCTTTTGCTTTGGCGGCCATTTCCTTTTCCGTGCTTCCGGAATTGACAACCAAAATTGCACCATCGCATTTATTCGCCAACACCTGTCCGTCCGTTACAGACAATACAGGTGGAGCGTCAAAAATCACGACGTCATATCGTTTCTTCAAATCAGAGATAAGCATTCCCATTGCGTTGGAGGCCAATAGTTCTGCGGGGTTTGGCGGGATTGGCCCGCATGTCATCAAATCCAAACGCTCAATAGTTGTTGGACGGATTGCGTCTTCCACTGTTGCTTGACGCGTCAAAACGTTAGACAATCCGATCGTGTTCGGCATATGGAATGTATAGTGAGTGGTTGGTTTACGCATATCGCCGTCTACAAGAAGGACATTTTTCCCTTCTTGTGCGAACACTGTCGCGAGGTTTGCAGAAGTGGTTGACTTCCCTTCGCCAGGTGCAGCGGAAGTAACCACGATTGAACGCAGTTCCAAATCAGGTGATGCGAAATTGACATTCGTCCGCAAGGTACGGAATTGTTCCGAGACAAAGGATTTCGGCGTTGTGTGCGTGATGACTTTACGGGCAGTTTGCTGCAAACTCTGTTTTTTCTTAGCCATTCAATTCCGCCGCCTTTCTGCGATTGCTCGTTGTGGTTTCCAGTTCTGCTTTTTCTTTAATCGGTGATATCACACCTAATAATGGAACTCCAAGAATGTCTTCAATATCTTGTTCTGTCTTCATTGATGTGTCAAGGTATTCACGCAAGAATGCGATTCCGACGCCAAGCATTAAACCGACTACTGCAGCAATCGCCATATTTAAGATAGGGTTGGGTTCAACGGGACTTGGGTTTTCCTTCAATATCGCTGGAGATAAAATTGATACGTTGTCTACGTTCATTAGCTCGCGAACATCGTTTTCAAACACTTCCGCTGTTGTGTTAGCAATTTCGACTGCCTGTGCTGGATCTTCATCGCGCACGACCACATTGACAACTTGTGAGTTTTCAGCTGTATTGACTGTAATTTTTTGCGTCAATTCTTCAGCACTCATATCCAAGTTCATCTGCTCGATGACTGGATCGAGAATCGCCGGACTTTTAATGATGACCGAATATGTATTGATAAGTTGAAGGTCAGTTTGGATGTTTTGATTAGTCAGTTGTGAGGCTTCTGTTTGTTCTTGGTTGACGAGAATTTGTGTTGAGTTCTCATAAATCGGTGTCAGGAACAAAAACGAAACCGCTCCTGCAATCGTGATTGCCAGGATTGTCGTCAGTGCAATAATTCCTAGGTTTTTCTTTAATGTCTTGAATAAATCCTGTAAGCTAATAGTCTCTTCCATGTAGTAAATGGCTCCTTCTATTTCAATTTAAATAATAGACAAATTTAAACAACATAAGACAGTATATCACAGGAATATACCATTTGGACTTCCAATTTTAAAAAGTTATATAGGAACAAGGATGGATTTATGCTATCTTTAATTTATATAAATGGCTATTTTTGAAAGGAGCAAAGCATGAAATTGTATAAATTAGGGGGACTCATTGCGGTCCTTGCTTGCCTAGGAATCCTTGTCTATTCTTACTTATCCTGGCAGGACAAACTGCAAGGGGCCGGCTTGCCTGACGAGACGGCAAGTGCCGAAACCCAAAACACCGAGACCAAAAACCAAAACACTGAAAACGGGTCAAGCAGTGACAATTCTGTGAACGAAGAATCGCTCGCCAATATGGATGAAGCCGTACAGGAACTGTTTCTCCAGAAAAGTTCCACAGGCGAAACGCTCGAATTGTTAATCGCGGGATCTGCAGCGCTTGAATCCGGCGAGCCCGGATATGCGGAGCGCTTGAAGGCTTCCTTGGAAGACGCTTACGGCGATTCGGTTGAAGTGTCGATTCAAGCGATCGACGGTACGTCCTATAATTTGCCGGAAGTCGATTTGTCTGCCGGCTACGACGTGGTCTTGCTTGAGCCGATGACGCTCATGAACAACGACCGCATCTCCATCGAGGATGAGCGTGAGGACGTCCGGGACTTCGCCGCCCGCATGGAAGCAGAAAATCCGGAAGCCCAGCTTGTATTGCACGCGCCGCAGCCGATCTACGGGGCCGGCTTCTATCTCGCGCAAGTGCAGGCACTGGAGGAATTCGCCAATCTGTATGGCTATCCATACATCGAACATTGGAATGCATGGCCCGACACGGACGATATCGCCTTGAAGGAACATTTGACCGATGAAGCCGTCCCTAATAGCAAGGGCGCTGAAACGTGGGCATCTGAACTAAGCAGTTATTTTATTGCGGACTAACGGAGGAACGAATGTGAAAAAGAAACGCAAATGGCCGAAGTACGTGCTCATCGCATTGCTTGTGGCACTCATCGCTGGCGGCATTTATGTCTATAGCGTCTACTCAAACTTCACCACCACACTGGACACGATGCACGAACCGGTCGAACGCGAACAGCCGTCTGTCGAACGGACTGAAATCGTCGAGTTCGACCAGCAAGACCCGTTCTCTGTGTTACTGCTCGGCGTCGACGAACGCGAAGATGACCGCGGCCGTTCGGACACGATGGTCGTCATGACCGTCAACCCGGAAACACAATCGACGAAAATGGTCTCCATCCCGCGTGACACATACACCGAAATCGTCGGACGCGGCACGACAGACAAGATCAATCATGCCTACGCATTCGGCGGCATCGAAATGTCGATGAACACGACTGAGAACTTACTCGATATCCCAATCGATTACGTCGTGCAAGTGAATATGGAAGGCTTTGAAGACATCGTCGATGCAGTGGACGGCGTCACCGTCAACAATGCGCTCGCCTTCGATAACTTCCCAGAAGGCGAAATCGAATTGAACGGCGAACAAGCTCTCGACTACGTCCAGATGCGCAAGCAAGACCCGCGCGGCGACTTCGGGCGCCAGGACCGCCAGAAGCAAGTCATCCAAGGCATCATGCGAAAAGGCGCTTCCATCAACAGCCTGTGGAACTACAAAGACATCTTCGACGCGCTCGGGCAAAACGTCCGCACGAACATGACCTTCGACGAAATGGTCGATGTGCAGCGTAATTACCAAGACGCGGTGGCGAATGTCGACCAGATGATCATCGAAGACGGCTACGGCGAAACGATCAACGGCATTTGGTATTACATGATGGACGATGCGGAACTCGCGGAAATCCAGTCGACCTTGAAAGAGCATTTAGAATTGGAACAAGCAACGGAATAACAGAAAAGACAGCTGCACTGGCCGATTAGGCATTGCAGCTGTCTTTTTTTATATATAGTGAGACGACCTAGCTTTCGTTTCATTTGGAAGAGCCGCAGTGCCTGCTTGGTGCTGGATGTCCCTTGCGGATCCCAAAAGCTATAGCGTGGGATGAGCTTCGGCCCCGCGCAAAGTCTTTCCACACAAAAAATAGCCACCCTCAAAGGGCGGCCATCCATTCACCGGAGTTCAGTGCTTTTTTTTTAATGAGATCGAACTTGGCTGCCTGCAGTTGGCATTGCTGGACGAAGTGGACGAACGCGCGGCGCGGGATCCCCAGTTCCTTCGCCCCGACAGCGGGACCGAGATCTTTCTCGATGTAATACTCGTACATAATGTCGCCAATGGCTTGTTTGTGTTCTCTCTCTAATTGCTTTTTCACCAACTCATAATCTTTCATGCCCCCGACACTCCTCTTGTATGGTGCGTTTAAATACAGTTTCTATAAGATATACCAATTATATTCCTTTTAAACCTTTTTGACTAGTCTTTTTTGAATATTTGTACCTACTTTATTTAAAGAACCAAATAATTTGTCTTTAAACCGGTCCATTTCTCCCTTTTCTATTGTGACGACCGAATCATTTGATGCGTCCGCCATAAAATTTTCGCATAAAAAAACCGCCTCGTCTTAGAGCGAGGCGGTTTGTACACTTACAGGCGCTGCAATTTATCCGGTTTTAAGTTGAATTGGTGGACGAAGTGCATGAATGCTTGTCTCGGGATCCCAAGTTCCTGCGCACCAGTGGCGGGGCCGCAATTCTTTTCGATATACACATCGCGGATGATTTGTTCGAGCGGCTGCCCGTATTGTTTTTCTAAGCGGTGTTGGTATTCAGCGAATTCCAATCAGGCTCACCTGCTTTCTGCTTATTGGGGGGTGACAGGAGTCCCTACCTGTTTTAACTAATTTTTATTATACAGGATGATTTCGCCAATTCCTAGACCGAATGGCATAATCAGAAAATAATTTTTTTAGTTTTCTCATCAACTTCATTTTAAAAAATAAATTGAAGGAACTTTCTGATTACTAACCACTTACGTCATAGGCCTTTCGCCCGTTGCAACTTGTCATTGGCCATCGCCAGGAAATCGTTCATCACGGCATCGATCTCGAATTTACGCGCTTTGTGCTTGCAACGCGCCGCCACTTTCCGGTAAGCGTTTTCCGACACGAGCAAGTTTTTCACCAATTCGCCGATCTCGTAAGTTTCCGGCGCTTCCCAGTACGATTCGCCCACTTCGTAAGGCGGCAGTTCGTGGAAATAGCCTTCTGACAGGGCTTCGGCATCGTTCGCGCGCGACGTGATGCCCGGGATGCCGGAACCGCACGCCTGGATCATCATCGCGCCGGATCCGACAAAGCAGAAGCTGCCTTTCAGGATGTCTTCCATTTGGCCGGCTTTCGGCATCGGGTGCAGGAAGATATGATTTTTCGCTTCGGATTCGCTGATGCTTTTTTGCAGGCGGGCTTCGTCCGGGCCTCCCCCGTAGATATGATAAGTGAATGCCGGGTCGATCTGGATGAGCTCTTCCATCAATTCGATGACTTGTGCGTAGTGGGTGGTGAAGGCTTGGATGGTGCCGATCGAAACGATGCGCCTTGAATGGGGGCTGCCGTAGTCCGTTTCGGGGCTTGGCTGTTCGATCGGCGGGGGCATGAATTGTTCCGGCATTTCCGTCTCGAGCGCCCGCGCGGTGTAGCGGCGGACGGTCGGGTTCATGAACACCAGCTTTTGATGGAATTCCTTGTCGACCGCTTTCAGCGCGCGGATGATTTTCTTATTGCGCTCGAGTTTGTACAGTTCGGGCTGATAGACGCCCGACATGTGCACATGCGCCGGCAAGGCATACGACAATAACAAACCGGGTGGGCTGAAGGAGTACACGACATCGTATTTATCGGAGCGGACCAATTTATTCAGCACCGCTAAATCGAGCATCGGTTCCTTGTTGTCGTCGCGGGCGAAGAGCTTGAGCCCATTGACCTGTTTCAGGTGTTTGATGAGCGGTCCGCCGCCGCTGTACAGATAGACGCTCACTTCGTAGCCGTTCTCTGCGAGCCAGCGCGACATGCGGACAATGAGCGCTTCGACGCCGCCCGCTTTCATGTGTTTATGGACGAGGGCGATTTTCCGGACTTCGCCGTCCGGTTTTCGCCTGCTGTGTTGTTCAATCGTTTCGAATGGAATCATGGGTCACCTCGTGTCAACTGTCGTTTGGTTGATGCGTTATACAACTTCCCATAGCCGCTTTTTCGAAAGCGTCCACTCGATGGTGTCTTGAATGCCTTGGCCGAATTCTGTCTCGGGGACGAAATCAAGCTGCTGTTTCAATTTCTCTGCCGATACGGCAAAGCGGTGAGGCGCTTTCGCCCCGCCCGCCGGTTCGACAAAACGGATATGTTTCGTGTAGCTGTCATTTCCCGGGAAATGGCGGTCAAGCGCTGCGCAGATCCGCTCGACGATGTCGATTGTCTTGAGCGGCGCCTCGCCCCCTGCAAGATAGGTTTCACCCGCTTCGCCGAGATGGAACATGGTATCCGCGGCACGCCAGAAATCGGCGATGTAGAGCCAGTCGTGGACATCTTCTCCACCGGAATAGACGGGAATGACACTGCCGGTGAGCGCTTTTTGCAAAATGATCGGGATGAGCTTATCGTCCTGCTGATGCGGGCCGTAGACATTCGGCGCCTGCAAAATGACCGTATCCATCCCATAACTCTCATGGAATCCGCTGACCATGAGATCGGAACTTGCCTTGCTCGCGGCATACGGGCTGATCGGATCGTATTTCATCGTTTCATCCGCAAAGCCATGATCACGCGGCCCGTATACTTGGTCGGTCGAGATGTGCAAAAAACGCGAATCCGCATAACGGGCTTTAGGTTCAAACGGCCCGTCCATCCATTGCTTGCGCGCACAATCGAGTACATGGAAGGTGCCGAGTACATTGGTTTCCGCAAAGATGCCGGGATTTCGCATCGACTCGCCGACATGCGTTTTCGCCGCAAAATGGATGACGTCATTGATCTCATAATGCTCGAATACTTGCGCGACGGCATCGCTATTGCGGATATCGACCTGGTGAAACACATAGCGCTTATTTGCAAACAAGGGCCGCAGCAATTCGGGCACCTTGTCCGCTTCCCGGTCGATCGCCACGACTTGATAGGCCGGATATTTGACCAAAAGCTCATGGATAAAATGCGAGCCCAAAAAGCCGTGGCTTCCTGTCACCAACATCGTTCTCATCTTCAACCGCTCCTCCTTTCTATTTCCTTGGAATTGTGAACACATTCCCATCATTTCCCCCACCTCTTCTGCCGTTTTCTATAATTTACCGGTCAGAAGTTAAAAACAAGTTAAAACTTGTATTTAAAATAGTGGTTTAAGTATACAAAAGATTTAGGCAATATGGAATACTTTGGGTAAATTTTAAGAGACTTTAGTTATAACTATTTCAAGATATTATCCAGTTCCTTGCTAACTTCAAGGGAGAACTGCACTTTATCGTGTTTCATGTTGATAGAATGCTATTTATTTTGCAGTTATGTAGGAGGATTTGGATAGAAAGCAGGAGGGAATTGGTTTTGTGGAGTCAAATTGGAGAGTTTCATATAGAAGACAGCCTGAATGGGTATGATACGGTAGAGAAAAGAAAGGAGAGATTAGGTATCGAGTCTTCGATTGTTATGTATATTCTTTTCGTAGGAGCTGCACTCGTTATGGGGCCCTTTCTGCCATTATTTTCATGAACATCTACCGGAAGAATCATCGTGCAGGTTTGTTGGTGGGCATACTGAGCTTATTGTGGATCGTGTATCAAGTGTTCACGCTGGCCAATCTCTCCATATCGCTCGCTATCACGGTCGTAGTGATTTTCCTGTTTTTCTGGATTGCGGCATATCGGAAATTGAGAGCTGAAGGAGTTAGTGAATGAGGGATGGATTGCGAGGTGGTTTCTTGGTAGTATTCGCAGTCGCCGCTTAGGGTTGAGCTCCCGCAATAAGCCGAGAAGAGCACTCGTCTTATTGCTTCGCTTCACCCATGGCGCGGAACTGCTTAGAGATTTCGCTGTTACTGGTTTGCGTGATGCGAGTGTTTCTATATAAATCACATGACTGGATCGACGCTTAGTGGTTGGAATGATTTCGAAAGCTTGCCTACTTCGCTGTCGACGTTACATGTTCACTTTGTTATTTCTATTCGTTCATTACAAAACGTGAAGATATTTTGTAACCACTCTACCATTAGAGATGAAGCGGAAAGCGTCGGCTTACAGCGAAATCTCTACCACTCTTCATTCCTATATAAAACATAAAAAAACAGGCCCGAGAAAATCTCTCGGGCCTGTTTGCTGTTTACTGGATTGTGTAGCCGTATTTCGCGAAGCCGTCTTGCGTGGCTTCGATGTACTGGATGTTCGGCTCGTTCTCAGCCAAGGATTGCGCTGAGTTCGATGTCTCGAACACGAGGTTCGGGTCGCCCGCTACCGGCGCGAATTGCCAGTTGCCGTCTGCGGACGGGTCAATGGTTCCGACTTCCACGATGTAGTCCTGGATCGCTTGGCGGTTCTCATATGCAAAGTCGATCGCTTCGGTCGCATTGCGGACGCCTGGGAAGTTGCCGCTTGCGCGGTAGTTGTTCGTCACAACGAGGAACTCCTGGTTCGGGTCGATCGCTTCCTCGTTATACTGCAAGTTCTCGATGCGTTCTGCGCCTTCATTGACAACTACACCTTCGCCGTCATATTTCGCTGGCTCGGTGATGTCGATGTCGTACGTGACGCCATCGATGACATCGAAGTTATACGTGCGGTAATTGTCGTTGATGAAGGTCTGCTCGCCTGTCGCGTTCGGGTCGATTTGCTTGAACTGGCCGGCTGACATTTCGAGCCATTCCTTCAGGTCTGCGCCTGTCAGTTTCAAGACGAAGACAGTGTTGTCGTAGACGTAAAGGTCTGCGACGTTCTTGATGGCGATTTCACCGGTTTCGATGTTCGTGTAGTAATCGCCGCCGTTGCGCCCGCCTGCTTTAAACGGTGCCGCTGCGGATAGTAACGGCAGGTCAGCATTTGGTGTTCCAGCTAGTTGCTGCTCGGCGTACCATAGCTGTGCGTTGTTGACGATTTGTACGGATGGGTCATCTTGCACGAGTGAGAAATAGCTGTTGATCGGCGCTGTCGTTTCGCCGACCGGGCTGCGGATGTATTCCACCGTGCCTTCGTGCGTTTCTTTTACGGCTTCGATGACTTGCTCTGCGACTTCATCAGTCGTGGAATCGATTGCGCGCAGTTCCGCTTCGCCGTTTGTGATGCGCCATTTCTTGCCGCGTGGCTCAAGCGTCAAATCGATGACGCCGAGGTGGCTGCCGAACTTACCTGGCATGACGACCGGCGTGCCGTTGATCGTGCCGTTTTCCTGGTCGACATTCGCCAGTTCGCTATAAGATCCCGGGAACACGTCGTGATTGTGGCCCGTGATGATGGCATCGACGCCGTCCACTTCCGTCAATTGATACGTGACGTTTTCTTCACCGACGGTATGCACTTCATCGCCCATGCCTGAGTGGGACAGCACGACAACGACGTCCGCTCCTGCTTTCTCGACTTCCGGAATGAATTTCTCGACCGTTTCAACGGCATCTTCAGCGATCACTTCGCCTTCCAGATGCGCGCGGTCCCATTCCATGATGCCCGGTGCGACGACACCGATGACGCCGACTTGGATCGTGTGTTTCTTGCCTTTGCGGTCGGTCACTTCTTTATCCATGATTGTGTATGGCGTGAAGCGGTTCTCGCCGGTTTCCGCGTCATACACATTGGCGTTGAGTACTGGGAACGGCGCTTCTTCCAACGCGTTATCGAGATAGTCGAGGCCGAAGTTGAACTCGTGGTTGCCGAGTGTCGAGGCATCGAAATCGAGTGATTCGAGTGCCGCGAACGCCGGATGCAACTCGTCGTCTTCGAGCGGATCGACGCTCACTTTATAGCCGCCGAACGGAGTGCCTTGAATCAAGTCGCCGTTATCGAACAGCAAGCTATTGCTGTTTTCCTCACGCGCATCTTCGATCAGGACGCCCGTTTTCGCGAGCGACAGGGAATTGGATTTCGCGTCGCGGTAATAATCGTAGTTGACGAAGTTTGTATGTAAATCTGAGGTGCCGAGAATCTGTAGTTCGACTTCTTTCAGTTTTCCTTTTTTGCCGTTTTCCTTCCATTGCTGGATGTGCTCTTTAAAGCTTTGCCCCTTGCCTTTGCCCGGGTTGTCCTGCGCGTGCGGATTGCTGTCTCCCGCCGCAATCGCCGGCGCACCGGCCGTCAAACTGCCAAGCGCCAGCACCGAAGCGGCGAGCGTCAAGGATAGTTTCTTGCTCATTTGTCCATCTCCTCTTTGTTCATAATGGTCAAGCTTGTTTATTATACAACTTCGGATTCCTAAATTGAATGCGTTTACAAAAAATTGCATCTATTGTAATAAGATTTACATCATCGGTAGTTTGGAATGGGTTTATGGAGGACGAATAGTCACGGGGCGTTGTTGTTAGCTATGGAGGGGATATGAAGAGGATTTATTCTATATAGGGAGTTGATAGAGCCTGACAATGGTCAACCACGTGCAATCGCTTTTGTATACCGTTGAGGCAGGCTGGTGCAGTTGAGTATTGAAAGATCTTGAACCCAACAAAAAAAGAGCCGCCGTTGTGGCCGCTCCTTTTTGTGTTGGGTGTTGGATCATCTTTCTTAAGTTACAACCCGATGGCATCTACAGCGTAGACGGCGTCCGCGTTGCTGAAACCTTCAAACTCCAGCTGTTCGATGAGGCCCGCTCTTGAAAATGGCGTGTAGTCCAGGTATTCCTGGGCTTTTTTCACGGCTTGTTCTGTCCAGTTGACGGAGATATTCTCCACGGCGTATGCTGCGTCTTCGTTGCTGAAGCCTTCAAAAACAAGCTGCTCGATCAAGCCGGATTTCGAGAAGGCCGAGTACGCCAAATAGTCTTTGGCCTTCTGCACACTTTGTGCTCTCCAGTCGACGTCGATTTTATCGACTGCGTAGACGGCATCCGCATTGCTATAGCCTTCGAATTCCAATTGCTCGACTAGGCCGCTCTTCGAGAAGGCGGTAAAGCTGATGTAATTTTTGGCGTGTTCCACTGCTTGCTGCTGGGACAGTGTTCCGGCTTCGGCAGCCGCTTTTTCAGCAGCGGCTTTTTCGACTGCTTCCTCTTCAGCTGCAATGCGCGCTGCTTCTTCCTCGGCTTCACGTGCGGCTGCCTCCTCTGCTTCGCGGGCTGCTGCTTCTTCTGCTTCACGTTCCGCTTCCGCTGCCGCCTGTTCTTCTGCTTCTCTCGCTGCCGCTTCTTCCGCTTCTTTTTCCGCTGCTTCTTCCGCTTCGCGTGCAGCTTTTTCCTCTGCCTCACGTTTTTCCGCTTCTTCTGCTTCACGCTCTGCCTCTTCCTGCGCCTCACGTTCCGCTTCTTCTTCCGCCTCGCGGGCTGCGGCTTCTTCCGCTTCACGTTCAGCATCTTCATCGCTTGTTTCTTCTTCAGGAGGCGCCTCCGCTTCCACTTCCTCCACTGCCGCAAGATCTTCCTCGACAGGATCCGCCGTGACTCCGAACATGACAAATGAAATCAAAACTGCCGGCACAAAATACATGACCGCTTTCTTCCTGTTGCGACCGGATTCCGGCAGCCACTTCAAGACGAGACCCGGTTTAATCATCCCTATCACCAAGGCAATCACAGAAACCAGAAACAGCAGCAAAAACACATTTTCCATTTCATTTCCTCCTCGTAGAAGTCGATTCCATGGCTTGGATGGTTTGAGGGCCGCAATCATTACTTTTGCACTGCGCAATATGTCTTATCCATCATTATATAGGTTGATTATTGTTAAAACAATGAAAATTTTACTTTTTCGTGATGATATCCTTTTTTAATTACGGGCATACAAAAAGCCCTGCACACGGCAGGGCTTTCTCCATTTATATGATTTAGTTGCGGGTCTATTGAAGGATCTTTTTCAAGTCTTGCGTCTGTTGGGCCGTCAGCCGGAAGAATTCCTGGTTTTCTTTATGGGACAGGACGTTGCGTTCGTTGGACATGATGGCCCGCCCGTTGTCGCGGTACCAGACGAAACGGCGGACTTCCTGGACGCCGTCGTCCGGGCGGTCGATGGTGAAGACGGCTTGCGGTTCCACCGACAGCCTGCGGTCGACCGACTCGAGTTCCGTCTCGTTTTGCAGGATGGTCTTGAGCGTCACAACGGAAGCCCGGTCGCTGATGTCTTTATGGAAATGCACCCCTTCGGTCAGGCCATCGGTAAATGGCACACCGACCCGGATGACTTCGTTGTGTGTGCATGCCGAAAGCAAGATCGCGACTGCCATCACAGCTCCCAGCCATATTGACTTTTTGATGCTATCACCCCTTTATGCCCATAAACCTTTCGAAACTTACAATTATATACAGCTTAACATGATATTCACTCTACTGCGACTGATTCTATCAAATTCATCAAATTTTTAACCAAGTACTTGAGCCGCTCTCTGCCACACTAACCATTTAGCACCTTCCGCAAGAGTCATATAGACATACACTTGCTATGAACTTGCTGCATCCACCCACTCCTTAAGGGACCAGCCGCCTCACTACCGGTGTCTTCTGCATCAGCCGGATGACCACATACGACAGGATGAAGATGACGATCCATGACAGCGGCACGCCGACCCAGACATTGACGGTGGATTCATTGAAATTAAACAACCGGTTCAAGTAGGTCTGGATGAGCGGATGGATAATGTAGACGCCGAACGTCGCCGTGCTGATGCGCGTGATGAGCGGCGTCGATTTCAAGTTGTTACCGAGCTGCTGGAACGCGACGAAGACGAAGAGCGAAACGAAGATCGCGTGCGGGTAATAATGTTCGTAGAAGAAGTCATCGAAATCGCCCGCTTCACGCCCCGTGTTTGCCGACACCGTGCCATAAAGCGTCACGGCGTAACCGATGATCGCCAGCACGCCGAGTGTCGGGAGCCAGCGCTTCGGCAGCGGGTACAGGACGAGATAAGCACCGAGCAGGAAATAGCCGATATACGGCGCGAACAGCTGCCCAGCGAATGCCACTTCATAGCCTGTCGCCCGGGTGAAGACCGGCACCGCCGCCGAGAACAGGAACCAGAACGCGAAGAAATAATGGAACATCGTCTTGTCCATATGCTTGACGAGCAACCGCAGGAACGGCGCCATCAAGTACAGCCCCGTGATGATGTAGAGGAACCAGAGATGGTAGTAGACATCGTCCGACACAAAAGCGCCGATCATCTGCCCGACCGTGTATTCCTCTTCGAGCTGGAAAATATTATAAGCCAAGTAGACCGCGCTCCAGAACACCAGCGGCAAAAGCACCTTGCCGAGACGCTTGCGCAGGAATTCGCCGATCTGTTCTTTCGAGTCGCGCGTGAGCAGCAAGGCGCCGCTCAGCATGAAGAAAATCGGCACGCACCAGCGAAGCGCGCTGTCGATCGCATTTGCATAATGCCATTCCCAATCGCCTGTGGTATGGGTATTGATCACTTTCGAGACGACGTGGACGCCGACGACCGTGACGATCGCGAACACCCGCATCCAGTCCATGTATCCGTATCTTCGTGCCATTGGGTTGACCTCTTTTCACTATGATTCCTCGCTTATTTTAACCGAGGCCCTTCTGTCATTACCACGACAAACGCATTACACTTCGATGACAAGTCATAACAAACGGCATAATCTGTCGAGTTCCGCGCTTTGCCTGTCGATCATCCGCTGCCCGACCTGCCGCAGCCGCGCGAGGTTTTCCGGCGTCACCCGGTCGAGCTGTTCGATGCCCGAATCATCGGCGGGCAGTTTCTCCTGGAAGCGGAAATAACGCTGATCGTTTCCGCCGCTTTTCAATAAATGGCGCAGTTGGTGGTCGACCGAGTCGGAACTGCCGTCCATCATCACTTTCAAGAGCGAACGCGCCCAGCCGTAATGGAACCACGCCCGCCAGCCGGTCACTTCCACTTCGCGCTGCGCTTCCCCGGTACCGAGCGACACGAGCAGGAACTCTTCTTCTTCGTCGCCGTACAGTTCGAGCCCCTCGGTATAGGCGCTGAGCCCGGGGTCATTTGCGAACACGCCGCCGTCGATGAACGCCGCTTCCGGATAGCCCGGGACTTTCGCCGGCGCGAAATAGCTGGGCGCTGCGGTCGCGGCACGGATGATGTGGCGGATTTCGCTGTCGGGCTGCCGGTCATCCAAGTTGATGACGGTACTTTTGAAGAAATGCGCATTGCGCCCGTGGATATCGTAGCTCGGGATGACCGCCGGCTGGAGCAGGTCGGAAAGTTTCAAGTCGCTGAAGTAATGCTTGAGCACTTGCTCGAATTCGCGGTGGCTGTACTGGGTGTGGAGGAAACGCCCGACGACGCCGAATGCGCGGTGCAGGAAGGATTTACGGAACATGCGCTCGGCTTCGGTTTCATAGAGGCCGTGGATGTCGTTCGCCGTATAGCGCGGCTTCTTGCCTTCGGGGACGAGGAGGCCGAGCGCCAGGATCGCGCCCGTCGAGGTGCCGACGAAGATATCGAATTGTTTGGAGACGGGTTTACCCGTCCGCCGCTCGAGTTCACAGAGCATCATGGCCGGCAAAATCCCCCGTATGCCCCCGCCATCGATCGATAGAATCTTCTTCATAAGGACAGCCTCCTTCTTTAGATATGTATTTCGTTTCTTCTATAAATAATCAACTCATCGAGAATTGCTTGAGCAACACTTGTAATAGGCCGTTCTATGGTACACATGAAATCGTCCGGTACAGCAGCGCTTGGCGCTTTGGGCATGGCTTTCGTGAGGAGCCCGGAAAACCACCGGTCTCCCCACTTCGCCTAGCCCTTGGACGCGCCGGCGCTCGGGTCGGTTCATTGTGAGATGGGTGGAGCGGTTGGATTCCATTGTTTTTAGTTCGTGGTGATGCGTAGAATGCGAGAGCGCTCCCAGCGCTTCACGCTGAGTCGCGGTGATTTGTATCACGTGTGCCTTCTGTTAATTGAAAAGTGAGCATGACTTGTAATGAATGAAATTAGGATGCTGGATATGGTATCTGGTACAGCAGCGCTTCACGCTGAGTCGCGGTGAATTGTACGAACGGTGAAGTGAAATTTTCTAGAATCGATCTGTGATTCGGTAAACTACTTACTTCTATAATTAGTGAGCAGAGACCCAAATCCGTAACAAACTCTCTGCAGGCAACACCTAGTCACCAGTGGAATATGCTCCTTATTAATCCCTCTCAAACTGGAGATGAAGCGGAAATCGGCGACTCCGGGAGGATCAGCGAGACAATTGAGACCCTGCAGGAGCGCAGCGACGAAGCGGCTCAATGCGAGCCCTCCGGAAAGCGTCCGATTGCTGCGCAATCTCCCCCCCCACTTTAAAACTCCTATTAATTCCCGTATACCCCCAACCCACGAAAATAAAGCACTGAATGAATTGTTACAATTGTGTAACGAAGCTTTATTGCTATAATTTTTGATTTTTATATTAATTATATGATTAAACTGACTAAAAAACTGCTGCAGAGGGACTCCTTGTCCCGATTTGGAAATTATAGGATCTAAATTTTAGCGAAAAATTCATTCCCTCGTAATATTTTGTCTATTCCAACACGCAAAAATTGCGTTTATTTCCCGTTTCTCAGAGAAATAAACATCGACTTGTAAATATTACCACCTTTCAAACCCTTTCTGTGACTGGATTTATGAGCAGTCATTCATTTGTAATATGGCTGTAACCTAAATGAAACTCCCCAGACATTGTTTTTGTAGGGGGCAGTCTATATAGTAAGTGGCAGAGCAAATTAATGATAATCTTTATATCCACATAACATAAATTTAAAAAAACAATCCTTCGGAGGTACTGACTAAATGAAAAAAGCATTCTTTACACTACTTGCAGCAGGCGCATTGGTCTTTTCTAGTTCAGCTACAGACGTCCAAAATACCGTGAACGCACAACCACAAAAAGCAGTCGCACAGAAAGCATCTGAGCCGGCGATCGTCCAGGTTTCCAACAGCACGTATAAATTCAAATACGCTACAAACGTCCGCAGAGATGCCGGCACAAGCCACGGCGTCATCAAAGTCGCTCCTAAAGGCGCATCTGCAACTGTGACAAAATCCGCTACAATCGGCAGCGGCAAATGGTTCAAAGTCCGCACTGGCGGAACGCACGGCTGGGTACACAGCTCACTCGTGACTAAATCATCTGGTTCTGGCGTCGTCCAGGCTTCATCGAGCGTTTCTTCTTCAGCGGTCGTTTCCAAAGCGCTAGCACTTAAAGGCATCCCGTACCGTTTCGGCGGCACGACGCCAGCTGGCTTTGACTGCTCAGGATTCGTACAATATGCATTCAAACAAGCAGGCAAAAGCGTTTCACGCACGACGCTTTCCCAATATGCACAGTCTTATAAAGTTTCAAGCCCACGCCCAGGAGACTTGGTCTTCTTCGCGAACACTTACCGCCCAGGGATCTCACACGTTGGGATCTACATCGGGAACAACCAGTTCGTACACTCTGGCGGCGCTAAATCAGAAGTGAAAAGCTTGAACGGCCCATACTGGGGCAAGAAATTCCACAGCTTCAGACGTTTCTAAGCTAAATATGTGATTCAGGGAGTATCCGAAATCTCGGGTGCTCTTTTTTTGCGCATTTTTAAACTGAACGCAAAAAACAGCACGGGCACTGGCCTGCGCTGCTTTTTGCGTTTTTCTACATTAGAGGTGCCGCATATAGCGGACCGATACATGCCCCGAATCTTCCGGCATGTCGTACGCCGGTTCCTCGTATTGGAATTCGAAGCCGCGCGCTTCGTAGAACGGGATCGCCATGCCGTTGCCTTTGGCGACCGCGACCCATTGCGTCTTGGCGCCTCGGGATTTTTGGTCTTCTGTGATCGCTTTGAGCAGTTTCGTGCCGATGCCTTGGTATTTGCGCTTCGGGTCCATATACAGTACATAGACTTCGGCCACTGCGTCATCCGTGAAGCCGCCGCCTCCTGCGCCGAGCACTTCTCCTTCGTCTACCGCGACGAACCAGCCGTTCCAGTCCTGGTTTGTGTTGCCGATTTCCTCACGTATGCGTGCTTCGTTATAGAATTTCGCGATGACGCGTTCGATTTCTTTTTCCGGCAAGAGGCCAGCGTAGGTCACGCGGTTGCCGGCCGCGCAAACTTTGCGGATCCCTGCCGCGTCTTCCGGCTGTGCTATTCGGATGTCCATGTTGCTTTCCCCCTTCACCTGATAATGGCGGATAAAATGAAGCCGGCAAGCATGCCGAGCGTGAAAAATAGAATGAGTTTGGGTGCTCTTTTCATCGTTTTCCCCCTTTAGTCATTAATTGCTGATGAGATGATCGGCACTTGCTTTCGGTTTTACCGTCTCCAAGTAATGCGCTTCCGCTTTCCAATAACGTTGCTCGAACTTTTCCAGCTTCTTTTGCGTATCGGGGCTTTCCCTGTTGAACCGCTCACCGCGCGGGCTGTCGACATAGCAAAGGAAATCGAAATGCGCACGCCATTCGTCCCGTTGGAGAAACACGCCTTCTATGATGATGATCGCCTGTTCCGGAAGCGCAATGCGTTCTATCCGGTGCTGGTCCGTGGCTTCATCGTATGCCGCCAAGGAAAGTCCATTCGCCGTCCGGAGTGGCGCAAACAGCTCCCTTTTCAGCTGTTCCACATCCCATTGCAGGCCATAATACTCTTTCCACGGCTCGGTTCCGGTTCCATACCGGCGCTTTCGTTCCACAATATAATCATCCAGATGGATAAGCACAGCGGGCACTCCCTGTTCTACGTAATGGCCATGCAAAAAGTTTCCGATTGTCGTTTTTCCGGAACGGCTCAGCCCGTCGATTCCGACAACGATACGCTGGCCTTTTTCCGGCACCGGAATTTTAGCGGCCAATTGCAGGATTCCATTTTTCATTGCTTGTCCCCCCAGCGGTAGATTCTCGGCTATCGAAAGGATTTATCTTCATTACACAGAATTATACCTTAACGGTTAGGCCAATCCGAATAGGAGGAGGAAATTCAATGATTGCGAAAATCGGGCAGGTCATGGTGTATGTCCGGGACCAGGATGCAGCCGCCAGGTTTTGGACAGAGCAGATGGGCTTTACGGTCATGCACGATGAGGAAAATGACGGCATGCGGTGGATCGAGATTGCGCCACGGAAAGATGCGGAGACGAGCATCGTCTTGCACGACAAGAATTTGCTCGAACAGATGGATACGGGCTTGAGCCTGGAGACACCGTCGCTATTGTTTTACGCAACAGATTTCGAGCAGCTGCGCAATCGCTTGGCCGAAAAAGGCGTCACGGTCGGCGATATCGTTGAGATGCCGACGGGGCGCACCTTCAATTTCGCCGATCCGGAAGACAATTATTTCGCCGTACGCGAGACGGATTGAAGCACGAAAAAGAGCTTGGAGAATTATCTCCAAGCTCTTTTCTATCGGATTATTTCAAGTTCTTGCGGATGTACGCCGCGATCTTGCGCAATTCTTTTGCGTGCGGGCGGCCGAACGGGCTTGTTTGCTGTTGCTGATACATGATCTTGCCTTCCTCGTCGAGCAAATAATACGCCGGCTCGCCGTGGATGCCATGGTCCTCGTACGGGGAATCTTCGCCGTGATAATAGACACCGTACTGTTTCAGGATGTCTTCTGTCGCATCGGCCAGCACCGGGAAAGTCAAGCTGTGCTTGTCTTTCATGTCCTTGAGGTCTTGCTGGTTGTCCGTGGAAAGCGCCGTGAAATGTATGTCCTTGCCTTCGAAATACGATAGGCTGTCCTGGATTTCCTGCAATTCCTCATTGCACACCGGGCACCAGGAACCGCGGAAGAAAATGACGAAGCGCCATCCCGGGCGTTCGGTTATATCCTGTTGAAGCGAATATTCGCCGCCTTCAGCGCGCGGCAATGAAAACGAAGGGGCTAAATCCCCTAGTTGAAGTCTATTCATGTGAATGCCTCCTCTGTTATACAAGTAATATACCCGGAATAGTCTCCTTTAATCGTCTCCGCTGTTCATTTCCACTTCAATAAGCCCTTAAGGTCTGAAAAGACATAGTTTGGTTCGAGGCCGAGTTGTTCGACGGGCGCTTGTTTGCGGTTGATCCATGCCGTCCGGAAGCCGAAGTTCTTCGCTCCGGAAATGTCCCAGCCGTTCGAGGACATGAACAGCACTTCATCGCGCTCGATGCCCAATCGGCTCAATGCGTATTGATAAGCAGCTGGCGCCGGCTTGAATTGTCCGATGTCGTCGACGCTGAGGGCCTCGTCGAGCAAGCCTTGGATCCCTGCGTTCTCGATCAAGGGGTCAAGCATATCGTGTGAGCCGTTCGAGAACACGACGAGCTTGTGATTCTGCAGTTCACGCAGTACCGCTTCGGATTCTTCGTAAAGCGGCAGATGTAAATAAGCGTCCATCAATTGGCGCTCAATGGCTTCCGTCGATTCGAGCCCCTCGCTTTCGAGTGCATATTTCAAGGCGCTGCGGGTGACTTCCGCAAAACTTATGTACTTCTCCATGAGCTGGCGCATCATGAAATATTCGACTTGCTTCGTGCGCCAGGTTTGGCTGATCGCTTCGCCGTGGCCCGGGAATAGTTCCTCGCATTGCTCTTTGATGGCGATGACGTCGAACAATGTGCCGTACACATCGAAGACGAACGCTTTGATCGGTTTGTCCATCTAGTGATCCCCCTCTACTTTCGCTACTTTTCCTTGTATCCCCGTTTGAGCGGAAAACTAACGGCATTAAAAAAAGCATCTTCTGTGAGATGCCGTGGGAGTGTATTTAGTTGCCTCTTTTTCCTAAGCTTTAAGACTTTCGTTGAACCGCCCGTCAATCGAGCAGATGCTCTGATGAAAAAAAGCTGTACAGCCGTTCGGCATCGCGTTCTTCCATTGTATAGAGCGTATGGGTGTCTGCTGCATCCATGACGGACCCGTGATCTTCCGCGATCCATACATACAATTCCTGTTCACCGAAGCCCACTTTGAAATTCGGATCCACGACGTCTGCGACACCCGGGACTTTATCGGCGCGCAGAATGGCTTCTGCGAACAACTCGATCGTTTGTTCATCGGTTATTTCATAACGAGTGTTTTCTTTCACTTGCCCGAATCTTTCCATTTGGTGCAAGACGATTTTGTCGGCGGATTGTTGTTTAGCATTCAGCAAATTGTTCTGGCAGGATGATAGGAAGAATACCGAAACCAGGAGCACGAGGATGACTTGCAGTTTATTCACGCGCCATCACCCCTAGTGGCTATTTTAACAATGGAGGCAATCGCCGCTTCCACTTCGCCATTGTTTTCCAAACTAAACAGATAATCCGCCTCGCCTTCACTAGGAGTGACGCTAGGATTGCCGACAGATTCCTTTTGTTGACGTTCGAGTACGTCTTTGAATGAAGAAACGGTGCGCAAGATGGCGGTATCGCGCCGGGCTTGATCGATCCTTGTTCCCAACACCTCGTCCGCTATGTCAAAGTTTACCAGGACAGTGACGAAGCCTTTCATTTTGTAGAATTCCAGCAGCTTCAAGCGGCCTTGCCGGTTGCGGTTGGCGTTGCACAAAATGACATGGCAATCGGTTCGTTCGACCGCATGATCAATGATCGTTTGGGTCAGGGCATATTTGATCGTATTCGCTCCCTCTTTCGGGACGAGTGCCGGATAATAGGTTTGCAGGAATTCTGCATGATTGTCCTGGTCGACGACAATAGCGTTGGCAAGCTGCCGCTCGAGCGCTTTGGCGAATGTCGTTTTTCCGCTATGGGTTTTGCCGACAGTGATGATCGCTACTCTCGCCATAAATGCCACTCCATTCTTTTATCAAGCGGAGCCCGCCGCTTGCTATTGATTCGTCAGCGCGAATTCCTCGACCTGCCCGTCCCATTTGATCTCCACTTTCAATTCGTCGCCTTGCTGGATGACCGCACAGCCTTCGCAGGTGCTTTTGCCGACCAGCACTTCGCCCCCGTCGACCATGGCGTTTCCACTCGATGCGCCGGCGGTCGATTCGATCGAATAGATGATCGAATCAGGCGGCGGTTCTTCGCCGGTGTAGACGATTTTTCCCGTTGCTTCCTTGCTGTCTGGCGACGTGACGTCAACTGTATAGAAAACGTCCCAATTATCGCCGCTCCCGTTAAAATTGTAGCGGTCGCCTTCCGCACATCCGCTTAAGATGAGCAGTATCGCCAATAACGATCCGATTTTTTTCATGAGATGAAGACCCCTCTCCTGATTAGTCGATGCGGCTTAGGAACAGTTCAAAGGTTTTCGCATGCAGTTCCGCCTGTTCGGCATGGACCAGATGCGACGCAAACGGGATGACCGAAACGTGGACATGATCATACTTGTCCGGGTAATACTGGACGCCTTTCGTTTCGTTCGGGTTGCCCTCGCCTGCGAGATAGAGGATCGGCGCGGCGATAGCGGACAGGTCTTTTGTTTCTTCGAATGGATACCAGTCCCGTTGCTGGCCGAGCGCAATGAGTTTCCGCCAATCACCTTTGTGCAATTGGTCGAAATACGCATTCGTTTCTTCGTATTCGAAAATCTGCTGCTGGTTGCGGGCTTCCTGTTCCCGCAGCTGCTCCCAATTGTCCGGCTGTTCCGCAGTGACGCCGGATATCGCCAGGCTTTTCACTTTGGAGGGGAATCGTTTCGCGAAGACGATGCCGACCAAGGCCCCGAATGACGCCCCGACGATATGGGCCGTCTCGATGCCCAACTGGTCAAGCGTCTCGGCCAGATCCTGTGCATTGCGCTCAAAGATATTGTCTAATTCCGTGCTGACGGAATCCCCGTGCCCGCGGAGGTCCGGCAAGATGATCCGGTAATGTTCCTTGAAATAATTGCGTTGGTATTCAAAGTCGCTGAGACCCGTCTGCAGCCCGCTGTGAAGGAATACGACCGCTTCTCCCTTACCGAAACTTTCGGTGTGTAAAATCATGTTATCTCCCCTTATCTGGATGTCCCGGCCGCTTGTCACCAATCTTTTAAAATTGATAATATTGAAAATATGGATAATTCTAGTGTAACTTATTTCTCGTGTTTATACAGTACAAATTGTCAGGTTTTTACCGTTCCCGGTGGTATAATGGAATCAACAATAATCCATCCTCCTGCATCGAACGGCAGGTACTGGTGACGCCTATTCCCCTCTCCTTTTCTGCGCCTTGTACATAAATTTTGAGGAGGGGTTCCGATGAAGCGCCAAGTAGTTGTGCTGTTTCTGGCCGGGGTGCTATTGCTTGCGGGATGCGGCGAACAGAACAAAAAGCCGCAGTACGGGGCGATGGAACCGGTGGTTGCGGCAGAGATGTAACGTGGGATGGTGCAGGATTCCGGAGTGTGCCGCCGAAAGCCAAAAAAACGGCAAAGCCGC
Organism: Planococcus plakortidis; assembly: GCF_001687605.2. NCBI lineage: Bacteria > Bacillati > Bacillota > Bacilli > Caryophanales > Caryophanaceae > Planococcus > Planococcus plakortidis. The sequence goes on from NZ_CP016539.2 coordinate 2,428,712, forward strand.
TGCTTTGCCGTTTTTTGTTGCGCTTGTTCTCTTTGGGCTCCCTTTGTTTTTTCATAGTTCCATAGACTCCGGCTTGTTATATTGGAAGCAGGGGGAGTCGCCATGTATAAAGTGTTTCTATATTCGCTTGTTTTTTCTATATTAGCGTTCATTGTGTGGGGGAGTTTCTTTGAAATTGAAATCAAAATCGCAATAAGCCTGATCATGCTGACGTTTCTGCCGGCTATCAGCAAGCGCTTTTACAGTTGGGACGCGACAATCCGAAAAATCAAGGCAGCCCTTTATGCATCGCTGTTTTTGACTGGCTTTGCTTTGCTTCTGAGTATTGGTTCAATCATCAAAGGCCAACATATAGATTTCGCAAGTTTATGGTTCACGCTATTCTTGTTCTTGATTTTCCTGTTGGGATCCGTCGTATACGGGGTCCCGGTCTCGTCGTTTTCCGACCTGGCAACTGCCAGAGTGACACGCTATCGCTTTGCGCTCGCTTTTATCGTTCATCTAGGATTTGGCCTCATCTCTTACCTATTTCTCGGGCCGCTTATGTATTTCGCGTTGATTGTGGCCGTAGTGTTCTTCCTGTTCGATGAATTCTTGCGAAAACAGACATCGAAGCATCGCGAAACTAAAATGGCTACATAGCCTGCCAGCCGCCATACCGCCGTTCCATTCTGCCATCTAACCAAAAGAGCCTATACTCCCCGCGAGTATAGGCTCTTCTTTATCATTTTATGCTTTCAACAATTTCGCGTTGATGGCGACGATGACCGTACTGAGGCTCATCAAAACGGCGCCGACTGCTGGGCTGACGACGATGCCCCACGGTGCCAGGACGCCTGCTGCGAGCGGAATCGCGAAAATATTATAGCCGGTCGCCCACCACAAGTTCTGGACCATTTTGCGGTAGGTCTTTTTCGACAGCTCGATGAGCGCGACGACATCGTTCGGGTTGCTTTTGACGAGCACGACGTCTGCCGTTTCCATCGCGACGTCGGTCCCCGCACCGATTGCGATGCCGAGGTCTGCGGTCGCGAGTGCCGGGGCATCATTCACGCCATCTCCGGTCATCGCGACGCGCCAGCCTTGCTCTTTGATTTTCTTGATTTGGTTCGCTTTGTCATCCGGCAGCACTTCGGCATACACTTCACCGATGCCGAGTTGCGCGGCGACCCAGTTCGCGACTTTCTCGTTATCGCCCGTCAGCATGATCGAATGGATGTCTTTTTCCTTCAAGGCCGCAACCGCCTGTTTCGCCGTATCGCGCACCATGTCAGCAAGGGCGATCATGCCGGCTAATTTGTCATCGGCCAGGACGAAGACGACCGTCTTGCCCTCTTCCGACAAGGCGTCAAAGCGCTGTTCATCATAAGCCAAATTCTCTCCCTTGATAAAGCCAGGGCTGACGGCGTTGATTTTCACACCGTCCACTTGCCCTTGAATGCCTTTACCGGTGATTGATTCAAAATCGGTGACTTTGCCGATCTTCAAGTTGCGCTCTTTTGCCGATTGGACGATTCCCGTCGCAATCGGGTGTTCCGAGTTCTGCTCGATCGCTGCGGCGAGCTGCAACACTTGTTCTTCGCTGTAGCCTTCGCTGGCGACGATGTCGGTAACCCCAAACTCACCCTTCGTCAGGGTTCCCGTTTTATCGAAGACGACGGCGTTCAAATTGCGCGAGCCTTCAAAATCGGCACGGTTGCGGATCAATAAACCTTGCTTCGCTGAAATCGAGGTCGATACCGCAACGACGAGCGGTGCTGCAAGTCCGAGTGCGTGCGGACAGGTGATGACCATGACCGTCACCATGCGTTCGATGGCGATATCAAAGGAGTAGCCGAGTGCAAGCCAGGCGAACAGCGTGGCGAATCCGGCGGCGAGCGCCAAATAAAACAGCCATTTCGCGGCGCGGTTCGTTAAATCCTGCGTTCTGGATTTTGATTCTTGGGCTTCCTTGACCATCGTGATGACTTGCGACAAATACGAATCTTCCCCTGTCTTCTCGACTTCCACGACGAGCGAACCTTCTTTATTGACCGAGCCGCCGATGACCGCATCGCCGTCTTGTTTTTCAATCGGGATCGATTCCCCCGTCAGCATCGATTCATCGACCGCGGAACGGCCTTCGACGATGACGCCATCGACCGGGATCTTCTCGCCCGGCTTGACCAATACCCAGTCCTTGTTGCGGATTTCGGACAAGGGCACATCTTCGACTTGTTTATTGTCATCCAGACGGTGTGCTTCATTCGGCATCAATTTGACGAGCTGTTCGAGCGCGTTCGACGCCCCCATAATGGAGCGCATTTCAATCCAATGCCCAAGCAGCATGATGACGACCAATGTCGCGAGCTCCCAGTACAGTTGATTGCCGTCCCAGCCGAACACGACCAGCGTGCTATAGCTATAGGCGATGGTGATCGCGAGCGCAATCAAGGTCATCATGCCTGGCGCTTTGTCTTTCAGTTCAGCGATGCCGCCCACAAGAAACGGCCAGCCGCCGTAGAAAAAGACGATTGTCGACAGCGCGAACAACACATACATATCGTTGTCGAAGCGCCAATCGACGCTGAGAAAATGCTGGATCATCGGTGAAATCGCAAGGATCGGAATGGTCAAAATCAGCGAGATGAAAAAGCGCTTCTTGAAATCCTCCACCATGTCTTCATGTCCGCCGTGCCCGTGATGGCCGTGTCCGCCTCCGTGATCTTCCGAGTCATGTCCGTTATGCTCATGTTCTGTGTGCACATGCTCTTCCTGCACGGTCGAATCGTCTTCATGCATGCCGTGATGGCCTGTACCTGGTGATTGATCGTCTGCATGCGGTTTCGTTTCGTCATGTTTTGCCATTAGCTTTCACCTCTCGGATTGTTTTTCGGTTCTCTTGACTACATTATAAGCGCCAATTATCGAGAAATTATCGAGAACGGCCAATCGCGCTTTTTTGGAATTTGTGCAGTTTCTATGGAATTTTTATGGAGTTCGGCACATTCCGTTTACTTCCAGTTCAAGCGGGAAATTTCCTTACTGACAAGTTAAATCTAATGAGGAGGTTTTTGGAGTGGCTCACGAACAACACCAGCAATTGCTCGAAACGCTGCACGATTGCATGGCAGCGTGCAACCATTGCTTCGACGCTTGCCTAAAGGAAGACGATGTCAAGATGATGGCGGAATGCATCCGTTTGGACCGGGAATGCGCAGATATGTGCGCGTATCTGGAACAAGCGATTACCCGCAATTCACCGTTCGTTTCCCAACTGGCTAAAGTATGTGCAGAAATCTGCCAGACTTGCGGCGACGAATGCCAGAAACACGCCGATATGCACGACCATTGCAAACGCTGTGCAGAAGCTTGCCATAAATGCGCGGAAGCTTGCCGTTCAATCGCATAAGACAGAGAGAGCCAGCTGGAACGTTTCCCGCTGGCTCTTTTGTGCGTTTATTCGGCTTCATTCAACCATTTATAGCCGACGCCCCAAACGGTCAGAAAATGCTTATCGATTGGAAAGCCGGATTGGCGGATTTTCTCCCGGACGTTGCGGACATGCGAATCGATCGTGCGCCCTTCTGTTTCAGAGTCATAGCCCCAGATGAGCACAATCAATTGGTCGCGCGAAAACACTTTGCCGGGATTTTTCAATAATTGCCCGACCATGAAGAATTCTTTCGGCGTCAGTTTGATGGGCGTGCCCAAATAGCTCAGCTCGAAGCGTTCCTCGTCCCATTTCAAGCCGCCCACTTCGATGATGTTTTTCGGCGCCTGCCGCCTGAGCAGCGCTTCGATGCGGGCGAGCAATTCTTCTTCGTTGAACGGCTTGGTGATATAGTCATCCGCTCCGAGCTTGAGCCCTTTGACGATATCTTCCTGCTGTTCGCGCGCCGTCAGCATGATGATCGGCACATCGGAAAAGCTGCGGATTTTGGCGCATAGCTCAAAACCGCTCATCTCGGGCATCATGATGTCGAGCAAGACGATATCGAACGCCTGCGTTTCCAAATAACGCAACGCTTCCCGTGGCCCTTGCGCTTTTGTGCATTGATACTGATGGGGCGTTAAATATAAGGACAATAAATCGAGCATGCGCTGCTCGTCATCGATCAATAAGATTTTATGCACGCCCGTCCCCCCTTTTCAATGTAATGGTGACCGTCGTTCCCGATTTCGGCGCAGAATCGATGTTGATGTGGCCGCCGTGCGATTCGACCAGCTCCTTGGCGATTGCGAGCCCAAGACCGCTGCCGCCAAACTGACGGGACCTGGATTTGTCGACGCGATACAGGCGGTCGAAGACAAACGGCAAGTCTTTTGGCGGTATGCCTTCGCCTGCGTCGGTCACGCTGAGTGTGATGGATTCCTCGTTTTGGCGCCCTTGCAAGATCACCGTAGTGTTCGGCTCGGAATGCTTGCGCGCATTGTCGAGGATATTCAGCAAGACTTGCTGGAAGCGCGCCGGGTCGATCCCCGCGGTGATTTCCGGATCGCATTCGACCGAAATCGTGATGTTCTTGTCATTGAATGCCGGGCGCACGAGCGCGGCGACCGAATGGCATAGCGCATCGATCTGCACTTGTTCTTTTTGGATCGAAAACTGGTTATGGTCGAGTTGTGCCAGTTCGAATAATTGCTTGATGAGCTTCGTCAAATGGCCGGTTTCCTCGCGGATGATCGCGAGGTATTCCTCCCGCTCTTGTTCTGTCAGTCCCGGGCGGCTTGCGATATCTGCGTAGCCTTTCATATAGGTGAGCGGCGTGCGCAGTTCATGGGAGATGCTCGCAAGAAAATCGTTGCGTTCTTGCTTGAGCCGGTCCAAATCATCGGATAGATGGGTGATGGCATTCGCCAGTTCACCGAGTTCGTCATTGCGTTCGATATGAAGCGCCACTTCGCTTTGGCCTTTGCCCAGTTTCTCGGTCGCTTCTTTCATGCGAATGAGCGGCAAGGTGATAAAGCGCGACAATAGGAATATGGTGATGACCGTCAATAGCACCGAGATCAAGCCGCCGAGAATGAATTGATTTCTCATGCGGTCGACCATTTCTTTAATATGGTTCGTTTCCGCGAACATAAAGACATGGCCGCGGTGCTCGCCTCCGATGGTGATCGGGCTGTCGGTCGCGATAAAGCGCTCGTCGCGCCAATTGTCCTCGAGGATTTCGCCTTGTTCCGGAATTTGTTCGATATCGGTATGGCCGAGCACGTCGAGCATTTCCGGTTCGATCCGGTCGGAATGGGTCAATTCGTTGCCGGTTTCATCCGTGATGATGACAACGAAGTCCGAGGAAGATTCCATCATCGCGACGTGGGACAATGTCGTTTCGTTGAAGCTATCTTCGAGCACTTCGCTATGGGTATTGCCCCTCGCGAGTAGGTTTGACATCACTTCATCGACGCGTTCGTTGACGTAGGTGATGTAGAGCGTCGAAAACAAGAACAATTCGATGCTGACGATGAAGACGAAAAATAATAGGCCGATTTTTAATGCCAGTCGATTGAACATATACTCCCTCTTTCAGCGTGTCCGCCTGAATTTCATCAGGCTTGCGCTTTCATCTTATGCTTAAACTTCGAGCTACGCGTTCCTTTGTCCTGCCCTAAGCAAAGACAAAGCAAGTTTATCCTTTTAAGTGTACCGGATAAGTTTCGAGTTTTTGTGCATATCCGGAAAAAACAGCTTGCTTCTATCACGTGAAAACTTAATTAATTTCCAGAAAGATAAATTGTCACGTTTCCTGCACACATTATGCAGAACTTCGGGGTAGCTTAATCATAAGGGCATGATTAAGGCTTTAAGCTGTGGGTGGTCTGCATCGCGGTACTCTATTGTCTTGAAAGCCAAAAATGTAATCTGCTCGTTTTATATAAGTTGAATTACTATTTTGTAGATTCCATCGCAATCGATATTCCGCAAAACAGATGAAAAGCTCGGCTCAACTCTCGCGCTGAACTAATTTAGGCACGTGTCCTAATGGACTTCAGCACTTCGTTGAAACAGAGTTGGAAAGTTACTTCCGTTTCTAATCCCCAAGGAGACTGAGCTGTTTTGCTTCATATCTATTGAGTAAGTCAGATGAAAAAGCGAAAGGCGGCGACTCCTGCGGGAGCAGTGACGGAGCATCGCGACGGAGCGACATGAGTCTTGAGACCCCGCAGGAAGCGCAGCGACCGAGGAGGCTCAAGCCATGCCCGCGGAAAGCGTCCGCCTGGAGCGATTTCATCACTTTCTCTAAGTGTATAGTTCAACTTGTATAGTATTCAATTTAATTCCAGGAAGCATACAACTAAGAAAAGAGGGGTAGAAAATGATTAAAGACAAGATGATGATGGGTGCGATGTCGATTGTGGCTGCTTTGGCGCTAGGTGCGTGCAACGCAGATCCTTCGCCTTCCGATGCACCGACGGATATGGACGAGCAGATGGATGAAAACATGGGAGAGAATTCCGATGAAATGAACGACCAAATGGATGAGAATATGGACGGCGAGGATGGCCATATGATGAACCATTCCGGTTCCGGTGACGTTCCGGATGAATTACAGGAAGCACAAGATCCAACGTATGAAGTGGGAGAACAAGCCATTATCGAGACGGATCATATGAGCGGCATGCAAGGCGCGGAAGCAACTATCGCCGGCGCATATGATACGACTGTTTACGTGGTGAGCTATACGCCTGAGGGCGGCGATCCTGTCGAAGACCACAAATGGGTCATCCACGAAGAATTAGAAGATGCACCTGAAGAACCCTATGCAGCCGGAGATGAAGTCGTACTCGATGCCGACCACATGGAAGGCATGGACGGCGCTTCTGCGACCATCGATTCCGCTGAACAGACGACTGTTTACATGATTGATTTCACAACAACCGATACTGAAGAAGAAGTGACCAACCATAAATGGGTCACAGAAGATGAATTAGCGCCTGTTGAGTAACACACGACCAAAAAATCATAAAGGAGAGAGAGATGATGAATAATTATTTGAAATTCGGAATTATGATCGGAACGTCTACCTTCATTATGTATTGGCTGATGTATTTGAACGTTTTCCAACTGGGTCATATTTTCTACAGCGAAACACGGCTCTATATGGCGCTGATCATGGGCTCTGTCATGGCAATCGTCATGCTGCTGTTCATGTGGCCGATGTATAAGAACAAGAAAGCGAATGTCGGGATCCTGGCCGGCAGCGCATTGATCTTTGCCTTATCGCTTTATCTCGTGCGCAGCCAGGTGTTGATCGAAGATACCGGCTGGATGAAAGCGATGATCCCCCACCACTCCATCGCGATTCTGACGAGTGAACGCGCGAACATTTCCGACCCGCGCGTGAGACAGTTGGCCGATGAAATCATCAAGGCCCAGCGCAAGGAAATTGACGAGATGAAGAAATTGATCGAGGATCTGGAGAATGAAGAGTAAACAAAGAGAAAGGCTTGCCGAATGTGGCAAACCTTTCTCTTTTTATGTGATAGAGCTGTCGCCTTTCATTGCAACTTCAGCCAGCTTGCTTTCTTTGGATTGCTTGAAACTCACCGCCACCAGCAATAGCGAGATCCCGAACATGACGGCGGTCGAGGCGATGACGACCGGCTGAACCGTCACAATTTCTGACGCAACACCGATAATCGCTGTCGTAACAATAATGAGCAATGCCTCAATAAGGCCGTAAACGCTGACAATCCTGCCCATGACCTCGACCGGGATATTGTTTTGTGTAAAGGTGTGAAACCCGGTGTTGGCAAAAGCGAGCGAAAACGCCAAGATGAAAAACCCGACCGCGGCTCCCATGAACGAGCTCGAGAACGCGTAGACAAGATACCCCGCCGATACCATGACCGAACCGCCCCCGATCAACGCAGCTACACTCAATCTTTTCGTGAAGACGGCATTGACGATGGCGCCAACGATGATGCCAGCTCCCGCGACGCTCACAAGAAATCCGTATTCACCGTCTGTCAGGCCGAGCACCCGTTTGGAGAACGTCGCTTCCTGCGAATCGATGGCCGTAGCCATGACCATCAGGCAGCTGAACAAAAAGAATACCGCCATGATGAGGGCATGGTTTTTGCTGAAAGCGATGACCACTCCCCAGTCGGCGCGGATTATTTCCCAGGACATACGCTCGGGGAGTTCCGTGGAGACTGCAGTTTCGAGCTTTGGCATGGAACTCAAAACAAGCGCGGAAAAAACGAGCGCCAGTGCGTTCAAGTAAATAGCCGTCAACGGCGTGCCCATCATGAACAAGACGCCCGCGACTGCCGGCCCGATGAGAAATGCGCCCGAATCGATCAGGCTGCGGAATGCGTTGAAGCGCTGACGGTTTTTCTCCGGAATCAGTTTGGTGATATACGTCATTGACGCCGGTTCAAACATCGAACCCGCCATATTGATGAGCAGCACGAATACGTAAATGAGCCATAACGTTGAAGCGAACGGCAAGCATGCGATAAGCACAGCCCGCACCACATCGAGCGTGATCATCAAATTGCGCTGGTTGGCCCGGTCGATGACGCTGCCTGACCAAAAGTTTGTCAACACCGCCGCCAGCGGCTTGACGATGTATAGACCCGCCACCGCAAGCGCCGATCCGGTCATATCGAGCACGGTCAAGTTCAAGGCGATCAAATACACCCACGCCCCGAAGTTCGCGATGCCGATGCCTGTGAGCAATATGGCTGGTTCCCGCCACTCCTTGTCATTCCATAGTTTTTTCATCTCCGCCACCACTTCCCGTTTCTTTAGGGCAAAGAAAAAATCCCGCCTCCAAGACAATTGTCTTGGGGACGAGATTCCGGTCGCGGTGCCACCCCTGTTCGCCCATATGTCGCCATATGCGCCTCATTCGGTACATGAGATCTATACCTGAGCTCGGTAACGGGAGCAGACGCCGCATCATCCCCGTCCGGTTCCGATGCGGTGCTCAGAGGCTTGTTTCACTGGCGCCCTTTTGCCCCGTTTCACCACCCCGGGGCTCTCTAGGAAATGGAATTGCCAGCTACTGTTCTCGTCATCGCACTGATTTTTGATTTTCATTAGATTACCACGAGCTAGACCGATCGGTACATAACAAGTTTCTGCCTGTTCGCTAAGAATCATTCAACGACAACCCGCGAGGCCAGAAAATAAGGGATATCGGGGGTAGTATCAAACGGTGTCACTTTGACGCGATCGCCTTTTTCAAGCTGCTCAAAGGAACTTGCGGCGCCGATGAATTCGGTATGGTCGGTCAGGAAGATTTCCTGGGTCGGGGCTTGCCGCGCATCATCGGACTCGACTTCCAGGATGAAGCTCGCCTCGGCCTTTTCAGCCACGGTTCCCTCCAGGCTTCCACAGCCCGCCAACAAAATCGATGCAATGATTATCAAGCCTATCAACTTCTTGATTGTCTCCACTCCCTTCCCTGCACTATTTTATGCACCGCTCACTTTTTAAAGCCTTCTATCGTTTTCTTCAACGCTTTCAATGCGAAATAAGCAAAGATGATGATGATAAGAAGCATGATGAGCATCGAAAGCGGCCCCATAGTATCGTCCCCTTTCATCCGAGATAATTTAAATGGATATTATGGAAAATATTGATAATTAAAGGTTATCATACATATTTATGCCAAGACATAGTTATTCTTAAGGAATTGAGGTGAAAACCACTAGTATTTATGTAACTTTTTGGAATAAAAATCGTATAGTTCTTTAGAGTGAACGTCAAAATGCTTTCTTGAGGAGGAACTAGAATGCCCGATCACCGTAAACCAGAATACCAACGCGACTGCCTTCAGCTGAAAGACCAAAAAGATCACGCCGGCAGCAATATCAACGACTCGACCCATCGCGCACAGAGCGGAATGCCCGATACACGCGGCATGGGATGGAGGGAAATCGGCGGGGTCATCTTGCTGCTGGTGATTTTGTTGATGGCTTATGGGGTGTATCAAGTGTTTTTCGGTTGAGTAGTTGGCGTAATAGAAAGGATTTGGAAAAGTGGACAAGAAGATTTTGATCGTGGTATTAAGCCTGATGGCGTTTGTCGGTTTGGTCGGCGGGACGCTTATTTTTCTAAAAAGCAACCCGCCGCTCGAAGCAATCACAGTAGCTTCAGATGAAAATCAGCATTTCGTCATTGTCGGAGTTGGCAATAAGGGCTGGGGGGACATCCAATTGACGGAAGTGGCCATAAATGATTTTGAACAGTCGGTCGCCAGTAAAATCCAGATGAGCAATACTGAGCTAGGGTTCGTCATGACCGACGATTTCGAGTCTGAAGAGGCGCATCCTTACCGCTTCACCGATATCGACGCAGCTGTCATTAAAACCGGAACTTCTCCCACTGAAACTCTGGAAAAACAGAACAACGGCACCGCTTCCGAAGACGATGAAACATACGGGCTTACGGTTGTACATGACGAAGCCATCCATGCCGTTCACATCAAATACAGCTATTTTGGCATCAGCTTGTTTGAAGAAGTGGAGATAGCTTTCTGATATGAAGTTAAAAAGAACGGCGCAGCTTATTGAAAAAGCTGCGCCGTTCTTATGTATTGTCTAATCTTCTCTCTGCTCAATCCGCCAAACGATGAACTTGACGATCTCGGCAACGAAAAAGGCGCCGAGCACCCACGGAATATAGACGAAGCCTGCCCCGTCAGCCAACATACCCGAGATGATAATCGCGATGATGGCACCGCCCAGGAATGACAGGTGGTAAGCCCGGTTTTCTTTTAAGAATTCTTTCATCACAACCACTCCCGTTCAACACAAGATCATTTTATAATCGGCAACTCTGTATTGTTCACCCAATCCATGATGATGCGTTCTTGGTGTGAATTGATCTTTGGCAATTCGCCAGGGCTGAAAAAACGGTGCCCGTGGCTTTCAGCGCCTTCCTGGATCAGCTCGCCTGAAAATTGCTGCGCGCGAAAAATGATTTGCACGCTAAAGACCTGGTCGCCATTTTGGTATTCGGCATAGCCTTCTTCTCCTGAATAAAGGCCGAATATCTGTAAGTTCACTGCTTGCAGGCCGGTTTCTTCATACGTTTCCCGGATGGCCGTCTCGAGGAATGTCTCTCCCGGTTCCATGACGCCGCCAGGAATCCCCCAGACGTCTCAGTCTTTTCGGTGCTGAAGCAAGATTTGGCCGTCCTGTTCCAGAATGATTCCGCAGCCGACCGTCATCAATAGATTCGAGCCGATCAACTGGCGCATGTCTTTTATATAATTCATAGAAACCTCCCCAATACATGTATCGTAAAACCTTAAATCGTCCCCTGGCTTGCTATTCTTTTTGGTCTTTATAATATACCAAAAAAATCCAACTACGAAATATAAAAATAAAGAAGAATTTAGATTCTCCTCTTTCGTCTTTCATAATCGATTTTTCACTAAGCCCTTGCATTTGATATTACGGTATAATCTGCCCTTTCGGCAGCAAGATACGGTCCAAAGTTTTCCCCGTCACAGGCATAATGGCGTTCAAGATGAGCCCGCCGAAACAGACAGTCAACACTGTCCCGATGCCGATTGGTCCACCGAAAAAAATGGCCAGGACCAGGAACATCAAATAGATGGCGGTTCTGGAGAAGAACAGATTGGTCTTCGCCAGTTCTTTTACGAGAAGCGTCAGACGGTCCACTGGAATCGGCGCGAAATTCGTGTGGAGATAAATTGCTGTGCCCACGCCTACTGCGAAGAGACCCGCTGTAAAGTAGAAAATCTGGCTGGTGATATCAACAGGTGCAATCGCTGTGCTCAATGTATGAAGCCAGAAGTCGATGCCAATCCCGACAATGACGGCGGTCATGATGCCGAGGAGTTCCGGTTTCTGCCGGCCGAGCATGGCGTTGCCGGCGATCATGATGGCAGCGATGATGATTTCCCAGCTTCCGACCGTCAAGCCGACATTAAAGCTGAGCCCGACCAATAATGCGTCGAATGGCGAAGTGCCAAGATCTGATAGTATCGTCAGCGCAATGCCAAATGACAGCAATAGCAGCCCCATCACATAAAAGAAATATTTCATTTTTTCCCTCCCCCTTCTTGCATTGTCCGAATGGTTCTTGTACACTCAATATAATTCATTATTGTTGCATTTGCAACATAAATTAAGGAGTTCCATTATGGCAGAAATCCTGCGCGAAATCGGCATGATTGCCCGTGCCCTTGATTCCATCAGCAATATCGAATTCAAAGAGCTCGAGCTGACGAAAGGGCAATATCTTTACCTCGTCCGCATCTGCGAAAACCCGGGCATCATTCAGGAGCAATTGCTCGACCTCATCAAAGTCGACCGCTCCACCGCGACGCGTGCACTCCAAAAATTGGAGAGCAACGGCTTTATTGAAAAACATAGTGACCCGGACAATAAAAAAATCAAAAAGATCCATCCGACCGAAAAAGCTCGCCAGGCCTACCCGTTCATCATCAGGGAAAATGAGCATTCCAATGCGGTCGCACTCGATGGCTTCACGGAAGAAGAAGCGGCGGAGGTCGAACGCTATTTGCGCCGCATCCGAAAGAATATCGAAGTCGATTTCGAATCGGTCAAAAAAGGCCAGAAGCGCGATTATTAACGAGCAAAAGGAGCGAATTTTCATGGCAAGCCTACGAAAATGCACAGCAAGTGATCTTCAAGAACTGCAAGACATCAGCATCCTCACCTATAAGGAGACTTTCGACGAGCACAATAGCGAAGAAAACATGAACGCCTATTTGGAAGCGGCTTATAATTTACCGAAGCTCGAGAAAGAACTCGCCACTCCCGCTTCCCATTTCTATTTTGCGATGGTTGACGGTGAAGTGGCAGGGTATTTGAAGATCAACACAGGGAATACGCAAACGGAACCGATGGGCGATACGGCGCTTGAAGTCGAACGCATCTACGTCAAGAAGAAATTCCAGAAAAACGGTGCCGGGAAAGTGCTGATGAACCAGGCGTTCGAGATGGCACAGAAGCTCGGCAAGCAGAAAATCTGGCTTGGCGTCTGGGAACATAACGACAACGCCCGCGCCTTCTATGCGAAAAAAGGCTTTGTCGAAACCGGCAGCCATTCGTTTTTCATGGGCGATGATGAGCAGACGGATTTGATTTTGACGAAGACACTTTAATTGGAAAGGCGGTCTACCATGTATATTCCGAAATACTATAAAGTGAATGACCCCGAAGAGATTCGCGAATTTATCCAGGCAAATGCGTTCGGCACCTTGATTACGACAAGAAAAGGGCGGCCGATCGCGACTCATCTCCCCTTGCAGTTGAAAAAGGAGGGCGAGGATTATTTTCTGACCGGCCATTTCGCCTATGGCAATCCGCAATGGCGAACGATTGAAGAGATGAACGAGATTCTCGTGACCTTCCAAGGCCCACATGCTTATATCTCGTAGTCCTGGTACGAGCAGAAAAACGTGCCGACCTGGAATTACCAATCAGCGCATGTCTACGGGACGGGGCGTTTGTTATCGGAAGACGAACTGCGGGCTGATTTAGTGACGCTGCTAGAAACTTACGAACAGTATCGCGACGAGCCGGTCCTATGGGACACTTTGCCGAAAGACATGCTAGAGCAGGAAATCAAAGGCATTATCGGCTTCCAGTTGAAGATCACCGAAATCCAGGCAGCTTACAAGTTAAGCCAAAACCGCACAGCGAAAGACTACCAAAACGTCATTGACGGATTGCGCCAAGAAGACCATCCTGTTTCACACGAAGTCGCGGACGTCATGGATAAGAGACGCCCGTAACCGGCGAACCCTTTTTGCTTGAAGTCCAGAACCGTTTCTTATATAACTAGGGTAATTGAATGATTAAAAAAGGTTTTCTAGGGTTCCGCAGCATAGCTGGCCTGGTCCGAGAGAAAACACACAGTACCTGCTGTGACACGGAGGGACAAAAGCCTGGGAGAAACTGTTTTTACAGTTCTCCCGGGCTTTTTATTTTAAAAGTATTTTATGAAATGACAAGTTAGGCAGCAAGATGTTTCACCAAGCCGCTGTGAACACCTTACTTAGCTTCACATTACTCTCAATCTTATTACTTTTATTCTTATGCATTCTATTAATCTGGATGAAAAGCGGAAGGTGGCGACTAATGAATAAGCGAGAGGAACTTGAGCTTGTTCATTTGCGACGCATCTGCCATGCAGATGTGGGAGCAGCTGCGTTTCGAACTGTTCCATCGGCGAACAAGAAGCGGCTCAAGCCATGCCCGCGGAAAGCGTCCACCTGCAGCGATTTCATTAGCTGATTTGCTTTTTAGTTTTTCACTTTATTTATCACATAGGAGGAATTCCAATGAATCTACAATGGGGAAAAGTATTGATCGCGGCATTGTTTGAAGTGGCGTGGGTGATCGGATTAAAGCATGCGGATTCAGTCAGCGAATGGCTGATAACGGTCGTCGCGATCGCGGTCAGCTTCACCTTACTCATCGATGCCGGAAACAAATTGCCAGTCGGCACTGTTTACGCGGTGTTTGTCGGGCTCGGCACAGCCGGGACGGTCTTGTCGGAAATCGTGTTCTTCAATGAACCCATCAATGCCGCAAAGCTGATACTCGTCGGGATTCTGCTGCTCGGCGTCATCGGCTTGAAACTCGTGACACCGGATGCTAAACCTGAAAGGAGTGAAGCGTGATGGCGTGGATTTCATTGATACTGGCAGGGATTTTCGAAATGGTCGGCGTGGCAATGATCAATAAATGGCATCACGACCGCAAATGGCAATCACTCGCCATGCTCATCGGCGGCTTTGTCGCGAGCTTCTTATTCTTATCACTTGCGATGGAAACACTCCCGATGGGAACGGCGTACGCGATCTGGACCGGCATCGGGGCGTCGGGTGGCGCGATCATCGGCATGCTGTTCTATAACGAATCGAAAGACTGGCGGCGCATCCTCTTTATTGCGATGGTGCTTGGCTCTGCCGTCGGGTTGAAGCTCGTTTCTTAATTAACAATGGCTAAACTCCCCCACTTCCGCTAGTATGGGAAGTAGAGATCATTGGCAGAAACATCCTTTTCTGCCAATACACCAAGACTTTCATCATCTATTCAAAGGGAGTGGGATGGAATGGATTTCAAGAATGTCACGGTCGCAGGAAGCGGTGTGTTGGGGAGCCAAATCGCTTTCCAAGCTGCGTATCACGGATTTGATGTCGCAGTATACGATATCACGGAGGAAGCTTTAACTCGTGCAAAAGAACGTTTCGAGGTGCTGAAGAAGCATTTCAAGAAGGATTTGAAAGCGACAGATGAACAACTGGATGCGGCATACGGCCGTTTGTCGTTCCATACCGATTTAGGCGAAGCAGTAGAGAATGCCGATTTGATGATCGAAGCAGTGCCTGAAGTGCTCGACATCAAAAAGGAATTTTATACAGACTTGGCAAAAGTGGCACCGGAACAGACCGTCTTTGCGACGAATACGTCGACGATGCTGCCGAGCACGTTCGCGGAATATACGGGACGCCCCGAGAAATTCCTGGCGCTCCATTTCGCCAACGACATCTGGCGCAGCAATACCGCAGAGATCATGGGACATGGCGGCACGGACGAATCCGTCTTTAACGACGTCGTCGAGTTTTCCAAAGCGATCGGCATGGTCGCGCTGCCGCTCCACAAAGAACAGCCGGGCTATATTTTAAACACTTTGCTTGTGCCGTTCTTGAATTCGGCGCAGTATTTAGTCGTCAACGGCATTTCGGATCCGCATACGGTCGATAAGACCTGGATGATCGCAACCGGCGCACCGCGAGGGCCATTCGCAATTTTGGATGTCATCGGCATCAACACCCCGTATCACTTGTCTGTCGCCAAAGCCAATGCCGGCGACGCGGAAGCGGCGAAAGTCGCGGACTATCTGAAAACGGAATTCCTCGACAAAGGCCGCATGGGCATCCAGAACGGCAAGGGCTTCTATGATTACCCGAACCCGCGTTATATGGATCCGGATTTCTTGAAGGAATGACATAGCAAAACCCGCAACCCCATGTGTGATCCACACGTGGGGTTGCGGGTTTCTTCAGTTTCTGGCGGTTATGACCGATAAGCTTATGCCTAGAGGTGTCGTTTCCGCCACATGCAAACACTATTGGCCGTGAGCTTGCTGCTCGGCATATAGGACGATTCCTTCATTTTCAAGAATGTCATGAAATTCTTCGATTTCCGTTTCGTGCGTCTGCACTTCTTCCTGGGTTTCAATCGCATTTAGGATATCCGCATTTTCCGCTAAGACATGGATATTATTTTTGGCATACCCATGCGATTTCATCCCTTCCACTTTCGCTTCAAGTTCCTGTTCAGTATAAGCTACTTCAAACACATGGTTTGTCGATTTCATACTAACCAGCCTCCAGTGAATTGTCTTGCTCCATGTTTACCCGTTTATCGAAAAAGCTAAAACAAGAACCACCCTTAAAGTGGTTCTTGCAAGACGAAATATTGGGCAGTCAAATCAATACCCTACTCTTCCCTCAATGATTTATTTCATCAATTCCAGCACCTCATCTTTCGTTGGCAGCGAAGAAATCGCCCCTTTTCCAGTCGTGGCCAGCGCCCCGCTGGCGTTCGCGAAAGCGAGAATCTCTCCGTGATGGTCTTTCAGCAACGCCTCCACATTGTCCTGTCCTGCCCCCAACTTCAATAATTGGTGCAGGAAAGCGCCGGTGAAGGCATCGCCCGCCCCTGTCGTGTCTTCGACTTTCACCGAATACCCCGCGGACGTGTATGTTTCATTTTGCAAATGAAGATCCGCACCCTTCGCGCCTTTTGTCAACACCACCGCTAATACATCGCCCGTGAACAAAGAGGCGATGGCGACCGACTCGTCCGCGATGCCGGTGATGAACTCCAGCTCGTCATCGGCGACTTTAAGGATGTGGGCTGTCGGGATGAATTCCTGGATGGTCTCGCGGCATTGCTTCGGATTGTCCCAAAGCGGCAGGCGGACATTGGGGTCGAAGCTGATGATCGCGCCATTCGTTTTGGCAGCCATGATCGCTTTCACATGGGCTTTTTTCATCGGGCTGTCGACGAGATCGACCGAGCCGAAATGCAGCACATCGCCTGGCCCGAACCAGCTGTCATCCACTTCGGAAGCTTCCAGAAGCAAATCCGCAGAAGGGTTCCGGTAAAACGAAAAGTCCCGTTCCCCGTCGCCGCGCAACGAAACGAACGCAAGCCCGGTGTTCGCTTGTTTGGTGCGGGCGATCTTGTCGGTTTTCACCCCCACTTCAGCAAGCCGTTCCAGCAGGAAATCCCCAAACGCATCCTTTCCCACTTTGGTGATTAGTGAAGACGTCCCGCCAAACTTGGCTACGGCCGCCGCTACATTGGCAGGCGCGCCGCCCGGCACCCGTGTAAATGACTCCACATCTTTCAGCGCGATCCCTTTTTGGTGCGGGATAAAATCGACCAGTATTTCACCGATCGAGAACAATTTGCCCATTCAGCACCTCTCCTTTTCCGAACCTGCATTTATCAATAGTCCCACTTCACCGCTTTAAAACCAGCTTGCCCGCCCTTTGCAAAGAACCGGATTTCCTGGCTCCGGATATCGGGGAAAATCCGGGCGGTAAACACTTCTTCGCCGTCGTTCACGAAAATCTCCGCGGATGAGGAATCGACGAACAAATGGAATTTGTAGACATCCCCATCGATCCGGCATTTGCGTTCAGTGCCATGCTTGCTGCCGATCACCTTGCCCGACGCTGCGCGGTCCATGATCACTTTCCCCTGGGCGGCATCGAATTTGATCACCGTTTTTTCTTCATTGCTTGCACGGAATTCAATGCCATACTCCAAGGCGTCCCCCCGTTCGAATTCGCAGACCAGTTCATAGGTGATTCCTGAGAATCCGTCCACTGCTTTCGTTTCATCCCGAAGTTCGCCTTGTGCCTCGGTTTTGGTTTTGCGCAGCGATTGGAGTTCGGGGATCGGCGTCTGGATGAGTTTGCCGTCCCGGAGCGTCAACTCCCGGAGGATCGTCAGGCAATTGGCCCACCCGCTGCTGTCGGTCGGATACTCGATTTCCGGCAATCCCATCCAGGCGACCATGAGACGCCTGCCATCCGGGGCTTTCATCGTATGCGGGGCATAAAAATCGAACCCTCTATCCAATTCGATGAAACCGCCATGGACGAGCTCCCGCCGCTCCAGGTCGATTTTCTCGCCGATCACATAGCCGGCCTGGTAAATGTTCTGGTACAGATCCCCTTGCGGCTCCAGCCCTTGCGGAGAAAAAATCAGGATGCCGCGATCGCCCATCTCGAAATAATCCGGGCATTCCCACATAAAACCGAAATCGTCCAGCTCGGTATCGAGCTCCCCTTCGAATTTCCATTCCAGCAAGTTGGATGAACTCAGTAAACAGACTGTCCCGGTTTTATCGGTTCGCTGCGCGCCGATGACCGCGTAATACTTGTCTTCCACTTTCCATAATTTCGGGTCGCGGAAATGTTCGGTATACCCTTCCGGCACTTGATCGAGCACGGATTTCTTCGATTTGATGATATTTCCTTCCTCGTCCATCAGCGCGATGCAGAGATACGGACGCCTCACGAGATTCTCATCCCGCGTATTGCCGGTGTAGAGCAAATATAATTGCCCATCGTGCTCGACCGCGCTGCCCGAATAGGCGCCGTGGCTATCGAAATACTCATCCGGCTTGATCGCGATCCCGACATTTTCCCAGTGGACAAGATCCGTCGATTTCGTGTGGTACCAGTACTTCAAGCCATGGAAAGGGCCGAGCGGATGCCATTGGTAATACAGATGAAACTCCCCGTTATAGAAACAGAAACCGTTCGGGTCATTGAGGAGCCCTGACACCGGTTGGATATGGAAGGTTTGCCGCCACGTGCAGCTATTGACCCTCAAAATCAAATTCTCGATGTCTTCCTCACTGACCTGGTCGAGCCGTATATAACTTTTCCCCCGCGGTAACTCCATCTTTGTCATTTCTCTCATTCTCCTTTATGAAAGCAGAATAAAACCGGAAATGAAAGCGCTTCCTTAATTAAATTGTATTATTTCCACAGGATATTATCAATGCAACGAACTTGGATCTTCACCTATTCCGAACGGATTTATGGAAGGAATGTGTCTAATGGCGGCTAAAGTGGCCATCCTTTCCCTATCCAGTTCAATAGGAAAAGCCATGCCGAGTTTCTCTCCTGTTTCGCATGGATTGGCCCAAAACTGCACAAGCTAGGACAGGAGAGAACCGAAAATCAGTACCAAGGCAATGATGGCCATGTTGATGAAGGTGATGGCAAAAGCACTGGCGGAAACAAGGTTTCGCTTAATTTTGTTAAGAATAAACATCATCGAAAAAATCAAGGTGATGGCTGCCCCGAATAGGATGAGATAGATCAACACGCCCGCTACGGCTTCAGATGATGCAGCGGCAATCGGGTCCAGGAAAACCATGAGCAAGGAAACCAGTAGGCTTAACAGTAGATAAATGGTGTTGAGGCTATTTTTCATCTTTATCCCTCCCCGCTTGTGAGCCTTTCATGTCGGAAACGCCGATAATGGGCGCAGTAATCAGGGCGCCGATATGGAGCCATGTCAGTGCCCAGTTTTCTCCCCAAGAAGTGAATAGATAAACTAAAGCAAAAAAAGCGATGATCAGAAATCCATACTTCTCCATCAACTTTACATAGGAATTGAACACACTGCCTCACTCCCCTACTATTTGCGCAGATTTCATTCCAGCTTGAAATCCAAGCTGCTGTGGCCGAGAAGGTCTTCCCCGTCCCGCCATAAATATTGAACCGAATATTGTCTGCCGAGTTCTTGTTCGTTGACCTTTATTGTTATTGCGGAATTGTCAGCAGCGATGGTTTCTTCGCTTATTTTATCTCCATTATCGTCAATCTCGATCAGTATAACTTCGCTAGGATTCGGTTCCATCGTTCCCCAGTCGATCACAATTCCGCTTCCTGCCTCCGCATCGCCCGAATGGACGTCGGGCACAGTATAGTTGCCATCAGCATCGCAATCATTCCAGCAAACTTCCGAATAGCTATGGTCGAATGTTTCGCCATTCGGTTCAGCGGAATCGATTTTCGTAATCGAAGGCATGTCCATATGCGTAAATCCTGGAAGCTGCCCCGCCCGTTGTCCTACAGGCTCTTCGATGACGACATTCCCGATATACTGGGCTTCATCCTCCCGATCGATAAACCTCACTTCCAACACGTAATTCCCTTCGGTTCGCGGAAAACGGAATTCTCTCATATCATTCAGTTCAAGCTCCGTTTTTTCCCCGCCTTTCCATAAGGCTGCCGTGATTGTCGGATCTGTCCAGATATCCCCGCCGTTTTCTTCATTCTCCTTGAAATCCAAAGAAGCCGGCTGATTTGGCGCGACCGTTATGGCCTCTTGCGATAAGCCGAACTCTTCGATGTCAACGACCGTTTCCGACACGTCTCCGCTCGATGAACTCCAATCGATATTGGCTTCGGCCAACGGCACAGGCTGGCCCCGTAAGCTGTCATCTGCCAATAAATACGCCCTCGGGACGCCGACATCGTAATCCTCGGCAAAGCAGCCGGACAGTGCCGACATCAGTAGCATGGCCGAAACGAGCTTCAAGCTTTTCTTCATATTAAAGCCACCCCTTGCAAATTTTGAACTGCCTTTCACGCAACCTCCCCTTATTTCGGCGTGAATTTCATGACCGCGTTGAACAGGTCAGATGTCGTTTCCTGCAATCCCCGCTCCTCGCCCTTGAAACTGTTGAGTAATGTATAGCCGAATACAACCCCGGCGATGGTTTGGGCTGTAGTGCCATTAAAGAGGATAAGGTTGAATGGATCATAAAAACTGGGATATGGGATGTTTTCGAGAGGCATGAATGGCAGAATGGATAGGATTATTACAGCAAATGTGGGTATGCCGATTGCCAAGAATTTACTCCAATCAAATCCTTGGATCCGCCGTTCTTTTCGTTCCAACATGAACTTAGGCGTCCGCAATAATAGGCCGATAACCACTGGAAACAGCGCAACATATATCCAATATGGCACTGGATTAAAGTTCATCTGCCCTCTTTCATTCACTAATTCCTGCAGCTGCAACCCTAGATACACGATAAATGCGATTGCGATGCTCCAAATGAAGTAATAAAGAAATCGTTTCATTTCTTTTCCCCCTTATTTTTGATTGGTAATAATATATACTGTTGTCAACAGACAAGCGTTTCGTTTTATTTTGAGGTTGAGGATAAGTAAAACGAGTGGAATCGCTTAATGAAATTGTTTCAGTGTGTTCGTCATTATCCTCTTCTCGATGGAGCAATGTGTTAAGTTCTATAAATATTCAATTCCATAATTTAACTATAACAGTTTGCTTCCAGAATCGATATACTCTTTAAAGAGGTGAGTGCTGATGAATCCCATTTATATATGCCAAGAAAGTTTTAATCTTAGAGATGAGTATTTTTTAATTGAGTCTGCCTCGAATCTCGCGAAATTATATATATCTCCGGTTAATGATGAATATTACGATATCGAAACGCAGCAAATTTTAATCCACTTACTCATAGCCCAAAACAGTTTTCCGATACATCTAACCATTGAACTGTTCTCAGGAGTATACGATGAGCTCAAAACCAGTTTTCAGAAACAAGCAATTAGTCATTCGATAACGAATAAACGGAATGGACGAAAAAATATCGCTCTGTTTCAGGCAATTCTAGAGAATCCGGATGCTATAGAATTTGCGATAACCAAAACCTTCTGGATTGCTAGTGCCAACCAATTTTACGCTCTTTCTTCCCCAGAGAGCTTGAGCTATTCTATGGTACAGACGACAGGATGGTTCAGCAGAAAAAAACAACTACTGCGCCCACATTTTAATACACAAGCTCTTACATCGTTAATCGTAATTTGGTATGACGGGAAGGGATTCAATCTTTATACTTCTGAAGAAAAATACGCCACCCCAGAAAATCTTGCCAGTCATTTTCCAGCAGATACACCGGTTGAGTTTGGATAAACCTACAAACAAAAAGAACCCCAACTGCGCGCCGTCTTTCTGGCACTCACTTGGGGTTCGCTTCATTTCTCTATGCTCAACCTTCAAACAAAGGGCTGACCGGTTTTTCGTTGTGTACGTGCTCGATCGCTTCTGCGAGCAATGGCGCGATCGAGAGGATGGTGATTTTCGGGATGCGTTTTTCTTGCGGCACGTGGATCGTGTTGGTGACCACAAGTTCCGTCAACGCGGAGTCCTGGATGCGCTGAATGGAGTCGCCGGACAATACGGGGTGAGTACAGCAGGCGTAGACCGCTTTTGCGCCGTTTTCCACGAGCAGGTTCGCTGCGTCGGAAACGGTTTTTGCCGTATCGACGATGTCGACGATGATGACGGCGTTCTTGCCTTTGATGTCGCCGACGATGTTCATCGTTTCGGTATCATCCGGCATCTTGCGCTTGTCGATAAAGCCGATTGGGACGTCCAGGCGGTCCGCCAGCCTGCGCGCCCGGCTCAAGCCGCCGTTATCCGGCGCCATGACGATGGCGTCTTCGAGGTTTTTATCGATGAAATGCTGGGACAGTTCGGTGATGCCAAGTAATTGGTCGACCGGGATATTGAAGAAGCCCTGCACTTGCGGCGCGTGGAAATCCATCGTGATGATATGGTCGGCCCCTGCTTTCACGAGCATGTTCGCCACGAGTTTCGCCGTGATCGGCTCACGTGAACTCGCTTTTCGGTCTTGGCGCGCGTATCCGTAATATGGGATGACCACCGTAATGGAGTCCGCCGATGCACGCTTCAAGGCGTCGATCATGATCAATAATTCCATGACGTGCTCGTGGCCTGGCTGCGAGGTCGATTGGACGACGTAGACTTCCGCCCCGCGCACGCTTTCTTCGATATGGATCTGGATTTCCCCATCGCTAAAATGGGTGATGGAGTTCTTGCCCAGCTCACAGCCGAGATGATCCGCGATCTCCTGCGCCAGTTCCTGGTTTGAATTCAATGAAAATAGCTTGAAGTTGTCTCTTAATTGATAAGCCACCGTTCAACTCCCCTTTCAGCAAATTGTAAGTCCGTAAATTGACAGCTGACTGTTTCCCATGAACATTTCAGCTCATGCGGCTTGTATCAGTTGGTTTCATGATAGCTGTTTCCGGGCGCAAATGCCACCGATGACGGAGAAGAATGAGCCCGTCCATATGCTTCGTAGAAAATCTGACACAATCTATCGTCACGCACAGCTGCTCTTTCCACCTTACCGAAACCATCTCCCTCTAATCCCGTACAGTAAAGTGAGGCTTTTACGATTTTCTTGAAGACCCTGATCAATTTGCCCGAAAAGGAGAATTGGATGCTATTTTCTAAATGGACCATCTATCAGGCGACCGCCCTCTCAGGTTTGATGGCGTTGGCTGTCCTGGCCGAATCTTTTGCACTCAATATCGGAAACGCGCTCACATCCGGCAGTGTCAGTTCGATGCTGGTTGTCTTGACGTTCATCTTGCTGAGCACGAGCTTGATCCATCTGTTTTTCATTTTCCACAGCAAGAAAAGCGAGCGCTTCCTGTCGCATTCGTTATGGAACAAGATGAACGTGCTGTCGGGACTGCTGCTCGCAGTTGCTGTCACCGTATTCATTTTAGCGGCAGTCTTTACTCCTTTGAATGACTGGATCACGGATGGCCGCTGGATTCTCTATGGCCTCATTTATTTCTTCCTGTTCCTCTATAGCCTGTTCGTGCTGTCGGTCGTGCACAAAATGAAACAGCAAAGCACGAAAGAAACGAAAATCGAGATCTCGTTCGGCGCCACTGTCGTGAGTTTATGCGTGTTGCTGTTCGTTCTTTGACGATTGTCCAACTTGAACGGGGCCTTCCAGAAACCGATCATTTTTATGTGTCAGCAGCACTGGACACTTCGTAATTCCAACTGAAAATCCGCATGACAAAGCCACCCAGACGAATTCGTCCGGGTGGCTTTTCAGCGAATAAGGTGTCAATCTTTCCTAAAGTGATCAACCACCAATAATATAATGGCGGCGAATGCTGATGCTAGGCCAAGCAAATAAAGTACCTGTGTTTGAGGCGTCAGGATACTCTGCCCGTAGAGGCCCGATTTAAGAATGGCTGAAGCAATATAAGCAGCGGAAAACATGATAGCCCCCGAAATGAATAGGCCTGCCGCTATAATGGCAGCTTTTATCTGCACTCCTCCTTATGTAAAGCGGGCTTCATGAACCGCTTTCCCTTAACTTGAGACAGTCAGTTGGCCCGTTCCCCTGTCCTGCGCAGCCATTTCCGATTGTTGCGGTACAGGATCGCCAAGAGCGTCAGGAGGCCGGATAGCCCGAAGAATGCCGCGAACAAAGTCAACCCCGCCGCCTGCGAACCGAGCAATAGCGCGCTCATCAACAGCAAGCTTACCGCCATCAGCGACAAAAAGATAACCTGTGCCGTCTTGCGTTTTCTTAATAGCCAAGCCGATAGCTGAAAGATGATGAACAAGAGTGATGCTGCCATCAACAAGGGAAACAGCGGTTCGAATTTCGCCGCGTAGACGAAATGGTCGATCACCAAAATGTCATCCGCCTCGTTTACTGGCCCGTTCAACCAGGTGGAGAACACCGCCGAGTATTTCCACTCCCAGGAAATATCGCGCAGCTGCCCGCCTTCGTACCAACTGGCGAGCGTCGAAAAGATAAATACGAGAAATGCGCCAAGCAAGTAAACGATGTTTTTGAACTTCATTCAATTCCCCTTTCGCAATTTTCGTTAATGGTGTTCAGCGTCACAATTCGATGCCGATATTTTTCAATTGCGCCTTCACATCCCAATGTTTAGGCTGTTCTTTTTTCATGAACCATTCTGCCCCGTTCGCTAACCATTCCGCTCGATAGGTGTCAAATGTGTATCCCTGATCCAAATCGTCGTAACCCGGTTGGAAGGCGCAACAGGTGCAGATCAAGCTATAGTCAGGAAGCCCATTTTTGTATAATGGCCCACGAAGCCTATCGAAGCCACACACTAAACAGACATAGTATTTCTTTTTGAAGAGCATCGGTGCCAGCCCCTTTTTGCCATGATTGATTCAATCTATCTTTATATATTTAGCATTTTGCACTATGTATTTTCTTCCTTGATTATTACTTGCGTTATTCTTCCTTAGAATTCTTTTGGAACACAGCATCAATCTTTTCGCGGTCGTATTCCAGTATCCAATCATTATATTCTTCATACAAGAAGCGTATATCTTCTTTGTCCTTAGCAAGGATATCGCACCCTCGGTCATCATATAAATGATAGATGATTTTTTTGGTCAGATTAATAAAATAAACATCATATCCGCTTTCCTGCTGGTTCTTCAAGATAGTTGAGGGATGCTTGAAATCCTGATAGCAAAGGGCCTTTAATAGTTCTGGGTAACGGATATCCCCTTTTTTTCCGGCGTAAACAAAGCGATAGACCAGCGAATCATCCTCTCCGAACCCTTTCTCAGTATCGGTTAATTTTTCCAACCTCAATTTATACAAATCCGGTTTATGTTTTATATATTTCCGATAAAGATTCAAAGGCTTTTTTTGGAGGAAAGGATTATTCTTTTGCGTCAAAACCTTAGTTACAACCAAGATGGCATCTTCAGGAGCTATAATTTCATTAAATAAAGCCAAGGCGCGCCGATGAGCCTCTTCGATAAAAATTGGAGAATCGTACGGGAGGGCTGGGTTTGAAATTTGAAATCGAATACCAGTATCCCATGCATAAATTAAGGCTGGGTTTAAAATAAGCCCTTTAAAGTTTTCGTTCAAGAATTTCTTTAAGTCTGCAGCCATATCTTATCTCCTTAATTTCACCTTCTACATTCAAATAGTTAGTTTTTAGGTTCACAGATGTCCGTGTGCTTCTAATATACTAGTAAGGCCTATCAATTTCTACATAATTTTGGAAATAAATCAGTTAACTATCTATTCCAGCTATCCAATATGGTAATAAACCAATTGAATACAGTTCCCAACTTTCCATCCATAAGGACATATGTCCTTCCATCCACTCAGTTTGCCGATTATCCTTAAGGTAATGAAAGGCGGTGGGCCGGATGAAAGGTATTTTATTTGCTTTGGCGGGCGGGTTTTTCCTGACCTTTCAAAGTGTGGCGAACGCGACGATCAGCGACCAGATCGGCACGTGGCAAGCGGCGGCGATGACCCAGTTGACGGGATTTGTGCTGGCGGTCTTGATCGTGTTGGCGCTAAAAGATACATCGATCAAACAGTTGAAGAAAGTGTCTCCTCTATATGCAGCGGGTGGTTTGTTTGCGGCGTTCATCCTGTTCAGCAATATGACCGCCATCCACCGCATGGGCGTGACGCTGACGATCAGCGTATTCCTGATTGCGCAACTGGTCGCGGCGATCGTCATCGATGGCAAAGGCTGGTTCGATATGGCGAAGAAACATGTCGGCAAGACGCAGATTGCCGGTGTGGTGCTGATGATTGCGGGCATTCTCGTATTGAAATGGTAAGGAGGAAAAACGATGCAGTCGATTAAAGAATATCTTCACCACTATGGATTGGCGGATTTATTTCCTTCGGCCGTCAGTGATTCGATGCGCTTGGAGCAGTATCCTGCGGGG
Source organism: Planococcus plakortidis (assembly GCF_001687605.2). NCBI lineage: Bacteria > Bacillati > Bacillota > Bacilli > Caryophanales > Caryophanaceae > Planococcus > Planococcus plakortidis. The sequence goes on from NZ_CP016539.2 coordinate 2,455,313, forward strand.
AGACGCCTGTTTTCACAAGGCGATCCGGCCGATACGCTGTATTTACTCGTCGAAGGGAAATTGAAGATTTCCATGCTATCGCCGGAAGGCAAACGGCTGATTTTAGCGTTCAAATCGCCTTTCGATATCGTCGGAGATATTGAATATGTGCAGAAATGCGCATTCATCAATACGGTAGAAGCGGTCACGGACCTTGTGCTGCTGCGCGTCCCCCATCACGTCCTGGAACTCGAAATGAGCGGCAATGCCGCGTTCCAGCAGTTTTTATTGGAGACGGTCACGCGTAAATTCGTGACGAAAGCGCAGGAATTGAATTTCAATTTGCTGTATGCGGTAGATGTGCGCGTCGCGAGTTATTTGCTGTCGATGACTCCGGATACCCCGCGGCTCGATTCGCCGTCGCTCGTCGACATGGCTGACTTGATCGGCACGAGCTATCGCCATTTAAACCGGGTGCTCCGGCAGTTTGAACAGTCCGGCTGGATCCGGCGCAATAATGGCAAAATCGATTTGCTCGACCGGGACGCCTTACTAAATCAGGCGGGCCATAATATTTACGAATAGGAGGAACTTCCATGCTTGTTGGCATCATCTTGGCATTATCAGGCGGCGCCTTGGTCTGCCTGCAAAATATATTCAATGCGAATGTGAAGCAGCACGTCAGCGTCTGGGCGACGACGGCACTTGTGCTGTTTCTCGGGTTTATCGGCTCGTTTGCAGCAGGCCTCGCTGTGAACGGGACGGGCTTGTTCCATTTCGAAGCAGAGCCGTGGTTTTGGTTCAGCGGCGTGCTTGGCGTCGGGGTCGTCGTATGCGTCACGCAAGGCGTCCAGGCGCTGGGCCCGGGCCGTGCGATTTCGATTGTCATGGTGTCGCAGATTTTCTTCGGCTTGATGTGGGACACGGCGGGTTGGTTCGGCCTCGAGCAAGTTCCGTTCACTGGGCAATCGCTGCTCGGCGTGCTGCTGATCAGTGCGGGAATTTTGCTATTCCAACTCGGCCCTTCTTTGGAGCGTAAACCGCTTGCCCAACAGCAAAAAGCACCGCACGAAGCGTAAATACCGGAATTTCGCCCTGTCGTGAAATTTACGTGCCATTTACCCATCAGTCCCCGTGCATATTTTTTTCAACTGCTATATTATGTATGTATAGTACGGTTAACTTATATGCATGAAGTTTATTTGGTGCTACGCCTGTCTCAGGCAAAGGCTGTGCCATTGAAGGGAAGAAGAACATGTTCAAAAATATTGAATTACACGATTTTTTGCTGGAGAAAACGAAGGGCTTGACGGAACAATGGTACGAGACACTCGATAAGGATACCCCCGGCGTCTATGGTGAAACCGAACCGCAGGCAATTGAGAAACTCAAGCAGCAGAACCATGAATTCCACGAGTTGTTCTGCTCCGCGTTCAGCAAGAACACGGAAGACTGCATCGATATTTTCAACGAGTGGATCTTGCGCGTGGCCAACGACGAAGCGCATTTGGCGACACCGTTCAATTCCGTCATCAAGGAGTTCTTCCGCACGCAAAAACAGTATCTGGAGCTCATCGAGGAATTCGCGGTATTGCAGGAAGAAACCATTTCACACGCCCAGTTGAATGCTTGGAATCAAGCTGTCGTCGACACGACGAATGCCATCATCCTCGAATTCATCGACCAGAATACGAAAGCGGCCGAACGCCGTTTGAATGCCCAACAGGAAATGATCGTCGAAATGAGCGCGCCGGTCATCTTGCTGTCCGAAGACAGCGGATTGCTTCCGCTGATCGGTGAAATCAATACATACCGCGCGAAGATCGTCTTCGAGAAAGTCCTTCAGCAATGCCATGAGAAGTCGATCGAGCGTCTGTTCATCGACCTGTCCGGCGTGCCGATCATCGATACGATGGTCGCCCACCAGATTTTCCAGCTGATCGAAGGCTTGAAGATCATCGGCGTGCGCACGGCACTCGCCGGCATCAGCCCGGAAATCGCCCAGACCGCCATCCAACTGGGCGTCAATTTCGGTGAAATCGACGTCTACAATAAATTGGACCAGGCCTTGCGCTATCATAAATTGGAGTTTACCAAAAACTGAATTGCCATATGAAAAATCCATCCGCAGCGGTTGTGCGGATGGATTTTTTGATTGCTTATCGGTTTTCAGCGATGCGCTTCAGTTCAGCGGCACGCGTCGATAGGAATTTTTCCATATGGCGTTCGAGGAATAGTTTATCAGCGAGTTTTCCGATGACCCCAAACGGCGCGCGGTAGACGAACCAGTCTTTCATCAGCGTTCCGCTGCCGCTTTCCGTGAATTCATGTGTATGGTGGAAGGAATGGAAGGCGCCTTTTACCATGGCATCACTGAATCGGTACGGGCGCTCCATATCGGTGATTTTCGACGTGAGCTGTTGGCGGACGCCGAGATGTGTCGCTTTCCACGTCACCCAGTCGCCTAGTTCCATCAGCCCGCTTGTCGTGCCGGCAATGGCGCGTTCATTGGTCTTTGACACGGTTTCGATATGCACTTCGATGCTTCGCGCCAAGTCAAATACACGCTCGATCGGCGCTTCAATATAGGTTTCATGATAGATCATGGGCATGCGATTCCCTCATTCCTCGTGTTGGCTATATGCCTTTGTCATTCTTTACCCTTAACATGCTGGCGTTATTCGCTGCTCATTTATTCGGCAAGAAGGAGATTCTTTACCTCCCCGAGAATGAGTAAAGGACAGGAGGAGTTCAAGTGCATACAGATATTCTGAAACAGAACCGCACGAGCTGGAACACGGTTGCTGGGCATTTCAATGGCGTCGATGCGCTGCCTGCTTACGGGCCTTTCGCTCAAAGCGAAGACGAATTGCGCTTATTTGATTCGATTGAAGGCAAAAATGTGCTCGATATCGGTTGTGGCAGCGGCCATTCCTTGCTTTATATGAACGGGCAAGGGGCAAAGGATTTATGGGGCGTCGACTTGTCTGACAGTCAAATCGATCGTGCACGAGAGACTTTAAACGGCCTGGATGCACAGCTGTATTGTGCAGCGATGGAAGAAGACATCGGGTTGCCGGAACAATATTTCGATATTGTCTACTCGATCTATGCAATCGGCTGGACGGTGGATCTTGACCGAACCTTTAAATTAATCCACTCCTATTTAAAGCCTGGCGGAACTTTCATTTTCAGCTGGGACCATCCACTTTATGTCCATTTGAAAAGCGAAGACGGGCTCATTTCATTGAACGGCTCCTATCAGGATGAAGGCAGCGTACATTACCCAAATTTTAAAGGCGAGAATGCGCCGATGACGATTCCGAAGCGCAAGTTCAGCACGTATCTGAACGCCTTGGTGAACGCCGGATTCACGATCGAGCAAGTGGTCGAGCCGGATGTTCCCCAGGAATTCAAAGAGACAGAAGCAGAAATATCGGACCGCTATTACTCGCTCTATAAAGCGCAGAAATTCCCGACCAGCTTTATCGTCAAAGCCAGGAAATAACGAAAGACCGTGTGCGCCTAAGCGTAAACACGGTCTTTTTCATCATTCGCTAGTTAGCGGATCCGCCCCATCATTACCGTATCGTGATAGTTTCCATCCGCTAAATATTTGTCCATCTTCAATACGCCTTCCACTTCAAAGCCGCATTGTCGATACAGCTCGACCGCTTTTTTATTGCTGTTGAGCACTTTCAAGTTCACCTTCTTGAATCCATTGCCGTCCGCCCAATGAAGTGATGTCTCCAACAGCTTGCGGCCGATGCCATAGCCCCAGAATTGCTGGAGCACGCCGACACCGAACTCCACTTGATGCTTCATCCGGTTCAGCGCGTTTCCTTCACATCTGGAAAAGCCGGCGATGTGTCCGTTCACTTCGGCTACCAAAAACAAATCCCGTACACTTTTCGCATCTTCTGCGATGAGCCGTTCGAAAGCGGCTTGGTCCAAATAAGCTTCTCCCCGTTCACGGTCCATATTTTCCGTCTCGCCGTCGATCTGGAGGCGGACTTTCGCCAATTGCGCTGCGTCTCGGGTCTCCGCACTCCGAATAGAATAATCCAAACCTTTTACTTGAAACGATTGTTTCGCTAGTTGCATCTCATCTTCCCCTGACCTAGTGGAATCGGTTATTTATATGGAGCCGTCATATCCGCAGTGAATTGTCGTTTCTTTTTCTGCTTTATTTGATAATAGACGATTGTCAACAGGACAATCAATTCCGAAAGTGGGATCGCAAGCCACGCGCCTGTCACGCCGAAAAGCACGGGCAAGATGCTCAGCAAGATCAACAACACAACAATTTCACGCGCCGCAGTGATCCACGTCGCCATGCGGATTTCCCCGGTTGATTGATAATACGTCATCATGACGAAATTGGCGCCCATGAACAGGTAGGCGATAAAGAACAGTTGGATGCCTGAGGTCGCGAGTTCCATGACAGCGTCCGGGAAATCACCGAAGACGCTGACAATGACACCGGCAAAGAATTGGCCAAAAATGAAAAACAGCACACCTGCCGTAACCGCCGTCCCGATCGCCAATTGCAGCGTCTTTTTGATTTTCGCCTGGTCTTTCGCCCCACTGTAATAGCTGACCAGCGGCTGGATGGCCGAGCCCATTCCAAGGAATGCGAGCAGCATGACGCTGTGGACATAGTTCAAGATCGCGAATGCCGCAACCCCTTCCGTTCCCGCCAGCCGTTCGAAGACATTATTATGCGAAATGGTGAACACCGACATGCCGACTTCCGCCAAGAAGCTTGGGAAGCCGATGACCAAAATCAACAGGAGCAATTTGCGGTTCGGCTTAAAGCGGACAAAGCGCAATTGATTGTCCTTTTTAAAGAAATGCGTGCACAAGACGAGCATGCCGACAAATGCAGCGAGCAAGGTTGCAGCTGCCGCCCCTTTGACGCCGAAATCCAACACGAACAAGAACACGTAATTCAAGCCGATGTTTAAAAGAGACGTCGTGACGAGCGACACCATCGCCAAATTCGGGCTGCCGTCATTGCGCACCATGATGCTGAGCGCATTTTCCATCGTGAAGACAAAACCAAACAATAGCATCAAGTATAAATAATCGGAGACGTATGGATAGGTTTCCGTATTGGCCCCGAGCAAATAAGCGAGCTCTGTGCGAAACGGGAATACCACGAGGCCGATGAGGAGCGTTACCGCAAAAATCGATGCCATTGCATGCGAGAAAACGATATGTGCTTCTTTTATCCGCTTTGCCCCCATAAGAGCGGAAAACCTCGTGGCGCCGCCGATGCCGATCCAAAGCGACATTGCGACAAATAAGGTATAGACCGGAGCCGCGATGCCCACCCCGCCGAGCGCGACCGGACCGAGACGGTTGCCGACCATGATGCCGTCTGCGACGATATTGATGGCCATCAGCAGCATGCCGATGGTTGATGGAACTAAATATCGGACGAATGCCTTGCCGACCGACTCGCTATCCAGACGATGAATCGTTTGTTGTACCATGTTGAATTGCCCCCCATCTCCTCAAAACACTGAAAACTATATTTGTTTTTTTAGTTTTTTCAGTCCGAAGAAATACTGGCTTTGGTTAGCCAGCATTTTTCCTATTCGTTTTTCACGAACCCGTCCAATAATAATTCACTCATCGTTTCCACAGCTTCCTTGATGGAAATGCTTTGTTCCGAGAAGAACTGCTGATCCAAGGAAATATTGACGACGTTCAAAATCATTTTCATCAACAAGTCGATGTTCTGTTGTTTAATCAAGCCGGTTTCCATGCCTTCTTCAAGCAATTGCTTCAAGTCGTCCCATTGATTCATTTCCTTATCGACGCGCTGCCATTGCTCTGGATAGTAGCGTTTCAACTGCTCCAAGACGCGCAAATCGAAAAAGTCATTATGGTTCGGGATCATGACGATCAGTTGGTGGATTTTTTCCTGCAAGCCGAGGGTGTCGTCTTCACGGATAGCGCGCGCACGCTGTTCGTACTCTGAAAAAGCCTGGTCGATGATCGTTTCCAGGATTTCCAGCTTGGATGAGAAGTTCTCATACAAGGTGCGTTTGCTGATGCCGAGCCGTTTCGCCAAATCATCCATTGTAAATTTGATGCCGTTGTTTCTCGTTTCTTCGATAAACGCCTGTATAATCCGATTTTTCACAGCCGAACCCCCTTCACGAAAACTAATAATACTCTAATCGTTTTATTAGTTCAAGTTGAGAGATTTCAACCTAAATAAGAATCAGCATTTTGGGAAAGGTAGGGAGCCGTATTTTCCGAAGCTTATCGCACGACTCCGTGGGCTCGCGCCCAAGCCTCCTCAGCCGCTTTGAAACCCTTGTGCTCAACTCTCACTGCGTTCAAGCATCGCAGAAAACCCGCTTGCTCTCACATCTGCGTTGCAGATGCGTCGCAAATGAATGCGCTCCGCTAAGCTTCGCTCATTCATTTCTTGCGGGGTCTCGGTCATCTCGTCGCTTACGCTGCTCCACAGGAAAGATAAGGTCGACCTACGGGAGAACTTATCTTTGCGAAAGTAATGCGCAACATTACTGAGCAGAAGGGGTCACGAGCGAACGCTTCTCCAAATACTTAGATAGGTCATTGATTTTTGTAAGTTGAAAAGATGATTACCTATAAATTAATAACTGGCTAATAAACTTATTCAACACACTGAAATAAGGATCGGCTTTGTGAGCCGACCCTTATTTTCACGCCAATAATTTACTGCTTTTCGTTTTCTCCAAACGGTACACTAATACTACGCCAAGCACTGCCCCGCTGATGCTCGATACGAGAAAGGGCGGCATGAAGAACAAGGCGCCGACTTCGGTTCCCATGAGAATGCGCGCATAAGGCACCGCGACGAGCGAGGCGATGATGCCGGTTCCAAGGATCTCACCCGCTGCCGCAAAACCGAGGCGACCGCTGTAACGGTAAAACAGTCCGGCAAGCAATGCGCCGATCATGCCGCCCGGGAACGCGAGCAGCGAGCCGGTCCCGGTCAAGACGCGCACCGCGCCGGTCAGAAGGGCGATGACTACCGCGGGGCCTGGGCCAAAGACGACGGCCGCGATGACATTGATGGCATGCTGCACTGGGTACGCGCGGGCGATGCCTGCCGGGAACCAGACGAACGCCGATCCGGCGACGGCGAGTGCGACGAACATTGCCATAAGCACGAGTTTTCTCGTATTCATCCGACACGCCTCCCAGGGATTGATTGTTTGAATCGTTCGATTTGCCCTGCGACGTCATGCGCCTGGGCGATCGAGGAAATGACGGCGATGCCCGAAACACCTGCCCGCCAGACCATTTCGGCGTTGCCCGGTTCGATGCCGCCGATGCCAATGACCGGCACATGCGGGTATTGGGTTTTCACTTTGATGATTTCCGAGACTCCTGCCGGCGGTTTCGCATCGCTTTTTGTGCGCGTTCCGAATACCGGTCCCATGCCGAGATAGGTGGCGCCGCACGTCAGCGCACCATTCGCTTCCTTGACGGAATGTACCGAGACGCCAAGTGCCATCGATGCGCCGATCCGTTTTCTCACCTGTGCGCAGTCCATATCATCCTGCCCGATATGGATGCCGTCCGCTTCGATCGTGCAAGCCAAGTCGACATCGTCATTGACGAACATCGGGACAGCGTATTCACGGCATAAGCTTTTGCACTTGGCCGCAAACTCCATAAGCTCATCGCCTGCCAACGCCCCGCGCCCTTTTTCGCGCAGCTGGAAATGGGTGATGCCGCCTTCAAGTGCTTCCTCAAGCAGCGCGAGCGGCTCTTTAGTACCGGCGTTTATCGTACCCATCAGAAAATAAATTGCTGGATTCCTGAACAAGGTGGACCACCTCCTTTACGGCTAATTCCTTATAGGCGGCATGGTGCGTCGGGCCGTGGCCATGGCCGATATCAAGCGGATATGCGAGAGCTGCCTGGATGAATTCCTTGGCGGTGAACAAAGCATCTTCTACGTCTTTGCCTTTGCCGAGTTCGGCGGTTAGCGCCGCTGAAAACGTGCATCCGGTGCCGTGCGTCTGTTTTGTCTGGAGGCGTTCCGAGCGCAGCAAGAGCACCGTGCCTTGCTGATCCAGATAAAAGTCTTCCGCTACATCAGGGTCATTGCTATGGCCGCCTTTGATGACCACGGCTTTCGCGCCGAGCGATAGAATCGCTTCCGCCGCTTCTCTTCGCGATACATCATCGGTGATGTCGATTCCGCTCAATACTTCCGCCTCGGGGATATTCGGCGTGATGATGGCAGCGAGCGGCACGAGCATCGTTTTGATGGCTTCCACTGCTTCTTGTTGCAATAAGGAAGCGCCGCCTTTTGCGATCATGACGGGATCGATGACGAGTTTGTCCCAGCCGTAGCGCTTGATGCCTTGAGCTGTTTCTTCGATGATGCCGGCATCAAACAGCATGCCGGTCTTGAGCGCGCGGATATCGAAGTCCGTCCCGATCGCATCGAGCTGTTCATTCACTGCTTTTCGGTCCATAGGATAAATGCCGTGGACACCCAATGTGTTTTGGGCAGTCACCGCCGTTACTACTGAACAGCCGAATGCGCCGAGTTCCTGGAAGGTTTTCAAATCGGCCTGTATGCCTGCACCGCCGCCTGAATCGGATCCGGCGATCGTCAGTACTTGCGCTTTAGTTTCCATAAAGAACCGCCTCCTGTTTGGATAGTTCATCAAAAAATGCCATTTGGAAACTGCCTGGCGTGAGTGCGCTTTTAGCTGCCCGGCTCCCTGCGTTCGCATACAGCTGCAAGCCATAGGCAAGCACATCAAGCGCGACAGATTCTTCGTCCGTCAAGAATGCCGCAAGTACTGCGCTGAGTAAACAACCCATTCCCGTGACCGATGCCATCAACGGGTCTCCGCCTGTGATGTGCTCGGTCCTTTCGCCATCTGTCACTAAATCGCTTGTGCCTGTTACCGCGACAATTGTTTGGTATTCATCAGCCACTTGTTTAGCGATAGCTTCCAAATCGCCTTGCCCTTCTCCTGCGTCGACACCGCGCGCTTGCCAGTCCGCTCCTGCGATAGCTGCGAGTTCACCTGCATTGCAGCGGAGTAGCGTGATATCGAGTTCCGTCAGCAATCGCTTCACGGCCTGCAAGCGATAAGCTGTGGCCCCGGCACCGACCGGATCCAACACAATCGGGATGCCTTTTTTCATTGCGGCGCGTCCCGCGATGAGCATGCTTTCTAATGAGCGCTCCGTGATCGTGCCGATATTGAGCGACAAGGCATCGGCGTGTCCTGTGAGTTCGGCGACTTCCTGTTGCTCGTCGCCCATGACCGGCGAGACGCCGAGCGCGAGGAGTCCATTTGCCTGAAAGTTCGAGACGACGTGATTGGTGATGCAATGGATCAATGGCTTACGTGCGCGTAAATCCCTAAGCATGGCGGACACTCTCCTCTTGTGCAGGAAGTTCCCACGTTTCCATCGTCCACGCCTGCTGCCAGAACTGCCATTCGTAATAGCTGCTCCTTCTGAAGCGTGTCTTCAATTCCTCGCGGCGTTCTTCCGGCAAGCCTTCAGCCAACCGGTCCATGCGTGCGATTTGTTCATTGACCAGTTCCCCGAACCATTCGGAGCCGTATGTGCCGATCCATTTCTGGAATATCGGTTCTTCCGGCGTTGCAGTCTTCAAACGTTCACCGATTTCGTAATAAAGCCAATAACATGGAAGCAAGGCTGCGAGCACATCCGCCAAATCCCCTTCTGCCGAGCGGTACATATGCGAAACGTACGCATAGGCGTGCGGCGACGGTTCGAATAGTTGCCAATCTTCTTCAGTCACCCCAAGCAATTCCATAAACGATTCATGAAGCGCAAGTTCTGCGGCACAGGTCTGTTCGGCATGATGCGCGAAAGACTGTGTGGTTTTAAGATCTTTGGCTTTCGTGGCACCGATCGCCTGCACTTTCGCGAAATGGGTCAGGTAATAGGCGTCTTGCATGACGTAAAATTTGAAGACATCAAGCGGCAAATCGCCTTTCGCGATGCCTTTCACAAACGGGTGTTCAAAACTTGCGTCCCATAAATCTGCGCATTCAAACCGGACTTCTTTACAAAATGTCATGTCGCTCTCTCCTTTTTTGGGCAAAATAAAACACCGCTTCCCAGGTAAGGAAGCGGCGATAAAGGTCAGCTTAAGAAATTGGAGAAAGGCTCACAATTCGCCCACTTCCCTACGCTGGTATGATCCAGATCAGGTTCAAAGGGTCCGGACTCTTGTCCGTCTCAGCCAACATGGCTCCCCTAGTGGAATAGCGATATTTTTTTATTGTCGGCAATAGAATAACATAGCTGGCTTGCGAATTCAAAACTTTTCGAAATTAAGATGGCAGGAGTTTTGTTGTTTAATTGGAATTAGCTTGCACTTTTCACCTACTAGTTATCCGCAGCCTAGCCTGGGGTTGAGCTTTCCCTCTTAAGCGCGATGCTGCTTTTGGATTTCGTTGTACAGGAAAGTGACTGGGTGAATGGTTTTTGCGATTTCGTCCGTTTCGGTTTATTTTCTTAGGTAGTCGAAAGTGAAAATGGTTTGGAATCGATTTACTGACACCATGGTATTGTTCTGCCGCTTGCAAGCATTTATTTCACATACCCGGCCTTCAATGAACGATGCATTTCGTTTTCACTTTAAAACTAGAGCTGCAGCGAAAGGGGCTGACGCCGGAGGGATCGCGCGGGACTGGCGAGACCTATATGGCGCAGCCATAAGGGCTCGACGCCCGCCCCTCGGCAAGCATGCCCCTTCAGCGCAAGCTCAAAACTTCTACATTTTTCAGGAAATACTGCAATGGTCTGCCTGTTGTAAGCAAGTCTCCATTTCCCACACCCTGCCTTCAATGAACAATGCATTTCGTTTTCATTCTAAAACTAGAGCTGCAGCGAAAACCGGCGACTCCGGGAGGTATAGCGAGACAATTGAGACCCTGGACTGAGCGTAAGCGAGGGAAGCGGCTCAATGCGAGCCCTCCGGAAAGCGTCCGGTTGCAGCGCAAGCTCTCCACTCAAAATCCACTCAAAAAAAGAACCTCCAAAATGGAGGCCCTAAATTTCTTCCACATATTCAATCTGGTAATCCCCGTACTCGTCGATCACGATGGTGTAGCGGCGCCGGTGGTCGATCGTTCCGGTTTCGCCATTCGCTTCGTGATAATTGAACACCGCGCCTGCTTCGACGTATGCACGGTCGCCTTCAATTTCGACGGAACCGACTTCCGGCACAACCGAATCGAACACGCGGCCCTCTTCGGAATACTCCTGTATGACACTGTCCACCGCTTCGACGGCTTGGCTTCCCGGCATCAGATACGTTGAGTAATAATTGAGCTCCTCGTCATTCATCGAATACGGCAGCAAATCGTAATAAGCTTCGATGAAACTCGACAATAAGGCCTCGTCAAAATATGCATCTTTCACGGACGGTTCGACCAATTGGGAGTCGGGCAGCGGGTCTGGGTTGTTCGCCCATGTGTCCAATAAGTCCTTTTTCAAGTACAGCGGAATGGCATAGCCGATTTCGGGATTGTCTTCAAGCATCACCGAATTGATGCCGAGCACTTTGCCGGTACTTGCATCCAACAGCGGCCCGCCGCTTGATCCTTGCTTGATCAAGGCGTTCATTTCATACAGATCCGTATAGACGAAGACTTCCGAGAAATCGACGCCGGTATCGGTGATTACCCCTTCCGTCGCAGTATTCGCCGCGTTTTCAGGGCTGCCGATGGCGATGACGGGCGTGCCGATATCGACGGGTTCCATTTCCTGCTCGAGCGGCTCTTTTCCTGCGAGTTCTTCAACCCGCACAAGCGCCAGATCCTCATCGAGCGAGATGCCGATCACTTTGCCGGCGAATTCCTGGCCGTCGCTGTTGACGAGTGAGATAAACGTGGCATCGCGCACGACATGGGCGTTTGTCAAAATGTCGCCTTGGTTATTGTATAAAAAGCCGGACCCTTGCTCGAAATCGGTATAGATCGTGTAGACATGTGTCTTGGCGTTCGCAATCATCACCGCTTTTTCCTGGGCGGCCGTATCGACCGGTGAATCCGCCTGCCCGGTTTCAGCTTCTTTCGGTGCGTCTGTTTGTGCCCCTCCGCAAGCTGCGAGGATTATCGCTGCGAGGAACACCGCCAGCCATTGCATCATCCGTTTTTCCATAGTCTCAACCTGCTTCCCTTAATGTGTGTTCATTATAGCAAGCCATAATTGAAAAAGGAACGACGAAGAGACCTCGCCTAAACCTATATAATTTGGTTTGAATGCCAACTCGCTCTTTTGTTGTTGCGAATAGTAAAAAGCCGAGGAATGAATGCTTCTTCCCCAGCTTTTTCGCCTATTGCTTATCTTCTGTTCTTCATCAATTGCCCTTTATTCGTGACGACAGTGTAATGGCCAAGTTCGTTGACTTCCAATGTGAACGTCGACCCGTTTTTGCTGCCTTGGATGATTTTCCATTTGCCTTTCTCATCTTCGCGTGCACCGAATTGGATGCTGATGCTTGGGTCTGTTTGGAAACTCAATTCCACAGGTTCCGAGAAGTTCAAGTCTAGTTCTTCACCTTCCACATCCAAAATCGCGATGTCGAGCTGTCCAGTCAAGGTCGGGCGCATATTCACTTGCTCGGCATCTTCTGCTTGGAGCGAAAGCGTCATGCCCTCACCCGCTGCTTGTGCCAATTGTTGCAAGTTCGCCGGCGTGAACGTCAAACTGGAATCGTCCAATTGGATGCGCAAATCTTTCCCGCTTTCAACGAGCTCATCGATTGTGCCTTCCGTAAAGTCGATATCCAGCGCGCCATTTTCGTCGAACTCACCCGCTTCAATGACAGCTGGAATCCCGGAGTAATCAGGATCCGCTTCTTGCTCACCAGGCACTTGCGGTTTATCGAATGTGATCTGTGCAAGTAGTGGGTCATGATCCGATGCACGCCCGTGCTCTTCCATGAACATCGAGTTGATGTGGACCATGTCCAGTTTTGTGTTGTCCGCCAAGTTGTTCGTCACCAATAAGTGATCGAGCACTTGGGAATTGCCTTGGTAGTAGTAAGAGAAACGGTCTTCTTCCGGGACATCGTTGACTTTGTTCGTCAAGATATCGCCTTCTAGCGCTTTAAGGGCTGGCGTGAATTCAAAATCGTTCATGTCGCCAGTAACGACAACATTCAATTCCGGGTTTTTCTCCAATCCATCTGCGATAAAGCCGTTGATGGCTTTCGCCAATTCGATGCGCTCGATTTCAGAAGTGAATTGCGGCGGCTGGTTTTGCCCCATCAAGCTTTGATCCCCGCCTTTGGAGTTCAAATGCGTAGCGATGACGACAATTTCTTCGCCTTGGAATTCAAATTGTGCCGCGAGCGGCTTGCGCGTGTTTGGCATTGCAATTGGCTGAACGCGTCCAGGGTTCAATTCAAGGTCGCCTTCCGGTGTCCACGAGTTGTCCTGTGTCGCTGTCCCTTTTGTGCCTTCAGCTAATGTAACGCGGTCCGGGTTGTACAGGAATCCGACGCGGATGTTGCCGCCTGGCTGCCCGCCGTCCTGGTTGTATTCCGGTGCGATGTCGGTCCAAGCGTATGTTGGCCCGCCTGCTGCTTCGATGTCTGCGATGAGACGTTCATAAGAAGCGGTCGCATCGGAGTTTCCGGAAGTTTCCGGACCATCGTTGTCCTGTACTTCGACCATTGAAATGATATCCGGCGAGTTCAAGTCGTTGACGAACGATTCTGCGATGCGCTGCGCTTTCTCGTCCGATGTGTGGCTCGGGTCTGCAGAGAAGTTTTCGACGTTATAAGCCGCGACCGTCAGTTTGTCTTCTGCGTTTTCAATCCATGTTTCTTCCGGATCTGTTCCGCCGTCTACAATTTCCGGCACGTCCGTTTCGTCCGTCCAGATCTGGTAGTTGCCGAATCCATATCCGAGAACACCGACCGGAGCTTCAGCGAATGTATCGCCTGCTTTAGCGACGACGCCTTCACCTGTCGTGACGGTAATGCGTTCCGGGTTGAAATCGTCTTCTTCCAGAAGGATTCCGCCTTGTTTATGGAACTCGTTGTTCGTTGCGTTTTTCGATACTACAAATACTTCACCGTAGTCTTGCGGCCCGACGATTTGTGCATCGGCTACACCGACACGCATCAATTCAAGCGCTTCCCAGAAATCGATGCCGTCTTCTTCCGGCTGGAATTCCGTCAAGCCGTCATTTTCGATGTTTTGCGTCGGCGGGAACACATCTTCTCCGATAATGATCGGTTCAGGAAGTTCCGCCGTTCCACTTTTCACGACGTCCGTCGAACGGATGCGTGTGAGCGGCAAATCATTGTCACGCATATCGGAATAGCCTTTATAGAACCATTCTTCGACCGTCCCTGCGACTGTTACGACATCCCCAACTGCAAAACTGCTGGATGCGGATGAACGGTTGACGATGATCGCTTCTGAAGTTTTCCAGTCGCCGTCACCTTCCGTGTCTTGGATGACGAAGTTTGCGCCGTTATAGAAATGCGTGATGACGCCCGTCACTTCATTGACAGCCACATCTTCATATTTCGAAAAATGGCCTTGCCCTTGGATGTCGCGGATTTTCAAGTCCTTGGTTTTCAGGACCGTGTACTCAAATGAAAAGACTTCCGATGTTTCGCCTGTCACTGCGATCGCTTTGATCACCGTATCTTGCGTCAGGACGATTGGCTCAGCATAAACCGCGCTGTCCGTTGTCGGTTCAGATCCATCTGTTGTGTAATAGATCGTTGCATTATCCCACCCGCTTGCGAGCGTGATTTCAGTTCCTTCCGAGACGACGCCCGGGAAGATATCTGTGTACACTGCCGGCTTGTTGACGAGCTCGAAGCTCTCGAAGCCGAGCGTTTTCACTTGGTACGTGTCGTTGTATTTCGAAGCGATGCCTGAAAGGTAGATCAAGTCGCCTTCTTTGTATTGTTTCGTGAAGTCCTCGAACGTCAAGCCATTGCGGTTGTCGTTGCGGACGACGACTTGCTCGCCATTTTCCGCGACGGCCGTAAACTCGAACGTTCCATAATTGTTAACGGCTTTCAAGCCAGTGATTTCGACGCGTTCGATCGAAATACGTTCGCCTTGAGTCTCTTCGTTGACACCTGCCGGCGAGATTACTTGTACTTCCGGCAATTCATTTCCGGTAGACACGACTTCTACCGTGTTCGGCTGCAATTGAAGCTCGCCGCTGTATGTAGAAACGGTGCCTTCCAAGCGGACGATATCGCCCGGCGAGACAGTTGCGCTGGATGTGTAGACATAGATGCCCGCTGTCTCATCCTGCACGTAAAAAGCGTTGCCGCCCCAGAAGCCCGTTCCGGTTGTCACGGTCGCTTCCACCGAGATCAATTCTCCTGCCGAGTCACGTGCTTCCTGAACATTCTCTACAGGCGTTGCCGTCGGTGGCGCTTCGCCTTCAGAGAGAATCGTGTAAGCTGTAGGCGATTTCAAGCCCGGTACTGAGAAGTAAGCTTCCAATGAACCGGTGATGGTCACTTCCGCTTTGTAGTTGGCCGGGTTGTCGACCAAGTTCAGGCCAGTGCGTACGGACCCTGATGGCAATTGAACTGACAATATTTTCGCCGGATCGGTTTCGTCCGGACTGTCAGCTATTGCTAAATTGGTCGCTGAAGTAAACGGTGCCTCTAAATCATAATTGCCACCACTACTAACTACAGTACCAACGATAAAGCCCTTCACCGTTGCGGTTCCGGTGTTATTTTCAATGGCTTCTGCAACTGAAATGGTTTCTGCCGCATCGGCTGTCGCCATATATGGCAAGGCAGCGGATAAAGCCAGTAAAAGACTCAAAAAGACCTTGCTGAACGCGCTTTTTGTCACAAACTTTCACTCCTCTGATAATTTATTGTCATACGCATCCAGTATACTAAAAAATTGTAAGCGCTTTATTAATAAATTGTAAATTCTAACTTTTTATACCCAAATTACTTATAATAATTCCTTTTTTATCCTTTAAAATGGTCTTTTAACTAGTTTTATCCCCAGTTGTTTCTATAAGGTAATTCTCAAGACTCACCCCCTTGCCGGATGTGAATTTTTTTGCAACATAATCGGCTAGCAGACGTCTAAAAGAGAGGTTTCGTGATAAGATAGGGAAATGGAATTGGGAGATAATTGCTCCTCTTATATAAGGAAAGAATACGGTTTTGCGTTTTACCGCATAACCAGTTGAAGAAAGTAGGATTTTGTTTTGGGCAGAAAACTCGCACTTACCGGCATCTTGTTTGTTATCGCTTCGCTGTTCCTGAAGGTTTCAGGACTGCTCCGGGATATGGTGATCGCCTTCCAATTTGGGGATTCCTATCAATCGGCAGCTTACTTCGCGGCATTCACCTTGCCGAACATGTTCATATTGTTTTTCACGACAGGCATGAAGAACGCTTTCGTGCCAAGTTTCATCCACGCGAATGCGGATGGCCACGGCTATCATCATTTTTCCCAGATCATCCGCGGGACGATGGTGCTCGGCTTGATCGTCTCCGTCATCGGCGTACTGGCATCGCCGCTATTGTTGCCGCAGCTATTCCCGTTTTCCAACCTGCAGGCCGATGTACAGGCTGAAGCCATCAAATTGAGTGTTGGTTTGGCGGTCGTCTTTTTCATCGCCGTCTTCCTCGTTTCATTGAACTCGGTTTACGAGGCCTATCTCGACGCGGAAAGTAAATTCTCGTTGTCGGTCATCTCGCAGATCATCGTCATCGGAAGCACGATTCTCGGTGCCGTTCTATTCGCAGATGAGCTCGGCGCCTACTCACTCGCCTTCGGTTATTTGACCGGTGCGTTATTGTCGTATATCATCAAGCGCTTATGGTTCGTCCCGAAAGATAGCCATAAAGTATTCGGCAAGCTCGACTGGGCAGAAATCAAGCCCTTTTCGATCATTTTCATCCCCGTCGCCATCACGGTGATGGTCGGGCAAGTCAATTTGACGATCGACAATATTTTCGCTGGCTCATTCAGCGATTCCGCGATCAACTATGTTAACTTCGCAAAAAATATCGTCCATTTCCCACAGGCCATAATCGGCGTGACGATCGGCACGATCATCTTCCCGATTTTGTCGAAAGCCATTGCGAACGCCAACGAGAAAGGCTTCAAGCAAGGCATCGAGTACGGCTTGATGCTGACGCTCCTGGTTTTGCTGCCTGCCGTTGCGGGAATGATGTGGCTGATGGAAGATCTCATCACGATCGTCTATGAACGTGGAGCCTTTACGGCCGACGCGACGGCGGCCACTGCGACTGTCGGCTACCTCTACATGGGGTCTGTGCTGTTCTTCAGTTTGCAGAACATCCTGAACAAAGCCTTTTATTCGAAAAAGAAAGGTCACGTCATTTTGCGCATTTCCTTGTTCTCGATTGCGCTCAATGTCGCCTTGAACTTCCTGTTCATCGCCTTGCTCGACTCGTATTTGGCGATACCGCTCGCCTCATCCGTCATGGCGCTCGTCTATTTCGCGCTCAACTGGGTGGTCTTCAACCGGACACAAGGCAAGCTCAATACACGTTTCATCGCAAAAGACGCAGCCAAGATTTTTGCGGCGACCACTGCTATGCTATTGGCCTTGTGGCTCTCTTCAGGAATTCTTGAAGACCTGCACATCTATATCCGATTCGCCTTGACTGCCATCGTTGGCGCCATTGTCTATGTGATCGCGGCGCTGGCCTTGAAAACGGAGATCGCCCGCTTCCTCATCAGCAAGCTCAGAAAATCATAAGGAGTTTTTCGCATTATGAAACAGGCATTAATGAAAAACGCTGCGCCGGTGCTGAACCCGGCCATTAAAACGTCCTTGAAACGCTTTTACAAAGCGGATAAGCCGCTCACTCCCCTTGAACGGGCAGAGCGCGTATTGGTATTCGCGCCGCATATCGATGATGAAACGATCGGTCTCGGCGGGACCATCCGCCGCTATGCCGATACGGGCGCACAAGTCACCATCGCCATCATCACCGATGGCAAAAACAGCAACGCCGCCCCGGTGGAAGCCGATGCCCTGGCCGAAACGCGCAAGCAGGAATTGCGCTCGATCCAGGATTTGCTTGGCTTTACGGGCGTCCGTTATCTCGATTATCCCGACAGCGAGATCAAGCATGTCCAATCGAGCGAACGCTTCCAGGAATTGATCGATGAGATCCGCCCCGATACAATCTATACGACCAGCTTGATCGATGCGCATCCGGATCACGTCTACAGCGCCCATCTGGTAGCCGATGCTTTAAAGCACACACAACACCAGCCAGAAACCGTCCGCGAATACGAGATCAATTGCCCCGTGCCGCCGGAAGAGATCAATTGCATCGTGGACATAACCGATCAGTTCCCGCTCAAACAACGGGCCACCGAAGCATTCAAGAGCCAAGTGATCGCATTCGACGGGTTTTTGGCACTCGCTGAAATCAAAGCTTCACAGACAAACGATAGACAAGCGCGCTATGTGGAAACCTTCATCGAAAACACTCCGCAGCAATTCATCCAGGCGGCCGATCACCTGAAAACCGAAGACCGCCAATATGAAAAGCATTTCAAGCAAGCGAACCGCACCATCACGTTGTGGTGGGCAATTTTCAAGAATTTGAAATTGAAAAAGGCGATTTATCAAAGCCGCTAATTATCAATGCAATTGGAGGACATTATGAATTTTTTTAAGAATGATAACGAAAAATGGTTTTGGCTCATCGCCTTGATCGCCATCATGTTAATCGGTTATACAGAACTCGCCATCATCGGTTATGCCCTGACGCTTGTGTTGTTCGCCTATGCGTTCATCAATCCGAAGCACGGCATCCTGTTGCTGTTCGTCTACATACCGGTGCGTGAATTCATCACGCAATACAATCCTGGCCTCAACTATCTAACCGAAGCGCTCGTGTTCGGTGCCTTGTTCCAGGTCTTCTGGATGAACCGCAAGACAGTAGGGAAATTATTCCGTTTCAAGAATTTCGAATACGCGTATTTCGCATTTCTTGCCATCGGCTCGATTTCGGCACTCATCACGGGCATCAGCCCTGTCCTGATCGCGATGACCTTGCGCCAGTTCCTGCTCTTTTACCTGGTCTATTACATCGTCTACCGCCTCGGGATCACCCGCAAGGATTTGGTCAACCTCGTCTGGATTTTCATCTGGACGGCAATCCTCGTCATCATCCAGGCGATGGCGGAGAAACTGTCCATCCGCAATTTCTTCCTGCCTGAATCCTGGCAGGCCATGGCCTTATCGGCAAAAAACCGCGTGCGCATCTACGGCATGCTCGGCAACCCGAACGTGCTCGGCATTTATATCATGTTCGCGTTCATTGCCTTCTATTATGCGAAACATAAATTGAAGGAATTCAATCCGCGCTATATGGATATCCTGAATGTCTTGTTGGTCGGCATCCTTGTCTTGACCTATTCGCGCGGCACATGGCTGGGCTTCTTGATCGCGGCCGTCGCCTTCCTGATCATGACACACAAGATGAAGGTGCTCATCGACTTCGTGAAATATTTGGTAATCGCGCTCGTCCTGGTCGTGCTGCCATTGAATTTATTGACCAACTTCATTGAAAGCACGGACATCGGCAGCGAAAAAGTAACGAATATCCAGCAATTCGATGTCGGCGGCGAGTCCGGATTCCGCGACCGCATCGGCAGCACATTCAGTGAGGATACCGTCACCGGCAGCCAAAGCTCAGGCCGTTTGTTCATCGTCAAGACCGGCTTCGAAGTGTTCAAGGACCATCCGATCATCGGTACTGGATTTGCCACGTTCGGCGACTCCACTACCCTGTCGAACGGTTCGCCGATCTACGATGAATACGAAATCGGCCATAAGTTCTACTCCGATAACCAATACATCCAGATCATCGTCCAAACCGGCATACTCGGCGTCATCGCCTTTGCTGTCTTCCTGTTGACGATGCTATGGCGTTACGTCAAGAAACATAAAGAAAGCTATCTGTATTCACTCACTGCCAGCATCTTGCTGGGCGCGTACTTCATGGGCCTTGTCTACAACCTATGGGAATCCGATATTTTCGGCCTGGCGTTCTTCGCGCTCCTTGCGGCGGCGTCGCGCCGGGAAGATTTCGGGCTGCAGGATGACGGTGAAACCTTATGATCCGCCTATACCAATCGGGGGATGAGGCCGGCATCAATGCCCTTTACGAAAAAGTATTCGGCAAAAAGCGCTCTCTCGCCGAATGGCAATGGAAGTTCGGGACATTCCCGGAGAGCGCGACGATTGTCGTTTCAGAAGAAGACGGCCAGATCAACGGCCATGCCGCTTTCTTGAAGTTGACAGCACGGAAGCAAGGGAATGAACTAACGCTCGGTGAACGGGTGGACATCATGGTCGATCCGGATTTCCAAGGCCGCGGCATTTACAAGCAAATCGTTTCCCGCATGATGCAGGAATGCGAAGCGGAAGGACTCGATATTCTCTACGGCTTCCCTGCTGAAACGGCGAAGCAAGTGTTCATGAAAGTGGCTGGCGGCAAGGATCTCGGAAACGTTCCCCGCTTTCTTGCCGTCAACAAGCCAGGCGCTCTGCTTGCGGCAAAAGTAGGCAAATTGAAAAAGATCCAGGCCCCGCTCGATAAAGCGTTCTCTGTCAGCGTCCCGAAAAGGAGCACGCACCAGTTACGCCCGCTCGGCGACCGTTTGTCTGTGGCGGAAATGCTGTATGGCCGTTTCGAAAACCAGTATCCGCTCCATGCAAAACGCAGCGGAGGCTATATCCAGCGTCGCTTCTTGGACCATCCGACAAAGGATTACCAAGTGTATACCTTGGAGCAGAACGGTTATGCGGAAGGCTATTGCGTATTGCATGAGGAGACGAAAGATAATGGCGTTACTTTCGCGACGATTGTCGATTTGTTCGGGCCGAATGATGAAGCGGTCATTGCGGATCAATTGAAGGCGATCCGCCGGCACACGCAGGCGGATGCGCTCAATTGCTGGGCGGTGCCGGATAGCCCGCGCTACCGCGCACTCAAGAAAGCCGGCTTTTTCCATATCAATAGCCCGATGCCGTTTGTGATCAAGGATTTCACCGGCACGGGTTCGTATGACGAACTTACAGATTGGCATCTGTCGCAGTCGGATGTTGATTCGTATTAACGCTTGCCCTTCTTCCGGGATTCCGGGAGGAGGTTTTTTTATGGGTTGGGAATTTTGTGTGGAGATGCAGGAGAAGATAGTGAGGGTTTGTTTGTGGACTTGTTACTTTGTTAAATTTTAGCTTCATTCCAGTAGTCGCCGCCTTGCTTTGGGTTGGCCTTTGGCAATAAGCCAATGAAATAGTGAAAGGAAGTTGAGTCATTTCATTGGCGACGCATCTGCATAGCAGATGTGGGAGCAAGGTGCTTGATGTGATGCTCAAACAAACTGCTTGTCCTCTGCGTCGGCTCACCCTTGGCGCCGGCAGCTGAGAGATTTCATTGCAAACTGACTGTTTAAGTAGATCTGCTTCTGTATGGAGTTGCCAGCTAGTGGGGGAATCGCTTCCCGGGACAAGTTTGGGATAGATAGCGAGGATTTGTTGTTTGTGGACTTATTACGATGTTTGATTTCAGCTTCATTCTAATAGTCGCCGCCTTGCTTTGGGTTGGCCTCTCGCAATAAGCCAGGAAGAACACCTGTCTTATTGCTTTGGCTCACCCTGGGCGCTAGTCGGCTTAGAGATTTCATTGCAAGTTGACTGTTTAAGTAGATCTGCTTCTTTATGCAGTTGCCGGCTAGTGGGGGAATCGCTTCCCAAGACACTTCATCTGGCACATGGCTGCTTACTTTTAAATTATGCGGATAGATCCGAATTAATTTGCGCATTCTTAAAAATAAGATGACTCAAGATACAAAACATGACGCACTTTCACGTAAAAGAAATTAGTAGGTTGAAGAAAATACCTCCCACTCTAAATATAGAGACGGAGTGGAAGGGGGCTGACGCCTGTGGGACTGCGCGGGCTGGCGAGACAAACGTGCCGCGCTCGGCTCAACACCCGCCCCACGGCAAGCAGCCCCCTGCAACGTAGTCGAAAAGCGGAAGCTTTTCAAATCTCTTCTTTCTATCTAACAGTTTTCGTCGCATCAGCTGCATGACTCGCATCCTGCGAGCCTCAAGCAGTCCCCTGCAACGCAGTCAAAAAGCGGAAGCTTGTCCTCTCTCCTCTTTTTAATCCCTACCTCCTATCCCCATCAAAAAAACAGGCACCCCTTCATTGCGAATGGGTGCCTGTTCTGTGTTCACTTGATAAACGCTTCATATGTATTCAGTTCGCCGGCTTTGATGACATGTCCGATAAAGTCTTCGTAGCTGATGATGCCAAGTGCAGTGGCTTCATCGAACAGTTCCTGCACGCGTGCTGTGTCTGGATGGATTTCTGCTTTTTTGGTCGGGTGCAATTTGCCGGAATGGTCGACGATCTTGCCTGCTTCGTCGAAAACGACGTTCAGTTCACCGAGGTTGGTGTCGTATTCGCCGGTCTGTACGACTAGCGTATCCCCGATATGGTTCGGTGGGTTGGTCGTAACATGCGAGTGGCCGCCGATAATAACGTCGATGCCTGCCACTTCTTTCGCCAATGTCCGATCATGCCCGACGCCGATATGGGTCAACGCCACGATTTTATCGATGCCGATCGATTCGAAATGGGCGACCGCTTGTTTGGCCGCTTCGGTATAATCTGCGAATGAAACATCGCCAGGAACGGTCACGACTTCCTTGTAATGCGTGATGCCAAATATGCCGATTTGTTCATCGCCCACCGTTTGCACGAAACCTTTATTGATGCGGCCATCTACTGGCGCGTCCGTATAGCTATAGTCTGCATAGGGCTCAAGGAATTGATCTTGCGAGAAGTCGACATTGGCGCCAAGCACTGGATGCGCGGCGTTTTTAACGTAAGTGCTGAGCGGGCCATGATCGACAACTCCTTCCCCGAGGTCGAACTCGTGGTTGCCGAGCACCATCCCATCATAATCGAGGTGGTTCATGAACACGGCATTAGCCAGTGAATCCTGCGCTTTTCGCCCAATTTCCCAAGACGTTACATCCCCTGCCGATAATAAAAGATGATGGGTGCTGGCTCCGCGGATTTCTTCAATCAGTGAGGCGCGCCGTGCGATATTGTCCATCACGGTATGGGTATCGTTTGTGTGGATTAAGGTCAGTTCAAACGGTTCAGGTTCGACAGGTTCGGGTTCCGGCGAGTCGTCTGGTGTGGCGTCTGTTGAAGCCGTTTCGTTTGGATCCGGTGTTTCTGCATCGCCAAATCCTTCGCTTTGGTCTTTCTGCGGCCAAATGAGGAAGGCGGTGAAAGCCACCATAATCGCCGCTAAGAATGTTACGATTTTCTGCATCGTTGTCACGTCCGTTTCTCTACATAATCTCTATAGATAGTCTACTATAAAATATGGAAAAAATACGGAATCTCACGGATTCTTAACCAAGTCTTAATGCTTTTCTCAATCTCTTTACGAATAGAAGTCTCAAAGGCAAAAAAATACCCGGCTGCCTGAGCAGCCGGGTATTAGTATTTCGATCAATCGTGCAATGCTTTGATGACTTCTGGAGAAACGACTTGCGTTCCGCCTGAAGTGAAGACTGTGCCATAGTAATGCGCACGGTTTTCAACAACGGAGTTGACGCTGTCTTTTTTCACAAGAAGCATCGGTGCTTCATAAGCTGCTGCAAGAGCGTTTCCAGTCAAAGCATCCGGGAAGTTCTGGCCGTTTGCAGCCAAGCCTTCAACTGCGCCGTCGAACAAGAGATCTGCAACTGCGGCAGAAGTTAGGTAACGGTCTGCGCCGCTGACACGGTCAGCGTTCGGCAATTCATCCGCTACGCCTTCAGAAACAGCTTGTGATCCGCCGATGATTGTCGTTGTGTCATAGTTTTCGAGTTCGTCTGCAATGACAGCCGGAATGCGGTCAGGACGCGTCAACAGGATTGGCTTGTCGTTGACTGCTGCATAAGAACCAGCGGACAAAGCATCCGGGAAGTTCAAACCGCTTACGACAACTGCATCAGTTGCTGCTGTTTCAAGTTCATTCGCGATGGCAACAGCTGTGTCATAGCGTGTTTCGCCGCCGATGCGTTGAACCTCAAGGTCAAGTTCTTCAAGTTCAGCTACCACATCAGCTGAAACGGCTTTTGTGCCGCCAAGTACGATGGCATTTGTTGCGCCAAGGCGTGCGATTTCTTCAGCGACGCCAGAAGCCAATGCGCCAGAGCGAGTCAATAGGATTGGAGCTTCGTTTTGGTCAGCTAGTGGAGCTGCTGTCAAAGCGTCCGCATATTGGTCGCCGCGAGCGATGACTACAGTATCAGCTGATTCCCAGCCTTGTTTCGAAACGGCGATTGCTGTTTCGTAACGGTTTTCACCAGACAAGCGCACTTGGTTGATGCGGCGCTCTTCGTATGGCTCTACACCTTCATCAGCGAAGGATTGTGCATGCTCTTCGAACATTTCCCAGTCTGTGAAGCCAGGCTCAGTAACACGTCCCTCTTCATAAGCTTTACCAAATGAGTCAAAACCGTCGCCGCCTTTAGCAGTGAACGAGTTCGTTGCGACTGTATACGTTTCTTCCAAATTCAATTCGTCGTAAGTTTCCCCACCTGTGTCAACAAAGACAGACAAGACGCGTTCGCCTACTGGTGCTTTGCCGTCATAGTTGAAGAACATGCCAGATACGTGAAGGAATCCGCCGTTTTCTTTCGGGTATTCACGGACACTGTGCTCAAGAGCATCTTTGAGTTCCTGGCCAGTAACTTCCATAATTGCCAAGGCATTGCCGAATGGCAAGACTGTCAATACTTCACCATATGTGATTGGGCCTGGCTCGATGGAAGCACGGATGCCTCCGCCGTTTTGAAGGGCGATCGTTGTATCAGGATTGATTTGCTGCGCTTTTGCGAGCA
The DNA here is from genome assembly GCF_001687605.2 of Planococcus plakortidis. Taxonomy (NCBI): domain Bacteria; kingdom Bacillati; phylum Bacillota; class Bacilli; order Caryophanales; family Caryophanaceae; genus Planococcus; species Planococcus plakortidis. Next base: position 2,480,243 of record NZ_CP016539.2, read on the forward strand.
TACCATCCGTGATGAAGTTTCCAAGGTTCGTCTCGCTTGCACGAATTCCGAACTCTCCGCGCGTGCCGTTCAAGAAGACATTTGCTTCAACACCGATTTCCATTTCTTTCAATTCTTCCACTTCTTCTTTAAATGGCGCAAGGATTTCTGCCGCTTCTGCATCTTCTTCAGCAAGCGCAACTTCGTGGTGCTCACCGACAAAGTTTGTTACATTTCCAGCTTCATCGAAAGTGACGTCCAATTGGCCAAGGAACTTATTGTATTCGTTCGCTTGGACGATGACTGTATCTTCCACTTGTACTGGTGGCAATAGTTTTGTATGTGTATGTCCGCCGACGATTACATCGATTCCATCTACTTCTGCAGCGAGCGTACGGTCGTTATCGACTGCTGCGTTATCGTCATAGCCGATGTGCGTCAAAGCAACAATTTTATTGACTTCTTGTCCTTCAAACCATTCAACTGCTTCATTTGCCGCGTCGATATAATCAGTGAAAAGGATATCTTCCGGGCTTGAAATGTCAGCTGTTTCAGCAGTTGTTAAGCCAAAGATCCCTACTTCCTCACCGTTCACTTCTTTCACAACGCCGCTGTAGATTTGTCCGTTAGCAGCCGTTTTTGTAAACGCTTCGCCTGCTACCAGCGGTGACATATTCGCATCGCCTGAGAAATCAACGTTAGCCCCGACCAACGGGAAGTCTGCTCCGCCAACGAATTCAGCTAGTGAAGCGTGGCCTTCTTCGCTCGAACCAAGGTCGAACTCATGGTTACCGAACGTCATGGCGTCATACTGCATATAATTCATCAACGCCAAATCCGCTTGCCCTTCGAAGGTGTTGAAATACAATGAGCCTGAGAAAACGTCGCCTGCATCAAGCAATAGGTTGTTCGCATTCTCCGCACGAAGCTGCTTGATCAAAGTTGCGCGTTTCGGCGCGTTGTCCAGGTTCGCGTGCGTGTCATTCGTGTGCATGATCGTTAACTCGAAATCGCCTTCAGCTGCCTCCGCTTTTTGCGAATCGTAGATCCCGACGACTGTCAAAGCCAGTGTCGTCGCCATTACAGAAGTGAAAATCTTTTTCGGCATTTCTACACCATCCTATCAATTTTTTTTGACGAACGTCTCTCACGGCTGTATCTTTCTGACTATGTATGAAGACGTTTGTCCCTATTACCCATAATACTACAAAAGATTTCGAAGGTAAGTAAAATTTTGATAAATATTTCGAAAACGTTTACATTTTTTCTGTTTGTAATAAATGATTTGAATGAATTCCATAAAAAGGAATTTATAAGGAGTTCTTTTCACCCTATAAATTGGTTATCACTTTATTTCAAGTTCGTCTCGCTGATGAGTTTCTATTATTATAATAGCGACTTCAATCAGATTTGAAATAGAGCATTAAAAAGCGGAGCGCCCGAGGGCACTCCGCTTTCATAAGTCTTACTTATTGTTCAAGTACTCGTCCAATTGCTTCAAGATGTCATCGGATACGGCTTGTGATCCACCGATCACTTTCACGTATTCAACGCCATTCTTCTGCAAGTGTTCGCCAAGTTCTGCTGGTACGGATTTTCCTACCAAGTAGACGCCAGTATCATCTTTCGCTGCCAGCGCGCCGCCTGCTAGAGCATCCGCATAAGATTTGCCTGTTGCTACGTAAACTGTATCAGTTGGGTTGCCGAAGTATTTCGCCACTTCAAGTGAAGTTTTGTAACGGTCAGCACCGCTGATACGGAATGAGTTAGGAAGCTCGGAAGCTGCCTTCTCGCTGATAGCGCCAGTTCCACCGATGATCAAGCTGTTTTCCACGCCCAATTTCACCAATGCCGCTTTTGTTGCGTTCGGCACTGAATCTGTACGGGAAAGCAAGATCGGTGTGCCTTCAGATCCAGCATAGCTAGCTACGCTTAGAGCATCCGGGAAGTTCGTGCCGCTGACGACGATTGCAGATTCGGATTTACCGAATTTCTCAGCAATTTTCGCTGCAGTTTCGAAACGGTCTGCGCCGCTGATGCGTTCTACTGTGATGCCGTCAGATTTCAATTGCTTCACGACAGCGTCAGAGATCGCGCCAGTTCCACCAAGGACGTGAACTGTTTTAGCGCCAAGGCGTTTGATTTCTTCATAAGTGTCTGCAGGCAATTTCGCTGTGCGTGACAATAGAAGCGGTGCGTCATGTTTCTTCGCAAGTGGTACGCCTGCTAGAGCATCAGCATAGTTATCGCCGCGTGCAAGGACGACTGTATCGGAAGATTCCCAGCCTTCTTGGCTCAGCTCAACTGCTGTGATGTAGCGGTCTGCACCGGAAATGCGCTCTGCGCGAAGTTCAGAATCAGAACGGTCGATCTTCACTTCTTTTTCGACCTTGTTGCCAGCGCCGTCTTCAGCAACCACTTTGAATGTGTTAAGGCCTGGTGCCAAGTCGACTTTCGCCGTTACTGTTTTGCTTACTGGATCAGCTACAGTGATTTCGTCAAAAACATCCTGGTTGTAAAGAACATCTCCGTCAAGGGATAGTTTCACCAAGTTGAAGTTGTCTTTTACCGTGATGTCGAATTCCACTGATTCCTCGTCTTGGTCAACAACGCCAGGAGCGTCGATTGCAAGCGTCGGGTTCACTGTATCCACATAGACTGGGCGGATGATCGAAGACGTGTTGCCGTTGTAATCCGTCGCTTCGAACTTCACATCGTGGCGGCCAGTTTCAAGCTCGATTGTTGTATCGAACGCAAAGCCTTTATCCGTTTCAGTGAATGCCACTTCTTTGCCGTTCACTTTCAATGTTTTCAAGTTTTCTTCAACTACATAACCTTTGACCGGCACAGTGTTCGTTCCGTAAAGGCCAAGAGCCGCTGGGCCATTATCATCCACATAGATGACTGGTTTCACAGTGTCATCTGCATTCGAGATTGCGTAACCAGCGTTATAAGCGTGGTCATATGCAATGATTTCGATCAAGTCAGCTTCTGAAGCATCCAAACCGAACTCATCTAGATCGATGACAGTTTCACTAGCATCGAAGTATCCTTCAACAGGTAAACGCTCGCCGTCAACGTTCACGGAGAAGAATGCAACGCCGACACCTTCATCGGACAAGGAAACTTCCAATGTGTTGTCATCTTCGTTTACAGTAACAGAAGCTTCCGGTGCAGTTGTATCGATGTAGACCGGCAATTTCTTGCTCTGCCAATCTGCCTCTTCGTAATCGACTTTCGCTTTATACTCATATTCGTACAAGCCGTCAGCCGCAACTTCACCTTTCACTTTGCCGTCCCAAGCACGGGCTTCCGAATAGCTGAGGAATGTGCCGGATCCGCCGTTAAAGTAGTTCTTGCGGACGTCTTTCTCGATGTTGACTGTACGGACTTTCTCGCCTTCTGCATTCAAGATATTCGTTTGCAGCTCATCCGCGTTACGGAGCAGCGTGATGTTTCCGTTGATCTTATCGTTCAAGCCATCGTTGTTCGGAGATACTGGATAAACAAGCTCGCCGTCAACTTCCACTAGGTCGTAGTAGTAAACGCCATCATCAGCGTCTTCGATATTGTAAAGATCATAATACTGCTGGTAGAAATGCGGCTCGTCTTTTTCTTCGACACCGAAGGAATCGATGATGTCCGGACGGTCCCATTCACCGTAGAAGCTGATGTATGGCAAGACCAAATCAGGATTCGATGAACCTTCTTCAGCAGTCAATTTCACGAAGCCTTCCACGAAGACATCTTCTTCAAGCGCTTTCGTGATAGAGTTGCCGTCTTTATCAAGCCCAGGCACTTTGCCTTCGCTGATATCGATCGTCACTGTTACGTCTGTCGTTCCGTTAGCCGGTACCGTCACTGTTTCCGGAGCAGAAACTTTCGCTCCTTCAAGTGCGCCTGACTTCAGCAAGTTGGATGTTACTTCGCCATCTTCCTGGAACATATCGACTAGCACGGAAGTATCGACTGAATACGTCGCTTCTTTATCCGTCAAGTTCTCGGCTTTCAATGTGAACGTGAAGGAGTTTTCAGTGAAGTCTTTAACATTCACTTTCGCTTCATTCGTCGCTTTTTCAGTCAAGATGACTGGCGTCGTGACCGCGCCGTTAAGTTGCATCATCCCAGCGCCTTGGCGGCGAGGTGAGATTGTGTCGCCTGATTTGCCGTGCGTGATGTCAGCAGTGTTCAGAAGCAATACTTTCGCCAGGCGAGTACGTTCTTCCAATGAAAGGTTTTTGAACTCGTCATGGTTTTTCAGGTATTGCTGGACAAGTGCCGCGCCGCCCGCAACGTGTGGAGCTGCCATGGACGTCCCGCTCATCACGCCGTATTTGTCGTTTTCAAGCGTCGACAGGATGTTTCCGCCTGGTGCAGACAATTCCGGTTTGAACTCAAGGTCCGGCGTTACGCCCCATGAAGTAAAGTCAGTCGCGCGGCCCACTTCAGGTCCTTCTTCAACATTTGTTTGTTCAACATCTGCGCCAAGTTCGCCGTCTTCAGCGAGTGCCGCTTCCAGTTCCAAACCGTCTTCACGGGTAATCTTCATGAACGGAATATCCCAGCCACCCTGATCTTTATAGAAAACATTGCTTGTAGAGTTGTAAACAATGATGCCAGCTGCGCCGGCTGCTGCTGCCCAGTTCGTTTTATCGATGAATGTATGCTCACCGCGTTCAACGACAACAACCTTGCCTTCCACATCGATGCCTTCATAATCGGAAGCAGCACCCAATGCATTCGGATTTCCTGTCAATTCCTTCAAGGATACAACTTCGATGTCATCGCCTTGAACTTCGAAATCCGTCCAATCATCTACGCCGAATCCTTCGACTGTGAACTCATCGAATTCCACTTCGTGCGTATAGTGGTTGACGACATTCCCTGTCGCTGCAACTTGGATCGTGTCTTTGTTAAGCCCAGGGGATCCGACCAAACCGTAGTCCGGGTTGTCGTAATGCGGGTTATCGTAGCCGTAGCCGATATGCCCAGAGTTACCAGCTGATACAGCTGATACGATTCCGTTGTTGACGGCGTTTGTGATGGCTTTGTCTTCCGCGCTGTCAGCGTCATAGAATGATGAAGTTGAACCGAGACTCATGTTCAATACATCCGCGCCAAGTTTCACTGCATCGTCAATTGCTGCCAAGTAGATATCGGAGAAGGTCGACGGGAAGTTGACGTCATTCGAGAATACTTTCATGCCGAGGATCTGGGATTCAGGAGCCACACCTTTCAAGCCACCTTCATCTTCGTTCCCGTTAGCGCCCACTGTTCCGGCAACGTGCATGCCGTGCATGGAAGCATCAGGTCCATCGTCTTGGATTTCAGCGTTTTTATCATAATAGTTATACGCATAAGGTACTTTGACGTTTTGATAAGCGCCTTTCAAGCCGTCTTTGGAAACAAGTCCCTCAACGTCCGATTTCGTCAAATCGACTTTTGACTCATCTGTGATGTTGAAGTCTTTGTGGTCAGGGTCGATTCCTGTATCGATTACAGCGACGACCATCCCTTCACCTTGGAACTTGCTGTCAGCCCATACTTGGCGAGACTGGATGAAATCATGGCTTGTCGTCATATCCGGTTTCGCTTCCGGTCTTTCGTATTCGTTTGCAATGTATACGTTCTTAACGTTCGGCAACTCTTTGATCTTCTGGACATCGCTATACTTAACTTGTCCGCTGAAGCCGTTGAAGGCCGTCGTATATTCGAATTCAGAGTTTAGTTCAACGCCCTTGGAAGAAATCGTTTTCTTCACGTTTGCATGCGCTTTCACTAATTTAGATTCAATTTGCTCTTTTTCCGATTTAGAAAGTGTCTTGTATTGGACGCCTTTTGCAGATGCCACTTCAACCGCTGACTGGCCTTCAACTTCAACAATGACGCGAACTTCTTCGTTCGGGTCCAATGCATCTTTTTGAACCATTTCAGCATTCTCTTTTTTCTTAAGCTGCTTGATCAATTCCGCTTTTTCGTTGGAAAGAACGTTGATTGCCTGCAGGTCTTTCTCATTGGCTTTCTCTTTATCGCCAGATGTAGCGCTTGCAGTCATTACACCGTTACTTGCAACTAAACCTGCGATCATGGCAACAGATACAAACTTTTTCCAAGTCTTTGAACCGTTTTGCACAATGTAGCCTCCCCTAATGTTTTTTCGAGGAAATTCATCCTATGTATGTTTCCCATTTATGTACGTATTTCCTCACAGATAAAATAGTAACAATAGTCATACAATTATGTCAATATGTTATTTGAATATTCTTGTGAATTGAATTAATGGAATTTAATAGAAATCATATAAGCATAAAAGATGATTAATAGAGCAATATATTCCTGCGAATTGCATGTGCTAAAGGAACCTTTTCGTAAAAATAAATTTTCGAGTTCCGAATAAAATTAGGTATTTATAACTACAATTAATTCATCTATTTTTTTATAAGTGAGATTTTAAAATTTCCTAGGCCTAAATTATTCTTTTATGGGTTGTTTAATTCCAAATAAGTTTTTTAAAATTCTTCCAGTACTTTTTCAACTTTTATTTCCTTTTTTTGCGCCTTGTCTTATAGGGTGGAATTGCTTCCTGGATGAAGATTGTGAGGGTTTTCTTGTGAAATGGTTGCGATCATTATCTTTAGCTTCAACCAAGTAACCGCCGCCTTGCTTTGGGTTGGCCTCTTGCAGTAAGCCAAGAAGAACGCTTGTCTTACTGCGTCGGCTCACCCTTGGCGCCGGCAGCTGAGAGATTTCATTGTTTGCAGATTGTTTAATCAGATTTTCTTCTGTATTCAGTTGCCGGCTAGCGGGGGAATCGCTTCCCGGGACTTATGTGGATGAGATAGCGAGGGTTTGATTGTGTAGTCGTTGCGATCATTATTTTTAGCCTCAACCAGGTAGCCGCTGCCTTGCTTTGGGTTGGCCTCTCACAGTAAGCCAAGAAGAACGCTTGTCTTACTGCGTCGGCTCACCCTGGGCGCCGGCAGCTGAGACATTTCATTGTTTGTAGATTGTTTAAGCGGATTTTCTTCTGTATTCAGTTGCCGGCTAGTGGGGGAATCGCTTCCCAGAACGCGGCATCTGGTGCTGTGCCGTTTGAATCGAAAAGTTTGTGGTAAATTCACACCCACGATCGTATTATCTTGGGTCTAAATGATACAAACTATAATACATGAAGCACTTTCACACATATTAATGAGTGGAGAGAAGAAGGTTCCCTCCGCTCGAAAACTAGAGACGAAGTGGAAGGGGGCTGACGCCTGTGGGACCGCGCGAATGAATAAGCGAAGGCGAGCTGAGCTTATTCATTTGCGACAGATCTGCGTGCAGATATGTCGCAGGCCTCTTCTTTGCCCCCTTGACCGGGCACCCGCCCATCCCCGGGCAGCTGAAAACGCGACGTCCTGTCGCATCAGCTGCATGACCCGCATCCTGCGGGCCCCAAGCAGCCCCCTGGAACGCAGTCGCAAAGCCGAAGCTTTCCTCATCACTTTTTCATTTTACACTTCCCTATCACCTCCATAAACCAATGTCATTTGCACAAAAAAAACCATCCGCCAGAGGCAGATGGTTCTTCGTGTTTATTCGTAGCTGACCAAAGCGACTACGGATTCCTGTTTGGCATCTCCGTTAGCGACTACCGTTTTTTCCTGGATGAATCCAAGGCCCGGCGCGAAGTAACGCGTCATGGTCGTGACTTGGTCGGATGATTCGGATTTCAGGACTTGTTCGACGACCAATACGTCTTCGAATGTGCCCGCTTGCGTTTCGAGTGTTTCATCGTTCGATGTGACGACCCATTCGCCTTCTGCACTGTTGGCTTCATCGATCATGACGACCGGCCCATCCATCGGTACCAAGCCTTCGATCGAGATGTCGCGCTCGCCTTCGAGTTCAGAAGTTTCGATCAGCATGTTCATGGACGACTCATTCCACTCCGTCACTTCGATCGACACAGCTTCACCGAAAGTGATTTCTTCGAGCACTTTGTTGCCGGATACTTCAAGCACTTCACGGGTCAATTCGAATTCTTCCACCTGGAATTTCTTGATCAGGCCCAGTTCAGGCATGTAGAGCTGTATGCCTGTCGGGTCCGTTACTTCGATTGGCGCGTTTTCTGTTGATTCGACATCCGTTTCGGTTGTTTCTGTTTCCGCGGCTTCGGTTTCGGTTGTTTCTGTGCCGCCTGTGCCGTTGACTTTATCGTCTTCTGCAGAATCGGTCACAGCGGTGCCGCAGCCGCCAAGCAGGACGGCTGAGAGCAAAAGGCCACTGAATTTCTTCATGTATATAACCACCTTATCATTTTTGCATTGCGTTAATTGTCGTTTTGATGGACGAGTTGACCGCCCCGCCGATGTAATATGTGCGGTTGATCAATTTCTCTTTGCTGTGTTGCGTCAGTGAAGACGTTAATGTAGATGGCATCGAGTTATCCGGCACCAGGAATAGCGGTGCGTTATAGCGTGCAGAGACTGCGGATGATACGAGCGCATCCGGGTAGTTCGTGCCGGTTGAGACGATCAAGCGGTTCGACATGAATTCATCTGCGAAGTAATCGATCGCTGCCGTCCCTGTGTCGTAACGTGTTTTTCCTGACAGTCTGCGCACGGCGTCAGAGCCGATTTCGCGTTTAACGGCTTTTTCCAATGATGCCGAAACTGCAGTGGTACCACCGACGATGACAACTTCGTCACCGAAAGCTGTTTTCAAGCTGTTCGGGACTGCTTGGCCATCCGCTACCAGAACAATCGGCCAGTTCTTGACAACCGCAATACTGGCAGCCGTCAAAGCATCCGGATAGTTATTTCCTGCCGTCACAAACACCCCGTCTGCGGCAGGCAGTTTTTCATTGATTTTTTCATTTGTGGCATAACGGGTCTGGCCAGACAGGCGCTCAACCGTCAAGCCCATATTTTTCAACTTGCTCTCGACGGAACTTGAGAGTGCCATCGTACCGCCGACGATCACCACTTTATTCGCTTTCAAGCGCTTCAATTCTTGTTCAACAGCCGGAGTAAGTGAATCCGTTTTGCTCAACAGGATCGGCGCATTGCCATAATGGGCGGCAAGCGGGCCTGCCGACAATGCGTCAGCGTATTGATTGGCCGTAGCCAATACGACAGTTTTCTGGCCCTTTGTGGAGGCAAATCCATTCGGATAGAGCAGCTTAGACACAGCAACGGCTGTATCGATGCGGCTCTTGCCTTGAACATTTTGCGGTGTATAGGAATACTTCGTTGTGTCTGTGTTCGTGTAGATCACTTTTTGCGCCCACACGTCAAACAATTCCGAGTTCGGCCAGTTGCGTGCATAGTCGCGGGCTTCCTCCCGGTTGTACAGGTGAATCATTTCGCCTTTATCTTTTGAACGGACGATGAAGTTCTTGCGCTTGAAGTTCGACCAAAGAATATCGTTTTCCAATGTCGATTCATCGATTACGGACGCTTTGGATAATTTGCCTCCATGCGCAATCGCTGCTTCTTCTTGGTAGAAACGCGTCACTTCTTTATCGCTGCCATCCAAGACGACAAATTTCTTCGGCAAGTAATTCGACCAATGGATGATGCCGGTGGTTGTATGGACCACACGCGTATTCTTCCATTTTTTCGCTTCGTTGATGGCTTCTTGTTCTGTTGCGAACAAGTTATCGCTCATTTTAACGGATGGATGATAAATGCCGTAAACCAATGGGCGGTCGACCGGTTCGGGATCCGGCTTTGTTGCGCCGTCCACTTTCCCGGTTTTCTTATGGATAACATAACTGCCTGAAACAGTTTTCGAATAGTTCAACGCATCGGTTTTCGATGTGTAATGTTTGATTGCTTTGCCGTTTTTGTCATTGACGACGTAAACGTCGAAGAAATCATCTACGCCTTTTGCCACGTTCGCCGCAATTTTTTGCTGGAACCACGATTGCTTGATCATCGCCTCTTCAGTCGGGTTGGACATGTAGCCCACTTCAAGCAATACGGATGGCACGTTCGCCGTACGCGTCACATACAGGCTGTTCGCGATGATCCCGCGGCCTTCCTTGACACCTGAAGCGATGACTGAACGGTGTGTATTCGTTGCCAAACGGCCGCTTTCCGGCGAGTAATGGCGTTGCAATACGGATGGCGGATAAGATGAACTTGCATAGCGGTTATCGAAATAATACGTTTCGTATCCGCCGTATGTAGGTGAACTTGTCGCATTATGGTGAACGGAGATGAAAACGGTATTGTCATTATTTCCGCTTGAAATCATTCCGTTTGCGACTTTCATCCGTTCGACGAGATCGGCACTGGATGAAATGCGTGAAAACTGGACATCGGAAGTTCTGGTCATGTGAACGACAAATCCTCTTTTCTCTAGTTCGGATTTCAATCGCTTCGACACTTCCATATTGGCGTGTTTTTCGTAATAGCCGGTCCGGTTACCTGAGTAACCAGCCGTTCCACCGTAAGCTCCCCCGTGTCCCGGGTCTAGAATGACAGTCGGTTTACCGGCGGCTGAAGCAGTCCCGGTTCCCACTCCAATGGCTAGCAGCAACAACAGCACAATCAAAATTTTCTTTTTCAATGCTACATTCCCCTCTTTCTGACCTAATAGTACGGGGGAAAATTAGGAGAAACAAGATAATTTTACAATATTTTCTTAAAATGATTCTTTATACAGCGTTTAAAAGTGAATTTTTTCGACACGAAGATTATAGTCCTATATAAATTACGAAAAACAGCTTCATTGTGTACACAATTTAGGTAATTAGATTCAATATAATTGTCTTGATTATGTAATAAATTTGCATTAAAATTCGTAAATTTGAATTTACAAAAAAAACCAGGGAAGAGTCAACTCTCTTCCCCAGTTTCCGCTTCTTCTTCGCCTTCATCCAAGAAATTGCTCAATAAGGCATCGGAATGATTTAAGATCTTCAAGGCATTTTCCTGTTTCTGTTCAATGGTTTCCTTATCAGGTTCGATCCGCTCCATCGTGTCGAAGTCATAATAACGTTCCGGATATCTGGCGTTTTGCCCCAAGTACATATGGTCGCCTGTGATATAAGAGCCTCCCGGCAAATAATAACGCACTGCGAGCAAGTTGTTCTCGTATTGCAGCATATTATGCCCGACCATCGGGGATTGCGGTTCGATGCCCATCAAATTCATGATCGTCGGCATCATATCCACCTGGCCCCCGAAATTGGAATTCACTTCCGACTCGAATAAGCCAGGGGCTGCGATAATGAACGGCAAGAGGAAACGGTCTTTTAAGGAGTATGTGTGGCCGAGCAAGCCGGCCATCAGCTCGTTATCCGTTTTCGTCATTGGACGGCCGTGAAGCCCGGAATGGTCTCCGTTGACGACGATCATCGATTCCTCGTAAATGCCTTCCGCTTTCAGGAAATCGATAAATTCCCCGACCGCTTCATCGGCGTAACGAATGGATTGCAGGTAGTTCCCTGTGTACGTATCGACATACTCTTCCGGCAACTCCAGATACTTGTCCTGTTCACGCACTTCAAAAGGCGTGTGGCTCGTCACTGTCATCAAATTCGCATAGACTTTTTTGCCGGACGCGATCTGCTCCTGTATTTCCCCTTCCGCAAACTGGAACATCGTCCGGTCGGATGGCCATAAACCGATCAAGTCTTCATTCGGGATCTCCTCACTCGAGTAGGCATAGTCGAAACCGAGCGATGGGTATAATTCTGCGCGGTTCCAATATTCGAGCTTGTCCGCATGGTAAGTCGTCGTGTAGTAATCACGCTCATTGAGCATGTTGACTAGAGACGGCAACGGGGTGCCATTCAAGTAGTTGACCGTCGGATCCAAACCTTTTGTCATCAGCGACATATGCAAAAGCCACTCCGCATCGGATGTGTTGCCTGCGCCGATCTGCTGGAACATGCGGTCAAAATACAAGCTGTCGCCGAGCAGCTCATTGAGGTTCGGTGTCAGCTCCTGCCCATTGATCGACTGGTTGATCGCAAAATTCTGCAGGGACTCGATCTGGATGACGAAGAGATGGCGATCTTTTGCGATGCCGAAGCGATCATGTTCGGTATAAGGGACGAATTCATTGCCCTTGAGCTCGGCCAATTCTTCGTCCGAAACCAAATGCATCTGGGCCGACGCGCTGTTTTGCTGTGCCGCCTGCACCAATTGCGTCTGGATGAAGCCTTGCTCCTTGGCGAACAAAGTCATATCCAAAATCGGTTTTTGCAGCGCGACCACCGTCGTCACCGCGCTCACCGCCACTAATACAAAAGCGGCAACGCTGATTTTCTTGCGGTTTTTC